>JAUICH010000036.1 GCA_030427505.1 Verrucomicrobiia bacterium
GGGGGGATGCGCCGGACCTACGGCCCTCGATATTCATGGGGACCCGTTTTCCTGGGGCTCGCCCCCCAGGCTGGTATGCGCCGGGCCGTTGGCCCTCCGGCCCTGAGACCCCGGTTTAGCGATTTCATCGGCGATCTGTCAGTGCCAGTCGCCGCCGTCGAAGGGCTCGACTTGACCGGTCGCCGCGCTTAACCGAGTGCCATTCTGCCTAGACCGGATACTCCCACTCTCCCCGGTACTCTCGCTTCAGCAGCGCGTTCGCTTCGTCATCTCCAGGGATGCGTTCTTTCTCTCCATCCCATGTGATGCTACGGCCCAGCTTCCAGGAAAGCATTCCTAACAAGCTCAGATTTGTAGAGAGGTGACCCACCTCCACGTCCGCCACGGGGCGGCGGCCGGTCTCGATGGCCTCCAGGAAATCCCGCCAGAGGAGTTTCACGTTGTGGCCGTCCTGCTCGTTGTCGAAGTGCGGATCTTCGTGAACCTCCGGTTCGCCTTTCTTGTCCGGGTAGAAAGTCCAACCGTCGCGCCAGCCCATGTGGAAGGTGCCTTTGGTGCCGTAGAAGTAGCAACCTACTTTGCTTTTCTCCGCCTCGTTCCCGCCGAAGCGGCGGTGCTCCCACACGGCGGTGAAGTTTTCGAACTCGTAGGTGGCCACCTGGTGATCCGGCGCGTCGGTGGATTGCGCTTCGTCATTCAAGACCGGTGGTCCCTTGATGGGCCTGCCGCCGGAGCAATGGACGCTCTTCGGATATTTTTCATCCGTCCACCACAGGACCTGGTCCAGCCAGTGCACGCCCCAGTCGCCCAGGGTGCCGTTGGCGAAGTCCAGGAAATTCCGGAAGCCGCCCGGGTGAATTTTACGGTTAAACGGCCGCAGGGGCGCGGGACCACAGTAGAGATCCCAGTCAATCCATTCGGGCACCGGGCTGTTCGGCGTGGGCTGCTCCGGGCCGCCGCCGCCGTGGGCAAACATCCGCACCATGCCAATCTGGCCAGCGCCACCGTCCTTGAGGAATTTCATTCCGGAGACATGGTGCGGACCGATGCGCCGGTGCAAGCCCACTTGCACCACTCGGTCCGTGGCGCGCGTCGCGTTCACCATGGCGCGGCTTTCCAGAATGGTGTGACCGGTCGGTTTTTCCACAAAGACGTGCGCCCCTGCCTGTACGGCGGCAATGGTCTGGAGCGCATGCCAGTGGTCCGGCGTGGCGATGATGGCGATGTCTACTTTTTCCTTTTCGAGGAGTTCGCGGTAGTCCTTGTATTTCGCCGGTATTTTCCCCGTCATGGCATCCACGTCATCCGCCGCGATGTCGAGAGCGTCTTCGTCCACGTCACACAACGCCACGACTTCACAGCCGCCCAAGTCGAGCGCTTCCACCAAAATGTTCTTCCCCCACCACCCGGAACCGATCAGAGCCACGCGGTAGGTCTTTCCGGCCTTCTCGCTGGCACGCACAAAGGGCGCCCAGCCTGTCTGCCACCCCGCCACGGAAGCCGCTGCGGCCAGACCGGCGGTGGTGGAGGTTTTCAAAAAATCGCGCCGGTTTGGGGGGAGGTTCTCGCTCATGAGATGGGGAGGGTAGAGGTGAACTCGTTGGGGGGTAAGGACTCTCCCTCATACACAGACGAAAGAGCCCCTTCAATCAAAACCCATCTCTCATGATCGCCGAACGGACGTGGGAAAACGAACCGGTTTTTGACCACGGATGACACAGAGAGCACAGATGGACTTGGGGTGAAGCGTTGGCTCTTTGGCTGCTCGAATCACCTCGTTTAAAGCGGATCAAAGCGGCACGGAAACCAGATACGCGAACCGATTTTCAACGGCTCTCACAAACCCAAAAAATATCCGTGCCATCTGAGATATCCGTGGTCAAAAATCTCTGTGCCCTCTGTGTTCTTTGACTTCGTTTCACTCCGTCTCTGTCCGCTTCGCTCCCAGTGTGGTTTTCCATCAACCGTTCAGGAACCACTCACATCCAGGCACACCAGGTCGCCGTCGGCATTGCGGCAGTAGATCTTGCCGTTGGCGAGGACGGGGGCGGTCCAGCATTTGCCGCCGAGGGCCTGCATGCGGAGGGTGGGTTTGAAGCCTTCGGAGGTGGCCGGGAGCAGGATGAGTTCGCCTTTGGCGCTCAGGACGATGAGGGTGCCGTCCGCGGCGATGACGCCGCCGGTGCCGATGCCGGGTTCTTCCCACTTGGTGGCGCCGGTTTTCCAGTCCAGGCATTTCAGCGGTACGTTGCGGGCGTTCTGGTCGCCGTCGGTTCCGTAGATGAAGCCATCGATGAGGACCGCCGGGTTCATCTGGGTGCGGAGGTCGCGGTTTTGCCAAACCTTCTCGGGCTCGGCGCCGCCCAGTTTGAACAGGCCGCAGCCTTTCCGGTAGCCGGAGGCGATGAAGAGTTGGCCGTCATGGACGATGGGATCGGAAGCGTTGACGCCGTAGTTCGTTTTCCAGGGCAGGCTCCAAAGCTGGGTGCCGGTGGCTGCGTCGCGCCCGATGAACTCGCGGCCCGTGCTGAAAATGGCAATGGTCTTGCCGCCTTCCTCATACAGGTAGGGCGTGGAGTAGCCGGCCTCGCCGTTGTCAGACTTCCAGACCAGTTCGCCGGTGCTCTTTTTCACCGCCGCGCCGCCGCCGCTGACATTTAGCAGCAAGAGGTCTCCCAAGACCACGGGCGATCCGGAGAAGCCCCAACTGGGAAGGCTGAAACCGTGCTCGGCCTTCAGGTCGCGGGTCCACACCACGCTGCCGTCAGCGGTTTTCAGACAGTTCAGAATTCCATGACGACCCAAGGTGTAAACCACGTCTCCATCCACCGCCGGGGTGGAAGTGGGGCCGCCTTCGAAGAACTTCGGGTCCAGATCGCTGTCGTAGGCGTGTGTCCAGAGTTCCGCTCCGGAGTTGGCGTCCAGGGCGTAGACGATGTCCTGATTGTCCACGTTCCCCAGGGTAAAAAGCTTTCCGTCCGCCACGGCCATGGAGGAGAACCCCGTACTGGTCCGGGCCCGCCAGACGACGGGCGGTTCGCTGTCCGGCCAGTCCCGTTTCCACGCGCTTTCAGTGGAGATACCGTCCTGATGGGGTCCGCGGAAGCGGGGCCAGTCTTCAGCGAACGAAGCCGCCGCGCTGGAAAGTAGAAGAGAGACCGAAAAGAAGAAGGAAGGGCTGGGTTTCACGAGGAAACATTGACCCAAGATTGGGGAATTTCCAAGATGCTTCCACCATGCCCCCCACCCTTACCTCTGGAATTCGCCCGTTTTTTGTGTTTCTCAGCCTCGCTCTTGCCGCGATTCCCTTCGCTGCGCTGGCACAGAATGTGGAGAGCGAAGTCTTCGGTCGCCTGCCAGAAGCCGAGGGTGGAGCAGAAGTGCACCTCTACACCCTGACCAATGCCCACGGCCTGCGGGCCCGCGTCATGGACTGGGGAGCCACGCTGGTGTCCGTGGAGACCCCTGACCGGGAAGGTAAGCTGGACACGATAACCCCGCGGCTGGAAACCTTCGACGACTACCTGGCCGGTCATCCGCTCTTTGGTTCCGTGGTGGGCCGCTACGCGAACCGGATCGACGGGGGTGGGTTCACAATCGGAGAGAAACGCTACGATCTGAAAACCGTGAACGCGAAGACCGGCGTTCACATTCACGGTGGCAAGACAGGCCTGCAGCGGCAGCATTGGAAAGGCAAAGCAGAAACGGGAGAAGGCTTTGTCGCCGTGCGACTGATTCACGAAAGCCCTGATGGTCACGAAGGATTTCCCGGTAATCTAAAAATAAGTGTCACCTACCGGCTGACCGAGGACAATGCCCTGTGGCTCGAGTACCGGGCGAGATCGGATCGGGCCACGCATGTCAACCTGACGAATCACGCCTATTGGAACCTGGCGGGACTCTCCAGCGGCCGGGATGTGCTGGACCACCAGCTGACTCTAAACGCTCACCAAGTCCTGGACGCGGACGAACGGAAAATCCCCACTGGAAAACTCCTTCCGGTGAAAGGGACGCCTTTCGACTTTCTGAAACCTCACCCGATCGGTTCGCGGCTGGCGGAGGTGGAAGGAGGCTACGACCACTGCTACGTGGTGGACCACGGCGAAGGTGCCCTGGAAATGGCCGCCCGGGTGGAGGATCCCCAGAGCGGCCGGTTCATGGAAGTCTGGACCACCGAGCCGGGGGTGCAGCTTTACACGGCCAACGGCCTGAACGGGAAGCTTCAGTTTCAGGGGCGCGCCTTTGGGCCTCAATCCGCGCTCTGCCTGGAATGCCAGCACTTTCCGAACAGCCCGAACGTGCCTTCTTTTCCAAGCACCTTGCTCCGTCCAGGGGAAACCTACCGGCAGACCACGGTCCACAAGTTTGGGGTGATGGCGCCGGCCTCCGAATAGGTAGACACGGTGGCGCAAATAGCTCCAGCAACCGGATGAAAGAGCGCCCATTCCAGGACTTGCGCTCTGTCTGAGCGATGCCAGCTTCAAGGACCCCGTCTCGCCCCTGACCCCATCGCCTCAAACCAGATGTCCGACGCCAGAGCAGTCCCCCCTTCTCCAGATTCCCCTCCGGCGGGACCGGCGTCGTCTGGGGATTCGAAATGGTCGCGGTTTATGGTGTGGACCCGTCCGCTGCGGCGGCACTTTATCTTTCCCGTCCTGCTCTTTATCGTTCTGTCTCTGGTGATTGGAGAGTTTTATCCGTTTTCTCCGTTCTCCATGTATTCCAATCCCAGCCCGGAACCGCTGCGCTATTGTTACCTGGCGGACGGCGAAGGACAGCCGCTTCCGGTCTTCTTTCACACCGGCTACCGGCCCGCCCGGATCACGAAGCAGTACAAGAGTTTCCGAACGGAGATCGCCGAGAAAGAGGAGCGCCGGCAAACCGCCAGTCCGGACTACCAGCCGCGCTATGTGCTGCCGGATGGGGAAGACAAGCTGGCGGACACCATGGCCGTGCGGGAGGCCAGCGGACTGAAGGTCCTGAAGTTTCTGCGGGAGCGCTCCTACCAGAAAGCGGACTACCGGCACCTGACCGGAGGACTGCAACTGGTGGAGGTAGCCATCAGCGCGCAAGACAATCGTCTCGTGGAAGGGGCCCGCGTGGTGGCGACTCTGCCCGCCGTGGAAGGCGCGCCGCCACAACCGCCCTACGAATTTTCCGAAACGGACGAAGAATGAGCCAAGCCCCCGGATGGAAAGCGCGGGCCGCGCAGTGGTTCCGCGAAGGATTCGTTCCTGTCCCTGCCTACCGCTGGGAGTGGTTCTTCATGCGGCTGTTTTTCGCCGTGGTGGTGGTGCGGGAGTTCTTGAAAGATCACCCCTATCAGGACACCGACCAGAAAGGCCCGAACGGCATTGCGCAATTCTTTGACCTGACCTGGCTGCACGCCGGCTGGGACTTTGAGACCCGGTTGGGGAATGGCTGGTTTTTCCACGCCTTTCTGGCCATCGCGGTTGTCTGCATGCTCTGCTACGTGGCGGGTAAAGGGCTGCCGGTGGTGCTGCCCATCGTGGCTCTGCTGCACACGCTGATCCGCACCTACGCCAACAGCCAGGGCGGCATCGGGCATTCCCACCAGATTGTGACTCTGGGCCTGCTGGCGCAGGTAGGCGTAGCGTGGTGGGTCTGGGGCTGGCAGCGCTGGCACAAAAAGCCCTACCCTTTCCGGCCCGGGATCGACATCCGTGGATACTACATCTACTACACCCAGGCCGTCGTCGCGGCCACCTATGTGGTGGCGGGGCTGAGCAAGCTCTTCAACTCAATGGGGCTGTGGGTGTGGAACGCGCCCTACCTGTCCTATGACCTGGTAAAGTCCCAGCGCCAGGAATACTACGAACTGCTGAACCCCGCCTACGCGGGCAATCCCTTTTACGCCTTCTGGGTGGTGGAACATCCCATGCTGAGCCGGATGATGGCGGGCGGAGCGTTTTTCCTGGAACTGTTCGCCCTGCTGGCCCTGAAGAACCGCCCTTGGGCCCTGGCGATCGGTCTCGGCATGATTGTCCTGCACCGTAGCATCTACGCGGTGATGCACCTGGAGTTCGCTAACAACGAGGCGCTGCTGGCCATCTTCCTGGTGAACGTGCCGTATTGGCTGTGGTGGACCTGGCAAAAGGTGGTGGCGCGGAGGAAGGAGCTGCCGCTACCGAACTGAGCTTCCCTCTTCACGCCTTTTCTCCCCTCATGCTGGACGGATACGAAATCATCGATCTGAGCGTACCGCTTCAGCACGGCGCGGTATCTGAGCCCATGCCGCCAAAGATCCGCTACACGGATCACAAGAAGGGGTTCTGGCACTTGAAGTTCCTCTTCGGAGCGAAACGCAAGGACCTGAAAGAATCCGGGGGACTGGGCTGGGCATTGGAGACCGTCAAGGCCATCACTCACACCGGCACGCATGTGGACGCCCCCTATCACTACGGCCCGGAGTCGGGAGGAAAACCGGCGAGGCGGATCGATGAAGTGCCGCTGGAATGGTGTTTCGGCCCCGGCGTGCGGCTGGATTTCCGGCACAAGGCGGATGGCGAGGAAATCACGGTCGAGGATCTGAAGCAGGCCCTGGCAGTGATCGACTATTCGTTGAAACCGGGGGACATCGTGCTCCTGCAGACGGGTGCGGACGCGCGCCTGGAGTCCAAGGCGTACTTTCAACAGCCAGGCCTGGGACGGGACGGCACGCTTTGGCTGGTGGAACAGGGCGTGAAGGTGATTGGCATCGACGCCTACACCCTGGACCGGCCCTTTGCCCACATGAAGGCGGACTACCGAAAGACCGGCGACGGCCGTCACCTCTGGCCGGCGCACTTCGCGGGTCTCACGGCGGAGTATTGCCAGATTGAAAAGCTCTGTCACCTGGACCGCATTCCGATGGCCCATGGGTTTCTGGTGTCCTGCCTGCCGGTGAAAATCGAAGGCGCCAGCGCGGGCTGGTGCCGCGCGGTGGCGCTGGTTCCGAAGAAGCGTGAAAGGCCTGAGGGATAGAGGGAAAGTTTGGGGAGCGGACGTCTTCTTGCTCCCAGACAAGGAGACAAGGAGACAAGGAGATGGGGAGATGGGGAGACTTTCTGAAGAAGCAGGTATTCCTGGCTGGCGGCGTTGATTTCATCGCATCAGGGCCATCTGCGTCATCAGTGGTTTATTCGGGAGCTTGCAGTGTCCGCTGTGGATTGTCGGCCCAAAGGCTGAGAACTGCCAAGACAGCGGGAACGGACACTGAGACGAGCAGGATAAAGTGATAAGAACCTGTCACCTGGGCAGCCGCGCCGAACATGATGGGGCCGAGGCCGCTGGCGATGACCATGCTGGACATCCCTACCCCGGCAATGGCGCCCAGCCAGCGGCGGCCGAAGAAGCGGGGCCAGACAATGCTGGTGAGGCAGGAGAAAGCGCCGCCGCAGATTCCGTTGCCAGCGACGTAAGCCGGCACGCCAATGGGACTGTTCAAATAGAGCAACCCGATGGCGCCCACCACGGCGCCGAGGTTCATGAGGAAGAGCAGAAACTTCAGCCGGGTGCGGGCATTGATGGCACCGAAGACGAGGTTTGTTCCCACGCTGACCGTCGCCATGGGCACAAAGAGGGTGATGATGAAGTCTTTAGAGAAACCAAACTCTTTCCCCAGCGACACAATGTGAAAGGTGAAGGCCGTGGAGTAGAGGGCAAAGAAGGAGAAGGACAGGTTGAACACCCAGAAGGAATAGGTGCGCAGGGCATCGCGGCGGGGGTATTCGCGGACGATGCGCATGTCCGGATTTTCCTTCTTCGGTATTGGCGGGTTGGGGCCATCCATCTGAAGGCCTGCTTCTTCGGGATTGTCCCGCAAGATCAGCCAGCCAAAGGGCGCCATGACGGCGATGCTCAGAATCCCCAGGAGAAGCCAGGCGCCATCGTATTCGAAGCGCTTGATGAGTTCGTCCAGAAGCTTTGGTGCGACGGAGAATCCGAAGGAAATCGCCAGCCCGCTGATGGAAACGGCTAAGCCACGCCGAACGTCGAACCACTTCCCCATGGCGTTCCGGCAAGTCATCGTCAGCACTCCCTGCGCGGAAGCGCGGATGAGGTAGAAGCCCAGGCAGATGGCCGCAAAGGCCACCCCCATTCGCCAGGCGTCCGGCAACACCGAGGCGACTCCGGCCGTGATCCTCGCCACTTGGCTCAGATAAAACAGGACCGCGCCGGTGACTAGCGCGGAGGCCACCACCATGCGCCGGGCGCCCCAGTGGTCCAGCAGGCGGCCCAGCGCGGGCAGCGTCAGCCCGCTGGCCACGGTGCCCACGCAGTAGGCGGTGCTGAGCGCCACCCGGGAGAGGCCCAGTTTTTCCATGAGCACCTCCGTGAACACGCTGAAGCCCATGGTCTGGCCCGGAATGCTGAAAAGCGCTCCAATAGTGGCGCCAAAGACGATGACCCACCCGTAAAAAAATGGGAACGAAGCGGGCGAAAAGGGAAAGTCCGCCCGCCACCAGCGAGACGGCGCTGGACGATCCGGCACCGGAGAGGATTCCGGCGGGAGAGGTTCAGCGGCAGGCAGTTGGGAAGAAGCAGGAGGCTGAGATGGTTTTTCCAAATCCGAGGGGCGCACGTAGAGCGCCACCATCGATGGGTTCCGGCGAATGGCAAGCTGGAGAGCGGTGGCGACTGAGCCGCGCCGGGTTCTCCACGAAACATGATTCGAATGCGGACCCCTACCCCCGCGCCGCCCAATAGGTCTGCTTATGGCCCGTGGCTTCCAGGGCTTCCGCCCGGCTCCGGGCCTCTGCTTCGGTAAGGCCAGAGGCGACCAGAAAAGTGCCTCCATTGTCGTCCTGCCGCCAAACTGCCCACCTGGAAGTGGCGTCCTCTATTTCTTGGGAACGCTCCTCACGGTTCGGGATTTTTCCACGCTCTTCCATCGTTTCAGCACTGGATCAGGTTAAGCCCCATTTGTATCAGTTTCACCTTGTTTACCCAACGGACCCATCGAATCACAGGCTTTGCCGAGGCTGTCTTTCCTCTAGAGGAAAAGAACCCGATCGACTAACCGAAATCTTGAACTCCCTCCAATTCGCCGCTTTTCTTACTGAATCTCCGCTCAACCCGAATCGCTCGTTGAACCTCAAAAGTCCACTCAAACGCATCGGCCGCCTGATCTGCCTGCTATTGGCGGCGGCGGGCGTTCTGTTTATTGGCACCCTCTCCGTCAACAGCCATGCTCGCTTTCAGATTGTGGAGACATGGGCTCACTATATCAGTAAACCCTTTGGCCTTACGGCAGTGGTCTGTGGTGACTCCATTGGAGCCGGTGGACGGCATTGGTGGTACCGCCTCGGACTAGCGCCTTTTCGGACCCGGAACCTTTCGGGAGGCGGTCAGACCATGCTTTTTATTCGATCACAAGTGGAGACGGCCCTTTCCACCTATCACCCTGACACGATCCTCATTTTTGGCGGCACAAATGACGCAATGGCACTGGCGGAAGGACGGACGTCTCTTTCCATGATCCGGGAGGATTTCGCGAAGCTAATAGAATCCGCGGGCGACGCCGAAGTGTTGTTTGTGCTTCCTGTTGCGGCCAAGGATTTCCCATCGAGCCAAAGCATTCAAGAGGTGCGAGAAATTCTGTCCGTGGAAGGTCAGAAGCTCGGGGTGAAGCTGATCGATCCGGCGGAAGTTCTGACAGAAAGTGGAACGAACTCTAAAGACGCATTCTTCCTCGACGGAATTCATCCGGCCCAAGAATCCTACAACCGGATTGGGAAGCTCATTCGGGCGGCATTGTCCGGCGACGGCTCAGAACCGGCGAAATAGAATCACGCCAGACACCGGAAACCGAGAATCTATCTCGTTCCCGGCTCCGGATTCCCACTAGCCTTCTCTTACCCTATCCAAATCAGCTCAGCTTCCAGTCCCCACGCATGGGCTGGTCGATCAGGCTGTTGGCTTCGTCGTCGTTGACGAATTTTTCGTTTACCGGATCCCACTCCAGCGGGCGGCGGAGTTGGTAAGCGAGGTTGGTGAGGTGGCAGATGGTGGCGGTGCGGTGGCCGATTTCTTCGTGGCAGATGCACTTGCCGCGGTCGGCGACGCGTTCCAGGAAGTTCTGCATGTGGCTGACGCGATTGGTGCCGCCGGTGTTCTCCAGGTGGATGTCCTGATCCGCGATGGGGTGAGTCTCCCGGAGGTCTTCCGGAACGGTGATGAGCCAGCCGCGATTCACGGAAACGGAACCTTCCGTGCCGACCCATGTGGTGCCGCCGGGGCCGCCATGGAACATCTCGATCCCGTTTTCGTAGATGAGCTTCAGGCCGCGCTTTTTCTCCGGGTCCGTGGGCGGAAGGATTTTCACCGGGCCGGTGTCATCGGTGCCTAGTCCCCACTGGGCGATGTCGAAATGGTGCGCGCCAAAGTCGGCCACGCTGCCGCCGGCATACTCGCGATAGAGACGCCAATGCGGGAAATGGGTATGGACGCCTTTGGGGCAGAGGATTTCGTTGTAGGGCCGGAAAGGGGCGGGTCCAAGCCACATGTCCCAGTTCGTGTCGTCCGGCACGGTTTCTTCCGGCAGGTCGCAGGGCCGGTTGGGATCGCCCACGCCCACGTGCACGGCCTGGATTTCGCCCAGCTTGCCATTGCGGACGAGCTCGGCGGCAATGCGGAATTTCCCGTCGTATTCGCTGCGCTGCTGGCTGCCGGTTTGAAAGACCACCTTGTTCGCCTGCACGGCATTCACCATGGCGCGGCCTTCGGCGATGGTGCGGGAGATGGGTTTCTCGCAGTAGATGTCTTTCTTCGCCTTGGCGGCGGCAACGGCGATGATGGCGTGCCAGTGGTCCGGGGTAACGACGAGCACGGCGTCGATGTCGTCCCGGGCGAGCAGTTCGCGGTAGTCGTCATAGCCTTTCACGCCGTCGTAGTCCGGCTGATTGGTCATCTTGGCGTAAAACTCGTTGGTGATCTTCTTGGCGTTTTCCTTCCGGGAACCGACAACGTCACAGACGGCGACGATCTGAGTCTGGGGAAACTGCCAGGCCCGCTGCATGTCAGCCAAGCCCTGCTTGCCGACGCCAATGACGCCGATGTTGACGCGGCCGTTCGGACTGGCTGCCTTGGCGTTGAGGGAAACGGAACCGGCCAGGCCGGAACTGATGAGGGTGGTGGAAACGGCGGCGGCGCCACCGCGCATAAGAAAGTGTCGGCGATCCATGGGAAAATTAGAGGGTTAGCGTGGGATTTTGTTCGGAATCCCTAATGGGACCAGCCCGCCGCTGGTTTGACAAGGTCTGACTGAAGATTTTCCGGGGGATTTCCCCCATGATCGCGCCGTTGACACAGCGGTCTTTTTCCCCGTTAAGAAGGTTTCGGCAGCGTGGACAAATTGGAGAACGAACCGGATATGGAGAAAAGGGAAGAGACGTTAGCGCCGCGAAGCGGCGAAAGCAGGGTCACGCGGCCCATTTTTCGCCTGGCTTCGTTCCCGCTCACTCTATTGGGGGTAGGCCCAATGCCGTTCGCGGCGCCTTGCCAGACAAAAATGGCCTCGCGCCGGTCCGCCTCCAATTTGTCCACACTGCCTAGACTAACCCTATACCAACCCACAAAAACCCTGACGATAGATATGAAACGGATTCTCACCACCTCCATCCTGGCCCTGGCGCTGAGCGCGGCGAGTGCCTGGGCCGAAGACGCTGACGGCGGCTGGAAAAAGCTGTTCGACGGCGTATCCCTGGATGGCTGGACGCAACTGAACGGCACCGCCACCTATCGGGTGGAAGACGGCACCATTGTCGGCCAGACCACCGAAGGCAGCCCGAACTCTTTCCTCTGCACGAACGACGAATACGGCGACTTCGAGCTGGAGTTCGAAGTGAAGGTGGCGGACGAACTGAACTCCGGCGTGCAGCTTCGCTCCAAGCAAAAGGAGGAAGACACCGGCAAAGGCAAGAACGAAAAGAAAGGCCGGGTTTACGGACCGCAGTGCGAGATAGAAGCCTCTCCCGGTCAGGCGGGCTGGATTTACGGCGAAGCCACGGAATTCAAATGGCTGTCCGAAGCGCCGAAGCTGGAAGACCCGGCCAAGAACCAGCACTCCCTCATGAAGAATGGCGAATGGAATAAGTTCCGCGTGGTGGCGAAGGGCAACAACATCAAGACCTGGATCAATGGCCAGCCAGTGGCGGACCTGACGCACGACGGCATCTACGAAATGTGCCCGAAGGGTTTCATCGGCCTCCAGGTGCACGGCATCAAAGCCGGAACGGGCCCCTACGAAGTGGCGTGGCGCGACATCCGCATCAAGCCGCTGGCGGAGTAACTCCCGCCACGGCTTAGTCAGCCGGTCAGGCTATCGGCTGACACCTTTTCGATTTACGGAAGACCCCGGACCAAGCGGTCCGGGGTTTTTCTTTCTTTTACGCAAAGCAATCCCCTGGATCAGCCGACCCGGATGACCACTTTCCCAAAGTGCTGGCCGCTCTCCAGGTACTCGTAGGCAGCGGGCGCGTCTTCGAATTCAAAGGTCCGGTCGATGACGGGGTGTATCTCGTGCTCTTCCAGGAAGGCATTCATCCGGGAGAAAGCGGCGCGGTGCCCGACGTAGATGCCGTGCAGATTGACGCAGCGGGTGACCAGGGGAAAGAGGCTGCTGTCCGGCGCGCCCTTCCCCGTGAGAACGCCGATGAGGGCGAGGTTGCCTCCGGCGGCGATGCTGTTCAGCGAACGCGGGAAGGTGCCGGGCCCGCCGACTTCCAGGATGTGTTCCACGCCCCGCTTTTCCGTTTGGGTCCAGACTTCGCGGTCCCATTCCGGATGGGTGCGGTAGTTGATGCCGTAGTCCGCGCCCAGTTCGCGGGCCCGGTGCAGCTTTTCATCTTTGGAAGAGGTGATGATGACTTTGGCCGCGGCAGCCACGGCAAACTGTAGGGCGAAGATGGAGACGCCGCCGGTCCCCAGGGCCAGCACCGTCTCGCCGGGTTTCAGTTGGGCGCGCTCGAACAGGGCGGTCCAGGCGGTAAGCCCGGCGCAAGGCAAGCAGGCGGCCTCCTCCGCGCTGAGGTGCGGCGGCGCTTCGACAACGCCCACCTCCGGCAGGGTGACGTACTCCGCCAGCATGCCGTCCAGCGAACCGCCCAGGGCGGCTTTGTGGTACTTCATGTCAAAGGGGCCGTCGTCCCACCCGCAAAAGAAACAGCCCGCCACGCGGTCGCCTTCCTTGAATCGTGAGACATCTTTCCCCACCGCCTCCACCACCCCGGCGCCGTCAGAAAGAGGGATGATGCTTCCTCCACCCCCGGAGCCGGACTGGCCTTTCCTCATCAGCAGGTCACGATAGTTCAGAGAGGCGGCCTGGACTTTGATGAGGACTTCGTCAGGACCGGGCTCCGGCCGTTCCATTTCCTGAAGCACGGGGGCGAGACCGGCGTCTTTATCTTTATCTTCCTGGGGTTCGAGGCGGTAGAGTTTCATGAAGTAAGGGTGCGTCGTAAGGAGCCGTGCATCGGCATTCCGAAAGAGTTACGAAGGAACCCCCGGAGCACGGTTTGTCATTATTTAATAGGAAAGAGACGCCGCGACCGTTTCAAGCTTACTCCGCGGCCTCCACGATCATCACGCCGTTCATGATCTGCCAGTGGCCGGGATACGTGCAGAGAAAGGGGTAACGCCCGGGAGTTTCCGGCGCGTTCACATGAATGACGCCAGCCTCGCTCGGGTTCATCACGGGGATGTGGTAGAGCACTTCGGGCAAGTCCGGCACGTAGTCGCGATCCGCGGCGGTGGGGTCGGCGATCATCTTCGTACTGGTGTCGCCGACTTTCTGCAACGAGCCGGGCGTGACGACCACGAAGTTGTGCGGGATCACGTCCTGATTGACCAGAGACAGAGAAATGCGTTCTCCCGCCTTCACCCGGAATTCGGTAACGTCAAACCTTAGCCCGGTGATCGCCTGGATGGGTATAGGGCGGCCTTTCTCCACGCCCTTGTTCACGCTGGAGGCGTCAAACTTGGGGATGTCATCCGTGAAGCGCAGCGCCAGGGTATCGGGCTTTTTCTCTTCCGTGGCCTGGTAGCCGGGAAAGGCAGTGAAGTCCTCACCCAGCCGGAGGATGGTGGGATACAGGTCCGCGGTGAAGGCGGTGCCGTCCGCGGCTTTCAGCGCGGCATTGAGCTGCATCTGCATAACCGGTATAATGTCCGGAATCTCCACGAACACCGTGCGGCCATCTTCCAACAGGTGGGCGGAGCGGACCGCCACGGGGTCGTGTCCCACTTCATCCGGGTAGCGCGCGGAAAACTCGGGCGAGCCGTAGCCTTTGGAATACAGGTAGTTCCACTGCTGACAGAAATAGCTCTTCACGTCCTGGACCGAGGCGGCGTCCAGCGGCTGGGAAAAGGCGATCTTCAGGCCGTTCCGGTGCACCTCGAACCCGGTGGGCAGGTAGGCTTTCTTTCCGGTATAGCGCACCCGCTGGAAGCTGCCGTCCTGCTGGGCGTAGTTCCCCCACCCCTGGGAACCGGTCACATAGAGCTGACCGTCCGCCGGATTGAAACGGGCGCGGTGCGCGCCGGAAAGGAACTCACCCGGCATCGGCACCACGGCGCCCTGGGACCGCTCGCCTTCGGCGGTGTCCCGCAGAATCATGTAGTAAGAGCAATAGCCAAAGGACAGGCCCAGAAGCTGCCCCTGCAAAGGGCCCCAGCGGTCGCTGGTCACGAAGCACTGGCCGCCACTGGAGCAATCCACGCCGCGCGGCACATAGACCAGCGGCGGATCGATGTCCTTCTTCGGTGTTTTCCGCATGCCATAGAAGTCGCCCGGTTGCACCTCGGCAACGAAGGAAGTGGGGGTCCAGGTGCCTTCCTGCGGCGCGGTGGTGACGATGCCGTCCGGGCTGGCGCCGGTGCCATTGGGATTGCGCAGCCCGGTGGCAATGACTTCCGCCTTCGTGCCATCGGGCGAGACTTTCCACACGCCCTCGCTGCTGCTGAAGTAGAAGTTCCCGGCGCTATCGTGCTGGAGATCGGTATTGAAGTCGTGTCCGCCGGCGGAGGATTCGTAGCGGTTGCAGAAGGTCTCGTAGAAATCCGCCTCGCCATCTTCATTGCGGTCGTGGAGGCGGGTGATCTGATCTTTCCCTAACACATACACCTCATCGTCCACGATGGCGAGCCCCAGGGCCTGGTGAAGCCCGGTCGCGTAGCGCCGCCAGGTCACGACGTCCAGGTCTTCGTCGATGCCTTCCACCAGCCAGACATCTCCCATGATGGTGCAGACGGCGGCGGTGCCATCGCTGAAGAAGTCGTGCCCGGACAGGAACATCATGGAGTGCCAGGGATTCTCCAGCGGCACCGGAATGGTATCCACCACATACGCGCCCTCGCCCGTGCCCAGCTCGCCTTTCAGGGCAATGCTCTCCGGAAAGAGCGGGGCCGCCGGCGCCACAATGGCTTCCGGCTCCTGCTCAAGGGTGTCCCCGGCAATGGCCTGGCGCACGGCTCCCGCCTTTTCCGGCGCGCCTTTCCAGGCATAGAGCCGGATGGGGGTGCCCTCTTCATCCGCCTGGAGCCGGAAGGCCAGGTGATCCTCCGGACCCTCGGCCCACTGGGCCGGGCCGCGCAGCGCGAACAGCCAGAGCGTGCCGTCCGGGGCGGTCACTTCCTTGCAATCCACGCCGTCTTCTTTCCGGACCACGGTCTTGCCGCCTTTTGGCAGGCGGAAGAATTTCCCATACGGCTGGCTGGTGCCGGTGGCGTAGAGGGTGCGGGTCAGCACCGCGCCGCTGGCGGTGGGCAGGGTCCACAAGGCGTCCAGCACCTCGGCGTCTCCCACCCGGTAGTTAAAGATGGCGCGCTTTCCGGCGCGGAAATAGCCGCGATAGGTAAAGTCCTCCGGGTTCAGCTTCCGCTCCCACTTTCCGTCCACGCTCCAGCCGGGGGCCAGCGCCGCGTCGAACTGCACTGTCCCCTCCATCTCCACGCCCTGGACGATACCCCAGCGGCGGTCGCCGAAGCGGATGAAGCCCCCGCTCCACGCATCGGACACGCTCAGGGTCAGGGGATCGAAGGCGGCGGAAAACTCCCCCGCCTCTCCCAGGTGGGCGTAGATGCCTTTCACCAGCACCTTGTCCTGAATCCGCATCACGCCGCCCACCACGGGCCCGACTTCCATCTGGTTCCAACTGTCGTCCACCCAGTCGTTCTGGCTGTAACGGCCCCAGTGGCCGAACTTTCCAGCCTCCAGGCCGGGAAAGGGCGAGAGCAGGCGGGGCAGATCGTCTTTCCCCCGGTAGTAGTCCGCTTCCCGGGCGTAGAAATCGTAGAGGCGGAATTCATTCACCGGGCGATTGGCTAGGGTGTAGCCTTCCCGGCCTTTCGAGGTATCTCCAAAAGACAGCAGCGCCTGGCCGTTTTCGCCTTTGCCCAGGGGCGCGTCGTCCGTCAGGGCCTTTGGCTGCATCTTGGCGGGCAAGTCCCGCAGCTTCAGCCGCTGGCCGCCGTCCCGCAGTTTTTCCCGCAGCACGCCGTAGTCCACCCGCTGCACGGTCAGGTCCGACTCCAGGGCCAGCACGGCGGCGGTGGCGGCGCTTTCACCCAGGAGCATCCACACCGGCTCCATCCGCACGCTGCCAAAGGCGATGTGCGAGGCGGAAAGACAGCCCGGCACCAGCAGGTTCTCGCACTCGTCCGGCTTCGGCAAAATGGCGCCGTAGGGAATCTCATACGCGGATTTGCCGACCAGGAAGTTGCCTTCGTTCACCACCTCCCCCTGGCCGTTCACCAGGCGTTGCACGTGGTGGGAATCCACGCCGTAGGAGCCCATGCCGATGCTGTCCACCTTCACCGGATGGCCGTAGCAGTCGTGCTCGGTCATCACGTAAAGGCCCACCATGCGGCGCGTTTCGCGGATGTAGAGTTGGTGGCTGAAGTGGCCGGTGTCTGGGTACTCGTCCTTCGGATAGCCATACTGCTTCATCTCCTCGCGCAGATTTTCCGGCACGCGGGGATCGCTGCTGAGGAACCAGAGCAGGCCCTTCGTGTAGTCCGCGTGATCTTTCCAGATGGCCTCCCGCGTGGCGTAGTCTCCCTCCGGGTAGTCCCAGTTCGCGCCGATGTAGTCCAGCGAGAACGGACCGCCGTCGTTGATGTCGGTCTTCTGGTTCGGCATGGGGTCGATCTTCAGCAGGCCGCCGTCTTTCTGGTGCAGCCCCTTGATCTTTCCGGCGGGCGTCTGCTGTAACTGCCTGGCCAGCAGTTCGTAACGGCTGGCGTCGTAGCCCTCCGGTTCCGTGATGGGCAGGCGGTGCTCGGGGTCCGTGGTGAGACAGAGGCGAAAATTGTAGGCCTGAATCTTCGCGTCGCCCGAGCCGTAGGGGCCATAGCCGTCCGCGCTCTGGATGCCGGGCAGCAGGCCGCTGGCGGGATCGCCGGGCGTTTTGTAGGGATCGACTCCGGGGGCGAAGGTCACCTTGGGTTGCCGGTACTTGGTCATCGCCGGGTCCAGCACGCCGGCCAGTTCTTCGTGGTACTGATCGGCGGGCTCGCGGCCCACATGGTAGCTCACGCCCGCCAGGGCCATCAGGTCGCCCTCGTAAGAGGCGTCGATGAACATGGCGCCCTTAAACACCTCCCCGGATTCGCAACGGATGGAGCGAATGCGGCCGCCCTCTTTCGTCACGCCGTCCTTCAGGTCCAGCCGCTGCCCGCGAAAGAGGCTTTCGCCGTCGAGCAGCCCCTCTTCTTTCAGCCAGGTTTCGAAAACGTCCGTGGCCACCTTCGGCTCGAACTTCCAGGCCAGGTCCTTTCCGTAGCGCTGACCCACCTTCTCGAAGAAAGTCCGCGACAGCCCGCCAATGGCTTCCTCCACCCCTTTGTCCGTCTGGCCCAGGCCGCCGGTCACCATGCCCCCAAGTTGCGGCTTCGGCGCCACGATGGCGACGCGGACGCCGAGTCGCTTGGCCTGGATGCCGGCGATGAGGGCCGCCGGGGTGTCTCCGTAGATGACCACATCGGCCTCGTGCGTGGCGGGTTCGGCCCGGAGTGGGACGGCGCTGGAGCCCAGCAGGCAGGAAACCGCCAGGAACAGGGGGAATAGGAGGGTTTTCATGACTGTCCCGCACGTTCCGGGAATGCGCCGGGGAATGCAACCCCGCGGAAACGGTCGCAATCGCGCCAGCACTGGCGCTTGCCAGCCTTTGCCGTCTGTAGCAGGCTGGGGGCGGATCCTCCCTGGAATGAAAACCCTTCCCCTCGTTGTCCTGACGGCCGCGATGCTCGGCGCTTCAGTCACGCCTTCCGCCCTGGCCGCGGAACCTCAGCCCGGCCTGCGCCTGGAACAGGCGGGCACGGCGCGCGCTTACTTCACCTGGCACGGCCAGCCGCTGCTCTCCTTCGGCGGCATTTCGGACTTCCTCTTTTACGCCGGTCAGGACGCCTACGACTACAAACTCTGGGCGGACTGGGCGGCGGCGCACGGCATGAACCACGTGCGCGCCTACCCGCCCCTGAGCTGGAAACACATCGAGGCCTTCATCACCGAAAACGGCGGTTCGGTGGACAACGCCCTCTTTCCCTACGAAGAAACGGAGCCCGGCAGCCGCCAGTTCGACCTGACGAAGTTCAATGAAGCCTACTGGACCCGCTTTCGCGAGCAGTGCGAATACCTGGAGCAGAAGGGCATCATCATCCACCTCCTGATGTGGAACGGCTGGCAGCTCCGCGCCCCGGACAGCAAGGGCGGCAACGCCAACGAGATCGACTGGCTGGGTCACTTCTTCAATCCGGACCACAACGTCAACGCCTTCACCGATTCCCTGGGCGGCGATTTGAAAAACCGCTACCGCATTTACGAATCCGTGGCGGACGGAAACGCGGAACTGGCCGCCGCCACCACCGCCTGGTTCGAGAAGCTGGCCGAGGTCACCTCCGGCCTGGGCAATGTCTACTTCGATCTGGTCCACGAAATGGCGGAGCACCAGGGCGACTGGGGAAAGGCGCAGCAATGGATCGAGCACATGGCCAAGGCATCAGAATCCCGCTGGGATGCCCTGAACCCGGACGATCCCTTCCTCATCGGCATGGACACCGGCGGCCTGAACGATGCCCAGCGCGACTGGGTCTTCACCCGGCCGTACTTTGACCTCCTCATCTATGGCAAAGCCCACACCGTGCCCAACGCGGTGAACTGGCGGAAGAAATACCAGAAGCCCTACATCCCCCAGGAGAGCTGGGACGACGACGGCAAAAAATACCGCCTCATCTACGCGGCGGACCGCGTCCCCATCCGCAAATACATGTGGAAATTCATGATGGCAAAGTGCCAGCAGATGGACCTCTACATGAAGCCGCTGGGCCGGACGGGAGACGAAAAACTCACCCGGCATCCGCACAACTACGACCCCAACGGCCAGAACCCGTTCGAGGACGACGCCGTGCAACTGCGGGCGTTCTGGGACCGCCTGAGCGACTACCCGAATCTGTGGTTTGGCGGGAAGATGGATGGAAAGATCCCGCCCCATCACTACCTCCTTTCCTCCCCTAGCGAAGCCGTCTTCTACTTCTCCTCCGCCACCGGAGAAGAGAAAGTCAGCTTTCCGCCGCGGCAGATCAAAGTCTCGTCCCTGGCCTTGAAAGACGGGGAATACACCGCTACGGCTTTCAGTCCCGAGAAAGGGCCCCTGGTCAAAGCCATCGTCAAGGTGTCCGGAGGCCAGTTGAACATGAATCTGCCAGCCTTCGTGGACGACCTGGCGGTCCATGTTCAGGCCATTGGAAATTAGAACCTCCAGCAAACGCGCTAAATACCGAACCTCGTGAAATTTTCTCTCTTAGCTACTCTCGTCATGCTGCCGGCGGCCTTCGGCCTCCAGACCCTCCGGGCCGAAAGCACCACCCCGGAAGAAGATCGCGACGCCCTGGCCCGGTGCTTCAAACCCGCGCCGCCAGAGACCCCGCCCTTCAGCGGAACTTTCTCCGTCCGGCCAAACGAAACCCTGACTCTCATTGGCGGCGCCAGCGTGCATGAAATGCAGCGCTACGGCTTCTTCGAAACCTTACTCCAACTGGCCTTCCCCGGGCAAAACCTGAAGGTGCGGAACATCGCCTGGCCCGCGGACACCGTCTTTCGCCAGCAGCGGCCCCTTTACTTTTACACCCCCAAAGGAGACACCAAACAAGGCAGCGTGCCGGACCAGCGCGAAAAGATCGAAGCCGGTATCCTGGTGATGCAGTTCGGTAAACTGGAATCCCTGGAGAGCGAAGCCGGCCTGCCCGCCTTCAAAGACGCCTACGCCGCGTTGATCGATCAACTCAAGCCGCTCACTCCCCGGATCGTCCTGGCCTCTCCCACGCCTTTCTTCAATACCTGGCCCATCGAAGAAGTCTACGCCGCCCGGAACACGACTCTGGAGGCCTACGTCAAAGCCATCGAAAGCCTGGCCAAAGAGAAGGGTCTCCTCTACGTGGACGTGTTTCACGCCATCGATCCCGCCCTGGCGCCGCTCAGCCGGGACGGCGTGCAGTTGACCGAAGCCGGGCAGCGCCAGACGGCGGAGGCCCTGGCCAAAGGTCTGGGGGTACCCACGGACTCGGAGAAATCCGGCCCCCTTCTGGACAGCGCCCAGGCGGGCGACGTCCGCCACTGGGTCATTAGAAAGAACTCCCTCTGGCACCAGTACTACCAGCCCACCAACTGGGCCTTCCTTTTCGGCGACCGCCAGCACGTGCCCAGCAGCCGCGACCACATCGACACGGACCGGCGCTGGTTCGTGGAGGAAGTCTCCGAGCTACCCGGAATGATAGGCCAGGCGGAGGAGGAAGTGCATAAACGGTCGCTCTCCGGAAACTAGCCTCTTTCCACCTCACCTGGCAGCCGCCCTCTCTACCCCTTCCCTCCCCATTTCAAAACCTTTTCTTTCCCGCATGTCCATGTCTCCTTTCCCACAAATCCGGCTGAAAAATCTCTCTCCGCTACTGGCATTGTCAGGGCTGATGGCTCTGAGTTTTGGGCTCCCAAGGATCGCCAGCGCTCAGTCCGTATCCGCCTCCGTGTCCGATCCTTCGCCAGCGGCGGAGCAGGCCACCTTTACGCTTCACGAAGACTTCGAAGCCAATCTCTTCGCGGACGAGTCAATGGGCATCGCCAATCCCATCGCCATCCAGTGGGACGAACACGGGCGGCTCTGGACGCTCTGCACGCTGGCCTACGCGCAGTTGGAGCCGGGCCAGGTGCCGGATGACAAGCTCTACATCCTTTCGGATGAAGACGGCGACGGCAAGGCGGACCGCTCCGCCGTGTTCGCCAGCGGCCTGAACATGCCCACCGGCTTCGCCCTGGGCGATGGCGTGGCCTGGGGGGCGAAAGGCACGGTGGTCTATCTCGCGGAAGGCCCGGACCTGGTGCTCCTCTTAGACAACGACGGCGACGGCCAGTCGGACGAACGGCGCGTCCTGCTCACCGGTTTCGGCACGGGCGACACGCACCAGGACATCAGCAACTTCACCTTCGGACCCAGCGGGCGGCTCTACTTTTCCCAGGGCCTGCACACCCTGTCCCGCGTGGAAACGCCCTGGGGCATCGTCCGCGGAGACACGGCGGGCTTCTGGCGTTTCGATCCCTGGCGCCTGAAGCTGGAGCCCTTCTGCTTCCCCTCCCTGGCTTCCCAGAACCCCTGCGGCATCGCTTTCGACCGCTGGGGCGCGCTCTTTGTGAAGAGCAACAACCTGGAAGTCGGCTACGTCACCCCCGGCCTGGTCCCCCCCGATCACCCTAACAATCTCATGGCGCTGGCGAACATCGGCGTTACGCCCGGCAAAAGCATGGCGGGCGAGGTCGTGGAGTCTGCCCACCTGCCGGACTGGCTGCAACAGCACATCCTGATCGCGGGCTATTACTCCCACCGCGTCACCGCCTTCCCCCTGCTCGAAGACGGCGCTGGCTTTCAGAAAGTAGAGCCCGTGCAAATCCTCGCCGCCACGCACGAAAGCTTCCGCCCCGTGGACATCCGCACCGGACCGGACGGCGCCATTTACGTGGCGGACTGGTTCAACCCCATCATCGGACACTACCAGGCCTCCCTGCGGCACCCGGACCGGGATAAGGAGCACGGCCGCATCTGGCGCATCACCGCCAAGGGCCGCGCCCTGAATCCGGCGCCGGATCTTTCCGGGGGGAACTTGATCGAACTTCTGGCGTCGCCGGACGGCTGGACCCGTTCCCAGGCGAAGCGCCTCCTCGCTCACCGCATGAGGAACGGCGAGGCTCTCGTGGAGTCGGTCCGAAAATGGATCGCGGCCCTGGACGAAAACGAGGAAGCGAACGCGCTGCCTCTGTTTGAAGCGGTGTCTCTGTTAGGATTGAAGATCGATACGAAGTCTCTGAACAAACTGATCGGTTGCCCTCAACCGCTGGCCCGGGCCTATGCCGGACGGATCATCGGCATGAACCCGGACGCCATCGACCGTCCCCTGGACAAGCTGGCCTACCTGGTGCGGGACGAACATCCCCGCGTGCGGCTGGAAGCCGTGATCGCCTGTTCGTATTTCCAGGACCCCGAAGCGCTGAAGATCGCCCTCCGCGCCCTGGACTCGCCGATGGACAAATACATCGACTACTCCCTGAGCCAGGCGGTGTATGCCCTCGCGGACATCTGGGTGCCCGCCATGCAGTCAGGCACGCTGGAACTGACCATTCCCAGCCACCTCGCCTACACCCTGGAAACCTACGGCGGCGCGGCGGCCGCTGAAATGGCCCGGAAGACCTTAAAGAAACCGGATCTGCCCGAGGAAACCCGCGACAGCCTGGGGGTGGTCCTGGCCAAAGTGGGTGACGCGGACGACCTGCGCGGTTTGCTGGTGGATTCCTCTCACCAAAACACCACGATCCTGCGCGCCCTGAGCGAGACCTGGCAAACCCGCAAGCTGAAGCCCAAAGGCCCGCTACCCCCTGAACTGACCAAGCTGCTCGACGGGGACAATACGGAGGTCCGCGCCGCCGCCATCGAGCTGGCGGGACTCTGGGACTTGAAACCGCTCCAGGACCGCATCCAAAAACTGGCCCTGGAAGGCGCCCCCACGCCCGCCGAACGCACCGCCGCCCTGCTTAGCTTTGCCCGCCTCGCTGGCAAGGACGCCATCCCCCCGCTGCAAACCGTGGGCCGCGAAGCCGCGGACCCCGCCATCCAGAGCGCGGCGGTGGAGGCCGTCGCCCTGATCGACCTGCCAGCAGCCGCATCCCTCGCGGCGGAGGGCCTCGCCAAGGTGGAGTCGCCGGAAGCCGCTTCTCAGCTCCTGCTTCCCTTCCTCAGCCGGAAAGATGGGTATTCCGCGTTGGTGCCCGCTCTGAAAAAGGCGGATCTTTCCGCTGAAGCCGCTCAACACATCCACGCCGCCATTACCAGCGCGGGCCGGGCGAACGTCAGCCTGACGGAAGTGTTGAACGTGGCCATGGGCTTGCAGAACAGCGTTCAGGAATACAGCGCCGAGTTCGTCGCCACGCTCGCGGAGGAAGTCCGCCAGTCGGGCGACGCCGCGGCGGGGAAGGAAATCTTCAACCTGCCCCAGGTCACCTGCGTGGCCTGTCACCAGGTGGGCGGCGTGGGCGGCATCCTCGGCCCGCCGCTGGACGCCGTCGGCGCGGGTCTGCCCCTGGACCTCATCATCGAGTCCGTCCTCTGGCCGCAGCGCCAGTTGAAGGAAGGCTACTTTACCGTCAGCATCACGACCGAGGATGGGAGGGTCTTTTCCGGCTATGAAGACCACGTGGCGGACGGCGCCCTCTTCCTGCGCGACAGCGCCACCATGCAGGTGAAGCCCATCCCGAAAGCCGAGATCGCGGACCGCCAGGAAGTCGGCTCCCTCATGCCCTCCGGCCTGACCGCCAGCCTCAGCCGCGAACAACTGCGCGACCTCATCCGCTACCTTTGGGAACGGAAAGGAAACTGAGCGGAGAGTTGCTTCGCCTCCAGCCCGTCTCCCGGACTCCATTCCCGCGTTTGCGGGATTGCGTGATGGACCACGTAATCCTTACTCTCTGCATGGAGGGACGAAACACCCGCGTTCGGTTCCGCTAGAGCATCTTAATTTAGGTTGTGGCCACTCGTTCCCAAACTTGCCCCGGACTACCGCCACCTCCCTGGCGGCAACGGACCACATCTTGCGGCTACAGTTTTTCGAAAACCGCTCTAAGCGAGCGAAGATCCAAGAAATGAGCTTTACCTTCTGCTTCCCATTTTCCGGTAGGCTATTGAAGGAGGCGCAGCCTCTTTGGACTGCGGCGATTCTTCGCCGCTTTCGCCGCTCAGGCATGGCCGGATCTGTTATTAGCTTCGTTTTCAGGATCACCAGGTCCGGCGACTCAGAAACCAAGGGGACCGCGGCAGCGTATTCGTTTCCCGCACCCGTGTCCCGTAACGAAAGCGCCGAAGAATCGGCGCAGTCCAAAGAGCTTCGCTCCCTGGGTAGCTGGGCGCATGAGTTCGCTTATAAGAGATACACGCTTTTGGCCTCGCCGGGCACGGCTCTGGTTGGCACTAGGCCATTTTAATTGAGGTTGTGGCCACTCATCCCCAAACTTGCCCCGGACTACCGCCACCTCCCTGGCGGCAACGGACCAGATCTTGCGGCTACAGTTTTTCGGAAACCGCTCTAAAATACCCTCTGCCCGCGAAACCCGGATGAAGCTTCTTTACCTCCCCTTTCTTTTCCTAACCTTTTTATTAAGCGGAAAGGTTGCCGCCCAGATTCCCGCCGAGCCTCTCCAGATCGGTCACGAGCCCCAGTTCCTTCACAACCTCTGGGTGGTGGACAACCACTGGGCCATCAAATACAAAAAAGAAGCCGTGCGGCGCGTCTTTCACCCGGCCCAAAAACATCCCGCCAACCCGGTTCTGAGAGACGGAAACCCCAGCTATGGCTGGGCGGTTTACGATGAGGAGGCCGGTCTGTTCCGGCTCTACTACCAGAAAAATCTCCTCTTCAATCCTGAGGCTCCCCAGGAAAAGGAAGGCCGCAAGTACCGGACGGAAATCGCCTGCGCGGAGTCCGCGGACGGCATCCACTGGAAGGTGCCGCATCTCAATCTCTATCCTGACAAAAGCCCCGAACCCAACAACATCGTCATCGAAGTGCCCGGCCACCCCACTCTGGAAGCCTCCGCGCCGGTGCTGCTGGACGTGCCGGAGAAGGATCGCCATGGATTCCGCTACCTCATGATGTACCGCGCCAAAGGCGCCGGAGGCGGCGACGCGAATGGCATCCGCCTCGTGGGATCGCGCGACGGCATTCATTGGGATCAGGCCAGCGACACCCAGATCGTGCACCTGCACAGCGATCATCATAACTCCATCAGCTATGATCCGGTGAAGGACGACTACGTCCTCTATTGCCGGGCGAAAGACGTTTACCGCGCCCGGGGCAAGGAAATGATCGACACCGGCGCGTCCCGGCGCATCGCCACGATGCGCAGTAAGGAACTGTGGACGAACTGGATGGAGCATGGCCGCCCCCAGACGATCCTCATCCCCGACGAGACCGATAACGAAACGAACTACAACTTCTTCTACGGCATGCCCACCCGCTATTTCGCGGGCGTTTTCTGGGGGTTCCTGGAGCCCTTCCGGATGAACGACTACATCCACACCGAGCTGGTTTTCAGCCGGGACGGCGTGAACTTCCTCCGCCTGCCCGGACACCCCAAGCTCATCGAATACGGAGAGGACGGCGCCTGGGACGATACCATGATCTTCGCCAGCCCCGGCTGGGTGGAGAAAGGCGATCAATGGTATCTCTACTACACCGGCTGGGACGGCCCCCACGGCGGCACGGACCGCTCCGGCGCCTTCGGCCTGGCCACGGTCCGGAAAGAAGGCTTCGTTTCCCTGCGCGGCCCCAGGAACGGCGGCGTGGTCTGCACCCGCACGATGATCTGGCCCGGCGGCGATCTCGTCCTCAACGCGGATGCCCACGAGGGCGAGTTGACTGTCCGCGTCAGCAACCGCCTGCGCCAGCCAGTGGAAGGCTTCAACCACGGCGACGGGGAAGCCTTCACCGGAGACGCCGTGCGTCACATCTACCACTGGGGCGGGAAATCCCTCAATGAGCTAAAAGGCCAGGAGATCCGCCTGGAGTTCTATCTCCGCGACGCGGACCTCTACACCTTTCTGGCTGGAGAGTGATTTCAGGCACGAACCCAGCGCCCGCCCCCCTTGTCATCGGGCCGATCCGCTTTACTCTTTCGGGCATCACCTCCGCTTTCCTCCAGATCTATCGCCTCGCGGTCCTGGTCGCCATTGTCTGGCTGGTCCGGGAACATCACGTACGCCTGCGCGTCCAGGGGGACCGTCCCATCACGGCGCAGGAGGTGCGGGCCTTCCTGCCGGACACGCATAAGCTGGTGCCGGACGGCGGCCCGCGCGCCGGTCTCTTCGTGCTGAATGCCGCCGGAGACACCATCGGCTACGCCGCCCGCACCATGCCGCAATGCCGTGACGTCATCGGCTATTCGGGCCCCACGGACGGGCTCATCGTTTTCGGCCCGGACGAAAAAGTCGTGGGCGTCGCCATCCGCTCCAGCTACGACACGCCCAGCCACGTCGAGGACGTGAAGTTCGACTACCTCTTCATGGAAAACTGGAACGGGAAGACCTGGGAAGAGATCGCCGCCATTGAGGACCTGAACGCGGCGGGCATCTATGGCGTGTCCGGCGCCACCCGCACCAGCGAAGCCCTGGGCGAGAGCATCTCCGTTCGCCTCGCTTCCGGCGATGCCTCAGCTCCGGCGGCGGCACGGGCGGGCTGGCGTTTCGGCTGGAAAGACGCCGGGCTCGTCCTCGTGGTGGCGGGCGGCCTGCTTATGGCTTTCGTGAAACGCCGCGCGGTGCAGCGCCTGCGGCCCTGGTATTCCGTCGCGGTTTTCCTCTACCTCGGCCTGTTAACCGGTGACCTGCTCGCGGAGTCCCTACTGGTGGGCTGGGCGGAGTCCGGCATTCCCTGGCGCTATTCTCCCGGCGTGGTGCTCCTCGCGGCGGCGGCCTTCCTCGTGCCCTTGGGCACGCGGCAGCCGCTCTACTGCCAGTACATCTGTCCCCACGGACACGCCCAACGCTGGCTGATGAAGGTCCTGCCCGCCCGCTGGATGCTGAAGCTGCCAAAGGACGTGAAGTGGCCCGCTCAAGCCATTCCCCTCATGCTCCTGGTGGTAGTTCTGTTAGTCACTTTTCTGGACCTGCCGCTGGACCTGGCGGGCATCGAACCCTTCGACGCCTACGTCATCCGTTCCGCCGGCGTGGCCACCATCGCCGTGGCGGCGGTGGGCCTTTTCGCCGCGCTTTTCATTCCCATGGCCTATTGTAAATACGGCTGCCCCACGGGGTTGCTGCTGGACTTCGTCCGCCGCCGCACCGGAGAAACGCGCCCCGGCCTCCGGGACCTCGTGGCCTTGCTGTTCCTCGGCGCGGCTTTCGTTTTTTACCGTTATTACGACCTCATTCATGGCTGGATTGTCCAGGCTTAGTATCGGAAGCATTCTCCTCCGCGCGTTCCTCCTGCTGGCCATCGCCGGCGGCGCGGCGTGGCTTCTTTTCGCGCCGTTCCGCGCCATCCGCCGCGAGGCCCAGGTCAAGAATACCCTCTTAACCATCCAGCAGGCGCTTCAGGCCTACCACGTAAAGGAGGAACTCTACCCCCTGCCCTACAAGATGAAGGGCGCGCAACTCGTGGACCTCCTCCTGGAGTCCGGCCACCTGAAAGCCCCGCCGCTCAATCCCTACAGCGGCGCACCCTACGGCCACGCCGGAAACGAAACCGCGGACCGCATCTACTACGAAACCGATTCCCAGCAAGAAACCTACTCCCTGAAAGCGCTGAACTTCGAAAACGACGAAACCTTTCTCCTCATCGACAGCACGGAGCATCATTCTTTAGAGTAGTTCTCTTATCCCTTTTGTTTCTGTTTCATATCCGAATCCCCCATGACGCCCCCCAACATCCTCTGGCTGTGCACGGACCAGCAGCGTTTCGACACCATCGGCGCGTTGGGAAATCCCCTGGTCCGCACGCCAAATCTGGACCGCCTCGTGGCGCAAGGGGTCAGCTTCACGAATGCCTTTTGCCAGAGCCCGGTCTGCACGCCCAGCCGGGCCTCTTTTCTCACCGGCCGCTACGCCCGCACCACGCGCTGCCGCCAGAACGGGCAGCAGATTCCCGCGGACGAGGTGCTGGTCTCGCGCCTCTTCGCGGACGCGGGGTACCGCTGCGGCCTGGCGGGAAAGCTGCACCTTTCCTCCTGCGCCAATGGCCGGGTGGAACAGCGCATCGATGATGGCTACGATGTGTTCCACTGGTCGCACCACCCTCAACCGGATTGGGCGGAGAACGCCTACTCTCAGTGGCTTAGCTCCCAGGGCACTTCGTGGGAGGAGCTTTACAACGGACCCACCACCGGCTTCGTAAAGGAGGGTGTGCCCGCCGAATTTCACCAGACCACCTGGTGCGCGGAGATGACGATCGACTTCCTGCGCGAAAACGCCGGGCGACCGTGGTTTTTCAGCTTCAATTGCTTCGACCCCCACCACCCCTTCGACCCGCCGAAGGACTACCTGGACCATTACGACCCGGACCAGATGCCCCTGCCCAAACGCCGCGAAGGCGAGCTGGCGGAGAAAACTTCCTTCCAGCGTCTCGACGCGGAATGGGCGCACAACAGCCCCGGCGAATTTCACACCAGCGCCATGACGGACCGCGACCGGCGCGAAGTGACCGCCGCCTACTACGCCATGTGCGAACTCATCGACACCCAGGTGGGCCGCATTCTCGATGCGCTGGAGGCATCCGGCCAGGCGGACAACACGCTGGTTATTTTCATGTCCGACCATGGCGAGATGCTGGGAGACCACGGCCTCTATTTCAAAGGCCCCCACTTCTACGACGAAGCGCTGCGCGTCCCCCTCATCCTGCGTTGGCCGGGTCATTTCAAGGAAGGCCACCAGGTCACCGGCCTGGTGGAATTGACCGACCTCGCCCCCACACTGCTGGAGGCCTCGGGGCTGGCCGTGCCGGAGCGCATGCAGGGCCGCTCCCTCCTGCCCCATCTTACGGGAGAAGCGGACCCAGCCCATCATCGCGACTTCGTTTACTGCGAATACTACAACGCCTGGACCCACCACGACGCCTACGGCACCATGGTCCGCACGCCCACGGAAAAGATCGTCGTCTATCACGGCACGGATCAGGGCGAACTCTATGATCTGGAGAACGACCCGGATGAGTTCGAGAATCTCTGGGACCGTCCGGAGGAACTGCCGCGCAAAGCCCGGCTGCTGAAGCAGTGCTTCGACGCCAGCGTCCTGTCCATGGATCCCATGCCCGAACGGCTCGGACCCTTCTAACAAACCCACCCCTACCTTTCCATTTTGGATAAGATCACCAACATCGGTTTTCTCGGCGCGGGAGACATTTCCCTGCTGCATGCCGAAGCCATCGCCCACCTTCCCACCGCACGGTTGCGGGGCCTCTGGAGCATCGACGCGGCTCAGGCCGCCGAAAAAGCCCGGGCCTTCGGCTGTCAGACTTACGAATCCGCCGAGGCCCTGGTGGCCGATCCGGAGATCGATGCCGTCTTCGTTCTCACCAATCTAGAAACCCACGCCCGCTACGCCACCCTGGCCATGGACGCGGGAAAGGCCGTGCTGGTGGAAAAGCCGGTGGCCGCGTCCGTCGCGGAACTGGAAGCCCTCAAAGCCTGCGCCGAGAAAAACGGCGCGCCGCTGGCGCCAGGGCATAACTATATACATGAGCCCGCCCTGCAACGCACCCGCGCCCTGCTGGATGCCGGAAAGCTGGGCGAACTGGTGGCGGTTTACATTCTCTACAACATCCACCACCCGGAGGACGTGGCCCGGCGCTACCCCGGCGTCATCCGTCATATTCTCACTCATCATAGCTACATCCTGCTCTACCTCGCGGGCGCGCCGGAGGCCGTCTCCGCCATGAAGTCCGTGGTTCACTACGCGGAGTTCCAGGGCGAAGACCTCGCCCTCGTAAACCTGCGGCTGAAGAACGGCGCCCTGGCCCACTTCTGCGCGGACTTCGCGGCGGACGATCACGGCGGCGATTCGTGGACCTTCATGGTGAAAGTGTTAGGCACCAAAGGCAGCGCCCGCTTCAGCTATGGCGACTGGGTGGAAAACGCCCCCGGCCCCGTGCACAGCCACACCTACAGCGCTTACGAATACGGCGTCCGCGAAGAGGTTCGCTACTTCGTGGAAGACATTCTCGGCAAGGGAAAGGCTCCCCTCTCCACCATCGATGACGCCATCGCGTGCCAGAAAATAGTTGAAGCCTGCGAGCGTTCGGCGGACGGGGGTAGAGAGTTCCCGCTCTGAAACCTAACCGTTTGTTCACTCCCATGAAGCGCCTGTTCGCCCCCTTTCTCGCCACCGCCCTGGCGGTGTTTGGCCTGCTGATTTTCAACTCTTCCGCCCTCTCCCAGGAAAAGGACGGCGCTAAGAAACTGAATGTCCTCTGGCTCGTGTCCGATGACTTGGGGGTAGAGGCCGGTTGTTACGGAGACAAAGCCGTTTCCACTCCCAACGTGGACCGCCTGGCCGCGGAAGGCGTGCGCTACACCCATGCCTACTCCTCCGCGCCGGTGTGTTCCTCTTCCCGCTCGGCCTTCATCACCGGCATGTATCAGACCTCCATTGGCGCGCAGCACCACCGCACCCGGAACCTGAAGCCGCTCCCGGAGGGTGTCCGCACTCTGCCGGAACTCTTCAAGGAAGCCGGTTACTTCGTCTGCAACATCAACGCCAAGACCGGCAAGGGCATCGGCAAAGAAGACTACAACTTCATCACTCCCGAAAACCTCTACGACGGCGACGACTGGAGCCAGCGGGCCGAGGGCCAGCCCTTCTTCGCCCAGGTCCAGATCTTCGAACCCCACCGGACCTTCGATAAAAACGAAGACCCGGACCGCCTCGCGAAGATCGAGCTGCCGCCCTACTACCCGGATCATCCGGTGACGCGGGCGGACTGGGCGAACTACCTGGCCTCCGTGGAGGAAATGGACCGGAAAACCGGTGAATTCCTCGACCGGTTGGAGCAGGAAGGCCTCGCGGACAATACGCTGGTGGTCTTCTTCGGCGACCACGGCCGGCCTCACGTGCGGGGGAAACAGTGGCTCTACGATCCCGGCTTGCACACCCCGCTCATCCTGCGCTGGCCGGGGCACTTGGAGCCGGGCGAAGTAAGAGACGGCCAAGTCAGCCTGATCGACCTCGCCCCCACCAGCCTGGCCGCCGCCGGGCTGGAGATTCCCGGCTTCATGCAGGGCGTGGACATTCTGGCGGATGGATTTGAAGGCCGGCCGGAAATCTACGCCGCCCGCGACCGCTGCGGCGATGCCGTGGACCGCATCCGCTGCGTCCGCACGGAACGCTACAAGTACATCCGCAACTTCATGCCCGAGCTGCCCTACACCCAGCACAGCGGCTACAAAAAGCAGCAATATCCCGTGCTGACCCTGATGGAAGTCATGCAGGACCAGGGCCGCCTGACGCCGGAGCAGGCCCTCTTCATGGCGCCGGAAAAGCCCGAGGAAGAACTCTACGACCTGGAGGCCGACCCCTACGAAGTGCACAACCTGGCCGCCGATCCCGCCCACGCGGAGACGCTGAAAACCCTCCGGGGCAAAGTGGAAACCTGGATTGACGAAACCAATGACCAGGGCCGTTTCCTGGAGACGGACGAGGAAATCAAGGCCATCAAAGAAGAAAAATACGCCACTTTTGAGCGCGGCATGAAGCGCCGTGGTCTGAAAGCCGACATTTCCGACCGGAAATACCTGGATTGGTGGAAAAAAGAACTCGGTGTCAAGTAGTTCTCCTGGTTCGGAATCCTGAAATTCGCGGGCAAAGCCCCATTTTTGAGCTAGTTTGACTTCCCCTCTTTCGCCGGTTCCGCCGGCTTGCAGCCTCATTCAGACAAGATGAAAAAACCTCTGCTCACCCTGTTTTCCACCGGCCTGCTGCTCAGCGCCGGAGCCGTTAAATCTCAGGCCGAAACCGTCTTCGTGGAAGCCGAAGCGTTTAAAGACCACGGCGGCTGGGTCTTGGACACCCAGTTCATCGACCTCATGGGTTCGCCCTACCTCATGGCGCACGGCCTGGGGAACCCCGTGGACGACGCCACCACCACCGTCACTTTCCCAAAGGCGGGCAAATACCAAGTCTGGGCCCGCACGAAAGACTGGGTAGCCCGCTGGGACGCCCCCGGCATGCCGGGCCGCTTCCAGGTCAAGGTAAACGGCGCTCCCCTGGAGACCGAATTCGGCACCGAAGGCGCCCAGTGGCACTGGCAGAGCGGCGGCGAGATCGAGGTGCCCGCTGGCGAAGTGGAAATCTCCCTGCATGACCTGACCGGCTTTAATGGCCGTTGCGACGCGCTCATTTTCTCCAACGAGCCCGGTTTCGAGCCGGACAACAGCAGCGAGGTCCTGCCCAAGTGGCGCCGCGCCCTCCTGGGACTTTCGGAAGAACCCATCGAGGAAGGCCCCTTCGACATCGTCTTCGTCGGCGGCGGCTACGCCGGTTCCTGTGGCGCCATCTCCGCCGCCCGCATGGGCCTGAAAGTGGCCCTCATCCAGAACCGCGGCGTTCTGGGCGGCAACGGCAGCTCCGAGGTCCGCGTCTGGGCCAAAGGCAATACGCCTCCCGGCCTCTACCCCATCGGGGACATCATCCAGGAATTTACCGACCAGGCCGAGGCCTCGCCCGGCACTTACGAGGAGTTCGAGGACGACAAGAAAGAAGCCATCGTCCGCGCGGAGCCGAACATTTCTCTCTTCCTGAACCACCATGGCTACGCGGTGGAAATGGAAAACGAGTCGAACATGGAAGCCGTCCTCGCCTTCGACGTCACCACGGGTGAAGTCCGCCGCTTCACCGGCACCTATTTCTGCGATGCCACGGGCCACGGCACCATCGGCATGATGGCCAACGCGGACCGCACAATGATCGACGGCGGCCGCATGGGCATGAGCAACATGTGGCGCTGGGAACTGGCGGACGCGCCTCAGACCTTCCCCGAAACCCCGTGGGCCCTGGAACTAAAGGAAGGCGAATTCCCCTACCCCAAGAAATTCCACGCCGAGTGGTTCTGGGAAAGCGGTTTCGACAAGCACCCCCTGGAAGACTTGGAAGCCATTCGCGACTGGAACCTGCGCGCCAATTTCGGCGCTTGGAGCGCCATGAAACATGACGGCGTCTATGGCCGCTACGACGAAAGCGGCGGCGCGCACGAAAACGGCCGTCTCATCTGGATGGCCTACGTGGGCGGCACTCGCGAAACGCAGCAGCTTCTGGGCGATGTGGTCCTGACGGAAGAAGACATCGCGAACCGGCGCCCCTTTGAAGACGGCTGCGTGCTCACCACCTGGTCCATCGACCTCCACTACCCCAACGAGCAGTACGAAAATGCCTACCCGGAGAATCCCTTCATCTCCAAAGCCGTTCACGGCAAAGGCGTGGACCGGAAGAAAGGCTACCCGGTTCCCTACCGCTGCTTCTATTCCCGGAACATTAACAACCTCTTCATGGCGGGCCGGAACATCAGCGTCACCCACGAAGCCCTCGGCACCATCCGCGTCATGAAAACCTGCGGCATGATGGGCGTGGTGGTCGGCAAGGCCGCCGCCGTCGGCAAGAAATACGACCTCTCGCCACGCGACGTCTATTACCAGCACCTGGACGAGTTGATCGCCCTGATGCAGCTCCACGGCAACATGCGCCGAGACAATCTGGACGGCGAATTCTACGCCGACCCGAAACTGCCTGAGCCCTCCGAACTGCCCAGCGACTTCACTCTGTCCAGCAACCTGCCCGGCATCGTGGTGGATGACGACAAGGCCGTCCTCACCGGGAACTGGACGGAGGGGCACGGTCTCCAGGGCTATGTGGACTACGGCTACCGCTACCACGGCGCGGGCGGCAAAGCGGAGGCCCGCTACGAACTACCGATCAAAGAAGCCGGCGAATACGAGATCCGCGTTTCCTGGCAGCCTCACGAAAACCGTTCGTCCAAGACGGCGGTGAAGGTCATCACGCCCGCCGGTGAAAAGACCGTGATCGTGAACCAGAAGAACGCGCCACCGTTGGAATACGGTTTCTACACCCTGGGCGCTTACAAGCTGGAGCCGGGGCAGCCCGCTTCCGTGGTCTTCACCAATGAAGGCGCCAACGGAAACGTACACATTGACGCCGTCCAGGCCATCCTGCTGAACTGAGGATGGTCCGGGGCGTCCGGGCCCGGAAATATACCGGTTCGACAGGAAAGTCCGTCACCCGCGGGGAACCTGCGTTGCGAGGTTTCACAGGTTACTTGGCTATCCTTCAGGAGATTTAATTGACGCAAAGCTGTAATTATCGTATTTTCCGTAATTACACGTAATACCTGGCAAGCTATCCCTGGATAACGCCGTCACTCCCATATGTCGACCAAACCTCACAGGCCGGTCCTTCGCCCCCTTGTTCCGCCTACCTCCGGGGAGATGAGGTTTGTAGACGAATCGACCAGCCTGGAAGGACAGAACTCCCGGCAGCAGCGGACGCTGGACCAGTTGTCCGCCATCATGAATCAGTTCCAGCAGGAACTGCCCGAGCACACGGGAAAGGTCTATCTGGGAAATCCCAACGAAGACCCTCTGGTCACCCGCGTGCGTTCGCTGGTTCGATCTCTGGATCGCAAAAACCGCGAACTGAGCGCCGCTCACGAGCGAGCGGAAGCCGCCGCCCGCTCCCGGGCTGAATTCCTGGCCAACATGAGCCATGAAATCCGCACCCCGATGAACGGCATTTTCGGGATGGTGAACCTGGTCCTGGACACAAACCTGACCGACGAACAGCGGGACTTCATTCAGACCATTCAAAGCAGCACCTCGACCCTGCTGAAAGTGCTCAACGATATCCTGGACTTTTCCCGGCTGAATTCCAGGACCATCCAGTTGGATCAGCGGGTGTTCTTCCCCGCCAAGGTCATGGAAGAAGCGCTCCTGACCTTCGCCCCCCTGGCAGAGGAGCGGAATGTCGCGCTGCAGTACACCGTCACGGAGAACACTCCCACCCAGGTCATTGGCGACGATTCGCGCATCAAGCAAGTCCTGACCAATCTGATAGGAAACGCGGTCAAGTTCACCCAGGATGGCGAGATAGACGTGGATGTGGCGCTAGTGGAAGAAGAGAACGGATTCCAGATCCTTCGCTTCAAGATCACCGATACCGGTATCGGCATTCCCGAAGACAAGATCGACAGCCTGTTTCAGCCTTTCACCCAGGCGGATGCCTCCATTACCCGGCAATATGGCGGCACGGGCCTGGGCCTGGCCATTTGCAAGGAACTGGTGGGGATTCTGGGCGGAGACATCTGGCTGGAGAGCACGCCGGGAAAGGGTTCGATCATTCGCTTTACCGTCAAGGTCCGGCCCACGGCTTTCCGGGCCAATGACGCTTCCAACACCGCGCCGCGCCAGAAAGATTCGCCCTTCGCGCTCATCAGAGAGATGGAGGAAGAGTCCCCGGAAAAGTCCGGCACCCAGGTGCTTCTGGTGGAAGACAACGAGACCAACCAAAAGGTCGCGAAACTCACCCTCGAACGGCTCGGTTACAAAGTGACCGTGGCCGGGAATGGCTTGGAAGCCGTCAACGCGGTGCAGAAAGCCGACTTCGACATCATCTGCATGGACGTTCAGATGCCCATCATGGACGGCATCGAAGCCACCATCCGCATCCGTGAACTGGGCGTGCCTTCGTCCAACTCGAAGATCATTGCCATGACCGGCCACGCGTTCAGCGCCGACCGCAGCCGCTGCCTGGAAGCGGGCATGAACGATTTCGTCGCCAAGCCTTTCGACCTGTTCGTTTTGAAGAAAGCGCTCGACCGCCTCTCCCACGCTTCGGAGGGCCACACCGGCCCCATCCGGCCACCGCGGAATATTCCCGACACTAGCGCTCTGCTAGGTGCCCGGACTCAGCGGATTTCCGCCTAGCGCTCTGACTCAACCTTCCCCTGACGCGTTTCCCGCCGCGTCCGGCCCGTGTTCCCGGGCTGAAGCGGAATTGCGTCCCACAATGGCGGGAGCCTGGTGGATCAGTTCGTCATTCTCCAGGGCCGCCACCATAAAGAGCGCGAAATCTATCCGGCGCGTCAGGTTGCTTTTCAGGATGGGGTCTCCCACATGCTCGCTCCAGACGGGCAGGCCTTCGCTTTCGCCTTCTTCCAGATCGCTTCCCCGCACCACGGTCCAGAGGCGGTCGCTGGCGAAAATCCGGCGGCACGCCTCCACCTGATCGTCGATATCCACCAGGCGAAGCAGCCGCACGATCTTGCCGATGACTTTCAGCAGCGTCAGGAACAGCCAGGAGTACTGGTCCTTCCCGTCCTTCGTGATGTGCCAGCCACAGGAAAAGATCAGCCGGGAATCCGGCTCCGCGAAGTCGAGCACGGCCTGGGCGGTTCCGGAGGCATAGTCCTCCACGCCCCATGGGGCCAATACGGTCAGCACCCCATCGCAGCCCGCCACGGCATTTTTGATGACGTCCCGGTCGTTTGTCCGGCCTGGGTAGACCGTTATCCGGTCACGAAAGTCATCCAGTTTAGGCACGCTCTCCGCCCGGCATACTCCCACCACCTCGTAGCCCCGGTCCAGGGCATGCTGGATCACGTATCTTCCCAGCTTCCCTGAAGCGCCGACGATGCAGACTTTCTTACTGGCCATTCCGTGAAACCCTCACCTTCCCGAGAAATGCTCCGCCGTCCAGCTTTTGTGGGTGACCCGCGGGCAGACCGGCTGGCCCCACTCGGCTCCCCGGCACGGCCTGTATGGCGCGTTCCAGCCAGGGTTCCCGGGTATTCCGGCGTTGACCTTCGCCCCGCCTTGTGGAATGGAGACGGCTGCGAAAACAGGCAAACGCCCCCTGCCGGTGGCGCTTCGTCTTTTCGAAAGCCCGTTCCGAAACCCACCCGCCACGAGATTCCCCATGGTCAATCCGCTTCGTTCCCTGATCTGCCCTTTCCTGATTGGTCTGGGCCTTGCCACCCCGGCCCTGGCCCAAAAGCCAAAAGCTGAAGAAGAACCGGTGGTTCCCTTCGACCCCGCGTCCGTGGAACCCGAGAAAGTGCCCCTCGCGCTGTTCCACGCTCCGGAAGGCCTTGAAGTGACCCTCTGGGCCAGTTCGCCCCAACTTTTCAACCCCACGAATATCGACATCGACAAAGACGGCCGCATCTGGGTGGCTGAAGGCGTTCGCTACCGCAAACACTTCGACCGCCAGCCGGAAGGCGACCGCATCATGGTCCTGGAAGACACCGACGGCGACGGCAAGGCGGACAGCAGCCACGTCTTCGTCCAGGAAGAAGCCCTGGTCGCCCCCCTTGGCGTGGCCGTCATCGGGAACAAAATCGTCGTCTCTCAACCGCCGGAACTCATCATCTACACCGACACGGATGGCGACCTGAAGTTCGATTCCGGGGTGGACAAACGGGAAGTGCTCCTCACCGGCTTCAACGGAAAGAACCACGACCACAGCCTGCACTCCGTGACCGCCGGGCCGGAAGGGAAATGGTACTTCAACGCCGGGAACACGGGTGCCGTCTTTACCGATCGCGACGGCAAAGAATGGGTTTCCGTCGGGCCCTACCGCCCGAAGCTCATCGGCCCCTATGAGTCCCCTTTTGACGCTGACGCCATGGCGGGCAAGCCGAGCAGCGACGGTCATGTTTACGTGGGCGGCTTTACCGCCCGCATCAATCCGGACGGCACCGGCACGGAGATCATCGGGCACAACTACCGCAACAGTTTCGAGCAATCCGTCAATTCCCTGGGTGACGTCTTCCAGAACGACAACGATGACCCGCCGGCCTGCCGCGTCAGCTGGGTCATGACCTATGCGAACTTCGGCTTTGCGTCCAATGACGGCCAGCGTTCCTGGCGGGCGGATCAGCGCCCCGGCCAGCCCACCGCGGTGGCGGAATGGCGCCAGGAAGATCCCGGCATCGCCCCGGCGGGCGACGTCTATGGCGGCGGGTCGCCCACCGGGAACGTGTTTTACGAGAACGGTGCTTTGGGCGACAAATGGACTGGCACCTTCCTGGCCTGCGAAGCGGGGCGGAACGTGGTGTTCTCCTATCAGCCTCAGCCCGACGGCGCGGGTTTCCGCCTGGAGGGAGAGAACTTCGTCACCTCCAATCCCGAAGGCAAATTCGCCGGTTCGGATTTCCTGGGCGGCACCGACAGCGTGAACTTGGACACGCCCACCCTGTTCCGCCCCTCCGACGTGGCGGTGGGTCCGGATGGCGCCATCTATATTTCCGACTGGTACGACGGCCGCGTGGGCGGTCACCAGGACCTGGACGAAACCTGCTCTGGCGCTATTTACCGGGTCGCGCCGAAGGGCTTTACGCCGAAGATCCCTGAGTTCGACCTGGCCACCACCGAAGGCCAGATCACCGCCCTGATGAGCCCGGCGGTAAACGTCCGCAACCTGGGCTTCGTGGCGCTGAAAGAACAGGGAGACGCCGTCTTGCCCGCGCTGGAAGCAAAAGTCCTGAGCGATCCCAACGAATACATCGCCGCCCGGGCCATCTGGCTGATGGCGCAACTGGGTCCCGAAGGCAAAGCGAAGGTGAAAGGCCTCCTGAAAGAAGGTAAGGAATGGCAGCGCATCGTGGCCTACCGCGCCATTCGCGCGCTGCATGACGACTTCCTGCCCCTGGCCCGCGAGGCCGTTAAGGACGACTCCCCCGCCGTCCGCCGGGAAGTGGCGCTCTCCATGCGTGATGTGCCGTTCGCGGGGAACGAAGAGATTTTCGTGACGCTGGCCAAGGGATATGACGGTCTGGACCGCTCTTACCTGGAAGCCTTCGGCACCGGCGCCACCGGCAAGGAAAGCGAGGTCTATGACGCCGTGAAGGCCGCCCTGCAACAGGACGAGCCCGCCAACTGGTTCCCCTCCTTCGCCCGCATCGCGTGGCGCCTTCACCCGCCGCAGGCTCTGGAAGCATTGGCCGCCCGCGCCAAGAACGGCAAGCTGCCCGTGGAAGAACGCCACCTCGCCATGGATGCCCTGGCCTTCATTCCCATGAAAGAAGCCGCGGACGTCATGATGGATCTGGCCGCCGAACCGGAAAGTCCGTTGCGGGCGGACGCCCTCTGGTGGCTCCTGAACCGCGACACCAATGAATGGAAAGAGTTCGGCCTGATGCCTCAACTCGCGCAGCGGGGCATCTTCGATCCCGGTAAGGTCGAGATCATGGAAGTCGTCTCCCCGGACCCCTCGCTGGTGCCGGACAACCTGCCTCCGGCGGAGGAGGTGCTGAAGCTGGAAGGCGATCCCAATCGCGGCAAACTGGCCGCCCAGCGTTGCCTGATGTGTCACAACATCGAAGGCGTGGGCGTCGAGTTTGGCCCCACCTTGACCGGCTGGGGCAGAACCCAGACACGCGAAGTCATCGCCACGTCCATCCTCAATCCCAGCGCGGACATCGCACACGGGTATGACGGCGCGGAGATTAAGACCAAAGACGGCAAGACCATCCACGGGCTGCTGATCAAGGACTCTAATCCCTTTATCATTACCAGTATGGGCGGCGTGACTCAGATCGTTCCCGGCGGTAAGATCCAGAGCCGGAAAAAGATGGACCGCAGCCTGATGATGTCCGCCGCGCAGCTCGGCATGACCGCGCAGGACGTGGCCGACGTGGTGGCCTACCTGAAGTCTATTTAGCGAGGTCTCCTTCCGCGGCGCGAGTATTGAGAAAGAGGCAAGTTCACCCTTGCCTCTCCCCTCCAGCGCACTAAACCTACGACACCATGATTGCCATCGTCGTCACTTTGGAAGCCAAACCCGGTTGCGCGGATGCTCTGATCGAAGCGCTGGCCGAAAATGCCCAGGATTCCCGTCAGGAGCCGGGCTGTCTGAAGTGGGAATTTTCCCGCCACCTGGAAAATCCTGACAAGTTCGCCATCTACGAAGTCTATCAGGACAAAGAAGCCGTCCAGGCCCACTACGACAGCGCTCACTTCAAGCGCTGGTTCGAAAAAGGTCCCGCGCTGATGGCCTCCAAGGAATCTGGCCGCTACGAAATTCTGGACTGAACCCGGGACGCGGCAGGCGTTTTCTTGTTTTTGCCTTGCGGCAGGCACCCCTTCCCCGCGCGGTCCGCCGGGCCGCGCCAGCGGTTTTCCACGTTCGCGTACTTGCGGGGCGGGGAACTCCCGGCGTAGGGATAGTCCTCAGAAAGCAAGCTCCCAGGTAAACTCTGTTATCATGAAGAAAACCCGCTTCGATTCCCTCCGCTCTCGGGCCGCCATCCGTCTCGCAACCGGCATCCTCCTTTTCGTCGCCGCGGTCCTGTCGCCGCCGCAAGCCTTGCGTGCCGCTGACGATAGCCGTCCCAACATCATCGTCATCCTTTGCGACGACCTGGGCTATGGCGACCTCCACTGCCAGGGGCATCCCACCATCCAAACACCGAACCTGGATCAACTGGCCGCGGACGGCATCCGCTTCACGGACTTCTATTCCGCCGCGCCGGTGTGTTCGTCTTCGCGGGTGGGTCTGCTCACGGGACGCACCCCGAACCGCGCGGGCGTTTATGACTGGATTCCCGAGGCGAGGCAGAATCCCGCGCGCTGGAATCAGCGTTCCGTGGTGCACATGCGGAAAGAGGAAGTCACCATTCCTCAGCTCCTGAAAGACGCCGGCTACGCGACCTGCCATTCCGGCAAGTGGCACTGCAACGCCTATTTCAACTCTCCCGAGCAGCCCCAGCCGGGAGACGCGGGTTTCGACCACTGGTTTTCCACGCAGAACAATGCCTCGCCCTCTCACGAAAACCCGGTGAACTTCGTGCGCAACGGCGAGGAAGTGGGCCCGCTGGAGGGGTTCAGTTGCCAGATCGTGGCGGACGAGGCCATCCACTGGATGGAGCAGCACGTTGGCAAAAAGCCGGAGCAGCCTTTCTTCATCTACCTCTGCTACCACGAACCGCACGAACCCATCGCCTCGCCCCCGGACCTGGTGGCGAAATACGAGAACCTGGGCGCCGCCAATGAGGATCAAGCCCAGTTCTTTGCCAACGTGGAAAACCTGGACAGCGCCACCGGCAAGGTGCTCCAGAAGCTGGACGACCTGAAGCTGCGCGACAACACCCTGGTGGTCTTCACCTCCGACAACGGCCCCGAGACACTGAACCGCTACCCCAATGCCAAGCGTTCCTACGGTTCCCCCGGCCCGCTGAAAGGCATGAAGCTTCACACCCATGAGGCCGGATACCGCGTGGCGGGTCTCATGCGCTGGCCCGCCCGCATCGCCGCCGGCCAGGTTTCCAGCACGCCGGTTTCATCCCTGGACTTCCTGCCCACCTTCGCCTCCCTGGCCGGGGCAACGGTGCCGGAAGACCTGCACCTGGATGGCGCGAACTTCCTCCCCGCGCTGGAAGGAAAAGCCGTTCCGCGCACGCAGCCGCTCATCTGGGTGTATTACAATGCCCTCAACGACGCCAAGGTTTCCATGCGCGACGGCGACTGGAAAGCGCTCGGCATCCTGAACGGCGGCGAGTTTCCCAAGACCGATCACGTCAACGAAGCGAACATCGGCATGGTTCGCGACGCGAAGATCGACCAGTTCGAGGTCTACCACATCAGCGAAGACCCGTCCGAAGAGAAGAACCTGACGGACGAGGCCCGGCCCGAAGTGGAAGCGATCAAGGCCAAGCTTCCCGAAATCTATCGCAACGTCCTGGACGGCTCCCACGTCTGGCCGGTGGTGGAAAAGCCGGAGTGAATTTGGAGAAGGAAAGGAGCGGCAGGTTCCGCCTCTTTCCTAAACCGAAGGTGACAGGGAAAGGTGGAACGCGATCTCCGAGCGCGTTCACGGAAGCAGGGCTCGGCAGCGGGGTGTCCTTGTTAGGACATTCAATTCGCCAAGACCAACCCCTCCTCGTTCACGTTGGGAGCTAAGCAAGCGCCGGAAATACTCGCATGCTCGGCTCGCGAGTTCCTCGCCCGGAGGTCGAGGACCACCTGCCCGCGCCGGAAGCTCTTCCTCCGCCCTACTCCGCCTTCCGCGCCTTGTAGTGCCACTTCTCTCCGAAGAACCCGGCGTCCACGATGTCGCCGGGCTTTTGTGAGGTGACGGGTTTGGAAATGTCGATCACGGCCCAGTCGGGTAGCTTCGGCACCTGGCGGGCGTTGTTCAGGTAGTCGTATTCGCGGTAGGTAAAGCCGCTGTTCACCACCACGTATTTCTCCGGGTTCAGGGGATTGGGGAAGATCAGGGCCAGGGCGTGATTGCCCACTTCGTAGGTGGTCTCACCCACCTGGATGCCCTTGGACGTCCACTGGATGGGGAAATCGGGAGCGACCTTGGCGAGGACGGAATTGCTCTTCGGATCGCCAAAGAGGATCAGGTTGTGCGCGGCAATGTCTTCTTCCGTGACGGCATCGTCTTCTTTCACGCGGGCATCGCCACGGAATTGCTGACGCCAGTGAGTCACGGCGTGGTCGAACTCTGACGCCGCCCACTTCTTGACCTTGTCGTTCAGGGCCTCGCCCGTGGGTTTCACCATCAGGAAGGAATCCATGAAGGCGTCATCGATCGGCCCCTGGAGTCCGTGTTTTTTCACCAGGCCTTCTTCTTCGGCGAAGGGCGAACTCACCCGGGTCCAGCTCACTTTGTCACCGGCGTGCACCTTGCGGAAATGGCTCACCCAGGAGCGGTCCGTCATGACGGGTAGCCCGGTCACCACGTCGCCGTCGATATCGACCAGCACCTCCCGCACCGCGTCCAGCGGGCAACCGCCCGGGGGGATCTCCAGGGTAAAGGCTTCCACCCCTTCCGTCTCTACAAAGACGGCATTGGGCGCTTCCAGACGGGCATTCACGCGGGCCCGGGCCCAGTGCTCCGTCATGGCGTCCACGCGCACCCAGTTCATGGTGTTGTAACGCAGGGTCCAGGTGGTGAAGCGCACTTGCTTCGGTACCACCTGGCGGCCCTGATCGACGATGCTTTTCAGGCGGCTCTCGATCTCCACCAGGGAGTCGGGGTGCATCTTGTGCTCCATGCCAGGGCCGATGATGTGTACCATGGCGAGGTTCTCCGCCTTCAGCGCCTTCTCCATCATGTCGGCGGCCTGTTTCTGCCGGTCGTTTTCACCGCTGTAGGCGATGGTGGGACAGTTGAAAAGATTGATGGCCCAGTCCGTGCAGTCGTAGAGGTGCCAGAGCTTCCGCTCGTACCAGGTGGGCTGGAGCGTTTCCTGCTGAAAGGTCTTCAGGAAATCTTCCGTCTCGGAAAATCCCGCGCCCGGCTGAGCCGCCGCCCACTGTCCGGCAAAGTGCACGGCGAACTGCCAGCAGGCCGCGCCGCCCATGGAAAAGCCACGCACCACGGTGCGGTTGGGGTCGATGCGGTAGTCCTGTTTCGCGTGTTCCAGAGCCTCGAACAGATCGACTTCCCCGGCGAATTTATTGGCGTTGGAGTACCGGCCGTAGGGATGCAGCACGATGGTGTCTTCGGGCTCCAGCTTGCCCGCCACGCCGCGCGCCCGTTGATCGATGAAGGACACTTCGCTCAGGGTCTCACCCCGGCCGTGAAACCAGAAATCCAGCCGAAAGGGTTGGGCGCCGTCGAAGTCATAGCTCTCCGGGATCTGCAGGCCATAAGGCTGAACCGAGCCGTCGATCTTGCTGCGGTAGCCGCGCACCACCGCGCCGGTCTGCCGTGTCCAGGGCGCCTTGCCTTCTTTCAACTGCGCGGCGCGTTCCAGGGCCGTGTCCAGCTGGCCCATGGCGACCTTGATCTCGCCTTCCTTATGGAACTCCTGGTAGCCCAGGGCGTAGCGAACAGCCTTTTCATAAACTTCCACGTCCGGCAGGAGGCGGAGCAGCTCGGGCTTGTCCTTCAAAGAGGTCTCCAGTTCGCCGATGACCTTCTTGACCTCGTCCAGTTTCTTGGAAATCTCGGCCCGCTGCTCGGCCGGCACTTCGATTCCCTCCGGTGGAATGCGGCGCACTTCGGCCGCCACGTTATCCGCGGGTCCGTCGGCCAGGGTCATGTTCACGGCGCCACCCGCCAGACAAATCGCGGCGGCAAGCAAAGGGGTAAGAGGTTTCATCCGCGCACTTTCCGCGATACCCGCCGCGCAATCAAGGCTGGCACGTGGCGCGAAGCGGCCCCATGTTCTCAGGGGAGCTTCCCACTGCACTTCCACCCATGATCCACGAGCTTCAGAAGAAAGCCTACTACCCCGTCAGCCCGGAACTGGCCGAATACCTGAGCGCCTTCCGCCGCGCCTCGGAACTGCCCGTGACCTACAAGGACATGCTGCGGTACTCCGCGCTCTACCCGCTCTTTGACAACGACGGGAACGACACGCTCTGGAAAACAGTCCACTACGACGCGCCCATCCGGGACAAACTCTACGACGGCCTCACCTGCACCTACAGCGTTCTCAAGACGGGCGGCACCAAGGTCCGCAAGCACCTCAAGATCGAGCGGGTGGACTTCTGTGATTTTGGCAATTCCCGCCCCTTCCGTGTCCGGGTGGTCAACCAATACAACGACAACTACGATCACTTTTACGTAAAAATCGCCGACGCCTCCCGCCTTTACGGGCTGGAACTGGAGCACATTCTGTCGCCCAACCGCATCAACTTCATCGTGCATGGCGAGACCCTGATCGAGGAGCACATTGCCGGGGTGCCGGGGGACTACTTCATCGATCACTATTTCCAACGGTCTGAAACCAACCGCGTGCGCGTGGCGAAGGAGTTTGTGAAGTTCAATGAGCGCAGCTTTATCCGCCTGCTGGGCGACATGCGCAGCTACAACTACGTAGTGGACATCACCCCAGACTTTGAGGAAACGCAGTACCGCGTCCGGGCCATCGACTTCGACCAGCAGTCCTATGAGGGGAACAAGGAGATGTACCTGCCGCAGTTCTTCAAGGAGAACGAAAAGGTGGTGGAACTCTGCACCACGCTGCTGAACTACCCCACGATGCAGCAGTACCAGGATGAGGAACGCACCCTCATCCACCAGCGCGTCATCCTGGCCAAACGGCGGCTGGATGCCCTGTTCGAAACGATGTGCCAAGATGAGCTAAGCCCGCCGGAAAAGGTGGACCAGCTCCGCCACGAACTGAACGAGTATCACCACACAAACCGCTTCGACGATTGCGAAGGCATGGGCGACCTGGTCAGGACCAATATAGACGTTACCCTCGACAAACTCGAATAAACCCGCTGTATCCTGCTTCAATAAATGAAACTCCCCGCTTTTCCCATCCGCCGCCTGGCGGGCATTGCGCTTCTCTGCCTGCTCGTTTCTCTTTTACACTTTGACGCCCAGGCTAAGCCGAACATCATCCTGATCATGACGGATGACCAGGGCTACGGGGACTTTGGCTCCACGGGGAACCCGGTCATCCGCACGCCACGCATCGACAAATTCGCCGCGCAGAGCGCCCGCCTCACGGACTTCTACGTGAGCCCTGTCTGCTCCCCTACCCGCGCCAGCCTGATGACGGGCCGCTTTCACTACCGCACCCGAGTGGTCGATACCTTCCGGGGCCGTTCCATGATGGACCCGGAGGAAACCACTATCGCGGAGATTCTCAGCGGCGCCGGTTATGCCACCGGCATCTTCGGCAAGTGGCACCTGGGCGACTGCTACCCGATGCGCCCCCAGGACCAGGGCTTCCAGGAAGCGCTGGTGATCAAGGGCGGTGGCCTGGCGCAAAACTCCGAGCCGCTGGAAAACGACCGGCGCTACACGGACCCCATTCTTCTCCACAATGGCGAGCAGGTTCAAACCCAGGGCTACTGCACGGACGTTTACTTCGACGCCGCGCTGGATTGGATTGGCCAGCAGGCCGAAGCCGAAAAACCCTTCTTCGTTTACCTGCCCACCAACGCGCCGCACGGTCCCTTCCACGATCCACCCAAGGCACTTTACGAAGAGTACCTGAAGAATCCGGATGCCTTGAAGGGCCTCTACATCAAGGAACCGGGCACGAAGAAAGATCGCGACGGCATGGACCCGGTGGAGGTGATGGCCTCCATCGCCGCCATGATTACGAACGTGGACGAGAACGTGGGAAAACTGCTCGACCGGCTGGACGCCCTGTCCATCGCGGACAACACCATCGTCATTTTCATGGTCGACAACGGTCCCGCCAACGAACGCTACGTGGGTCCTTTCCGGGGCAAGAAAAGTCAACCCCTGGACGGCGGCGTACGCAGTCCGTTTTTCTTCCGCTGGCCCGGGAAAGTGGAGCCCGGTCATACCTCCAGGATGCTGGCGGCGCACATCGATGTCCTGCCGACCTTGTTGGCCGCGGCTGAGGTGCCCCTGCCCGAAGGGCTGAAGATTGACGGGCGCAACGTGCTGCCCCTGCTCCAGGGAGAAGAGGTCAAATGGCCTGGGCGTTACATCGCTCTCCAGTGCCATCGCGGCAACACGCCCATCCAGTATCACAACTTCATGATCCGCAATCAGCGCTGGAAGCTGGTCTGCCCCAGCGGATTCCAAGAAGCGCCCAAGTCTCCGGAAACGCTTTTCGAACTCTATGAAGTCGCGAACGATCCGGCTGAAATAAACGACGTGGCGGCGGACCATCCCGGCGTGGTGGCGGAGATGAAGGCTGCGTACGAGGCCTGGTTCCAGGATGTCGGCACGACACGCCCGGACAACTACGAGCCGCCGCGCATCTTCATCGGCAGTTCGCACGAAAATCCCGTGGTGCTGACGGGTCAAGACCTGCGGACGACCGAGGTCTCTCCCGGCTGCTGGCTCGTGGACATTCGCAGCGAGGGCCCTTACGCCATCAATCTCATGTCTCCCGACACGTTTGATGACGCGGAAGCGATCGTGAAAGTGGATGGTCAGGAGATCGTGGACTTCCAGGATACGGCACAGGTCACTGGGGTGAACCTGCCCACGGGACCGCACTATCTGGAGATCATGGTTACGCGCGGAAAGCGCACCGCACCGGTTTACCAGGCGGCGATGTTGCTTCAGGAGTAAAGGCAACGGCCGCTTGTCCCTGCGGATGTATCAAGTCCAGATGGAAGGTGGAGCGCGATCGTCCCGCCTGTCCGGCGGGAGAAGGAATTAGAGATGTATCCGTTTTGCCAGCCGCTCCGGTCCCGCCAAGGCAACCGCGCGGAGGGCTGAGCGCTGAGGGATCAATTTCCTCCTTTAGCCTGGAAAACCGTTCTCGCAGAGCCCCCCCCTCGCGGACCGCGCCCTGACAAGGGCGCTCGCGAAGGTGGCCTTCCCCGCGTCCCACCGCCCGCGCATCACGCATCACATGAGGGCTGAAGGTCCAGACCCTGGCCTCTTGTACCCATCCTTGGGCAGGGCATTGGACCCACCTGAAACCGGCGGGCTCAAACGTCTCTCCACGCCCGCGAGCGGGCCTTCAGCCCGCGACTTCCGGGAGGGGCGGAATTTCCAGGCCTTAAGGCCTTTCATGAGAAGGCAGTCAAAAAGAAAATCAAAAATTCATTTTTGGTAGATCCAAAGAGCCAGGCGTGGATTGAGGTTTAAGGATGGGGTCATGACCAGAACAACGGAATCCTGCTTTCATTCGC
>JAUICH010000037.1 GCA_030427505.1 Verrucomicrobiia bacterium
AACGAAGACCCCAGCCAAAAAGACCGGGTCGCGTCCTTTTGCCAACGGCTCTTTGTTCAGACCAAGCGCTCATCATTTTAAGGCGGTCAGAGCACTAGGAACACGCGCGGGGCTTGGATTGCATTGCGAACCAAAAGCCCGCGCGGGGCTTACTCCATCCCCAGCTTCTTCAGCTTCGGATGGATGATGACCCGGCAGTAGGGGTAGTTCTTGTTATTCTCGTAGAAGTCCTGGTGATAGTCTTCGGCTTCCCAAAGCGTCGCGGCCTTTTCGATCTCCGTCACCGCCGGAGCGGAATACTTGCCGGAGACATTCAGTTCCCGCATGGACTTCTCCGCGGCTTCTTTCTGCGCCTCGCTGTGGTAAAAGATCACGGACCGGTACTGCGGGCCCACGTCGTTGCCCTGGCGATCTTTCGTCGTGGGGTCGTGCGCCTGCCAGAAGATGTCCAGCAGCTCTTCATACTTGATCACCTTCGGGTCGAAGGTCACCTGCACCACCTCGGCGTGTCCGGTGTCTTTCTTGCAGACCTGCTCGTACGTCGGGTGATCCACATGGCCGCCCATGTAGCCGGAGGTCACGTCAGAGACGCCTTCCAGCCGTTCCATCACCGCTTCCACGCACCAGAAGCAGCCGCCCCCAAAAGTGGCCAGTTCCATTCCTTCGGGCGCCGTGGCGGGCGCCGCCTCCAGTTGCTCGTCTTCCTTTTTCACGTCTTCTTTCTTGGCCTCTCGCTTCTCGGGCGCGCCACCATCGGGCTCCGCGCCGGACTGTTCACAAGATACGGTCAGCCCGCCAATCAAGGCCGCCGTGAGCACTGCAAAAACTTCTTTGGTCATCATTATCGGTGGAATGGGGTTGTTTGCTCTTTCTACCTCTGCCGGGTTAGACGTTTCCAGGCGCTGGCCGTTCGCTTTTCGGAAAGCCTTCGCGGTCCGCCGCCAGGGTCCAATATGACCGGCTCCTACTGAGACGGAAAGCGTTTCCGCCACCTTACCAAAAGTCTCTCCGGGACTGAAAATGCTTAAGCTACCTTAATTATTAAGGGTGACGCGTATAAACTTCAGGGGGATGTTTACTCCCCATTTTCAGTCAAATCGGACCCGAATTTTCTATCTTTCACAATTTCTGAAATTACCGTATTCGAAATAAAGAAACAAACGAGAAATTCTTGACCTAAGGGTTTTCTTTGCCATAAAAATGGCATTGTTATGGGTCGTCCGAAGAATACACTCGAGACTGTACAGGTCACGATTTCGACCACGGCCCAAGTGCGTGATGCGCTGGAATTGCTCACGAAGACCGGTTTCTACGGCAAAAATGCCGCCGACACCGCCCATTCGCTGCTCAAGGAACGCATTCGCGAACTGATGCAACAGGGGCTCCTGCCGCCGCCCAGCGTGGAAGACAACGACTGACACGCCGCTCCGGTGAGAGTCCCGGCCTCTGTCCCTGAAAACACACCCCGAGTAGAAACACACCAACCGATAGACTGAACCGATGCACCCTGAGAACCCATACACGACTGATGGCCAGGACAACCTGAGCCTCTACCAAAGCGCCTCCGTCGCACCCGCGGAAGCCTACGAAGCCGATCCGGAATTCCGCGACGCCTTCGACGCCGAGCTTCGCCAACTGGCCGAAGAGATTGTCGCGCATCACCCATCGTTGACGCAACTGCTCCTCAGCATGAGCGCCAACACAGAGGAAAACCCTCTGCACATGCAAAACTGAGCCGTCTCCGGCTCAGCGCCGCGGACGCGGCCGTGAGCGAGCGGAATCGGCAGACGATTCCCTGAAGGACCCGGGAGAGTCCCCACAGCCCAACGGACCCAAACGAGGGTCCGCGCCTTCTCGACTCTCCCCTCGATAACCGGTTCTAACAGCGCTCACGCCCGCGTCTTCGTGTTTTAGGTAAAGCCTTCAAAGACCCACCATCCTGGTAATGGATGGACTTAGCCTCTACCCCTCTCTATTGGGTCCACGCTTCCGCTGTCGTCCTGCTCTTGGAATTCTCGCGAAGCATCTCCCAGAAAAGGGAGGCGTCCAAATGAAGGTCCAGCTGATCCCGGCTTGGCAGGCTTGAGCGGCCGATAAGACTTCTGCCGCCTGTTTCATTGGCCGGAAAGCGCACGCACATTTCAATGATCGCTTCCAACGAACGCGCCCCGTGGTGAAACCTGGGTACGTTTAGTAGAGCAGCCAGCAGTCCGTCATCTTCAATCTTAACTCTCTGCCTCGCGAAATATGAATGTAAAAGGATCGCCCGGCGAATCTTCCAATCTGGATATTCTTCTTCATCATTGAAATTCTCCGGCTTATTCAACGGTGGAACATTGTGAATCCCGCGGAGCCGGCTGATAAAGTCTGGGCCCTTAGCTGCACAAAAGTCCCGGTCACGCTGCCGGCTGCTGAACTCTCCGAAAGAGTGGTTGATACCTCCCGCAAAGATGAAAATTGCCGGACCTGTATGGTGTAGCGAAGCTCCCTCGCGGAACTTCCCATCCTGCATGGGCATCAGAAAGTACTGCAACCAGCCAAAAGCACGAGATTCGAACTCCGCGTCAAACTCGTCGAAAATCACCACGGGAACTTCGCCTGTTTCCAATCTCAGATCCCGAACCGCGTGCAACGCGGAACACAAATCATCCAGAGAGGTGAACTGCGCCACATTGTACTCCAGAGGTTCATTGGAAACCGGTTGATTCCAATCATGGAGGCTTTTCGCGATCTCTTTGACGCCAAACGATTTGCCACTACCTGGGGCGCCAAAGACGCCTACACACAACGGGCGCTTCGGGTGCAACTGCCCCAAATAAGTAAAGAAGATCTGTTGAAGACTAATGAGGCCATCAATCTCATTGCGATCCATTGAATTGACTTTCCCCAACGCAAAGACCCGATACGGCAATCCCAGCCTACCATCCTGCTTTCGTGACTCATTACGGGCGCCCAGGGGCCCTTTGCGGGCGATCTCGATAGCTAGCTTATCCCATATAGCCGGCTTTGCCCCGCGGTCTTGTGGTAAGTCTTTCCACTGGTCTTCACAGACCTCGCGAAACAAGGTCCAGTAGTTCCGGTAGCAGAGCTTGTCTCCGTCCAGCACTTCAATCCTGTGAACATCTGGACGATGGAGGGGCTCTTTATCCCAATAATTCCCTGAGTCGTCTTTGCGAGGATCGCAACGGTCCAGGAATCTATGGAAAGGCAGCCCCTTATCCTTCTTCCAAGTATCAATATTTGCCTTGTCCCGCTGGTCGGCAAAACCCCTCTTCAGCATAAGCCACATGCGCTTCAGGCCCGTCTCAAGAATATCCTCCCGCTCCTCCAGAACATTGAGATTCCCGGAAGCCACCATCGCCGCCAGTATGAAGTCAAATCCGACGTTTCCCTCCCGATAGCGCACCCAAGCCTGGCGGTCACCTTCTATTATATAGTATAGATCTGCCGTAAACTGCCCCGGCTCAGCTTCACCGCGGAGATAAAAATGTAAGACTGCATCCGCCCGGATTCGCACGATCACCTCGTCAAAATTCGACAAGAATTTCTGCGTCTTCTCTATGTTTTCGATAGAATTATTGTGCGATTCAACTTCCGTCCGGCTACAGACAACCCCATAGATATCCTCTACCGCCGCAGACGTGGATCCATCTTCACGAATACGGAAGCCCGCATCGCGAAATGCCCGCACGTAGGTAATCAAGATTCTTCGGCCTCTAATGCTACCTGCACCTTCCAATTCGATTTTCTCCAAATGCTCGACAGGCCCGGTCTGAGCAGGACCCGGAAGGATTCCCAAGACAAATATCCATGGGATGGAGTTTAACTTCTCATCCCCGATACGACGCTCCACTTGGGCCCTAAAGTGTTCGACTCCACTGACCCGCTCCCCAAGATCATCGTCAGAGCTGCGAACGAACTGCTCCGCGGCCTCGTAGTTCCGCAAAACCGCAACCACCTTTTCAGGCGGCCAGAGTTTCTTTTTCCCGAGCGGTGGGTCATGGGCAACAGATACTTCCCGCGTAACAGTGTGCCGTTTGGAAGGTATCGATCGCAGCTTTCCATCTTCAAAGGCAAAGACTGCGCTGACCCCGGTTCCTATGGAACCAATCTGGTCCAACGAAATCTGATCGAAGCCCGCTGCCTCAAAGATTTTTTCCGCCAAGTCGATTCCGCCGGGAATTCTCAGCAGCCAAGGCGGACGGCCGTTGTCCAACGACAGCTTGGCTTCGTCCTGACTGACAAAACCGATCAGCAATGTTCCCGATTCCTTCATCTGTCTATGGTGTTGACGCCTGCTTCTCCCGGGGCACCTCTTCTCTGTTCTTCCTTTATGTCCGCCAGAATACGATCGGCAATGCGATTGGCGAGTTTCTGAAAAGTGGCGTTTCCGGCCTCCTGGGGAACTTTTCCCGCCATTTCCAGTGCGGCGGAAAGGTTCCAATGGATGATCTCGTTCATTCGCCTGACTTCCAGGCTATCTCCAGCCGCTCTTTGGCGCCGACGCGCTCGGGAGCAGCAGAAGGCCAGCAGATCGGACCAAGTGAGGTATGGAGCGTGCACCACAGGGTCGTTCCCATAGCTTTGGTAAAAGTCTTTTCGGGCTGGCAGGCCCCCGCCGTGGCGGGCACGTTCCAAAGCGCTCTCCAGAGAAGTCATCTCATCAATGAGTTTACAGGATAGACCGGCGCTATGGGTATGCCCATGGACGCCCACCATCCAAATGCCGGTAGCACAGTAACCCACTGGCCTAGGCTTGCCTTGGGGACCACGAAATCCGAGTCGAGTTTCATGCCTTCTCAAGAATTCCACGACATCCCTATAGTCAGGTTCGATATCTGGTCTGGCGGATTCGACCGCCTTTTCCGGTGTCTTCGGCTCGCTTTGTAGCTCTTTATTCGTCTCCGTCTCTCTTTTGTCCCCGGGTTCGCTGTGAATGTTCTTTTTTGTAAGATCCGTCCACTCTGGTGGCTCACCGGCGTTACACTCCGGCAAGCGGTCGAAAGGCAAAAAGTTGGGATCAAGATCCCCGAAATGCAGATTCAAGATCGACTCGCTGAGGTCTTTACGATGCTGGCAATCGTCCTGGAGATCCTCTACGAACCGCGCCTCGTCCAAGCCAGAAGGAAAGAAGGGTAAGATCACCAGGTTGGCCGCTTTGGCGGGAGCGATTGTATCGTCCCGCAAAGGCCTGGGCCCAATACTGTCACAGAATGTACTATAAAAGTGCCGGCTAAAAAGGGCATCGCAGGATTGATCCAATGAAGGATCACTCGGCATCAACCGATGTTGCACCAGATATACCAGAAGTCTTACCGCCCAGCGGACCGCAGTGTTGTTACGCTCTTGCTTTTTAGGATCTGCTTCAGCAAACGTATTCTCCGAGCTGCCAAAGGCCCAGCAAAGCTCCAGAAACATTACCCCAGCCGTTTCCGGAGTGGCCAAGTCAAAAACGAATCCCCACTTGTCAGGAATCTTTACCTTCAGTTCCTTCATCAAATTGACCAAGAGTTCTCCTTTTCTCTTATGATCCGGAGGTGCGAACCATTCCTTATCCGGAAGGGCCCAAATTCTTGGCAGGCTGGAGACCGCCGCATCCCAATCATCTCTGTCCCAGCGTCCGCTTGCAAGTGTGGAGAAACCTTTCCTGAGTAGTGGCGCGTTTTCGACAGACGATGGGTGTGAATTCGGAGAACTCCTGGGCCAGTTTGAAACGACCTTCCGCGCCAGGTCGTGGTTGACACAAAACATGCCGTAGTCCGCGTATAGCGGCAGCGCCACGATCTCTCCCCTCTGATCAGGGTTTGGCTTCATCAGCACCTTCTGCAAATCCCAGGCCCAGAAGTCGCTGGTCCGCGTCCGGAGGGGATTCTGGCTGTCTTCCGCCCCCCGGGCGGCGCGAAAGGGATCCAGCGGTAAGAGCCGGCTAAGACTGTTGGAACGATTGTATCTTCTTCGTTCCAAGACGGTCAGGTCGTGGACGACCCATTCGTCTAACATCAGGACTCTAACATGCGACGCTGGGAACCGCTGCTCCGTGACGGAGAGTTCTCTGAGCGTCCGCGCGATGGCTGCCCTGGTGAAGCCAAATACCTTAGTTTCGTAATTGAATACTCTGCTTAGGCGGTCCCGAGTAAGCTCGATGCAATTCTCTTCCGCCACATTCTCATGAAAAAGCTGCAAAGCCAGTTTAACCGGCCCGGGCTGGTCACTGAGAAGGCCGGTATAGGATTCCAAGCCAGGTTCGATTCGCACGGGGGGCCTGCCCCCACTCGAGGGCTTTACGACCCTAATCTCGCGCACCGTTCTATCATGGTTCTCTCCGCGAACTTTGGCCAGGTAGATGGCATTTCTCCATTCGTCTTCTATAGGGACCCGGCGAATCACGATCAGATTGTCCGCAAGGGCGGAAAGGCGCGGTAAATCAACCTCAGATCCACCGCTGACGCCAGACGGTTCAAAAGTGAGGAAAAGAGTAATCTTCTCTTTTGCCAGATCCGCGATAGTAGCAAGGAGACGCTCTATGAGCTGAGCATATTCTTCTTCTCCAGTAGTCGAGAGCAGGCTTAACAAACCGTCGATGGCAATGCGAGTGATACCGTATCGCTCGACGACAAACCTCACTTCCGCCAGGAAGCAATTCACGTCCAGGTTTCCGCGACGACGATACAGGGAGCGAAGTGTAAGCAATTCCTCTTGACGAACTTTGTCAGGAAAACTCGCAACGATCTCTTTGAACGGAAGTTCGAAGTTGATAAACAAACACCGCCCGCAGGCGCCCGAGTTCTTTTCCTCCTCTCGTGGTTCTGCTTTCGAGACGGTTTTTCCCGCTGAACTCTCATTCTTCTTCCGAGATGATTTGGCGGTGGATCCGGCTGCTCCCTCAGCAAGCAGGAACTGCAGGCAAATGTTGGTCTTACCGACCCCCGCAGGCCCCAGAACCACCGTGGTACTGCCGCGACGAAGATTCTCTGCGTGCTCTTTCGAAGAATCCAGGCCGAGTTCGCGCTCGGTCCAGTAGGCCCGCCCCCTGGGATCATCGCCGAAACGCATCATTTCGTCCAAACCTGGTATCCCTGTCCAGATTCCCTTGTCACTATTCTTGCCGGGTTTTTGTTCTGCGGCGTAACCGGACTTTTGCTCAGCTCCGACACCGGAAGCTTTCTTTGGCGAATTCAACTTTCCAATTGGGCTAAGAGCCGCAGCAGGAAAGATCACGGCGGTAGCCCATCTAGGTTCGGGCTCAGACGCAGCCTTCTTATTTGCTTCTTCCGCTTCTTCCGCTTCTTCCGCTTCTTCCGCTTCTTCCGCTTCTTCCGCTTCTTCCGCTTCTTCCGCTTTCCAAATTTTTCCGAGAACCGTCTCAGCTCTGGCCAACCTCTTAATCTCTTGACACAGTTGCTCTTGAGATATGACCGCGCTCACTCCATCCCTGTCCACCATCGCCCAGGTATGATGCCCCAGGCGCATAAAGGCTCCGTGAGATTTAATGACCTCCAGCGTACGTAAACGGCGCCCCCCTCCGGTTCGCTCTACGGCCAGTCGCATAACGAAATCCACCACATAGTCCTCAACAGACACTTCGGTGGAGCGGTCGGTCGTTTCTTCCGAAGTAAAGATCGTCAAAGCAACCTGATCTCGTCCCAGAGCGGTTTCCAAGCGGCTAACGAATTCATGCGTCTGCCGCCGCTCTTCGCCACGATCGCGGCAATCCCGGAGAAGGGCCGTAAGACTATCGACAATTACAAACCCTTTGGTGCCGGGCGAATGCTTGGCATGGCGCTGGCGCAACTCCACCAGCAGCGAATTGATCAGTTCCTCGGAAGTCGGAACCGGACGGCTGAGTTCCACCCGAGCGGAGACCAGCGAAAACCGCACCTTCGGCGAACCTGACTCAATCCGCCCAAAAATAGGATCGCTCTTGTCAAACCAGCCGGTGGACTCAAAGTTTCGCTTCATGCGGCCCCAATCCAATTCTCCCGCCACGAAGTAGACGACGTGATCCTCGCGAATTTTCGGCTGGATACCGTCCGTTTCTCTGAACATCATGCTCCGTGCTAGAGCGAGAGCCATGAACGACTTTCCCGCACCGGGAACCCCAGTGAGAAGAACGCTCGCGCCCTGAGGGAAACCTCCTTCCTGGTTAACAAACAGAGATCCGCAATCAAAAATTTGAGGTTCGTAAGTGCTGGGGGAGTCACTCATGACGGGAACTGTTAAGACAAATTCTTTTCGAGAAACAAGCCTAAAAATCAGAGAAACCTTCTTCCTCTGAATTGAGTCCCAAAATATACGTTATCCTCTCATAGCTCTTAATTAACCTGATTTATAACCTTCACTTCTAGAATCCGGACTCCACTGGTAGCCCCCCTTCCCTAACGGGCTGGCGCGATGTAACGGAAGCGCCAACCGCTCTCAGCGCCACTCTGCGGGGAAGAGATCGCGCATCACCTTCAGCAGGGTTTCCTCCACGGCGGGATCAAAGATCGCCGGCTGGCCGTAGTAGACCATGGAGCGTTCGGCTTCGTAGCCGCCTTCCTTTAGAATCTGGGCGGTGGGGATGTAACAGGGCACGGCATTGCTGTAGGCCGTGATCCATACGGGGCGGTCAGGAAATTCCCGCCGCAGGGTCAGGCCGTAGCCGGAGACGACTTCGCCGCCCAGGAAGAGCATGCCGAGTTCGTCTCTGAACCGCCAGAACTGAAGGGGTAGCTCCACGGTCCGCGGGACGGGTTTCCCGTCATCCAGTCCCGCTAGGTGAAGCCGGGCCCGCTGAGCTTCCTGGGAATCCTCCGACTGGGCCATCGCCTCCAGCGCCGCCCGGTCCGGCACGTCCCGCAGCGGCAGGCTGGCGTGGGTAAACACGGACTCCGGCTCGACAGTGATTGGTTTCAGGGTTCCACCCAGCAGGCGCTCAACCTCCGCCGCCACGGTTTCCCCGTGCTGACGGGCCTGCTCCACACCGCCGCCTCGCGGATTGGGATTGGCATCCGCGCCGCAACCGATGATTATCATGCCCATCGCTCCGGGGTGTTCGCGTTCCATCGCTTCCACCGCGCAGCCCGCCCAGTCGCCGTGGACGTGATTGTCCTTTGGCCCCAGGGTCGTGCAGTGGCAGGCGTACCCGGCTAACAAAGCCACCACGTTTCCGGAAGCATCTTTCGCGCACAGCAGCGGCAGGCGGTGGTCCACCGGCCCGTCTGGGTTCAGGCCAAAGCCGGTCCACTTCCCATCCGTGATCACCCGCCGGTTTCCGGCAAAGTTCGCCGAGCCCTCCGCCCAGCTTAGCTTGGCGGGCTGACGGTTCGCCAGCGCTTCACGGGCGGCTTTCAGGATTCCCTCCAGCATTCGCTGTTCGTAGCGGTCCACGGCCCGCGCTTCATCCTCCGTGAAGACCTCTTTGAAGAACGTGGGCAACACGGTCCGGGAAGGGTGCGGCGCGGTGTGGGTGTGCGTCGCCGCAAAGGCCACCCGGTCTCGCGGAAGGTGGTACTCCCGCGCCAAGGCCGCCGCCGCGTTTTCGCAGACGGGCACCGGGATGGCCACGGTATCGACGCTTACCAGCACCACGGGATTCTCTTCCCCAATCGCCAGCGCCCGCGCCCAGACTTTTTGGACGACGGACTCAAAAGGCTCCACCCGGTTTCCATAGCCGGACAGGCGGATGGGTTCCTCGGGCGTGATATCCACCTTGGCCGTGCCGGCCGCGATCCACCTCTCCCCTTCCCCCGCTGGGGCCGGTTCGCCGCGAAGCGCAAGCAAAAGGACCATCAACCCGGCAATTCCCACTGGCAATCCAATCACAAAAGCATGGTTCCGCGAACAAAGACAAAGGGGGGTCTTCATGCCGTCAGAGGCTAGCGAGACGCCTTTCCCCGGTCAAAACGAAAGCCTTGTCGAAACCGGTTGCGAATTTGCGATCTCTCCCTTATGGTGCTCGCTCCCCGGCCACCCGGAGGGAGAGCGAGCCGGAAGGCAGCTATCTAGCCAGTCCGTCCCCGATCTCCCAACCAAGTCGCGCGATTAGCTCAGGGGTAGAGCGCTTGCTTCACACGCAAGAAGTCGCAGGTTCAAATCCTGCATCGCGCACCATCATTTTCAGAGAGTTACGCCAGCTTTTACTCTCATTACGTGCATCGATTTTCGCCCAGCTCAAGGCTCTCACTTGGTCTTGAAGCCGTGGTCTTCCGGCTTCCAGATCTGCGAACCCCGGTAAAGTTCCCCGACTGAATAGCGTTCGTTCGGGACCGGCGCGGTTTCCATGATATGAGCGATGCGCTTCACCACGTCCGGGTGCGCGGCCGCCACGCCGGTGGTTTCTCCCAGATCGGTCCTTAGATTGTAGAGCTCGATGGCGCTGTCCGCCCCCAGCCGGACGCCTTTCCAGTCTCCCAGGCGCACGGCCTGATCGTAGCGGCGGCGGCAGTGGCCGTAGTCCCAGTAGAGAAACTCGTGCGGCGTTTCCATCTCGCCACCCGTCAGCACGCTGGCAAAAGAGAGCCCGTCCAGAGCCTGCCCCTCCGGCATCTTGGAGGCCGCGTCCACTCCCGCCAGTTCCGTCAGGGTGGGCAGGACATCCCAGAACGCGATGACCGCGTCGCTCTCCCGGCCAGCGGGTGCCGTCCCCGGCCAGCGGGCGATGAAGGGCACGCGGATGCCGCCTTCGTAGACATTCGACTTCACCCCTCGCAGTGGGCCGCTACTCTGGAAACGCTCCGCTCCGGCGCCACCCCAGGGGCCGTTGTCGCTGGTAAAAATAATCAGGGTGTTCTCCTTCAGCCCCAGTTCATCCACCAGCGCCACCAGGCGCCCCACGTCCTGGTCTAACAAGGTCACCATGGCGGCATAGTTTTTCTCTTTCTGACTCCACGGCTTATCCGTGTAGGGAGCGTCCGAGGGAATGGCCAGGTGGGTCTTGTCTTCGCTGGGCGCGGAGAAGTGCGGCAGCGTGTAGGGAGCGTAGAGAAAGAACGGCTTTCCGTCTTCCTTCCCCGCCGATTCCCGGATGAAGGCCAGCGCCCGGTCCGTGAGCAAATGGTGGCTGTAGTGCTCGTGCGTCCGGGAATTGTCCGGCAGTTCCATGCGGCCTTCGCCATCATCCAAGTATTCCGGGTAGTAATAGTGCGCGTGGTCTTGGTTCAGGTAGCCCAGCCACATATCGAAGCCCTGGTTCGTCGCCCGGCCCACCGTCCCCGGATCGCCCAGCGACCACTTCCCCACTCCGCCGCAGCGGTACCCGGCCTGCTTCAAAAGCTCAGCCACGGTCACATCTTCCTCCTCCAGGTAGGTGTGATAGTGCGGGATGTTATCCCGCGCCACGCCGTGGCCATTGTGCTTGCCCGTCATCAGCGTGCAGCGGGACGGCGCGCAGACGCTGCTGCCCGCGTAGGCCTGAGTGAACTTCAGCCCCTCCGCCGCCAGCGAGTCGATGTGAGGCGTCTGAATCAACTCCTGCCCGTAACACCCCACGTCTCCATACCCCAGGTCATCCGCGAGGATGAAAATGATGTTCGGCTGAGTTGCGTCCGGCTCCGCTGCTTGCAGGCTCACGGAAAACACCGCGGCCCAAATGAATACAAGGGAAAGCCATAAAGTATGAATGACGCTCGCGGAACGACGACAGATGGCTGCGCACAAAAATGAGGGTTTCATGGGGTGGTTTGTTAGGGTTCAAAGAAATTCAATTCAAGGGCCGCGCCGCTCACTCCGCGCCGTAGCGTTCTTTCGCGTAGGCATTCACCTCCGCTTCCCAGGCTTCCCACGCGTTGGCCAACTCCCGCACCCGGTCCGGCTCGGCTTCCGCCAGATTTGTTGTTTCGCCTAGGTCGTTGCCCAGGTGGTATAACTCCGGTTTCCCTTTTGGCTTGGTCAGACAGTATTTCCAGGGACCGCTCCGCGCCGCCCGCCGCGGACCGAGCCGCCAGAAAAGCTTTCGCTCCGGCAGGGCTTCCCCGCGCAGCAGCAACGGCGAGAGATCCACGCCATCGGTCTCCATTTCTTCGCTAGGCTCGCTGCCCGTCAAGGCTATAAGAGTGGGCAGCAGATCCGCGGAGTGTCCCAACTCATCCGTTACGCTGGGCGCGATGTGGCCCGGCCAGGAAACGATCATCGGCACCCGGTGTCCGCCTTCATACACCTGCCCCTTCTGACCCCGTAGCGGCCCATTGCTCGAAATGTCGCGGAACTTCGCGCCGTAGGTCAGGTAGCCGCCGTTGTCCGAGGTGAAGATCACCACCGTCCGCTCTCTCAACCCCAGCCGGTCCAGCGCGGCCACGATCTCGCCCACGCTCCTGTCCAAGGCTTCCACCATGGCCTTGATGTGCGTGCTGACGTGGGCCGGGTCCGGGATGATGCCCCACTTGTCGTCTCCGTAGTCACCGCCCTTCTGCCGGTGTGGCGGATCGTCCGGTCCCTGCCAGGGAAAATGGATCAGCAAATGCGGCAGGTAGAGGAAAAACGGTTCGTCGCGGTGCCGCTCCATGAAATCGATGCTGTGCCGGGTCAGCAGGTCCGCCGCATAGCCCTTCTCCATCTTCAGTTCGTGCCCATGCCACCAGTCTTCCCGGCCCCAGCGGTCGATGTGGGTGTGGTGATCGCCGTCCCCCGCGGACAGTCCGCGCCATTCGTCGAAGCCCTGGTCCGGCGGCAGCCAGGGCGCCTGATAGCCCAGGTGCCATTTCCCCATGCATGCCGTGGCATACCCCGCCGGCTTCAGCCAATCCGCCACCGTCACCGCCTCCGGCGGCAGCCCGGTGTCCCGGTCGTGCACGCCGGACAGCGCCCCATCGAACTGGGGACCGAAGCGCTGCTGATAGAGCCCCGTCAACATCGCCGCCCGCGTGGGCGTGCACATGGGACCCGCCGAATGAAAGTCCGTAAACCTCACCCCCTCCGCCGCCAGGGCATCGATATGCGGCGTTTCATTCACCGCGCTGCCATAACACCCCAGATCCCCATACCCCAAGTCATCCCCCACGATCAGCACTACATTCAACCTCTCCGCCCCCTGACAAACCACCCATCCAGCAACTAACAAAGTAACCACAAACAAGCCGCCAAACACCCCACCTCCCGCTCTACCTCTAAATTCAACATCCGCCATAGTCTCCTTGTCTCCTTGTCTCCTTGTCTCCTTGTCTCCTTGTCTCCTTGTCTCCTTGTCTCCTTGTCTCCTTGTCTCCTTGTCTCCTTGTCTCCTTGTCTCCTTGTCTCCTTGTCTCCACCTCACCGGCTCGTCTTGCTCTCCTTCTTCCCCAGCGCCAATTCCACGGACTCCGGCATCTCCAGAGCGTCCAGATCTGAAAGCCGCACCTTCACTACTTCCACGGTTTGCTTGTTCCCGGCAAATGCCACCAGCAGGAAGCCGTCGTGCTCCAGCACGCAGGGGTAATCGACATGCCGCCCGCCAAAGAGGTAGAACAGCTTCGTGAACACCAGACCGTCATCGCTGATCGCCAAGGTCAGGGGATCGCGCCGGAACGGATTGCTGTTAGACACCAGCACATAACGTCCGTCGCTCAGCCGCTGACCGTGAATCTTAGACGTGGCGTCCGGAAAGTTCGTTTTCACCGGCGGGCTCCAGGAACGGCCGTCGTCTGAGGAGAACGAACGGTAGAGAAACTTGCTCTGCCGGTTGTCGCGAAAGAGCGCCACCAGGTTCTTGTCCGGAAGCATCCACCACAGCGGCTCCTCCGCGGACAGCTCGCTGCTCGTTCCCAGAATGGGAAAGGACTGCCAGTCATCGATCGCCTTCTGCCCACCTATCAACACCTTCACGCCTGTTGTTTTGTAGTCGTAGGGGCGGCGCGTCATCATCCACTCGCCCGTCCCGATCTGCTTGGGAGGAAAGTTATTGATGGCATCGTCCGCGATCACCCCGGCGTCTTCCCAGGATATTTCTCCCGCGTCATTCAGGCTAAACCGGAAGGCGTGCAGTTCCAAACTCGGCCCAAAGAAACCCGCCGCCTCGTCGAGAGAAACCAGGGCATACAGCTCGTTTTCCACCCGCTGCCAAAACCCGCGCGAGATCCAGCGAAAGCCCTCCTCCGTGCGCTTTCCATAGAGGGGCGAGTCCGGGCCAAACCCTTTGGGCATGGGCGTCAGATACTCCGGCTCCGACCAGTTCAGACCGTCCGGGCTGGTGGCATACTTCACCCGCTGACCCACCTGGTCCTCTTTGCCGGGTCCGTCGCTCCACATGGCCAGGTAACGCCCAGCGTGATGGACCAGGTAGTTGTGCTGGTTCACGCCATCCGCCGCCCGCACGTCACTCACCACCACGTGCTCCGAAGGAACGAGCGGCAGCTTGGTGAAATCGATCCGGTGCGGGTCCGCCGGCACCCAGGCCCCCGCCAGCATCAAGGGCGACGCGGGGTTCGCTTGGGGGTCGGGCCAGTTCGGCTCTGACCGGTGAGTTTCCTGGGCAAGGCAACTGTTTCCCCAGACAAGGAACGCCGCCAAACAAGAGCCGCAAAGGAAGCCAACCAATGGAGGCAAAGAGGGTTTCACTGCCAGACCTTTTCACCACGAGAGATGCCGGTCAACCAGGTAGAGCCGTTGTCGCCCCTTTTCTGCGTCCGCCCCTGCCGGGGAACTCCCCTCACCCCAGACAGAATTCCCCGGCGTGGACCCGTTATGGTATCTTTCGCCAAATGGGGAACGAATTTGACGGCGAAGAGCCCTCCCGCAGACTGGTCCGCATTGGCGGTCCGGTGGACACAACGAAGGTCACCCTCCGGATTGAAGGCGATGACCTGGATCCCGAAGAGGTTACCCAACTTCTGCGATTTCCGCCCACCTCTTGCAGACGGAAAGGCGAGCAATGGCGGTTCCATTCCGGCAAACGGACCATAACTCGCAAGGCCCGAACCGGACGATGGTCTCTGGAATCCCCTCCGGGCCGGGGAGATCTGGACCGGCATGTTCAGTGGTTCCTGGAAATCCTTCCGGAGGAGCAAGAGGTGTGGGACACGCTCAGAACCCGGTTCGAAATGGACCTCTTTTGCGGTCTCTTCCTTGAAGACAGCAATCGCGATTGCGAACTGTCAGCCTCCGCGATGCGGGAACTCGGCAGGCGCGGCATCGGCCTGTCACTGGATATCTACTGCATTCCTGACGAAGACGAAGACGATTTCGATTGAGACTTCCGCGGCAGCCCCCGAGGCGCCGGGCTATTGCTGACTCAGAGATCTCAGGAGCCTTACAACTGCGACTTCCGCTGGATCTGCTTCTGCATCATGTGCATGCGCCGGCGTTGGTCGGCGGCTTTCTTGCGCCGTTCGGCGTCTTGTTGTTCCTGCGTCATTTCGTCGCCGGTGGCGGCGGCTTCCATGGACGCTTCCGTCCCGGTCGTGACGCAACCGCTCATGATGCCGCTTCCCAGGCAGATAAGCCCCGACAGCAGCGCCAGCGTCAGCAGTTCCGTGATTCGCTTGGGTATGGATTTCCGCATATCAGGAGAATACGAAACTCACCGCCCGGTTGGCAACCAGCCACTTCGTGTCCCTTTCCCTGGGCGCTCTGAGCGCTCTGAGCGCTGACTTAGGACACAAAAAACCTGGCGGCCATTCCAGCCGCCAGGTTCTCCAAAAAACTATTGCCGCGCGGGCGCCGCGCGGCTGAGCTAAGCAAGCCCCTTAGTTTACCGCTTTGGGCGCTTCGGGCTTCTCTTCTTCGTCGCCCAGGCGAACGATATCCGCGCCTTCCCGCAGCTCGCTCAGATACCCTTGGATGACTTTCTGTTCGTCCTGCTGCTTCAGGTGCTGGGCAATCAGCGGCTTGGCTTCTTCGAAAGGCACCGTTCCGGCCTGCTGGTGTCCGTCCACCCGGATGATGTGGTAGCCAAACTCCGTTTCCACGATGGGGCCGATCTTTCCGACTTCCCGGCTGAAGGCCGCTTCGTCAAAGGCCGGCACCATTTCGCCGCGGCCAAAGGTGCCCAGGTTTCCGCCTTGGGCACGGCTCGGGCAATCGGAATGCTGGGCGGCCAGTTCGGCAAAGTCAGCGGGTTCTTCACCGGTCAGGGTCTTCAGGAGTTCTTCGGCTTCCTGCTTTTTCTCTTCCTTGGCGGGACCGTCCTGCATTCCCTGGGTAGAGATCAGGATATGGCTGGCGCTCACGGACTCGGGCCGCTGAAAGGCGGGACCGTTCTCATCGTAGAACTTTTTCAGCACGTCATCGGCGGGATCCGCGACCCCGCTGAGCTTCTCTTCCATCAGCCGGGAAATGCCCATCTCCATGGCGATCTCCTCGCGCAGCATCGCTTCGTTCAGGTCCATCCTGGACAGCGCTTCATCAAAGCTGGCGCCTTCCGGCAGAGAGGCCTTCAATTCCTCCAGACGGCTGTTGATCTCTTCAGGAGACGCGGCGTATTTCTCGTCTTTGGAGGCGTTGCCCAAAAGAGCCCGGTTCACGAGATCCTCCACGATCTGGTCCCAGGCCCGCTGGCGGAACGTGGGCTGCATGTCCGGGGGCATCTGGCTCAGTTGTTGTGCGTACTGGGCCAGCATCCGGCGATCCACATCCGAGCGCTTGATTTCCACGCCGTCCACCGTCACCAGGACGATGTCTTCCTGGGGCTCGGCGGCGGGTTGCAGGAGTTGGCTGGCGGACGCACCGGCCTGCGCGGCGGGCTTTCCACCTTCCGGGGCGGCGTCCTGGGCCGTTGCGGGCAGCACCGTCAGGCAGACGGCGGCCGCCATTCCGGCGGGAAGCCAATTCAGGGGGGATAGTTCGTTTCGTTTCATTACCGTGTTTCGGTCTGGTTATGGTTGATTTCTGGCTGTGGGCAGCCAGGCAGAGAAGTCTGTTTCCCTCCGTTCTCCCGTGTTCATTTCATCTCACGGATTCGGAAATGGAACCGGAACTGTCCTCTCGCCCGCGTTCCTCCAGATTGCCGTCCCCCTCGGGGGACACAGGCCAGAACGGTCAACGAACGAAAAAAAAGCCGGGGGCTGCGGACGTCACTGTCCCTCACCCCCGGCATTCCTCAAGTGGTTTGTCGAATGCCCGTCAGCCGCTGGCTTCAGGGCTTTTCACCGGTTCAAACCAGCGGAAAGAGGTGCTCTTTGCACCACTCGCCATTCTGGCGGGTGACCCCGTCAGGATCGCCCACGGCGCGTTCGCACTCGTCTTCGCAAATGATCCAGCCGCTGAAGTCGCGGTCCACCAGCCATTTGGTGATGCCGACAAAGTCGATCTTACCCGTGCCCATCAGCGCCCAGGGTTCTTCGCCCACGCCGTCCCAGTCTTTGTAGTGAATGTGGTCCACCAGGTGCGCCCATTTATTCAGCGTGTCCATGATGTCCATGCCGCCATTGATGACGTGGCCCACGTCCGGCGTCCAGCCGGTCACTTCCGGGTCCAGGCCGTTGATGATGACATCATAGTCTTCCTGCGTCCGGTTGATGGAGGTCGGCGGGCTATTCGGGTGGAAGGAGGCGTGGACGCCCGCCTCCTTGGCGCGCTTCGAAACCGCGTTCACGCAGGACACCAGGTTCAGGCGGCGCTGCTCCAGGTTGTCGCGATTGGTCGGCAGTTGCACGGTGCAGAGCTTCGCGCCGGGGAACTTCGTGAGCAGTTCGATGGTGTCATCCGCCTGCTTCTTCTCGTCCTCGGTTTCCTCCGCTTCGTTCCAGGCGCAGACCAGGGCGATGCCCGCCAGCTCGATCTTGTTGGCGTCCAGGCAGTCCTTCAGCTTGCTCGCGTCAAACAGGTCGCCCATCCAGAAGTGCATGGGCTCGATGCCGGTGAAACCGGACTCCGCCGCCACCTGGATCATGTGGTCCAGCTTGTTGTCATAGGCTTTCCCGGTTTCCTGCATGAACCAGGTGTAAACTTCCGAGCCGAATTTGATGTTAGCCATGGTAATTTCGTCGTCTTGTTAGGGTTGTATTGGTAAATCGGTCAGGCTTGGCGCCGAAGGTTAGTGCGCCTTCAGCCATTCCCGGACGCGGGGGTTGAAGTCCTCCCCACATTCCCAGTGGAAGGCGTGGCCCGCGCCGTCGTAGGCGTGCTGTTCGCAGTTCGGAATGCCGGCCGCTACTTCATCGGCCATCCATTTCGGGGTAAAGATGTCGTCTTTTCCGCCGATGACCAGGCAAGGGCATTGGATGTCTTTCAGCTTGTCGAACACGTCGTGGTTCACGCAGGCCGCGGCCTGGCCCTCCAGCCCGTGCAGCGGCTGCGGGGCTTCCCCCACGGCGGCGTCTTTCCGCCCGTCCACCAGGCTCTGGTAGGCGTCGTCATTGTCCCAGAACGGTTTCGTGAAAATGAGCACCTGCACCCACTCCATAAACTCCGCCGGCGTCAGCCGCGCCTTGCAGTCTTTCATGTGCTGAAACACGCTCTTCGCATAGCGGTCGCACCGCGCCCAGGGGCACATCAGCACCGCGCTCTTCACCTTCTGCGGGTGCCGTAGCGCCATCTGCTGCGCGATGATGCTGCCCATGGAGACGCCCACCACGCGCGCCTGCTCGATGCCCAGCGCGTCCATCAGGCCGGCGTAGTCGTCCGCCATCATTTCGCTGGAGTAGTCTCCGGGCGGCTTGTCGCTGGAACCCACACCGCGGTTGTCCCCCATGGTGCAGCGGAAATGCTGCGACCAGTCGTCCGCGTGAAATTCCCAGACCGCGCCCGGCGCGGTGATTCCCATGATGAGGATCACCGGATCGCCCGACCCGCGTTCCTCATAGTACATTTTGATTCCGTTCGTTTCGACGTGGGGCATGGCAGTCGTCTCTTTGTCAGGGTTTGATAAATGGGGTTTCCGGCCCGGATTCGCGTCCCAGCCGGAGCGTTTCTTTCCAAAAGGGGAAGGATTCTTCCTAGACCAATCCCCCCGAACTTCCAAGAAAAAGTCCCGCAAAATCGCGGGACGCGGGGACAGCCCGGGAGGTTCAGCCGGAGCCGTTCGCCTCCCCCAGACGCCGGGTGGCTTCCTCAAGTTCCCACTGTTTTATCTCTCGGCGGAAATACTCAGTGACTTCTGTTACTTCAGGTGCGTCCGGCGCCAGAGTCCGGTAGCCAGGATCGTTGTTCCTTGGCTGACCAGATTCGAGGCAACGTAGTCCTCTGTCCAATTCACGATTCTTTTCTAACTCCCTGAAAGTGCTGGCATAGTCATCCATGGTGAAGCCATGCCGTGTCATAAGGATGTAGAGATCTAACCAATCCCGGGACGCCGAACGCTCCGCGGTAACCAACGCCTTCGTCTTGAAGAGAAAATCCAAATCCGGAAGAACCACCACCGGAGAGTCAGAGGGCTTCAAGAGAAGCTCAACCAAACTGGACGGGACAAAGAACGTCAGTTTCACACTGCCGCCGTCTCTCGAGTAGGCGACAAAATTCTGCTGATAGTCGTGAAGGTCCATCCCCGCGATGAGAAATTCGTCGTAGCTGGCATCAGAATCATCCCGCTCCAACACCCAGCCCTCATTTTCCAGCTTCCGTATCAAAGTATCGAGACGCTCCCTCGGCAACTTCATCCCGGGCCAAGCGAAATCCAGATCTTCGCTCTGCCGATGGCCAATTCGTAAGGCAAGAGCCGACTCTCCGAGCAGATGGAATCCGCCAAGAGCCGGGTCTTCCTCAAGACGTTGCCACAGACTCGCCGTTGCGGGTGGCAACCACTCGTTCATTAGCCTCCTTCAGAATACTTAGCACTTGTTCAGCACGCCGGACCACACCAGCCGGTAAATCATCACAAGCCAGTTCCGCCTCCCAAACCGTCAGCAAGCGGCCAACCCCGAACTCCACCGCGACATCCAAGAGCTCCAAGAATCTCCCCTTCCTGAGAGCGGCGGCAATAAAGGCGTCATCCGGCGCATTACGGTTCGACCACACCAAGCCCGGATACCGGTCCCAAAAGGCTCGCCGGTTTTGAGCACGGGGCACGCTTTGGAAATTTGCCCTTGCCTCGGATTTCCCTGGCTGTTTGTCTGACATCACCGGTTCAACAAGCAAACTTTCGCCGGACCGGCTGCCCCAATCAAGGCCGAACTCGGGCGGCCATCCGGTCCGCTTTCCCTCACCGGCGCTTCCGAATTTGTTACTTTTACGGGCTTTCATCAGGGAATACGTCTCCCCTGTTGTCATCTCCTTCCGCCCACCTTTACCTTTCCGTCCTCCGCGTATACTAAGTAGCCAGAGTCAAAAGAAGGACCAGACACTTCAAAAGCGGTCCTCTGTCCAAAATCTCCGTGCCCTCCGTGACCTCTGCGGTTCCCTGAATCAATCCAACTACCCAACCCTTCCGCTCCCATGGACAAACAAGAATACCTCTCCCAGTTTTTCAAAGAAGACAACGGACGCACCCTCATCGTCCCCATCGACCACGGCACCGCCATTCCCGTGCCCGGCCTGGAAGATCCAGCCGCCCTCATCGAGTCTCTGAATCCCTATGCCGACGGCTACGTGGTGAACCTCGGGGTCGCGTTGTCCTGCGCCGAGGCGCTGGAAGACAAAGCCGTCTGCCTGCGGACGGACTGTTACAAGCCCGCCTACAAAGGCAATGTCAATGAAGGCGCCTACCGCCTCTACTCCATCGACGAAGCCGAAACCATCGGCGCGGACGCGGTGATGAACATGTGCTACGTCCACCACCCGAATGAGGCGGACATCACCCGCGAATGCGCCGAACTCATCGGCGAAGCTCTGGAGGCGGACCTGCCCGTCATCCTGGAAACCCTGCCCTTCGGCATCGGCCGGCCGGACGACTATACCGTGGAAAACATTGCCTTCGCCTCCCGCTTCGCCGCCGAGCTGGGCGCTGATGTGGTGAAGACCGCCTACCCCACCGGCGCCAGCGTGGAGGAATTCAAGGCCATCGTGGATGCCTGCTTCGTTCCCCTCATCATTCTGGGCGGCGCGGCCCTCGGCGACGACCGCGCCCTGCTCACCATGGTGCGCAACGCCATGGACGCCGGCGCCGCCGGCATTGCCGTGGGCCGGAATGTCTGGCAACACAAGAATCCCCCCGCCATCGCCAAAGCCCTCCACGCCATCGTTCACGAAGACGCGAACGTGGAGTCTGCTCTGAGAGCGCTTTAAGCTCCGAAGGGCAGACACTTTTAAGCCGGGAGGAGGTCTCCCCAATCAGACCATAATTGCTTGCGGTTCCTCTCCGGCGGACCAATCCTGTCTGGTTCCATGAACGGGATAGGCCGCCTGCTCCGACGTCTTTATGCAAAGGCGTATTCGCTGGCGTTCGGCTATTCGAAGCGGCATTCCCGCAAGGGGCTTTACGAGAATCTGACCCGCGCCATCCTTACATACCCGGTAGAGGAAGGAAGCACCCAACTAAACATTGGCGCCGGAGGAGACGTCCAAGACGTCATTCAATCCGCCGGAGTTACGGTCGTTTCCGTGGATATCGATCCCGCGCGGCAACCGGACATTGTCGCCTCCGCCACGGATCTCTCCATGTTCGAGACCGGGTCCATTGCGCAAGTCTTCTGCCTGGAAGTATTGGAACACCTGCCCTCTCCGCCGGACGCCGCGGAGGAAATCCATAGAATACTGAAACCCGGCGGCACGGTCATCGGCTCCACCCCATTCATCCTGGGCATTCACGACCGGCCTCACGACTACTATCGCTTTACCAAAATGGGCCTTCAGCACCTTTTCCGGAAGTTCGACGAACTGGAACTGGTGGAACGGAATTCCTATATCGATTCCAGCCTAGTACTGCCGCTCCGGCTGATCGTGACAGGTTCCGAACGAGACCAGCGAAAGATCCTCCTCCGCCTCCCCCTCATCTGGCTGACCTTCTGGTGGTTTCGCCTTCTTTTCAGGGGTATCCAGAATGAGGACGCCACCACCGGCTACTTTTTCGTCTTTAGAAAACCCGGTACCCAATGAGCCCACAGATCGTTTCCGATTGGAAAACACCGGATACCAGAAACGGCCTGACGGACAAATTTCCAATTTCCCTATTTTCCGTTCCTTCACTTCCAGAGAGAATCGATCCAGAACGGCAAGTTGCCGCCCAGACCCGCCCGGAACCACCCCATGAAAACCGACCGCCGTTTCCGGCTGGCCCGTATCTGGTCCAATCGCGAGTTGAAAAAAATTTCCGGCCTCTTTGATGGCGCTGTCGTCAATGTCTCCGCCAAAGAAGACATAGACAAAGAAGGAAGTACCTACCGTCAATACTTCAACAATGCTTCCGATTACTGGCTAACCAACCTGGATGCGGCGCCCGATCATGGCTTTCAGGGTAGAGCCAATGAAATTCTGTTAGATTTGACGCAACCTCTGAAATCGGAACTGGACCGGAAATTTGACGTAGTGTTTAACCACACCACTCTGGAACACATTTTCGACATTCGAACCGCTTTCCACAATCTTTGCTCTTTGAGCAAAGACGTCGTCATTCTGGTGCTACCTTTCTGCCAGACCGAACACGAAACCTCCAGCTACCGGGACTACTGGCGACTCGCGCCTTCCTGCATCAGAGAGCTGTTTTCAGAAGAGGGCTTCACGACGGTTTACGAGTCCGCCAACAATGACTTCAACGCCGCCGTCTATACTTTCTTCGTCGCCACTCGCCACCCGGAGTCGTGGCGTTCCAGGATGCCTGCCCACACCCCTATCGAGACGGCTGGCCGGTGGGTGGGTCAAGAGCCCCTGAGATGGAAAGATCTCCTGAGCCTTTTCCTGAGGAGTCTGCTCCGCCGCTGAGCCGCCAACCCCATGTCTGACGACGCTCTCATCATTATTCGGAAGACTTCCGAAAGAACCTTCCAAGCTTGCCAAAAGCTTGCTCAGCGCCAGGAGGGCATTCAAACCGTCAAGGTGGTTTCCGGCATTCCGTTCGAAACCTGCCTGAGGAATTGCTACCAAGAGGCCATCCAAAGCGGCCACCGGTGGACCATGACGCTGGACGCGGATGTCCTGCTGCGCGATGGGGCCGCCGCCGCCCTGATCCGGGAGGCTGAGAAACTGCCAAAGTCCTTCGCGCAGGTGGAGGGACGCGTGCTGGATAAACTCACCGGCACCTACCGCTTTGCCGGGAACCGCGTCTATCGCACCGCACTGCTGGAGAAAGCGCTGGACCTGATACCGGAGCCCGGCACTACCGTCCGTCCGGAAACCGAGACCATTCGGCGGCTGAACCGGATGGGCCATCCCTCCCGGCAAGCCGGCATCGTCATGGGGCTGCACGACTTCGAACAAAGTTTCGAAGACATCTACCGCAAAGCCTGCCTGCATTCCTACAAGCACCGGATCATGCTTTCAGAGATGCTGGAGTACTGGGAAAAACATGCCTCGGAAGACTCCGACTACCTGGTGGCCATCCACGCGTTCTGCGAACAACTGCTCTCTCTAAAACGTCCGGTGCCCAGCGCTCCGTCTTTTTCCGGCCAGACTCAGCCCCTGCTCGAAACGCTGGGTCTAACCGAAAAGCCCGGCCTGGATACGTCCGGCATTTCCTTTCAGTTCGTGGAAAGCGTCATGTCTCAAGCGGGGAAAGCTCCTGTCTTCGCGGGCATCGACTACTACCGCTATCGCTCTCCGGTCCCCACGCGGCGGGAAAAGCTGACCACCCGGATCAAGCGCGTCTACGCGAAGCATGGGTTCTGGCGGTTTTTCCCCATCCTTGCCGGGATCGTCCTCGAACGGTGCGGGAAATGGCTCCTGGAGAGATTTCGCCGCATCGTCCCGGAGGCGGATATGGACCTCGAATCGTAACCGCTTCTGGGAGAAATCCACTCGGGATCGCCCTTCCAGGCTCCCATTTCCCTTCAATTTGGGAAGGTTTCGTGCAAAGTGGGGCGCGAAGAGCATCCTTCTCCCCCACACGACCGCCCCATGAATCTCTTCCGGAGAGTCGACAATTTCTTTCGAAAATTCCGATCCCTACCTCCTTCGGATTCACCCGAATCCGTCGCCGGCGAAGATTTCCAGCTGTACTCCTATACCAATCCCGGCGGCGAATTCGACTACGGCCGGTACCGGGAAGTCCAGGAACAGGGAAACCAGGCCAAAATCCAGAAAACCTGGGTTCTGGAGGAGAACATCGTCTTCCTTTCCCAGTACCTGAAGCGGGAACTGAGAGATCCCCAGTTCGGCATCTGTCACGGGACCCGCCGGGGAAACGAGCAGCTTTGGTTCCGGGAACAACTTTCGTGCGAAGTCATCGGGACGGAGATTTCAGCGACCGCCAACGAATTTCCTCACACCGTTCAATGGGACTTTCACCAGGAAAATCCCGAATGGACCGGCAAGGCGGACTTCATTTACAGCAATTCCCTGGATCACTCATACGATCCCGAAACCTGCCTCAAGACCTGGATGCGAACCCTAAAACCGGGCGGTCTGTGTATTCTCGAACACAGCAATCTTCATGGCGCGGAGAAGGTCACGGAAAGGGACCCATTTGGAGTATCGGTCAAGTACCTGCCCTACCTGATCGCCCTGTGGGGCCAGGATCAATTCTATTTGAAAGAACTCATTCCCGCCCCCGCCAAAGACGAAAACCTCCAGCACCTGGTCTTTTTCATCATTCAAAAACGGTAGCCCGCGAAATCCTTTTCTGACACGGAAGGCCGGACGTATTTCAGTCATCTTCGGCGGCTGCTTCCGGAGAAACAGGGTACGCCAGCAGTTTCTCCGGCAGCGCCGGTCTCTCTTCTCTGGGGTGGCTGGCCTCGTTTCCTTCCTTCTTCAGCAGCACCGTGAAGGCTCCTGCGCCCAGGCCGTCCTGTGGGTATAGCCGGTAGCAAGGAAAATCGTCCGCCAAAGCAGAACGCCACGGCGTCAGGCGCGGCGCCTCCACCACGCGAAACTCCGGACGCTGTTTCAAGAACCAGGACACGTTCCGCTCGTTCTCCTCCGGGGCAAAGGTGCAGGTAGAATACATCATCCAGCCCCCCGGCGCCACGCAGGCTCCCGCGTTCGCCAGGATGCGGCGCTGCCGCCGCACGTTGTGCTTGATGGTGGCGGGGTGAAAGCAGCCCGGATTCTCGATGCCTTTCATGAGCAGGGATTGCCCCGAACAGGGCGCATCCACGATCACCACGTCAAAGGCCCCCGGAGCCGCCGCCGCCAGTTCCGCCGGGTCCAGCCGCTGGGTGCAGGCATTCGCCGCGCCGCAGCGTTTCAGGTTGTGCCGCAGCATCCCGAGGCGCTTGCCCACCACCTCGTTCGCCAGGAGAAAAGAAGGCCCCAACGCCAGGCTGGCAAAGAGACTCTTCCCGCCCGGCGCCGCGCAAAGATCCAGCACCCGCGGGCCTTCCTCTCCATTCCTGTCCGCCGCCACGTCCAGCAGGACCGAAGCCGCGAACACGGAAGAGAAGTCCAGGCTGTAGAAGTCCCCCGCCTGGTGCCCGGCGAGCTTTCCCGGCTCTGCCCCCGGCGCCAGCCGCGTGACAAAGGGCGGCAGCCAGTTCAAATCCTCCCGGGGAGCCGCCACTTCCAGATTTCCGGCAACCAGTTCCGGCGCCGAACCGCTACTCCAGAGCACGCAGGGCGCTCGCGCCTCTCCCATTTCCGGGTTCAGCAAAGCCGTCTGAAAGCTCTCCCGCGCCGCGGCGTCTTCCGGAAACAACTTCAGCGCCAGCCGCTCCGGCAGACTTTTGGACTCTTTCGCCTTTCTGCTCACAATCTCTTTCCCGAAAACCGATTTTCGCTTCCTCAGACCTCGCTCTCACGGCTTTTCAACCGCCTTCCTCCCTTTTCCACGCCAGCCACCTCAATACTTCCCGAATTTTCCCCGGAATCCGCCACTATTTCAGCCTCAGTACTATCGGCGAAATCCGTGGTTCCAAAAAAATCTCTGTGCACTCCGTGACCTCTGTGGTTGAAACCTCGGTTCAGCCACCGACTGTCCGTTAAACTACGTACGTAGCCCCAGGCAACCCGATCCATGACCATTACCGAAGATCTCATCCGCCAAACCCTCGCTCAAGTCCCCTACCCCGGATTCAGCCGGGACATCGTGTCCTTCGGTCTGGTGAAGGATGTCGCCGTGGACGGCGCCGACGTGCGGGTGAATATCTCCCTCGCGACGCGGGACCCAAAAATTCCGGAAACCATCTACCAGGCCGCGCGGGCCAAGCTGGAGACCATCGATGGCATTGGAAAAGTCGATTTAAGCTTCGACATCAAGGAACCGCCCCAGGCCGCCGCTCAGGGTGGCGGCGACGCCGCGGGTCAGTTCGGGCAGTCCAGCATTCCGGGGGTGAAACGAATCATTGCCGTGGCCAGCGGCAAGGGCGGCGTGGGAAAATCCACCGTGGCCGCCAACCTGGCCGTGGCCCTGAAAGCCACCGGCGCCTCCGTTGGCCTGTGCGACTGCGACCTCTACGGCCCCAGCATGGCCATGATGTTCGGCACGGACGAACAGCCCATGGCCAACGACCGCAACGAGATCCTCCCCATCGAAGTGAACGGGCTCAAGCTCATGTCCATGGGCTTCCTGCTCAGCGACCGCTCCCCCGCCATTGTCCGCGGCCCCATGGCCACGCGCTACATTCAGCAGTTCCTCCGCCAGTGCGCCTGGGGCGAGCTGGACTACCTGGTGCTGGACCTGCCCCCCGGCACGGGCGACATCCAGCTCACCATCGTCCAGACCGTGGCCCTCGACGGTGCGGTGATCGTCACCACTCCGCAAGAGGTCGCGCTCATCGATGCCCGAAAAGCCGTCGCCATGTTCCAGAAGGTGAACGTCACCATCCTGGGCCTCATCGAAAACATGAGCTGGTTCGAGTGCCCCTCTGACGGCCAGCGTTACTACATCTTTGGAAAAAGTGGCGGCGAGAAAGAAGCCGCCGAGCTGGGTGTGCCGCTCCTCGGCCAGATCCCCATCGACATCGACACCCGCGAACGCGGCGACCAGGGCGAACCCATCGCCAATGTCTCGCCGGACGAAAATCCCGTCAGCGCCGCCTTCCACCGCATCGCCGAAAGCGTGGCGAGCGTGGTGGGGAAGGAGTAAGTTCGGCTGAACGTAGAGCCAAACCGGCGTACTAAGCTCCCTATCCTCATTAGAGAACAAGCGCCCCCCGCTGAAAGGTGGAACGCGATCTCGGAGCGCGTTCTCCAAAGCAGAAGAAGGCGGACTTCCCTGCTTGTTAGGACGCTGGTTCTTCGTGGGCCAAACGATCACTTCCCAAGCCCGATTCTTTTCGCGGCTTTCCAGCCGCCCTCCTTCGTCAGCCCGGCCCGCGAGTTCCTCGCCCGGAGGTCGAGGACCACCTTTCGCCACCTCACGGTCACGGGCAAACTCACGGACAGCTTGGCGGTCTTTCGACACAGGCCCTGAGAGCCTGCGCTGGGGAATCTCCCCCCCGGCGCCACATCTTTTTCGAAACCTCTGCAAGGCCTGGGGGTTAAAACGATCACACCACCCGTGCAGCGCAGGGCCCGCGATGCAGGTGTTTTTTGAAGCGGTAACCACACACTTACAGACAACACGACCATGAAAAAAACCATCATCACTCTCGTCACCCTGACGGCCGCGGGCCTGAGCGGCGTGGCGCTGGCGGCTGACTCCGCCACGGACGGAAAACCGCAGGGCGGCCCCGGCGGCGGCTTCGGACCCGAAGCCAGGCAGCGCATGCTGGAGCGCTTTGACAAAGACGGCGACGGCCAGCTTTCCGATGCCGAACGCGAAACCATGCGCGCCGAAATCGGTCAGCGCGGCGGACCGGGCGGCCCCGGAGGTCCGGGCGGCGAACGCGGCAAGTTCTTCGAAACCGCCGACAAGAATGGAGACGGCAAATTGACGCAAGACGAGGCCCCCCCCGAACTCTGGGCCCGCATCTCCAAAGCGGACGCAGACGGCGACCAAGCCGTGACCCGCGAAGAACTCGGCGCGGCCATGCGTGGGCGCGGAGGTCCGGGCGGCCCAGGGGGTTCCAGGCCCGATTTCGAATCCCTCGACAAAAACAGCGACGGTAAAATCACTCAGGACGAAGCGCCCGCCGAAGCCTGGGACCGGATGGCCCAGGCGGACACCAATGAAGACGGCGCCGTCACCAAGGAAGAACTCGGCGCCATGATGAGCCAGCGCGGTGGTCCGGCCGGTCCCGGTGGACCAAAGGGTCCGGGAGGACGCGGGAACCTCTTTGAAAAGAACGACAAGAACGGAGACGGCAAGATCTCGCAGGACGAAGCACCCGCTGAAGCCTGGGCCCGCCTTTCCCAAGCGGACAAGGACGGGGACAACGCGGTGACCCGGGAAGAGCTGGGCGCCATGATGCGCGAACGCGGCGGCCCCGGTGGCCCCGGAGGTCCGGACGGAGGTAAAGGCCGCCGCGGTCCCGGTGGACCAGGCAGCCCAGGCGTCGATACCGCTCAGATGTTCCAGAGTCTGGACAAAAACGCCGACGAAAAACTGACGGAAGACGAAGTACCGCCGAACGTCTGGAAGAAGATGTCCGAAGCCGATACCGACGGCGACGGAGCCGTCACCAAGGCGGAACTGGAAGCGTCCAACGCCAAAGGCCCCGGTGGTCCAGGCCGTAAGAAACCAGAAGAAAAGACAAGCGAAGCGCAAGTCTGACCCCGCTTTTCGGAGGGCTCTGTGCCCTCCTGAACTAATAACACAAGCCAGCAACTACCAGAAGCCGTCCGGTTCGCTCCGGACGGCTTCTTTTTTTGCGCCGCCGAACCGGCTTTCCAACCCCGGAAATGCCTCCGGAAGCTCTCAAATGGAAGAAAATTACAGAAAGCGCATTTCAATCTTGCCAATCTTATCACAAATGACTATTAACTATGAAAATTCTAGATCGCTCATCGTCCCACTTTTTCGTCCATGGCCATCCTATCCGTCTTCAGCCGCAGGGGTCTTCTTCTTCTGACCGCCATCTCCCTCATCGCCGCCTCGGCTTACGGATTTGTCTCAGCCGTGAACACTGAAGGCCTCTTCACGGAACCGGAAACGCCCCAGATTCAATTCGGTCCCGTGCCCCGGCAGGCCATCGAAGCTCAAGCCACCACCATTGCCACCGTCCGCCAGCCCATGGACCTGGCTTTCGATCAACGCGGACGGGCCTACATTCTCGAGCACTCCGGAGCAGTCCTTACCATCGATCCGGATGGCCGCCCGGATCCGGTTCCGTACCTGATTCTCGCCAACGAGCACACCCTGGTACTGGAAAACGCGCCAACCTTTCCCGCCCTGGCAATGCATCCCGGTTACACGGATCCGGACTCGATCGGTTTCGGCTGCTTCTACACGATCGAAACGGAGTACGCCAATACCCGCCAACCGGACTTTGTGCCGGAGTTCGGTCCAGAAGAAGAACATCACCAGGATGTCATCTATGAATACCGTTCGAACGATCCCACCGCCCGCGTCTTCAGCGGCACCCGCCGGGAAGTCCTCCGCGTCAGCCAGCCCGGCGCGGCGCACAATGTGAGCGACCTGAAGTTCGACCGCACCGGAAATCTCTACATCGCCATCGGCGACGGAGCGGAATGCGAACCCGGCACCAGCACGGTTTCCAAGAACGCCATGGCTCTGACCAACGTGTATGGAAAGGTGCTGCGCATCGATCCCCTGGGCCGGAATTCCGCCAACGGACGCTACGGCATTCCGCGCACGAACCCCTTCCGCATGCTGGAACGTTCTCTGCCGGAAGTCTGGTGCTACGGCCTGCGCCGCCCCACCCGCCTGCACACGGATCTCTTCCACGACTGGCTCTGCATCGCCGAAGTCGGCCAGGCGAATATCGAGGAAATCAACCTCAGCAAGAACGGCGGCGAACACTTTGGCTGGGACCTCTGCGAAGGCACCTTTTTCTACCCGCCGAACCTGAACGACCGCAAGCCCAGCGAAGGCGTGACCGCCCCACTGGTGGAGTTCGCCCATGTGGAAGGCGACACCGCCTCCGGTGGCGTCTTCTACCGCGGCAACACATTCTTTGAACTTCGCGACCGTCTCCTCTTTGGCACCACGGGCGGCCGCCTTATGGCCGCCGACATTCACTCCGGCGACAGCCGCGAAATCGTGGGACCGAATGGCGAAGCGCTTTTCGCCAATGGCATTTCCTCCCTGCGCACCGGCCCCGGCGGCGAAATCTACGTGCTCTGCCGGGATGGAAAAATCTGCCGCCTGGACCGCCCCAAGTCTTCCACCGAAAACCAACAAGAGCCCGCCACTCCGGCCAAGTCCATGGCACTGCTCTGCATGATCGTGCGGTAGCCGCTCACCGTTCGGTGCTGACTGGCTACTCAGTCAGTTGTGCCTCTTTTCTAGAAGAGGATTTTCTCAATAAACCGCTTCACATGCGGTGGCCGGCGCGGGTCTTTCCGGCAAACCGCGCTAACCATTCGGGCCAACCCGCCTTCCAGACGATAGGTCTGAAACTTCCGCATTCTCCGGTAGGGTGCCAGGACCCGCCGGGGCACGATGCTGACGCCGCCACCCAGAGCCACGAGGTTTACGATCAGATCAAAGCTGTCCAGTTCCGAGGCAGCCCCAAGACCGGGATACCGCTCTTCCAACCACGCCGTAATCAGGTGTCCCGTCCGCGATCCGGACGACATCAGCAACAAGGGCAGCTCTCTGAAAAGCGCTTCCCCGGCAGATCCCTCCCCGGTGCTCGATCCAGCGGGGCCAATGGCGACGCACTCATCACTAAACCGGTAGGCTTCCTCCACTCCCACGGGCCAACGGCGGCCGCCCGCACAGACAACCACATCCAACTGGAAATCCCTCAGCCGTTGTAGAAGCACTTCGGAATCTCCGTGCTCGGTTACAATCCGGCAGTCCGGTTCCTCCTTCTGAAACGCCACGTAAAAACCCGGGAGATACGCCGTGCCAATGGACCGGGACACCCCCACGCGCACGGACTTCGGCGCCGCGCCATGTTTCTCTTCAAAGCGGCGGCGTAGCGAGTCAAATTCACCGAGCAGACGCGCGGCCTCCTCTTTCAAGTCCGCACCAGCCACAGTAAGCACCACCCGCCGCGTGGTTCGTTGGAACAAAGGCACCCCCAGAGTTTCTTCCATCCGCTGAATCTGCCGGGACACCGCGCTCTGGGTCAGTCCGGCCCGCTCACCCGCCCGGGTAAAACTGCCCGTTTCGCTCACCAGGCAAAACAGGTGCAGCTCGTACAATCCAAACTCTCGTTCCGCGAACATTTAATTACCTATACTCATCAATCTCTCATTTTAATGAATTTTTCAAACCTTAAAGGCGGACCAGGTTGGTGGGCAATTCGAACCTGTCGACTTCTCACTATGTCTGATCCCATCAACCGCTATTCCGACAACGTCCCGGGCCCTTACTACGTGGATGACCAATGCATCATCTGCGGTCTCTGCGATGAACTCGCGCCCTCCATCTTTAAGATCAGCCAGGACGGAGATCACAATGTCGTCCATCGCCAGCCGCAGACCGAATCTGAGGTTGCCCTGGCTGAGGAAGTTCTCTCTTCTTGCCCGGTGGAAGCCATCTGCAATGACGGCAGTTGACCACGACTTCGGCGGATTTCTTCATCGCCATTTCACGCGAATACCTCACACTGTTCCCACGAAGCCTGACGCGGCTCGATTCGTTGGGTCCGCCGCGGGTGTTGGCGTGCCTTTGCGATGAAACGTTCCGATCTGATCCAGCAACTCGATGATTCCTCCCAAGTCTGGGACATCATCGTCATTGGTGGGGGCGCCACGGGCCTGGGGATTGCGGTGGACGCGGCTTCGCGCGGCTACCGGACGCTGCTCCTGGAGCAGGCGGACTTTGCGGAGGGCACCTCCAGCCGCAGCACGAAGCTCATTCACGGCGGGGTTCGCTACCTGCGGAATGGGGAGATCGGCCTGGTCCGGGACTCCCTGCGCGAACGCGGCCGGCTCATGGAGAACGCGCCTCACCTCGTCCACCGCCTGCCTCTGGTGGTCCCGGGTTATCACTGGTGGGAACCTCCCTACTACTCCATCGGGCTGAAACTCTACGACCTGTTGGCGGGCCGCCTCGGCATTGGCGGTTCCCACATTGTTTGTCCTGACGACCTCCTGCGGCGGATGCCGAACCTCAAGCGGGCGAAGCTGAGAGGCGGCGCGCTTTACTACGACGGCCAGTTTGACGATGCCCGGCTGGCCATTGCCCTGGCCCGCACTGCCGTGAAGTACGGGGCCTGCGTGCTGAATCACCTGGGCGTGGTGGCCCTGGACAAGACGGACGGAAAGGTAACCGGCATCGTTGCCACGGATCACCTGACCGGACGCGAGTATCGCGCCCGCGGCCGGGCCATCATCAGCGCCACCGGCGTTTTCAGCGATGCCACCCGCCGTCTGGACGAACCCGAAGCGCCCCCGCTCATCGCTCCCAGCCAGGGCATTCACCTGGTGGTGGACCGTTCTTTTCTGGGCGGCGAAACCGGTTTGCTGGTACCCGCCACGGATGACGGCCGGGTGCTCTTCGCCATTCCCTGGCACAACCGGCTCCTTCTCGGAACCACGGACACCCCCGGCGTGGCGCCTACCCTGCATCCCAAGCCGCTGGAAGAAGAGATCTCCTACCTCCTCCAGCACGCCGCCCGCTACCTGGAAAAACCGCCGCAACGTAGCGATATCAAGGCCGCCTTCGCCGGGCTACGCCCCCTGGTCAAACCAGCGGAGGGGTCCGGCAACACGGCCGCGATTTCCCGCGACCATACCATCCTGCTCTCGGACTCCGGGCTCATCACCATCGCCGGTGGAAAGTGGACGACCTACCGCCACATGGCGGAGGACGCGGTGGATCACGCCGCCAAGGTCGCCGGTCTTTCCCCCGCCCCCTGCGTCACCAAGAACCTCAAACTCGACGAGCTTTCCGAAGCCCTCTCTCTCGCCAAAGCAGACCTTTCCCTCAAGAAAACGATTCACCCCGAACTTCCCTACTCTCGGGCCGACGTCCTGGCCGCGATCCGCCACGAAATGCCCGCCACCCTGGACGACGTGCTCTCCCGCCGCACCCGATGCGCGATCCTGGACGAAGCCGCTTCCCGAGAAATTGCGCCCGGCGTAGCCGCCCTCATGGCGAAGGAACTGGGAAAACCCGGAGGCTGGGCCACGGAGCAGGTGGAAGATTTTACTAATAAACTCACCCTCCCGGAGCCCGGCGCCTGAATTCCGCCGCTTTCTATCTTCCTTCTACAGCGTCTTCGAACCGAGCGTCCGCACCTTCCCCGGCTTCTGCGGACGGCCGGTGTCCGCGCTTTTTACCGCAGCAAAACAGAACTCCAGGCTCTTCAGGTTATTCCGGCCGCTGTTGGTGGGTTCGCGGTCTTCTTCGATGGCGCAGAGCAGTTCCAGCATCGTGCCCCGGAACCCGTTGTCGAACCACATGCCGCTCAGCTTGGGATAGGCCACGCCGTCTTCCGTCCATAGTTCCACCTGCTGCTTGTCCACGTTCGGCCCCGACGAACGGATCGTCCCCTGGCTGCCGCACACCACGGTCCGGTCCTCCGGTCCGTAGGCGCAGTCCGCGCTGAACAGGAGCCGGGCCTGCGCGCCTTTGTAGTCCGCCACCACCTGCGCCAGCATCGGCGGCGCCACGTCCTGGGTTCGCGTCCTCTGCACGGAGGCATACACTTTTTCCGGCGACTCGCCGCCCATGAACTGCGTGGCGATGTCGAACCAGTGGATCGCGAAATCGTAGAGGATCAGGTGATAAATCTTTTCGAAAGGCGTTCCCTTCGTCCAGGTGTGGTCCCACTGCATGACAAAGTCCAGGCTGGACACCTGCCCCAGCACCCCGGACAGGATGGCCTGGTGGATGTAACTGAAGTGCGGCGCCCAACGTCCGTTCTGGTTCACCGCCAGCTTCACCCCCGCCGCGTCCGCCAGATCGCAAAGTCTCTCGCCCACGTCCAGATCGAGCACGAACGGTTTCTGGCTGAAGACGTGTTTCCCCGCCGCGATGGCGTCCTCAATCAAGGCCACCCGCTCCGCCGGGTGCGTGGCAATGTCCACCACTTCCACCCCCTTGGTCGCCAACACCTCGTGATGAGTCTGGCAGACCTTGGCCTTCGGATAAAACTCCTTCTTCCGCGCCCGTGCTCGCTTGGGATCGATGTCACAAATCGCCACCACCTCCAGCCCCGCCTTGCGGTAGGCCTTCAAATGAAACTCCGTGATTCCCCCCGCCCCGATCAGCCCGATCTTCGGCGAATACGCCTTCGGCTTCCGCGGCAAATACTTCAACTTCGGAGCCGGAATGACGGGGATCTTCGCTTTACCTCTCAACGCGTAGTCTTTGACGTCTGCCATAGGATTTGAACCACGGATTACTCAGATGGGCACTGATGTTTTTGTTTCGGGCGGCTTTCTCTAGATCGAAGCCGCTGGGGTGCCGGGTGAGATACTAATACTGATTTTACGGAGTATCGCGAATGACTCTTTTGAACTGAATCTTGGCGAATTTGAAATTGATCAAAAGAGCCAATTCCAAGTCCGTGATCGCCAGGTAGCCCAGCATTTGAGCGATGTGATTTTCATTGAAAGCCAAAGCCACTTTCGGGTCCACGATCACAGTCCCTTCCACGATCATGTCTGGTATCAAAGTCCCCACCACCTCGCCCCGGTATTCCACGGGAAATCTCTTCTGCTGTTCCACTTCCAACCCCAGATGCCTCAATTCCAACACCAAGGCATTCTCATACACCTTCTCATCCAGCCCCGGTTTCAGTTCATTCATCACCGCCATCGCCGCGCCAATGATCTTCCGCGTCAATTCCGAATGCGGATAGTCCCCACGCTTCCGTCCTTCAAAAACATCAGTGCCCATCTGAGTAATCCGTGGTTAATCAATCAGTGGCAGCGTCCGCTTCTCTTCGGCGCTGCGGTAAGCGGTATCCACGATCTGTTGTCCGATGCGCGCGATCTCTACGGACAGTGGGCCTTCCAGCGGCGCTTCGGTTTCCAGGCAGTGCAGGAAGTACTGCACCGGGTTCGCAAACGGCGCCTGCAAGGCCGGGGCTTCCAGATCGAAACCTTCGGGGTGCTCCGCCGTCTGCACGCGCACGAAGGTCGCATAATCAAAACTGCTCAGCGTACCTTCGGTGCCGCGAATGACAAAGCCGCACTTCGGCTGCGGCTGATGCGTCCACGGATCGGTGAACGTGCCCCAGCGCGTTTCGAACTTGGACAAGCCCACGTCATACCGCGCGATGGTGATACTGTGCTCGTCCACTTCCAGCCCTTCCGGCTGGTTCCAGGCCGCCGTCACTTCCAGTGGTTTCTTGCCCCCGTGGTACCAGGTGCCCAGCGTCGCGCCATAGCCCAGGTAATCCAGCAGACTGCCGCCGCCTTCGGCTTTCTTGTAAAACCAGCTCGCATCCTTTTCCGCGGCGGTGGGCTCTTTTTCGATCTTGTCGGCGCCATGCCAAAGCGGTCCCCGATTGCCATCGTAGAAATGCACCTCCAGCACCTCGCCGATCCGGCCTTCCTGGATCGCTTCGTAGGCTTTCACATGCGCGGGGAACCAGCGCAAGGGCCAGTTGATCGCCAGCGGTTTTCCCGCCGCCTCCATCGCGGCGATCATCCGGTCCGCTTCCGCCACCGTCGCGGCAAAGGGTTTCTCCATCAGGACCGGCACGCCGTAAGGCGCCACCTTTTCCGTCCACTCCGCGTGCCGCGCCGCCGCCGGACACAGGATCACCAAGTCGGGCTTGGCGGTTTCCAAGCATTCCCGGTAGTCGGTAAAGACCTGCTCCCCGCCCAGTTCGAACTTCTTCGCCGCCTCCGCCATGCGTTCCGGCTGTTCATCAGAGATCCCCACGATCTCCGCGTCCGGATGATCCGCGACCATCCGCAGCAGGTCGCCCATGTGAAAGTGATCGAAATTGATACCGGCAACTTTCCAGGCCATGACAGAAAAACAGGTTGAGGGTTAGGTGAGAAAAGAATGAGTCAAAGCACACGCCTCCACCCTCCCGCCCCAGCCAAACCGAACCGCCTACCGGCGGCCAGCGGCGAGTGGAGGGAGGAACTCAACGTCCTTGACTCTCTCTTCTCAGGAGGACGACTTCACATCCTGCTCCACTTTCTTGTCGCGGAACAGGAGCACGAACAGAATCAGAATCCCCAAGGCGAACATGGCGGGCAGGAACCATACGCCTTTCCAGTCGATCGACTTCAGCAGGAGATCGGACGCCTGGCCTAGCAGGTCGCTCGACTGAGCCGCGTCGGTCATGCCTTTCGCCTGTTCTCTCAAAGCGCCTGCCTGTTCTTGGAGGGCGTCAAAATCTTCCGCCTTATTCGCGTTCAGAATGCGCTGCATGATCGGCGCGCCGAGCCCCAGGCCCAGCCCCTGAGTCATCAGCACCAGGAAGCCCTGCGCCTGCGCGCGGATCTTCTCCGGCGCCCGTTTGTCCGTGTAAATGAAGCCGGTGACGAAGAAGAAGTCATAACAAATACCATGAAGCAGAATGCCCACGAAAATCATCCACAGCACCCCTTCCGGCGCGCCCATGGAAAAAAGAAGATAGCGCACCACCCAGGCCAGCATCCCCACCGCCAGCATCCACTTCACACCCAAACGGGCGAAGAAAAACGGGATCAGGAGCATGAACACGATCTCTGAAACTTGCCCCCAGATCATCACCCCGCCCGCCGAAGCGAAACCCGCGTGATTGATGAAGAGACTGGCCAGCGCGTAATAGCCTGCCAGCGGGATGCAGATGAGCATCGACGCCAGGATGAAGACCACATACGGCGGATGCTTCAGAAGCTGCCCGGCCGCTTCGAAACCCAGCAGTTCGCCAATGGAAGATTTCTGCCCTTTCGAAGGCGGCGGTGTGTTTGGCAGCATCAAGCTGAAGGCCGCGAATACCAGGCAGGCCGCGCCCGTGACATAGAGGGGCATCGGCGTTTCGTCCATTTTCAGCAGGTAACCCAAAATCGCCCCCGCCACGATCCAGCCGATGGTTCCCCACACGCGGATGAGCGGAAACTGCTTCTCGGAATCCTGAATGTTCCGGAACGCGATGGTGTTCGTCAGGCCCAGCGTCGGCATGTAGCACAGCATGTGAAGAAACAGTAGGCCGATGAACGGCAGATGCTCCGGGATGATCGGCGGAAAGATGCCCAGGAAACCGCTCCCGTATACCTCCGCCACCGTCTGGCCGCCCGCCGTGATCTCGTCCACGCGCGTACTCCAGTTCTCCGCCACGGACAGCGCCACTTTCGGCACCAGGAGCATCGCGACTCCCCCGATGACCATGATAACGGAAAGTACCTTCTGGCTGGCAAAAAACCGGTCCGCCACCATGCCCAGAAACAAGGGTGCGAGCACCGCTGCAATCGGGCCCACAGTGTAAACCCAGCCAATAGTGTCCACCAACCCGATCTTGCTCAACCACTGTCCGATCATGGTGTACCACGCGCCCCAGATGAAGAACTGGATGAACATCATGGTGCTGAGTAGGGCCGTCGTCTTGCCGCGGGAGAGATCGCTCATAGGTGCTGGGAATGCTTGAGTTTGAAAGTTTCGGGGTGGGACAAAGACCAGATGTTGGCGTCAAAAACGCCGCTTGTGAATTCAAATCCGGACGCGGCTACTTGGAAAGTGTCAGCCGTTCACCGCCTTGAAGCACGCGATGGGGCTGGCCGAGCCGTTCGCAGGCGGCGACAAATTCATCTGGTTCCTCGGTGTTGAATTCGAACTGGTGGTAGTGGCAGGGCACCACGAGACCGGCGCCCACTGCCTTCGCCAGCGCTGCTGCCTCCGTGCCGTTCAGATTTCCCGCCACGCGGCGCTCGGGTTTGTTGCCATTGATGGGCAGGAGCGCTAGATCCAGATCGAATGCGATCAGGGAACGCACCAGCCCTTCGTGCCAGAGGGTGTCGCCACTGTGAAATATCGCGAAGGGACCAAAGGTGACCACGAAGCCGAGGAACTTGCAGCGCCCCGCTTCGTCCCGCTCCACGGTATTGTGCGCGGCGGCGATGCCGTGAAATGCAAAGGGTCCCACCATGGCGGAGGCGCTTTCGTTCAGGGGGACGAGTTCCGGTGTTTTCCCGTCTCCCAGCCGTTCCCGGGCAAAGGCCACGTTGGCCTCCGGTAAGATCAGTTTCATTCCGGGGTTCGACTCCAGAAGCGGATGCAGGGTCTCCGCGTCCAGATGATCGGTATGTACATGACTGGAGGTGACGGCCTCAATGCTTGTGAGGTCCGAAGGTTCCACGACGAGTTCCGTCATTCGCACATGCGGCTTATCTGTCTGGGCATACTTCTTGGTAAGGGAATCGGACAAGTAAGGATCGAACACCATCCGGTGCCCGTTCCATTGCACCAGAAAACCGCTCTGCCCTAGCCACCACACGTCGCACCGGTCCTCCGATACCGGAGTGGAACGAATGTCTTCCGACAGGGCTTCGTCTTTCTGCAACGGAACGATCATGGGGAAAGTCTATTTGGATAGCCGCAAAAAGGCGCAAAAGGTCGCAAAAAGAGTATCTCTGTGCTCTCTGAGTCGTCTGTGATCAAAAAACCGGGCGAGCCCTCGCCCCAGAGACCAAACCGCCTCCGGCGTGAAAGTAAGTCACTCAGCAACGGAACGATCATGGGGACAGTCTATTTGGATAGCCGCAAAAAAGCGCAAAAGGTCGCAAGAATAGTATCTCTGTGCTCTCTGAGTCCTCTGTCGTCAAAAAATCCAGAGCGCCTTCGCCCCAGAGACCAAACCGCCTCCGGCGTGAAAGTTTGTCACTCAGCAACGGAACGATCATGGGGAAAGTTCTATCGGATAGCCGCAAAAAGGCGCAAATGGTCGCAAGAATAAATCTCTGTGCTCTCTGAGTCCTCTGTGGTCAAAAAATCCAGAGCGCCTTCGCGCCAAAGACCAAACCGCCTCCGGCGTGAAAGTTTGTCACTCAGCAGCGGAACGATCATGGGGAAAGTCTTTTTGGATAGCCGCAAAAAGGCACAAAAGGTCGTAAGAATAAAATCTGTGTTCTCTGAGTCCTCTGTGGTCAAATATCCGAAGTGCCCTCGGCCAGAGACCTAGCCTCACAGACCCATCTCTTCCCTGACCATCCGCACGCCGGCCACCATGTTGTGGAGTTTCTTCTTTGCCGCCCAGCGTGCCGTCTGGCTCAGGCCGCAGTCTGGCGCGAACACCAGCCGGTCCGCGGGCGCGTATTTCAGACAGGCTTTCACCTTTTCCGCGATGAGTTCCGGCGACTCGATAAAGTAGCTCTTCACGTCGATCACGCCCACCGCCACATCCATTCGCTCGGCAATGGGGCCAATGCACTCCAATTCCGCGTATTCCCGGCTGGCCATTTCCACGTGCATTTCATCCACCTTCAGGTCCAGGAAATCCGGGAAGAGCGGCGCGTAGCGGCGATAGCCTACCGCGTGACCTTTGAAGTTCCCAAAGCACAGGTGGGTGCAGAGCCGCGTCTTGCCCACGACGGGCTTCACGGTGCGGTTGAAGATGTCCACAAACCGCCTCGTGTCTTCCTTGTAACCGTAGCAACTCATGGAGGGCTCATCCACGCAGATCTCTTCACAGCCCGCTTCCACCAGCGCTTCCAATTCCGCGCGAATCAAAGGCAGCAGCGCCTCGGTGATGGCGTAGCGGTCCCGGTAGCGCTCATTCGGCAGCAGCCGGCCGCTCATGGTGAAGGGGCCCGGCACGCTCATCTTCAGCCGCGCCCCCTTGGGCGCGAGCCGCCGCAAGCGCTCGAATTCCTCCAGCGTGCCCAGTCCGTGCGGCGCGGCCAGTTCTCCACTGATCTCGTGCTTACCCCGCTGGTCATGCGCGGGCGGCCCGAAACGGCGGGGCGACGCGGGCTCCATTTCGATCCCTTCCAGGTGACCGTAGAAGCTCAGGTTAAAGTCGAACCGCGTCTGTTCGCCATCGGTAATCACGTCCAACCCGGAGCGGATCTGGTCCATGATCGCCACGGTGGCGGCGTCCTCCTGCATTTCGGCAAGGTCCGCCGTGCCGAACTCGCCCAGGTTCTGGGACGCAAATTCCAGCCACCCGGGAAAGGGATAGCTACCAATGACACTCGTTCTCAGGGGACGTTCTTTCATGGTGAAAATGTTAGGGTGTGTGGACAAATTGGCGGACTGCCCGGCGCGAGGCCATTGTTCGGCTGGCAAGGCGCGCCGAACGCCGTTGGGTGACCCCAATAGAGTGAGGCGGAACGCAGCCAGGCGTAAAATGGGCCGCGTTTTTGGAAAATTCGCCGCTCGCGGCGCTGATTCTGTCTTCCTTTTTCATCTATTCCGGGCGGTTCGGGAATTTGTCCACACACCCTAGTCTAAACCGCTTTTGGGCAGGCCCAACTCCGCGTAGTACTGGGCAATGCGCCGCGCGTGCTCGTCATAGGCCGCTTCAAAAAGTTCCGTCGCCCGCTCCGCGCCCACGGTGCAGGTCGCGGCCAGTACTTTCGGAGGGTGCCCGGCCGCCGTCAGCCGCTGGGCCACTTCCGCCTTGATGGCGTTGATGACCAGGCAACCGCCCACGGTAGAGCCCGGCGCCACGGGTTCGGCTAGGCCCTCAATGTTCACCATGGCGTCTCCGGGCGGCGCGCCGGTATCCAATACCAGGTCCGCGAAGTCGGTCAGCTTCTTCCCGTCCGGCCGCTTGGAAGAACTGGCTTCGCTGTGCCGGCTGCTGACCAAGGCCACGACCTTGATGCCGCGCGCCTGAAAGCCTTCCGCCATTTCCACGGGCACCACATTCGTGCCGCTGGAGGAGACCACCATGGCGCTGTCGTCCCCGTTGAGGTCAAAATTCCGCAAGATGCGCGCCGCCAGTCCGGGCACGTTTTCCAGGAACATGGCCTGCCGCTGCCCGTTGGCGCCCACCACCAGGTTGTGGAAGGTCAGAGAAAGTTCAACAATGGGGTTAAACCCGGGAAAGGAGCCGTAGCGGGGCCACATTTCTTCCACGAGTATCCGGCTGTGGCCGGAGCCGAAGAGGTGCACCAGCCTCCCTTTCAGGATGGTATCCGCGAACCAATCCGCCGCCGTGGCGATGGCTTCCGTTTGTGCCCGCGCCGTTTCCAGGAGACCGGCACACTTTTCCAGGTAGGTTTCCGCCGGGCTCTGGTTCATGGGGACATCATTGCGAAGTAGACCGCTCCATAAGTCCCCGCCCATTCCTCCAGGGTGGCGCGGCGCAACTGCACCCTCACCCCGCCGGGCCGCCATTCGAATTCATCCATCCACTTCATGAGCCGGGGCTGAATGCTGTCCCAGGCCTGAGAAATGCCGCCGCCGATGATCACCGCCTGCGGGTCCAGGATGTTGATTAGGGATGCGATCCCCGCCGCCAGCGCCTTCATGCTTTCGTCCCAAACGCGCTCCGCGTCTTCGTCTCCGTTCTCCACCGCTGCCACAAGGTCCGCCGTGGAGTCGAAACGGCCACCGCTCCGTTCCTTCACATTGTGGTTGCCTACCAGGTCTTCCAGACTGCCCGGCGCACTGCAAATGTCTCCCGGCCCCTGGTAGTTCAGGGATATGTGGCCCACGTGACCGGCCCGGCCGATGTGCCCGCGCATGAGTTGCCCGTGCGACACCACCGCTCCGCCGACCCCGGTTCCCAGGGTAATGAAGATCACGTCCCGCAGCCCCTTCGCGCTGCCCATCCAGATCTCCCCCATCAGCCCGGCGTGCGCGTCGTTCAGCACGGAGCATTCACGGTCCAGGAACTTCTCCCATTTCAGGCCTTCCAGGCCGGAGAGCCTTCCGGGCATGGACTCAATGGAAGACGCGTCCCGGCTCGCCAACCCGGGAGCGGAAATGCCGATGACGGTCGCTTCGCCACCCGCCTCTTCCTCCAGCCGGTCGATCATGTCCCGCACCTGCACGGCAAAGGCCGGCATGCCATTGACCTTCCCCTCCGTCTGAGTGGCCACGGTTTCTTTCTGAATGACCGAGCCGTAGTTAAGGTCGAAAATCGCGCCTTTGATGACCGTTCCACCGATATCGATCCCGATGCCCAGTGTGTTCATAGGTTTTTTTCCGGGGCCGTCGCCCCTGTTTTTGAGTCTTCTCATCTCAATTCGTCTGGCCTTCGGTGACACTCCAGCCCCCATCCACCGCCAGCACCTGACCCGTCACAAAGCGCGATTCAGGCCCTAACAAAAACACCACCGCCGCGTCCAGGTCCTCGGGAACGCCGATGCGCCCGCCGTCCAGGGGTTGTTTTCGTCTAACGAAATCCATGATGTCCGCGTTTTCGCGCGCCCTTTCGGACATGGGGGTTTCCACGAGGGCGGGCGCTATCACATTTGCCCGGATATCGTGCCGCGCGTAGCAGGATGCAATCGATTTTGTGAAACCAATGATCGCGCTCTTCGCGGCCGCGTATCCGTGAGAAGCAAAGTAACCCGGAGATGGCGAAAAGCCTAGTACTGATCCCATATTCAGGACCGCTCCACCCGTCCCCTGGGCCAGGAACTGCCGGACGGCGGCGCGATTGGAGAAAATCAACGAACTGAGGTTCTGATCGATGGTAAAGCGCCAGCCTTCATCCGTGAGTTCGTGCAGCGGCCCGTCCCCCTTCGAACGCCCGCTGCCGCCCGCCACATGGTAGAGACCGTGCAGTTCTCCAAAGGCGTCCACCACTTTCTCGATCAAGCGGACGGAAGTTTGCGAGTCCGTGGCGTCTCCGGCGTATCCCACGGCATTCCCGCCAAGCTCCTTAAGTGCCTGATTCAGTGTCTCTTCCGACCGCCCACAAATGCCCACGCGAGCCCCCGCCGCGACCAAAGCACGCGCCGCCGACAGCCCCAGGCCGCTCGTGCCGCCCAGGATGGCATAATTTCGCCCGGTGAGTGCCTTTTCCATATTCCGCGCCTGAATGCGAGTTCGCCCGCACCCGGGTCAGAATGAGTGAATGGACCACGCCGGAAAGTCAATCCGTTCCTCCGGTTAACCGTACGCCATGCCGCACGAGAACCGGATAAAAGTCACACCGCGCGGGCAATTCCCGGGCGCCTTTCCCCAAAATCTTCGCGACTCAGGCAATGATATCGTGAATCACCTCGCCGAAGTCCCGCTCCAGGCGCTTGCGGCCCGGGACTTCCAGGCGGCGCGGGTCCAGGCCCAGCTGGTGCAGCACGGTGGCGTGAATGTCGGTCACGTAGTGGCGGTTTTCCGCCGCGTGAAAGCCCAGTTCGTCGGTGCAGCCATGCACGTGACCTTTCTTCAGGCCGCCACCCGCCATCACCACGGAGAAGCCGTGGGGGTGATGATCCCGGCCCGTGCCGTTTACGCTTTTGTCCCGGAATTCCGCGCCCGGTGTCCGGCCAAACTCGGAACCCCACACGATGAGCGTCTCGTCCAGCATGCCGCGCAGCTTCAGGTCCTGGATCAGCCCCGCCACGGGCTGGTCCACTTCCATGGCCAGCTTGGAGTGGTTCTTCACGATGTCCCGGTGCGAGTCCCACGCCCCGGCGTTGCCCGTGTAGCCATGAAAGACCTGAACGAAGCGCACCCCGCGTTCCACCAGGCGGCGGGCCGCCAGGCACTTTTCGGCGAAGGGCTTGGTCTCCGCCTGGTCCAAACCGTAAAGCTTCTGGATGTAGTCCGGCTCTTCCCGCAGGGCCATCACCTCCGGCACGGCGGTCTGCATCTGGTAAGCCAGTTCGTAACTCTGGATGCGGGCCTGGAGTTTCTTATCATCTGGGTAACGCACGCCAGCCAGCCGGTTCAAACGGCCAATCAGGCCGAAGTTCTCGCGCTGCTCTTCAGGGGTCAGCGCGGCATCCTCCGGCTTCACAAAGGAAAGCGGTTCCTCCGGGTCCACTTTCAGGCGCACGCCATCGTGACGAGGTCCCAGGTAAGACGCGCCGTGGGTCCATGCGGCCCCGCAACAGTCCGCGCTGGGGTTGCCCAGGACGACGAACTCCGGCAGGTCTTCGTTCATGGTGCCCAGCCCGTAGCTGACCCAGGCGCCCACGGTGGGATATGCCCCTTCGGTAATCTTCCGCCCGGTATGATAGGTCAGCTGAGCCCCGTGGTTATTATCGATCGTCCACATGGACCGGATGACGCACAGCTCATCCGCCACGGAACCCATGTGGGGAAACCAGTCACCGACTTCGATGCCGCTCTGGCCGTACTTCTTGTAGCCCGTCTGCAGGGGCATCAGCTTCTTGTAAATCTTCCGCTTAGCTTTCGAGGGATCCAGCAGCTTGGCGTTGATCTTTTCCTCGTCCAGGGCTTCGGCAAAGGGAGTCTCGTCGATGGACTTGCCGCCATACTTGTTGAGCATGGGCTTGGGATCGAAGCTCTCCAGGTGGCTGACGCCGCCGATGTTGAAGAACCAGATGACGGACTTTGCCTTGGGCGGGAAGTGGTGCTGTCCCGTCGGCGGGGCCCAGCTTTCGGAGGCCTGGGCCACTCCATTGCGGAAGAACATGGCGGACAGCGCCATGCCGGTGAAGCCCATCCCGGTATCCCCCAGAAAGGTGCGGCGATTCATGCGGCTGGAACCACAGGTGGAGTTCAGGATTCGGGAGGATCGTCTTTTCATCGCACCGTCACAAAGTCGTTATGGTTCAGCAGCACCAGCACCAGGTTTTCGCGGCGGCGCAGGGCCGCTTCCGCGGCTTCCTTCGCTTCACGTTTTAAAAACTCCCGGCACATTGCCTGTTCTTCCGCCGTGGGCAACCGGGACAGGATGTGAAGGAAGCTGTCTTCGATAAACTTCCCATCATCCTCACCATCCGCATCTGTCAGGCGCTCCGCCAGGTAGTGCGTGGCCTGACTGGTCAGCTTGCTGTTGGCCATAGCCAGGGCCTGGTGAGGCTGCACGCTTTCTTCCCGCTGATAACACTCGGAGACTTTCGGGCCGTCAAAGATTTGAACGAATTCCACCAGCTTCTCATGCGCGTGGCGGAGGTAGATGCTGCGGCGGGGCGAGTCCTGGGCCAGCGTATTGTCGATGTCCGGGCCACCCATGGTTTCGTCTAACGCTCCGGCTAAGAAGATCAGGTTGTCCCTCACCAACTCACCTTCCATCCGGCGGGACGGCATGCGCCAGAGCCAGCGGTTGTCCGGGTCTTTGGCCAGATTCTCCGGGTCCGGTGTGCTGGACTGCCGGTAGGTGGCGCTGGTCACGATGAGGCGGTGCATCTCCTTCATGCTCCAGTCCCGGGCCATGAACTCCGCCGCCAGCCAGTCGAGCAAAGCCGGGTGCGTGGGTTCCTGGCCATTCGCGCCAAACTCATTCGGCGTGGGCACGATGCCGCTGCCGAAATGCCTAAGCCAAATGTGATTCATCGCCACGCGGGCGGTCAGTGGATTCCGCCGGTCCGTCAGCCAGCGGGCAAAGGCCAGGCGGCGTCCGGTGCTGCTGGCCGGGTAGGCAGGCAGCTCGCGCGGCTCATACTTTTCGTCGACCGGTTCTTTCCCCTTCTTCTCCGCTTCCGCCAGGGCCTTCTCGGCATTCTTCAGCTTTGTCTTCTCCGCTGAAAGCAGCTTCCCATACTTGGACTTGGCGGAGGCATCGGCGGCGTCTTTCACCTCCGCGGTGTATTTCTCCACGCCATGCTTCGCGGCCGTCACCTCGTATCTTGCCTGGAGCAAAGCTGCTTCCCGCTGCGCGGCGGCGGTCTTCGTCGCCACGGACTTCCATTCGTCCGAATCTTTTTTCCCACCGTCTTCCAGCTTTTCCACGGCCAGGAGGGAAGCGAGCGCTTCCTTTTGCTTCCGGGCAGCCGTCAGGCGGAGTTCCGCTTCCTCTAGCTGTTCCGGCGTGGCCTTGCCTCCGGCCTTCAGTTTTGCCAAGGCGGCTTCCGCGTCAGCGACCTGATCGGTTTCCGCCGCCATCATCTCCGCCTTCACAAAGGGCCGCTTGGCGGGTTGATAGGCCAGCGATGGAAGCTTCACCTGCTCCACTTCGAACTCGCCGCCCAACGCCACCGGAACCGCTGGCGAGATGACCTGATCTTTGACCGGGTAGCGTTCGTCCCCCCGCTCGAAGAGGTAGGTCTTTGGCGAGACGGTCTGATCGTAGGAACGGACCAGGCCATTCTTCGCGGTATCCAGTTCGCCCGGCACGCGATCGGTGCGCACGTTGTAGGACTCAAAGATGGCCCGCAGGCTGTAGTACTCCTGCTGGGGGAAGGGATCGTACATGTGGTCGTGGCACCGCACGCACCCCATGGTCACACCCATGAAAGCCTGGGACGTGTGGCTCACCACGTTGTCCAGCCAGATGTCGCGGCTTCCGGCGTCGTAGTTGCGAACCAGGTAACCCGTCGCGCGCAGGGCGTCTTCGTCCAGCGGCTTCCATTCATCCGCCGCCAGCATTTCCAGGATCATCTCGTCATAGCCCTTGTCGCCGTTCAGGGCTTCGACGATCCAGTCGCGCCAGCGCCAGATGTGCGGCTGACTGTTGCGGACCGCGTCCTTGTAGCCCGCCCAGTCGCTGTAACGCCACACATCCATCCAGTGGCGGCCCCAGCGTTCGCCATGGCGCGGACTTTCCAAGAGACGGTCCACCGCCGCTTCGTAGGCTTGGGGCGAGTCATCCGCCAGAAACGCCCGCACCTCTTCCGGCGTGGGCAGCAGACCGGTCAGGTCCAGAGTCACCCGGCGGAGCAGCAGGCCTTTCTCTTCCTCCGGCCGCGGCTTCAGGCCCTGAACCTGGTGCTGAGCCGCGATGAAGGCATCGATCTCGTTGTGCCCCCAACCGGCGCCGGCCACCGCGGGAGGCGCGGGCTGGCTGACCGGTTTGAAAGGTTCCCAGGGGTAGCGATCCTGAAACTCCCGAAACCGCTGCCGGACGGCCTCCACCTCCGCCAGAGAAGCCACGTCCGGTTTCTCCCCGGCCCGGCCCGGATTCGTTCCCAGGAGCAGCTCGTCCAGGTTCGAAGCGCCGTCTCCGTCGCTGTCTTCCGGCGCCGCGGCCTGAAGGCGGTCTGACAGGGAAGACGGTTCGCCCGCCGCCTTCAATTCGTCCCTCAAGACGCGCAACCGGTCGCCAAAGGGATTGTGCGGAAAGTCTTCCAACGACTCCGCCCCGTGGGCCTCGGCTTCCTGGTGGCAGGTGGCGCAGGAATCCAGCTGGGCTTGAAAGAGCGGCCCGAAGTGCTTGGCCAACGCTTTTTTGTTGGCTGGCGTCGCCACGGCGTAGCCCGCTGAGGCCAGCATTATCCCGATGGTTACGGCAATAACCGGGCGCACGGCTGCTGGCGCGAAGACAACAATCCGCCAGTCAGAACGGCTCGTAACTTGTTTACAGAGAAGCACGAAACTGAAGTCGAGGGCTTTCAGGGGCTATGCCGGATGCGGAAACCACTGTACAAAGGTCCCCCCAATCCGCAAAAACAGACCTGAGAATTATTGACAAAACCAACTGAAGGAGTGTTCAAAGAACGGGCAATATTGATGCAAGAATCCGAAACTCGCTTATCTTACGGACTCGCAGTCCTCGCCAAAGACATTTGGCGGTAAAATCCCCCCGAGAGAGAAGGACAGGATTCTTATTTGGTTATTGA
>JAUICH010000038.1 GCA_030427505.1 Verrucomicrobiia bacterium
AACGGCATTGGGCCTACCCCCAATAGAGTGAGCGGGAACGAAGCCAGGCAGACTGCTTCGGCCGCGAAGCGGCTCGCAACCCCCTGAAGCGAAGCGAAAGGTGTCGGCAGAGCCCGCAAAGGCGGGAAAAAAATGGGCCGCGTCTTCAGGTATTCGCCGCTTCGCGGCGCTGAGTTCTCTTTTCTTTTCTTCATTTCCGGTCCGTTCTCCAATTTGTCCACACTGCCTAGTCCTCAGGCCCACCGCGGCGGAACCTTCCAATGCGGCTGCTTCGTTAGTTGAAACCAGTCCCGTTGATAGAACATTGGGAAAACCACTGCTTTCAACAACAGGCGCGTCCATTTCCCCGGCGGCTCACAGCCCTTCCTGTCACAAATGATCGAACTATCCCCTTTTCACAAAGTCGAACTGGCCGAGGAGTACCAGAACTTGGTTGACCAGCCACCGGACCACGATCAGATCATGCGCGTGGTCTCCAAGAAAATGGCCAATGGCCAGCCCCTCATCCAGGGAGAACTGGTCCTGGCCGGTAATGAGACCCGCAATGCCTTTCCGCTGGCCGGCAGATACCCCGTTCATTTCCGGAAGACCTACTATCCCACCTGCTTTCACCAGCACCCGGATCAGGAACTGGAAAACCACCAGATGGCGGCGGACATCCTGCACATTCCCCCGCCAATCGGGGCCACTCGCACCAGCTTCCGGAGTTGCTTCATTCCCGGCAAGCCGCTGTCCCGCATCTCACCCTTCGGCACGGAACCGCCGGAGTCTAACATTGCCACCGCCCAGGAAGCCGAAACGGCCCTCCTGATCGGTCTCTGGGACTTGCTGTCCAATCTCTACGATCAGGTCACCCAACTTCACGACGGCGGCCTGGCCCATGGCGATCTCTACCTCCACAACGCCATCGTCTCCACCTCACCCGTCCGGATTTTTCTGATCGATTACGAACTGGCAGTAAAGAAGCGCGACTGCGACTCGGAGGAGAAATGGCAAAAAGCCGTGGATGCCGACCTGCGCGAACTGCTCACGGAAGCCATCTACGTCCAGGCCGGCCTGGGCAGCCAGCGCGGCCCACTCGCGGAAGCTTCCCTGGAAGCCCTGCCGGTGTTCTTCGAAAAAACGCACCGCCGCTTCCAGCGCGCCATCTCCCAGCGGTCGAACCTGTAGCGGTTGCTCCTCAACTCGGAGAACACAGAGCTTTTTTGAGATGGCCCGCAAAGGTGGTCATCGACCTCCGGGGTCCGGGCCGGACGGGCAGAAAACACGCGAACCGGGCTTCTGCTTGAAACCGGCGATGACGGTTCTGTTCCAAGCCGCCCCCCCCCGATTCCTTCCTTTATATTAGGTCCTGACTCTGGCTTTGGCGATACTCTTCAGGCCATTCGCGAACGCGCTCGGAGATCGCGTTCCACCTTGGTGATGGCGGCCTCTGAAGGTATGAAGGCTAGCGATAAGAATTGAACCACAGAGGTCACGGAGGACACAGAGCTTTTTTGAGAGGGCCCGACGCAAAGCGCCCCCAGCACCCCGGAAAACCCTCCTCCTCTCGACGGTTCGGCCTTGGAAATCCAGACGGATTGTGGCTTCGTCTACGCCATCGCCCCTTTCTTCGTCTACGCCATCGCCCCTTTCTATCCGCCCCCTCCCGCCAATTTTCCGCACAAAACACCCATGAGACCCCTGTCTTCTTTTCCCCCTCTCCTCCTCACCACCGCGCTGCTGTCCTTTCTTCCCTGCGCCGCCTTCTCTCAAGCGGAGGACGCCACGCCCCAGGAAGAAGAGGAAGAAGCACCCGCCGAACCGCCGGGAAACCCCAATATCATCGTCTTCCTGGCGGATGACATGGGCATGGGCGACATCCACGCCTATGACGAGTCCTCCACCATTCCCACACCTAACTTCGACCGGCTGGCGGCGGAGGGCCGTCTCTTTCACAATGCCCACAGCCCCGCCGCTGTCTGCACCCCCACCCGCTACGGCCTTCTGACCGGAAAGTACCCCGTCCGATCCCGGCTGAAGGACACCGTGCTGCGCTCCGCCTACGACGCCCCTCTACTCGATCCGGGCGAAGAAACGATAGCTGGTTTGCTGCGCCGCGCCGGGTACTCCACCGCCGCCTTCGGAAAGTGGCACCTGGGCATGAAGTGGAACAACCGGGACGGCAACGGCATCGCCCAGCCCGGGGTCGAAACCAGTGAATTCACCACCGCGGACGTCAGCTTCAACCGGCCGATCATTGAAGGCCCGCTGGACTGCGGCTTCGACTACTTCTTCGGCATCGGCAGCTCGATCAACCACGGTCCCTACACCTTCATCGAAAACCGCTGGGGCACGGAACTGCCCACGGAAATCCGCCCCGAGACGGAGATAAACGGACGGCCCTTCCGCGAAGGCTGGATCGCGCCCGGCTGGAAGGACGACGGCCAGGGAGCCGCCATCTCCAGGAAAGCGCTCGACTTCATGAAGCAACACTTGGCGTCGGACCACGGAAACCCCTTCTTTGTCTACTACGCCGCGGTCGCCAATCACTTTCCCCATGTGCCGCCGGACTCGCTGTACGGAAAGGCGGTGAAAGGAACGGGTGGAAATGACGATGAAGCGCCAGACCGTAACGACATGGTGGCGCAGAACGACCTCATTCTCGGCGAAATGCTGGCGCTTCTGGAAGACCCCGACGGCGATGGCGACACCAGCGACAGCGTGGCGGCCAATACTCTCGTCATCGTCACCAGCGACAACGGCGCGGACGTGGGCCTTTTTGAGCCCATCCGGGAAAAGAAAGGCAGTATCCACGAAGGCGGGCACCGCGTGCCTTTCATCGTTCGCTGGCCGCGGACGATTCCCGAAGGGACCGAGTCGAGTGCGTTGATCGGACTAAACGACCTTTACGCCACCTTCGCCAGCCTGACCGGCGTGGGCGAGAAAAATGACACGGAACGGGACAGCGAGAGTCTCGCCGCGCTTTTCTCCGCCGAAGAGGATGCGCCAGGCCGGCAGACGCCTCTCCTCATCCAAGACAAGGGAGGGAAAGACGTCACCTACGCCATCACCGACGGCGCCTGGAAACTCATCCTCTCCCAGGAAGTCCCTCTCGAACTCTACCACCTGGAGGAGGACCTCAAGGAAGAGACCAACCTGGTGAAGGAAAAACTGGATATAGTGGGGCGCTTGACGCTCAGCTACCGGGAGCAGATCGGCGAACGCATCGAGAACTTGGCGTATTCGGAGTTCAGTATCCGGTCCAAGACCATAAACGATGACGACCTTTATCTCTTCCTCTCCGTCAGTTCGAAACAACGTGACAAACTGATGATCGTGACGGCTCCACTAATGGCTCCCGCGAACACAGCTCTGGAAATCATCATTCCGGAATTCCCCCAGGCGGAGCTGGATGCTTTTTGCAAAGAGAAAGGCCTGACCCACAGCTTCATCGGAATCGGTGAAGTGAATGCCGGCGAATCGTCCTTCGACGGTTTCTTTCGAGTTCTCTGCTCGGACGGAAAATGGGACAAGACGCTGATCATTCCCTTTTCGTGGAATCCTTTGCTCGACCTCTCGCTCGGACCGGAATCGGAATGGAAAATTGAAGACCGCTAACCAACGCATCTCTCACGAATCATGAAACGGACTTTTCTTGCAGCCTTCTTTTTCATCCTAAGCTTCCAGCTTCACGCGGCGGAAGACGGCGGGTTCAACATCCTCTGGATCACCTGCGAGGACATGAGCCCGCGAATCGGTTGCTATGGGGACAACACCGTGCCCACGCCCAATATCGACCGCCTCGCGGCTGAGGGCGTGCGATATACGAATTGCTACGGCACCTACGGCGTGTGCGCGCCCAACCGCCACACCATCACCATGGGCATGTACCCCACCAGCACGGGAGCCATGGCCATGCGGAACTGGAAACGCACCTCTGCCCTGAAGTTCATCACGGACCCAGAACTGCTCGCCATTCCCACCTACGAAGCCGTGCCTCCACCGCAGGCCAAGTGTATGTCCGAATACCTCCGCGCCGCGGGCTGGTACTGCTCCAACAATTCCAAGACGGACTACCAGATGCAGACCCCCCTCTCCGCCTGGGACGACACCACGAAAAAGGCCCACTGGCGCAATCGCCCGGACCCGAACCAGCGCTTCTTCGCCATTTTCAATGACGTCACCCCCCACGAAAGCGGCACCTTCAAGCAGCGCTCCCCCACCTATGTGGACCCCGCCACGCTGGAACCGCCGCCCTACTACCCGGACACAAAAAACGTCCGCCAATCCCTCGCCTGGCACTATGACAACATCTACGCCATGGACCAGTGGGTGGGCGGACTCCTCAAGCAGTTGGAAGAAGACGGGCTCATGGACAAAACGCTCATCTTCTTCTACAGCGACCACGGTGACGGCCTGCCCCGCGCCAAGCGCTGGGTCTACGACTCGGGCCTGAAGGTGCCCTTCATCGTCCGCTGGCCGGATGGCCACGGCGCCGGCACGGTGAATGACGAGTTGGTCAGTTTCGTCGACTTGGCTCCCACCACCCTTTCCCTGGCCGGGCTGAAGGTGCCGGACCACATGGAAGGCCAGGTCTTCCTGGGCCCAAACCGGGACGAGCCGCGCCGTTACATTTATGCCTGCCGCGACCGCATGGACCCGGCCCCGGAACGCATCCGCGCGGTGCGGGATCAACGCTTTAAATACGTCCGCAACTACCGGCCCGACCTGCCCTACATTGGCTACATCCCCTACCGGGATCAGGCCCCCATCATGCAGGACATCAACGCCCTCATCGCCAAGGGCGAGCGTTGGGAAAATTCCTGGCAGTTCTTCGACCAGACCAAACCGGAGGAAGAACTCTACGACTGCGAGACCGATCCCTGGGAAATCCACAACCTGGCGGACGACCCAAAATACGCGGACAAGCTAGCCGAACTGCGCGCCGCCCACGAGGACTGGAAAGCCACCTACGGCGACCTGGGCGAAATTCCCGAAACGGAGCTGATCAAAAAGCTCTGGCCGCCGGACGGCAAACAACCCACCACCGCCACCCCGGAGGTATCGGTAAAGGACGGCACCGTCACCCTGACCTGCGCTTCAGAGGGCGCCTCCATCGTTTATCGCACCAGCCCGAAAGGCGACTGGCGTCTCTACACCGGCCCCTTTTCCCAGAACGAAGCCAAAACGCTGGAAGCCCAGGCCCATCGCTACGGATGGAAGGTCAGCAAAACCGCTTCAAACGCCCCGGATTCTCACTAGTTATTAAGCTAAGCAATTCACCCCATGAACCCTGAGGAGTTCGTCACCGCCTACGAAGCCGCCCTGGGCACCCAGGACTGGCCCCACGTCGCGCCCCTCATCCACGAGGACGCCTGCGTGACCTTTTCCTCCGGTTCCGTGCATAAAGGAAAGAGCGCCATCAAGACCGCTTACGAAGGAAACTTCGCCGCCATCAAGGGCGAGGAGTACGCCATGAAAGACCTTCACTGGCTGCGGAAAGGCCCGGACACCGCCGTCTACCTTTTCAACTTCCGCTGGTCCGGCTGGATCGACGGGAATCTGGCCAGCGGCGGCGGCCGGGGCACCACGGTCCTGATCAAGAACGGAGACGCCTGGCAACTGCTCGCCGAACACCTGGGACCGAGCCCGTCACTGGAATAACAAAGGGGACGCCTTCCCGCCATCACATCTGCTGGAGCAAACCGCCTGCCTCTGATACGTTTAGGCCATGCCCAAGTCACTCGAAGAAGTCAAAGCGGACGCCCTGGCGCTTTCGCACGAAGAGATCGACCAACTGATCGACGATCTCTTGCAGGCCCGCTCTGGGGAATCCATGGACGCGGAACGCGAACAAATCGAGTCCACGCTCCAGGATCGTTTGGAAGGGCCTTTTATTAAGATCGAAGATCCGGAGGCGCATATTGAGGAAAGAAGACGGCACTATCGGGAGCTCTACCGCAAAGCGACCAATGGATAGAGTCTACTCTGAACATCCGGCCATCGATTCAGATATCCACGAAATCTGGGAATACATCCATCTGGACAATCCGGCCGCCGCTCTGTCGGTTGTTGAAACCATCTCCGACGCCCTACTAGACATCCGGGAATATCCATTTCGCTCACCCCAGTACAAACCCATCACCTTTCTAAACGAAACCCTTCGGCGCAGGATCGTGCTCCCCTACCGGAACTATTCGATCTTCTATTCCGTGACAGAGGAAGAAACACGAGCCCTCTACGTCCACCACGCCGCCCGCGATTTCGAAGCCTGGCACCGGCAAGAAAAACGCCATTAGCAGTGGTATCCGTGACTCTCCCTTTCTTCCCCCCTTCCCCAACCTCCCTTTCAGAACCCATGACTCCCAAACCCATTCCCTTTATCCTAGCCCTGGCCGCCATTTCCACCCTGAGCCTCAGTCTCAGCGCCCGCCACGCCACCGCGGCCGAAACCGGCGGCGAATCCCCCCGCCCCAATATCCTCTTCGCCATCGCGGATGACGCTTCTTATCCGCACATGGGCGCCTACGGCACCACTTGGGTCCACACGCCCGGATTCGACCGCGTGGCGCGGGAAGGACTGCTGTTCAACCGCGCCTACACTCCGAACGCCAAGTGCGCGCCTTCCCGCGCCTGCATCCTGACGGGGCGGAACTCCTGGCAACTGGAGGCGGCGGCCAACCACCAGGCATTCTTTCCTCCGGAATTTGTCTCCTACGTGGAAGCCTTGGGTAAAGCCGGTTATCATACCGGTTACACCAAGAAAGGCTGGGCGCCCGGTATCGCGGAAACGGCGGACGGGAAAAAGCGCGAGCTCACTGGCAAAGCCTACAATAAGCGCACCCTGAATTCCCCCACCACCGGCATCGCCAACACGGACTACGCCGGGAATTTTGAGGACTTTCTGAAAGACAACAAAGACCGCCAGCCCTGGTGCTTCTGGTATGGCAGCGTGGAACCGCACCGCGCCTACGAATACGGCTCCGGCATCGCCAAGGGCGGTAAGAAAACCTCCGACATCGACAAAGTGCCCGCTTTCTGGCCGGACACGGAAACCACCCGCACGGACATGCTGGACTATGCGTTCGAGATCGAGCACTTCGACTCTCACCTGCTCCGCATGATCGAAACGCTGGAGGCAAACGGCCAGTTGGACAATACCCTTATCGTCGTCACGGCGGACAACGGCATGCCCTTCCCCCGCGTGAAAGGGCAGGAATACGAAATGTCCAATCACCTGCCCCTCGCCATCATGTGGAAGAAAGGCATCCAGCATCCGGGCCGGAAGATTGACGACTACGTCAGCTTCATCGACTTCGCGCCCACCTTTCTGGAAGTAGCCCACGTGGCCTGGGAAGACACCGGCATGGCCGCCCTCTCTGGCCGCAGCCTGACGGACATTTTCGAGTCCGAAAAATCCGGCCAGGTGAACCCCCAGCGCGACCACGTCCTCATCGGGAAAGAACGCCATGACGTGGGCCGCCCCCACGACTGGGGCTACCCCATCCGGGGCATCGTGAAAGATGGCATGCTCTTCCTTCAGAACTACGAAATCACCCGCTGGCCCGCCGGCGACCCCGTGACCGGCTACATGAACACCGACGCCAGCCCCACGAAGTCCCTCATCCTGGACCTGCGCCGCAAAGGCGAAAACGAAACCTACTGGCAGCAGAGCTTTGGCAAGCGTCCCGCCGAAGAGTTCTACAACATCGCCGAAGACCGCGCCTGCCTGACCAACCTGGCCAACGACGAAGCCTACCAGAAACAAAAAGAAGCCCTCAAAAAACAGCTCACCGACGAACTCACCCGCCAGGAAGACCCCCGCATGTTTGGCCAAGGCAATATCTTCGACGAATACCCCGTCGCCGCCCCCACGGCGGGCTACTACGAACGCTTCATGAACGGAGAAAAAGCCAAAGCCGGCTGGATCGATCCCACCGACTACGAAACGGAACCGGTGGAGTAAAACAACGGTAGCGAACGCCTCTGTTTTTTGACCACAGAGAGCACAGAGGACACAGATGTTGTAACCAAATGGCGCGCGGTCAGACGCTGAGCGAGGGCAAAGGCGGACCTTTTACCCACAAGCCACATGACCCGGAAAGTTAGTGCTGATTCGGTCGAATATGTCCGCCGAATCCCGGATTTTCCGGGGAAGCGAAGCTTCTCTTGAGTGCGCCGAATTTTTTTCGGCGCTCTGGGGAGGGTAGCCGGAGGCGCGGTGGGGGCAAAGAGCGTCCGCTTTCTCTGATCCGCGGCTCTTCACCCTATTCTCTGGAAGGTTTTACCGCATAAGGGAAACCCTTCAGACCCGGCAAAATTTCCCCAGAATCAATCGGGCTCGAGGGGATGTTTGTTGGAACCGCGCTCGCCTTATCCGTCCCCCCACGCCTCCGGCTCCCACCCCAAAGCGGTGATTCCGATCACCGCAGTCCAAGGACGCTGCGCGTCCCCGTTGGCGTTGAGATTTTGGAAAACCTCATGAGAAGCGAACCGGTATAACCGAGCCTATATGACATGTGAGTATGGCTTAGGAAAAAATCTGACACAAAGGAACCGGAGTATCCGAAACGGGTAGCGACACCAACGGCCCAAAATCCACCCCCACCCAAGCTCCGTGGCCAGTACAAAAAAACCCATCTGCGTTCTCTGGGTCATTTGACTTCGCTGCGTTCCGTCTACCTCCGCTTCGCTTCGATTGTAGTTCTCGGTCCCCGCGCTCCTCGCTTGAATCGGAGAAGAATTTCCGGCAGATTACTTCCGTCTGGAATCGATCGAGTATCGAAATGAATACCCCTCCGTCATTCCGCCTGGCGCGGCCCATTATTCTCTCGGGCATCCTAACGCTGATGCTTTTCCGTGGCGCCAACGGTAGCGAGGACGCCGCGAATTACCACACCTTTACCAATACCAGCGGCCGGTCCGTGGAGGCCCGTTTGGAAAAGGCCGAAGGCGGTGAAGTCACCATTTCCGTCCGAAGCGGGCAAGTCTATGTCATCCCCCTGGATTCGCTGTCGGCGGAAGATCAGGCTTACGTCCAGGAATGGAAGCAGCACCCGCCAGCCTCCTCTCCCGCCCCGGCCGTTGCGGCTTCGGTTACTTCTGAAGTTTCGTTGGATAAAGTGAATGAGCTGCTGGGCCATCCCCTCTTTGCCGATGGCAATCTATGGGAAAACGATCCCGCCGCCGTGGCAAAACGCCTCAAATGGCCGGAAGAGTCCAAGACCACTTATTCCTCCAGCTACCGGAAATACGCCGGGAAAGACGACCGCCTCGCCGGGGCGCGCCCCTACTCCCTGGCCCTCTACGGAGAAGACGGAAAAGTCACCAATGTCTCCATCGTGTTCGCCAACAAGGGCGACTACTTCGGCGCCGCCGGCCGGGGAGAAGCCCACTTCATCGAAGGCAAGAAAGTTCCCGGCGGTATCGAGGGCCTCCGCCAGGTCATGAAAAACGATGCCGGGATCCTCTCCAGCACCTTCACCTCCCTGCTGGGCGAACCGGAGCAGCAGAAATTCGGAGAAGGCGAGTCCCGCCGCTGGGTGGACCGCTGGGACTGGAACGGACACGCCTTTCTGCTTTCACAGGCGGAAGACGAGTACGTCAGCCTCTCCATCGAACCCGCGTCCGTCGCGGACAACCGCGGTCAAGTCTCCCGCCAGTCCGATGCCGAGATCCGTGAGCGTGCCCATGGCAACTTGGAAAAACGGGAAAACGGAGACGTCGTCATCACGAACTTTCCCATGGTGGACCAGGGCCCCAAGGGCTACTGCGTGCCCGCCACCGTGGAGCGCTGTCTCCGCTACCTGGGCGTGCCCGCGGATATGTATCTCCTGGCCATGACAGGCAATTCAAACCTGGGCGGAGGCACGAATCCCATGGAACTGCTGGCGGCCATTTCCACCGACGTAAAGCGCAAAGGCCGCGACATCGACATCATGGAAAAAGAACTGAAACTGCGCGACCTGGCCCGCTACCTGGACGACGGCATTCCCGTGATGTGGACGCTGCAGAGCACGCAACAGTTCAATCAAATCGCCAACCAGCGCACCAAGGAGCGGAAGACCGTCACGGACTGGGCCGCCTGGAAAGAGAGGATGCGGGAGATCAGCAAAGAAGGCGCCATGGTCAAAGACTACGGCCGCGGCCACATCGTCATCATTATCGGCTACAACGAAGAGTCAGACGAAATCGCCTTCTCCGACAGCTGGGGCAAAGGCTACGAAGAACGCTGGATCACCATCGGTGAAGCCGCCGTGGTTTCTGAAAATTTTCTCGCCGTCATCGATCTCTAGCCTCGCGGCGTCCCGTCAGGAAAACTGAGGATAAACGCAGACCAAAACCGCGGCCCGTTCGTATCGGCATTCATTCGTCCCCATGCACCGGGCTCGCCCGGTTCTCTCTTTATCCGCGCCCGGCTTATGAAACAGATCTTCTTCGGCAGCGCCGACTCCAGCGGGCTGCCTGCCCACTTCGTTTATATGTTGTTCCGGCTCTGGGTGGGTCTGTCCATGGCCATCGGACACGGCTGGGCCAAATTCGAGAAGCCGGAACCTTTCATTTCCAACGTGGAAAACCTGGGCATCCCGTCCCCACACGCCCTGGCCTGGGCAGCCATTCTTTCAGAACTGGTGGGCGGCGTCTTGATTGGGCTGGGCCTCTTCACCCGCCCCGCCGCGTTTTTTCTGGGCTGCACCATGATTGTCGCCGCCTTTGTCTCCCACGCCGGAGACCCCATCTTCTTCGACGCCCACCAGGCCAACCGGGAGTTACCTCTCATCTACCTCGCCTGCTGTGTCTTGATTGTCACCTGGGGTCCCGGTAAGTTCGGGCTGGACCGGAATTTTGATCTGTAGCGGACGGCCGTTTCCGGCCTCTGGCGTGCCCGCCACGCCCGCCGGGCAAGAGTATTCCCCACATCCAGAAGGCGATACAGTGAAAGGAAAAGGATGCGCCATTGCCGCTGCCTTCGTCGCGATTCTTGTCACGATCGCCATTAAGGTCAGCCCGAGTGACGGCGATGTCGCGACCTGGGGCGTGATCCACCATCCGGAGTTGGGAGACGCCTACCTGCGCGGCGAGTATCTTGGCCGGGGTCTCGACAGGTGGATCGGCTACCTGGCTCACAAGGATGCGAACGATCAGTGGCACGTTTACCTGAATCCGGCTGTCCCCTCTCCTTGGCGGAAAGGACACCTCCAGGTGGAAGGGAAGGTCATTCAAATTCACGGCGAATCCGAAATCCTCGCCGAGTATGACACTGCCAGCGGAGTCATGACCTTCAAAGAAGACGGCACGACCCTTTCCCGGGAAGAAGGGCTGAGCAGAGCCGGTAAATTTGCGGAGGATTACTCTTTACCCGGCCAGCGATCTCCCTGGTGGCGGCGGCTCCTGGATCTGGATTTGTGACTGCTCTCGCTCACTGAAGAGTGGAAAAGTTCCCGCGAATTTGCAACGTTGGGGACCCCATGACAAAACGCACCCCCATTGCTGTCACCACCGCCGCCGTCCTTCTGCTGTCCCTCACCGGGCTAAGCCTCTGTGCCAAGGAGACCTTTCAGGCCTACACCGATCCCGCCGAAGCCGAAAAGGCGGGGCCCGGCTTTGCCTTGCAGGGCGAATACCAGGGCCTTGTCTCCGGGGAAGACCGCACCGGCGTTCAGGTCATCGCTCTGGGCGACGGAAAGTTCCAGGCCGTCATTTGTCCCGGCGGACTGCCGGGAGACGGTTGGGACGGAGAAAAGCCTCGCGCCCGTAGCGAGGGCACGCTCAGCGACACCGGCGAGGTGACTTTCCAGCACGAAGGCTGGACCGGCGTGCTGAAGGGCGGCGTCATTTCCCTGACCGCTCCGGACGGTCAGGCGGCGGGGGAACTGACCCGCGTCAGCCGGGATAGCGAAACGCTGGGGCTCGCGCCACCGGAAGGCGCGACAGTGCTCTTCGACGGCACACCCGCCAGCCTGGAAATGTGGGAACCGGGCGCAAAAATGGAGGGCGCCCTTCTCACCCAAGGCGCCGTCAGCAAGCCAACCTTCCGCGACTGCCAGATACACGTGGAGTTTCGCCTCCCCTTCATGCCCCAGGCGCGCGGCCAGGCCCGGGGGAACAGCGGCCTCTACGTTGCCGGCCGGTATGAGATACAGATGCTCGACAGCTTTGGCCTGGAAGGCAAAGACAACGAGTGCGGCGGCATTTACAAAGTGTCCGAGCCGGACGTGAACATGTGCTACCCGCCTCTGTCCTGGCAGACTTACGATGTGGACTACACTGCCCCGCGCTTTAACGAACAAGGCGAGAAAACCGCCAACGCCCGCGTCACCGTCCGCCACAACGGTGTCGTCATCCACCAGGACCGCGAACTCCCCGGCCCCACCGGTGGCGCCAAAGGCAAAGATGAAAGCGTCCCCGGCCCCATCTTCCTCCAGAACCACCTGAACCCCGTCCGCTACCGGAATGTGTGGGTGGTGGAGAAGTAGCCACGAATCACGCTTGGGGGAGAGCCTTGACGGTCACTTCCAGTTCTCCTCGGTTGTTCCCGTAGGTTTCGGAAAGGTTTCCTTCTTCGTCATAGAACCGTCCGTCACCTTCCTTATCTCTTCCGCCAGGCCAATCGTTGGCAAAGAGGAAAAGTTCCTCACTGGCGTGGGCTGTAAACTCATGCCCGCTGCCAATCACATAGACATTGTCTTCCCGGTCGTCTTTTCCCAATGCCGCGATCAGTGTCAAAAAACTAGCCCTCCGGCCCTCTCTGTCCTTCAGAACGCGAAGACGTTTGACCCTGCCCAGCTTGCTTCCCCATCCGGCGGGGTTTAGAGGAAACCGCGCATCCCGGATGAAGAAATCGAATAAGTGTCCTCCAAAACTCTCCGGTCCGTCGGGAGAACACGGAATCGATTTGTCCATGTATGCTTCTCCTCCTGAGGCCACCTGGCTGGTAATACGGTAGCGGTGCCCCGCCTTCAATTCGATTCCGGTCGAGACCCAGGGTTCCCGCGGAGAGATCCTGAAAGCTATGTCGAAAGCTTGTTTCACGGCGGAATAACCGAACGGCTTAGGTCAAGCGCTACCGCAATCCCCAGCGAAGATCAATCCCACAGATCACAGCTTTCTAATCAGACCCTTACCTTCATGCCCTCGATCCGAACTTCGGACGCGACTTACTCCCCCGCTTCCACGCCCGCCAGCATCCCTTCGTCGAGCTCTGAAGGATCCACCTGAAGACTCAGCACCACGTCCCCGGTATCCAGCCAGGCTCCGACTTTCCGGGTCACTTCTGGGTCCTGAACTTTGCCAGCCGCCGGGGCGCGGACTTCCAGGCTCACCAGGGCGGCTTCCTGCTCGCCAATCTGACGGGTCAGGCGGGCGAGGTGCTTGATCTCCTCTTGATAGGCGGCCATGTGATTGGTCTCGTAGTGACGGTCCCGGCGCGCGCGGCAGGCATTGATCTCGGCCTTCAGCCGTTTCAATTGGTTCCGGGCTTCCGGATTCTCCATCAGAGCGATCAAGTCGCCCTTTTGCACGATCTGACCGTCTTTCACATACACCTGGGAAAGGAGGCCGGAATGACCGGCCAACACTTGGCTGATCTGAAAAGAAGGCACTTTGCGGGTGGGTTCCGGCGGCTCTTCCTGTTTCACCTCCGCGGCGGGAGATTCGTAGCGGACTTCCGCCTCCTCCACCTCAGCCACGGTGGCGAGTTCAGACTGAGACCGGTCTTTGAATGAAAGCAGTCCCTTTACCTCAGTCAGCGAGACGCCGGAAAATTGAAAAGCCACTCCGCACCCCGCCAAAATCAGAACCGCCGCCGCGAGTTTCAGGATGCCCTTGCCCCGTTGTCCGCGGTCGGGCGATGCCGGAACGCCGGTCACGACTTCGCTGGGAGCGCTGCCACACATTTGCAGCAGATGGCGTTCTTCCATCCAGACCAGCAGGCGAAAGACATCTTCATCGTTCGGAATCGCCTGCGGCATGGTTTGCCGCATCTCATCCAACACTTCGCCAAAGGGCCGCTTTCCATCCAGGAGTCCGGCGAAATAGTACTCCCGGCTGCCAAACCTGTAAGAACGTCCGTTTAGAGGATCGCTCACGGTCATTTGTCCGCTGAAATCTCCTCCTAAACAGCGTGAAATCTCCAAATCAGGACGCAACCGGTAGCGAACCGGCGCGAGGTGCTGAAAGGAAGCATCCATGGGGAAAAGGACTTGGGTGAACGAACCAAATCTTACCTCAAGGCTTCATTATTTCAATAAATTTTATAATTTTAAAGCCCGAAAAATTAGGAAAAACCGGTATTTCAGGATGGTTCAAGGACCATAGATCGCCAATCGGGGGCTCCGGCACCTTACTGATGCCTGTTCGCGTCCATTCAGCGAGGCTCTGACAGTGGTGGAAACCCATCTGGGGGGAGGATTCGTGAACGCGCTCGGAGATCGCGTTCCACCTTTCAGCCTCGGAGCCTTGGGCTGAATTCGGAAAACTCGCTTGAGAAACGAATCCGCTCTGGGTTTCCGGCCTTTCAGGAACCCTTATCTTCCGCCAGGGCCGGTTCCATCTTTTCGATCTCTGCCGTGGGCGTGGCGTCCGCTTCCAGGTCTCCCAGCGCGTATTGGATGCCGTCCAGATAGTGGCGGACCACTTTCGGGTTCCAGAAGGTGTCGGGGTTGTGCCCCAGGTTCGTGTAGAACAGCCGGCCCTCGCCATAGGCGCGCAACCAGGACACCGGCACTTGCAGGGCTTCCAGGTTTTCCGGTTTGTTGTCAGCGAATTTGGGATTGTCGAACACCGCGCGCGTCTCTGGCTTGCTCATGTCCAGGCTCACCAAGATGCGCAGCTTTTCAGGACCCACGTAGGTCTCCGGCTTGTACCAGTAGATTTCGTCTTTGTGCCAGAAGCCTTTCCCGCCGAAGACCGCGTTCAGGGTATGCTTCGGATCGTCCAGTTTGAAGGCATAGGTCCCCTTGGACGTCCAGGGATGACCGGTAAACTGGCCTCCCATCAACGCGGCGCCTTCGGCCCATTCGTAAAAGTTGTCGCTGGCGGCATGGATGCCAACGATGCCCTTACCGCTCTTGATGAAGTCGAGAATCGCGCCCTCCTGGGCGTGATCCGGGAAAGCCAGGTGAGTCGTGTTGTTGAAAACAATGGCGTCATACTTCGCCAGGTTCTCCGGGGTAAAAACCGAGTAATCGTCCGCGATGTCCGTTTGGAACGCGCCCGTCTTTTCCCCCATCCGCTGCAGGCAATGGTTTCCCGCCTCGATGGAAGCGTGGACAAAGCCTTCACACCGGTAAAACACCAGGATGCGCCGCTCCTTTTGCGGCTTAGCCGTGGGCTCGGAGGGAATGGCCTCCAGGATGGCGTGCTTCTGGTCGTCCGTCAGCGGCTTCAGGATCGCCGCTTTCTTTTCCTCCCAGGTCTCGGGTTTCTTCTTTTCGCCTTGCTGGGCCAGCAGCATCGAAGCGGAAAGCATCCCGGCGGCGGTCAGGATGGCGAACAGACGGAGAGAAGGAGATTTCATGGGGATCGAAAAAATGAGGTTCGGATTTTTTACAGACCTTCACCCATAGCGAATGCCTCCCTCCGGCGCAATCCCACACTTTCCGCCAGGGATTACGGGATTGCGTTCCTGTCAGGCCGGGTTTTTTTGCATAGGATCGCCCTCCGACAACATTTCATAACCCTCTGACTTCGCATGATCCCTTCTGCCCTTCCGTCCCTCAGCCCGCTTCGCGCCGCATGGCTCTATTCCCGCGCCGCCCTCCTCCTCTGGATCGCGGTGCTATCTCCTCGCGCCGCTGAAGCCGCTTCCCCTGACAAACAACCCAACGTCCTCCTCTTCCTGGTGGATGACATGGGCTGGATGGATACCACCGTTTACGGGTCCGAATATTATGAAACGCCTAACATGGAGCGCCTGGCGAAACAAAGCCTGCGCTTCACCCAGGCCTACACCGCGAACCCGCTGTGCTCCCCCACTCGCGCCAGCATCATGACGGGGAAGTACCCGGCCCGGCTTCAGTTCACCACGGCGGCGGGTCACCAGCCGCCGGTCATTCCCTTCGTGCCTTACCCGAAAAAGGTTTCTCCCAACAAACCCACCATTCAGCCCGCCACGCGCCGTTTTCTCGATCCCTCGGAATACACCCTGGCCGAGGCCCTGAAGGACGCGGGCTATGCCACGGCGCACATTGGCAAATGGCACCTGGGCCTGAACCCCGAACACTGGCCGGAAGCCCAGGGCTTCGAGGTATCCTTCCACGGCGCGCCGGACCCGGGTCCGCCCAGCTACCTGTCTCCCTACCCCTTCAAGGCGGGCACCGTCACCGATGGGCCGGACGGAGAATACATTACCGACCGCGTCACCGACGAAGCCATCAAGTTCATCGAAGCCCACGCGAAGGAGGATGGCCCCTTCTACCTGAATCTCTGGCACTACGGCGTGCACGGTCCCTGGGGCTACAAGCAGGAATATCTGGACTACTTTCAGAAAAAGACCGACCCCACCGGACGCCAAACCCGGCCCATCATGGCCGCCATGCTGAAAAGCATCGACGACAGCCTGGGCCGCCTGCTCGACAAGCTGGAGGAACTCGGCATCGCGGACGACACCATCATCCTCTTCTCCTCCGACAACGGCGGGAACACTCACAGCGAACTGGGACCGGACCGCCAGGTGCCCACCAACAACGCTCCGCTGCGCAAAGGCAAAAGCTGGCTCTATGAAGGCGGCATCCGCGTGCCGCTTATGATCCGCTGGCCCGGCATCACGCAGCCAGACACCGCCACGGGCGCCCTGGTCAGCAGTATCGACTTCTACCCCACCCTGTTGGAAATGACCGGCAACCAGCCGAAGCCGGACCAGGTCATCGACGGCATCAGCCTGGTGCCCGTCTTGAAAGGCGGCGAGCTGGAACGGGAAGCGGTCTTCAACTTCACTCCCCACGGCGGCCCCACCAAACCACCCGGAGTCACGGTGCACCGTGGCGACTGGAAGCTGATCCGCTGGTTCGAAACCAGCGTTCATTTCCCAGAGAAATACGAACTCTACAATCTGGCCAACGACCTCAGCGAAACTCATAACCTGGCGACTGAGAAACCGGAACTGGTGAAAGAGCTGGACGCGCTGATCGACGGCTTTTTGAAAGACACCGCCGCCCTGGTGCCAAAAGAAAACCCTAACTACAAACCGCTGCCCGACGACGGCATGGAGCGCTGGTCACCCAAATTCTGCCAGGCGGAAGTGAAGGACGGCATCTTGGTCATCACGCCGGAGAACGATCGCGCCTTTGTGGGCAAAACCGGCCTCAGCATGCCAAAGCGCACCTTGAACTTCCGTATCCGCGTCCGCCACCCTGGCGGCGGCAAACTGGGCCTGGCCTGGCGCTTTGATTCTGAGGAAACATTCGATCGCGCCAATCAACTGGAGGTAGCCATGGAAAACACGGACGGCTGGCAGACCGTGGCCTTCGACCTGGAGCCAGAGAAACCCCTGTTCCACATCCGCCTGCGGGTGCCGGGTGAAGGAATCACGGAGATCGACTGGGTCGACGTCGGCTGGGTGGCCCGTCCGGGACAGCCCGGTCACCCGGACGTCTGGAAAAGCTCCGTCTGGACCTTCGGGACAGACCTTTGAACTCCGCGCCGTCTCCCAAATGAGAACCGTTCCCGCCATTTGAGCCCCTGCTCTCTTGGCAAACGAACCGGCTGGCGCGAGGGTGCATCCATATGGAAGAGGCGCCCCAGCAGCCCTGCGCCTGGCACGTAGTCGAGCTTCCGGAACTTCGGGAGACACTGCGGGCCACGGATCAGGGCTTGACGGAAGCGGAGGCGGAAGCCCGCCTCGCCACCTATGGGCCCAATCGGCTGCCCGAGCCCGAGCCGGTTCCCCTCTGGCGGGTGATCCTGCGGCAGTTTTACAGTCCGCTCATTTACATTCTGGTCCTCGCCGCCGTTGTGTCTCTGTTCCTTGGAGAATGGAAAGATGCTGGCTTCATCGCCGCGGTGCTGGCGATCAATGCCCTCATCGGCAGCTACCAGGAATGGAAGGCCGAGCAGAGCGGTCTGGCCCTGCGAAAACTGCTGCGCATCCGCGCCTCCGTGCAGAGGGATAGAGAAGTCCGGGAGATTCCGGCGGAAGACGTCGTGCCGGGAGACGTCGTGTGGCTGGAGTCCGGTAACCGCGTGCCCGCCGATCTGCGGCTCCTCTCCGTGCATGGCTTTGAGGTGGACGAGTCGCTGCTCACCGGCGAGTCCCTTCCCGTGCTGAAAGCCCCCCAATGGAGCGGCCCGGAAAACGCACCCGTGGGGGACCGGGCGAACATGGCCTTCGCCGGTTCCATCGTCGCGCATGGCCGGGCCAAAGGACTGGTGGTCGCCACCGGCGCCGCCACGAACGTCGGTCAGTTGGCCCTGGACGTGGTCGGTACCTCCGGGGGAAAGCCGCCGCTCCTGCAGCGCATGGAAAGCTTTACCAAGGGTATCGCCGTCGCCACCCTCGCCATTTCGGCTGTCATTGGGGTATTGGGCAGCCTGTTGGGTGGCTACAGCGCGACCGAGATGTTTGTCTTTGGAGTGGCTCTGGCTGTGTCAGCCATCCCGGAGGGATTGCCCGTGGCCATGACGGTGGCGCTCGCCATTGCCACCACCCGCATGGCGCGCCGTGGCGTCATCGTCCGCAGGCTGACCGCCGTGGAAGGCCTGGGAAGCTGCACCCTGATCGCCACGGACAAGACCGGCACCCTGACCATGAACGAGCTGATGGTACGGGAACTACGGCTGCCGGACGGCACGCCCTTTACCGCCTCCGGTGAAGGGTTCGTTCCCTCCGGTGAAGTCCAGGCAGCGGACGGATCTCCGATTTCCCCCGGCAGCCACGCCGCGCTCGATGCCCTGGCGCGGGCGGGTGTGCTCTGCAACGAAGCGGACCTTCACCAGCGGGAAAACGGCTCCTGGGACTGGCGGGGAGACTCCGTGGACGTAGCCCTGCTGGCCCTGGGGCACAAGCTGGGCTGGCAACGCGAATCAGCCCTGGACGCCCACCCCCAAGTCAACGAGATCCCTTTCGAATCGGAACACCAGTTCGCCGCCACCTACCACACTTTGGATGGCGGCGTGCGGGTCTTCGTGAAAGGTGCGCCGGAGCGCGTCCTCACCATGTGCGATGGCGGGCAGCATGCCACCCGGCTGGAGGCGGCCCTGGAAATGGCGAAGAACGGCTATCGCGTCCTCGCCCTGGCGGAGGGCGACGGCACCGAGGGCGCGGACCAGTCTCACGTGCCATCGGAGCCCCGGGGGCTCACCCTGCTCGGGTTCGCCGGTTTGCTCGATCCCCTCCGGCCCGGCGTGGGCGAGGCCGTTCGCACCTGCCACCAGGCGGGGGTCAGCGTTTCCATGGTCACGGGCGACCACCGCATCACCGCCCTCGCCATCGCGCGCGACCTGGGTCTGGCGGAGCACGAAAGCCAGGTGCTCACCGGCCCGGAACTGGCGGAAGAGACTCCGGAAAGCCTGGCCGAGCTAGTGCGAAAGACCCGGGTCTTCGCCCGCGTCGCGCCCCACCAGAAACTCCAGATCGTCGATGCCGCCCGGCAGGCAGGCCACTTCGTCGCCGTCACGGGCGATGGCGTGAACGACGCCCCCGCCCTGCGGGCCGCCAACGTGGGCGTGGCCATGGGAAAAGCCGGGACCGACGTGGCCCGGGAAGCAGCGGAACTCGTCATCAGCGACGACAATTTCGCCACCATCGTGGCCGGCCTGGAGGAGGGCCGCGTCGCCTACGACAACATCCGCAAAGTCATCCTCCTGCTGCTCTCCACCGGCGCGGCGGAACTGGTGCTCATGGGCCTGGCCGTCATGACGGGCCTGCCCCTGCCCATGCTCCCGGTGCAACTGCTCTGGCTGAACCTCGTGACCAACGGCATTCAAGACGTGGCCCTGGCTTTCGAACCGGGGGAAGATGGCGTGCTCAAGCGCAAACCCCGATCCCCGCGCGAGGGCATCTTCAACTCCCTCATGGTGGAACGCATTCTCGTGGGCGCCGTCGTGGGCGGCGGCACCGGTTTCGCCGCTTTTTACTGGATGATTTCCCAGGGCTGGCCGGAGGACGAAGCGCGGAATGCCCTGCTGCTGATGATGGTCCTGTTTGAAAACTTCCAGATCGGCAACTGCCGCTCGGAAACAAAGTCCGCCTTCCTCCTTTCCCCTCTCCGCAGTCCCATTCTGCTCGGTGGCGCCGTGGCGGCGCTAGGCATCCACGTCGCGACCATGTACCTGCCCTTTATGCAACACCTCCTGGGGACCTCGCCCGTCTCCCCCCTGACCTGGGCCGCCACCGCTGCCCTGGCTCTGCTGATCGTCCCCGCGGTCGAACTGCACAAGTGGACCTGGAGATGGCGCCGCTCAGAATCCGATACCCAATGAGCACCTCTGCTGGGTTGAAAGAACTCGTTTTCGCTTGGGAAATCCGAACTTTTCCCGGGAGCCGCTGTCGAAACAGACCGCGCCGCATGCCGGAAGATTCTCAGTCCCGGCGCACTCCCGCCAAAACTTCCCCTTGTTAAACCCCCTATTCTCCGAATATTTTTACCTGAACGCCCCGAAAAACCTTATGTCTATGAAACTTCCCGCCTTTTTCCTGACTCTGCCGGCTCTGCTGTGCGTGGGCTTGCCCGCCACGTTGAAAGCCGTCGAAGCGAAAGACGCCGTCATCTATAAAGACCTCATCGCTCCCATCATGGAGGCCAAATGCGTGGCCTGCCACGGTGAGGAAAAACAGAAAGGTAAGCTCCGCCTGGACAGCATGGAGCACCTCCTGAGCGGCAGCGACGGCGAGTCCGTCATTCCCGGGAACACCAAAGACAGCCTGGTGATGTTCCGGGTCGAACTGCCTCTGGACGACAGCGATCACATGCCGCCGGAAGACGAGCCGCAGATGACCAAAGAAGAGATCGCCGTGTTGAACTGGTGGATCGAGAAAGGAGCGAAGGAAGACCTGAAAGTCGCGGCCGCCAGCCCGACGCCGGAACTGTCCAAGGCTATCGAAAGCGTGCTGGCCGCCGCCAAAGCCGCTGCCGCCGCTAAACCGAAGGAAGAAGAAAAAGCCCCCGCCGTCGAATTGACGGAAGCGGACAAAAAAGCCATCGCCGAGACGGTTGGCCGCGTGGAAAAAGGCGGCGCTACCCTCCAGGCCATCGCCCAGGACACGCCACAACTCCGCTTCAGCGCCCTGAACGTGGCCAAAGATTACAAGGATGCCGACCTCAAAGCCCTGGAGCCGGTCAAGAATCACGTCCTGTGGATGGACTTGGCTCGCACCCAGGTGACGGACGCGGGTTTGGCCGCCGTGGGCGCCATGCCTAACCTGAGCCGCCTGCACCTGGAGCACACTGGCGTGACGGACGCGGGTCTGGATCACTTGAAAAATCTCCAGAAACTGGAGTATCTGAACCTCTACAACACCAAGATCTCCGACGCTGGCATCCAGAAGCTGGCCGGGTTGAAGAACCTGAAGAAAGTCTTCCTCTGGCAAACCCAGGTGACGCCGGAGGGCGCCAAGAAATTGGAAGCCGCCATTCCGGGTCTGGCCGCGAACATGGGCTGGGCCGCCAGCGAACCCGCCGCCGTGGTCGCCAAGGCAGACGCCCCAAAACCCGCCACACCGGCTCCGGCCAAGCCCGCCGAACCCGCGAAGCCCAAGGCGGCTCCCACGCCGCCAGCGAAACCGGCGGAACCCGCCAAGGCCGGAAACGACTTGGACAAATCCATCGCCGCTGCCACGCAGGCCGCCACGAATGCGCAGAAAGCCGCCGAGGCCGCCGCGAAGGCCGCAGAGGACGCCCGCAAAGCGGCGGAGACCTCCAAGAAAGTGGCCGAAGAAGCCAAGGCTCTGGCGAACAAGGCCCGCGAGTCTCTGGACCAGCTTAAGAAACCTGCCGCCGCCGACACGCCGCCCAAGCCCCCAGCAGAAAAGAAATAAGTCCGGCCCCGGCGAAGATCACAAGCAATTGCCATTCAACAAGCCATCCCCGCCACTGGGGATGGCTTTTTCATTTCCAAATCCAACATTCCTCCTTCAGGATGGTCCAATATTCCGGCTCAACCTCCTGAAAGAATCCCCCAACAATCCGGAAGGCCGCCCCGCGCGGCGGCGCCGGTGGGCGGGGGTGCTTAGGAAATCGAATCTCCAAACTCATCATGAAGAACCCCCAGTCTCCCGCTTCCTCCCCCTCCCCTTCCGGTGTGTCCCGGCGTTCCTTTATCAAGACGGCTTCCGCCGCGGGCGCCGTCTCCGCCATCGGTTTCCCTGCCTTTCTCCGGGGACAGAACCTGAACTCCGCCGTCCAATACGCCGCCATCGGGAACGACGGGAAAGGCTGGAGCGACATCAAGGAGATGGCCTACCACATGAAGATCAAGCCGGTGGCCTTCTGCGACGTGGACAGCACCCGTCAGGCCCAGGCGCACCAGCTCGCTCCGGACGCCGCCCTCTACCAGGACGCCCGCGAAATGTTCGACAAGATGGGCGACAAGATCGACGCCGTCACCGTTTCCACTCCGGACCACATGCACGCCTACCTGGCCCTCATGGCCATGCGCGCGGGTAAGCACGTCTACTGTCAGAAGCCCCTCACCCACACCGTGTGGGAAGCGCGCCAGCTCAAGAAGCAGGCCGCCAAGTCCGGCGTCATCACGCGAATGGGTAACCAGATTCATTCCCACGCCTTTTACCGCACCGCCGTCCGCCTCATCCAAGAAGGCGCCATCGGCAAAGTCAAGGAAGTGCACTCCTGGGTAAAAACCACGGGCCACGGCCGCTCCGCCCTGCTGGATCGCCCGGACAAGAATGATCCCGTGCCGGACACCCTGAACTGGGACGCCTGGATCGGCGTGGCCGCGATGCGTCCCTACGGCGGGAACCGGGTTTATCATCCCTACTGCTGGCGCGACTGGCAGGAGTTCGGCTCCGGCGCCATCGGCGACTTTGGCTGCCATATTTTCGATCCGGTCTTCACCGCGCTAAAGATCAATCACGCGCCCACTTCCGTCCGCTCCGTGCACACCGGCATCAATGACGAGGTGTGGCCCGCCCAACAGACCATCTACTACGAATACGGCGGCACGGAATACACCGCGGCTGACAAGCTGAAGATCACCTGGTGCGACGGTGGCCTGCTGCCCGGAGTGAATCTGGGCAAAACCACGGACGGCGAACCCCTGCCCCGTTCCGGCAGCGTCTTCATTGGCGAAAGCGGCAACATGGTGCTGCCCCACGTCGGTCAACCCATCCTCTACCCCCGGGAAAAACAGAACAACGACTACCCCATGGAGGACGCCCTGAACCATTACCACGGCTGGGTGGACGGTATCGTGGATGGCAAGCAACCCAGCGACGGCTTCGACTACGGTACGCTCCTCACCGAAGTCTCCCAGCTCGGCAACTTGTCCAACCACTTCCTGAACGAAACCCTGGAGTGGGACGCGGAGAACCTGAAGTTCCCCAACAAGCCGGAAGCGGACAAATACCTGACGAAGGACTACCGCGAAGGCTGGGAGATCGAGGAGGTGTTACTCTAACCGCTCCGCCTTGCCGATCCGACACTAACAAAGACCTTTTCCTTCGCGGCCTGGAAGGCCGCCCGCGAATTTACGCGGCTCTTTCCACGCCACCCTCATTCTTTCATATCCGCCGGCAGGCGGGACAGTTTGCCCCATACCCGGTAATCCTTCCGGAAGGCCTGGAGGTCTTCCCAGGCTTTCTTAAAGAAGGGGTCCTTGGCGCTTTGCTCGGCGGCCACGGTTTCCCACGTTTTCCGGAACACTTCCAGGATCTCCGGCGGCCAAACTTCATTGGTCACGCCGTGTTCTTCGAGGTTCCGTTTGATGACGGCGGGTTGCGAACCTTCGCCCACGGCAATGCTTTCCACCACGCCGTCCCGGCAAGTCATTTCAATGAGCGCCTGTTGCGCGGGTGAAAGACCATCCCACACGTCACCATTGATCAACAGTTCCAGGGCGGTGGCCTGCTGGTGCCAGCCAGGATAGTAGTTGTACTTCACCAGTTTGTAGAACTGGAGGTTTTCGTCGATGGCGGGCATGGAATACTCCGTGGCGTCGATGACACGCTTTTCCAGGGAGGGAAAAATCTCACCGCCCGGCAGCACGCTTACGGAGACACCCAGCTTTTCCATCACATCGCCGCCATAGCCATAGAAGCGCATTTTCAGGCCCTTCAGGTCTTCGATGGAATTGATCTCCCGCGCGAACCAGCCGGAAGTTTCGGGCGGCAGCATGGTCAGGATGAGCACCTTCACATTGAAGCCCGCCTGGTCGTACATCTCCTGGTATAGCTTCAGACCGTTCCCATAGTAGAACCACGCCAGGTACTCGTTGGTGTCCGGACCGAAGGGCACGGCGGAAAACAGCGGCGCGGCGGTAATCTTGCCCAGCCAGAACCCCGCCCCTGTGTAGCCGGCCTCCACCTTTCCGGCGGACACGGCGTCCAGCACCTCCAACGCGCCGACCAACTCGTCCGGTTCGTAAACGCGCACCTTCAGGTTTCCGCCGCTGGCGGTCTCCAACTGGTCCCGAAAGCGTAGCGCCGCGCTGCCGATGATGGGCGTGCTGGTGTTGTAGCTGGAGACGAGCTTCAGTTTCACCGGTTTCGTTTCCGGGCTCGCCGTATCTCTGGACCCGGAGGTTGCTGTTCCTCCACCTCCACAGCTACTGAGAGTCACGATCAAGGCCAGGGCCGCCAGGCTACGAATGATTTGTCCGGGAGCTTTCACGCGGCCCACTGTAACCGGGCAGACCGTCTTGGAAAGTCAGAAGGCGGCTGGCCGGTTCACCGGGCGGAAGCTCCCACGCTCGCGTCATGGCGCCAGCAAAGGCGGCTTGTCCAGACTGCCCGGCTGCCATAGGATGAGCGCATGACCCCTTCCCCCTCCCGCCGGGCTTTTTTCAAGACCACCGCCGCCACCGCGCTGGGCGCCGCCACCCTGGGCACGCCGTCCGTTTCCCGGGCTCAGGCCCCCAAGTCCGCCGCAAATCCGGACTTCACGATTCGCAACGGCAACATCCGCCAATCCATCATGGGCTGGTGTTTCAAGCCCATGGAGGCGGAAGTCCTGGCAAAGCACTGCAAGGAGATCGGCCTGGTCGCCATGGAAGGCATTTCACCGGACGCTTATCCGGCGGTGAAAGCGCTGGGTCTGGACATCTCGCTCGTGGGCAGTCACGGCTTTGCCGAAGGTCCCTGCGATCCCCGCTACTATGACAAGGCGGTAGCGAAGCTGAAAGATTCCATCGAACTGGCCTCCAGCGTGGGCTGCGGAAAGGTCATCACCTTTACCGGCATGCGTTTCGAAGGGATGGATGAAGAAAGAGCAGCCCAGGACTGTATCCGGGCCTGGAAGGAAGTGCTGCCGTTGGCGGAGGAGAAAAAGGTCACCCTCTGCTTCGAGCACCTCAACTCCCGCGACAACACGCACCCCATGAAGGGGCACCCCGGCTACTTCGGGGATGACGTGGACTTTTGCTTCGACCTGGTGAAGCAAATCGGTTCGCCAAACTTCAAGCTACTGTTCGACATCTACCACGTCTCCATCATGAATGGCGACGTGATCCGCCGCATCCGCGCCAATCACGAACTCATCGGCCACTACCACACGGCGGGGAATCCCGGGCGGGCGGAACTGGACGACACCCAGGAGATCAACTACCCCGCCATCATGCGGGAGATCCTGGCCACCGGCTACAAGAGCCACGTGGCCCAGGAGTTCATCCCCACCTGGGACGACCCCATCCTGGCCCTGCGCCACGCCGCGGAAGTGTGCGATGTGTGACGCGGAGGGTTCAACTTACTTTCCAAGTTACCTCTCCACCAAGGCGCGAGTTAGGCCCGCGCCCCAGCGCTCTAGAGGGCTCGCGGCCGAGCCCCCTCTCTACGCCTCGTCCGCCCAGGTCTGAATGTCAGGCTCCAGGTAGGTTTCTTCCAGGAGTTCCCGCGCCCAGTCGGCCCCTTGTTTTTCGAGTCGGCGCAGCATCCGCACGGCCACCACGACCACTGCCGGCACTTCGCTCCAGATGGCATTGGAAAGAAAACGCCACTCTTCGGCATCTAACCGCTTCTTCGGGCTATCCAGGGCGGTCAGGCAGCGTTCGCAGATAAAGATGCAGTGGTCGACGTCCGGTTCGGAAAGCGCGGGCGGCACTTCATAGGCCGCCAGGCTCTGGCCGGAGGTCTCGCACAGTTCGCATTTCGACTTCGCGCGCCGCGCCAGGTCCTTCCCCAGAAAAGACAGCACATTCATCCGTGCCTGATGCGCCTCGAAACCCTTTGCCATGATGCCGTGAGAATCCGCCCGCGAAGCCCACCGGTCAAGTTTTGTCGCGACTCAAAGTCATTCCCGAAAATTCGCCGTAACCAAACTTCGTTCCGCGGGTTCTTATCCCAGTGATGAAAGCTACCCGTCCGAAATGGTCACTTCCGCTCCTCGCGCTTCTGATGGGAGCGGTCCACGCGGCGCCAGTCGTTCCCGTCCGCGCTGACGGCACGGTGGAAGCCGAAGTAACCCCAAAGACTTCCGCTGAAAAAGAAGAACCGGCCTCAGGCTCAGCCGAGGCGCCGGTCTCCGCCTACGACCCCATGGCGCTCCGGCCCGGCGAGGTCACCTTTGAAGACCTGACTCTGACCGACGCGGCGCGGAACGGCCGGGAGGTGCCCATCCGGGTCTGGTTGCCCGCCGGGGCGAAAGGCGCCAGCGAACCCCTGCCCATCGTGCTCTTTTCCCACGGGTTGGGCGGGTCCCGGGAGAACAATGGCTACTATGCCCGCCACCTCACGGGGCGCGGCTACGTGGCGGTCTTCATTCAACACCCCGGCAGCGATGAAAGCGTATGGCGGGACGTGCCCGTCAGAGAACGGATGCAGGCGATGAACCAGGCCGCCAGTTCCCTGAATTTCGGCCTCCGCGTGGGCGACGTAAAGTTTGTCGTCGATTCCCTGGAAGAATGGAACCTGGACGCGGAGCATCCGCTGCACGGAAAGCTGAACTTGGATAAGATCGCCATGTCGGGCCACTCCTTTGGCGCGGTGACGTCCCAGGCGGTCATCGGACAGAACTTCGGCGTGCTGGGCGCGGGTTTTGAAGAGCCCCGGCTGAAAGCCGCCATCCTGATGAGCCCTTCCATGCCGGAACGCGGCACGCCAGAGGAGACGTTCGGTACCATTGAAAAGCCGGTGCTTTGCCTGACGGGAACGGATGACAACACGATGATTTCCCAGCGCATCCATGTCACTCCAGAAAACCGGTTGCTCCCTTACAAGGGTCTCCCCGCCACGGGCAACCACTACCAACTCGTGCTCTTCGAAGCGAACCACATGGCCTTTTCCGACCGCCAACTGCGGGGCGGCCCCCAGCGGAACCCCGAACACCACCCCCGCATCCTGGCGGCGAGCACGGCATTCCTGGATGCTTACCTTCTAGAGAACCCGGAAGCTGAGGCCTGGCTGAAAGCCGAAAAGGGCGGCTTCGGTGCGATGCTCGCGCCGGAGGACCGGTGGGAGTTTAAGTAATGGGGGTGGATTGGAGCAGGTTCGCTCGGGTGAAGAACGGAGAGCCATCTCGTTCGTTCGTTAGCCTCAGATCATTTCGCTTTCGCGGATCGGCACAAGGTGGTACGTGATCTCCGAGCGCGTTCGCGAAAGCAGAAACGGGTAAGCCGTTCCCTTGTTAGGACATTGAGGTCCCCTTTCCGCGCTTCGGCATTCTTCGGTCGCGATTTGAGAAGATCACTCGCCGCTGTGATTTGTCCGCCCGGTTCCAAAGTTCCTCGCCCGGAGGTCGAGGACCACCTTTGCACGTCTCGCCCGACATGGATTTGAAGCACTAATTTTGGAGTTCAGGATTGTCCTAGAACTCAAAATAGAACACGGCATACGCCGTTGCTTCCATTTCCTCCGCGCGCATGCGGCGGCCGTGAGCGTGCTCGCCCCAGGGCTCGGAGAAAATGACTTCGCCGAGGTCCGGGTTCACGCCTTCGATGACGGAGGCATGGGAGGGACTGCCTTTCTTTTCGCGCTCCGGCAGGGTGGCGGCCAGGGCTTTGGTCCATTCGGGCAGCCGGGCGTTTTCATCGGCGGCCATCCGGGTGGAGAATTCATTGAGCGCCGCCTCGCGCTCCAGCGAGACGCGCCGCCACACGATGAGGGGCAGGCCCTGCTCCACCGCTTTCCGCGCCCGGTCGAAATCGAAGCGCGAAGAGGTTCGCAGTTTCATGCCCAGTTCCTCCGCCACCGCGCCATACAGTTCCAGGATGCGGCTGCCCCGGGCGCTGCCGGTGTTGCGAAACTCCGCTCCGGCCTCCAGCCCCTCCGCCGGAATGCGGAGCCCCAGGTAGTGGCCTACCATGGCGAGAGAGTGAATGCCGCAAAAGGGCGTAATACCCTGATCATAGACCGGCAACTGGCTCAGGCGAATATCGCCCCGGCCATCGCGGCTGACGCAGTCAGACAATGTGGCCGCGCGCTCGCCGGTTCGCAGGGCAGCCATTTCTTCCGCTATGAAACTTTCCTGTGCCTCGCCCCGCCGGGTGATGTAGAGCGCCACGGAATGCCCGTCCCGCCGGGCCAGCCGCAGGGTGAAGCCTTCCCACTGGTAGTCCGTGTAAGCGGTCCGCAGCAGGTCGCTACGCCCCACCACGGTCATCTTTCCCGCGCCGCAGCCCGCCTCCAGGCGCTCCCGGAGATTGCCGGAATACTGGTGAAACAGGTGCTGAAACTCAAAGCGCCGCTCTTCCCCCGCTTCCCGCGCGGCCCGGGTCTTTTCTCCGCCCGCGTGGTAGCCGAAAAAGGTGCCCGCGTCCAGGTAGGTGATGGCCAGTTCCGTCAGCCGGCCGTTTTCCGTGTAGGCGTAAACGGAGTCCGGTACGGCGCCAAAGAGGACGGGATTGGCGGACATCCTCCGCGCCTGCTGCCCGGCCAGCGCGGGCTGATCTTCCCAGGGACCGGGCAGCGCATTGGCGGCCCAGTTTTCCACGGACAAAAAAGCTTCCGTGAGGTTGGCCCCAAACCGGGGTGTGGCGGGAATGACCGGCCCGAAGAAACCGTTTCCAATAAAGGTGTTTGGAATCGCCCAGGCACCGCCCGCCAACACCAGGGACAGGCCTAGAAAACAGGCGATACCAGACAGCGGCACACGGAAGCTCGGCGTCTTCATGGGTGGTGCGAAGGTTCTACTTCAAAAGAAACCAAGCCTTATCCTAACGAAACCGGGCCGGTCGAAGCAAGACTTCGCTACGCCAGGAACAGCACACCTCCAGCCGCCCGACTTGCCGCGTCAGAGCCGTCCCCTCTCCTCAATTTTTGAACCTCCAGAAAGCCATTGCGGTCTCAACCCGTCCCTGCTTGAATATTTTCTTACTCAAAAAATCCCAAATCCATGACCGAAGATACTTCCCCTAATCCTCCCGTCTCGTCCCGCTTCAACCGCCGCACCTTTGTAAAAACCGCCGCGGGAGCCGCCGCCGCCGCGGGAGCCCTGGGCCTGAACCAACCCGCCCGCGGCCAGGGAGTGCCGGCGGACAAGCCCCTGAAGATCGGCTTCATCGGCTGCGGTGGCCGGGGCACTGGCGCCGCCGCTCAAGCCCTGAGCGCGGATGACAACATTCAACTCCACGCCATGGCGGACGTCTTCCAGGAACGGATCGATACCTCTCTGGAATCTCTCAGCAAAAACAAAGCGATCGCCGACAAAATCCAGGTCGCCCCGGAGCGTCAGTTTGTGGGCATGGACGCCTACAAACGCGTGCTGGACTCAGACGTGGACGTGGTCATCCTGACCACCACGCCGGGCTTCCGCCCCATTCAGCTCCGCGCCGCGGTGGAAGCCGGGAAACACATCTTCGCCGAAAAACCCATGGCCGTGGACGCCGCCGGCGTGCGGCACGTCATGGAGACGGTGGAGATGTCCAAGTCCAAGCCCATTTCCGTGGTGGCCGGTTTCTGCTGGCGCTACAGCCCCTCCCGCGTGGCGGCCTACGAGCAAGTCATGACCAAGGGCCTCATCGGCGAAGTCACCGGCGTATACGCCACCTACTACTCCAGCCATTCCAAACCGCACATTCCCGCAACAGAACGGCCGGCCGGTATGAGCGACATAGAGTGGCAGATCCGCAACTGGTACAACTACACCTGGCTCGGCGGCGGCGGCCTGGTGGAACAGGCCGTGCACAGCGTGGACAAGATCGGCTGGGTCATGGGCGACCAGAACCCCATTGCCTGCCGCGCCACGGGAGGCCTGGCCGTGCCTCAAGCAGGCGGTGGAAACATCTTCGACCACTACCATGTGGCCTACCAGTACCCCAACAACGTGTGGTGTCACCTCGCCTCCCGGAAGACTCCGGGCTGTTATAACGAAAATGCCGACTACGTGCGGGGAACGGACGGCACCCTTGTCATCGGGCGCGGAGTCGACCCGTATATCGAGAACAACAAGGGAGAAAAAATCTGGCGCTGGCGCAAACCCCGTCCGGAAGAAAATCCCACCTATGAGGACAACATGTACCAGGTGGAGCATAACGACCTGTTTGCCTCCATCCGCTCCGGCGAACACATCAACGACGGCGACCGCATGGTTCACTCCACGATGATGGCCATCATGGGCCGCATGTCCGCCCACACCGGTCAGGAACTGACGTGGGACGACGCTCTGAACGCGGAAGAAGACCTGGGACCGGACGCCCCCGCCTGGGACGCCAGCTTCGAACCCAGCCCCGTGGCCCGGCCCGGCGAGACCACGTTCTTCGATTACAACAAGCAGGCCTGAGGGCGGATTTAGATCCAGCCTGTCCGCAATCTATCAACGGCGGCCGTTTGGTATCGAAACCAGACGGCCGCTTTTTTGTACGGCTCGAAGCCCAACCCGGAACGCGGGTCAGGCGGCCTCCACCTGACGGCCCAGGTAGACCGACGAAATGCCGCCCCAGAGGGGGATCCATTCCGGCGCTTCGTAGCCGCAGTCGCGCAGGAGGGACAGCATGGCTTCGCCGGAGGGAAAGCGCTCGATGGAGTCTGACAGGTAGGTGTAGGCCTCCTTCTGCCCGGTCAGCCAGCCCGCCACGGCGGGCAGTACGCGGTGGAGGTACCAGCGGTAAGGCGTGCGGAGGGGTTCGCGGGTGGGAATGGAAAAGTCCAGCACCGCCAGCAGGCCGCCGGGCCGCAGAACGCGCCGCATTTCCCACAGCGCGTCCGGCCAGGAAGCCATGTTCCGCAGGCCGTAGGCCACCGTCACGGCGTCGAAGGTTCCGCTATTAAAGGGCAGCCGCATTCCGTCGGCCACCACCAGCTGCTTCAGGCCTCGCTTGCGGGCGTGGGTCAGCATGGGGGCGCAGAAGTCGGCGCCGATCACCTCCGCGTCCGGAACGGTTCTCAAGATTTCCGCCGCCAGGTCGCCACTGCCGGTGGCCAAGTCCAGAATGCGCCGCCGGACCAACTTTCCGTTCCCCCCGGTTTCGAAGGCTTCGGGCGCCTTTTCCCTGACCAACCGGGCCACCCGTCTCCGCCACAGCACGTCCACTCCCCCGCTCAGCACGTGATTGGTCAGGACATACCGGTCCGCAATGGCGCCGAACGCCCGTTTTACAAAGACTGGGTCCTGAGACATGGGAGGTGACGGAGGTAGGGAGGGAACGCGAACGATTACGCCGCTCCGCCGGGAAAGAAACCCTAAAGGAAGGGATTTCCGTCAGCGCGTTTGAACCCGGCGCCGCCCAGTCGGGTCGAAGGCAGTCTTCCCTTGTGTTCGAAGCACCGCGGCCTTCCTTCTTTGCTACCTTTTCTCCTGATGACCAGACTCACGTTCCGATTCGCCCTTTCTACCCTTTTCGCCCTCTGTGGTTTTCTGCTCGACGGAGACGCCGTGGCAAAGGCGGAAACAGTTCTCCAAGTGGGTCCGGAGGCGGAATTTCACACTCCACAGGAGGCCCGGGACGAAATACGCCGTTTGCGGAGCGCCGGGCAGGTGCCGCCGGAGGAGACGGTCCGGGTGGTCCTCGCGGACGGGGTCTACGGATTGACCGAGCCTCTTACCTTCGGCCCGGCGGATGGCCGGACGATCTATGAGGCGGCGCCTGGGGCCCGCCCGGTCATCTCCGGGGGACGGCGCATTCAGGGCTGGACGGTAGCTGCGGACTCCGGTCTCTGGACGGCGCGGGTCCCGGCGGACTGGAAATTCGAGCAACTTTACGTAAATGGCCGTACGGCGGTGCGCGCGCGGGAGCCGGACCAGTTCTTTTTCTACCTGCTGCGGTCCAAAGAGGAGAAGCTGGAGGCCGAAAAGAAATTCCGCCAGACCCTCACCGCGCGCCCGGAGGATCTCGCAAGCCTGAAAGGCCTGAGCGATGAGGCCCTGAAGCAGGCGCAGATCCTGACCTTTCACAAATGGGACAACACACGCCGGTTCCTGGATGGCGCGGACACCGAAGCCGGACGGCTTGTCATCTCGGGACGGCAGATGAAGGGGCACAACCCGCTCACCAAGGATACGGGGTATGTGCTGGAGAACTTTCGCGCGGCGCTGGATACGCCCGGCGAATGGTTCCTGGCTCCGGGTGGCGAACTCAGCTACCTGCCTCTGCCGGGAGAGACCCCTGAGTCTTCAGAGATCGTCGCGCCGGTAGCGGAGAAGCTGCTCGTCATCGCGGGCGATCCGGCGAAGGGCGCGTTCGTGGAGGGGCTGGAGTTTCGCGGCCTGGCCTTCCGCCATACCGGATGGACCACGCCGCCGGGAGGGTTCGACCCTTCCCAGGCCGCCTCCCCCATCGAGGCCGCCATCCAGATCGACGGAGCGCGACGGACGGTGTTTGAAAATTGCGAGATCGGCTTCACGGGCGGCTACGGGCTCTGGATCCGGAAGGGATGCCAAGACAGCCGGGTGACGAAGTGCTGGATTCACGAACTCGGCGCCGGCGGGCTGCGCATTGGCGAAACGGCAATCCGGCAGAACGAATCCGAGCGCACCGGCCAGATCGTGGCGGACAACAATATCGTCCACCGGGGCGGCCGGGTCTTCCCCTGCGCGGTGGGCGTGTGGATCGGGCAGAGCGGTGACAATGCCGTGACGCACAATGAGATCGCGGACTTTCTCTACTCCGGCGTGTCCGTGGGCTGGCGCTGGGGCTATGCGGAAAGCCTGGCCTCCGGGAACCGCATCGAGTTTAACCACATCCATCACCTGGGCCAGGGCTGGCTGAGCGACATGGGCGGCATTTACACCCTGGGCCCTTCCCCCGGCACGGTGCTGCGGCACAACGTCATCCACGACGTCCTGTCCTGGGGCTACGGCGGCTGGGGCCTCTACAATGACGAAGGCAGCACCGGCATCCTCATGGAAAACAACCTGGTTTACCGCACGAAGTCCGGCGGCTACCACCAGCACTACGGAAAGGAAAACGTCATCCGGAACAACATCCTGGCCTACGGCACGGAGTACCAGGTGCGGCGCTCGAAAAAGGAAGATCACCTCTCCTTCACCTTCGAGCGAAACCTCGTCTACTGGACGGAGGGCGATCTACTCCACGGCACCTGGAAGGACGAAAACGTGGCCATTCATCACAATCTCTACTGGCAAGCCGCCGGCCAGCCTTTCGACTTCTCGGGCCTGACCTTTGAAGAATGGCAGGCCTCCGGCAAAGGCGCGGGCTCGATGATTGCCGATCCGCTCTTTGTGAATCCGGAGCACGGCGACTTTCATCTTCGCGAAGGCTCGCCCGCCGGAAAGATCGGCTTCCAGCCTTTCGACTACACCCAGGCCGGCGTCCGCCAGAACGATGCCGCTTGGGTGGCCAAAGCCCGCGAACTGCCGCTACCCAATATGGAGATTCCGCCCGGGCCGCCCCTCCTGAGCTTTCGCGAAGATTTCGAGACGGGCGAGCTACCCATCGCCTCCGTGGTTAGCAAAGACGCCACCCTGGGCGCCCTGGAAGTGGCCGAGGTTCCCTTCGCCCACAGTGGGAAACGCGTGCTGCGCTTTACCGATGCCCCAGGACAGGAGCATCGTTTTTCCCCGATGATCGCCCTCGCCCCGAAGCACACCAACGGCGTCACCCGTGTTTCCTTCGTCCTGCGGCTCGGCCCCGGCGCAGTCTTTCAGCACGAATGGCGGGACAGCGCCCAGCCTTCCTACCACACCGGCCCCAGTCTCTGGTTTGAGAAGGGCAAGCTCCGCACCCCGCACGGCGAACTGATGGACATCCCAACGGATACCTGGATCGTCCTGGAAATCACCGCGCCCCTGGGAGAAAAGGCTGGCACCTGGAACCTGACCGTCACTCTTCCTGACACTCCACCCAGGCACTTCGAAGATCTCAAAACCGTGAGCCCGGAGTGGAACTCCCTGGACTGGCTCGGCTTCATCAGCCAGGCGGACGTGGCGTCGGAAGCGTGGGTGGACGATCTGGTGCTGGAGCCTGGGTCTCAGGAGTGACGCACCCGACCCGTTCTCCCGAGCCGGTTTTGCCGGCGCCCTAACAATACACCGTCTTTCTCTCGCGCGCGCCGTTCTAAAAGGCTAATTCACCAGGATCTCTTCCGGGTAGCCCAACTGGATAAGCAAATCAATCACCCGGGTCCGCTTCCTCTCAAACTTTGCCGTAGCCGAGCTGACTTCGGAGTCATTGAAACGCGCTTTGATGAGTTCGTCCAGAGAGTCCGCTTTCTCGGCGAGGGCGACGTTGACGTCTATCAAGATCCGCACGTAGTCAGCGTCTTCCCCCTGAAAGAAAGGTTTCGACGCCTCAAGCTTCTCCACCGAACTGCGCAGGCCCGCGGCGATACCCCCCAGGTTGCCCAGGGCGCTGATCGCTTCTTCCTTGGTGGAATACTCGCCCATTTCGATCCGGTCGATCGCCACGTTCGCATAGAAAGCCCCGGACGCGCAGATCCCTCCTAGCGCACTCGCCACCTCGCCCGGAACCTCCTGGCCCCTGACCGCTCCCGCGTGGAAGAAAAGAAGGAGTATCAAGCAGGCTAATGATCTTAGAAAAGTATAGGGCAGCATGATATCAGACGTGGGTCCAAAGGCTATGACCGGGCTTGAAACGGTGTCAAGACGTTTGCAACCCAACGGGAATGTCCAGACGCTGGCGCCGGCCCAGTTTCTGTCAGCCATTGGCCCCATTCTCGAAAGCCTTTGCAAAGTAAGACATCTCGCATCCGTCATCCGGCTTGCGCCTACTCGAATGGATCAGGCACCCTGCGGTCAGCTCTGGCCGTGCTACCTCGCCCAGCTTCGCTGTCATATCTTCAGGGAGATGTGTTAGAGGGAACGGTAACCGCGAAACCGGTTGCCCCTATGCGAATTCAGCCGCCCTCCAATCCGCCCGCTACCGGAGACTGCTTTTTCTATCACTCCATGGACGTGCCCGGCCCCGGACGGATCGAGGGTATTTGCGACATGAGATCCACCCTCCCCAACTCCGTAGATCGCGTGGACTGGAGCGGAAAGCGCGTCCTGGAGATCGGACCCGGCAATGGGTTCTAGACCCTTTGAGATGGAACGGCGAGGCGCCTCCGTGGTGGGGTGCGAACTGGGGCCCGAAGACACTTGGGACACCGTGCCCCTGCCAGGAGCGTATACCGCGGCGGGCGTCCGGGCCTTCCAGGCGCAACTCGAAGAGATCCAGCACGGATTCCGGCTTTGCCACCGGGCCTTCCAGTCCCAGGCAATAGATCGTGCGATCCTCCGTTTACAACCTTCCCGCCGAGCTGGGAACCTTCAACTTCGCCACCATCCAGAACGTGCTCCTGCCCCTGCGCGACCCGGTGGAGGCCTTCCTGAAAGTGGCGAGCCAGGCCACGGAAACCCTGGTCGTTTCAGAAGTCGAACCGTATGGAGAGTCCCGTAAAAAAACCCTGCCGCGCTGGCTTTCCCGGAAAGAGCCCCTGCTCCAATTCATGCCCCGCGCCACCGGCCTGGCAAATCAACACACCTGGTGGCACCTCTCCCCACCCCTGATCGTGGAACTCGCCCCGATCGCCGAATCCACCAAATCCAAGACCCGCTTTCACACCCTGCACTTCATCAATGGCCCCAAGGTGAAAGGCTACACCGTGGTGTCGGAACGGGAGTAAATTCTCTTTGGGAAAAGATTGTTGGCCAAGTTCCGGCGTGTTGGATTCTCCAGTGGTCCAAGAATCTACCGCACCCCAGCCCTCCTAAAAAAGAGAAGCGCGCCCGTAGGGACTCGAACCCCAAACCTTCTGATCCGTAGTCAGGGATTAATTATTGATAATCAATGACTTAGGGAAGAATCTGAGTCGGTTTCAGGGAATTCTAAAGAGGTTCACTGTATTCGTTTCGCGAAACCGTTACGTAGCCGTTACTCCAACGAAACGACGGAGCTTTACCCCTGTTATGGTTCACGGACCGATAGGGTTTCAGGAGCCCTCTCAAGATCCACGTCCCTCAGACTCTTGTAAACCCTACTCAATTTTGCTTGTAAACTGGAGGCGCGAAGGTTTATGGCCGCCGCCACCGTCATTAGCAACAAGGCTAGAAGCGTAAGAATCATTCCACTTACCACGAAGAAAAAGTGTGTCACCAGCGGCATTTTTTCGAAGGACGCCCCAGCTAGAAGTGCCGCGACGAAAATCGCGGTTAACATTAGGTTCGTTGCGAGATGGCGCGAAGAGGCAATTACGTTTTCGATTTCTTCGAGGTATAGGACTTTAGAGTTCCGCGTGATCGCTGGGTTGCACGCTAAATTTTCCGCCATTGGCATTAGGTCACGAAGAGCAGTCACATTGTTCCAGAAAGACCTGAACACCCATCGGCCCGCAAAAATCAAGAATGCGGCCAATAAGCTTGAGAATACTCCTAATGAGACGACTTGAATCGTCGGTGAAATAGTTTCCATAGGGCAATTTTCACCAGCTACCTCTCGTAGCACTCTTTTCTCTGCGGCCTTGGCAAAACGCCTAGCGGTCAACCTCGCCCATTTCGACGACCTTTAGCGCCCTCACGGTCGAAACCGCACCGTCAACGGTTTCGTATTGCGCCGAGCCGTCTTGCACGACGAGCGCGTCAAAAACGTCGTCGTCAACGACCGAGTCGCCAGGAGCGCCGCGCAAGAGGTAGATTTTCTCGCCGGTTCGCGGCGGGGTGTATGTTGTGCTACTCCCGCCAGAGAGCAGAGACACGGCACCGGCCAGCCTCCCGCCATAACCGCCTCTCGAGTGCTCTTGCACGAGGAGGCCGTCGGGCAGCACTTGAAACACCTTGTAAGTCTTGCGCTCGGCGCTCTGGCGCATTTCCTCGGCCTCTCGCGCTTCTTGGGCCATGCTGGCGGCTTGTGCCTCCCTTGCTTGTTGCTGGGCCGCTAGCGCCCGTTGTCGCTCCATATTCGCCGCGTTGAGCGCCGCCCGCGCCGCGCTCGCGGCATCGGGGTCATAGCCGAATTGCTTTTGCACGTCGGCAGGAAGGGCTGCGAAGTCTAGCCGGGCAATTCCGCCCGAGTGCATGACCGTAATTGCGTCGGCCTCAACCTTGGTAACCTTCACGTCTTTGTATTCCCGGCCCGCGAGCGTCGTAAAGGTAATCCGCTCGGCATCTTGAGCGATTGCGGTCACAAGCAGGGCAAGGGTTAACAACAAGGCAAGGGTCGGTTTCATGGTGGCTAACTTACCCGTCAGGCTCAGGCCGTCGAACTTTTTCGCGGTAGCACCTAACCTTTGACAAGCGGCCATTCATATGGCCGAGATTTCCGCCGAGCTAGCCCTTGAGATTAAGGAATTCCTTTCGGGCATTCAGAAAGCGCAACGCGCCGCGCAAGGGTTCAAGCAGCAAGCCGCACAAGGCGGCGGGAACATCGGACGCGGAATCGCGGGCGGGATCGGGAGCGCTGGCAAGCTTATCGGGAAGGCGGTAATCGGCGCGGTTGCGGCGGCTGGCGCGGTCGCGGGGGCCGTGGGTGGCGCGACCATTGTTAGCGGGCTTCGCCGCGCAATGGAAGACGAGCAACTCAAAGTTGCAATGGAAGTGCTCGTCGGAGATACCGACAAGGCCAAGGCGGTTATCGAGGAAATCCGAACGCTTGGAGCCCGAACGCCGCTCGAGTTTCCCGACCTTGCCAACGCGGGCCGGGCACTCCTTGCGTTCGGTGAGAGCGCCGACGAAGTGCCCGACACGCTCCGGCGCATCGGTGATGTGTCAACCGGCATCGGTGCCAAAATTGGGGAGATTGCCGAGATTTACGGTAAGGCCCGCGTGCAAGGCACCCTCTTTGCCCAGGACATTAACCAGCTTACCGGGAGAGGTATTCCGGTTATTCAGGAATTTGCCAAACAACTTGGCGTATCCGAGGGCGAAGTCAAGAAGCTCGGCTCGCAAGGCAAGCTCACGTTTACGAACCTCGAGCAAGCCTTCAAGGATTTGACCGGCTCGGGCGGCATGTTTAACGGCATGATGGAAAAGCAATCCCGCACCTTTGGCGGCTTGCTCTCCACGTTTAAGGACAACTGGGGTAACGTGTTGCTTGCGCTCGGCGAGCCTATCCGGGATTCGCTCAAGCCGATGCTCGAGAGCGGCATTGACCTCGTTGTTAAGCTGCAAGACAAAGCCCGGAAGATTGGCGAGGGCATCGCCGACGGCGTGCGGCTAATTGTGTCCGCCGCTCAGGTGTTCAAGCAAGTGGCCGAATTCGGCAAGATCGGCGAGCTACTCAGCGCGGCTCTTCGCGTGGCGTTTCTTGGCGCTATCAACCTTCTGTACCGAGGCGGCGCGGCGGCAATGTCCGCCATGGTCGCCTACATGATCGAGGGCACAAAGAATACGCTCTCGTTGCTAAGTGTCCTGACCGATGCAAAATTTTGGACCGGCTTAGGCAATGCCTTGCTCGGCATTGCGAAAATGTTCGCGGCGGCAATGATGCGGCATATTTCAAACGCTATCACGGCCATTAAGGAGGCAACGGGGAGCGTCGGGCAACGGATTCTCGGGGGCTCTGACGAGAGCTTGCGGGAGACTGCCGACAAGCTCGACGCGAGCGCAAAGCCCGACCTCAAGCGGGCCGGGGCCGACCTCGAGCCGACCTTTAACAAAATCGGCGAGCGTATGAGAAAGACCGGCGAGGCCGTCGCGGGCGCGTTCTCCCGCACCTTCAAGAACACGACCGACATTTTCGACACCTCGGGCGATAGCGCCATTTTGAAGGACGTTGTCGCGCAAATCAGGGACACCGCCGCCGAGCTAAAGAAAGCCCAACAAGGCACCGAGAAGACGACCGGCGCGGCGGGCGAGGGCGGGGTTACCTCTGACGCCAAGACGGGCGGCTTGCCAGCTATCAACTCCCGGCTCTCCGGCGCAATCAATACGATTGTTGGCCGAAGCGCGAACGCCGTCATTGCGAACGAGGCCGCGAAGACCTCGAAGAATACCGAGCGCACCGCAAAAGCCGCCGAGCAGATTGCCGCAAACACTAAGCCCAACCGCGACGCGAAACCGACCGTCCGTTTTGACCAGCAAGGCGCGGGCCGGTTTATCTAGCCCGCTTGACAAGCTCGGCTAGTTAATGGCTAGCCGATCTTCTTTCCGCATGCAAGGGACCGAGGGGTCCCGCGATGATACGGGGCTAATTACCCTTTCCGTTCCCTACTTCGTATCAACCCTCTCAGATGCCTTAACCATTGGAAAAGAGCCACCCCTCGGGCTCGAGGAAGTAGGCCGCGATTGGGAAGATATTGAGGGCTTCGGGGAAGACGGTGGATTCCGCGTGGTCGTTAAATACGAGGGTTTCGAGGACGGCAAAGAAGAGGGCGAGGAGACTTTCGAATATACCCCCGGCTTCTCCGAGGAGCCTATCGAATCGCACCCACTCTACCTGAATCTACTCGAGATTTACCAGGGGGTTTACGACCCTGAAGCAAAATCCACTACCTGGCCTCTAACCTACCAGTCCAAGAGTAACGGCTTAAAAGCGAGCGGCGGCAAGGATGCAAAAAATCCCATGCTGGACGTTAATACATTTATTTTGCTGACATGCACGTTCGTCCACACCTATAGCGCTCGCGTTATTCCCGATAACCTCGTCGATAGAATTGGTGAGCTTCGCGATGATCTACCCGGCGGCTTCCCGACGCCCAGCGGGCGCAATTGGATGCTTATGGCTCCCCGGATAAGGAAGCGCGGCAATGCTTTTACCGTAACCGAGGAATGGTTGCTTTCCCCGGCAGGAGGCGAGTGGAGCAAAGCGGTTTACGCGTTACTCCAAAAATTTTAATCACTTTTCCCCTTCCCGCCCGCGAGTCGGCTTCTGAGATACCTAAAAAGCCATCCTCGCCGGGCGGTAAGCTTCGCGGTGCCGTCCGCATATTGCTCGACCTTCCCCTCGCCCGGAAAGTGACGAACCGAAATAACCTTCTTGTTGGGTTGCTTTTTCATTGCTGCTCTTCTTGATCGTCTGGTTGAGGGTCGCGGAAAGCGTCTTCGACGGCCCGCTTGGTTTGCTCTCGTTTTTCATCTTCTGCTTTCTTGCCCTGCCTGACATATGCCGCGAGCAGGCCTTCGACCAAGTCTTCAAGTTTTGCACCCTCTGGTAGTATTGCCTCGACTTGAGCCATATTCTCGGGGTCAAGGTCTAGTTCCACTTCGACGAGCTTATCTAGCGGCGATTCTAGGCCATCCATGGCCTCGGCCAGTTCCGCAATCAACTCCTCTATATCCCGCCCTTCGCCGAGTGCCGTCTCGGCACACAAAAGGAAGCTCTCGGGCTCGAGCTTGCCATAGCGTTCTGGCACTGGTCCACCCGCCGCGACTACGTGCTTGGTGAGCAAAAGCTCAGCCAGTCGGACCGCGTCGGTTTCGCAAAGGTTTCCGTCCAGCCACGAGGCAAGCTGGCAGTCCAGTTCGAGGGTAATAGTGTGTCTATTCATCGCCGCCATAGTCGCGGATCCGGCCACTCCCTCAAGTATTTTTGCTAACTATTTTAACTGTGCGCATTATTATGCGCATAGAAACCACCGAATCACACTGCCGGATTATCCCAAAGAAAGAGCCCGCCGACGGCACTCACCGTGGCGGGCTCTTGATGATGAATAGAAGTTTCGCCGATCAACTCGACGCTCCAAAATGACACCAAAGCGGCCAGGTCGCAACGGAAAAAGGGATAAGCCCGCACACGGGCGAAACTGGCATTTCGGCTACCGCATGCGGGCTCGTTGTTTTGGAGCCAAGGAGGGCCGGGAAAACCGGCTCCCGAGGGCTTCACTTTCCGCGATAGCTGTGGGAAAGGTCAATTCCAGAATTTCCTACCACCGAGGCAATTAACCGCAAGCCCGAGCCCATACGGCATCGGGCTTGCGGCTTTTGTGGCCTAATTTGCAACGTGGGAAACGATTTTCGAGGTTTTCTCACAAAAACGCACCATACTGACGGAAGAAGCCCACGGGAGGCCACCCCCTAGAAGAGATTCCTTAGAAGCAGGTTCTCCTATAGCTCTCACGTCACCCCTGACAGCCCGCACGGGTTCGCCGAGGGTGACCCATACCCGCCAAGCATCCCGATTCGCTAGCGAAGCACGGGAAGCTCCTAGCCTGGAAACATTAAGTTCCGGATCACGTCAGCAACAAACTTCGAAATTACAGCCGAGGCTGCTACATATACCGTGCCAATGAAATGCATAGCCAAGCGGAGGTGCAAAAGAAATCTAACCCACTTAAAAATCGCCTTTGTACCATACTCAAACTCGGCCTCTACCAGTTCTTGCCTCACCTCATCTAGCAAGACCCGAAAGACTCGCACCCGCTCTTCTCGCGGAAGTAAATAGGCGAGCGATTCCCAGAACCGCATAATACTTATCTTAGGTATTCGCACCCTTTGGACCCAATCAAAGAGAACGACAGAAATAATGTGTGCAAATTTAAGTAAGTTATCGTCTGGAATTACACCGACAAATTTGAAGAAAAGATCGACAATTTCGCGCTCTTGCTTGGACTTATTTTTACGCATGACCGCCCTCCGGTTGTGGCAGCCCAAAACCGGGGCTGGCCATTTTTTCGTAAAACTGTAAAGCAGCAGCACGCGCCTTGCGTCCGGTTGCCGTGATTTTGTAGCGTCGTTCCCGCACGGGCTGGCCGTATAGCTCAAATTCGTTATGCCAGCCCTCCACCCATTTGGCATCTTCAAGCCGCGCCATAAGCTGGTAAAAGCCCGGACCCGAGCGGCGAATACCTTCCATTTTCAGAGCGGCGCGAAGCTCCCGCCCGGACATTTCGCCGGAGCCAAGGCAGCTTAGGACTGCCAGTTGAAGGTGAGACGGGTCAGGCAAACTCATATGGCATTAGCGGGGTGATAACGTGACATTATTACTTCATTTGCTTGCCGTCAATCGGATTCTAAATTCTTTTTAATTCTTTTTAGGTCTAGGCAGCAGGTCTCAATTTCAACGGCGGCATACCAAGCGCTTCCTGTAAGGAGTCGGGGAAGTCGCAAGAGTCCTCCCCGATAACCTCAACCGCCCGCAGGAAATCCAGCTCGGCCCCCTTGGCTTTGATCTCCTCAATAAGTGCCTGAAGACGTGTTGACCCTTCAAGTTGAGCGGCCCAATGAACAGTCAGCAGCAAGAGATTCATGGACACTTCGCAGTTATAAAGAACTGCGAGCTTCGCGTAGCAGACGATGGCCTTGGCATGTAGTCGGTCATCGTCCTCGGCGAATTCAGCGATATCCATAACACGATTTGCCACCGCATCAAAATGTCTCAGCTTTAAGTATGGATAGTCTCGAAAGCTAAACCAATCGCAGTAGATCGAGGCAAAACGTTTCCACGCGAACGGACTGCGTTTCACCAACGTAGAAAATGCATCGTAAGCAGTCAAAGCCAGGAGGCAGTCCTCAATCTTCTGGTTCTTCCGGAGTTTTAATGGGTAGCGAAGTCAGGAGCGAGGTCGAGTTTGCCGCAGTGGAAAAGGATGCGGACACGGTAGCTCTCGAAATGATGGAAGCCCCGGGCGGCTGACTTGATGGATT
>JAUICH010000009.1 GCA_030427505.1 Verrucomicrobiia bacterium
CGTTCGAACTGAGTTCGGTGAAACCAGTGGTGCCGTCCCAGCCAGCCGCCAGGTTGACGGAGCCGCTGCCCGCGTTGCGGACGTGGGTGAGGAGGGTGATGTCGCCCTCCGCGAAGAGGCCGAAGTCAGCGGAAGTATTCCACTGGATGGCTTCGTCAATGTCGTCGTCCAGGCCGACGTTGCGGACCGTGATGTTCCCGCTGCCGGCGCCTCCGCCCGTGGCGCCAACCCAGAAATTGCTGCCGCTTTGCAGGGCCGCGCGGATGGTGGAGATGAGGATATTGTCGATGGAGAGGTCGTCGCCAATAGAGACGTCCGGCGGGTCGGCCAGGATGGAGCCGGGATCGCCGCCGACGCTGTTGGCGGTGGCGGTGCCGAAGAATTTCAGGCCGCCATAGCCGGACACTTCAATGAAGCCGCCGTTACCAGTGGCGCCGAGAGCGGCGGCGCTGATATCGCCATTGAAAATGGTATCGCCATTGGACCAGACGATGACGCGGCCGCCGTTTCCGGAGACATAGGAGTCCGCCTTGATGGTGGAAGTCCGGCCAATGATGGTGCTTTCGGAATTCCGCACGTTCGAGTCGCCGCCCTGGAAGGCGCCGCCGATCTGGATGATGCCGCCGCCCGCAGCGCCGGACGCGTCCACCGATGCCGTCGTGCCGATGATGACTTCTTCACCGGTGACGTCGATGTTCCCACCCACGCCGTTCTGGCCGACCGCGGAAAGAGTGCCGCCGATGAAGGTTTCGCCGGCGGAGTCTACATTGATCGTGCCGCCGTTTTCGCCGCCATCGACAATGACGAGAGAGTTGAGTTCGGTGGTGACGCTGTTTTCGCCGTAGAAGACGACCGTGCCGCCATCGGCGCCGCCGGACGCGTCCACGATGCCGCCTTCGGCGAGCACGACGTCCGAGCCGGAGACGTTGACCGTGCCGCCATTGCCGGTAAGGCCCTTGGCGGAAACGGTGCCCGCGACGCGGACGGTGCCGCTTGAGTTGTCACCCACGAGCATGACGGAACCGCCGTTTTCGCCGCCGTCCGCGCTGATGAGGGAGCCGGGCAGGGCATCGATGGAGCCGCCAGTGACGCCCACGAAGCCGCCGTTCGCCGCGCCATTGGCGGAGAGCTGGCCCGCCACGGAGATGGTGCTGGAGGGATCGCCCGAGACGAGGACGGTGCCGCCGTTTCCGGTGGAACCGTTGGCGCTGATATTGGCCTTGCCGATGGTGACGGAGGTGGTGTCCGTCAGCGAACCGATCATGACGGTGCCGCCGTCGCCGCCGTCAGCGGACACGCGGACGTTATCGCCCACGGAAATGGTTTCGCCCATGACGTTGATGGCGCCGCCGGGCAGGCCGCCGAGACCGTCCGCGTCCAAGGTGCCCGCGGCGATGTCCACCTGGCTGCCCGGGCCGCCATCGATCATGATGGTGCCGCCGCTGCCGTCGAAGTTGCGGGCTTCGATGGTGCCGGTGTTTTGGATGTTCCCGCCGGCGGGGCTGGCGGTGAGGAGGACGCGGCCGTCTTTGTTCACGGCGCCCGTGGCGCGGATCATGCCGCTATTATTAATCGCAAGCGCGTAAACGTTGCCGTGGGCTTTCATTTCCACGGTGGCGGCGGTGATGGTGCCGGCGTTGTTGACGCCCGTGCCGGTGCCGTCTCCGGTGCCGCCATTGACAAAGACGCGGTCTTCGCCAGTGGCCTTGACGAGGATGTCGCCGCCGGCGGCCAGGGTCACGCCGCCGTCCACGGCGCCGATGGTGCCCTGGTTGTCGATGCGCTGACCGAAGAGGAAGATGTCGCCCTGGGCGGAGGAAATGTGGCCGTAGTTCGTGACGGCGGCGGTGGAAGAGCCATAGAACCGGTCGTCGCCTCCGTTGAGGAAGTCGGCATCGTCAATGTCCAGGGTGGATCCGATGAAGCCGCCGAAGACGTCGATCACGCCCGAGGGGCCGACCATGATGCCGTTCTGGTTGATGAGGAGAATCTTGCCATTGCCGGTGAGCAGGCCGTTGATGGCGGAAGGGGCGACACCGACCACCCGGTTCAGGGCCGCCGAGGTGGCGGAGGGCTGGACGAATTGAGTGACCTCTCCGTTGGCGATGGAGAAGCTTTCCCAGTTGATGATGGCTTTGTCGGTTCCCTGGAGGACCTGGAGGTGTCCGGCGAGTTCGTCATTGAATTCGACCGCTCCGTTGACCACGACGCCGCCAGTGGGGTTTGCCTGTGCCGCGTAGGGCAGGCAGACCAGACTGGGGAAAATGGTGACGAGCGCAAACAAACGGCAGAAAAGATTCCGCCGGAGGTGGGGAGTAATGGTTGTCTTCATCCTGTATCTTTCTCTTTTTAAGAGGGGGCTCCGCCCGGTCCGCGTGAGCAAACCGGAACCCGATGAGGGGTTAGGACCGTGGGGATCGCTACCCAATCGAGGTGAGTCTTTCCAAATTCGCGATGCCAGTCCTGCCGGCAATCACGGCTGTCTCTGAGGGTTTTCGCCGGGCGGGGAGCTCCGGCTTTAGAAAAGAAGCGCACTCAAAATTCAAGTACGAATCGTTTCTATACAAATGATTGTGCCGAGTACGCGAATACGTGACAAGACAAAATTGTTTGGAAGTGCGTGCTATCGTCCGGGCGGCTGAGGTTGAATGGCGGTTAAAGCCTTTGTTAAGAGTAAGTTACAGAGATTTAAAGGGGGCGGACAGCTGCCGGAATAATTGGTCCAAATATTTTTTTCGAATTGGTCCCGGCGTGGCCTGAATCGAAATTCGAGCGGACGAAAATGCTTAGTTTTTCTGAGGAATCAGTTAGGAACTGAAAGGTGTTTTTCAAGAGAGCAGGAAGACAGCGGGAGTCGCGCCGCTTTGAAGCCCGGCGGTGGGGCTTCGGAGGAGCGGCGAAGGGATGATCCGGGTTCCGGGGAGGAAGCCCTAAGCTAAGCAGGGATGGGGGTGGATTCTTGAGCGCCGGACCGGCGAGAAATGCAAGCCAATCGAAATGCTACGCGATCAAGCGTGGTGACCGGTTGAGTCGAGCCCTTCCGCGGGGGCGAATGGCGCTGACAGATCCCCGTTGAAATCGCCTGCCGGGGTCTTAAGGCCGGAGGGCTGAAGGCCCGGCGCATACCAGCCTGGGGCGCGAGCCCCAGGAAAACGGGTCCCAATGAATATCGAGGGCCACAGGTCCGGCGCATCCCCCCTGGGGGTGGCGGCGGAGTTGCGGCGCGCCCGCACCCGCATGCGCCGGGCCTTGACTTCGCTTTGCTCGCCCCCTGGGCTGCCCTGCCGGGCAGTCTACCTGCGCTTCGCTTCGGTTCAGCCCTCGAAATTTGTCAATCCGCCTAACCTGGGGCTCGCGCCCCAGGCTGGTATGCGGCGCGCCGTTGGCGCTCATGCCCCGCGAGGACGATCAGCCAGGCCGGCGCGCGAAACATTGGGGCGCACATCCGGGGAGAATGGCGCGCGATGCCTGGCTGGCAACGGCATCGCGATTGAATCCCGTAACAGAGCCGGTCATCATGCTTATCCGGGCGCCACACCGCCTAATCGGCGATCTGGATGTCGTCCGTGGGATCGGTGGGGTACCCCCAGTGATCGAGGGAAAAGCGCCAGCGTTCCTGGATGTCCTGGGCGGCGGCGGGGCGCAGGGTGTGGATGTTTTTCCGGTACCCTTTTTGAGACTCCACGTAGGGAGCGATGGCCGCCAGGGCGTCATCCCGATTTTCCAGGCCGAGCGAGTCGTAGATGCGGCCGATTTCTTCGAGAGGCTGCTTGGTGATGGCTTCGAAGGTGGTCTCGCAGAGCTGGCCCGGTGGAATCTGCTCGCGGTCCTGGAGGTAGCGGCGCATGAGGTCCTCGTAGTTGTCGAGGGTCAGGGCGTGGTAGTCGATATCCAGGAAGTCCTGCCAGGCGAAGGCGTTCAGCACCCGGGCGAAGTGGGCCATGGTGGAGAGGTAGACCTTATAAGGATTCCGCACGATGTGGATGAAGCGCGCGCGGGGGAATAGCTCCTTCAGGAGGAGGATGCGGGTGGTGGAGGCGGGGTTCTTCAGCAGGAGCTGTTTGCCGCCGTAGGCGTAGTTCAGCTTCCGGACGAGGAGGCGGTAGGCGTCCTTAAAGCCGTCCAGCTCTTCCGGGGTCAGTTCGTCAAAGAACATGGAGCGGCGGAACTGCTTCCGGAACTGCTGGGGAAAGTAGTACCCATTATAATAGCAGACGGGATTCATGTTCCCGAGGGCCATTTCCTCTTCCTGGGGCGCTTCCGGGGTGAGGAGGACGTTGTCGATGCCGCGCGTTTTGGGCAGGGTGCGGCGGATGATTTCGCGCCCGATTCTGGCCTTTTTGCCCAGCATGTTCCAGGGCAGGGAAGTCTGGGCGAAGTCGATGAACCCGAAGCGGGGGTCCTGGCTGAAGAGGTTGTGCAGGTGGGTGGTGCCGCTGCGCCAGTGGCCCACGATGAAGATGGGATCTTCCGGCATGGGGCACTTTTCAATGGCTCCACGCCAGAAGAGACTTTCGAAATGGTACAGCGGCCACCGCCCCAGCGTCGAAACAATCGCCATTAGGCGTTGCGCCCGCGATCTCTGGTTGTAAGGTCGCCCCGCGCGGTACTGATCGATGAGGGTCTTCAGGTTACAACCAGCAAGCGGATGTAAAAGGGGGGGTGGCTCGGATGCTGCTAACTCAAGCGTCCAGCTTTGGCTCATGCGCGCGAATCTAATAGCCCCCGGATATCTTGCGAGCGGTCTTTTAGGAAACTTGAAAGTCCCGGGAGGCCGCTCTAGTATCCCCCCTTTTTCTGCCACCTCTCAAAATACACCACCATGCCGACCACAGCCCGCGGGGGCCGGACCAGCCGGAAACCACTGAAGACTGAGACAGACAGGATGCGGCGCGCGGGGCGGTGTGTGGACTTGGAGGCTGGCAGTCAGAAACTCAATCCGCCGCCCGGACGTGGCTGGGGAATGGGTCGGCCAGGAATTTTTTGAAAGAGATGTTCTGTAAGGATTGAGGATTTCAAACGAACGAGAAAAACTTTAGTAATGTCGAACACCGGACCTGGGGGAGAGCGATCCTGACGTTTGATTTGTCGGGAGGGCACTGGCTGAGGGCGGTTTTACGCAAACAGGTGGCATGAGCAAAGCGCGCGAAAAAGTAGAATCCATGGAATCGAATCATGAACCTCTGGCGATCGTGGGGATCGGTTGCCGTTTTCCGGGTGGAGCGGTCGACCCGGCCTCTTTCTGGAATCTGCTGACGGGAGGTCAGTCGGGGATCGTGGAAGTTCCGGAGAACCGCTGGCACCGTGAGCGGTTTTACCATGAGAACAGCGAGATTCCTGGAAAGATGATCACCAAGTGGGGTGGTTTCATTAACGATTTCGACAAGTTCGACGCTCAGTTTTTTGGAATTTCGCCGCGTGAAGCGCTCCGGATGGACCCCCAGCAGCGGTGGTTGCTGGAAACGGCCTGGGAATGTCTGGAAGACGCGGGCATGCCGCCGGTGGATCTGCGGGGCAGCGCGACGGGTGTGTTTGTGGGGATTGCGTCCAACGACTACGCCAACGTGGCGATGGGCGACCCGGCGAACGTGGACGTGCACACGAACAGCGGCAGCACGCTCTCCATCGCTTCGAACCGGATTGCGTATCTCTTTGACTTTAAAGGACCGGCGCTGTCGGTGGACACGGCGTGTTCCTCCGCGCTGGTGGCGGTGAACCTGGCCTGCCAGAGCATCTGGTCCGGCGACTGCGACATGGCCCTGGCGGGTGGGGTGAACGCCCTGCTGACGCCGGACGCGTCCATTGGTTTCAGTAAGGCCTCCATGCTGTCCCCGAGCGGGAAGTGTTTCGCCTTCGACTCCCGCGCCAACGGTTACGTGCGTGGGGAAGGCGCCGGGATGATCGTGCTGAAGCCGATCTCCAAGGCGGTGGAAGACGGCGACCGGGTGTATGCCGTGGTGCGCGCCGCGGTGATCAACCAGGACGGCCACACCTCCTCCATGACCGTGCCCGGCGTGGAAAGCCAGGCGGCGATGCTGCGCGAAGCCTATAAGCAGGCTGGCATGACGCCGGACCGCGTGACTTACATGGAAGCGCACGGCACCGGCACGCCGGTGGGCGACCCGATCGAAACCCGGGCCCTGGGTCAGGTGCTGGCCGAAGGCCGCCCGGAAGGGGAATACTGCCTGATCGGTTCCGTGAAGACGAACATCGGTCACCTGGAGTCCGGCTCCGGGATCGCTGGCTTGGTGAAGGCCGCGCTGGTGCTTTACCACGACACGGTGCCGCCGAACCTGAATTTCAAAACGCCGAACCCGAACATTCCGTTCGAGGAGTTCAAGCTGAAGGTGGCGACGAAGCTGCAACCGCTGCCGCACCTGGACGGCCACGCGCCGGTCACGGCGGTGAACTCCTTTGGCTTCGGGGGCACCAACGCGCACATCGTGCTGGAAGCGGCTCCGGTGGAGGAAGCCGCGGAGAAAGGGGAAGCGCCCGAACCGGCTGACCGGCCGCTGGTGCTGCCGCTCTCGGGACGGGGCGACGACGCGCTGCGGGACACGGTCACGAAGTTCCGCCGCTACCTGCGGGCCAACGACTCCGACTCCCTGAACGACATCGCCGCCGCGGCGGGCGAGAAGCGGGAGCACCTGGACAACCGCATTGCTTTCATTGGGAAAGACAAGGACGACATCTGTAATGAGATGTCCGCCTGGCTGGCCGGGGAAAACCTGGAAACCGTGGTGACGGGACGCCCCACGGGAGCCGTTCACCCGCTGGTGTTCGTGTTTACCGGACAGGGCGCCCAGTGGTGGGCGATGGGTCAGGAACTGCTGGCGCGCGAGCCGGTGTTCCGCAAGACGCTGGAAGGGATAGACGAGCTTTTGAAGCCGCTGGCCGGCTGGTCGCTGATCGAGGAAATGACCCGCGACGAGGCGACTTCGCAGATCAACCGCACGAACATCGCGCAGCCCGCCATCTTTGCCCTTCAGGTGGGCTTGGCGGAACTGTGGAAGTCCTGGGGTATCGAGCCCTCCAAAGTGGTGGGTCACTCCGTGGGTGAGGTGGCGGCCGCCTACGTGGCGGGCGTTTACACGATGGAAGACGCGGTGAAAGTCATCTATCACCGGAGCCGTCTGCAGGACACCACGGGCGGTCACGGCCGCATGGTGGCGGTCGGCCTTTCCGCCGAGGAAGGCAAGAAAGCCATCGCGGGCCACGAGAAAGAAGTGGAAGTGGCGGTCATCAACAGCCCCGGCATGATCACGCTGGCGGGGGATACCGGGCCGCTGGAGAAGATCGTGGGCAAACTGGAGGAAGAAGGAAAATTCGTCCGCTGGCTGCGGATCGACTACGCCTTCCACACCCACCAGATGGAGCCGATCAAGGACGAGCTTCTGGAAGTGCTGGCGGACATCAAGCCGATGGCGGCGAAGATTCCGTTTATCTCCACCGTCACGGGTGGCGTGCTGGCCGGCGAGAAGCTGGACGGCCTTTACTGGTGGCGGAACGTGCGCGAGTCCGTGCTCTTTGCCCCGGCCCTGAGCGGCTTGATCCGCGCGGGCGAGGACAGCTTCCTGGAACTGGGACCGCACCCGGCGCTGCAAAGCCCGATCAACGAGTGCCTGTCCGACCAGAAGAAGAAGGGCGTGGTGTTCGCGTCCCTGAAGCGGAAGACCGACGAGTCCGTGGAAATGCTGCGCAACCTGTGCCAACTGCATCTCCAGGGGTACAAGGTAGACTGGCGCACCGTGAACCAGAGCAGCGGCGCCCATGTGGACCTGCCGGGATACGCCTGGCAGCGGGAGCGCTACTGGCTGGAGTCCGCCGCGTCCGCCCGGCTGCGCCTGGCGCCGGAGGATCACCCCCTGCTGGGGCTGAAGGTAACGGCGCCCGAGCCGTCCTGGCGTTTCGAGCTGGACCCGCGCTACTTCGCTTACCTGGACGATCACCGCTTCTGGGACAGCGTGGTGTTCCCCGCCGCTGGTTACGGAGAGATCGGTCTGGCCATCGCACGTGTGCTCTTCCCGGACGATCCGTATAGCGTGGAAGACCTGGAAATGAAGAAAGCGCTCTTCATTTCCGAGAAGCAGGTGCCGACCGTCGAGGTGGTGTACCACCCTGACACGCACGCCTTCCAGATCTACTCCGCCACGGGCGACAAGAAAGACTGGGAACTGAACGCCCAGGGCGTGCTGCGGAAGATCCCGATGCCGCGGGGGGAAGAACCCGTGGACTTCGAAGCCATTCGGGAGAACCTGCCGACGTACTACGATCACAAGCGTTACTACGAAGAGTACGAGAAGGCGGGTTATCAATTCCGGCCGAACTTCAAACAGCTCACCAACGTGTGGCGCCGCAAGCACGAGTCGCTGGCGGAGATCGAAGTGCCGGAAGAGGTGCGCCAGACCACGCCGGACTACCATTTCCATCCCGCGGTGCTGGACGCGTGTTTCCACGCCGTGAAAGGCGCCCAGGAAATCAAGGAAGGCAGCCGGGCGGAAGATTACTTCTACCTGCCGGCTTCCATTCACCGGGTGCGGCTGCTGACCGAGCGCGCGCCGGATCACCTGTGGGCGCACTGTCACCTGAACTACCAGGGCGACGACTACGTGCTGGCCGACATCCAGGTCTATGACGTGGACGGCAATCACGTGGCCGAGATCCTCGGGTTCCGCGCCGACCGCGTGGAGCAGAAGGACGACAACGACCTGGAGAAATGCTCCTACCAGACCAAGTGGGAACCCGTGCGCCTGAAGGGAACGGGCACCGAAGGCTCGGCCCACCTGACCCCGGTGGCCGAAGTGCTGGAGACCGTCAACGCGCTGACGCCGGGGCTCTACGAGGAGAACAACCTGTCCTACCTCTACGCCACCTTTGGCCCGCAACTGGACGCGGCGGCCCGGCAGCTGATGATCAACGCCCTGATCTACCTGGGCTGGAAGCCCGAGGTGGGCGACACGTTCACGCTGGAAGGGTTTGCCAAGCAGTATGACGTGGCACCGCAGCACAAGCGCTACCTGGCGGCGGTGTTCTCCGCGATTGAAGCGGACGGCATTGTCGAGCCCACGGGCGAGTATGCCTGGGTGGTGAAGAGCGTGCCGGAGTGGAAAGACGCGCCGCAGCAGCTGCGCGACCTGGCGGCCGCCTCGCCGAAGTTCGCGGGTGAGGTGGATCTCCAGATGGCCACTGGTCCCTACCTGGGGCAGGTGCTGTGCGGCGAAGCCGACCCGATCGATCTGCTGTTCCCCGGCGGTTCCTCCAAGCTGTTGGAAGCCTTCTACCGCGACGCGGTGGACTTCCCGGTGCTGAACGAGCTGGTCCGCAAGGCCCTGGCGAAGATGTTCGAAAAACTGCCCGAGCGCCGCGCCCTGCGCGTGCTGGAGGTGGGCGCGGGCACGGGTTCGCTGACGCGGGCCGTCCTGCCGGCCTTCCCGGCGGACCGGACGGAATACGTCTTTACCGACAACGGCCCGCTCTTTGTGGTGGAAGCGAAAGACCGCTTCGAGGAGTGCCCCTTCATGGAGTTCGCCGTTCTGGACATTGAGAAAGATCCCATGGCCCAGAAGTTCGAGGCGCACAGCTTTGACCTGATCCTGGGTTCGAACGTGCTGCACGCCACGATGGACCTGAAGGACACGCTGGCCAACCTGCGCCGCTGCCTGGCGCCGGACGGCATGCTGATGTTCCTGGAAGCGACCTTCCCGCGCCCGGCGCTGGACAACGTGTTCGGCCTGCTGAACGGCTGGTGGCGCTACACCGACCTGGACGTGCGGACGGACTCCGCGCTGCTGACCCGCGACCGCTGGGAAAGCCTGCTGACGGAGTGTGGCTACCGCGAAGCCGGATCGTTCATCACTTCGCCCAAGAAGGAAGAAGGCCAACAGACCGTCTTCATCGCCCGCGCGCCCGAGCCGGTGGAGTTGCCGGAGGAAATTGAAGTCACCGCCGCCGCCGCGGAAGCGGAAGTAGAGGTGGAAGAAGAAGCCGCTCCGGCGGACGTGGCCATCCTGATCGGCGAAGGCAAAGGCCTTTCCACGAAGCTCAGCCAGGCCCTTTCCCTCCACGGCCTCGAAACCGTGACGGTGGACGAGAAGGTGGAAAGCCTGATGGCGAAGCTGGAAGCGCTGACCGCTGAAGGCCGGAAGGTGACGAAGCTGGTTCACCTGCTGAGCCTGGAGCATCCGACCGCTGAAACGCTGACGCTGGAGAACCTGGACGGCGCCCAGCAGACCGGGGTGTTGCACGCTCTTGAGATGGCGAAGGCGCTGGTCGCGCTGAAGCCCGAGCCGGCGCCGAAGGTATTCTTCGTGCTGCGCGGCGTGCAGGACGCGGTGGAGGGCGACAAGGCCCTGTCGCTGGCGTCTTCGCCCGTGATCGGCCTGATTCGCGTGGCGTCCAACGAGCATACCGAATACGGCTGGACCTGCGTCGATCTGGACGCGGCGGGAGGCGACACGGAAGCCGAGGACCTGGCGAGCGAGATCGCGCTGTCCGATGGCGAATACGAAGTGGCTTACCGCGCGGGCCGGCGCTATGCGCGCCGCCTGCACCGGGTGAAGCCCGACGACATGCCGCCGATCACCCGCAACGCGGTGCAGCCGGACGGTACCGTCTTGCCTTACCGCCTGGAAATCGACAAGCCGGGCATTCTTTCCAACCTGCGCCTGAGCGAAACCACGCGCCGCGATCCCGAAGCGGACGAGGTGGAGATCCAGATCAAGGCGGGCGGCATCAACTTCCGCGACGTCATGAAGGCGCTGGGGATGTACCCCGGCAATCCCGTGGACTTGAAGTGGTTCGGGGACGACCTGGCCGGTGAAGTGGTGCGGGTGGGTTCCAACGTGAAGGACCTGAAGCCGGGCGACGCCGTGATCGGCATGGCGCCTTACTGCTTCCGCTCTTACGTGACGGTGCACCGCAGCATGGTCTTCCGGAAACCCGCGAAGATGACCTTCGCGGACGCGGCCACGCTGCCCACGGTGTTCCTGACGGCGCACTACGGCATCAACGAACTGGCCCGGATGCGGAAGGGCGAAAGCATTCTCGTCCACGCCGGGACCGGCGGGGTGGGGCAGGCAGCCATCCAGATCGCGAAGCACCTGGGGCTGACCATTTTCGCCACGGCGGGCACGCCGGAGAAACGCGCCCTGCTCAAGGAACTGGGCGCCGACTACGCGCTGGACTCCCGTTCCCTGACCTTCGCCGATGAGGTGATGCGTTTGACCGGCGGCAAGGGCGTGGACGCCGTGCTGAACTCCCTGGCGGGTGACTTCATTCCGAAGAACTTCTCCGTGCTGGCCACCTTTGGCCGCTACCTGGAGATCGGGAAGATTGACGTTTACGGAAACTCCAAGATCGGCCTGGAGCCGCTGCGGAATAACATTTCCTTCTTCGTCATCGACCTGGCCCAGCACCTGGAGCAGAAGCCCGAGTACGTGGCCGAGATGTTCTCCGAGCTGGAGCAGAAGTTTGAAGACGGCGCTTATCTGCCGCTGTCCAACAAGGTCTTCCCGGTGACGGATGTGGTGGAAGCTTTCCGCTACATGGCGGCCGGCAAGCATGTCGGTAAGAACGTGCTGGACTTCGACCTGCCGGAAATTCCGGTGGGCCGCCCGACGGGCGACGGCATCCTGTTCCGCGAGAACGCGACCTACCTGATTACGGGTGGCGCGGGCGGTTTCGGCCTGGAATTGGCGAAGTGGATGGTGCGCCATGGCGCGCGTCACCTGGCGCTGATGAGCCGGAGCGGTCCGAAAGACCAGGCGGTGGAAGACATCGCCGCGCTGGAGGCCAAGGGCGTGGAAGTGCTGGACCTGCGGGGCGACGTGACGAGTCCCGCGGACGTGAAGGACGCCGTGGCGAAAAGCCACCGCAAGGACACCCCGCTGGCGGGCGTGGTGCACGGCGCCATGGTCCTGGACGACCAGTTCATCATCGACCTGGACGAAGACAGCTTCATGAAGGTGGTGCGTCCGAAGATGCTGGGCGCGTGGAACCTGCACCAGGCGACGCTGGACGTGCCGCTGGACCTGTTTATCTGCTTCTCCTCCTTCTCGGCGACGATCGGGCCGGTGAAGCAGTCCAACTACAACGCGGGCAACCTCTTCCTGGACATGCTGTCGCATTACCGGCGGGCCCAGGGGCTGCCTTCGCTGACCTTCAACTGGGGCGCCCTGGCGGGCGCCGGGTTCGTCGAGCGGAACCAGAAGACGCAGCAGTACCTGGAGAAAGTGGGTCTGGCCGCGTTCAACATGGACGAGACGCTCTACATGTTCCGCGCCGTGCTGCCGCGCGACGGGGTGCAGGTAGGGGCCGCGCGGGTGGACTGGCCGGTGCTGGCGCGCTTCAGCCCGTCGGTGGGTCAATCCCGCATGTATGAAAACGTGGTGCCGCGCTCCGGCGAAGGTGGCGGCGGCGACTCCATGGGGGCCCGCATCCTGGAAGCTCCGGCCGACAAGCGCCTGGGCATGGTGGAAGAAGTGATCGTGGCGCAGGTGGCCGCCGTGTTGGAAACCGACGCGACACGGATCGAACGCAGCACTCCGCTGACCAACCTGGGCCTGGACTCCCTGATGGCCATCGAGCTGGTAAACCGGATCGAGGAAAAGCTGGGCATGAGCCTGCCGATGGGCAGCGTGCTGAACGGCCCGAACATTCACGAACTGGCGATCCCGATCCTGGAGAAGCTCATGGAGTCCGGGGGAGGTTCGACGGAGAGCACCGGGACGAGTGTCGAGACCGTGGAGTTCGAAATTACTGGCGACATGCCGGCGGAGTTCCCGCTGACCGAAGGCCAGCGCGCCCTGTGGTTCCTGAACCGCCTGGCGCCGAACAGCTCGGCTTACAACCTGATCTTCAGCGGCAAGTTCCGGCCTTTGCTGGACATCGCCGCGATGAAGCAGGCGTTCTCCCAACTCTTCGAACGGCACCCGATGCTGGACGTGACCTTCGAGGTCCGCAACGGCGAGCCGGTGCAGGTGCCCCGGAAGGGCCGGACCATCGACTTCCGCGAGCACGACTGCACGGCGCTGAACGGCGAGGAGATCAAGAAGCTCATTTCCGAACACGCGAACCAGCCGTTCAACCTGGAGACGGGTCCGGTGGTGCGCTTGGAACTGTTCCGCACGTCCGACGACGCGCATGTGGCGCTGCTGGTCATGCACCACATCGTGTCCGACGCCTGGTCCGTGGTGTTGATCATGCAGGACCTGATCGAGAGCTACTTCGCGATCAAGGCCGGCCGGGCGCCGTCTTACGAGGCGATTGGCGCGGGCTTCCACGACTTCGTGGCCTGGGAGCAGAAGCACCTGGGAAGCGGCGCGGGCGAACAGATGTTCGACTACTGGAAAGAACAACTGGCGGACGCGCCGACGGCGCTGGACCTGCCGGTGGACCATTCCCGCCCGCCGGTGCAGACCTTCAACGGCGGCACCCTGGGCTTCCAGATTGGCGAAGAACTGACGGAGCAGATTACCGGGCTGGCCAAGGAGCAGAACACGACGCTCTTTACCATGCTGCTGTCCGCCTATGAAATCCTGCTGCACCGCTACTGTCAGCAGGACGACCTGCTGGTGGGCGTGCCGCTGGCGGGCCGGAATCATCAGGATCTGCAGAACATGGTGGGCTACTTCATCAATCCGGTGCCGCTGCGCAGCCGGGTGGACGACGACCCGACCTTTGCCGAATACCTGGAGCGCAGCCGTGGCCAGGTGAATGGCGCCATTGAAAATCAGCAGTATCCGCTGGCGAAGCTGGTGGACCGGCTGGAAGTGGCGCGCGACCCGGGCCGTTCCCCGCTGTTCCAGGTATCGTTCTCCATGGAGCGCGTGCCGGGCGTGGACGAGCAGGGCATCGCGGTCTTCCTGATCGGTCAGGGTGGTCACACCTTCCACGTGGGCGACCTGTCCATGGAGACGGTGGACCTGACGACCCGCCAGGCGCAGTTCGAGATCACGCTGGTGATGGAAGAAGCGGGCGGCCACCTGTATGGCTGCTGGCAGTACAACCGCGACCTCTTCGAACCGGGCACCATCGAGCGCCTGAACGGTCTCTTTGCCCAGGTGCTGGAGCAGATTACCGGGAAGCCCGAGGGCAAGGTGTCCGAGATTCAGTTGCTGAGCGCGGAAGAACAGACCCGCGTGCTGGACGAATGGAACGCCACGGATGCCACGTATCCGAAGGGCAAGCTGATCCATCAGCTCTTCGAAGAGCGTGCCGCGGCGCAGCCGGACGAGCCCGCCGTGTGGATGGGCGAAGGCGGCCTGACCTATGGCGAACTGAGCGAGCTGAGCAATGGTTTCGCGGCGAGCTTCATGGAAGCCGGCGTGGAGCCGGGCCAGGCGGTGGCGATCTTCATGGAGCGCTGTCCGGAAATGGTGGCGGCGATGATCGGCGCCTGGAAAGTGGGCGCGTTCTACGTGCCGCTGGACCCCGAGTTCCCGGCGCAGCGCCTGGCGCTGATGCTGGAAGACGCGGCTCCGGCCGTGGTGGTGGTGTCAGGCACGCTGGCCTCCGACCTCCCGGAAGGGAAGTGGGAAGTGCTGGAAGCCAGCGCCATTTCCTCCGTGCCCGCCGCTCCGGCGGTGGACCCGCAGGACGCCGAGTCTCTGGCTTACATCATTTACACCTCCGGTTCCACGGGCACGCCGAAGGGCGTGGAGATCCCGCACCGGGCGGCGGTGAACTTCCTGACGTCCATGCAGAAGACGCCGGGCCTGCGGTCCGACGACCGTCTGCTGGCGGTAACGACGATTTCCTTCGACATCTCGCTGCTGGAGCTGTTCCTGCCTTTGATTTCCGGCGCGCAGATCGTCCTGGCCAGCCGCCAGGAAGTGCGCGACGGACGGAACCTGTCGCACCTGCTGAGAACGCGGGACATTACCGTGATGCAGGCCACCCCGGCCACCTGGCAGATGCTGCTGGACTCCGGTTGGGAAGGGCAGCGCGGACTGCGGATCTTCTGCGGTGGGGAAGCGATTTCCCGCCAACTGGCCAACACGCTGGTCAACAGCGCGGAAGAGGTGTGGAACCTCTACGGCCCGACGGAGACCACGGTGTGGTCCACCTGCCAGCGGATGGTGGATACGGAAGGCCCGGTGAGCATCGGGCGGCCCATCGCCAATACGCGGGTGTATGTGCTGGATCACAACAAGCAGCCGGTGCCGACTGGATTTACCGGAGAGCTTTACATCGCCGGGGACGGCCTGGCCCTGGGCTACCATGGCAAGCCGGAACTGACGGACGCCGCCTTTACCACGGTGGATCTGCCCAACGGTAAGACCGAGCGCATTTACCGCACGGGTGACCTGGCGCGCTGGATGCCGGACGGCCGGCTGGAGTGCCTGGGCCGCGTGGACTTCCAGGTGAAACTCCGCGGGGTGCGCCTGGAACTGGGCGACATCGAAACCCATCTCGAAGCGCACTCCCTGGTCAGACAGGCGGTGGTGATCAAGCGGGACGACCTTCCGGCGGGCGCGGGCCTGGTGGCCTATGTCATTCCGGAGACGGACGTGTCCGGCACGGACTTCGCGGCTGAGCTGCGCGGTTACCTGGCCGAGCGCCTGCCCGGCAGCATGATTCCGGCTTACTTCGTGGCGCTGGAGGAGTTCCCCGAAACGCCGAACCGGAAGACCGACCGGAAGCGCCTGCCGGCGCCAACGGCGGGGGGAGTGTCCGGCGTTCACCTGGCGCCGGAAACACCGGCGGAGAAACTGCTGTGGGAGATCTTCAGCAAGTCTTTCGAGACGCAGGAATTCGGCATCCGGGACAACTTCTTCGAGCTGGGTGGTGACTCGCTGATGGCGCTGAGGATCCTGATCCAGGTGTCCGACGCCTTCCACCAGGATGTGCCGGTGGAGGCCTTCCTGCGGCACCCCACCATCGAGTCGCTGGCGCGGTACCTGCACCAGTCCGAAGGTCAGCGGGCCAGCCAGGACGTGATTCCGGGCATGACCACGCCGAATCTGGACGACCTGACACACCTGGAGGTGGAGGAAGTCGCGGACGACTTCGTGCCGAAGGTGGACGCGGTGGCGCTGGCCTACGTGCCGGAAACCCTGACGGCGCTGGCCAAGGCCGTGCGTCAGCAGGTGGTCCAGCAGTGGTTCGCCGGTGGCTCGCCACGTCTGACCAACGCGTATCACACGCCGCACGGCGACATCGGCATCATCATGATTCCGTTCTCCGAGCTGGAATTCTACAAGAACCCGGAACTGGCGAAGGACTCCATTATCCAAGCGCTGGAACTGGCCGCGAAGGCGGGGGCGAAGACGGTTTCCCTGACCGGGGTGATCCCCTCGGCCACCGGACACGGGCGCTTGATTGAGAGCTGGATCGAAGACCGGGACGACCTGCCGGCCATCACGACCGGGGACGCGACGCGCGCCGCCACGGTGGTGAAGTCCGTGCAGGGCGCGCTGGAGAAAGCCGGCCGCGAACTGGCCCAGGAACGCCTGGCCATCGTGGGGCTGAGTTCCATCGGCGCGGGCAGTCTGCGCCTGATGCTGGACGTGATGCCGCACCCGGCGGAACTGCTCCTTTGCGACCCGTATCTGGATGAGACGACCCTGGGCGAGATTCGCGATGAGATTGTCGAGTCCGGTTACAAGGGCGAGGTGACCATCGTTTCCAATGGCGGTTCGCTGCCGCCGGAGGTTTACCGGGCGTCCACCATTGTGGCGTCGACGAACCTGCCGGGCGTGCTGGACGTGGATGCCCTGCTGCCGGGAACGCTCCTGGTGGATTACTCCTTCCCGCCGGTCTTCACGGTGATCGACGCGGTCCGCCGCGCGGAAGAGGACAAGGACATCCTGTTCACCACGGGGGGCGAGCTGAACCTGGGCGAGGAGATCACGGAAACCTTCTACCTGCCGGAGCGGATTGCCGCGATGGCTGATGAGCTGGAGCAGGTGCCGCCGGCCTTCCTGCGCTTCCTGGCGCGCCGGGATCCGCAAGAGATCACCGGGTGTATCCTGGTCAGCCTGCTGACCGGCAAGCAGCCGGAGGTGAAGCCGACCCTGGGACCGCTGGAACTGGCGGATACCAAGGCTCACTACGAGCTGCTGGAGAAGATGGGCGTCACGCCGGCCCACCTGCAGATGATGGGCTACAGCGTGTCCGCCGAAGCCGTGGAGAACGTCAAGAGGCTCGGCCTGCCCCAGCTGGACGAAGCTCCCGAGACAGAGGCGGAAGGCATGGGCGTGAGCTGACCGGGCGAAGGCCCTTGCCCCAAGCCAAGTCTAAGGGACCAAGTTAACTTCCTAACAAACTAACACCGGGCGAGTCCTCCAAAGGGGCTCGCCCGTTTTGTTGTCAGGGAGACCGGCAAGACGGCGGGCTAAGGACGGCGGGAAGACCGGGCGCGGTTCCTGCATCCAGGTGGGCCATGGGCATGGCTTGGCCGTTGCGAATGAAGGGGGGGGAAGCCCAGACTTTATCCTGAATGGCACTCGGTTAAGCGCGGCGACCGGTCAAGTCGAGCCCTTTGACGGCGGCGACTGGCACTGACAGATCCCCGATGAAATCGCTTAACCGGGGTCTCAGGGCCGGAGGGCCAACGGCCCGGCGCATACCAGCCTGGGGCGCGAGCCCCAGGAAAACGGGTCCCCATGAATATCGAGGGCCGTAGGTCCGGCGCACCCCCCTTCCCTGGGGATGGCGGCGGAGTCACGGCGCGCCCGCATGCGCCGGGCCTTCAGCCCTCGAAATTTGTCAATCCGCCTAACCTGGGCCTTCGGCCCAGGCTGGTATGCGGCGCGCCGTTGGCGCTCATCACCGGCGGGGACCATCAGCTAGGCCCGGCGCGCGAAACTTTGGGGCGCACACCCGGCGAGAATGCCACGCGATACCTATACCTGTCCGGCAATTGCATCGCAATTGGATCCCGCAACAGAGCCGGTCACGACGCTTAACCGAGTGCCATTCGCTCTAACCCGGATCTTCTTCCCCTTCCCCGGCAGGGAGACGAGAAGAGGGCTTCAGGGAAGCAAGGGCGTCAGCGTATTGAGCAAGCTGGTGCCCTGATCGATGATCGAGCCAGGGTCGCGGACGGCTTCACGGGCGGCGTCGATCGCTCTTCCCGGAGCTTCCTCCACCACGGTCTCGATCGCGGCGGCCGCCAGCCGGGCCGTCAGATCTTCGCGGGGATTCTCCCGCGTCCCGGACACGGTCAGGTCGGTCCAAAGGAAGCCCTTGTCCGCTTCCTTGAACACTTTCTGCTCCGCGCCGGGAATCCATTGCAGGGTTCCGGCGGTGACGCCCAGCCGGAACTTTCCGCCAATCTGATTGCCCTCCAGCGTGAGGTCTCCCTCCAACCGGGTCAGCCCGTCAGACTGAATGACCAGGTTGGTAATCTCGACCCGCTCGCCCTTGCGCACAAAATCCCCCGTCGCCTGGTGCAGTACCAGATTCTTGAACCGGTCGGAGCGGGTGTAGGTGGCAATCTGGCTCAGTAGCGGAAGGTTCTGCAAGAGCCCGTTTTTCAACTCGATCGTGCCGTGTTCGGTGATGCCGCCGGGCTTTGAAGGACTGCCTTCGACCGTCACCTCGCCAAAAAGCCGGCCGCTGATCTGCTTCTTCCACTCCGGAGAAATCACCTTCTTCACGTCCAGATTGGAGAGATTCAGTTCCAAGTCCAGCTTCGCCGGGGTGCCCAGCGAAATGTCTCCGTGCCCCTCCAGCCGGGCGTCGCCATAGAGGCCCACCGCCGCGTCGGTGAGGTAAAGTTCATTCTCGTTCCACCGGATCTCGAAAGTCACGACGTCCATTTCCGGCATGCCGGGCAACTGGAGTTCGCCCCTCCGGCCCTGAAAATCCCACACGCCGGAGCCCGCTTGCGGCTCGGCCAGGGCTTCCACGCCTCTCAGGTGCAGGCGTTCGGTTCCCTGGGGATCGCGGAGGAGGAGGTTGAAGATCTCCGCCTTCACTTTGCCCACCTCGGTTCTTTGGGGGATGAACCGGCTCAGCCACGCGGGAGGCGCGCCGCCACCAGGATCGATGGCGCCGGCGGACATCTCGTAGCGCCCCTTCAACCGGTCCGCCGAAAACTCCACGCTCACCTGCTGCGCCGTGGCTTCCGGCACCTGCCAGGCGCCATCCCGGGCTCCGTCAAACACCACGCGGATGCCATCCACTTCCAGCCGGGAAAAGGCCGCGTCCTGGTACCCCCGGGCACTGAAACCGTCCGCATAGACGGAAGATCCTTCCCAGGAATGTTCCTGCAGCTCCGCCTCGGCCTTCAAGGTACCCGCCGCGGCCGCCACCACGCGATCCCGGAAAGCGGCACTCTTCAGGTAGCCCTGCAAACTCAGATAAACCACGAAAAGGCCGCCAAACATCGCCATGAGCAACACCCCGCCGGTAATAAGCACCCATTTCAGCGCGCCATTTCCGCCGCCGCGCGGTTTCTTCTTACGTCTCTTGTCCGTGCGCGAATTGGCCACAGGTTTCACTCGTCAAGGTTAGGGATTTCTCTTACAAACCAGCTCCACACTCAGACTATTTGATACCGTGCTTGAACTAAAAGATATTTCTTACCGCATTCAGAAAGACAATGAAGAGGTCGCCCTGATCGACAGCGCCAGCTTCCGGGCGCACTCGGGCCACTTCATGGCCATCGTGGGCCCCTCGGGTTGCGGTAAAACGACTCTCCTGAAAATCATCGCCGGACTCTATGTCGAGTCGGAGGGGAACATCTACTGGAACGGGCGGGACCTTTCCGAGGAAGGAGACCTAGAGCCTTCGGAAATCGGCTACGTGCCGCAGTTCAGCATCGCCTACGATCACCTGACGGTGGAGGAGAGCGTGGAAAGCTCGGTAAAGCTCCGCGTGAAAACGCGAAAACGTTCCGAATTTCACGACCTGGTGGACCGCGTGCTGGAGGACACGGGGCTGGACGCCATCCGCAACCGCCCGGTGCGCGTCCTGTCCGGCGGTCAGAAACGCCGCCTCTCTCTGGCGATGGAACTCGTGACCGATCCCGTGTTGTTGTTGTGCGACGAGGTGACCAGCGGCCTGGACCCGAAATCGGAGCGGGAGATCGTCCATCTCATGCACCACCTCTCCACCCAGCACAATCGGCTGGTGATTAATGTCACTCACAGCCTGAGCCACCTGGATCTCTACGACTCCATCATGGTGCTGCACGAAGGGAAGATCGCCTACCACGGTCAGCCCCGGGCCCTGGACCACTACTTCAGCGTGGAGGAAGCGGAGGAAGTCTATCCCCGCCTAGCCAAGCGCAGTTCCGGCGAGTGGCAGCAGTCCTGGCTGAAACACCAGCCGGAATACTACAGCGCCCTGGATTCCGCTTCCCGCGTCACCCGGAAAGAAGGTGAGGAGGAAGAACAGGCGCCTGACGAGACCACCTCCGCCGTCACCCCTGGATTCTTCGCCCAGTTTTTCGCCCTCCTGTTCCGGCGCTTCAAGATCTTCTATCGCGACGGCGGCAATCTCTTTCTCCAGATGGCCATGCTGGTGGGCTTTCCGGTCCTGGTGATCATCTTTGCCATCGACGGGATCGACCAGATCAAGCGCCTCCCGGACAGCATCATGGATAACCCGCTGGAGGAAGCGCTCCAGCAGCAGGAGATCTTTCAAAACCATCTCAAGACCGGCGGACTCGTCTCTGGACTCGTCATGTTCCAGGTCATTCTCCTGACCCTCATGGGGTCGAACAACTCCGCGCGGGAAATCGCCGGCGAGCGGATGATCTATGAGAAGGAAAAGCTCGGCGGCCTGCGGCCCTTGAGTTACCTGTTCAGCAAGCTGGCCTTCCTCGGCATCCTGGTCGCCGTCCAGTCTGTCTGGATGGCGGTCTTTGTGCAGAATATCTGCCACATTCCCGTTCCAAACTTTGTCGCGCTGCTGGCGCTCCTCGTCCTGGTGAACGCCGCCATGACGGCCATCTGTCTGGGCATCTCCGCGCTGTCCAAGACGCCGGAACAGGCGTCCCTGCTCAGCGTCTATCTGGTGGGCTTTCAGCTACCTCTCTCCGGCGCGGTGCTGGCCTTGCCCGGTTTCGCGGAATGGATCACGCGTCCCTTCATTTCCGCCTACTGGGCCTGGTCGGGCAGTATGACCTCTCTGGACAGCCTTTACTTGAACGCGGTGAAGAAGGTGACCGATACTTCACTTGAACAACCTGGCATTTGCCTCCTCGTTCTGGTGGCGCATTTCCTCATCGGTCTCTTCCTGGCCTATGTGGGGGTCAAGAAAACCCGTTGGGACTGAAAGTCGTCATTCCGAGCGCTTTGTCCTTGTATCTGTCTAACGCGGTGCGTCCTTTCTCATCGTACTTAGGTTCAGGTTCTTGTCTCCACCATGCCCATGACTTCACGCCATCCGGTCTTTCGCCACGCGGACCTCGCGCTGGTTTGCTGGGCTGGCATGGCCGTCCTTGGCTCGCCCCTCGTTCAGGGGGCGGAAAAGACCAGCGCGAAGAAGGCAGGCGGCCCCTCTCCCTTTCCCATGGGGAAGCCGGACGCGCCTTTGATGGTGCGCACCTACCTGCCCAACCCCATCTCTGGCAGTCCTGAAGTATTCGCCCACCACTTCCGGCCGGAAGAGTCCGTCCAGAAACTGGAGGACGCGGCGGAGAACACCGCGGAGGAAGCTCCCGAAGTGAAGCTGAAGACGGCGCCCGGCATTCCCGCGGCCATCGCCATCAGCTTCGGCCCGGACCTGTCGGCCTGCTGGGACACCACCGAGTGCCGCCTGCTCTACACCTGGCGGGGCGGCTTCCTCGACATGAGCGAAGTCTGGAACCCCGAGGCCGCCTCCCTCCCTGACGGGGAAGCGCCCGTGGCCACCCTCAAGGGCCGTCTGACCTTTGTCGCCCGGGGCGCTCTGCCCATCTCTGTTTCCGCGGGCGCCTTCGGCCTGCCCCGTTACCTGGGCTACGAAATGAAAGACGGCTACCCGGAATTTCACTACCTCTACGGCAGCCTGACCATCCACGAACGGCTGGTTCCGGGACCCAAGGGCAAGTCTCTGAAACAGGAATTTTCCGTCGAGAATTCCCCCGGCAACGTCATCTTTCAGTTCGATCCGGCCAACCGCCCGCAGCTCACCACGCCGGAAGGCAAATGGGAAAAAGACGTGCTCGTTATCGCGGAGAAAAACGCTGGGGATTTCAGCCTGCAAATCGACCTGAGCCAGCCGCTGGAGGAAGCGACCCTGTCCGCTTCCAATGATGCAAACTCCAAGAACCCCGGCATCTCCAAGGCGGATCCGGCGCCCTCTCAATGAAGCGCGGGAACCTGACAAAGCCATATCCCACGCCGGAAGTCCCGCCGCTCTGCCTGTTCTCCCCTCTCCTGGCGGGGCTGTTCGCCATCGCCCTTGGCGCCGCCCAAGCGGAAGAGCCGGCGAAGGCGGATTACCAGGTGGAATCCATCAAACTTCCTGAAGACGCCGGCCGCGAAATCGGCGCTCTGGTGTTCCAGAAGGAAGGCGAGCTGGTCGTCGCCACCCGACGGACCGGCATCATCGCCGGAACCCCGTCCGAAGATCCCAAGGGATTTGTCTGGCGTCACCTGTGCCGGGACTATTTTCAGGACGTGGGCGGTTTGACGATTGAAGAGAATGGCGACGTCCTGGTGGCGCAAACCGCCGAACTCACCCGGCTGTCGTCTTCCGGGAAAACCGATGAGTTCGACCGTCAGTCGGCGGTCTCCACCTTTTGGGGCCTGTCCGGCCAAACATCGGAAACCGTGACCGGTCCCCTGCCGGATGACGAGGGAAACTGGTTCCTGGCCATGAACCTTTCCGCGCCCAATGCCACGCCCTTCTCCGTGACTCGCGGCCCCTTCATGCCGCCTCTTTCACAAGATCAACGGTATGCGGCCGTGCCGTGGCGCGGCTGGATTGTGAAAGCGCAACCGACGGGCGACATCCTCCCCTTTGCCAACGGCTTCGGCGAGGTCTGGGGGCTGCTGCGGAACGACGAAGGCGAACTCTTCGCCACCGATAACCGCGGCGACTGGAAACCCGCCGCCGCGCTCTATCACGTAGTGGAAGGCGGCTTCTACGGCCAGCCCTCCAGCCAGATCTGGAAAAAGGAAGAAGGCCAGGAAGCGGAGATCCTCCCCCGTTCGCCCGCGGTGTGGCTGCCGCCATCGCTGGCCGGAGACCGGGTGGGACAACCAGTCTACTTTCCGGCCGGGGAGGCCTTCGGTCCCTACGAAGGACAACTGCTGGTAGGTTCCCTGGATAAGGCCCGGTTGCTCCGCGTCATGCCGGAAAAAATAGGCGATACCTGGCAGGGCGCCGCCACCACCTTCCTCAAAGGGTCGGGCCTGGGAGCGGGAAACTACCGCCTCTGCTTCAGCCCGGACGGACAAGCGCTCTACGTGGGAAAAAACCAGCCCGGTCCGGGACCCGCGGCCCAGGGACTGAAACGCGTAGTTCCCGCCGGCGAGGGATTGCCCTTCGCCGTACGCGAAATGAATCTGACGGATGGCGGTTTCGAACTGAACTTTACCCGGCCCGTGGACCGCAAGGCCGCTTCGGAACTTTCCAACTACCGCATCCGGCTCTCCCCCTACGCCTATCATGCGCCCGGGGAGCCGGACCAGTCTTCCCAGTTTTCCTGGGAAATCGCCCCCTCCAATCTGGTCGTCGAACCAGGCGGCCTCGTGGTGGCCATTCAAATTTCCGACTTCCTGGCCGGCTACGTGTACCGGATAGACCTGGCCGGCGTGGTCGCGGAAGATGGCGCGCCCTTGTCTCATGACGCGGTTTGCTACACCTTGAACACCCTGCTCCCCACGGAGGAATAACGGAAAAGCTCCGGCTGTCCGGTTTGCATTTTCGTAACTTAGAAAGGGAGCGGTTCTGTTTGATTTCTATCTGCTGCCTTCATCTCGTTTGAGCCCGCGTCTCACCATCCTCCTCTTTTCCGCCGCCATCCTGACAGGATGCCAGACGGCTTCCTATTATTCCCAAGCCATCCAAGGCCAGTGGGAGATCGTTCGAAAGCAGACCCCCAATACCAAGGTCATCGCGGACCCCGCGACACCGGAGCCGCTACGCGAGCAGCTCACCCTGGCCGCTCGGATCACGGCTTTCGCCGAGTCGGACCTGCTCCTTCCCAGCGGCGGGAACTATACCCGCTACGCGGACGTGAAACGGGAGTACGTGCTGTGGAACGTCTTTGCCGCGCCGGAATTTTCCCTGGAACCCAGGCGGTGGTGGTATCCGTTCATCGGCCGCTTCAGCTATCGCGGCTATTTCCAGGAGTCCATGGCCGAAGCCCTGGGGCAGGACCTGGAAGCCGAAGGCTACGACGTCTATGTCGGTGGCGTGGATGCCTACTCCACGCTCGGCTGGTTCCGCGACCCGGTGCTGAACACCTTCGTAAACAACAAAGAGCGGGAACTGGCCGAGCTCATCTTTCACGAACTGGCCCACCGGAAACTGTACTTCTCCGAAAGCTCCAAGCTGAGCGAGTCCTTCGCCGTGGCGGTGGAAGAAGAAGGCGTGCGCCGCTGGCTGAAGGCGCGGGGAGACGAGGCCGCGTTGAAAGAATACGAAACCCAATTGGACCGCCGCCGCCAGGTCTACGGCCTGATCATGGAAACCCGCGACGCCCTGGAAGCCCTCTACGACACCGATCTGCCGGAGGAGGTCAAACGCTCCCGGAAAGCCCAGGCTTTCGCCGAACTCAAGCAACGCTATTCGGCCCTTCGCCAAAGCTGGCCCGGCGACGCGCCCCGCGCGGAGTGGTTCGACCTGGACCTGAACAACGCCCACCTCAACGCCGTGGCCACCTACTTCGACATGGTTCCCTACTTCACCGAGATGCTCCGGAAAGAAGGCGGCGATCTGGAGCGCTTCTACGAAGCCGCCAAGGACGCGAAGGAAGAAGACGGTCCTTCGTGATCCGCCGCCAGCGTTAGCTGTTCAGCGTCACGTCCTCTTCCGGCTCTTTCGTCACGCCGTTGAGGACTTCGAAAACCGCTTCATAGAGCCGGTTCAGCTCATAGGGCTTCTGCAAGAAACGGACGCCTTCGCCTCCGGCCTGGTGGTTTTGAGCCCGGTCATCCGTGTAGCCGCTGCTGATGAGGGCTTTGATGCTGGGCTTCAGCGTCCGGATTTCACGGATGACTTCCATGCCCGTGCCGTCGGGCAGCATGGCGTCGGTAAAGATCAGGTCGAAATCTTCCCGCTCTTTCTCAAAGGTCTTGAACGCCCCGGCCACGGACGGCGCCGTCACCACCCGGTAGCCGTGCTGATGCAGCGCTCGTGTCACGAACTGGACCACGGCGGGCTCGTCCTCCACCAGCAGGATGCGCTCGCCCGAGCCCATGGTCTCGTCTCTTTCTTCGAAGTCAGGTTCCAACCGGTCTCCCCCGTTTCTTCTCCCGGCCGCTTCGGGAATCGCGGGCAGGCCGATGTAGAAACGTGTCCCCTGGCCTTCCTTACTCTCCACCCGCACCCAGCCGCCGTGTTGTTCGACAATCCCTAACACCACGGCTAGACCCAGGCCCGTGCCTTCGTCTCCCTTGGTGGAGAAGAAGGGTTCAAAAATCTGATCGAGCAGTTCCCGGGGGATGCCGCAACCGGTGTCAGCCACCCGAATGACGGCAAAAGGGCCGCCGCCCTCGCGGGAGTCCTCATAGTTCATCGTTTCCACCGTCAGCAGCCCACCTTTCACCCCTTTCATGGCGTCCCGGCCATTGATGCACAGGTTCATCACCACCTGTTCGATCTGGCCCCGGTCGGCCTCCAGCGGCCAGAGGTTGTCCGCCAGCCGGAAGGACAGCATGACGTCTTCGCTCAGGAGCCGCTTAAGCAGCCCCTTCATTCCACCGATCACCTCATTCAAGGAGAGGCGGGTCTTGTGCAGCACCTGTTTGCGGGAAAAGGCGAGCAGTTGGCGGGTCAGTGACGCGGCGCTCTGCGCGGCATTGCGAATCTCCCGGATCTCCTCCCGGCCTTCCACCAGGCGCCGGTCGCTGAGCAGGGACTCGGTGTAGCCCAGGATGGGCACCAGCATGTTGTTGAAGTCGTGCGCGATGCCGCCGGTCAGTTTTCCGATGGCCTCCACTTTTTGGGATTGATTGAGTTGCTCGCGCAGCCGGACCCGTTCGCGATCCATTTCCCGGCGTTCCAGCACGTTCTTGAAGACCGAGGCGGTCATCTCCAGCAGCACAATGTCGTCCGAGTCCCAGTCTTTTGGCTGCTCCGCGGCCAGAAGCAGGAATTTCCTGATGGGCTGGGTGGCGCCCAGCGGAAGAACGATCAGCCCCTCCACGCCCGCGCTCTCCATCAGAAGCCTTTCGCGGGACGACCCGCCTCTCAGTTCCTCCCGGCAATGCACCACCAGCCGCCCGTTCTTCTCCAACTGACGGTTCCACTCCCTGAACTCTTCAGGCGCCGGAAGCGGCAGCCGGGTCAGGGCGAGCAGGTCTTCTTCCCGGTGCCAGACGGCGCTCACCGAATACGGGTTCTTCTCCTTTTTCTCCGCCCGGTTGTCGATGTCCAGGAGCGCACAGACATCGAACCCAAGTTCCTCCCCTATCTGGCGCAGGGCCCCGGTGAGCACCTCTTCGCCATTGTCCTCGTCCAGGCGGATCAAGTCCGTGGAAATCCGGATCACCAGCCGTTCCAGTTCCACCCGGCGTTCCAGGGCAATGGTGCGTTCCTCCACCAGTTCTTCCAAGCGCTGCTGGTAGTCGCGAATCTCCTTGTCGCGCGTGGCTTTGGCCTTCGTGTCGCGAAAATGCAGCACCGCGCCCACAAAACGGCCATTCGCGTCCTGAATGGGCGCTCCGGAGTCGTCCACCAGGATCTGGCCGCCATCCCGGGGAATCAGCACGGCCGGCTCGGTGCTCACCACCAGCTCTTTCTGCGCCAGCGCCCGGATGACCGGGTTGATCCGCTTTTCGCGATCCCCCTCACTGACCGTACAGTAGATCTTTGAAATCGGCTGCCCCATCGCCTCTTGCAAGCGCCAGCCGGTCATGCGGCAGGCCGTCTTGTTGATGAAGCGAATCTCCCGGTCCCGCCCGATGGCGATGACGCCAGCATCCAGCGAGTGGAGGGTGGCGGCGTACCAGTCCTTCGTGCGGCGCAAGTCGCGGTCGATCCGGGACTTGTGAATCGCAATCTCGATGGCGGAGAGCAGATTGCCTTCATCCAGCGGCTTGGTGATGAACCCGAGAGGCGAAGCCTTTTTGGCCTTCTCCAGCAGCTCTTTGTCGCAATGTTCGGACAAAAAGAGCACGGAAACATCCAGTTCCGCCTTGAGCCGCCGGGCGATTTCGATGTGGCCCGGCTCTTCCTTTACCGCCGGGTCCATCAGGACAAGGTCGGGCCGGTATTCCCGCGCCAGGGCCAGCGCTTTGCGCCCGTCTTTTTGCGTCAGGCACACCTCGAACCCCCGGCCCCGGAGAAAGCGCGCCATGCTTTCCGCCAGGAGCCAGTCTCCTTCGACGATCAGTAGCTTTTCTGGACTCATGGACGAAAACGGCGCGGTTCAGGACCACGGCGGAGATGATAAAGTAAGATTTATGACTGAAATCTCAATATTTTATATAATTTTCATAATTTAAAAGCCGTTTTTTGGCGAGAATTTGTTGCCTTGCCGTCTCGGAAATTCATGTCCGCCGGTGAAGTCTGGCAGGCTGGAGTGAAATGGGGAGAATAGGCTCCGGTTTGCGGACGTGCGTCGGCCAGATGGCGGGGCAGCGGCTGATTGAGAAGATCGAGACGCAGGGATTTCGGTCCTCGGCGCCTTTTTCCAGCACTCTCCGGTTTACGAAAGTGGAGATTCCGGTTCGGACCCTCGCTGTCAGGCCTTCAGCCTTCAAAATAAAGGGGTTGCACATTCCAGGGGCTCGCGCCCCTGGCTATGCGCTGCCGCCCCTTCGGGGTTCGGGGCACTGGCCTGACCTTTTTCTTTTTCCCTGTTCCCATTCGGGACCGACTGGACCATCTGGCCAACTTGAGGAAGAAATCAGCCGCCAACCAAACCCATGGCCGAAAGCCCGTCACGCTTGGCGAGGCTGAGCTTCACCCATCCATCACAAAACAGGAAAAATATGCCCGCTGAGCCCCAGTTCTTCCGGGGAAGCGAAGCTTCTCTAGAGTGCGCCGAATCTTCTTTCGGCGCTCTGGGGTGGGTAGCCGGAGGCGTGGTGGGGGAAGAGGCGCTCGCCATCTCTTCAATCCGTCCGTCTTTCACCTTCTCGCCACCCATTCCATACACCCCGGCACCTTACGCGACCTTTCAGGCCGCCAATGTTTTGGTCACCCACACAGGCCTGAACGGCCTGTGCTTTGCGCAAGCGAGCCTTCGGCCCGCCTCTGAAATCGAACTCGGCGGGACGTTTCATCAATTTCCGGCCTCTGACTTCTCGAACCTTCCAGCCAATGCCTCTTCAATCTTTGCCCGCAAACCGGGATGTGACATTGGGTAAGGATCAGTAGCTAGGGGCGCAAGCCCCTGGGAAAAAATCCGCCCCCCATTTGTGGAGCCCTATAGGGGCGACGGCGAAGGTGGCGGTCCTTGCCATCACCGCTTGGGAAAATTCAGCACCCTCCCCGCTCTTCCCTTCACACTCTTGTGCCCTGCCCCTTCCCTCAAGACCCGGGAATCTCGTTCAGGGTGTAGTACGCCACCGGGTGCCACACGGGCAGGCCTTTGGCGGAACGCACTCCATTCGCGGTGAGCTGGTGCACATGGCCCTTCACGAGGCCTTCGATCACCAAACGGACCGACTTCCCATCCTCGGCCACCGTCGCTCCGGTGATCTTCGGGGTGGCTTGATCGACCTCCGGGCTGCCGTAGGCTTTCCGGTAGAGATACGTCCAGGCTTCCATGCCATAGCTGGCGGGATCACCCGCCGTTTTGGGATCCACCGGCGCGGTAAAGACCAGTTCGAACCCATCCGGCCGCGCCCGCATTTCCTGAATTTCAAACGGTGTTTGACCCGTGAAATCCACCCGCTCCAGATTGAAGCGCTGGCCGCCCCGGGCGCCCCAACCGCGATCGGAACCGCCCACGAAGAGCACACCCGCTTCATCATCAAAACGGACCGCAATGTTGCCGGACTTGAATCCCTTCAGAAACGGAAACGCCGCGCCCTGATAGACGCCGTTCACTTCCTCCAGGAAAATGCGCTGCACCTCGGAAAAGGTCTGCTCGCCCACCATCAATTGACCGTCAAACGGCCCAAACTTTCCGTCCGCCTCCACACAGGCGATGCCCGTGGGCGACTGCCCCAACTTTCCATGTGGTAACACCACCGCCGGGGGCACGAAATTCGGAATGTTCTCCCGTTCCGTGGCAATCCGGCTGCCGTCGTCCGTAAACGGCGGGTCCGGCGGCCGCTCCCAGGCGGGCGACGCCAAGTCGAACCAGATGTTCCCGTTCGGATTGCCTTGAAACGAACCCGGTTTGAGGTGCTTCAGCGAACTGGAGCCATTCCACAGGCCCTGATTGTCGGTGTAAAAGACCTCGCCTTTGCGGTCGAAGCCGATGCCCCCCGGCGAACGGAGTCCCGAAGCGGTCGGGATCATCTCTCCTTCCGGGGTAATCCGCACGCACCAGCCACGGTAGGGATCTTGACTGGAACTGGATCCTGTCAGGCACAGAGCCACCCAGATGTTGCCGTCCTTGTCATGCCGGCTGCCCCAAGCGTATTCGTGGTAGTCGCCCTTAATGCTCCACTGGTCGTTGACCGTCTCGAAAATGTCCGCCCGGCCATCGCCATCCTCATCCTTCATCCGGGTCAATTCCGGGCGCTGGGTGGCATAGAGCCAGCCATCTTTCCACGCCAGCCCCAGGGGCTCGTGCAATCCGGAGGCAAAAAGGGTAAATTTCGGCTCCTGATCCGGGACGCCATAGGCGTTTTCCACCACGTAAATGTCTCCCCGCCGGTCCGCGACGGCCAGTTTCTTACCCGGAAGCAGCTCAATCGCGCTGACTTCCATCACGGCTCCCTCCGGCGCCGGGATGGAAACCAGTTGGTAAAAGTCCTCTTGAGAGGCTTCTCCCCCTTCGGCCAGAAACGGCGCCAACAAACCGGCCACCGCTAAGATCGCCATGAAACGCGTGCTCATCCTTTGATGCGAAGTCATTTGATCGGTCATTCCCAAAAATTGCTGGATCTCTTTCCCCGCTCTCAATCCGTCCACTGATAGGCGAACTCCAACTTCGCGCCGCCCTCCGCCAGACTGATGGGGACCAGCAACTCCTGCCGGTCCTTGCCCACGGACCGTATCAGGGCCATGGGCCAGTCGGCCACCACCTTGAAAGACTTCCCGACCTGGAATCCCCCTTCCACTGGCTGGATGGATTCACCGGCCGCGGCCCTCAGGTAAAGGATGCCGTCTCCCGGAGCCTTCGTGCCCTGGATGGAAAGCGCCCGGCTCAGCCCTGGGGTTGTTCCGCCGGCGGGTTCCAGGCGGTCAAAAACCTCCAGATCGCCATACGTGTAGCGGAATTCCGGAATACGTTCACTGCCCTTAAGTTGATAACCCTTAAAGCGGTACGCGGAATCTCTTTCCAGATACTCGTATGTTGCCTTCGCTCCGTCCTTGGCGGTCTCCAACTTCGCCATTTTCACCGCTGGCCACGGGGTATCGTTGCTTTCCAACACCGCCAAAGGGTAGCCTTCCGCCGGTTTCAGGACGTGATCTCCCATGGGCGGCTGGAAGCCCTGGCCCCGGCCGTTCCAGTGGCGGGAAGCGTCCATGAAGTCACCTCTCCAGATCATGGCCACGTTCAGGATGTCCGCGTCCCAGCACTGATTAACCCCTCCCGGATACCCCACGCCAATGCCCCGCGGATTAGCGCCTTCGATGAAGTTCCGGTAGATCACCGCCTCCCCGTCCGTGGCGGTCAGGGGAATGGGCGGATAGACCTGCTTGGCTTTGCCCACATTAAAAACCCAGTCCGTCAGGTCCACCCGGCCGATGTCCTTGCCTTTCAACCCCACGAAGAGCTGCTCGTGGCCTTTATACTCGAAATACTCCACCCGCAGGTCGTGCTCGCCCGCTGGCAGGACAATTCGCCGTTCCAGGAGGTGGTCGGCGGGGTGAATGCCGTCGTTCTCGATCAAGAGGTTGCCGTCCACGAAGAGGCGGGCCCCATCGTCGGAGGCCATGGCGAAATTGTAGTCGTTTTCGGCGGGTAGAATCAGCTTGGCGACCAGCACCACGCCGTACTCGTCTTTCGCGTGACCCAGGTCCACCGTCAGCTTACCGCCCGGCAGGTGACCAGCGGCGTCGGGCTCCATCTTGTCGAAATCGGGCAGTTTCTTGAAGCTGCCCTTATAAAACCGGTAGTTTACCTGACGCAGCGGCCAGTCATCCGGAAGCGGTAGCGGGTAGAGCGCCAACAGTTCCTCCGCGTCCCAATATTCCGCGCGTTTGCTGGCGTCCTTCCGGAGTTCCGCCACCCGTTTTTCATCCACGGCGTCCTCCTTGTTTCCCCAGGAAGAACGCACATAGGTCAGCGCCGTGGCGATCTCCGCGTCGGACATGATCTGGCCCTGGGGCGGCATCTGGGCGTTGAAAGGCTTGTCCAATACCATGATCTCCCCCTGCAAGCCGTTGAGGATCATCCGGATCAGGCGCTCCGGATCGCCTTTGATCCAGGGGCTCTTCGCCAGGGGCGGGAACGCTCCCGGCACGCCTTTCCCGTTCGGCTGGTGGCAGGTGGCGCAGTAGGTCAAAAACGCCTTTTGGCCCGGGCTCTTCGCCTTGGCGATCAGTTCCGCCAGATTCTCAGGAGCCACCACGGCGGGAGCTTCGTCTGCCGCGGCCCTTACCTGACCGGGAAGGCAAACCGTCAACGCCACGGCCAACAGCGGGAGTGTGGAAAGTCGAGTCATCGGGGGAAAAGTTGGACGTTTCGAACGCACCCGCGTTCAAAGCGGGCCGGCCGCCACCGCGCCCGCGGCGGGACGCGGACCATACCCCGCTGGCCCGAAAGCGGCAACTTCAAAGGCACTCGCCCCGCCACGTTGCCGCTCCCGCCGCGATGATTCGATCATCTCTGGCCGCGGCGCCTTGCGGGGGCGAAAAAATGTCACCCTACGCCGCCCCGCTTACTCATTGAACCAGCCCCAGTCTTGTCAGGCGGAAAAAACTAAGGCATGGATGAGGTTCGAACCTCCCCATGAAAGACCAGCGCGACCGCAAAGACTCGGACATTTCGGACATTCTCCGGAAGATCCGCCGCATCGAGCTGCGGACGCGCGGCTTGGTCCGGGAGAGTTTCGGCGGCGAATACCACTCCGCCTTCAAAGGCGAAGGGATCGATTTCGAGGACTTCCGGGAGTATCAGCCAGGTGACGAGGTGCGCTCCATCGACTGGAACGTCACGGCCCGGATGGGAGCCCCGTTTATCAAGAAATTCGCCGAACAGCGGGAACTCACTCTGTTCCTGGCCATCGACGTCTCCGCTTCCTGCAACTACGGGAGCGTGGATCAAAGCAAGCGCGAGCTGATGGCCGAGGTGGCCGCGCTCCTCGCGTTTTCCGCCCTGCGGAACAAGGACAAGGTGGGGCTCATCCTTTTCACCGATGAGGTGGAAATCTACGTGCCGCCCCGGAAAGGCGCGGCCCACGCCCTGCGCATCATTCGCGAAATCCTCTACTGCCGCCCCCTGCGCCACCAGACCCGCCTGGAAAGCCCCATCCATATTCTGAAGAACCACATTCACCGGCGTTCGTTGGTCTTCCTGATCTCCGACTTCCTGTTTGAAGAAAACCTCTTCGAGTCGTTGAAGACCGTCAGCCGGAAGCACGACCTGATAGCGGTTCAGATCCTGGACCCCGCCGAGCTGGAGCTGCCCGCGGCGGGCCACGTGCGGCTGGAAGACCCGGAAACGGGGCGCCAGATCGAGATCAACACCTCCTCTCACGCCCTCCGGACCGAATACCGGAAACGGGCCCAGGAATGGCAGGCGAACATCAACAGCCAGTTCCGGCGATTATCCGTGGACAAAATTGATCTGGCCACCAACCAGGAGTACCTTCCCGCTTTGCACTCGTTCTTTAAGCGGCGGGAACACATCGAAGCCGCCTGAACCGGGTTTACTCAGTCTGAAGAACGGAAGGAATGAACGAAACGGCGCCGCCAGACGACATCTTTGACATTTATGAGCCGGCTATCCTTCCCAGTTTTTGGCCTTTGGTTCTGGCAGTTGTAGCCGCTGTGGTGTTTTTGGGCATCATCGTCTTCTGCCTCGTCTATTTCCTGCGCAAAGACAGCCAGCACGCCAAGGCCCTGATCGACCCCCGCCGCAACGCTCAAGCGCAACTGGATGCCGCCGCCGCCGAGTCTGGCCGCCTGGCGCCCAACGAATTCGGCCTCCGCATTTCGAATACCCTCAAGGACTACCTCCTGAAACGGTATGACGACCCTCTGCGCTTCGAAACCACGCAGGAGTTTTTCAACCGCCTCTCCCGCGAGGAGTCCAGTCACCTGCCCATGGCGAAGCGCCGGGAACTGGTCGCTTTTCTCCAACTGTGTGACGAGTTGAAATACGCCGGGCTGAGAGAAGCCGAAAACCGGAAACAGGAATTGATTCAACACGCCCGGACCATCATCCGGGAAAAGCCCCCCACCCATCATGCCCCTCTTGGCTGACGTCTCCTGGCGCCTGGCCTACCCCTGGGCGCTGCTCCTACTGCTTTTGCTGCCGCTGCTGGCCCTGCTGAAGGGCCGCACCGGCCAGCACCCGGCTATTCTGTTTTCCTCCCTCCACCTGCTGAATGGACTGGGCCCCCTGACCCGGTCCCGCTCTGGCTGGCTGAAAGGCTCGCTGATCTACCTGACCCTGGCCCTGGTAATCGTGGGACTCTCCCGCCCCCAACGGCTGGATACCACCGAGACTATCGCCGAAAGCGGGATCGAGCTCATCCTCGCCATCGATGTGTCTTACTCCATGGACGTAACGGACTTCTTCATCGGCGAGCAGCGGGTCACCCGGCTGACGGCGGCCAAGAAGGTCACGCGGGACTTCATCAAAGGCCGGCCCTCCGACCGCATCGGCCTGATGGCCTTCGCCGGGCGGCCCTACCAGGCCAGCCACATCACGCTGGAGCACGACTATCTCCTGGACAACATGAACCGCGTCCAGATCGACATGATCGAGGACCAGGGAACCGCCATCGGCTCCGCCGTCGCGGCTTCCGCCCGGCGCCTGGACAAGCGGCCCGCCAAGAGCAAGGTGATCGTCCTTCTCACGGACGGCGCAAACAACGCGGGCAACTTGACCCCCATCATGGCGGCCAAGCTGGCCAAGACGCTCGGCATCAAGATCTACACCATCGCCATCGGTACTTACGGCAAACACGAGGTCTATACCAAGGAAGGAAAAATCATCCTGGAAGACGACTTCGACGAGGCCACCCTCCAGGAGATTGCCAAGATATCGGACGGGGTCTATTTCCGCGCCGAAGACATGGGCGGCCTGGAGAACATCTTTGCCTCCATCGACGAACTCGAGAAAACGGAGATCAAGCGCCACCTTTCCATTCGTTCCGAAGAACTGTTCCAGTGGTTCGCCGCTTCCGCCCTGGGATTTGGGTTGCTCTCCATGGTGGCGGGTGAAACCTTTTTGAGGCGTTACCCATGATCATCGAGTTTGCCACCCCCGCCTGGCTCTGGGCGCTGTTTGCCTTGATCCCCCTGGCTCTGCTGCGCTTGCGCTCCTACTACAAGAGTAAGAAGGGCGCGAAAGGGCTCGTGGCGCCCCGCCTGCGGCAAAATCTCATCATCGGCGCGGACCCCATTCTCGGCTGGGCACGCTTCGGCTTGCAGATGCTCGCCCTGGCGGCGCTGATCGTGACCCTGGCCCGCCCCCGCTGGGGATTCGAGGAGGTGGCCACGGAGAGTTCCGGCCGGAACGTCCTGATCGCCATCGATACCTCCCGGTCCATGCTGGCGAACGATCTCATCCCAAACCGTCTCAGCCGGGCCAAGATCGCCGCGCGGGACATCGTGCATTCCCTGCCTGAGGACCGGATTTCCGTCATCGCTTTCGCCGGCCGGGCCTTCCTCCAGGCGCCACTGACCATGGACCACGACGCGGTGGAAGAGACCATTCAGCAACTGGACACGGACATCATCACCCGCGGCGGCACCAACCTGACCTCCCCGCTCCGCCTGGCGGTGGATACCATGATCCACGAAGACGAAACCGCCGAAAGCGCTCTGATCGTCTTCAGCGACGGCGAGGATCTGGAGGGCGGCGAGGATCTGAACACCCTGGGCGACGTCGTCAAAAAGCTGAACATGCTGATCGTGACCATTGGCGTGGGAACGGAGACCGGTACCATCATTCCCGATCCCACCACCAAAAACCAGGGCGCTTTCATCCAGGACGACAGCGGCCGCGTCGTCCGCTCGCGGCTGGATTCGACGGCTCTGCGCCGCCTGAGTGCTCTTTCCCATAACGGACTGTATCTGAACCTGGGCGCCACGGAATCCGTTCCCGAAGTGGTGCGGCGCGCGCTGGCACAGATCGAAGAATCTCAACGGGAAGGCCGCATGGCCCGCCGTCCGGTCGAACGCTTCGTCATTCCCCTGGGCCTCGCGGGGGTGCTCCTCGCGGCGGCGTTTCTTCTGCCCGCCACCCTCCGGCCCTACCGCGGTATCTTCCGTTGGCGTCCCGGCACGAAGCCCTCCCTCACGACCACGAGCGCGGCGCTGGTGGCCATCCTGTCCCTGAGCATGCCCTGGCCTGTCCACGCCTCCATGGGGGACGACCTCGCCGCTCTAAGCGCCTACGAGAGCGACGAGTTCAAGGTGGCGATCGACCGCTACCAGGAGGCCATGACCAAGGAGCGTTCGCCCCGGAAAATGGCTTGGCTGCAATTCGGCCTCGGCTCCGCCGCCTACCGTCTGGGAGACTACGAGATGGCCAAGGAAGCCTTTGGCCAGGCCCTCCTGAGCGACAACCAGCGCATCGAGGAGCAAGCGCACTACAACCTGGGGAACACTCTCTTCCGCCACGGCGAAACCGTCCTGGCCACGGACCCGGGTCAGACCCTGCGGCAGTGGTACGCCGCGCTCGACCACTATGAAGCGGTGCTGGCTCTCAATGACGGGAACAAACTCGTCCGCCACAACATCGAAGTGGTGAAGAGCCGGATCAAATATCTGGAAAGCCAGCAGGAACCCCAGGACCAGCCGCAGGATCAAAACCAGGACCCGCAGGAAGACCCACCCAAGGAAGAGGAGAAAGAAGACGAGCCCGAGGAAGATCAGGAGGAGGAAAAAGAGGAAGACAAAGAGGACGAGCAGCAGGACCAGAACCAGCAAGATCCTGAGGGCGATCAGAATCAGGATCAAAACCAAGACCAGAGCGAGGACCAGAATCAGCCTCAGTCGCCGCCTCCGGGTCAGGACCAGGAGAAAGACCAGGACCCAGGCAAGGACCCCCCGCCCCAGGGCGATCCCAATCAGGACCCCTCCGGCGGGCAAAAGCCCCCCGGACAGGAGCCGGAGTCCAATCCGGAAGACAAGCCTCAGGACGGCCAGGACCAGGACCAGTCTCCGCCTCAAGGCGAACAGCCGCCCCCCGAAGGCGATCAGAAAGATCAAGGGCCACCGCCACAAGGCGGCGACAAGCCGGAAGATGGCAAGCCCCGCCAAAACGATGGCAAAGACGAACAGAAGCCCCAGGAACAGCCCCCCGGATCGAAACCGCCCGGGCAGCAGCAGCAACCCCAGTCCCCCCAAAGTCCGCCTCCCGAGGGCGATCTGAAGTCCGATCGCGGACAGGCCCAGCCTTCCAACTCCACGCCCGGTCAGCAAGCGGAGGGCAAGGAAGGCGAAGAAGGACGCGATCCCAACAGCGGCTTTACCCCGTCGGAAGCACGGCAACTGCTGCGCGCCCTGTCCGATGAAGAAATGGACGTCCGCATTCCCCTGGGAGTCAGGGAAGATGAAGTTTACAGAAACTGGTAATGACCCGGCACGAAAAGCACAACCCCTGGGGTAGCGCCCTGACACTACTGGCCCTGGCCGCTGTCCTGAACGTTTCCCGGGCAGAGGCCCAGTTGGTCGCCCGTCCCACCGGACCTGAAGCGCCGCCCGTCACGGTGGAAGCCTCCATTGCCAGTCCGGAGTTTGCCCTCGGCGGTTCCAACCTGTTCACCATTCGCGTGACCAATGGCAGAATCCAGAACCCGCCGGACTCCATTCCCGTGGAGGGCCTCCAAATCACCATGGTTCAGGACGGTTCCACTTCGCCCTTGAAGGATGCTGCGGGAAGAGATGCCGGATTCGAAAAGCTCTATATCTACTACGTGTCCGCAGAGCAACCCGGCAAGTACGTCATCCCACAGTTGGACATCACGGTTGGCGGCCAGGTTTTCCGGACGCCCCCCCTCTCTCTGAACGTCATCGGCTCCATGCCCAGCCCGCTGGAGATGAACGCGTCCAAACCCTACTTCGCCATGCTGAACTCCCCGAAACGGGAGATCTACGTCAACGAAACCGTGCCCCTGAACCTGACGATCTACACCCGGGACAACTACGAGGTGCGGGACGTCCAGTTCCCCAACATCAGGCCGGAACGGGCCGTCGTGAAGCCTTTCGCGAGAAATCTCGAATCGGGCTCCGACACCATCGATGTCTATGACTTCAAGACCTACACCGCGAGGGCCAGCATGTTTGCCCTGGCGCCGGGAGAGATCCGGATGGAGCCCGCCCCTTTCCCCGCGGTCATGGCCAGCTTTGTGACCCGGTTCAGCAGTGTGCCCGTCCGGCAGGGAACGGAATCGAAAACGCTGGCCACCAGTCTCCTGACATTCGAGGCCCTGCCCCTGCCCGCCGAGGGCCGGCCCACTCAGTTTTCGGAAGCCGTCGGGCGGTTCGACCTGGCGCCGGAAGCCAATCCCCGGCAACTGAAGGTGAACGACCCCATCACCGTGACGCTCACGGTCACCGGCGCGGGGAATTTCGACGTCATGCTGGCGCCCTATTTCTATGGAACGGATTCCGGCGACTGGAAGGTTTACGACGCCACGAAGGAGATCAAAGAAGCATCCAACGGCGAGACGGAGGGCACGGCGGTGTTCAGCCAGGTTCTCATTCCTTTAAAAACGGTTTCCGAACTGCCTCCCTTCGAACTGAACTTCTTCAATCCGGAAACCGCCCGCTACGAAACCACGCAAACCGAACCGATTTCGATCACGGTCGCGCCAGACCCGGACGCCCTATCCACGGATGCGCTGATGGGAGCGGCTCCGAACGGGGGCCAAGCGGCAGCGGCCAGCCAGCCGGTTCCCCGCTTCGAGGACATTCTTCACATCCGGACCGGTTCCACCCACTGGAGAAAGAGCCTGGGCACCGCCGGCGGGACCGCCGTCTTCTGGACCGCCCAGCTCATTCCGGCCCTGGTTCTCCTGGTGCTGGTAGCGCTGGCATCTTCCCGGGCCCTGAAGGCGCACTTGGAAAGCCGCGATCAACGGTCCGCCCTGCCCACCTACCGTTCGCTCCGGTCCCAACTGAAAAGCCATACCCGGAGCCGGATGGAATTCTACCGCGCCTTTCTGGAATGCTTTCAGGCGCTGGAACGGGAAGCGCCGAACCTCTCGGGAAACGGATCTTCCACGGGCTCTCCTCAAAAGGCGGACATCGAAAACCTGAAGGGCCATGCCGCCAAGGTGGTTTACGGGGGAAGCCACTCGGACGGCCGGGAACGCCCGCCAAAGTCAAAGGAGGTCTCCGAGTCCCTGCGAATGCTGGACAAACTGGCCGCCGCCTCCCGCCGCTAATCTTCGCCGACCGCTCTTTTTGACGACCAAGCCCATGCTTCATCGCCTTTCACGCTTTTTCCTCCTCCTGTGCTGTGCCTGGATGGGCGCTTTCCCCGCCACCCCCGCGTTCGCGGAGGAATCCGCCGACGACCTGTTCGCGAAAGCGAACCGGTTCTACGAAAACGGAAACTACGAGGGCGCCATCGGGCACTACCTCAGCCTGGTGGAAGATCAGAACTACTCGGAGGATCTGTTCTACAACCTGGGCAATGCCTGTTTCCGGCAAAATCAGCTCGGAGAAGCGGTCCTCTGGTTCCGCCGCGCCCAGATCATGGCCCCGCGGATGATCGAACCACGCCAGAACCTGAAGACCCTGAAAAGCCGCCTCGGTTACCTGGATTTCGAACTCCAGGGCTTGGACCTGCTGCTGTCCCGCTTCAAACGCGGCGAGTTGACGCTCCTCATCTCTCTGTCGGTCTGGTTCGTCGTGCTGAGCCTGTCGGCCGCCTTTCTATCCCGGAGCGCCCGGCCCGCCCGCCCGGCCTTGATCGTGGTCGCTTTTGGCGGCGTCATCGTTTCCGGACTCCTCATCACCGGTTTGCTGCGCTTTGACCACTACGTCTCCGTGGAAAATCGAGCGATCGTCATTTCGAACACTGCCGCGACCGCCGTGGTCAGCCCCACGCCCGACGGAAAACCCGTGATCGATTTGCCACCGGGCAGCGAAGTCCGCCTCCTGGCCAAACGGGGCACCTGGGACTACGTGGACATCCCCGGTGAAGTCCGGGGTTGGGTCAACGAAGACGTCATCTCCCCTCTCTGGCCCATTTCCAGTCAAAAGGGAGACACCGTGGCTGCGTCACGGCCCTGAGTGATTACGGCCAAATTTTTGGCCTACCCAGCCGGGCCGGGCTCATGAAATATCGTAACTTGCTCGTCTTGAATCACTTACTGGAAAAATAGGTAATTTTTGTGCAATCAGCGCTGTTTCCAGAATTACCAGAGTCTTTGCCACTCAAACCTCTTAACGAAAGTCCTTAGAGGTTCAAAAAGCACTTGCTTAATAGTCAAAAAATTTTAAAATTTAGGAGATATGAAGCATCTCCTCGTCCTCTCCGCTTTTGTCCTCTCGTCCTCCGGACTGGCCGTCCAGGCGCAGTCGGATGGCAAACCGGCCATCGACCCGAAAATCGCTTCGGCCGTCGAACGGATTCTGAATGACCGCCTCGCGTCTCAGGAAGCCCGTATTCGCAAGCTGGAAAACGACATGGCCGCCCTGCAGCGCCTGAGCGCGACCCTGTCCGGCAGCAACGCGGCACTCGCCCAGTCGCACGGCACCTACATCATTCAGGATGGCGATACGCTGGGTAAGATCGCGGATCATCATGGAGTCAGCCGGGAAGAACTGCTGGCCGCCAACAATCTAAACGACGGAGACGACATCTACATCGGAGACGAATTGATCATCCCCGGCAGTAAAGCTCCGGCGCCCGCTCCTGCCCCGGCGGTGGCTTCCAACAAGCCGAAGGCCGGCCCGCCAGCCCCTCCTACCACCGCTCCGCGCGCGTCTGGCGAGGTCGCTTCCGCGACTACGCCGTCCAAGCCTCAAGAGCCTAAGAAGCAACAGCCGGCCGCTCCGCAGGCGCCAGCGACCCAAGCTCCGGCCAAAGGTCACGACACTTACGTGGTCCGCTTTGGCGACACGCTCTCCGGCATCGCCCGGAAGCACGGCACCACGGTGGCGGCCATCATGCAGGCCAACGGCATGTCTCAGGACCGTATCGAAGGCAATCAAAAGCTGATCATCCCGAAACCCGGCGCCACCGTGGCCCAGGCTCCGGCGCAACCGCAAAAGCCGGCTGCTCAGAAACCACAGCAGCAGGAGCAACAGCCCGCCGCGGCCCCAGCCCCGGCCACGGCCACGGCCACGGCTGACGCCGAGGCAACGCCCTACCGGGCCGACGAAACCTACGGTCTCTACACGGTGCAGAAAGGCGACACGCTCTACTCGCTGGCTCGCGACTTCATCACTTCGGAAGCAGAGATTCGCCGCCTGAACGCCATCAACGGCAGCTCGATTTACGTGGGGCAGGACCTGACGGTGCCAACCAGCAAATACTACAAGCGCCACAACATTGTGGCGGAGAATTGATCCTACCCCCACAAAGACAACGCTTCATTAAAGAGCGCGCCCTGGAAACGGGGCGCGCTTTTTGTTTGCCCACGTCCCGGGTATTTCTTTGCCACGGGGCCCGGTTCGCCTGTTTATTGGCGAATCCATGAAAGCCCTCCCCTTGCTGACAACGCTTGTCTTGATTCTTCCGCTATCGCCCGGCCTGCGGGCCAAGGAAACGGACGGCACTGAAAAGAACCTGGAACAGTCGGTCCTGGAGGCGTTTCAAGACGAAGACTACACCCGGGCCATCGGCCTCATCGAAAAGGCGCCCGAGGCGAAAAGGGAAACCGACGACATGCGCCTCGCGCTGGTCACCGCCTACCAAAGGCGCGGGGAACAGCGGTTTTTCAATGGAGAAGCCGGACCTTCCGTGGCGGATTTCGACCGCGTCCTGGAACTGGCCCCCGGGCAAGCGCCCTACCACTGGCAGCGCGGTATTTCCTGCTACTACGCGGAGCAGTACCAGGCCGGAAAGGAGCAGTTCGAACTTCACCAGACCGTTAATTCCCAGGATGTGGAAAACGCGGTCTGGCATTTCCTCTGCCATGTCCGGGCTCCCGGTGGCTCCGTGGAAAAAGCCCGCCAGGACTTCATCGGCATTCAGCAGGATCTCCGCGTGCCCATGAAGGAGATCCACGCCCTGTTCGCGGGCACCGGCAGCCCGGAAGCAGTCCTGGAATCCGCCACCAAAGACGCGGATCCGGAGGAAATGCGGGACCAGCTTTGCTACGCCCATCTCTACCTGGGCCTCTACCAGGAAGCCGTGGGCGAACCGGAAAAATCGCTCGAACACATGCGCCTGGCCGCCACGACCTACAAGATGGATCACTACATGGGAAAGGTGGCGCAGGTGCACTACCAGTTGCGCAACCAGGAAGCCCCCCAGGAAGAAGGCGGCGCAGCCGTTCAGTGACCGGGTTCCGCGTCCGGTGCCTTCAACAGAGCTTCGATTGCCTTCACCAGGGCCTGGTAGTCTTCGTCCCCTTTCACGTATTTCCCGCCGGGATGGATGTGGCGGATGGTGCCTTTCGCATCCAGTAGAAAGCTGACGCTGGTCCAACGGCGGCCTGGATATTTCAGCCACCACCGCTCCAGATTTTCCCAGGAGGGATCGATCGCCACGGGAAACGCGAATCCGTATTGAGCGATGACCTGCCGCACATCCTCCACCCCAAAAGGACTCGCGCTCTTGTGATGATACATCCCCACGACCTGGAGTCCCCGCCCGCCATAGTCTTTGTGAAATTCATTCAACGCGGGAGCGGTGGCCGAGCAATACGGGCACTGGGCCGCGGTAAACCAACGAACCAGCACGGCCTTGCCCCGCAGAGCTTCCAGCGTCAGCGGACCGCCCTGGACCCATTGCAGATTCTCCCACTCTGGCGCTCGCTTCCCCAGTGGAGTGGTTTCGTCGCTCTGCTGAATGGAGAGAGATTTGGCCGCGGGTTCGCCTTGGGCGGAATTCATGTAAAGGGGCTTCACTACCAGAACCGCCATCAAGAGCATGAGAAAAAAGCCCCGCGCTTGCCGGGTCCTCCCTACGCAATAGCGCCACCGGGTATCGGCACGGGCAGGCTTGCTCCTCGCCAGCGGTTTCTCCATAGTAGCACGTCTTTAAAGCCCCAGGGGTCCTCCGCCCCTCGCGGTCACCCTACCCTAGATCCCCCTGCTTGTGAAACTCTCGTCGTTTTCCTTTCCCGCCGCCATCCTGAGCGGCCTGTGCGTTTTCGGACTCTGGCTGGCTCCCGTTCAGGCCGAAACCAGCCGACCCGCTCCGGCCAAGAACTTCCTCTTCATTTCCGTGGACGACATGAACTGGGACAGCACCGGCATCTTCGGCTGCCCCATCCCGGACATCACGCCGAATATCGACCGGCTGGCCTCTCAGGGCATGCGTTTCGAACACTCCCATGTGTCCATTGCCATCTGCCAACCCACCCGGGCCACCTGGATGACCGGCCGCTACCCTCACCGCAGCGGCGCGCTGGGCTTCAACAAGATCGATCCCGGCGTGCCCACCTTACTGGAAACATTGGCGGACGCGGGCTTTCAAACCGGCATCCTGGGCAAGGTGGAGCACGTGGTCCCCTCACGGGGGGAAGCGTGGAACTTCGTCCGCCAGGCCAGCGAACTGGGTAACGGCCGCGATCCTAAACGCTACTACGAAGAATCGCTGGCCTTCCTCCAGGAGGTGAAGGCTGAAGGGAAACGCTTCTTCCTGATGGCCAACACGGCGGACCCGCACCGCCCCTTCGCGGGCAGTTTACAGGAGCGTCAGAAAAAGAAGCGCGGCGGAAAAGGGAACAAAAATAAGAAAGCGGCCGAAGCCGGAGAGGCAGAAGATCTCAAACCTCTGGACTCCCTTCCTGCCATTCCCCGCGCCTTCTCCCCCGCGGAGGTGCCGGTCCCCGGTTTTCTGCCGGACATTCCGGACGTGAGGCAAGAACTGTCCGAATACTTCGCCTCCGTGCACCGGGCGGACCTGTCGGTGGGTGAAATCCTGCGGGCGCTCGACGAATCGGGACTCGCGGACGAGACCCTGGTGATCTTTCTCTCGGATCACGGCATGCCCCTGCCCTTTGCCAAGACAAACTGCTACTACAACTCCACCCGCACCCCCTGGATCGTCCGCTGGCCGGGCGTGGTGGAAGCCAACGCGTTCGACCAGAAACATTTCATCTCGGGAATCGACATCACCCCCACGGCGCTGGAGGCCCTGGGCCTGCCGCCCATGGAAGGCGTGGACGGACATTCCATCCTACCCGTGTTATTGGGACAATCCGCGAAGGGACGCGACTTTGTCTGGACGCACATCAACTCCACCGCGGGCAAGAACAACTTCCCCATGCGCGCCATCGACACCGCAAAGCTCGGCTACATCTACAATGCTTGGGCGAATGGCGGAAAGACGGTGTTTAAAAACGAATCCCAAAGCGGGCTGACCATGAGAGCCATGCAGAAAGCCGCCGCCTCGGACCCGGGCATCGCCTCCCGGGTGGACCTCTTTCTCCACCGCATGCCAGAGGAACTGTATGACTACGAAAGCGACCCCGCCGCGCTCCACAATCTCATCGACGACCCCGCCCACGCGGAGGACGTCAAGCGGTTCCGCGAACAGATGCGCTCTCTGATGAAAGCGACCGATGACCCCGAACTCACGAGCTTCGAGGAAAACATCCTGCACCTGCACTGATACCGGGAAAATCCCGGCGCATCCCTTCCCTTCACTCCCCCCTTTAGCCCTAAAATCAACATGAGACGTTTCTCCTTTTTCAACTCTAAACTCTGTCTTCTTGTCCCCTCTCTCTTTCTAGTGATCGCGTTCCAGGGAAGGGCGCAGGACCAAGAAGCCTCGAAACCGGCCCAGAACGAAGGCCCCCGCTACACGGAAAAGGTCCCCTCTCGCGGTGGCCAGGGAAAAGTCTACCTGGGCCGGGAGATTGCCAAAGTCATGGGTCACCAGGGGCTTAGCTGGCTGGAAAGGCCGGAACGGGAAGAGGAAGAAGCCACCAATGACGTGGTGGAAAACATGGGCCTGGAGGCAGACGACGTCGTGGCGGACATCGGCGCGGGCAGCGGCTATTTCACTTTCCGCATTGCCCCCCGCGTGCCGGAGGGAAAAGTGCTGGCCGTCGATATTCAGCCTGAAATGCTGGATTACCTGAATGATAAGAAGAAGCGGATGGGCGTCAGCAATGTGGAGACCCTCCTCGGCGACGTGGACGACACCCGGCTGCCGGAGAACACCGTGGATGCCGTGCTGCTGGTGGACGCTTATCACGAATTTTCCCACCCCTGGGAAATGATGCGCTCCATCTATAAAGGGCTGAAACCCGGCGGCCGGGTCATCCTGCTGGAATACCGGGCGGAAGACCCCGCCGTCCAGATCAAGCCCCTTCACAAAATGACCGAGCAACAAGCCATCCTGGAGATGAAAGCCGCCGGCCTGAAGCATGTGGAAACGCGGGAGTTCCTGCCCATCCAGCACTTCATGGTCTTCACCAAACCTGAGTGATCCGAAACGTTAGCGGGCAAGACGCCAGATTAGGCAGTGTGGACAGGTTACGAAATAGTCATAATGTGAATAACTAAGCCGAATTGAGGCTTGTATTCCCTCGGGCATTTTCCCAGGATGATGAGGTTCTTAGCCTCACTCATCCGAGATGCCGGCCTCCCTGATCGCTTTCCCACGGCGGCGGCTTCTGTCGCTTAGTCTTTTTCTGTTCCTGCTCGTAGCTTCTCTTCCGGTACGGGGCCAGGATTCGGAGTTCCGTACCTTTACCAATAGCCAAGGCAAGACCATAGAGGCTCGGATTCTAAGGGTCGACGGCGGACAGGTGTCCATTTCCGTCCGGGATGGAACCGCCTACACCATCCCGCTTGTGTCACTTTCCTACGAAGATCAGGCTTATATTGCCAAGTGGCAGACCTCTCAGACGCTGGACGGCGTCATGCCCTCCAGCGGCCAAAGCGGCACGGACGCCTCCACCTCCGCTTCGAGAGTCAATGAATTGCTGGATATCCCTTTGTTTGGCAACGGCTCGTTGTGGGAAGAAGATTGCGTGGTCGTGGCGACCCGCCTCCAATGGCGTGAGGAATCGAAAACTGACTATGCATCCAGCTACCGCCTGTATCCGGGGTTCGGGTCAAGCGTCGCGGAAGCGTTTCCCTATTCCGTGGCGCTCTTTGGAGAAGGCGGCAAGCCCGTCCGCGTATCCATTGTGTTCGCCAATAAACGGGACTTCTATTTCAGAGCCGCCGGAGGCATCCGGGAGGCGGAAACTTCCGATCTTAAATTTCCGGGCGACCTGGATGCCCTGAACAAGCAGATCGATTCGGATTGGTACGCCGTCTCGAAGGTTCTCACCATTGCCTTCGGGGAACCCTCCAACGAGCGGGCTCAGCGGGGAGACTCACGGCTTTCCATTGAAACCTGGAAATGGAACGGACATGCGTTTCACCTGACTAAGGCCCAGGACAACTACCTGAGCCTGTCCATCGAACCTGTCACTGAAGCTAAGCCCATGCTGGCCAGCGATTTTCGCGACTGGCTGCGCGGTAATGTCGAAAAGCGGGATAACGGAGACGTAATCATTCAGAACGTCCCCGCGTCTTACATCGGCCCCAGAAATTTTCATGACCCAGCGGCGGCGGAGCGCTGCCTGCGCTACATGGGCATGCCGGCCGATCTCTATCTTCTGGCCATGAAGGGAAACGACGAGTCCAACGGCAACTCCGGCCTGGACGATCTCTTCGCGGAACTGTCCGGCGACCTGAAGCAGTGGGACCGGAAATTTGAAACCTGGTCCGGGGAACTGAAGCTGCGCGACCTCGCAAAATACCTCGACAACGGCATTCCCATTATCTGGTCCGTCGCCACTCCGGAGCTGTTCGACAAGACCATCAAGGAGCGGCTCGAAGAAAGGCGCGCCGTCACCGACTGGGACGGATGGAAAGAGAAGATGAAAGAGATGGGAAAGTCTGAAGAACTGAAGACGAACTACTTAAGGGGTCACAAGGCCGTTATCTACGGGTACAACCCTGACTCCGAAGAAATCGTTTTCTCCATCAACTGGGGTAAGGGCCACGAAGAGTTCTGGCTCACCGCCGGCGAAGCGAACTGCGCTTCCTTTGGCCGCTTCTGGGTAATTGATTTGTGACGCCACGCGCCATGGGCGATGTTGGAGGCGAGGCGGCGAATCGCCGGACAACGCCATGATCATTTCCCTGGGTACCGATCACGCGGGCTACGGCCTGAAAGAACATCTCAAGTCTTACCTGGCCGCGCAAGGCCTGGAGATCCTGGACTGCGGGGCGGACTCCCCGGAATCTTCCGACTACCCGGATTATGTCATTCCCGCTGCCGAAGCCGTCGCCTCCGGCAGAGCGGATCTGGGGATTGTCTTCGGCGGCAGCGGCAATGGCGAGGCCATCGCCGCGAACAAGGTCAAAGGCATCCGTTGCGCCCTGTGCTGGAATGTGGACAGCGCCCACCTGGCCCGCCAGCACAACAACGCGAACGTCATCGCGCTGGGCGGCCGCTTCATCGCCCCGGAACTGGGCGAGCAGATCGTGGATGCCTGGCTCGCGGCCACCTTCGAAGGGGGACGGCACGAGCGGCGGATCGGAAAGATTGCCGATTACGAGAATCGATAGCCAGCCGAACGGTTCTACAGCTTCATTCCGCGTCGCTGAGAGACTTCACAAATCCCGCCAGGGCTTCGGTCACCTGGTAAAGTTGTCCCAGCGTCATGCCGGCCGGGACAGTTTCGTCGCCCTCCGCGCCGGAGGCCACTTCCATCCAGAGCACCGGTGTCCCGGTGGGAATGGGAGGCACCGGCTGATCCTCCAACGAAAGACTCCTGCCAAAGCCGAGGGTCTGTTTCTCCAGCCGCTTGGCCAGGGCTTCGCCCTTGCCCTTGGTGAACTGGAGCTTCAACGGAACCGGGGTTCCTGGATCGTCCTCAGCACCCGGGATAGCTGACGTTCCCAAATTGAAGTAGATCACTACCGAGGCGCCGCCTTGGATGGCATCTCCCAGCCCCGGCCAGTCTTGCGCGTTTTCGATACCGGACAGGGGCCGCGGAACGGCCACGAAGCGGATGGCGGATTCCGGTTCCGTCCCGGCAAAGCGGGCCGCCAGACTGAGCAAGGCGGACGCGGAGGGCGTTCCGTCCCCAGTGGCGGCACTCTCTCCCGCGCCGTATGGCGCCATCACGACCACCGTGGATTCGGACCGGCCCGGAACGGTCATCCACACATTTCTAAGCTCGCGCCCCTCACGGACGAACGCTCCGCGTTGAACGGGATAACCCAGGTTATTCGGCCCCAGGGTGGACTCCAGGTAGGCCGCGGCCATCTTCAGGTTCTCGGGTTCCTCCAGGCTCCGGGGTCCAATGACCTCCGTGAAGGCGGAGACATGCTTCGCCAGTTCTTCCTGGCTCACGGGCCGTTGCGCGCGGGACTGAAGCTCCGTGGTGTGCTGGCGAATCTCCCGCTCTTTGAGCATAGGCCTGATGAAATGGGTAAAGGTCACCGTTCCCGCGCCGAAAATCAGAATGCCCACGGGCAAGCCCACCAGGCAGAAGCGTATGATCTTTCCTTGATCCATTTGGGAAAAGAACGTCGGGGTGAATTCTCAGAGACGCATCAGGTTAGCAAAGGATCGCTTTCCTGCTTACGTTCTTCGTCAGGAAAACCCAAGGTTTCCAGCACCGCCGCGGCCGCATTCCGGTGGGAACCGCCTTCGCCCAGGGTCGCCACGGTGTCCGCCAGTTCGGCCTGGAGCCGCTCCCGCTCCGACTTGAAGTTCAGCAGTTCGTTCAGTTCGCTGGCAATGTTGTCCGCCGTAACCTTTCCTTGCAGAAGCTCCTTCACCACTTCCCGCCCGGCCAGGATGTTGACGATGCCGAGGAAGTCCACTTCCACCACCATTTTCCCAACCACGTAGGTAAGCCAGGAAACCTTGTAGACCAGGCAGTAGGGCAACCCGAAATACGCCGCCTGAAGCGTGGCGGTCCCGGAAGCCACCACGCCCACCTGAGCGCGTTGCATGATCTCGTGGATGCTCATGCTGTTGACCTCCAGTTCCCTCAGCCGGGCTTCATCCGCGATCTCCCGCAGGCGTTTGGCGAGCCGTTCGTTCACGGCGGCCGTGACGAAACGCAGTTCCGGGTTTTCGTGACCCATTTTCTTGGCCGCCCCCACCATGGCGGGAAACAGGGCTTCCACTTCCCGCTCCCGGCTGCCGGGCAGGAGGGCCACCAGATTCGGGTCTCGCTCGCACCCGATCTTCTTCTGAGCCAGTTCATCCACAAAGGGGTGCCCCGCGAAAACAGTCTTCAGCCCGGACCCCTCGTAGAGCGGTTTCTCGAACGGGAAGAGACAGATCATCAGGTCCAGGAGCTTCGCCATCACGGGAATGCGGCCCTTCTTCCACGCCCAGACCTGGGGACTGATGTAGTAGATGATCTTCTTTGTATAGCCTCCGTCCCGCAGGCGCTTGGCCAGCCGGAGATTGAAGCCCGGGTAGTCGATCAGAATCACCGCGTCCGGTGAGTTGCTCAAAATGGCGGACACCGTTTCCTCCATTTTGCGGCGGAAATAGGGGTAGTTTTTCAACACCTCCCACAGGCCCAGCACGGCCGCGTCATCCAGCCAGTCTTCGATGGCGCCGCTGACGGACTTCATCTGGCCGCCCCCCAGGCCGGAAAGATCCAGCTCGCCGGGCCGGGCTTCCTGAAGACATTCCATCAGCCGGGCCCCGTGGGTGTCCCCGCTCACTTCGCCCGCGACCAGGAATAGCCGTTTCATGCCAGCTGATTGTTCTGCTCGATGAGGCGGGTTACCTCAATGGCCACGTTTAAGGCTGCCGCCGCTTCCTGGCCGCCCACCTTGGGTTGCAGCCCTTCCGCGGCGCACTTCACGAAAGCCGCCAGCTCCAGCTTGAGCGGTTCGTCCTTTTCCGCCCGGACTTCTTCGCGGACAATCTGCATGCCGTCTTTCCGGTAAATCCACCCGGCCTGCTCCTGGTAGTCGAGCGACAGGTAGGAATCTTCCTGAAACACGCGGATCTTCCGCATCTTTTCCGGGGAAATCCGGCTGGCCGTGACGTTGGCCACGCAGCCGTTCTCAAAACGAATCCGCGCGTTCGCAATGTCTTCCCGGCGGGTTAAGACCGGCACCCCCACGGCATCGATGCTCTGGATAGGCGAATCCACCAGATGAAGGATGATCTCCAGGTCATGGATCATCACATCCAGCACGACACCGATGTCGATGCTGCGGTTTGGAAACGGGGAAAGCCGGTGAGCCTCGATGAATTTCGGGCGGGTCATGTGCTCTTCGAGCTGTGCCATAACCGGGTTGAACCGCTCGATGTGGCCCACCTGCAGCACGCAGTTCTTCGCCTTGGCCAGTTCGACTAATTGCTTCGCGTCTTCCGGCGTATTCGCGATGGGCTTTTCGATCAACACATGCTTGCCTGCTTCAAGCAACAGCGAACCCACCGCCAGGTGCGTATTGGTGGGCGTGGCGACCGAGGCCGCGTCCACCAGGGAAACGAATTCCTCCAGCGTGGCCACGGCTTTGGTGCCGTAAGTCTCCGCCAGTTCCTGAGCGCGCGCCTGGTCGGTATCGTAGATCGCCGCCAGTTCGGCGTGCTCCAGTTCCGCGTAAATGCGGGCGTGATTTTTCCCTATGGCGCCTACGCCCACTACCCCTGTCTTTACTCGGCTCATGATGGTTCTGTTAGGGCCGCCCCGTCCGTTTCCCAGGCATAGAGGCTGACTTTCTTTTCATTGCAAAGGCGTTCGATCTCTTCCTTACCCAGCAGCAGCGTGGACTTGGCTTCCACCACGATGGCCGCCACGCCGGCTTCCGCCGCGGTTTCGATGGTCTGCGGTCCCACCACTGGCACGTCAAAGCGCAGGTCCTGATTGGGCTTGGAGACTTTCACCATCATGGCTTTGCCCCGGCCCAGTGTTCCGCCTCGTTTCAGGGCTTCATTGGTGCCTTCAAAAGCTTCCACCGCCAGCACGGTGCCATTCTTCACCACCACGGTCTGCCCGATGTCCAGGCGGCTGACTTCTTTGGCAATGCGGAAGCCATAGGCCGCGTCTTCCAGTTCCTTTTCGCCCAGTTTCGGACCGAAAACGGGGCCCGCTCCCGGCAGGAGATCATCCAGAAAGGTGGTCGCGGGAATCAGTTCGATGCCTTCCTTGGCCAACTCCTTCCCAATGGCGCCAAAGATGGACTCGGCGTTCTTCTCTTTCAGAGAGGCCAGCATCTTCAGCGTCCGCACGTCCGGGCGCAGGTCGAAGAGGTTTTTCGGCGCGATCTGTCCCACCATGACGGCCCGGGAGATCCCCTGCCCTTTGAAGAAGCGGATCATCTTGCCCAACTGCCCCACCCGCATCCATTCCAGGGCATCCACCAGCTTCTCCAGTACGGGATCGGTCTCGTCCTGAAAGGCGGCAGCCGCCAGCTTGGCGACCCCGGCCTTGCGCGCGGCCTGGGCGAAGGTGGCCGGATAGAGTCCGTTCCCGGCAATCAAGCCGACCGCATCTAAGGATTCCAATTGAGGTCCGTTTGCTTCCACGATTCAGGTTTCTGGGGAGTCGAGAGTCAGGAGCCGGTATCCAAGCCGAAAACCCGCCCCGGCTCAAGGGGAGAACGTCTCGGAGCTTCTCCCCCATCGGAATGTTGAACCAGCCCTACCGGCTCCACCGTATAGTGCGAGAACTTTTTTTGCGCCAGTATGTCCGAACCCACCTTTCACACCGCGATTCACTGGTTTCGCCGCGATCTGCGCATTTCGGACAATCTGGCCCTGCGTCACGCCTCGGAGTCCGCGAAACACGTCGTGCCGGTCTACATTCTCAGCGACTGGACGGGGCAACACGCCTGGACCGGCCCAAAGCGGCAGCATTTTCTCCGCGGCTGCCTGGAGTCTCTGGCGAGAAACCTGGAAACCGTCGAAGGCGCGCTCCTCATTCGCCAAGGGGACGCCTGCGCGGAACTCAAGAAGCTGATCCAGGAGACCAAAGCGGACGCGCTCTTCTTCAATCGCGATCCCGATCCCTTTGGCCGCGCCATGGAAAGCCGGGTCGCGGAGATGTGCCAGTCCCTCGGGGTCGAGGTCCACGCGCACAAAGACGTGGTCCTCCACGAACCGGACGAAGTCCTCACTGGGGACGGGAATCCCTACCGGGTTTACACCCCCTACAGCAAGGCCTGGTTCGACCGGGCCAAACCGGAGCCCGTTCCCAAAGCCAAGCCCCTCCGCACCCCGCCAAAGCTGAAAGGCCTGAAACTTCCCACCTGCGCCACCTGGAAACTGGAGACCCCGGATGGCGAGATCCTGGAAGCCGGCGAAAAAGCCGCCCGCCAGCGGCTGAAAAAAGCCCTGAGCGGTCCCCTGCTCCGCTACGAGGGGCACCGGGATTTCCCGTTTGAAGACGGCACCTCCCGCCTGGGGCCGGACCTGCGTTTTGGGACGATCTCCGTGCGCGAGGTCTTCCACGGAGCCCGGCAAGCGGCGAAGGGCGCGGAAACGTCCTCGCAAGAGAAATCGCTGTTTACCTTTCAGAAGCAGTTGGCCTGGAGGGAGTTTTTCATGGCCATTCTCGGGCACTTCCCCCACGTCCTGGATGCCCCCTTCAACCCCGCTTATGAAGACGTTCCCTGGGACGAACCGGGAGACGCCTTCGAGAAGTGGAAAAATGGCGAAACCGGCTACCCCATCGTGGATGCCGGGATGCGGCAACTCAACGCCACCGGCTACATGCACAACCGGGTCCGGATGATCGTGGCCATGTTTCTCACCAAGGACCTCCACATCCACTGGAAAGAAGGGGAGCGCTACTTCATGCAGCAACTGGTGGATGGAGAGATCGCCAACAACAACGGCGGCTGGCAGTGGAGCGCCGGGACGGGCGCGGACGCGGCCCCCTATTTCCGCATCCAGAACCCCTGGACCCAGACGAAGCGTTTCGATCCGGACGGGAAATACATCAAGGCCTGGGTTCCCGAGCTGAAGGACGTGGAACCCGCCCGCTTTCAGGCCCCGCCGGAGGCGGGAAAACGCCTCGCCAAAGACTATCCGCCGCCCATGGTGGACCATAAACAGGAGCGGGAGGAAACTCTGGGCCGCTTCAAGCAATACAAGAAGCCCTGAGATCGGCTCTCTCCGACCGCCATGAAATTGCACATCCTGGAAGAACACCAGATCCTGCCCGCTCCCCCGGAGGAGGTGTGGAACTTTTTCGCCACCCCGGCCAACTTGAACGAGATCACCCCGCCGGATATGGGGTTCCGCCCCCTCTCTGGTGACGGCGAACCGATGTTCGCGGGGCAGATCATCACTTACAAAATAGCGGTTTTTCCGGGCATCTGGTGGTCGTGGGTCACGGAAATTTCCGCCGTGGAGCCGGGCCGGTATTTCATCGACGAACAGCGCTCCGGTCCCTACTGCTTCTGGCAGCACCTGCACCGCTTCGAGGCCACGCCGGAGGGCCACACCCGCATGTTGGACCGGGTGCATTACGCCCTGCCGTTCGGCATCCTGGGAGAAATCCCCCACCGCCTGTTCGTCCGGGAGAAGCTCCGCCACATCTTCGCCTTCCGCCGGAAAACGCTGGAAGAAACGTTTGGCGCGGCGGGATAATTCGCTATGCGTGTCCGCGCGCCCCGGCGGAGCCAGACCTTTACGCTGAGGCACTTTCGTTAACAATCTTCCCCGGACCAAGAAAACAGTTTCAATTCCGGACCGGACTTCTAGACTAGAAAAAGTGAGCAGTTACCAGGTTTTCGCCCGCAAATACCGCCCCCAGACGTTCGACGACGTGCTGGGGCAGGATCATGTGGTGCAGACCCTGAAGAACGCCATCCAGCTGAACCGGCTGGCGCACGCCTATCTCTTCGTCGGCCCGCGCGGCACGGGAAAAACCTCCACCGCCCGGATCCTGGCCAAGGCGCTGAACTGCCCAGGCGGGCCGAAGGTGGACTTCGACCCCAATAACGACCTCTGCCGGGAGATCGCGGAGGGCAACAGCCTGGACGTGCTGGAAATCGACGGCGCCAGCAACAACGGCGTGGAACAGGTGCGCGAACTCCGGGAAACCGTGAAATTCGCGCCCGCCCGCGGCCAGTTCAAAATCTACTACATCGACGAAGTACACATGCTCACCAACCAGGCCTTCAACGCCCTGTTGAAGACCCTGGAGGAGCCGCCCTCGCATGTGAAGTTCATCTTCGCCACCACGGAGCCGAACAAGATTCTCCCGACCATCCTGAGCCGCTGCCAGCGTTTCGATCTCCGGCGCATTCCCGCGAACATCATCGCGGAGCACCTGCTCCACATCGCGAAGCTGGAAAAGGTAACCCTTTCAGAAGCCGCCGCTTACGCCATCGCCAAAGGCGCCGAGGGGGGCATGCGGGACGCCCAGTCCATGCTGGACCAACTGGTGGCGTTCTGCGGCGAGACGATCGAGGAATCGGACGTCCTGGAAATTTTCGGCTTCAACTCTCAGGAAGCCATCGGCGAACTGGGCGGATCGATCATCCAGCAGGACACCGCGGGCGCGCTGGAGCGCATTCATTCCCAGAGCGAAGCGGGAAAAGACCTTTCCAAGCTGCTTTCCGACCTGATCGGACACTTCCGGCGCCTGGTGGTGACCAAGGTGGACCCCGGCAGCCAGGCGGAAGACGCCTCGCCGGAATACACGGAACTGCTCAAGACCCAGGAACCGCTCATCAGCGCGGACCGTCTGCTCCACGTCATTGATCTGCTGGCGGAAACCGACGCGCGCATGCGCTGGGCTTCCAACAAGAAACTGCACTTCGAGATCGGCCTGATCAAAGCCATCCAGAGCCTCGGCGAAACGTCGTTGAGCGACGTCATTTCCATCCTGCACGGAGCCGCCTCGGGAGCGCCCACCACGGTTTCGGCGCCCACTTCCGCTCCCGCCGCTCGCAAACCGGAAAAGAAGGCCGTTTCGTCCTCCTCTCCCCCAGCCGAGGCGCCCCCCCGCGGGCGACCCGCTCCAAAAAAGCCTGAACCGGCTCCGGAAGCCGCTGCTCCGGAGACCGGCCCCACCCAGGACCTCCAGGGCGAGGAACTGTGGGCCGCCACCGTGCGGGAGTTCGGGAAAAAACGGCCCATGGCCGTGGCCTGGGCGGAAGAAGGCGTGTTCCTGGAGCAAGTGGGCCGGGAAATCGTAATCGGCTTTCCCCTGGAGTCCGCCACGGCCCGGGATTCCCTGTCGCTCCCCCGCCAGCGCAATCTCTTCCTGGAAATCCTAAAGGACCTCACCGGTCAGGATCTCTCGATCCGGATGGATCTCCGGGAAGACCTGGCGCCCGTGGAACGTCCCTCCCTGCTGGGCCAGCCGGAAGAAGCGGCGGAAGAGGACGACCCCGAGGATGAAAGGTTTCCGGACGAACCGGAGACCGGGGCGCCATCGGACACCGGCCCGTCCGGGAATGGGAAATCCTCAGATGACGAGCCGGAAGAAGACATCTATGATGACATCCTGATCAAAACCGCGCTGAAGGAATTCGAAGCCGAGATCAAGTCCTGACCGATTTCAGTCATTTTTGAACCCATCCTGACATTCAGGAGTCTCCATAACTCATATAACCACCACAGGTACGATGAATATTGCCAAGATGATGAAGCAAGCCCAGAAGATGCAGCAGCAGATGCAGGAAATGCAGGCTGAGCTGGCTGAACGGACCGTCGAGGTCAGCGTGGGCGGAGGAAAAGTGACCGTGGTGGCCAACGGCGCCGGAGACGTGCAGTCCATCAAGATCTCCCCGGAGGTGGTCGATCCGGAAGACGTCGAAATGCTGGAAGACCTGGTGCTCAGCGGCGTGAACTTGGCCACGGAAAAGGCCAAGGCCATGGCTTCCGAAGAAATGGGCAAGGTCACTGGCGGCCTCGGCCTGCCTCCCGGACTCGGCTTCTAAGCCACCGGAAAAAAATCCCCCCGATCTCGACTTATCCGAATTTCTTCGCTCGATCTGTCCCATGGCGATCAGGAAAGTGTTATCAAGCTTCCTCGGCTTGATCCTTTCAGTGCTGCTGCTCGTGCTGCACTTCGTCATCATGATGTGTTACATCAACCGCTGGGACAGCGTGACCACGCTGACCCTGCTGCCCATCTGGATGTGGGCCGGAGCGGGCCTCCTGCTTTGCGGCTTGATCTGGTTGTTCTTCCGGGGCCGGCTGGCGGTGCTGGGCATGCTGGTCTGGCTGCTGACCGGACTTGCCGCCGCCGATGAAACGCCTGGCCTGCTGCGCCAACTGCGCACCGCCGTCCTGGGACAAGACGCGGCGAAGCTGCTGGCAATTCCCGATGAGGAAAAGCTCCGGGTCGTTTCGCTCCTGGCGCCCACGGAGGAAAACTACTCGCTGGAGCAGATTTCCGGCCTGAACCCGGACATCGTGATGATCCAGAACGCGCCCGGACGGGACGTGCTCCGGCCGCTGGCGGCCAAGTTCTTCGGCGACGAAGGTTCCTACGTGCATTCCTGGAACTGCGCCATCCTGGCCCGCGGGCACCTGGAGCGGGTCGCCATTGACGAAAGCACCGCCAGTCTCTACGCGACCCTGGAGTTGCCTACCGGTCAGGTGTTGGACTTGGTCAACATCAGCCTGGAACCGATCCTCGACCCCGAAAGCTTCTGGAAACCCGAAGCGTGGGAAAGCAATGAGTCCCTGCGCGTATCCAACCGCAACCACGTCCGTTCCGTGATCCGCATGCTGCCCCAGCACTTGGTGACGCCCCCCACCATCGTGGGCGGTGATTTGGGCGTGCCACCGTCAGACGATATTTATCGCGTTCTGCGCAGCCATTTCGTCGACGTTTATCGAGACGCCGGAGAAGGTTGCGGCAACACCCTTCCCACCAAGTTACCTCTCTTCCGCACCAATTATGTGTGGGCAAACGACCAGCTCATCCCTCTCAAGGCTACCGTGCAGCCTTCTCAGAACTCCACCTACCGGGCGGTGGTCTGCGATCTGCGGCTGATGGGCCCCCAGGGAACGCTGGCCATGGCGGGCCGCACCATCTTTCTGTAGGGCGAACCAGCCGTCCCCTGGTCCAGCCTACGTTCTCCTCCTTGCTTCCACCCCGCTCCGGGGTTTCACTGAAGCTTTCAGCCCCATGCCCTACCCCAAGTCTATTTTTGGCGAACGCCTCACCGCCTCCAGCGGCATTCTGGAACTCATGGACGATCTGGGCCGCGCCATGGCCACGGACCGGGACATGATCATGATGGGTGGGGGCAATCCCAGTCACGTCCCGGCGGTGCAGCAGGTCTGGCGGGAAAAGATGCTCGCCCTGGTGGAGCAGGACGCTTCCCGCTTCGACGCCATGCTGGCCGACTACGATGGCCCGGCGGGCAGCCCGCGCTTCCGGCATGCCATCGCCGATCTGCTGAACCGGGAGTTCGGCTGGTCGCTCACGGAGAAAAACGTGGGCATCACCTCTGGTGGACAGACGGCTTTTTTCTTCCTCCTCAACCGGCTGGCGGGTGACTTCGGCGACGGCACGCGAAAGCGGATTCTCTTTCCGCTCATGCCGGAATACATCGGCTACGCCAACCAGAGTGTGGGCGCGGAACTGTTCACCGCCATCCGCCCGCGGATCGAACTGCTGGAGAACCGCCGCTTCAAATACCGGATCGACTTCGACCGCCTTCACCTGTCGAAGGAAATCGCCGCCGTCTGCGTGTCCCGCCCCACGAACCCCAGCAGCAATGTGCTGACCAATGGAGAGGTGGCGCACCTGGCCGAGCTGACCCGCGAGGCCGGCATCCCCCTCCTGATCGACAACGCCTACGGCGTGCCTTTTCCCGGCGTGGTCTTTGAAGACGCGGACCCCGTATGGGACGAGCACATCATCCTAACTCTCAGCCTGTCCAAGCTGGGCCTGCCCGGTACCCGGACGGGCATCGTCATCGCCCGGGAAGAACTGATCGCCGACGTAGCCGCGATGACAGCCATCGCCGGCCTGGCGAACGGCAACATCGGCCAGGCGCTCACCCTGCCTCTCGTGGAGAGTGGGGAGATTCTCAAGCTTAGCAAAGAAGTCATCCGCCCCTTCTACCAGGAAAAGAGCGCCATGGCCCAAGCGCTGCTGGAAGAACACCTCCCGGCGGACCGGCCCTGGAAACTGCACCGGAGCGAAGGCGCTTTCTTTCTCTGGCTGTGGTTCGATGAACTGCCCATTCCCACCCGCGAACTGTACCAGCGGCTCAAAGCCCGGCGCACCGTGATCGTCCCGGGAGAATACTTTTTCTATGGCCTGGAGGACGCGCCCGGTGAGACACCCTGGCCCCATGCTTCCCAGTGTATCCGGCTTTCCTACGCTCCCGCGCGGGAGGTGCTGGAGAAAGGTATCCGTATCCTGGGCGAAGAAGTCGCCAAGGCCTATGCCGAAGGCGGCGCCTGATAGACGCGGTCCTACAATTCCTGGACCGGAATGCTTTCCAGCCGGGCGTCGTTCGGATCGAAGCCGGAGCCAACCGCGTCTCCTTTCACCAGCACATAGGCAGGCTTGCCGTTGAGGAATTCCACCTTCATGTTCAGGTCATAGAAATCCGCGATCTTCTTGAGGATCTCTCTCCGCGAAATGTTGGACGAACTCAGATAAAACAGTGGAGACTCCTGGGCTACGTCTTCAAAGCGATACTTGACCCCATTGATCGGTTCCTGCTCGAAGACGACATCCAGCGTCATGTTCTTCCAGCTCACGCTGAACCGTTGATCCATCCAGGCCTCCAAGCTTGGATAATTAGACCGGAGAAACCCGGAAGAAACACTGGAAGCGGCAGGCTGAACATAGGGGCTCCCCAGGCGGGAGTCCGTGGTTTCGCAACCGGCGACACCGGCTAGCACCGCACTCCCCAGGAGGCAGAAAAACGTCTGACGTAAGACTCTCATGACTGTCAGTGGGCCACCCTCGGGAATCCTACCCCGGATGTCAATTCCAGGGTTCAGCGCTTTTAAGAGTTTTGGGTAGAACCTCGCGGCGCGGGTACTGAGGAACGGAAGCGATACCCGAATTCCCGGATGGTTTCGATGAACACCGGGTTTGCGGGATCGGACTCGATCTTTTTGCGCAGGCCCGTCACAAAGCGATCCACACTGCGGGAGGTCACGGTATTTCCATAGCCCCAGACGGCGTCCATGATTTCGGCGCGGCTGAGCGCCTTGCCTGGGTGACGGAGAAAATAAGCCAATAGATCATACTCGGTGGGGGAAAGCTTCACCGGCGTCCCCTCCCGGCCGCGCAACTTGTGAGCCCGTGTATCCAGCCGGAACTCGCCGAAGGCCTGTTCGTCCGGCCCGGCGGTCTCTTCTTCCTCCTGAACGCCGCAGCGGCGCAACACGGCTCCGGCGCGAGCCAGCAGTTCCTTCACGCTGAAGGGCTTGGTCATGTAGTCGTCCGCCCCCAGGCCCAGGCCCAGCAACACATCGCTCTCCTCGTCTTTGGCGGTGAGGAAGATAGTCGGAATGGTCAGTCCGGCCTGGCGCAGATAGCGGCAAATCTCGTAGCCGTTCACATAGGGCAGCATAACGTCCAGGATCAGCAGGTCCGGCTTCAGGCGCTGGGCCTTTTCCAAGCCAGCCTCGCCATCCGCAGCGGTTTCCACATGGTAGCCCCGCCAGGTAAAATTGTCTGACAAGCCCCTCAACAGAGCGGGGTCGTCTTCTACGATGAGGACGGCAGACATGCGTTATCCAGGTTGGGGTTTTCAACTTCGGGACCGGAGGCCACCACGGTCTCAGGCGCCTCCGCCGCGGGTAAAGAAAGAACCGCCACCGTGCCACCGCCAGGGCGCTCCTCCAGCCGCACCTGTCCCTGCAAGGCTTCCGCGATCCGCTGACAGATGGCGAGCCCCAAGCCGACGCCTCCTCCCACGCGGGACAAGCGCCGGTCGGACTGAAAGAAGCGCTCGAAGACCCGCTTTCTGTCCGCGGCGGGAATCCCTGGCCCCCGGTCGGCGACCACGATCTCCACGGTTGTTCCCATCCGCCGCGTGGCGAGGCTCAACTCAGGAGGCTTCCCACCATACTTAAGCCCATTTTCGATGAGGTTTCCCACCACGGCCACCAGGGCTTCGCCGTGACCCGCCGCAAATACTCCTGGTTCCACGCCTGACAGGTCCACCTTGCCGTTACATTCCAAGGCCAGGCTTTGGTGCTTGGCCACGGCCTGACGAATGACCTCAGCCAGATCCACGGAGCGGGTCACATACGCCGCGCGTTTCCCTTCCATGCGGCCGAGGGTGAGAAACTGCTCGATGGTCTGGGCCAGGCGCTCGTTCTCCCGCGCCAAGAGAGGGAGATAGGCCTCCCAAAGTTCGGGCCGTTTTTCACCTTCCTCCCGTAGCGTTTCCAACAGCAGGCGGCTGGATGCCACGGGCGTTCTCAACTCGTGAGCTACCGTGGAAAGGATATCGCTGCGCAGGTCTTCGGTCTCCATGCGCCGGTTGACCGCCATCCAGACCAGTCCGGCCGCCAGGCAGACGCCCGCCACCACCCAGAACGTGCGGCGGAAAGACTCAGCCTTCTGGTCGCGCTCCATCTCTTCCACGCCGGACATGCTGAGGTCTTCCACCTGCACCCGCCAGCCTTTCAGCATTCCTTCCGGCACATCATAGACCACCCCCCGTGGAGCCGGAGCCTCCGCGTCTGTCACGGCATTTCCGGGCAGAACGGTGATCGTCGCGTTCTCTCTCACGACATCCACCAGGGCCCGGCGAATCTCTTCACTGATGGCCCCTTTTTCTTCGATGGCCACGGACGCCTCGCTGCCCCGGAGGCGCTGCGCCACCTTGTTCACGGTGCGGGCCACCACGTCCCGATAGACGCCTTTTTCATGTTCCATGGCCTGCTCCCGTTCCCAGCGGTAGCTGTCCATGGCGGTCCGGACCAGCATAGCCGTGGGGATCAAAGGCAGCAGCGCCAGCAGGATCAGCAGCCACCGGAATTGCTCCCGGCTGATCTGGACATGTCCTTTCACGTCACCATCCTATCAGTCCGCGAAGAAAAAGGGGAGCCGAACGATCATGAATCTCAGTTCCATCCGGCTCCCCCACCCCGCTTGGCAAAACTCGTTTAGTTCCGCTTCCGCTTTAGCCTTCGGGATCAAGCAGGCGGGCTCCTTCCGGCATGTAGCTGCCCACGCTCAGCGCGTTCTGATCCGGGTTCTCGATATACGGAATGAAACGATTCTCGTCATCCCCCATCAGCAAGACCGTCTGCACCGAGCCGCCAATGCGGGCGACCACCGCCTTTTTCCCATCCCAGCAACCGCCGCGTTGCCCTTGTTCCCTGACATAGCTGCCAGAGCCGTTCGTGCCATCCACGACAATCGGCCATTCGGAACGGGAAGTGGTATTCAGTCCAGCAATGTAGGCAAAGTGGTTTTCGCCCGCCCGCAAACGGTCGGAGGGGTCCGCGATCTTCCCATCCGCGAGCGGCCCCCAGGCGGACCGGCTGACCGCAAAGACCTTTTCGCTGTCCAGATAGTCGGGAATCAGCGTCCGGAACACTTCGTTCGAGTTTGAATAGTCCTCTCCTTCCACGTTCGCCGCGCCGGGAAACAAGCCGTCCATGTCTTCGGCGGAAGTTCGCAGTCCGAGGAAAATCTGGCGGGCGTTCTGCATGGCCTGGTTCATTTGCGCGGCCCGGATGGCGGCCTGCATGCCCGGCATGGCCACGCCCGCCAAAATGGCGATGATGGCGATGACGGTCAGCAGTTCCACCAGGGTAAAGCCGTCTCTTCTTCTCCGGTTGGGTCGTGGTGTTTTCATTGTCGATTCCTTCAGTTTGGGTTTATTGATGCGCCGCTCCCATGTGGGGCCAGCCATGTTGGTTCGGAAGGAATCTTGGGGAACCCATGTTACCGTTTGGTTACCGTCCGGTTCTCATTTCGCGAAATCTTCAAAGCCAACACGATCCGCCTCAGACACCGAGCCTTCTGGAAACACACCTCATGGAATCGACCCACGAACCTGAGAACCCCTGGCAAACCCACGAAACCCACACCATCTACGACAACCCGTGGATCAAGGTCACGGAAAGCCAGGTCACCAATCCCAGCGGCGGACCCGGCATCTATGGCGTCGTTCATTACAAGCACGTCGCCACGGGCGTCATCCCCATCGACGACGAAGGCCACACCTGGCTGGTGGGCCAGTACCGCTACCCCACCAACACCTATGAGTGGGAAATTCCGGAAGGCGGCGCCTCACCCGGCGAACCGCCGCTGGAAGGCGTGAAGCGGGAACTGGCCGAAGAAGCCGGCCTGCGGGCGGAGAAGTGGGAACTGATCCTGAAGATGCACCTCTCCAACTGCGTGTCGAACGAAGTGGCCTACCTTTACGTGGCGCGTGACCTAAGCCCAGCGGAGCGGAATCCCGACGAAACCGAGAAGCTGGCCGTCAAACGCCTGCCGCTGGAAGAAGTCTTCGCCATGCTGGACCGGGGCGAAATTACCGACGCCATGTCCGTGGCCGCCCTGTGGAAGCTGCGCTGGATGCTGAAGGAGGAGGATCAGGCTTAGCTTCCCCGTTGGGGCCGCGAAGCGGCAAAGGTGGCCCTCAACCTCAGGGCGAGGAACTCAGGAACCGCTCGTCCGTCCCATGGCGGCGAACGCTCCACTGCCAAAACGTGCTAAGCCATTACCAATCCCCACGCTCTCGCGCACAGCAGCTTGATGTCCTAACAAAGACGATGCGCCTCTTCACTCTGCTACCGTGAACGCGCCCGGAGATCGCGTTCCACCTTTCCTGGCTCGCGCGCTAACAATGTTAATTCCACGCCAGCTGCTTCGGCCTACTCCCACTCGATACTCGCCGGTGGCTTCGTGGAAATGTCGTAGAGCACCCGGTTCACGCCCGGCACGCCGTTCAGGATGCGGTTCGAGGCTTCCGCCAGAAGTTCGTAGGGCAGGTGCACCCAGTTGGCCGTCATGGCGTCCGTGCTAACCACTGCCCTCAGACTGATGGCATATTCGTAGGAACGTTCGTCCCCTTTCACACCCACGGTACGGACGGGAATGAGGGCCGCGTAGGCCTGCCAGACATGATCGTACCAGTCGCGGCTTTTCAACAGGCCAATGAAAATGGCGTCCGCCTCGCGAATGATTTCCAGTTTGTCCGGAGTGATTTCGCCCGGACAACGCACCGCCAGACCAGGACCCGGGAAGGGATGCCGGCCCACCACGGCCTCGGGCAGGCCCAGCGCCCGGCCCAGGTCGCGCACTTCGTCTTTGAAAAGTTCGTGCAGCGGTTCGATGACGCGCCCATCGGCCTTCATTTCCAGGATCCGGTCCACGCGGTTGTGGTGTGTCTTGATCCGTGATGCAATGGAACCGCTGGTGGCGCTCTCGATCACGTCGGGATACAGCGTCCCTTGAGCGAGGAGATCCGGATCGCCGGCCACATCAAAGAAAACGTCAATGAACAGGTCGCCAATGCGGCGGCGTTTCTCTTCCGGATCGGTGACGCCCTCCAGGCGGGCGAGGAATTTTTCGGAAACGTCCACGAGTTCGATCTCGATACCCACGGACTCGAACTGCTTCACCACTTCTTGGGCTTCATCTTTTCGCAACAGGCCGTGATCGACAAAAATGTAGCGGACCTTGACCCCGGCTTCGAAGAGCAACTTTGCCAGCACGGAAGAGTCCACACCACCGGAAACGCCACACACCACGGTGCGTTCGCCCACTTCTTCGCGGACGGATTCCAGGAGGTGATCCTTGAAAGACTCTATTTCGAACTTCGGCGGGTCCTTGGCCAGGCTGAGGAAATTCTTCAAGACCAGCATCCCCTCTTCGCTGTGCGTGACCTCCGGGTGAAACTGGATGCCATAGAAGCCTTCGCACCATTGCAACGCCACGGGAATGCTGTCCAGGTTTTCGCCCAGCACCACCGCGCCCTCGGGGAGCTGGCTGACCGTGTCCGAGTGGCTCATCCAGATCTGGGAACGTTCGCTGAGCCCTTGAAGGAGAGTGCCGCCGCTGAGCGGTATGAGCGTGGCGGGCCCATACTCGCGCGTGTGGCCGGGGCAGACGGCGCCACCGAACTTGATGTTCAGCAACTGCATGCCGTAGCACACCCCCAGCACGGGCACGCCCATGGCTTTCAGGTACTCGAAATCGATATCCGGCGCGTCTTTCTCCGAAGTACTGCGCGGTCCGCCCGACAGAATGACGGCGGCGGGGCTTCCAGTTTGGTCCAACTCTCCCGGCTGGTAGAGGCGGGAGTAGTAGCCCAACTCCCGGACCCGGCGAACGATCAGTTGCGAGTACTGCGACCCAAAATCAATGACAGCGATGGTGCGATCCATTTCAAAAATCCCTGCGCTCTAGCGTTTCTACCCAAATACCTGACCTCTCCTAAGTGGCGCTCTGGTAGTTCACCGGTTCCTCGGTGATCACGATATCGTGAGGATGACTTTCCTTCAGACCACCGGGCGTGATCCGGATGAAGCTCGCATTCTCGCGAAGCTCCGCCAGGTTGCCCGCGCCTACATAGCCCATTCCGGAGCGAAGGCCACCCAGAAGCTGGAAAATCATGTCACTCAACGGGCCGCGGTACGGTACCCGGGCTTCCACGCCTTCCGCGACCAGTTTGCCGGAGGAGTTTTGCCCGTAGCGATCTCCTGACCCTTTCCGCATGGCTTTTTCGGAACCCATGCCGCGATATTCCTTAAATGTCCGGCCCTGGTAGTTCACCGTGCTGCCGGGGCTTTCCGCAGTGCCCGCCAGGAGAGAGCCCAGCATGACCACGTCCGCTCCGGCGGCGAGGGCTTTCACAATGTCTCCGGAGTAGCGAATGCCGCCATCCGCGATGACGGGCACGCCTTTCTCCCGGCAGACGGACGCCACGTCCTGAATGGCGCTAAACTGCGGGGTGCCCACCCCGGCGATCACGCGCGTGGTGCAAATGGAACCCGGCCCCACCCCCACCTTTACGGCGGAGGCGCCGGCGGAAATCAGGTCCCGGGCTCCCTGCGCGGTCACCACGTTTCCGGCCACTACCGGCCGGCCACCCATCTCGCTGCGGAGTTTTTCCACCAGTTCCAGCACCCGGGAGGTGTGGCCCGTGGCGGCATCGATGAAAAACGCATCCACCCCCGCGTCGCGCAGGCCCTGTGCCCGGTCAAAACAGTCTTCACCCACGCCGACGGCTCCGCCGACCCGGAGCTGGCCGTTGGGGTCCTTCGCGGCATTCGTGAAGCGGCGGCGTTTTTCGATGTCCTGCGCCGTGATGAGCCCCGCCAGGCGATCATTCTCATCCACCAGCGGCAGCTTTTCAATGCGGTGCTGATAGAGGTACTGTTTGGCTTCTTCCAGTTGCGTGTTCACTGGCCGGGTGACTAGCTTTTCCCGTGGCGTCATGATCTCGGACACGCGGGTCTCGGGATTTTCCACCATCCACATGTCCCGGTTCGTCACCATGCCACGGAGTTTTCCCTCCGCGTTGACCACGGGGAAACCGTTGACGCCCTTGGTCGCCATCACGTCCAGCAGTTCCCGGAGGGTGGTGTCTTCCGTGACCGTGAAGGGCTTCTGAATGACCATGTTTTCCGAGCGCTTAACCCGGGCCACGTGCTCCACCTGTTCGGCGATGGAGTTGTTCCGATGCACCACGCCCAGTCCGCCTTCCCGGGCCAGCGCAATGGCCAGCTCGGCTTCCGTCACGGTATCCATCGCCGAGGATACGATGGGGATATTGAGGGAAATCTCAGCGGTCAGGTGAGTGCTGACTTCGGCTTCCGACGGGAGAATTCCGCTCTTCTGAGGAACGAGCAGAACGTCGTCGAAACTTAACGCTAATGAAATGTCTCCCATGGATAAGATTTAGGAAAAAGCGGGGGGGCGTCAACTGACATTTTCGGCGGCTGGCCACAAAACCGCCAGCCACCCGAAGCACGCCGGACAGGCTGGCGGTTTCGGGAAATGTCTTCCCCACCCCGGAAAAAGCTCCGGGGGATTCGACGCCGTTCGGCTCCGGCGGCAAAGGCCGGCCAAAAAACCGGCCTCCCGTCAGTCCAGGGGCTGATACAGCATGGGGTCGGCCCCGATGGTGCCAGTGATGCTGTCCAAGTATTGCTGTGGATCGTCAATCAGGGCCTGGAGCTTGGCCTTCGTGGTTTCGAGACGCTCCGCCACATGGAGGCGTTCCGCCTCGGTGCCGTAGTGCTGACGCGCCAGGAAATCCTCCAGGGAAGAGATGTGCCGGGAAAGGGTGTCTTTCTTGATCTCCAGCTTGGTCTTGAGCCGTTCCGCGTACCAGTCGCTGCTCATCACCGCCTCGCGGTCGAAGAGCGCGCGGATCTCCGGATGGCTCTCGTCTTTCCCTTCGTAGGCGCCTTCCGCCATGATGTGGAGCAGGGCACGCAGGGGTGGGATGGCCAAGTCCAGGGAGCCGTCCTCGAAATACAGGCGGGCCACCTTTTGCTGGGTTTCGACGATGTTTTTCACTCCATCGACGAAGTCGTCCAGGTTCTGCTTCTCGGGCCGGAGCATCTCCTCTTCGAAGACCTGGCCCGGATCGTTAAACACCCGGCCAAAGAAGAGGTTCACGAAGCTTTCCGTGATGCGGTAGCCGAGGCGGCTGGCTTTGACGACCTTCCCCCCGTGTTCGAAGTCTTCCACCTTTTCCAGGTGCCCCCGCTCGATCAGGTAGGCGGGTTCCCGTTCGTTGATGAACATGCGCGACCAGACTTCCGGCACCACCAGGCTGATGTCGTGATCCACCCGGAACTTCGGGCCGATGTAGCCCGCCGCCGTGGAGAAACCGTGATAACCCGCCACGATGTAGGACAGCAGCGCGTTGTTCACGTCAGAAATCGGGAGCAGGGCGTTAAAGGGCCCCTTCGTCAGCGCGCCTTCCGAACCCGCCCCCGTGGTGGAGGGCGAACGGCCGGTCAGGCTGGCGATGAAGTCCATGAACAACTCCGGGAGTTCCTGGAAATGCACCGGGCTGTAGACCGCCAGCGGGCGAATGCCGGCGGCGTGGTCCGGCGGATTGTTCCTCCGGCCCGGCAGCACGGAATTCACCGGGCTGGCCAGCGCTTCACCGAGGGGCACGCGCCGGTAGAGGCGGGCGCCAATGTCTCCCAGGTACTCGCCCATGGGATCTTCCAGATCCGGCCGGGTCTGGAGGTAGCGCGGGTTCTTGGTGCGTGCTCCGTCCACGATGCGCGGGTGCGCCGAGGAGACGAAGTAGTCCGGCGAATCCGCCTTGGCGAACTGGCGGATCATCTTCTGGAGCGGCTTGGTGAACTGCTCGAAGCGGATGGCGTCCGCCACCAGTTCCTTGGCCTCGTCCCGGGTCATGGGCTCGTAGTTGGAGAAGAAATTGCCCGGTTTGGAAAAGTCGTCCTCGGTCTTCTTGTCGTAGCCGCGATTCACGGCGTCGTCCGGCCGCTGGAAAAGGCGGTATTCGCAGTTGCTGACGAATTTGTAGGCGGGTTGACTGACATCGGGATGCAGCCACTTCACCGCCGCGTGCGGCACGGTAATGGAGGCGGAGATATCGTCTTCCCGCTGAAGCTTCACCGCGGGTTGGAAATCCTTCCGCACCCCGAACAGACGCCAGGAACCATCCGCCTCGTAGCCCACCCGGAGGTAACGGGTAATCACCAGGGCGTTCCGGTACTTCAGTTCGAAACCGGGCATGCCGTTGATGGAGTCCACCCGGAAACGGCCGCTCCAGTTGTCACCCCAGTCCGGCTTGTAGAAGCGCTTCAAGATGAAGATGAAGTCCCGCACCGTGTACGGAATGCTGGCAATCCATTCGTTGTATTCGTCCGTGTACTCCGGGCTCTGGGAGAACAGGCGGATCACGGAACCAAAGGAACGCTGAGGGCTCAACAGCGGCCGGCTGGGACGGCCGGGTTCTTTCGGGTTTTTGAAACGGTTTTGAAAGTGTTCGGCTTTCTCCAGAACTTGCACGGCCAGATCCATGTCCCGCTCGAAGTCCGGCATGATGACCGGGCCGGTGATCATGGCATCGGACAGCGCTTTGGAGATTTCCGACTTTCCGCCACCGGACACCGTGCAGGGTTTGTGGCAGAAGGTGCCTTCCGCGTTGGTGCCCACCAGACGCCAGCGTTGGCCGGCGGTGGGTTTGGACATCATGACCTTGTAGCCCGAGGGCATGACGTAGGTCTTGCTGGGCGAAAGGTGGATCTTCTGGGGCTGCCCGTCTTTCTCCCAAGTGATGAACTGGGTGTGCAGGTCGATCTGCGCATCCTCCGGCAGGTAGACAATTTCCGGATAGGTCTTGTCCACCCCGTAGCCCTCCGGCTTGATATTCATGATCGAGCCGTAGTTTTCGCACACCTCCGCGAAGGTGTGGTCTACTGGAGAATTGTACTCGCTCAGGGCGAAGTCCTCCCCCAGGTCGAAGCTGGGGAACACCAGCGCCCCCCCGGCGTGTTCTTCCTCCGCCAGTCCATAGAGGTTGGCCGCGTAGCTGATCTGGGTTTTGACCTCTTTCTTGCAGTAGCCGAAGTAGTTATCCGCGATGAGCGTCACCACCACGCCGCGCTTGTCCCGGCAGGTCAGTTTGAAGGCGCTGCCGCCGTTGTAGAGTTCGTCCTCATTTTCCCAGCACATGCCGTCGCGCTTCTGGCGCTCCGTGGCTTCGGAGACATGCGGCAGGCCGAGATCCTTTTTCTTCAGGGTAATGAGGTGGGGCGCCAGGATGACGCAGCCGGTATGGCCGCTCCAGTGCTCCACGTCCAGCCGCGCGTCGTTCTGCGGCAGGAAGGGATCGCCCGCGTTGCCGAAGATGGACTCCACGAAGTCCAGGTTGCTCACCAGGCCACCGGGGGCAAAGAAGCGCGTTTCCATGCTCTTCTTGACCGTGAACCCCTGAACTTCCGGACAAATGGTGGGGCGCAGCAGCAGCGAAACGAAAGCTTTGGCGGGCTCGGGTTCCCCGGACGTAAAGGGCAGCACCATGAACTCATCCGGCGGGTTCAGCGCCGCGATCAGCATCCGGGCAAAGGTCTTCTTCGGCACGGCGAGCTTGTCCGCCGGAACGGGCAGGCCGCCCTCCGTCACGTGGAAGACTCCCTGCGTGGTGCGCCGGTCCTTGGCCGGGTTGTGACAGACGCCCTGGTGCACCCGGTAAGACGAGACGATGGGCGACTCGAACTTGTCGGAGTGGGCCGGCAGGGAAAGCAGCCGCGCCAGTCCGTGACGCTCCAGTACCAGAGCCTTCGGCGGCAGCCAGGGATCGGTGCGGGAAGCGCCTTCCTCCGTGTCCGCCAGGTAGCCCACCAGAAAGTCGTGAATGTACTGGTCCGCCGGACACAGATAGTCCGAAAGGAGACGCATCCGCTCCTGGAAGTTGGCGATCATGGAGCGCCCGATCTCCAGAAAGGGGTAATCGGACTCCTTTCCCACCACGGAGAAACCGCGGGTGGCAAGCTTGAGATTCACATACTCCCGGAAGCGCTGCTCTTCGGCGGCGTCGCGACGGGAGTTATTCGTAAAGCCAATGGTATCCTTTAGCGTTTCAACCATGTAAAAGTCCTGTCGGGTCTGAGTTTTGGAGAGGGAGAGAACTCCCCTGCGAATGAATTGACTCGCAGAGCCTCAGGCACTTCAAGCAAAGAAAATGCCTTCTATCTCCAATTTCAGAGGAGCCCGGCAAATATCCGCCTCCAGAAAGAGGGCGCTTTCCGTGGCTTCTTTCCCGACTGTCTTATCGAACAGAGAATAGACTTGGTCGAATTCCTCGCGATCCCGGACGTAGACGCGATACTGAGGCGGGCTGAACCAGCTACCGGAGAGCCCGTCTTGAAAGCCCATACGGTCCAATACGCACTCAATATTCTCGAAGGTGAGCTTGTATTGGTCCTTCAGTTCGCCGATCCCAATGGTCTCGCTGCCGCGAATGCTGGAGGTTCCGGACAGATAACCCGTCCGCCGGTTCTCCCGGGAAACCACCGTACCCCGCGCAAAACTGGGCGAACGGGGCCCGAAATCCGCCGGATACCGGTAGGCCGGCGTCTGCTGCGGATTTTCCACGTAGGAAACCGGATCCCGGCCCGCCAGGAAAACCACCGCCAGGCAATCTTCGTCAATCCCCACGGCGGAAGCGGCGGGGAAATGATTTTCCATGGTATCCTCCCCAAAGGAGTCCCGGAACGCCTTCCAGCGGCCCACGTTGAATGAGCGGTAATTTTCGAGCCCGCCGACCTCCTGGTTGATGTGGGGCACAAAATTCCAGGCCCGGTAGAGAGTGCGCTCCTCCAGGAGAGAAAGCAGATCGCGGTAAATTTCGAAAGCGGCCTCTTCGGCCTGGCCGTGGCAGGGCACCATGACGACTCCCGCCGTGAGGGTATCGGACTCCAAAACCTTGAAACCCACTTTCCCGGCACTTTTCGGCTCCGCCGTGCTTTCCAGCAAAACCTCTTCACGCTCTCCTGAGAGCACCGGCACCGCCAGATCAAACCGAATTCCGGAACCATCCGCCTGACACCGGCTTTCCGCCGCGCCAAAACTTAGCCGGATGGCTTGTGTCTGAACCGCGATGCTCATTCGTGTTATTTAGCTCTGCCTAAGGATTTGTGTCAATTTCGGGTTCCGTTGACTTACCGGGTATCCACCTTGATTATACGACGCGTTCCGGATGTCAAAAATTCGAATCTTTCTCTTGCTGGCGAGCCTCCTTGCCGCCGCATTCTACAGTTTTTCCAACGTTACCTTCAACGTAGATATCCTAGCATTGTTGCCTGGAGATTTATACGAAGTCGAGGGCGTTCGTAAGCTTTATAAGCATTTCAGCCGGGAAACGGAACTGATTGTGACGTTAAAAGGCGAGGACGCTGACCGTTGCCGTGAGGCCGCCGGGAAGATCGCGTCGCACTTGGGAGAGAGAACGGACTTGGCGCGGGATGTCATTTGGCAGCTTCCATTGGACGGCGAGCCCGCGGACGCCGCAGACGTCCTGGCTTGGCTCTGGCTCAACGGCAGTCCGCAGGAAGTACGCCAGTTGGAGGCTAGATTGTCTCCCGAAAACTCGGCGAAAACCATCGACGAAACCCTCGAAGCCCTCAGCGAAGGCCTTTTTGACGAAAGCACCATGATCCGGTCTTACGATCCGCTCGGCCTGACGGATGTGCCGGGAGGGCTGAAAAGTCTCGAAACGCCTTCCTCCACCGGGCAGCAGGACCCCTTTGCCTCGCCGGATGGCGCCTTCCGCATGCTCTACGTGGAGGCCGCGCCGGAGGGTTTCGCCAACTACAAGGAAATGGTCCCCTGGCTGGCCGGCGTGCGCCAAGTCATCGCCGGCGCGCTGGCGGACTACGAAGCGGAACATCCCGGCGCCGCTCCCGTAACGGTTCAGTACACGGGGGAACCGGCTTTTGTGGCGGAGATTTCCACCGGCATGGAACGGGACATGAAAGGGTCCATCACCGCCACGGCCATCCTGATCGGCCTGCTGTTCTGGCTCATGCACCGCCAGCTTCGGCCCCTGCTCTGGCTGGCCATCATGGTATCCCTTATCTTCATCCTGACCCTCACCGCCGGGGGCCTGATCTTTGGCGAGTTGAGCGTCATGAGCGTGGGCTTTGCCGCCATCCTCATCGGGTTGGCGGTGGACTACGGCGTGGTGATCTACCAGGAAGGCGTCCTCAGCCGGGGCGACACGCGCGCCCTGCGCCGCCAGATCGGGCCCAGTATCCTCTGGGCGGCCATCACCACGGCAGTAGTCTTTTTCTCCCTGAACTTCAGCAGTCTCCCCGGTGTTTCGGAACTGGGCAACCTGGTCGCCATCGGCATCCTCTTCGGGGGGATTGTCATGCTGGGCCTGTTCACGCCCGTCGCGACGCGCTTTCTACCGGCGAATGAAAAGCAGACTCCCTCCCCCGCCGCCGAGAAGCGGACCAACGCCCGCCTCCTGGGCCTGGGCACGGCATTGCCGCTCCTGCTGGTGGGCGGTCTGGTATGGATCAAAGGCGCTCCCCACCTGAACCGGGAGTTCGAACCCATGCAACTGCGGGACAGCGCCAGCATGGCGGCTCTGGAGGAACTGAACGAACAGATGGGACGCGATGATCGCTCCTCCTGCCAGGTGGTCGCCACCACCCATGATCTGAAAAATCTGCCGGACCTCGTAAACGGCGCGAAAGAGAAGCTGGAGGCCGCGCAGGCCAGAGGAGAGGTCAGCAAGCTGTTCCTGGCGCCCCAACTGGTGCCCTCCCCCGTTCACCAGCACGCCAACGCGGCGGCTCTCGCCACCCTGGCGGAGGAATGGCCGCGCCTCCGGCAGGAGATCCTGGACGCGGGCTTTACGGAAGACGCTCTGCTGGTGGGCCAGGCCATCACTTCCGCTTGGAAGAGTCTGGCCGCCCGGATCGATGCCGCGGAAGCGCCCCAGGCCATCATTCCGGAATCCGGCTGGGGCCGCTGGATGATCGAGAGATTCTACTCTGGCGCGGAGGGCGAATACGCCGCCATGGGAATCGTCACGCTCGCGGACGATGGCATGCCTTCGGATTTCAAGGAGTTGCTGGCGGCCAGCCCGGAAAAAGGCGAAGTGTACCTGGCTGGCTGGGAAGCCCTCACCCCCGCCATCGAACCACTGGTGGAAGGGGACTTTGTCAGGGTGTTCCTCCCCATGGGACTGGTCCTGATGCTGGTCCTGGGCCTGGTTTATCGGGACTGGCGGGATCTCTCGCTCACGCTTTTCTCCCTGGTCTTCTCGACCCTGGTCATCCTCGGCATCACGCTGCTTTTCGACATTGAATGGAATTTCTTCAACCTGTTCAGCATTCCCATCATGTTCGGCACTGGGCTGGACTACAGCATCCACATGATCTTCGCGCTCCGGCGGGAAAAAGGCGACCTGCCCACCATCCGGCGGGGCATTACCCGGGCGCTCTTGTTTTGTGGAGGCTCCACCTGCATCGGGTTTGCCTCTCTGTCCTTCGCGGCCAGTCAGGGCCTCTCCAGCCTGGGCCAGCTGTGCGGCATCGGCATCCTGGTGAACATGCTCTGCGCGGTGATCTTCCTGCCACACTGGTGGCGGTTTACCCGCGGGATGAGCGGGTCCCAGACTACCTGACTTCAGAAGGTTCCATCGGCTGGGGGGAGGAAGCCTCCTTTGGCATCTCCATGTTATCCGGCGGCTCTTTCTCCATCATCATCTTGTCCCGTTTAGGCCGGAGGAACCAGGAGGAGACTTCACACTTCAGCCAGGCAAAGATCCCCATGAGCAGCACTTTCACGCCCTCCGGTCCGGGGGAGAAACCTTTCTTCAAGAGATAGCGATGGTCCAGATTCCGGCGGCCATACACGCCGGCGGCGAGTTTCTTTTCGGCCAGCACTCCCAGGCGGTGGTTGTAGAAGGCCATGATCTTCGCTATCCGGCCGCCAATCGCGCCATGGTAGGGAAAAAGGCAAAATTCCTTTTCGGGATCGTTGTAGGTCAGGCGCACGGGTCCCGTGAAATACGTCGCGACGTCCAGAACAAAGGCCGCGAACATCAACTCGGCGTCGCCCAAGTAGCGGTATTTCCCGCGATACAGCGCCTTATACCACCGTTGATAGCTGGCCTGGTAGTTGTCGGCGTACTCCATCACGTCCTGCTTCACGCACTCGCCACCCAGGGATTTTTCGATGATCCGCTTCGCGGAGTAAACCGTGTGCCCGCAGTAGTCGAGGCCCTGGCTGTAGAGGGGATCGATAAAACCCGCCGCGTCGCCCACCACCAGCCAGCCGTCTCCCGCGACCTGGGTGGAATGATACGGCAAGTGGGAATAGGCCTTGGTGTCTTTCTCGACGGGTTGAGCCTCGGAGAACAGTTCGCGCCCCACCGGATGCCGTAGCAGGTGGTGGTGGAGGGTTTCCGTCAGGGACCCGCGCTTCTCGGGCTCGAAAAGGCGGGGGTCGTAAACCACTCCGGCACTGACGTCGCCATCCTGTAGGGGAATGATCCAGCACCACCAGCCGTAGCCCATGAGGTGATTGGTGGCGGTGGCCCGCGGACAGTGGCAGGACTCCGTGTACTCCGGAAACCGGGAAGTGATCTCGTAGCCGTCCAGGTCTTTGACGTTCCGGAAGCGGGCCCAAACCGCGTTTACCGGATGTTCCTCCAGGCGGCGGTGGGTGCCGCGTTTGCGCGAAATGACAGAGGCTTTTCCCGAGGCATCGACGATCCACTTGGCCTTCACCTCCACGTCTTCTCCCTCCACGGACACTTTCAGGCGGCCCTGCCCTTCGCCGCCAAGCTCCATCTCCCGCATCTTGGCGGGCCGCCAGACTTCACAGCCGGCTTCCCTCGCCAATTCGAGGATGTGCTGATCCAGGGTGGAGCGGTCCAACTGGAAGGTCGGCAGCTTGCTTTGGAAAAAAATCCCGGCTTCCGTGCAGCGTTCGAAAGCTTCATTGCCCTCCCCATTGAACCAGAGACGCAGGCCGTGTTTGACGACGTGTTCGCGGGCCAGGTAGGTGGCCAGACCCAACTGGCGGGAAATGAAACCGCCGGCGACTTCGGAGGTGGACTCGCCTACTTTCCGGTCGAACTCCTCGGAGCGCTCCACGATCAGGACCTTCACTTCCGGGTTGTTTCGTCTCAGCAACAATCCCAGGCTGGCGCCCGAAAAAGCCCCCCCGACGATGGCTACGTCCACTTCTCGCGTCTTCTCCATGTCTGAAACTTACTTCGCCGTTATACGGCACTTCCGGAAGTCCGGATTCCCCCTTGGGAAAAAAACGGACTTGCCCTAGGCTCCGGGTTCCCGGAAACCGGGCAACACCGATTTTCAGCTTATCGCGAAATTCCCGGAGAAACAGCCAAATCCCTTGCAGCAAGGGCAATTCCCGTTTTCTCCTCTCTTTTTCCATGCACGACTTCCTGAAGCGGTTCACCATCTACGGAGATGTCTGGGCACATTTGATCGCCTGGGGACTGCGCGTCACCCCTTTCTTTCTGGCTCCGCTGGTCATCTCCATTTACGCGGGCGTGTTCCTGCTGATCTGCGGACCGCAACGCCGCATCGTGGCGAACAACCTTTCCGTGATCCTCCCCGGTTCGTCCCGGCGCATGAACGCCTGGTGGCGCACCTACCTGATCTTCTGGCACTTTGCCGAAACCATGGTGGACGCGGCGCGGATGCGCTGTGGCGAAGGCGGCATGGACTGGGAGATCGACGGCGTGGAGCACTTTGAAAATCTGGCAAAGTCCTCCGGAGGCGTGATCGTCATGACCGCCCACATGGGCAACTACGACATCGCGGCCCCGGTCTTCGCGGAAAAGTTCGGCCGGAAACTCAATACCGTCCGGGCGCCCGAGCGGCTGGAGAAGACGCAGGAACTGATGGCCAGGGAACTGGCGAACGACCGCTCCGAAAAATATGAAGCCCACTTCAACACCTCGGAAAACTTCCTGGGCGTGGAACTGGCCCGCCTGCTGAAAGACGGAGAGGCCGTGGCCATCCAGGGAGATCGTGTCTTATTTGAAGTCACCCCGGCGGAGACGGCGGTGGGAGACGCGTATTGGCGGCTGCCGAAGGGTCCGTTTGTGTTGGCCTACATTTCCCGGTGCCCCATTTACCCGCTATTTATCATGCGGGCGGGACATCGCCGCTACCGGATTGAAGTCGGCGAGCCCTTTCATGTCACCCGCTCCCGGTCCGGCCGCGAGGTGGACATCGCTCAAGGCCTGGACCACTGGCGGGACGTATTACTGGCCCTGCTGAAACGGGAGTGGCGCCAATGGTTTGTCTTTGAAGAGGCCTTTCACCGGTCCCCGGAACGCCCCTCCCCGCCCGCGCCATGATGCTGTCTCCCGAACCAGATCCCGCCCAGCGCTGCCAGACAGCATTCTTCAAGGTGCTCAGCCAGTTCCTGACGCCGCTACGGGGAAAGAACGCCCCCGGTTCGCCGGGCAAACGGCGGCTTTGGGCCAATGTGCCACGCCAATCGGCGGCGGAGTGCTACACCCTGGCCTTCCTCAGTCTGGGACTCTACTTCGCCTTCAGCTACCACCTGTTGGCGGACGGCGCGCCGCCGTGGTCTCCCCGCGGAGGCCTGGCACTGGCCGGAGCGCCTTTCCTGGCGGTGGTGTGGCTTCACCTTCTGCCACTCGTTCTGGCCCTTGCCATCGAAGTCATCGACCTGACCGGAGTGATCGGCGTGAAACGGCGGCAGCGGTTTTGCGTTTGGCTGCACGAACTGGCCTACACGGTCATGGCGGTCTACCTCCTGGCAAACGGCGGTGTGGTGGAGTGGTTGGCCGCCGGTCCCTGGTTTGTCTGGTCGGTTTTGAACGTAGGGGCCTGGGTGCTGCTTCTGTTCCAGTCGTTGGCCAATGAACTCTGATTCTCCCCCTTTCCCCGGTTGGCTTCGTCCCGTGATTTTCTGGGCGGCGGCGCTGAGTCCGCTCGTCTTTATGGCGTTGGCCTTCGCGGGCCACTTCTGGTGGGGCCTGGGCCTGATGGCGCTGACCCACGCCGCCCTGATCTACCCCACCCTGTCCCCGGCGTGCCAGTGGCTGGGTCCGGTTTACACGGCCTTCCACACAAACGAAAAGCAAGTTTGGCTCACGATAGACGACGGTCCCGAACCAGCGGAGACACCGGAAGTACTGGACTTGCTGGATCGCTGGAACGCAAAAGCGACGTTCTTCGAGATCGGCGCCAAAGCCGAGGCTTATCCGGATCTGATACGGGAGATAATCAGCCGCGGACACCAGGTGAGCAATCACACCCAGACTCACCCGGAGCGGACCTTCTGGATGTTGTCTCCCAAGCGGATCGCGGCGGAGATTGAGAACGGCCACGCCACCCTGACCAGCATCCTGGGCCAAAGCCCGGCGTTCTTTCGCAGCCCAGTGGGAATGAAGAACCCCTTCGTTCATCCCGTCCTTCGGCGGCTGAATGTGCCGCTCATTGGCTGGACCGCGCGCGGCTTGGACGGCGTGGACCGGAACGCGGACCGCATTGTGGAGCGGCTGATCCCCGGCATCCGGCCGGGAGCGATTCTCCTGCTGCACGAAGGACGCGGCACGCTCCGGGAAACCCTTCCCAGGGTCCTGGACTACCTCGCCCAGAATGGCTACTGCTGCGTGCTGCCCACCAAAGCCTCGCTGGTGACGGGCCTGCGGAACAGGATGAGGTAGTTGTTGAACGGAGTCTTGCCCCAAAGAGGACGGAACTCGCCAACCAACCCTTCGGAGCGAAGGATCTCGTCCACTTTATCCGCCTCCGGGTAGTAGACGGCGGAAGCCTTCATCCAAAACGTCCACCGGGCAAAGCTGTCGCCCCAAGCCGTCACCCGGAAGCGCCAACTGTCATCCCTCAGGGCATTGCGGATGATCAGGATGCCCCCGGGCATGATGCATTGGGCCACCTTTTGCAGGATGATCTTTTGTTCGTCTGGCTTGAAAAACTGGAGGATGTCGAGCACGGCCACGTTGCCCTGAAAAGGCGGGAACTTCTGCCGCAAGTCCCCATGAAAGAATTTCACTTCCGGGTAGTGCTCGGCCGCGATTTTTGAAGCGGCGCGGATCTTGCCTTCATCATAGTCCACCCCGTAAACCGTGTTGGGGAGGCCCTTCTCTTTTAAGTAGAAAGCCAGCAGACCGAGGCCGCACCCGAGATCCAGAATGGGGCCACTCCTCCGGGCCAGGGCCTCGTAAACGCCTTCATAGAGGGGGTCGGTCTTCAGTTTGATCCGGGAATAGACCCGAAACCATTGGTAGTCGTAAAGGCGGGAAATGCGCCGGCACTGAGCCCGGAGAGCCGATTCCGAGTCGGGATCGTCCCGGACGTCTTCTTTCTTCCACCGCCACTTGGCCGTCAGCAATTTCGGAAGGCGGAACAGAGCGCCCAGGACCAGCCGGGCATGCATCCAACTCAATAAGACATTGTCCCTAAAGTAGTGAAAGTGGCTCACGCCACCTTCTTCCTTCGTCAGGTACCGAACCGGGGTATTCACGTTGACCGGCCTCACCCCATGCCAAATGAGCCGCACGGCCACTTCGGGATCGAAGTCGAAGCGCCTCGCCCAGCGGGTCTTGTCCATCACTTCGACCAGTTGCTTCGCGGGGTACACCCGCATCCCAAACAACGAGTCGCCGATGCCGCACCACATGGTTTCCAGGTTGGCCCAAAAGTTGGACAACTCCCGGCCCAGGACGCGAACCGTGGGCGCGCTGTGGTCGAACACCGGATTGCCCAGTATCATCCGGCCAGGCGTCAGTTCGGAGGAGGCCATGTACTCCGGAATTTCCGGAGCGGGATGCTGCCCGTCCGAGTCCATGCAGAGGATGTGCGTAAACCCATTCTCCAGCGCCTCACGGGCCCCGCGATACACCGCGGCCCCTTTTCCCTGGTTGGTGGGCTGCCGGATGACGCGCAGGTTCGGTTCGCTCTGGGCCAGTTCTTCCAGGCGTTCCGCGCTGCCATCCGTGCTGCCGTCCACCACCACCCAAACGGGAGCCCAGTATTTCAGGGCATCCGTGACGGTCTGAAGCAGAATGGCCCCGGTATTGTAGCTGGGGATCAGCACCAGGTGTGTCGCGGAGGGTCTTGGCGGCCTGGGCGTCTTGTCGGCGAAATCAGAAGGCATCGAATCGGTAGAAGAAAAGGAGAGGGACGAAATTCCCGCGGGCAGAATTCGCTTGGGCCTTCAGTTTGAATTGGCTTCCACGCCGCCGGCCGGCACGCGCAGATTGGACTGTGGCGGGAGAACGGAACCGGACTTGGAATTTTCAGGACGAGGGGTTGGTTCTGATTCTTGATTCACGGACGGTCCCAACTGTTCCCGGAAATAGGTCTCGATACGATTCATGAATTCCTTTGGATCTTCTCCCGGTAACAATGTGAATCTCTCCCCAATGCGGATCCGGTAGGAAACGGGCAAGCGCGGTTTCTTGAACAAGGGCCAGCCTTTGGACAGGAACGGGCTGTCGCTTTCCAGGAGAATGGTTTGGACTGGCGCCTGGGCCTTGGCCGCTATCAAGGCAAAACCGCCTTTAAAAGGGTTCACCGGCGGGTTCACCGTGCGCGTCCCTTCGGGAAAGATCAGCAGTTGATGGCCGTCCACCAGTTCCTGGGCCGCCAGCCGCACCATGTTTTTCGGTGAATCGTTCCGGATAAAACCAGCCAGCCGGGCCGCGCCGCCCATCATCGGATTGTCCCAGATTTTGGCCTTCATGATGCAGGCCACGTCCGGCAGCCGGGAAATGACGAGCACCGCGTCCAAGAGGCTGGGATGGCTCGGGGCAATGATGAGAGGTCCTTGTTCGTCTTTCAGGGAATCCAGCACGGAGAGATCGCAGCGGAACTCGCCGGTGGCCTTCATCAGGCGAACAAAATCGCTGAACAGGCGTTTCAGCATGATCCGGCCGGCCCGCCGCCCCACGTCTCGCGGCAGGATGAGATACAGCAACCCTGACACCAAGGTCGTAAGGACTCCCCCCAAGCCAAAATACAGCATGAAGAAAATCCAACAGGCATACCCCCAAGGTACCCGCCACCACGGAGTCTTGAAACCCTTCTCTGTTTCGCTTGACTGGGCCATGTGGGTGGGTTCTAGCTGTGGGCGACCGGCCCTCCCTCGCTGTATCCTAACAGTGGGTCATGGGTTCCCAAAGCAAAAAGGCCAGCACCCGCCACCACCAGGGCGCGGCGCGCGGCCCGGTTTTCACGCAAGACCTTCAAGGGCTTGCTGGCATAGGGTGCGGTAGTAACCATCTCTATCATAAAGTTCCGAGTGCCGGCCACGATCAACGATTTTTCCGTCTCGCATCACAAAAATTTCGTCCACTTCCTGTACCGTGGAAAGGCGGTGAGCAATGATTAAGGAGGTGCGATTTTTCATCAGATCCCCCAGCGCGTTCCGCACCAACCTTTCGTTTTCAGAGTCCAGCGAGCTAGTGGCCTCGTCCAGCACCAGAATCGCGGGGTCCCGCAAAATGGCGCGGGCGATGGCGATGCGCTGCCGCTGCCCCCCGGAAACCTGAACACCGCGGTCTCCCAAGGGGGTCTCGAACTCTCGTGGCAACCGCTTGATGAACTCCAGGCAATTGGCCTGCCGGGCCGCTTCCACGATTTCCTCGTGACTCGCGCCGGGCCGCCCGTAGGCGATGTTCTCCGCCACCGAACCTCCAAACAGGAGAACCTCCTGCGGTACCAGGGCCATGTGCTCCCTCAACCAGCTCAGGGGATACCCGGTGGCGGGACGCCCCCCAATCCAGATCTCTCCCGAGTCCGGCTGGTAAAGGCCAAACAAGAGCGACACCAGAGTGGACTTCCCAGAGCCGCTGGGCCCCACCAGGGCGACCCGCCGCCCATCGCCTACTTTCAGGGACAGGTCGCTCATCACCATGGCATCCGGGCGGGAGGGGTAGCAAAAGCTGACGTTTCGAAATTCCAGGGTGCCTTTCAGACGCCCGGAAAGTTCCGATTCCGGAATTTGGTCCGAGGCGGCACGGACTTTCTCCGCCGGTTCCCGCAACAACACGGCCACCCGTCCGGCGGCGCCAAGCATCCGATAGATCTTTCCCGCCAAATCCGCCAGCATGGCCCCGGAACTGCCCGCGAACCCCAGGAAGAACATGTAGCTGGTAAATTCGCCCGGCGTGAGGCGCCGGAGCTGAATCTGCCGCGAGCCGTACCACATGAGAAACACCCCGGCTAAGAGCATGACCACCAGGATGCCGGAGACAAAGACCGCCCGGAACCTGGCCAAACTCAGCGCGGGAGTCAGAAATTCCATAATGGCGCTCTGAAACCGGCGGGACTCATACCTCTCGTTTGAGAAAGCCTTTACGCTGCGAATGCCCTGCAGGGACTCATCGAGAATAACGGAAGCGCCGGCCAGCTTCTCCTGAACGTGAATGGTGCGGGACCGGATGGACCTGCCCAAGACCACCGCCAGAAGCACCACTGGTGGCGCTAACACAAACACAAACATGGAGAGGCGGGCCGAAGTGACAAACATCATCAGTACGGCGCCCAGTGCCAGGACGGTGAATTTGATGATCTGACGCACGTCGTTAACCCACAGTTCCTGGATCATGGCCACGTCCGCCAGGACGCGGGAACTCAGCTCCCCCGCGCGAACCCGGTCGAAAAACGCCACCGGCAGGCCAACCAGGTGAGAGAACAGATCCATCCGGAGTCTGGCGGCCGCTTTTTCCCCCGAGCGGTAAAACAAGTTCATTTCAAAGAAGGTGGCCGAAAAAAGCATCAGGATCGTCACCCCGAGAAACAGCCCGATGCGGTAGATGGGCCAGTCAGAGAGGGGAAGATTCTTGGAAACTTCGAGATCGATACTGGCCAGCGTGCCATCCACCAAACCACCCGTGACGCGGGCAAACACGAGTTGAAGCGTAGTGGCCACCAAGAGACAGACCACCGCCACCCAGAACATGGGTCCCCCGTGCCGGGGAATATAGAGCAACAGGCGCAAGCCCCAGGGACCCTGGGTGCCGTCTTTCTTTGGCGGCGTTGCGTCTGTTGGAGTATCCGGCACGAGACCCTGACTTTAAAACACCCTGGGCACACCGTTCCACGCTTTTTGAACTCAATCAGTTGTGCGTTGAGGGTTTCGGCGGGTTTCTACGTCCAATCTACCCATACGGGCGCTCCCGGTTTTGACTCGTTCCCACTTGAAACGCTCTATTTGGCTGCAAGGCTGTCTGTTATTAGAATTCTACCCTCCCCTCTCACCGTGTCACGATTCCTCATTACCCGCCGCGCCGGGCAACTTTCGGCATTCCTCTTTGCCATGCTGATGGTCCTGACAGTTCGTTCGAACGCACCCGCGAAGGAGGCGGACGTCGATTTCGAACCCGTGGAACGCTGGCTGTCGAGCCACCGGGACGTGGAGTCCGCCGAGATCGACTTTCTGCAAGAGCGCTACCTGCGCACTCTGAGAAATCCTCTCCGGAGCGAAGGAAAGATGTGGCTGGAAAAACCAGACCGCTTTCGTTGGCAGACGGGTTCACCGCCAAAGACCATCGCGGTGGGAGACTCGGATCAGGTCTCGGTGCTGCATCCGGCCAAGAAAAAGGCGGAAGTCATGACCTTGACAGGCGAGGATGGCTCGGCCCCGCCCTCCGTCGGCTTCATCGCCCAGGGATTTCCCAATACGGTGGAGGAGTTCGACGAGCGTTTCGAGATCCTTTCGGTGGAACTGAAGGACGGGGAATATGAAATTGGCGCCGCGCCCCGGGACCGGAAGATGGCGGTGGCCTTGAAAAAGATGACCTTCTTCATAGACAATCAGGACTACCTCTTGCGGGGGTTCGAACTGGAGTTCCGGGACCGCTCCCGCGTGCTGACCCGATTCACCCGGATCGTCCGCGGCCCGGCTCTGGACCCCGCGCTGTTCCGGCCCAGCCTGGAAGGCTACGAGGTGGAGAAAGTGGACGCCCCCAGCGACGTTGCCCCATGAAAGACGGCACAGAATCAAAGGCAGCGGCTCTGGCTTCCCTGCCCCATGGCCAATCTTTCCGCTTTGTTGACGAAGTCACGGAGTTGGATCCGGGCACGCGTGCCGAAGGGCTCTACCATGTGCGCGGGGATGAAGCTTTCCTGGAAGGGCACTTCCCAGGGCACCCCATCATGCCTGGCGTCATCCTGGTGGAAGCCGTGGCTCAGTTGGCGGGCATCGCCGCGCAATCGGGCAGCGACTTCGAGACGCTCGAAAACGTGCGGCTGGCCGCGATTCGCCAAGCCAAGATCAAGGGCACTGCTCAGCCAGGGGATTCCCTTCACCTGAAAGCTACGGTCACCGGACGGATGGACGGCTTGATCCAAGCGCAGGGTACCATTCAAGTAAATGGCGCCGAAATTTTGAGTGCCATGATCGTGTTGAGCGGCGAGCCGAAGTAGCCCCTACGCCGCTGGAACGCCTCAGTCCTGAGACTCGTCGGTCTCTCCCTCTCCGGTGCTGGCTTCCGCGCTGGCGTCAGCTTCTTCCGGGGAAGATTCGGCATCATCCTGATTCGCTTCTTTGGGCGCGACGGGCCGGGCGCGAGGCGGCTCCACGTTGGACGCGTTGCCGGGCGTGGCAGCGGAAACCTGACCGGCGCCGCCGGCCGCGGGGCTAGGGTCAAAGTCCGTCCGGGCCGAAGGAAGCAGCTGGTTGTTGTTGGCCAGATCCGGGCTCTTCTTTTCAGCCGAGGCTTGTGGAGCCGGCTCTGGCTTTTCGCCTTCGCCGGGTTTGCCGGAAGATTGAACCGCTTCCTCCACCAGGCGAGACACGTCATCGATGCTCTCCGCCTTGTTGGCGAAATAGTAAAAGAGCGGAATAAGAATCAACAGCACCAGCACGATCAACCCTAACAAAAAAGGGTGAGCCGGACCCACCGCGGGGCTCTGAGCCGGCTGGGACGGCATGGGAGGCGTCCGGCCGAAGGAATCCGACACCTTGGTCACGGAGTGAAGATAGGAAATGCCTCCCTCCCGGGTCCTGGGAACGGACCCGGTATTGAACTCCCGCAAAGCTTCCGAGGCATCGATCCCCAAGTGCCTGCTGTAGAGGCTGAGAAAGCTCCGGGCATAAGTCGTCCCCGCGAAACCGGAGTAGTCGTCATTCTCCAGGTTCCTTAGCGTGGTCGAAGGAATACGGGTGTCATGAGCTACATCCTCAATGGAATAGCCCTTTCGCTCCCGCGCGTCTCGTAATTTATGGCCGATGGTCTGAGGCATATAGTCGCCTCGATTAATTAATCATACTCTGGACTTAGATCGACCAGAATTTCGCGCGGCTTCGCACCGTCACCCGGTCCGATGATGCCGCGCTGTTCCAGGATGTCGATCATGCGGGCAGCCCGGGTGTAGCCCAGGCGCAAACGCCGTTGCAGCAAAGAGGTGGAAGCTTTCTTCTCCTGGTAGATCACTTCCATGCAGCGCTCGAGAACTTCCTCGTCTTCCGGGGTGACATCTCCCTCTTCGTCCTCGAATCCGTTCTCGATCACTTCCTGAACTTCCAGGGCAAAGTCGGCGTCTCCCTGCTGGCCGCAGTATTCCACGAGGTCCTGAATTTCGTCGTCCGTGATAAGGGCTCCCTGGGAGCGGATGAGCTGGGCGCTGCCGGGCGGCAGGTAGAGCATGTCCCCCTTGCCCACCAAACGCTCGGCGCCCCCGACATCCAGAATGACCCGGCTGTCGATCTTGGACGCGACCTGGAAAGCGATACGTGACGGAATGTTTGCCTTGATGATCCCGGTCACCACGTCCGCCCGCGGGGTCTGCGTGGCCACAATGAGGTGGATGCCGGCGGCACGCGCCTTCTGGGCAATCCGGGCAATGGCGGTCTCCACGTCGGCGGGCGCCGTCTGCATGAGGTCAGCCAACTCATCGATGATCACCACGATGTAGGGCAGCGTGTCCGGAATGCCGTCCTCCAGCGATTTCTTGGAATTAGCCGCTTTCGCGGCCTTGGCCGCTTCGTCAGCGGGGATGTGGGCGTCCTCGGAAATATTGACGGCATGAGCGGTCAGGGCTTCCGCGCCCGCGCCCGCCAGTTCAGGCTCCTTGGCGTTCGCGGCGGCTTCTTCCTCCGCTTTCGCGACGGCTCGTTTACTGGTCTTCCGGCTGTTGAAGCTGTCAAAGTTCCGGCAGCCGAGTTTGGCGAACATGGCGTAGCGGCGCTCCATCTCATTGATGACCCAGCGCAGGGCCAGCAGCACTTTCTTCGCGTCGGTCACGACAGGCACCACCATGTGGGGCAGCTCATTGTAGAGCTGCATCTCCACGACCTTCGGGTCGATCATGATGAAGCGCAGCTCGTCCGGCGTGAACCGGTAGAGCAGGCTGGCCACGATGGAGTTGATACAGACGCTCTTCCCGCTGCCGGTAGCCCCCGCCACCAGCAGGTGCGGCATCTGCGCGAGGTCGCCGATGATAATGTTTCCGTAGACGTCTTTCCCCAGGGCCAGCGGAATCTTGGCCCGGCTCTTCCGGAACTCGGTGCCTTCGAACAGCTCCCGCAAGGGCACCAGGATTTTCTTGGTGTTGGCGATTTCGATGCCCACGGTGTCTTTCCCGGGAATGGGCGCGATGATGTTGATCCGCTCCGCCTTGGTGGCGCGGGCGATGTCCGCTTCCAGAGAGGTGATGCGATTCACGCGCAGGCCTTTGCCCGGATAAATTTCGTAGCGGGTGATGGTGGGACCCCGCGTAATGTCGCCGGGCGTGACCTGAATGCCGAAGGTGTCCAGGGTATCGACAATGGTCTGCTGAAGGTCCAGCAGCTCGTTCTTGTCCACCGGCTTCACCTCTTCGTCCGGTTGCTGGAGCAGCTTCAGGCTGGGCAGTTCGTAGTCCTTGAACTGCCCCGAACTGACGACCAGGCCGCCGCCTTTGCCCTTTTTCTTTTTGCCAAATAGAGCGCCGGAACCGTCCTCGTCGTCCTCGCCCTTGGCGGATTTCTTGGGCATGGAGGCATCGATGATCTTCGGCTTCGGTGGCGGGTCCTCCAGCGCCAGCTCCATTTCGCGCGGTCCGCCGTTGCCCTCGCTTTCGGCGGCGGCTTCTTCGGCCGCGGCTTTCTTTTTCCTCCGGCTGTTCGCCCGGCGGGGCCGGGGCTCCGGCACGCTGGGTTCGTCCGCGAAGTCGTAGTAGGCTTCAGCTTCCCGCGCCTCTTTCCGGTTCTTCAGGTATTCTCCCAGACGTTCCCGGCACAGCATGAGGAAGCGGTAGGGATGAATGCCCGTGATGACGATGAGGCTCATGAAATAGACCAGGAACATCACCACGAACGCGCCCACCACGCCCAGCATGGCTTTCACGATCTTGTTCCCGATGCCGAACCCAATGAACCCGCCGGAGCTTTTGGGCAGATTGTATTGCGCGGTCCAGTCCTGGAAGAAAAGGGTCTGAAAGTCCACCAGGCAGGCCGCCGAGAAAATGAGAGCGACGAAGGCGACAAAGTTCCGGTTCCGAAAGACCCGGTGCCCCAGCAGGACCTGAATGCCCCACCACACAATGACGCCGGGAATCAGGTAGCAGGCCGCCCCGAACAGGAAATACAGGTAGCCCGCGATGACGGCGCCGACGGGACCGACGAAATTCGTCGCCTGATGGTGTCCCCCAGCGGTCATGCTGATGGGCACCCAACTGGGAAGATCCAGCGGCGTGTACGAAATCAGGGCCAGGAAAAGGAGCAGCCCCAGGCCGCCCATGGCAATGGCAATACCCTCATTCCACGGATAAGGAGTGGCGATGGGCTGTTTGCGGCGGTTCTGGTTGTTCCGTCGTTTGCGCGTGTCGGCCATGTGTTCCTAGACTCATCGGGCGGAAAAGCAGAGGGCAGCTTTCCTTATGAAAATTGCGAAAATTATCCTCAGACTAAAAAGTCCGGCTTGATGATACCGTTCCCAAGCGGATCATTCAATTCTTTATCTCGCAATTGCTGATAATTCACACTGGTTCACGATCAATGAACCCAACCGGGAAAGGCCCCCCCGGATTCTCGGGGAAAAGACGGGAATTCGCCAGGTCGAAACAGCCCACCCGTGATAAGCCTTCCGGCGCCCGGATTCGCCTCCTCCAACGGACGCGATGGCGTGCCTGAAGATAAAGTTACTGGAAAAACCGCCCAAGCTCGGCACGTTCGAAGACCGGATGACCGCTGGGGCCCCCGGAATTTCCCGATAGCCCCGCGGATTCTTCGAGGAATAGATCAATCCTTATTGAGGAACCTTTTATGAGCGCCTTGAGCCAACCCATCGCCTTCAAACCTCTCTATCAGCAACGTGTCTGGGGCGGACGAACCCTGGAAACCCAATACGGCCGGAAACTGCCGGACGACGGCCAGCCGTACGGAGAATCCTGGGAGGTGGTGGACCGGCCCCAGGAACTGAGCGTGGTGAATAACGGGGTGCTGAAGGGCGAGACCCTGCACAACCTGTGGACCGGCCCGGAACGGGAGGTCATTTTCGGGCCGGGTCTGCCGGACAACGTGCAGTTCCCCGTGCTGTGCAAAATCCTGGACGCCCGCGAGCGCCTTTCCATCCAGGTGCATCCGCCGGCAGACGTCGCCCCCAGCCTGGGGGGCGAACCAAAGACGGAAATGTGGTACATCGCCCACGCGGAACCGGACGCGGTGCTCTATGTGGGCTTGAAGCAGGGCGTCACGCGGGAATCTTTCGAAGCCAGCCTGAAAGACGGCACGGCGGAAGGTCAGGTGCACCAGATTCCCGTGAAGACGGGCGACAGCCTGTTCATCCCGAGCGGAAGGCTCCACGCCATTGGCGCCGGTCTCCTGATTTTCGAAATCCAGCAAAACAGCGATACGACCTACCGGGTCTTTGACTGGAACCGCGTAGGCTTGGACGGCCAGCCGCGCGAACTGCACATCGAGGAATCCCTCAAGTGCATCGACTTCGAGGACGTGGAGCCGGAACTCAAACCAGCGGATAGCCAGGTGCTGGCGACCTGCGAGTATTTCCATGTGGAGCGCCACCCCCTGGGCGGCGAAGGCGAAGCCCCTTCCCTGAAAAACCCGAAAGGCCGGTTCGCCATCTACTCCGTCACTCGTGGCGAAGTGAAGTGCGGCAAGTACACCTACAAGACCGGTGCGTTTTTCCTGATCCCGGCGGCGGGCAGCGACGAACTGTCCGTGGTCCCGGTGGAAGGCGGCACGGCGGAAGTCCTGCAGACGACGCTGCCGGTTCAGGGCTGAGAACCGGCGTTTTGGTATCGCTGCGATTTCTTCGCTAAGCGCTCCTCCCTGGGAAAGGAGGCACGCAATCTCCGGGCGCGTTCGCGAAAGCAGGTTGATGCCTGTTTTCCCGTATTTTGGACCTCAACTTTCCGAGGCGCGGGCCCGGACGGGTTTCAGCGGTTTCACTGAAGCCATCTGCCGCTCTTGATCGTCAGCGCGGTTCGCGAGTTCCTCGCCCGGAGGTCGAGGACCACCTTCCGTGGCGATGGCTTTCGGGTGATTCGGGGCTCAGCCCGCCTCTTCCGCCTGGCGGGCGAGGAGGCTTTTGCGTTTGCCGAAGATTTCGGTGCCCACGCGGACGACGGTGGCGCCTTCCTGGATGGCGATTTCGTAGTCCAGGCTCATGCCCATGGACAGGCCGGGCAGCGGAATGCCGGAGCGTTCCACCAGTTCGTCGCGCAGTTCCCGCAGGGCCACGAAGTGGGGCCGGGCTTTTTCGGCCTCGGGATCGAAAGGCGGGATGGTCATCAGGCCCTGGATGTGGAGGCGCTCCAGATCCAGCAGGGCATCCAGGTCCGCGCGGATGCTGGCCACGCTGAAACCGTGTTTGGCGGCGTCCTCCCCCACGTTCACCTCCAGGTAAACTTTCGGGAACAGCCCTAGTTCCTCCGCCAGACGATCCACCCGCTCGGCCAATGCCAGGGAATCGATGCTGTGGATGACGGCGAAGGCGGGCAGGGCCGCCTTCACTTTGTTTTTCTGAAGGTGGCCGATGAGGTGCCACTCCAGCTTTCCGGGAAGCTCGGGGATCTTCGCCAGGGCTTCCTGGACCTTGTTCTCGCCAAAAGCGGTCTGTCCGGCGGCCACGGCTTCGCGGACGAACTCCGCGGGCCAGGTCTTGGACACGGCCAACAGGGTCACGTCCCCCGGTTGGCGGCCGCCGCGCGTGGCGGCGGCGGCGATTTTTTCGCGGACGTGCTCCAGATTCTCGGCGATGGAAGTTTCTGACATAGATAGGCCTCCCCCCATGGTGCCCCCCGGATTTGTGCTTTTCAAGCCGCTGGGATTCTTTAAGTAGGTTTAACAAATTTTCACGCCGTCTTCCCCTCTTCTCATGCCGCAGTCCGAACTCAGCCTGGATAAAGCCGACACCTCTCCGGTTTCCGCCGGTGGGGACGGTCCGGTGAAGATCCTGCACACGGCGGACGTGCACCTGGGCCTGCCCTTTACCCGGGGCTATCCCGACGCGGTGCAGCAGGCCCTGGTGGCCGCGCGGCTGGAAACCCTGACCCGTCTGGTGGACCGGGCGAACGCGGAGGGCTGTGGGCTGCTGACGGTGGGCGGCGATCTGTTTGACACGCCCCGCGTGGCCAAGACGCTGGTCCGCGACACCGCCGCCGCGTTGAACCGCTTTGAAGGTACGGTGGCGGTGCTGCCGGGAAATCACGACTACCTCCAGTCCCAGGACGATCCGCTCTGGCCAGTCTTTGCCGATGCCCTGGGCGAACGCCACCTGCTCCTGCGGGAAGAACGGCCCTACGATCTGCGGGACCACGGCCTGCCCGTGGTGTTGTTCCCCGCCATCTGCCGTTCCCGTCATTCGAAGACCAACGCCATCGGCTGGGTTTCATCCGCCGCTGAAACGTTCCCCGGCGAGGAAGTGCTACGGATCGGTCTGGCCCACGGCAGCCTGCAAGGACTGTCCCCCGATTTCCAAGGCGACTACTTTCCGATGACGGCGAAGGAACTGGAAGCCGCCGGGCCGGACCTGTGGCTGCTGGGTCATACCCACATCCGTTTTCCTGACAAAGACACCACTTCCAGTGACCTCATCTTTTTTCCGGCCAACCCGGAACCGGATGGATTCGACTGCCGTCATGGTGGTTGGGCCCTGCTTCTGGAAGCCACCCCAGGCGGGAACATCGCGGCCACCTCTTTGGCAACGGGAACCTACCGTTTCCATACCCTGGAGCACCAAGTACTGACGGAAGAAGACCTGAATGCCATCGAGAAAGCTTTCTCCCGGCTGCGCCCGGAAAACGATCTTGTAAAACTGATTCTAACCGGCCGGCTGGACCGGCCAGTGTACGACGGCCTGAGCGAACTCCGGAAACGGTTGGAGGAACGGGTGCTCTATCTGGAATTCCGCGCGGAAGGCGTGGTGCCCAACATCACGCAGCAGGAAATCGACCGGGAATTTACGGAGGGTTCTTTCCCTCATCGCTTGCTGTCGGAAATTGCGGGGGAAGAGGACGACCCCGTCGCGCTGCAAGTGGCCTACGAATTGATCCAGGGAGCGCGCGTGTCATGATTCTCCGGCAAATTCAGCTCCACCCTTTCGCGGGTTCCCAGGATGCACGCTACGCGCTGCAAACGGGCTTGAACGTGATTCTCGGACCGAACGAGGCCGGGAAATCGACCTTGGTCAACGCCCTGCGTTCCGCCCTGTTCCTGCCGGTCAAGCTGCACAAGCGAGACTTCGACAAGGAGGTGCAGCCAAACCTGCCGCTGGGCGGTGGAGACAGCATTTCCGTTTCCCTGGAGTTCGATCTGGAAAGCGAGGCCTACGCTCTCAGCAAGTCCTGGGGCCAGGCAGGCAGCATTTCGTTGGTCCTGCCCGGCGGCGCGCGCCTGAGCGATCCGGCGGAGATCGCGGAGCGGATGGCGGCCTTGTTAGGCCTGGGCCAAGGCACGGTGGAGAATGTGCTCTTTGCCACCCAAGACGCCCTGGGCGAAAGCCTGGAAAAGATTGGCTCCGAGGGCCACGGACGGGACGAACTGGCGGACCGGCTGCGGCAGGCGGTGTTCGAAACCGATGGCGTGTCGCTGGACAAACTGGGAACGAAAATCGCCGCCGCCCACGAGGAAGCCTTCTCCCGCTGGGATCTTGAGGCCGGACGCCCGGAAGGAAACAAGGGCATCGACAACCCCTGGAAACGCGGCGCCGGCGAGGTACTGAAGGCCTGGTACGAATGGCAGACGCTTCAGGCCGAACTGGAAGCCGCCGAACAGTACGAACGCGACCTCGCGGCGGTCAACGAGCGTCTCCAAAAACTGACGGAAGAACGGGAACAACTAAAGGCTTTCCTGGATGCTCACCGCGACGCGGTAGCCGACGCGGAAAAACGCCAGGTCCTGGAGGCCCGCCTCGCCCACGCCTCTCAAACCGAAGAAGCCCTGCGGAAGATCTCCCACCAATGGCCCACGGTAGAAGAGAAAGCTCGCGGTCTGAAGGTCCAGATGGAGGAACTCGCCGAAAAAGGAAAGGAACTGAAGGCGAAGCTGGAAGCCGCCCGGAAGAGCGAACAAACCCGGGCGGTGCGGACCCAACTCAGAAAAGCCGAGGCCGCCACGAGTGACTTGGAAAAGGCCCGCCAAGCCCTGAAGGCCCTGGTCCCGGTGGACCGTAAAACGCTACAGGAACTGGAACGTTGGCTGCGGGAGATCGAACAACACCGCGCCCGGCTGGACCGGGGGGATCTGACGCTGACCTTTGTTCCTAACAAAGCCCTCAAACTGAAGGTGACGGAAGGGTCCGCCAGCCCGGAGGAGATCGACACTCACAAAGACACTCCCCTCAAACGCGCTGGAAGCGCCAGGCTGAAACTGGAAAGCGAAGACTGGACCCTGGAAGTGACTCAGGGCGGAGCAAACCAGGAACAGGCCGCCGAAAGGCTGAAGGAACTGGAAAAGGCCCTGGAAGACCGTCTCGCGAAGTTGAAGCTTCCGGATCTGGACAAGGCCCGGCAAGCTCACGACACCTTTGAAGCGAAAGAGCGGGAAGTGGATCTGCTCAGGCGGCAGGTGGACGCGGTTCTGGAAGGCAAAACGCTGGAGGCCCTCAAAGAAGCCGCTGGAACGGATGGGGATGACAGCCCTGCCGGTTCGGTGTCTGATCTGGCGGAAGCCCACGCCGAAGCCAAGTCCGAGTATAAGCGGCTGCTGGATTCCCTTCAGACCTCGGAAAAGCAGATCGCCGACTGGAAAGCCGTCCATGGCGACAGCGATGCGCTGCTGGATAAGGTCGTGGAAGCGCGCGGCCAAAAGAAGACGTTGGAAGAGCAGGTGGCCAAACTGCGCCCCCTGCCCGGCGGGGTGTCCGGCGCGGCGGCTTTCATCGCGGAGTTCAAAGAAAAGCAACACCGCTGGCAGGACCTGGAGACCGGGGCCCTGCGCGATCAGATGGTCGAAAAAGCTTCCCTGGAAGCCCGCGTCCCGGAGCGCCCCCTGAGCGAGCTGCCCGAACTGACCAAAGACGCCCAGGCCGCCTTCGACCGGGCGTTGCGGGAAGGGAAAGCCGTAGCCCGAATCGCGGAACGCTTCGATAAGCTGCGGGCGGAGATGGACCAGCAAACCCTGGACCCGTGGGTAAAAGACTTGGAGGAGATCCTCACTCCGCTGAGCACGGGGCGTTATGCCGCACTGGATCTGGAAACCGGCCGCGCCGCCACCGCTGATGGTCTGGCGGTCCCCTTTGCCGTGCTCTCCGCCGGCACTCGCGCCTGCCTGGGGCTCGCCCTGCGCCTCTCCATGGCGCGGCATTTTACTAAAGATCGCGGCGGCTTCCTGATCCTGGACGATCCCCTGGTGGACCTGGACCCGGACCGCCAGCAGGCCGCCGCTCAGATGCTTCAAGCCTTTGCGGAGACGTGCCAGGTCATCGTCCTAACCTGTCACCCCAGCCACGCGGAATTGCTGGGCGGCGAACGCCTGGAATTGCAAGCTCCCGCCACTTAGGATTACTCCCGATTCGCTGCTTTTCAGAGACCGGATTCCAGGGGCTTACGCCCCTGGCTATGCGCCGCCGCCCTTTCAGGGCTCTTGTAAAAGGCGGATTGGACTGACAGAGGCCGATTTCTTCGCACCAGTCTTACTCACCCTCCAACTCTTGGCTGAAACGTGAGACTCAGCTCCGTCTATATTTCCAGACCTTGAACATCACCAGGGTTCAGGGATTCGCCATCCGGGCTTCGGCTTCCGGCACGGCGGGGTCGCCGATGTTCTTCATGGCGTTCAGGATGTTCTGGTCGAACTTGGCGACGATCTCTTTCTGCCCGGGGCTGAGGTCGTTGATCAGGTTGGCCGTTTCCTGCGGGTCCGCCTTGAGGTCATAGAACTCGTCGCGGCCTTCGTTCAAGAAATCGCGAATCAACTTGTACTCCGGAGAGCGCCAGACCCGCATGTCGGTATGACTCTGGTGCTTGGTGGAGTATTGGGAAAAGAAATCGTTCTCCCAGTCTCCCGCCTGCCCCTTCAGCAGAGGCACAATGGAACGGCCACGGATCACCGCGTCCGAAGGCAGCTCCACCCCAGCCATATCCAGCAAGGTGGGGAACCAGTCGATATTCCGCACCGTGCCGTCCACCACCTGGCCCGGCTCCGTCACGCCCGGCCAGTAGACCATGGTGGGCACGCGCAGGGAATTGTCATACATATTGGGCCGCTGCCCGTTGGGAATGTTTTCCGTGGCCGGCGGCAGGGCCTCTTTCTTCAGGAGCCAATGGCCGTTTCCCTTATGCCAGATGCCGTTGTGGGCCATGTTGTAGCCGTGGTCCGCGCTGAAGATCACCACGGTATTATCCTCGACGCCCAGTTCTTTCAGCTTGGCGCGCACCCGGCCCAGGTTCCGGTCCACCCCGCGCACGCTGGCGAGGTACTCCCGCATCATCTTCTTGGCACGCTCCACATCCAGCCCCGGATAGTCTGGGTGCGGCAATTCAGGGTCCAGGCCCTCCAGCGGCGCCCAGTCCTCTGGCGCCACCGGCAGCCACCTGGTATGGGGGGCCCGGTAGTGTAGAGAAAGCAGAAAGGGCCCGTCTTTGTGCGCTTCCAGGAACTCCAGGGCGTGATCCGTCAGAATATCCATGGTGAGCCCTTCGAAGGGCTGATACGTGCCATCCTTCTCCAGCTTGGGATTCTCCGGCGTGGTGCCACCTTCCAGAAAGCCCATGAAGTAGCCATATCCCATTTTGGTGGGATGATGTTCCGGCTCTTCGCCCAAGTGATACTTGCCGACCAGCCCGGTCGCGTAGCCCGCCTGTTGGAGAAGCCGAGGGAAGGTGGGAAGCGCGGGATCCAGGGCCGGCTGGATCTGCGGATCGTCCGCGTTTCCGGTATCCTTGAAGTTCTTGATCGGCTTAATCCAGTCGGTAATGCCCAATTCGGACCCGAAGCGGCTGGTCATCAAAGACGCGCGGGACGGCGAACACACCGGCGTAATGGTAAAGCTGTTGGGCAGGTAGGCCCCATCCGCCGCCAGCCGGTCCATGTTCGGCGTCTGAGCATTGGGATTCCCGTTCCGGCTCAGGGTCCAGGCCGCTTGGTCGTCGGTCAGGATGAACAGAAGGTTAGGGCGCGTCTCCGCCGCCCGGGCGGTGGTGGCCAGAATGGTCAGCCCCAGGGTTAGAGCCAGCTTTCCCATCTTCGTGACTAGGTCTGAAAATCGCATCTCGTCTTTTCTTCTTTCTTTGGTTGGTGGTGTGCGGGGCGCTTCGCGCTCAATTGTTTCCGGCTTCAATATCGTACTTGTTCAGATCGTCTCCGCGCACCCAGTCGCCATTCGGCAAGACCAGGGTAAAGGTACCGCCCGTGCCTTTGGCGATGGCTTCCAGTTCTTTCCGGGCGCGCAGTTCCTTCATACAGACCGTGTGAATCCGGGCCCTGGCGCGGGTTTTGTTATAGGAAAGCAGGTCCTCGATGACCGCGGACGCGGACGTCGTTTTGTCCACGCTCAGTTCGCCGTCCGTCATGAAGTAGATAGTGTCGGGCTTCATGTTGATGGCCATCTTGATGGGCCAGCGCCAGTCGGTGCCATGGACCAGTTGAGTTTTTTTGATCTGCTGAATGGTCAGCGAAAGATTCTCCGGAGTGGCCTTCAGATACCTTCCCACCGGAAGCAGGCCTCTGCCGTTTTCGTAGTGATAAAACATGGTGCCGGTGGACGAGGAGGCTTCCTTGAAGCGATTGTTTTCGTCCCAGCCCACATACCAGACGTGGCGGGTATTCCCATCGCGCACGATGTTGGCAAAGTAGCCGTTCTCGATCCGGGGCGACGTATAGTCGACCTCTTGCCCCGCGTACCAGGACGGCCCGCCAAAACAGATGATCTGGTACTCCACTCCTTCGGGCAGGGTTTCAATCGACCGGATCAGCTCATTCTTCGTCAGAGCCGCCCGGCCCTGCATGTTCATACTGGTGGAGAAATCCACGACAAAGACCACCCGCTTGCTCTTTGTCCGGGCGCCGAAAAAGGACACCGTTCCGCTGCCCTTTCCCACCGCGAAGGACATGTCCGTGCCGATGCCGCCGAGCACGCCCACGCTGTCGAAAGTTGGATTCGTGACGTCTACCGGCGGCAGCGCGATCTGAGAAAAGGCGTTGGCGCCGACCACATTCATTTGGGCGCTCGCCGGTTCCACGGGGCTCTGGCGCACCTGCTTGCGCACGCTCACGTTCTGAAGCGTGTCGCTCTCCACTGGCGCGGCCAGGGCCACGATCTGGGGCGGAGAGGCCCGTTGATGAATGACGACCACCAACCCCACCACCAACAGAAGCGCCAGGTGGGCGACGATCGCCACGATGAGCGCGGAGATTCTTTCCCGCGTCATGCGGACGAGACGGCGGCTTTCGACCTCCGACCCCAAGTGGCTTAGAGCCAAGATCGATGGCCCCGAAGAAGCGGCTGCCGGGCGCGTTACTGGCGCGGATTCCTGTTTGATCTCTTCCGGAACGGGTTCGGGGGCGGACCGCGGTTCCGGCGCGGGCTCGGGTTCCAGGACGGAGACTTCCTCCTGAGCAGCGGGCTCGCCCTCCCACGTATTTTCCACCGGGGACGTCACCGGAGCCTCCCCCGCGCCCGCCGAATCGGAGGACTCCACCGGCGCGGCTTCCCACGGGATGCCCTGCTCGTCCAGCAGGGCCTCCAGTTCCGGATCGTCGAACGAAGCGTCCAGGGCCAGCGAGGCCGAGTGGTGGCGCGCCGCGCCATTCAGGTCCCCGCTTTGGGCGAGCAGGCGGGCGTAGCAATGATGTCCCCAGCCGCTGCCATGATTCCGGGCGAGAAAGGAGGTCAGAAGCGTGGTCAGCTTTTCCGGGTACCGGTTCAGCCCCAAGCGGGTGGCCCGAGCGAACTCTTCTTCCGACTCCGGTGGGAAGGGCGCTTGGGAAAGCAGACGCGCCGCTTCGTCCCCTTCGCCCCGCCCGGCCAAAGACTCCGCCAGTTCCAGGCGCAGCGTCCAGTCCCCCGGATGTTCCCGCAACTCCTTCGCGAGGAGTCGTTCGTTTTGCTCTGCCATGCTCCGGGGTTGGGGGTAAAGGTAACGGCCACCTGGCCGAACAGGAATTTCCTAGGGGTAAATGGAGATTCAGTCTTCCCGATGAAAACCGGAATTGTCCATTGAAAAACAGAAGCGCCTGATCCCTAATTCTAGAGCACCTTCACACTCATGAAAACTCCCCGTTCATTTACCTGGTTCTTTTCCTCGGCGGTTCTTTGCGCTTTACCAGCCTGCGGTCCCCAAGAGCCGGAGGCGGAGGTGGCGTCTTCCGGCGAGAAACCGGCGGGCGATGCCGCCGCCGAACACGCCACGCCGAAGACGCCCCAGTTTGAAGATTGGACGCGCTTTGGCGGACCGAACCGGGACAACACCTCCAACGAACCGCTCCCCAATATCCAGTGGGGTCCCGAAGGTCCGAAGGTGCTTTGGGAAATCGAATTGAACGAGGGCTTTGGCGGCGCGGCGGTGGACAGTGGCGAAGTATTTGTGGCCGACCGCACCTTTGGCGAGGCGGATGTGCTGCTTTGCCTGGACGCGGAAACCGGCGCGGAAAAGTGGCGCTACACCTTTGAAAATCCCGGCCGCCTTCCCCACCCCGGTTCGCGCGGCACGGCCACGGTGACGGACGACTCGGTGTACTTCACCGGAGGCTTTGGCGAAGTCCGGCGGATCAGCCGGGAAACGCACGAACCCGTGTGGACCGTGGCCATCCAGGAAAAGTACGAAACCCAGCCGCCAAAGTGGGGCTACGCGCAGTCTCCCCTGCTGGTGGACGATGTCGTCATCATCGCCCCCATGAGCGAGACCGTGGGCCTGGCGGGCCTGAACAAAGACACCGGCGAAGAAATGTGGCGCACGGAAGGCTTCGGCGACAGTCACTCCACCCCCGTGCTCCTGGAACTTCAGGGCGTGCCCCAGGTAGTCTTCCTGGCGCAGAAAAACAAAGAAGCCGGCACGACCATCAGTGTCGATCCCGCCTCCGGCACGGTGCTGTGGAAAACGGACGCCTACCTGAACACCATCCCCATCACGCCGCCCACGAAGATTGACGAAGAACGCGTCTTCCTGACCGGCGGCTACGAATGCGGCTCCGTCATGCTGAAGGTGACCAAGGCAGGCGACGCCTGGAAGACGGAAAAACTGTGGGACATCACCCAGGGCACGCAGATTCATCAGCCCCTCCTCCAAGACAACCACATCTACATGCTGGCCAACGAGAATGCTAACCACAACGGCGACGCCCGAGAAACGGGCGGTCTGATGTGTCTGGACTACGACGGCAACGTCAAGTGGCACACGGGCAACGACCCATTCATGGGACGGGGTAACTCCCTGATGGTGGGCGGCCTTCTTTTCATTCAGGACGGTGAAAACGGCGTGCTGCGCGTGGTCGATCCCGATCCCGCGGGCTACAAGCTGGTGGCGGAAGCGGACGTGTTCGGCAAACTGGCGGAGACCGCCCATGCCGAGCCGGACAAGAAAGGCCGTCGTCCGGACTTCAAGTACTGGTCCCCCATGGCGCTCAGCCACGGACGCCTCTACATGCGCGGCCAGGATGTGCTGAAGTGCCTGGACCTCGCGCCGGACCAGACCTGAAAGCCGGGTCTCATTTGGGCGCGAACACATCGGCTCCGGGTTCCGAAGGCTTGTCCCCAAAACCGTGGGGATCTTTCCCGGTATCGAACTTGTCCAGGGCCTCCCCGGTGATCCACCGGCCTTCGTCCAGCACCAGCGAAAATTCCCCTCCCGAACCGTAGGCCAACTGCTCCAGCATAAGGCGGGCGCGCATCTCTTTCATGCAGATGGTATTGATGGTCGCGTTCCCCTTCTGCCTATTGTAAGCCAGCAATTCGTAGATCACGTCTTCGACAAACAAGCCGCCTTTCACGCCGCCGAAAACGCCGTCCGACATAAAGAAGATGGTGTCGGGCTCCATGTTCATGGCCATGCGCAAAGGCCAGCGCCAGTCCGTTCCGTTTATCAATAGCGTCCTACGAATGTGGTCCAGCGAAATACGGCGGCTTTCCGGTGAGGATACCAGGTAGCCACGGCTGGGAAGATGGTCGCTCCCTCCCGTGTAAAAGTAGTGAAAGTTCGACCCCTGATGATCAAACTCGTCCCAGCCCCGGGCCCAGACGTACTGAGCCCTGCCGTCGTACACGATGTTCACCTTGCGTCCGTTTCGGTTGAACTCTTTGACGGAAGCGACCCCCTGTCCGGCATACCACGCCGGTCCCGCGAAGAAGATGATCTGGTAGAGCGTACCGTTTGGAAGTTCGCTGACCGCCCTGGAAAGCTCTGCTTTGGTAAGCTGGACCCGTCCGTCTCTCTTCATGGACAGCGAATGGTCGATCACAAAGACGATCCGCTCCCCCGTTGCTTCCGTCCCGAAAAAAGTGATGTCTTTCCCGAAGAACGATGGCGCCAGGGAGTAGCCCAGGCCCATCCCTTCCAGGCTGCCGGCCGGGCCCAGGGCAGTGGTCTGGCCGGAGATATCCGGCAACTGAACCGGGGACCGCAGACTTGGCAGGAGCACGTCCAGGCTGGCGCCCGTTTCTTCTTCGATCTCCTGAGCCTTCTTGGTGGGCGGCTTCGCGTGATCCAGGAGCCCCTTCTCCTTTGCCTTGGGTAACAAGGTCGCCACCAGCGGCGGATTTTCCGGCCGTGCCGGGATCGCGAACAGGCTGGCGAACCAGAGAAGAAAGGCCAAGTGACAGAGCAGAGCCACGGTCAAAGACTTGAGGCGGTCCAGAACCGTGACTTTCCTTCTTTTCGCGGCCTCGTCCCCGCCGCGATCTTCCGGCTTTTTAGAATGACGGGCGGCCCGCCGTTGCTGAGGCTGGCTGGGAACCAGGGCGGCAAACCCGCCACCGCCGGGCCAATACGGTTCCTCGCTCCCGTCACTCCAGGCCATCTCGTCAAAAACCGGATCCTCACCGGGAACCGCCGTTGCCTCCAGCAGGAGTTCTTCCAGTTCCCGGTCCCGAAACCGGATATCCAGATCCAGAGCCTTGAGATAGTGCTGAGAGGCGGACTCCCATTCCTCCCCCAGGGCCAGACTCCGGGCGTATTCGTACTGCCCCCAGGCGCTGTCAGGATGCTTCGCGGTGAAGGCTTCCAGAAACTCCCGCTTTCTGGCGGGGAAAAGGTCCAGCCCCAGTTCGATAGCCTTCTGGAATTGCGACTCGGTTTCGGGCTCTTCAGGAGCCTGACTTAGAAGCTCTGCCGCTTCGTCCCCGGCGCCACGGCCCACCAGTTTACCGGTCAAAAGCAGCCGGATGGACCAGTCGCCCGGGTGTTCCTCCAAGCCGCGAACCAGGACTGTTTCCAAAGCTGTCATGCCACCGTCTAATGGGAGCCCATGAAGTCCGCGAAGGCACGGATCCCGCCTCCACCAGGAAATCCTCTCCCGCCTGCGTCAGTGTGCCGCGTGCCCGGCCTCTTGAGGAATCCGAAAACTGTAAAAGTTCCCGCCTGCTTTTGACACAGCTTTTACACTACGGAATCTCCGCGGACCCGATCCCCGTTACTCCACCGGAAGGGTACCCGGCGGCCGTCTCTTAGGAGGATCAACGGGCAGATCGGGCTGCTCGGTATCGTATTCATCGAGTTCTTTGCCCCGGACCCAGGTGCCATCACCCAGCACCAGAGTAAACTCTCCGCCAGTACCGCTGGCCAGTTGCTCCAGCTCGGCACGGGCGCTGATTTCTTTCATGCAAACCGTGTTGATCCGGGACTTCGCCTTTGCCTGATTGTAGGCCAGCAGTTCGTCTATGACATCCGCCGCGGTAAGTCCTTCCTCTTCCACTTCCACTTCGCCAAAAACGCCGTCGGTCATGAAGTAGATAGTTTCCGGCTCCAGGTTAATGGCCATGCGGAGCGGCCAGCGCCAGTCGGTGCCGTTCACCAATTCCACCCGCCGGATGTCCCGGAGAGTCTCTTTCCTGGTCTTCTCGTCAGCCTTCAGATAGCCGGCCCGCGGCAGCTCAGCCGTGCCTTTGTCATAACAGTAGTGAAAGCCGCTCGTCTCCTGCCGGTGTTCCTTGTCCCAGCCCTCGTACCAGACGTACTCTTCGTCACCATCCTCCACCACGTTTCCCAGGTAACCGTTCAGGGGAAAGGGAAAATTGGCTTTCACTTTCTGTCCCGCGTACCAGGCGGGCCCCGCGTAAAAGATCACCTGGTAGAGTGTCCCTTCCGGCAGTTGCTCCACCGACCGGGACAACTCGCGCTTGGTCAGCCGCTCTCTGCCCCCCCGGTGCATGGAGTTGGAAAAGTCCACCACATAGACCACCTTCTTTGCCCGGGTCATGCTTCCAAAAAAAGAGATGGAGCCCTCATTACCGCCCGGAGAGTAGGACGGGCCGGCGCCGATGCCGTCCAACAAACCCACCGGCCCCAAGTCCAGGGCCTGGCTTTCATAACTGGGAACCAACGCGGCAGACCGTGCCGCCGGCGCGATCAAGCTCAGGCTGGCACTGGCCGTTTCGGCTTGTTTCCGGGGAACCTTTTTCTGTATGCGTTGTTCCTCCAGCCTCACGGCCTCCTCCGGTTCCGGAGACAGGAACGCCACGAGTTCCGGCGGACGGACTGTCCGGCGCGGCAAGATGACAAAGGCCAGCGCCACCAGCAGCCCCAAGTGGAGCAGCAGGGCCACGGTGAATGACGAAAGCTTTTCGCGAGTGCCCCCTCTCCACCGGATCCACCCCCACGGACTGCGCTTTCCTCCGGATGAATCCACGGAATCTCTGGGGGGCAATTGGATGATGTCTGCCCGGTATTCCTCAGACGGAGCCGTCGCGCCATCTTCATGTGTGGAAACCGGCCCCAGGGGAATAATGCTCTCCGGCAGAGGCGGGGTGTAGGGCGCCTGGGTTTCCGGCGAACCAGGAGATTCCGTTTCTACTGGCGTGGCTTCGTCCCATGTCAGAACGTCTTCCTCCCTCCCCTCCAAGAGGTCCTCCAGGTCCGGGTCCCGAACGCTCAGGTCCAAAGCGAGCGCTTCCATGTACTGCCCGGACGCGGCTTCCAGGTCGCCTTCCAGGGCCAGAGCCCGGGCGTAGGCATGCCGGGCCCAGGCGCTGTGTGGTCTCCGGCCAACAAAGGCTGACAGAAAATTCCGGTGTGTCTCGGGAAGCGTTCCCAACCCGAGGTCGAGGGCCCGCTGAAATTGATCTTCCGTGTCCGGAGGCTCCGGGGCCTCTTCCAGCAGCGCGGCGGCTTCATGGCCCGCTCCCCGGCCCACCAGCTTTCCCGCCAGTTCCAGCCGGATGGCCCAATCGCCCGGATGCTCCTCCAGGCCGCGGGCGAGAACTTTCTCCAAGGCAGTCATTCTGGCATCAGGCGAAGGGGCAATACCGGCGGACGGGGAAGTCATCCCTGTAATCACAATGTATTAACACAACCCGGAAAATTCCGTCCATCGAAAAATGATTGGGGCCTCCTCCCTGGCCGGGATAGCATGCGGAATCATTTACCGGAACAAAAGGATGTCTTCGGAGGAGTTTGAGGATCAAGAGCCCGTGGAGCACCCCATCACCTCCGAGCTGGACCTTCACACCTTCCGGCCCAGCGAGATCGGATCGCTCCTGCCGGAATACTTCCGGGAATGCCGCCTGCGGGAACTGCTTGAGGTCCGGGTCATTCACGGGAAAGGCACCGGCACGCTCCGGGAAGGGGTGCATCGCCTGCTGGACCGTTTGCCGGAAGTGATTTCCTACCGCCAGGGAAACGAAACCAGCGGCGGTTGGGGCGCTACCTGGGTCACCCTACGCCCGATGACGGCGGCGGAGGCGGAAGAGGCCACCGCCGAAGGCGACGCCAAGTAAAGCGATGGTGCCGGGCTCCGGAACTGCCGCCGCGATGGTGTCCGCGTACGGGCCCACCAGCGAATCCACCGAGAAATCTCCGTTGGAAGGACCAATGGCGCCGACGTCCGCCCGTTCGGAATGGAAGCCCACCAGTTTCAGGACTCCGCCATCCACAGTAAAGGTGGGAGCGCCGGAGTCACCTATTTCCACCACGCTCTCTCCGGTACCGGACGAAGTGTCATAGGTAAAAGTGTAGGTCCAGTTGTTTAATACACCGCCACCACCAGTGTCATTGATGAAATCCACGCTGCCGGAATCGATCACATTGGTTCCTACCCGGAAATTGGTGTCACCCGTGCCGTCCGCGATTCCCACCGTATATAGGGAGAGTCCCTCATAGTCCGTGTAGGTCCCCACGGGTCCCAGTTCCAGAATGTCGTAAAAGGTGACACTCGCCGAAATGGGAGACGTCAGGCGCCCCAGCCAGATGTCCGACCCCGCGTCCCCAATCTCCATCCCGTATAGGGTGTCGATGGTGAGATCTTCGAAACTGCCGGAGGGATTGTTGTCATAGTAAAACCGCACCGTCCCCGAAGGCCGGAAATGCTCCGCGGTAATGAAGTAGGTGTCCGAAATCATCGTCACCCACCGCCCGTCCGTGCTGAGGCCCACCCCGGACCAGTCAAAGGTGGAGCCGATGAATGAGGGGTCGTTCTCAAACCGGTCGTGGAGAGCGGCATCGTAGTTGAGGACTTCGATTGCCTGGGCATCCGCGAACCAACCAGTCAAGATCGCCAGAAAGAGGCACCTTCGAAAAAGGAACCGGGGAAAGATGCGAAGCATGGGAACAGTGTAAACGAGCAAAGGTTGACTATTAAAATATTCTAAAATTATGGGAATCACAAGATCCCTTATTTCTTCTGGATCTGCTTTTCTGTTCAGGAACCATGAGATCATCGTTGGGGGATTCCCTTCGAAGAGCATCCGGGAGATGGCGGAAAGGCTTCAGGACACGTGAAACGGAAAACTTTCCCAGCATGAAATTCACCCCGCGACTTAGTCAGGCCCGCCAGCCGGGCGGCACGGTGGCACTAGCTTTCCACTTGACCCTCCTTTGCGCGGCATCGAAGAATCGCCTTTATGAGCGACGAAGCTTTCCCCGATATCCCCAAGATCGAATTTGAAGGGCCAGATTCCAAGAATCCCCTGGCTTTCAAACATTACAACAAAGACGAAGTAGTGGGTGGCAAACCCATGAAAGACCACTTCCGCTTTGGCGTGGCCTACTGGCACGCCATGCGCAACCCGCTGGCGGACCCCTTTGGCGGTGGCACGGCGGAGCGCCCCTGGGACGACGGCACGGAATCCGTGGCGAACGCGCAGCGCCGGGTGTGGGCGGCCTTTGAGTTCATGCAGAAACTGGGCGTGGACTACTACTGCTTCCACGACCGGGACGTGGCGCCGGAAGGCAAGACCCTGGCGGAATCTCACGCCAATCTGGACGCGGTCGCGGACGAGTTGGAAAAAGCCCAAAAGGAAACCGGCATCAAGCTCCTCTGGGGCACGGCCTGCCTGTTCGCCAACAAACGCTACAATCAGGGGGCGGCCACCTCTCCCTACGCCGATGTGTTTGCCTACGCGGCGGGCCAGGTTAAGAAAGCCATCGAAGTCACCCACCGCCTGGGCGGCGAAGGGTATACTTTCTGGGGCGGCCGGGAAGGCTACTCCACGCTGTGGAACACGGACTTGAAGCGGGAGCTGGATCACTTGGCCAAGTTCCTCCACATGGCGGTGGACTATAAGAAGAAGATCGGCTTCACGGGCCAGTTCTACATCGAGCCCAAGCCGAAGGAACCCACCACGCACCAGTACGACTCCGACTCCGCGGCCTGCCTGAACTTCCTGCGCGAGCACGGCCTGATGGGTGAGCTGAAGCTGAACATCGAAACCAACCACGCCATCCTGGCCGGACATACCATGATGCACGAGCTGGAAGTGGCCATGGCGGCGGACGCTCTGGGCTCCATCGACGCCAACGCGGGCGACGAACTCATCGGTTGGGACACGGACCAGTTCCCCACCGACATCTACGTGACCACGCAGATCATGCTGTGCCTGCTGCGCATGGGCGGCTTCACCACGGGCGGCCTGAACTTCGACGCCAAGGTGCGCCGCGAAAGCTTTGAGCCGGTGGATCTCTTCCACGCCCACATTGGCGGCATGGACGCCTTTGCCCGCGGGCTGAAGATCGCCAACGCCATCCTGGAAGACGGACGCTGGGTCGCCTTCCGCAAGGAACGTTACAGTTCCTGGGAACAAGGCATCGGCGCCAAGATCGAGAACGGCGAAGCCGGCTTCGAGGAATTGGAAAAATACGCCCTGGAATCCGCCGAACCCGTCACCGCCAGCGGCCGTCAGGAAATGCTGGAAAACCTGATCAACGAGTTCATCTAAGATCCGTCCCGTAGAACGCTTCGAGCTATTTTAGCTCAGCCAAGAAACCGCGCGGGGAAACTCGCGCGGTTTACTGTTTCCAGAATCGGCGAATTGCCTATCCAGGTGTTAACGGGTTGCATCCAGACCGTTGGAACGGATAAGGTCCTGATCCAATCACGACCCAGGGTGGTGTTTGCGAAATATCTAGACGGAACATCGCCTTCACAATCTCTAACCAAACTTCAAGAGCACTGAAAATGAAGCCCCACAAGCGCACCAACCTGATGGGAATCCTATGGGCCGCCTGCCTCTCCTCCGTCCTGACGGTTGGTGCTTTAGCGAATGACAATCTGCCGATGGCTTCAGAGAGTCTGCTGGAACAGCTCTCCGGCTGGGAACAGAAAGAGCGGTTGGCTCTGGAAGAAAAGATCCGGGATAAGAGGCAGGAAGTGGCCTCTCTGTTGAGGGAGCAACAAACCACCTACGCCAAAGCTGGAAACGTCGAGGCCGCCCTTGCCATCGAAGACGAGATCAAGAAGCTGACTTCCGGAGTCGAAAAAAATGACAAGTCGCTAAAAGAGGACTTCGCCGGCTCGGTTTGGGAAGGTACGGACGGTCCCCACAAAGGGCAGAGCGTTCAGGCAAAAAAGGACGGATCCATGGTGGTTACGAATACCAATGGATCCGTCTGGGATCAATTTTCCTGGGAAGCCAAGGATGGAAATATTGTGGTCATGCACTCAAAGTTTGGCGAACACCACAGCCATTTGATTTCCCTTGAAGAGTGGGAGGCCAGCCTGAATCCGCAAAGGGAAAAGACCATCTTCAAGCGGATCAGGGACGAGTGAGTTTTGAGGCCCGGTTCCGGACAGACCGGAAGAGAGGCGAAGCAGAGGCCCGAAGCGGATGGGCCACGCCAGTCTTCGGGGGACGGACGGATTCCTCTGGGAGATCCAGTCCGGTTCCGGTCCGGACTCTTTTTCCCGCCCGTTGTTGCAGGCGGGCGGGAAGCGCATCATGGTATGGACTCAGAACTGGCGCGCGCCGGTCCGTCTCCCTCATTTCCAATCCATGCTGCAATTCTCCCTCTTCGGTTTCCGGATCAACATCCACTGGGTGTTCTGGCTGAGCACGGCCATGTTGGGAGCCGGGTTTCTTCAAATTGGAGGAGCCTTGGGTCTTCAACTGACCGCCGCCTGGTTCCTGATAGTACTGGTCTCCATCATCCTCCACGAACTCGGCCACGCCTTCGCCTTTCGCCGGTTCGGCGTGCGGAGCGACATCCTGCTCTACTTTCTCGGGGGCGTATGCCGTCCCATGGGAGGCAACTACCTGACCAACAGGGAAAGCATCATCGTTAGTGCCGCCGGTCCGGCCATGAACCTGGCCTTGGGGCTGGCCGCCGCCCTGACGATGATGTATACTCTAGACCTCCCCTTTGGGCTCGTCTTAAAACTGCCGTTCTCTCTGATGCCGAACGCCGGCTGGATGGTGCTCCTCGTCCTGATCGAAGTAAACATCTACTGGGCGCTCATCAACCTGCTGCCCATCTTGCCTCTGGACGGTGGCCAGATTTTTCGGGCCGTCATGTCCGACCGGAACCCGGCCCTGGTGCCAAAGGTCGGTATGATTGTCGCCATCGTGGCGGCGGTTTGCGGCCTGTTATTTTGGGGGTCTCTCTTCGTGACCATCCTTTTCGGGATGCTGGCCTATGAAAACTACCAAATGATCAAAGGCCTCGGACCGCGTTTCCGGTTTTAAGCCGAGCGGATAAGATAAAGGAAACCATGAGTCACCTCGGATCCACCTCTCCCGAACGGAAGCGCTCACGGCGGGAAAGCTCCTTCAATCGCGTTCGTCGGGAAGTTCTTGTTTCGAATAGCCCTGGTCGAACTTCCATACTATCCGGGCGGGAAGCCCCGCCATCCGAGGCTCGCCATCTCGCGTTGGAGGGTGAAACTTCCATACTATCCGGGCTGGAAGCCCGGTCGCACAGAGCGAAGGGCTTCAGCCCTGGTATTCGACGAAGAAAAATTTCGCGGCCTGGAGGGCCGCTCGCGAGCATTGGGAACACCCCTGGCCGCTCCCTCCGGCTGATAGAGCCAAAAAACGGATGGACATTCGCATACGGACTTTCAGCCCGCGATGTTTTCTCCGATCAGGATTCCAGGGCAAAAGCCTTTCGCTCCGTGCGGCCGGCCCCGCGGGCCGAAAGGTCCTGGAGCAACGGTTCTCGCAAGCCGGCTGAATTCATTTTCCCAGCCTTTTAGTCTCAGTCATTTCGAAAATAGAACATGAATCGCCAAAACGAACTGAACGAACTCTTCGAACTGCTCCGTTTCCAGAGCATCTCCACCGACAGCCGCTACAAGCAAAGCATGCAGGACTGCGCGGACTGGCTGGTAGCCAAGTTTCAGCGCATGGGACTGACGGCGGAAAAGCACGCCACCCCCGGTCACCCCGTGGTCCTGGCCAAGAGCGAACGCAAACCGGGGCGGCCCACGGTCCTGATCTACGGTCACTACGACGTGCAGCCCGTCGATCCCGTGGAGGAATGGAACAGCCCTCCGTTTGAGCCCACCATCGTCAACGACATCATTTACGCGCGCGGTTCCACCGACAACAAAGGGCAACACTTCGCGCATGTGTTAGGGGTGGAAGAAACTCTGAAGGAGTACGGCGACCTGCCGGTAAACATCATCTTCCTCATCGAGGGGGAAGAAGAGATCGGCAGCCCGAACCTGGACCCTTTCCTGAAAAGCCACGCCGCCGAACTGGCCTGCGACGTGGTGGCCGTTTCGGACACCGGCATGGTGGGCCGGGGCATGCCCACGCTGACCTATGGACTGCGCGGTATTGCCTGCCTGGAGTTTCGCCTGAGGGGCCCGAAGATCGACCTGCACTCCGGCATCTATGGCGGCGCGGTGGCGAACCCCTCCATGGTCGCGGCGCAACTGACCGCGGGACTGCACGACATGGACGCCCGCGTGACGGTGGAAGGTTTCTACGATGCCGTTCAACCCCTCCAGGACTGGGAACGCGAGCAGTGGGCCAAGCTGCCGGACGGCGAAGCCGACACCCTGGAACAGACCGGCGTGCCCAAGCTCCATGGCGAAGCGGGCTACTCCGCCCTGGAACGCCGCTGGGCCCGGCCCACGGCTGAGGTCAACGGCATCGGCGGCGGCTATCAAGGCGAAGGTTCCAAGACCGTCATCGGTAAGAGCGCTTTCGTAAAGCTATCCTTCCGGTTGGTCCCGGACCAGAAGCCGACGGAAATTCTCAAACTGGTGCGCGCCCACCTGGAGAAACACTGCCCGGACACCGTCCGGATCGAAATTGAAGAAGGACACCACGGTCCCTCCTACCTGATGGACCCGTTTTCCACCCAGGGAAAAGCGGCTCAAGCGGCTCTACAAAAAGCTTTCAATCGCGAGCCGGTCCTCATCCGCGAAGGCGGCAGCATCCCCATCGTGCAGAGCTTCAAGGACGTGCTGGGCGTGGACACCCTGCTCCTCGGCTTAGCCCTACCGGACTGCCAAGCCCACGCGCCGAACGAAAACTTCCCCGTGGAAAACTTCGACGCCGGCATTCGCCTGAACCGTCTGCTGCTGGAGGAACTGGCCAAAGCCTGAACAAGCTTCGACCCCCTAACATTCTCCCTCCCTCCCTCCGGCCACTTGTTGACTATTTGCGACCGGCGGCCAAGGCGGCCCACAGTTGCCGCTTTCTTTCTTCCGTACCGCCGTTGAGAGGAACCGTAACCGCACGATCAACGCGTCAAGCCGCGGCGTGCGTCTCAGCGCCGTCATAGGCCACCCAAGCCAAAAGATCGTCTGCCGCAAGATCCAGCCCGGCGGCAAGATGCTCCTTCAATGAAAGAGGTTCTGGCACAGGTTCGCCGGCCAAGTGCCCCACAAGCGCCTCCCTCGCCACTCGCAGCGTCTCCTCCACCGTACCGCCGCAGGCCGCAAAGCCAGGGACGTCCGGCAAATAGGCGCTGTAGTTCCGTCCCGCTTTCTCCACAACTAACAGGTATCGTCTCATCACAGTCTCCTCCTAGTTTCTTGTCACACTCTATCCCAAAGCGGCGCTTACCGCCAGCCCGCCTGCTTCTCAATACTATTCTGCGTACCCCGGGCAATTTCGTCGCCCGGATGCCCCGCCACCGTCACTTTCCCCGGCTTCTCAGGATGTTTGAAGTGCCGGTGGCTCCCCTCCTGACTGCAGAGGTACCACCCATCCTTCTTCAGGTTCTTTATCATGTCCCGGACCTTCATACCGGCATCCGCTAAAGTAATACGGTAGTCTTCCTAAAGCAAAATCACGCCACTATTCAAGAAGCCGCCGGCCCCGCGTAGTCCTTGCCTTTGTTCTCTACCCAATCTACCCCGCCACGCCCGCCGGGCTGCCTTGGTATTTCAGTTCACCCCCCACAAAGACGGCCTTCACCTCGAAGTGCTCGTCCAGAAGCACCACGTCCGCCAGGTAGCCGGTGGCCAGATGTCCGCGGTCGTATAGTCCCAGGGAACGCGCCTGGTTCGCCGCGCAGGTCTTGGCCAGGTCCGGTAGCGGACGCCCGGAGATCTCAGCCACATTCTTAAGGCACTCGTTAAACTTCGCCGTGCTGCCCGCCAGGTTTCCTTCCGGAATGCGGGCCACGCCGTCTTTCACGGTGATGGTCCGGTGACCGCTCAGGGCGTAGTCGCCATCCCCCAGCCAGGATGCCGCCATGGAATCGGTAATCAACATCAGCCGGTCGCAGGAGCGGTGTTTGAATACGAGTTCGATCATTTCCGGCGCCAAGTGAATCCGGTCGCAGATGAGTTCGATCATCACTTCGTCATCCAGCAGACCCGCGCCCACCAGCCCGACGGCGCGGTGATGAAGGGGAGACATCTGGTTACAGTAGTGCGTCAGGTGGGTCAGTCCCGCCTGCCGGGCTTCCGCAAACTCCGCATACGTCGCGGCGCTGTGCGCGGCGGAAGTCGCGATGCCGTGCTCCGCCATGGCGCGAATAAAGTCCAACGCTCCCTCCAACTCCACCGCCAGGGACACCAGACCCACCGGACAGATCTCCGCCAGGCCCATCAGTTCCTCCACGTCCGGCTTCCGCATCTGCTGAATATCCTGAGCGCCTGCCTGCTTAGGATTCAAGTAAGGACCCTCAATGTGCATGAACGGCGTCCGCGCAAAGGGCTGCCCCTGCGCGCGGTAGGCCGCCCCGGCTTCCGCCATGGCCACCAGCGCCTCGGGACTCTCCGTCCAGGTAGTGGGCAGGAAGGTGGTCACGCCTTCGCGAATCTTTGCCTCCGCCATGACGCACAGCGCTTCCAGGTTTCCTTCGGACACATCCCGGCCATTTGCCCCGTGGGTGTGGATGTCGATAAAGCCAGGCAGAGCCAACAGCCCGTCCGCTTCGAAACAGGCGGACGCCTTGGCGTCACCCGCCTCATCGGGATGACTGACGGCGGAAATGATACCGCCTTCACCCACCTCAATCGTGACGGGCCGGACTTCTTCGCCAGGGGTCACCAGGCGGCAATTACGAAGTTGCTGGATCATGACTTGGGCTCCCGTATGGATTACTCGCCTTTCTTCCCTTTTCCTTTGGCTGCCTTGTTAGGGTTTTTCGGACCTTCAAAGTCCGGATGCTTCGGTCCGCCGCCCGTATAGGGCCGGCCGTCAAAAAAGGCATCCCCCTCCCCATTGTGGCGTGGGTCTCCGGAGGCTTTCAACTCCGCCGTGAGCTGGCCGGAAAGCTCGCCCTTGATCTCCGCGTAGGCGGCGGCGTCCGCCACGTTGGTCATCTGGTCAGGGTCCTTGCGCAGGTCGTAGAGTTCTTCCTCCGGCCGCATCCCAAAGCACAAGTCATAGGCGCGGCGGTGTGCCTCGTCTTTGTCTTTGTTGTCGATGATGTAGGTCTTCGTGGGGCCGTTGTCCGTGTCCGCGTACCAGTTGCCGGGCATGGCGGCCTTCTCCCATTCCGGTGTGCCGTTGGGCCAACGGTCGGAACGGTAGTTGCGGATGTAGAGAAAGTCCGGCGTGCGGATGGCCCGCGTGGGATAGCCGCCCATGTCCGGCGCTTCCTGGCTGGGCACGTGACGTTCCTTGCCCACCAGCACATGATCCCGGGCCGGTGCTCCGGCGGTGACCACGGGTACCAGGCTTCGCCCCGTCATTTCCAGCGGTACCTCCACCCCGGCGGCTTCCAGAAAGGTGGGAGCCAAATCGGTGGTGGAAACAAAGCCCTCCACTACCTGTCCCGGCTTCACCCGTTCGGGCCAGCGCAGCGCCAGCGGCACGCGAGCTCCACAGTCATACACATTGCTCTTGCAGCGGGGGAAAGGCATCCCGTGGTCGCCAGTCATCACCACAATGGTGTTGTCCGCTTCGCCAATCTTTTCGAGAAGCTCCAGGGCGGCGGCCACGTCACTGTCGAAACGCTGCACTTCGTAATAGTAATCCGCCACGTCGCTACGGATCACTTCGCTGTCCGGGAAGAAGGGGAACATCTGCACCTTGGAAAGGTCCATGCCGCTTTCCTTACCCGTGCCCTCTTTGTAGGGCCGGTGCGGATCGCTGGCCCCCAGCCAGAAACAGAAGGGCGCGCCCTCTGGCCGGTCATCCAGGAATTGCTGAAACCCTTTGGGATACATCTTCCCCGCCGGGTGCGCTTCCGCCCATTTCCCTTCCAGCGTGCCGGGTCCGAAGGATTTCCGCCAGTGCCCGGTGTGGTAGCCCGCCTCCGCCAGGAGATAGGGATACACTTTCACATCCTGGGAAAGCGTGCCATACAGGCTGGCCCCCTGCTCCAGCCGCCAATGCCACTGCCCGGTCAGGATGGCGTTCCGCGAGGGCGTGCACGAAGGAGACGAGATGTAGGCATTTTCAAAAAGCACCCCCTCCGCCGCCAGACGGTCAAAGGTGGGGGTCTTCACCACCTCGTCCCCATACGCCCCGGCGTGAGGCCAGCCCCAGTCGTCGGCGATGCAGAACAGAATGTTCGGCGGCTTCTCCGCGCTTCGAGCCTGTATCGGCAGGGCCCAGGCTCCCGCCAGGAGGAGCCCCATGGCCAGGGAGGCAAACCAGGTCCGGCGTCCGATCCGGATTCGTCTCAATGTCGGGGAAGGATTTTCAAGCATGCGTTCACCATGACCCTAAACCCCACGGCCGGAAAAGCGAAATTCCGCTGCTTGAGCAGGCTTCCAGTTGGCTCCCGGTTTTCCTTGCGGAGCTGTTTCAGACACTTTACATTCCCCTTCTCGCCGGGCCGGAGATCACTTCCGCCGCCCAGCGCCCCGGGAAAGCGGGTGTCGTTCAATGGTAGGACGCGAGCTTCCCAAGCTTGAGACCGGAGTTCGATTCTCCGTACCCGCACCATCTTTCTCCTTTCCCCGGCATCCGGTTTCTCCAGGCCATCCTCGCTCGTTTTCGCGGCCTACAGAGGTGACGTTTTGGTAACAATTCCTTCGCGCAATAGACCGGGCTTCCGGTCTATGTTTAACGTTTCTTTCTCCGTGGATGAGTCCCAACAGAACCACGAGAAAAGAATTCTGGAAGCTCCCAAAAACCAGACCACTTCAAGTATTCAACCCACCTCTATGAGAACAGATACGCTGCGCGACCCCAAAGAGATCTCCGAAGATGAGTTTCATGACAACGACGTCATCTACGCGCTCCGCACGGTCCATCAGCACCAGTCCAATCTGCTGATGCTGGCCGACCAGAAGGCGAATATTCTCATCGGTATCATGGTCCTGGTTCTCACCGTCCTGTTTACCAACCTCTCCTTCATTTCCACGGCCATCTCAAAATTCACAATATCTTTCGCTAGCTTTTTCGTGTTCGAGGGCGCGTCTCTGTTTTTCGCTCTGCTGGTGATCATGCCCAAGACCGTGGGACGGATTCAGCAGACAAAGATCGAAGACGTTCCCAATCCTTTCTTCTTCGGATTCTATTCCAGATTCCAACGAGACGACTTTCTGAAATACATCATCGGCCAACTGGACAACAGCCGGTCTGCCCGTTTCTTCCTGGCCAGAGATCTTTATGACATTGGGAAGGTCTTGAGCAAAAAGTACACCCTGCTCAAGTTCGCCTATCTTTTGGCGGTTGCCGGGTTGCTGGTTCTTTTCTTTTCCGCCGGGCTGCATGTGGCCATGAATGGAGGCATCAAGCCGGCGCCCTGAGTAGAAGGGACAGGGGCCAAACGGTCCCATCCTACTCTAACATGCTTCTAGTTTGTAGCCCACCCCGTGTACCGTGATCAGGTAGCGGGGTGACGCGCCCGCGTCTCCCAGCTTTTTTCTGAGCTGGGCCACACACTGGTCCAGGGTGCGTGTGGTACCGTAGTACTGAATGCCCCAGACGGCGTCCAGAATCTCGTCCCGGCTGGCCACCTCCCCACGGCGCTTGTCCAGATAGCGCAGGACTTCGATCTCCTTCGGCGTTAGCCGTTCGCGGCTGCCGTTCAGGCTTACTTCGTAGGTTTTCAAATCCACCGTGGCAGATCCGACTTGGATGGGTTCCCTGGCTTTGCCGTCCCCGCCGCGGGTTCCACCGCCGCCAGCGGCGGCACGATCCATTTCGCAGCGGCGCAGAAGCGCGTTCACCCGAGCCACCAGTTCGCGCACGCTGAAGGGCTTTGTCACGTAGTCGTCCGCCCCACAATCCAGTCCCACGACTTTGTCGATCTCCTGGCCTTTGGACGTCAGCATCAGGATGGGCAGCCGGACGCCGCGCCGCCGGAGGCCTTTGCAGATTTCGTATCCGTTCCGGCCCGGCAGCATGATGTCCAGCACCAGCAGGTCCGGCAATTCTCTGGCCATGGTTTCTTCCACCACATCCCCCCGCTCGCAGGCCGCCACGGCGTAGCCTTCACTTTGAAACACTTCGCTCAGGCCAAAGCGAATGTGCGGATCGTCTTCCACGATCAGAATCTTCGTTCCTTCGGATTTCATTTACTCCCGTATCTTGTTTCTTCCGCTTGGTTGTTCGCCAGTGGTAATGTCAGGACGAAACAGCAACCTCCTCCGTCGCGGCGCCGGTGGCGCACATCCCCCCCATGGGCCTGGGCAATCTGCCGGGCCAGGGTCAAGCCCAGACCGGAGCCTTCGATCCCACTGCTCAGCGAATCGTCCACCCGGTAGAATTTCTCGAAAATCCGTTCTTCATCTTTGCGGGCGATGCCCGGTCCGCGGTCCATTACACACACCTCCACCCTTTCCGGTCCGGAACCATCCGGTTTCACTTCCACTTCAATCTGGCCACCCGAACCGCCGTACTTCTCCGCGTTCGACAAGAGATTGAGAAGAACCTGTGAGAGAGCGTCCGGATCTCCTTTCACAACATAGCCGTCTCCCTCAATTTTCTCTGTCAAACGAATCTTGCCAACGCCCAGTTGAGGCCGGAAGTGATCCAGCGTCTGACGCGTCAGCTCAGCCACGTTTACCGGCTCGAACTGATAGCGCTTCTCGCCGCGCTCCATTCGGGAGAAGTCGAGCAGATTATTGATGAGGCGGGAAAGACGCCCCGCTTCCGTGGAAATAATGCCGGCGTATTCGGACCGTTTCTTGTCCTCCACCGGCCGGTCCGAAGAGAGGAGATCGGAGAACATGCGAATGGAAGTCAGGGGCGTCTTCAGTTCATGGCTCACGTTGCTGACAAAGTCCGTCTTTTGTCGGGCCAACCGCATTTCGCGCCCCACGTCCCAGCAGATCATCGCGCTGCCAATGGCAATGGCCGCGATCAGTACCACCACCATCAGCCACAGGACCAGGCGGGCATTCCGGGCCGCCTCGCTGATGGACTCCGGATTCATCAGATAGGCCGCGACCTCCCAGTGCGGCAGGATTTCGCCGATCTCCGTGGAGACAAAAGGGTGATCCCAATCCGCTTGGAAACCGGGCACGTTGGAAGAAACCAACTCCCCCTTCGCGTCGAGCAAGGCCAGGCAAACTTCCGCTGGCGGATCGTCCGGCCGGCTGATCCGGCTCAGGCTCGCTCCCGCCAGTCCCGAGTAGTCGCTGATGATGGGCGCCAGTTCGTCGCGAATCTGCTCCAGATCGAGTTCCACCCAGAAGATCAAGGTGGGCAGGTTCACGTTCCGGACCCAAAGCAACACGTTCAGGCCGTCCCGGTCAAAGCGGCTCAAGGCTCCGGCGGACTCGTCTCCCACCACCTCCTTGAGATTTCCCACATTGACCCGCAGCGAAGAAAAGGACTGGGGCGGAATCTGGGGAATCGCCATCCGGCTCATGGGTTCCGCGCCCGGTTTCTCGAGCGCCAGATCCTGGCTTGGATCTGGAGAGGCCGCCGGGGGAGCGTTCGGCACCTGGGTCACCTCTATAGCCTGGTCCGCCATGGGCTCTTCTTTCTTTGCCAGCCCGTCCGCATTCAACTGGATGGCGCCTCCGTTGGCTTCCATCTGACGGTATTCCTCCTGCTGCTGAATCGGCGCCGGTACATTGCTGTAGCGGGAACGCAGTTTCCCTTCGGACACGGACACCTTCATCTGCTGGTAGGCCGGCTCCGGCTCTTTCTTGGCTGCCGGTTTGGCGGACGCCTGTTCGAATTTGTCGTCCGCGCGAAGTTCGGGTTTTGGGGCCGGGACCGCTTCCGCCGCCACTTCCTCTATCGCATCCCTCTCGTCCCAGGTATCATTATTGACTGGGGAGACGTTGACGGAGCCGCTCAGCACGGGTGGCGCCTGATACCAGGTCGCTTCGCCGTTGTTGCTCAAAAACAGCCGGTTTTCGGTCAGGAACGTCTGCACCCGGCGGTCTTTCGACGTCATCAGAGGCGAACAAATGATCCCGTCCTCCGTGACCACCGCGCCTACCTTGGCCTGAGCCCACCGGGCCCGGAGGAGTTGATCGAACTCGTTGCGGAGAATTTCTTCATCGTACTCCACCGCCATCTCTTCCACCAGGCCTTCGAAGAAGACGCGCACGTCGTCCATGTAGGCCTGCACGTCGCCCGCCAGGTCGTCCGTGGTGTCCTGCTGGAGCAGGGCCTGCTGGGTACGCGCGATGAGTTCCTGGTCCCGCAGCGAACGCGTGGCCAGCCAGGCCAGGGCCAAGCTCGGCCCTAACACTGCCACCACAAACACTGCCGCGAATTTTTTCATGATCCTTTACTCTGAGTCTTTCCTTCCTGTAATTCTACTCTGTCCTCCCCAACCGCGCCAAGCCTTCCGCCTCTGCTCTGATTCTTCAGACACGAGGACAGCGGGGCGTCACCGCCCCGCCGCCTGTGGGTCCAATCCACCAGGTTTCGAACCAGCGCCGGTTACCGACTGACCCTGGGTTTCCGGCTACTGGTCGAATCCTTTTGTTGGAACGGAACATTGCCGCCATTCTGTTGCGGGATTTTCACCTCACCTCCATTGCTCGCTTTGGAGTTGCTCTGCCGGAAGACATTCCATTGCAGGCTCTTCCGCGCGCGGTTATCCAGGCCTTGATCGTTCACCTGGTCTTTGTTTTCTTCCAGCAGATCGATCTCCCGCTGGATCTCTTCCTGTTTCGCCGCCGGGGCGCTGGCCTGGACACTGGTCAGCTTTGCGATCTGCCGGTCCACGGTTTCCCGGTATTTTCCAACCTCTCCGGCGTCCGCGAAGGCGATGGCGTCGCGGGTCACCGCCGCGTTGCAGAGCAGTTCGGCTTCCACCTGGACGTCGCGGTCCACCACGGACTCAGCCTTTTTCCGGTCGTTCGTGGCGTTCACAAAGACCTTCGCCTTCTGGTCCCGCAGGGTGGGCGCGCCGCCGCGAATGTCTTCGTAGTGCACGTTCACGTCCGCCAGGCCGAAGCGGCCGTCGTCGAGCTTGCGATCCATCTGGCAGCGGAGCAGGACGAAGCGATTCTGTTCTCCCGCCAGGTCGCCGAACTCCACCCGGGCGACTTGGCCCCGGACCTCATCCTGCCGGCCGATGAACTCGATGGGCCGCACGCCTTCCGGGCAGCGAATTTCGAGAACAAGCCGCCGGGCCACCAGGCTCTGCAATTCACCCAGTTCCTGGCGGAAGACGCCGGTCAATGCCTCGACATCCGCCACGTAGTAGTAATTGGCGTCACTTGCCTCGGCGAGGGAGGTCATGAGGTCTTCATTGTAGTCGTCTCCCAGGCCGATGGTCGTCACCGGAATACCCTGGCGCGCCAGGCGGTGACCCAACTGGGCGATCTCCCGATTGCTGGACGGGCCCACATTGGCAAGGCCATCGGAGAGCAGCATCACCCGGTTCACGCGTTCGCCGGAGAGGAATTCCTGAAGTTGGTCTCCACCAGTCTTCACCCCGGCATACAAAGCCGTGCTGCCACCTGCGTGAATGCGGCTGATGGTCCGCTTCAGGGCCGCCTTGTTTTCCACGCGGCGGGGCGAAATCAGCACCTCCACGTCGGAATCATAGATCACCAGGGAGAAGACATCCCGTGGCGTGAGCTGGTCCACCAGCATCTGGGCCGCCTGCTTGGCCTGTTCCAGTTTCCGGCCGGTCATGGAACCGCTGCGGTCCAGCACCACGGCCAGATTCAGCGGCATGCGGTCCGGGCGTTTCCAGGCCTGGCCTTCCAGATCGATCTTAACAATGATCTCCTGGTCTTTTTCTCCCCTCATCAGAAGGGGCCGGTCCACGCGTGTCGTGAGCCTGATCCCCTCCTGGAGGTCCAGTTTGTCCATGGCACGCGCCGTGTTCCCGCCGGTCATGGTTGCCGCGCCTGCCATCGCCGCGACCGCGAGAAGAGTTCCTACTACTTTGTCTAGGGTTCGTTTCATGCGCACACCGTGGCACGGAACGTCCCGGCTGTTGTCAGGCCCTGGTAAGGAGATTGTAAGGAAAATGTCAGCGGGAATAAACAAAGAACGCCGCGACTTTCCCCGCCATCACTCGCTCTGCTCCCGCTACCCCAGGGCCTTTCCCATCACCCAGTCGTCCATGACAAAGCCGCCCCCGATGTCCGAGCAGACTTCCTCCAGTTTCCGGTAGCCGTTTCGCTCATAGACGCGAATGGCGCTTTCATTGTTCCGGTTCACCCGCAGGCGGATGTGTTTCCACCCCTTCTCCAACGCCAGGGCTTCGGTTTTCTTCATGAGACGGCTTCCCAGTCCTTTGCCATGCCAGGCCGGATGCAGGTATAGCTTGTGCAGGAAGGCTCCAGTACCCTTTCCGGAAAAGTCCGCGGCGCTCGTTCCGCCCTCTTCGCCGCCTTCCGGCCCCACCGCTGAAAACCCCACCATTTCCCCATCCAGAAACAGCCCCAGGTAGGTGACCCCTTCCGAGACCATTTCCCGCGCCAGTTTATCCGGCGCATACATCCAGCCCAGCATGTAGTCGATTTGCTCGGGCGTGATCAGGCCAGGATAGACCGTGCGCCAGATGTCTTGGGCCACGCGCTCGATCCCGGCCGCCTCTTCCGGCTCCATCTTACGGATCTCAACCTCCGGCGCGGTTTGATTTTCTGGTTCCATTGTCGAATACGGCAATCGGGGTCCGAGAGACTCTATCCGTCCCGCCCAGGCTGGCGACTCCAATGTTTGCCGAATGGGGGATCCAGCCGCATCCCGGAAGGCGGATCCGCCGTATTCCCAAGGCAAACCGGACCGCATCCTGCTCCACCCGGCGGTTGCGGTCTGCCAAAGTTGACTTTTCTAGAATCGCCGGTTACTTCCCCATCGCCATGAGCCATCAATCTGAGAAGAAAAAGTCGCCGATTCCTGGATACATCGGCTACGCTGGAATGATCGTGATTCCGGCCGTGCTAGTCCTGATGCTGGGGGCCACCGCCCTGGCTTTCCTGAGCAACACCAAGGGCCCCGGCAAACCTGAAGAGGAAGAAACCGCCGCCGCGAAATCCGCCCCAGCGCCCGCCGCCGCCAGTCCAGCGCCGACGGCTCCCGCTCCGGGAGGCACTGGTGGTGAAACAGCTCCGGCCGCGCCCGCCGAAGCCGCTCCTGATCCGGCCCTCATGGCTACTGGAAAGTCCACATTCGCCACCTGCGCCGCCTGTCACGGACCGGACGGAAAAGGTATCAAGACCGGCCCCATGCTCATGGCCCCGTCCCTCTCCGGATCGGAGCTTCTTCTGGGAGATCCTGACGCTCCGATTCTGGTCGTGCTCAAAGGCATCAAGAAGGAAGGGATGGACTACATCGGGCAGATGCTCCCCCTTGGAATGTTGACCGACGAGCAACTGGCCGGTGTCCTCACTTACACCCGCAACAGCTTCGGCAATTCCGCTCCCGCCGTGACGCCTGAAATGGTGAAGGCAGCCCGGGAGAAATTTTCGGATGTGGATGCTCCCCTGGGAGTTGCCCGCGCCGAGATCCCTCAAATCGTCGAGGCTCACAAGTAATGGCCTTCGGCTGGACCGGGTTTCCGGTCAGCCAAAACAATCTCGGAAGCCCGGCCGAAACGCCGGGCTTTTTTTGTATCGTGGCGATACCTGGCCTGCATTTCTCACCAGTTCTCGTGGCGAGACGCGGCGAGGCTCGCATTGGCAGACTTGAAGACGCCATTGCCGCTTCCCGAGTTTTACTGGAGTATGTCGTGACAATGGACGGTCAGGAAGAGTAATGTCTTCCGTTTCCCGTCCCAGTCTCTTCAGGGCAGGTAGCCCCGGGGAGCCACCATCCAAACTCCAGCTTCTTCTCCACAACACCCCTCCGCAGACGCCCATGTCCAAGGCGCAGCCCTCTTCCACCGCTCCAACGTCCAACCTGGACACCAACGACACCTCGGCCATTGCCGATCTGAAGGACTCCTACGCCGCCATGCGTAAGGAGCTTGCCCAGGTCATCGTGGGACAGGACGAAGTCATCGAGCAACTCCTCATCTCGATCTTTTGCCGTTCGCACGCTTTATTGGTGGGCGTGCCCGGCCTGGCCAAGACCCTCCTGGTTTCCACCGTCAGCCAGGTGCTGGATCTTTCCTTCAAGCGCATCCAGTTCACCCCGGACCTCATGCCGGCGGACATCACCGGCACGGAGGTCCTGGAGGAAGATCACACCACGGGCCGCCGGCTCTTCCGCTTCGTGAAAGGCCCGGTCTTTGCCAACATGATCCTCGCGGACGAGATCAACCGTACGCCGCCCAAGACGCAGGCCGCCCTGCTGGAGGCCATGCAGGAACACCACGTCACCATCGGCGAAGAAACCTACCCGCTGCCGGAACCGTTCTTCGTGCTCGCCACGCAGAACCCCATCGAGCAGGAGGGCACCTACCCGCTCCCGGAAGCCCAGTTGGACCGCTTCATGTTCAACATCCGGGTGGACTATCCCACCGCGGAAGAGGAACTGGACATCATCAAACGCGTCTCCGGCACCTATCGCGCCCACATCACGAAGCAGCTCACGGCGGAGAAAGTGCTGCGCCTGCAGGAAGTGGTGCGGCGCGTTCCGGCGGCGGACCACGTCCTGGCCTACGCCAGCAGCCTGGCCCGCGCCACCCGGCCGAAGGAAGCGGAGGCCCCGGACTTCGTCCAGGAAATGGTCTCCTGGGGCGCCGGTCCCCGGGCGGGCATCTACCTGGTCATCGGGGCCAAGGCCCGCGCCATTCTCCAGGGCCGCTATCACGCCACCACGGAAGACGTCCGGGCCGTGGCCCTGCCGGTCCTGCGCCACCGTGTCATTACCACCTTCAACGCCGAAGCCGCCGGCGTCAGCAGCGACGACATCATCCGCATGCTCATCGACGGGCTGAAGCCGGAGGCCGACCTGGACGTCTGATTCCAGTCTGCCCGAAATGAGCGCTCTGGATTCACTCGACTGCATGCGGCTCCTTCCCAAGGAGCTGACTTCCACCCTGGCCCGGCTGGAGTTCCTGGCCCGGACGCGGAAGGAAGGCACCGTCACCGGCCGCCACGTCAGCCCGCACAAGGGCTTTTCCGTGGAGTTCGCCGAGCACCGCCCCTACTCGCCGGGAGACGACCTGCGCGACCTGGACTGGCGCGTGTATGGCAAGGTGGACCGCTACTACGTCAAGCAGTACATCGAAGAGACGAACATGCGCGTTACCTTCCTGGTGGACGCTTCCGGCTCCATGGCCTACACCGGCGACGCCGCGGTCTCTCTCAATGGCGCGCGCCTCTCGAAGTTCGACTACGCCCGCTACCTGGCCGCCGCGTTTTCCTACCTCTTCGTCAAGCAACAGGACGCCGTGGGCCTGGTCACTTTCGACACGGAAATTCGCCGCCACATCCGGCCCGCCGCCAAGCCCAGCCAGGTGCGGCTGATCCTGGAAGCCCTTCACCAGACCAAAGCCGGTTCCGAGACCCGGGCGGTGGACGTCTTCCACGACATCGCCGAACGCATTCCCCCGCGCGGCCTGGTGGTCATCCTGAGCGATCTCTTCGCGGATGTCGCCGAGATCAAAAACGCCCTCCACCACTTTCGCTACCGCCACCACGAGATTCTGGTGCTCCACATCATGGCGGAGGAGGAGCTGACCTTTCCCTTCAAGAAGTTCGAAAACTTCCGCTGTCTGGAAACTCCCAACCTGGAACTGAAGGTCGATCCCAAGACCCTCCGCGCCCAGTACCTGGAGCGCGTCCGCGACTTCGTGAAAGGCGTCGAACTCGCCTGCGGCCAGATGGAGTCCGACTACGTGCCCATCAACACCAATACACCCGTCGCCGAGACTCTCCTCAACTACTTCGCGGGCCGGAAGACTTCCGGGCGTTAGCCTGAACCTGAAAGGAAACCACGGATGACACAGACTACACTGATGAAATCTCTCAGGCGCACGCTGAACCACATTCAATCCGTGCCATCCGAGCTATCCGTGGTTGAAGTCTCCCGCCACTGTCTTTCTCCTGCTTTCCTAGTGTCATTGCGGTTCCGGTAAGTCATGCAATTTCACAACGTAGCCCTACTCCTCGGACTACTCGGGATTTCCATCCCTATCATCATCCATTTGCTCAACCGGCGGACCAGGCGGGTCATTGAATGGGGAGCCATCGACTTTCTGTTCGAGTCCCTCACCATCCGCAACCGGCGCATTCAGATGGAGGAAGCGCTGCTGATGGTATCGCGCTGCCTTTTGGTGGGTTTGTTAGTGATCGCCTTGGCTCAGCCCTTCATTCCACCGGGTTCGACGGTACCTTGGGGTCTCGTCTTGCCGCTGGCCTTTGCCGGCATCATCGCCCTCGGCGTGGCGGCGGTGCTGCACTCCGCCGGTCTCTGGAGGAAGGGCCTGTTTGCCTTTGGAGCCGCGTGCCTGTTAGCGGTCGCGGTGCTGATTATTTTTGAAAAGCAGCTGAATCTCTCCCGCTTTGGATCGGGCGGCAGGCAGGACATCGCGCTGGTCATCGACGGTTCCACTTCCATGCTGGCGCAGCAGGAGGGGGTTTCCAATTTCGAACGGGCCGTGTCCGAGGCCCGCGAGATCCTGCGCCGCGCTCCGCGAACCCACGCCTTCAGCCTGATCCTGGGAGGCCCCACGCCCTCGGCCAAGATCCTCATGCCCACGAGCGACCGTTCCGCGGTCGAAGCCGCGCTGGACGAGTTGCGCCCGGTGGATGGCGCCATGGCCGCTTACGACTGCCTCACCTTGGCCTCTCTCTCGCTGGCACAGGGAGACAATTCCGGAAAACAAATCATCCTGATCTCTGACGCTCAGAACGTAGGCTGGGAGCAGGACCAACCCTCGCGCTGGGAGTTTCTCAAGGAAGCGTTTTCCAACCTTCCCTCCGAGCCGCACATCGTGCTCCGCGCACTGCCCCTGCCGACCCACGTGCGAAACGCGACGGTCAGCGACATCTCCTTCAACCGCGACATCGTGGGAGTCGATCGCCGGGTCGCCATTGACGTGACGATCGAAAACACGGGCAATGAAGCCATTACGCCTGAAGCCGTGAAGCTCCGCGTCAGCTCCCAGGTATTGGGTGAGGACACCATCGGCCAGATCCGGCCCGGAGCCACGGAGACGGTTCGCTTCTACCACCGCTTCCTAAGCCCCGGCGCGCAGTACGTCTCCGCGCGCGTCTTGGTGGAGGACGACATTCCCCAGGATGACGAGCGGATCAGTGCCCTGAACGTGGCCTCCAGCCTGAAGGTGCTGATTGTCGATGGACGGCCCACCGGCAAGTTCCTGGAACGGGCTTCTTCCTTTGCTTCCCTGGCGCTGGCGCCCGCTCTCCAGGAAGAACTCGACTATTATCAACAATCTGGCATTCAGAATCCGGACTTCCGCTTCCTGGTCGAACCTACCGCGGTGCCCGTTACGGAAGTCGCGACGGGTTACGCATTTGAGAACTTCGACGTGGTCATCCTCGCGGACGTGCCTCGCCTGCCCGAACTCACCGCGGGGGATCTGGCCACCTTTGTCGAAGCCGGCGGCGGACTTCTCATCGCTCCGGGCGCCAAGGCTCAGCCGGACTTCTACAATGCCTGGAAGGCGGCGAACGGCACGCCGCTGGTCCCGGCCAAGCTGGAAGAAATGAAGATCATGTCCGGGGAAGCCGCGGCTCCGTTCTCGCCCTCGCTTCGCTCCTTCCGGCACCCCGCCGTGCGCCGGGTGGGAGACTCGGGAAGAAGCGATTTCGGAAGTGTCCGCCTTTCCGGCTACTGGAAGCTGGAGCAGCGCGAAAACGCCGGTCCCGGCGCAACGGTCGCGGGCAGCCTGAACACCGGAGATCCCTTCCTGGTATCCGGACAGTCCGGGGCCGGGCGCGTCTTACTGCTTCCCACTTCGCTGGATACCCAGGCGAGCAACCTGCCCACCCGCCAGAGCTTTCTCCCCTTTGTTCACGAGCTGGTGTACTTCCTGGCCAATCCCGCCGACTACAGTCTCGATCTCAAACCCAGTTGGGAAATCTCTCTCCTTCTCTCCGACTCCAGCCAAGTGGTCCAGGGACAAGGACTACGGGGGGACTACTACGCTACTCATTCCACTCAGAAACCTTTGCTGAGCCGGATCGACCCCGGCGTCAGCTTTCACTGGTGGAACCGCCCGCCCGCCACCGGAATACCCGCGGACGGTTTCAAGGTTCAATGGACGGGACGGCTTCGGCCGCCCATGGAAGGGAACTACCGGCTCGAAGCGGACGTGGAGGGAGGACGCCTGGAGGTCTGGATAGATGACAAGTCCGTTTTCGTTCAGAAGAGCGGCGACAAACCGGCCGACCGGAAAGTGAAGCTGGAAGAAAGCAAGTGGCACGACTTCCGGGCCGAATACCTGGCGGACGAAGGCGCCGCCACCGCCGTGCTGTACTGGAGCGAGAAAGATGTGCCCCGGCAGACCATTCCGGTGGAACAGTTTTCTTCCCTGCCGGAAAACAAACAGGGCGCGGGAGGTTCGCTGGAAGAAGACCTGACTGTCAGAGGGCCCGACGGACGGCCTAGGGTCGCCCATCTGTCCACTGGTAAAGAGGGCACCTTGGCTACTCTGGAAGGCGATGTCAGCGCGGGACTCTATCAGATCAATATCCCAAAAGAACAGCGGCTCTACTTCAACTCCATCCTCGCCCAGGGGGAATCGGAGATTCCTTTCACCGTGCGGCGGGACCCCGCGGAAAGCCGTCTCACGCCATTGAACCCGGACGAACTGGCACTTCTTAACAAATACGTCACCGTCGCCGAGCCGGAATCCGCCGAAGCGGTTCTTGAGTTTCTCTCGGGCCGTGAATTCGGTGCGGACATCTGGAAATACATCGCCGCCGCCGCCTTTGTTTTCATACTGCTGGAGATCGCCCTGGCCCGCTGGATTGCCCGCATGCGCCGATCGGGCGAAGAGATCACAGTGGACTTTCAACCCGCGGAATCGCCCACCAACCGATTCCGCGCTCAACTTGAACGGGTCAGAAAGACCGCGAACGTCCGATGAATCCCGGCCTCGTGGAAACCGCCAAATCAAGCACTCCCGGCTGGCTGAGCCTGGCAGCCGCTCCCGTGGCTCTGTTGCTGGCCTTCGTTTGGTTCCTCACCTTCCACCTTCGTCGGCGCTATCCCAATCTCACCCTGCTCTGGCGCGGGCTGGGCGTGGCGTGCGGCACTGGGTTCCTGTGGTGCGGCCTTCAGTTCCTGGCGCGCTTCCTGGTGTTTGAAGCGGATCTTCCCCTCTGGCTGCTTTCAGCCCTTACCGCCGTGGCCGCGGAGGTCCTGGCCTGGCTCTACGATTTCGAGCGAAACACTCTGCCGCGCTCCCAGGGCCGCCTCCTGCTGGGCTTGCGGCTTGGCGCGCTGGGAATGTTGTTCCTCGTCTTTGTGGAGCCGGTTCATTCGACGCTTCTGTCCCGGCCCATCATCCGGGAGATCGCGGTCTTGATCGACGAGTCTCAGTCCATGGAAATTGAAGACCGGCGCCTCTCCGCCACGGAGAAACTGGACCGCGCGGAAGTCTTCGATCTCCCCGCCTTGCGGGACCGCCTGGATGTGGCCGCCGGAGCCGCGGAGCTCGCCAATCTGGCGGCGGAAACTCACAAACAGGTCACGGCCCTGTCTCAACCCACCGGTTCTCAGACAACCGGAGTCCCGGACAGCCTGGCCTCCCTGCTTGACGAAGTAAGCCAAAACACTCCCGCCCTGGCGTCCCGGCTGGAAACGGAACAGGCAAAACTCACCAAGCTCAGTGAAGAGGTTTCCAAGAACCTCGCGGAACTCCGGAAGTCGCTCGGTGCGATGATTCCCGGTAAGGTCAAAGCCATTCGTGACGGACTCAGCGCTGGGAAAAGCGAGGCCGCGCGGAAAGAGCTGGAAGCCCTGGCGGTTGCCCTCGAAGCCCTGGCGGAAAAGCTGCTCGGGTTCGCCCCCCCGCTGGACGAAGCTTTCCTGGCCAGCCTTTCGGAAGCGGACCGGAGATCCGTCGATGCCGCCGCCGCCCGGCCGCGCGGCGAGATCATGCGTCAGGCCTTGGCCCGGCACGCGGCCTTTGAAGACAACCGGCCTTTGCTCGAAGAGCTAAACCGCCACTACGGCCTGCGTTTCTATCGTTTCGGCTACGAACCCCGTGAGATCACCCGCGAGGACTTCGACACGGACTATCTCACGGCTTCTGAAAAAAACGATGGTTCCTCCGAAGAGAACCCTTCGCCCGGGGAAACTCCGTTGGGATCTTTCGTGAAAGAAACGAACATCTCCGCCGCGCTCGAACGCGCCATGGAAGCCACCTCGCCGGAATCCCTCGCCGGGGTGCTGCTGCTCACGGACGGCCGCCACAATTCCGCGACACCGCCGGAAGATGCGCTGCAACAACTGGCCCTTCAGCATACGCCGGTCACATCACTCGTGGTCGGCAGCCACGAAGGCCCGGCGGACATATCCATTCTGCACCTCCGCGCCCCGGAGTCCATCTACCTGGGCGACAGGGTTTCCGTCCGGGCCGAGGTCAAGGCTGATAACCTGCGCGGCCAGCGGCTCGTGGCCGTGCTTAGCCAGAACGGCAAGGTCGCCGACCTGCGGGAGATTGAAATTGAAGATGTCAATTTTCACACCGAGCTCCGCTTCAACCACGTCCCGGAAGAGAAAGGCATTTACGACTACAATCTGGCCATCGAACCCCTGGCCGCCGAGGCTTACCAGGAAAATAACCAGTGGAATTTCAAGGTAGCCGTCACGGACGACCGCACGAATGTCCTGCTGGTGGACAACTACCCGCGCTGGGAGTTTCGCTACCTGCGGAATCTCTTCTACGGACGGGACAAGTCGGTGCACCTGCAGTACGTGCTCCTGACCCCGGACGTGATCGACCGGGCCCAGGAGCCGCCCGCCGTTTACGCCTCGGCCCGGAGAAAGTTCGGCGACGCCGAAGCCACCCGCCTGCCTGAGAACGCCCAGGAGTGGAGCCTCTTCGATGTCATCATTCTGGGTGACGTGCCGCCGGAGTCGCTGGATGAAGAAACGCGCGGCCTGATCCGCGAACAGGTGGAAAAGCGCGGCGCGCTCCTGGTCCTGAGTTCCGGCCCCCGCTACATGCCGCATGCGTATCGCGACGAATCGCTACGCGATTTGCTGCCGGTGCTGTTCGAATCTTCAGACGAATTTCTCGGCGACAGCCCGGAGCAGAGCTACCACATCGAACTCACCACGGAAGGGCGCACCAGCCCCATCATGCAGCAGGCCGCCAGTCACGCCGCTTCCCAGCGAATCTGGGACAACCTGCCCGCCCTGCGCTGGCGGTTCGTGCCCGGCGGCATCAAGGAAGGCGCGGAGATCCTGGCCGTCGCCCGGCCCGCTGGCCTGACCACGGTGAATCTGCCGTCTCCCGAGGCTGCCCGCTCCCCTGACGAAGTGACCGAAGCCATCCGCCGCCTGGCCACACAAAAGGAGTTCGAAAAAGACCACGCCCTCGTCGTCACCCAGAGCTTTGGCCTGGGCAAAGTGGCCATGCTCTGCTTCGACCGCACCTGGCGCCTTCGCTACGGCGTGGGCGACACTTATCACCACCGCTTCTGGGGACAGCTCGTCCGCTGGGGCGCCGGGGAAAGCCTGCGCGCCGGCACGGAACTCGTCCGGCTGGGTACGGACCGTCTGACCTACAGCCCGAACGACCCCATCCAAGTCATCGCCCAGGTGCTGACGCCGGAACGCTTCCCCGTCACGGACGGCAATGTCTACATCCGCGTCTCGCGAAACAACGAAACCGTGCAACGCCGGGCGCTGACGTTTCGCGAAGGTTCCGCGGGCATTTTCGAAACCGCCCTCGATCCATTACCGGAGGAAGGGGAATACCAGTTCACCTTGGAGGGAAAAGCCGTGAACGAATCTCTGGCGGAGTCGGGAACTTCCGCGGTGGATACCACCGTCCTGGTGGAAACCGCGCGCAATCCCGTGGAACTGGCGGAACTGACCGCCGACCGGGACTTTCTGAAGCAGGCCGCCCAACTCACCGGCGGCACCGTGGCGGAAGCGAACGAAACCTCCCTCCTGCCCGGCTATTTCGGAGCCCCCAAAGAAACCTTGCAGGAACGCCGCGACGTGACCCTCTGGGACAGTTGGCCGTTTCTGGTGTTATTTATCCTGTTGCTCACCGCGGAATGGCTCCTGCGCCGCCGCTATGGACTCAGTTGAATGAGATTACCCCTCAACCCCCGGATGAACGCCACCGCCGCCTTTCCTTTCTAAAATAGATTGGGGTTCCTTTCCCTCATTTCACCGTATCATGAGCTCTTCCACTCTTACAGACGCCAACATCCGGCAGCTTCCCGGCCCCATCGTGGAAAAGCTGGAGGCGATCATTTCCCGGGTCCGCCGGTTGCAGTGGTTTCGCGGTATCCTGGCCATCCTGGCGCTCACCTTGCCGGCGCTGCTGATCGTGATGGCGGTGGACGCCACTTTTACGGTGTTTTCCAATGTCATCCGCTGGGGCCTGACGCTGGCGGTGCTGGCCGTCGCCGCCGGCGCGGCGTGGTGGTACCTGGTTCGCCCGCTTTCCCGTCCCCTCACCCTCACCCACATCGCCCGGGTCCTGGAACTCCGGCACCCAGAACTGCAGGAGCGGATCTCCAGCGCGGTGGAGCTTCTCTCCAGCCGGGACTCGGATGACTTGCGCGGATCGGAACAGCTCATAGACGAACTCGTTCGCACCGCTACCCTGGACGTTCAGGACGTCGTTCCGGAACGGGAATTTTCCGGCCGGAAACTTCAGCGCTTTGTCATTTCCGCGGCGGCGGCGGGGCTGGTCATCGCCCTTCTACTGATCATCTGGCCCACCCAGACTTCTACTTTGATCACCCGGGCGGTGGCCCCGTTCCTGAACGTGGGCAATGCCTTTGCCAATCATCTCATCGTGGACCCCGGCAATTTCCGCGTGCCGCTGGGTGACTCGCTCACCATTGAAATGATGGTCCGCAACCAGGGGCTGAAACGCGCCGAACTGCACCGCGCTGACCTGGGTTCGGACGAAGCGCCATCCATCGAACGGATGACGCTGACGGAAGCCTCCGATCAGGACGGGGGCAAACGCCGCTTTGCGCTTACCTTCCCCCATGTCCAGGAGAGCTTCCGCTACCGCATCCGAGCGGGCAGCGCGCTGAGCGAGTATTTCGAAGTCACCGCCGTGCCCCGCCCGGCTATCTCGTCACTCACGGCCACGCTGCACTACCCAGAGTACACTGGGCTGGAACCCTCCGAGGTGTTTGTGGACGACCACGGCGTGGCCGCGCTCGCCGGTTCCCGGGTCGATCTATCGGCAAAGCTAAGCAAACCCATCACCTCCGCCACCGCCAGTTTGAACAGTGCGGCTTTGAACGGCGGCATCGCCGCGGCGGACACCGCGGAACTGCCCACGGAAGCGCGGTGGGAATTTTCCCTGACACAGGAAGTCAGCGGAACAGTACAGATCGGCCTGACGGACGAACACGGCATTTCCAGCGAACCGATTACCGTGGAAGTCTTGGCCGTTCCAGACCGGGCGCCCACCATCAAGCTCACCTCTCCGAAAGAACGAAATCTGGTGCTGAAACCGGAGGAGTTCCTTCCCATACGCTTTTCCGCCATGGATGATTTCGGAATCAGCGCGGTGGATATTCTTTACGAGATTCCAGGCACGGTGACCCAGGAACGGTCCCAGCCCCTGCCCTCACCCGCCCCCGGTGGCGGGTGGAATGGCCTCGCCACGCTGGACCTCGGCTCGCTCATTCTCGACAACACGGAACAGGTCGTCGCCCGCGTGCGGGTGCGGGACAACCTGCCCCCGGAAATGGGCGGCCCCCAGCAGGCGCTCAGCGAGCCCATTACCATCGAGCTAACCAAGAAAGCCAAATCTTTCACCCAGCAGGCCATCGACAACCAGCAAAAAGCGATCAGCGACGCCCTGCGCGAGGCGCGGAAGGAACTGGACCGGGCCCGCAACGAACTGAAACAGGCCAAGGACCGTATGCAGAAGGAAAAGGAACTTTCCGTGGATGCCCGGCGCGACCTGGATGAGTTCCGGAAACAGGCCGCCAGCGCGCAGGAACGCATGGAACAGATTTCCAGGGAAATGCAGCAGACCGCCTTCGACAAGCAAGCGGACAAACTGGAAGAAACCGCTTCCCAGTCGCTCCGCGAGTCCCGGGAAGCGGCGGACATGATTCCCCTCTCGGACGACGAGGCTCAGCAGCTCGCCCAGGCGGAAGCCGCTCGCGAGCAGTTGGAGGAGGCGATGAAACAGCTCGAAGACATTCAGAAACAAATTCCCGAAGCCGCCAAGGAAGCCCAGGCCGCCGTGAAAATTTCGGAACTGGCCACCAAGCAACAGCAACTCGCCAACGAAGCCGCCAAACAGGCGAACCAGCAAAGCGCGGACGCCAAGCAAGAGGCGAAAAACCTCGCCAACTGGAAACGGGAACAGCAGCAGATCCAGAAGACCCTCGGCGAGATGCTCCAGGAGAATCCAGATGCCATAAAGAACGTGCTGGATGAGCAGCGCCAGCAGGCCCGCGAATTGGCTGAAGCTGCCCAAGCTCTCGCGGCGGAACAGGAAGCCCTGCGCGAGATGACGCAGGAGGCGGCCCAAGACCCTGACCGGGAAAAGCTGCAAGACTCGCTTCTTACCAGCCTTTCCAAAATGCAGGAAGCCATCGCTCGCGATGCGGAAGAGTTAAGGCAGCAGCTTGAACAAGCCCGGCAAGATGCCATGGAAGCCGGGGAGAACGCGGATTCCTCTCCAAAAGAGATGGCCCAGGCGGAAGCGCGAAAGGAAGAGAACAACACTTCCGCTGAGGCTTCGTCCCCAACAAAGGAAGAAACCGGTAGCGAGCCAGCCCCCACCTCCAACCCGGCCGCGGAATCTTCTCTCGCCAGCGCCGCCGGTGAGGCCAAAAAGGCAGCCGAAAGCTTAAAGAAAGAACAGCTCAGAGAAGCCATGCAGGCCGCGAAACAGGCCCAGGAAGCGTTCCAGCAAATGCAGGCCGCCGCCGGGGACAAACCCGCTAACGAACAGAAAGAAGCTTCCCCGGCGGAACCCAATCCGATGAGCCAGGAAAAGGGCGATTCTCCCGCCAATCCCGATGGCGCGCCTGCTGCTCCCCAAGACTCTCCGGCTTCCGCAGACGGCCAGAAGCAGATGACCCAGGCGGAAATCACCGCCCAGAGTGCTGCCGCCTCAGGCGAAAAGGGCGAACCCCAGGAGGGAGAAAACCAGGCCTCTTCCCCCAAGACTCCTCAGCCGGGAGATCAGCCAGCCCCTGCCCAAGCCTCTGCTAGTTCTCCCGCAGCCGGTCAACAGCCGGCGGACGCAAAGAACCCTGGAGAGCCAGGAAACGAGGGGAAGGAGATGCCCGGCGAAGGCACTCCCTCCGCCCAATCTTCTCCCCTCGCGAGAGCGGCCCGGGAACTTTCCGATCGCCAGGAAGCCGTGGCCCGGCAGTTGGAAGCCATCCAGGGCGGCGAACTGGAGAAAGCCTTGTCCGAACTGGAAGCCAGCCTTTCGGAGAAGGGCACTCAACTTTCCCAACGGTCCGAGAACCTGAATGACGCCACCCGTATGGCGCAGCAGAACCAGGCGCGGACCGAAGCTTACAAAGCGCAGAGCCTGCTTAACGAAGGATCTAAGCAGGCTGACCGGGCGAAGCAGCTCATGACCGATGCCGGGAAACGCCAAAGCCAGGCCGAACAGAAACAGCAGACTCCTCAAGGACAAACGTCTCAGGACGGACAGCAACGGCTCGCCGAAGCCGGCTCCAAACAGAATGAAGCGCACCAGGATTTCCGTAGCGCCGCGGAAGCCCTTCAGCAGGCGGCTCAAACGCTCGAAGACAAGGGCGCGATGATCCCGCCCACGGACAACGAGAACAATCCCATGGCTCAGGAAGGCCAGAACATGGCACAAAGTTTCCAGCAGATGTCCCAGGCTTCCCAGGCCGGGAACGCCCAAGAAGCCTCCGCGCCCGCGCAGCAGGCGGCCAGCACTCTCCGCCAGCTCGCGCTCCTCACCATGCAGAAACTCGGCGGCGGCGCGGACCAGAACCAGAAGCCGGGCGAAAATGGCGATCCCACGCAGAACCCTGACACACCTCCAGGCGACATGACCGGCGAGAATCCTGGGCTGAACCCCGGAGACGCGCTCCGCCGCCCGGATTGGGACGGGACGGGTATCCCGCCGGATTTTGAGGACTTCTCCCTCATCACCAACGACTGGGTCAAGCTCCAGGGCGCTCTCCAGTCCGGCAGCGGCGCGGAAGGAGCCGGAACCGTCCCGGAAGAGTATCGTGAGTTAGTGAATCGTTACTTCCGCGTCATGGCCTCGCAGTCCATGTCTCAAGACAACTAGGCGAATTGTCCAAATCCTGAAGTCCGTGTTCTTTCACCGTTTCCCTTCCATCTTCTCAGCCGCAAGCGCGGCGTCTCTTCTGCTGGTGGCGCTTCTTCCGGCAATCCCCGCCACCGCGCAGGATTCCGGCGCGCCGGACTTGACCACGGACAATGCGTTTTCCCGCCATCAGTCCGCCGTGGAGCGTAGCGTGGACAAAGCCCTGGCGTTCCTGGCGGACTTTCAGGAGGCCGACGGCACCTTTATTGACGAATACGGCCAATCCACCGGCGTCGTGGCACTCGCGGGCATGGCCTACCTCTCCGTGGGCGATACTCCCGGACTCGGTCCCCACAGTGAAAACCTCAATCGCTGCATCGACTACATCCTCAACCACCAGAATTCCAATGGCCTGCTCGACAATGGCGGCTCCGGTCACGGCCTGATGTACGCGCATAACATTGCCACGTTGTTCCTGTCCGAAGTTTCCGGCATGGTGGATCCCGAACGGCAGGAGCGCCTGGAAAAAGTGCTCAGCAAATCCGTTAGTCTCATTCTCGCCGCGCAAGCCGTTCCGAAGCAGGAAAACCACCGCGGCGGCTGGCGCTACAAACCCGACTCGCGCGACAGCGATCTCTCTTGCAGCGGCTGGGCCCTGATGGCCCTGCGCAGTTCCAAGCTGAACGGCGCCCGCGTCCCGGACGAAGCCATCGACGAAGCCGTTGCCTATGTCCTCAGCAAGCACGCTCCCAAGGAAGGCCGCTTTGGTTATACCGATCCCTGGAGTCACTCGGAAACCCTGACTGGCTGCGGTCTACTCTGCCTGGAACTCTGCGGCCTGCACGGATCCGAGTCCCACTACACGGCGGGCGAATACATCCTGAAGACTTACGAACGCATCGTCGGCAACGCCCACGAATTTTACGCCAACTACTACAACGCCCAAGCCATGTTCCAGCTCGGCGGCCGCTACTGGGAAGAGTACGCCAACTGGATGTACGAGCACTACATCCCCCGCCAGAACGCCGACGGCTCCTGGTCCAACTCCCGCAACGGCCGCGCCTACGGCACCAGCATGATGGTCCTGGCCTTCACCGTCCCCTACCGCCAACTGCCCATTTACCAACGGGATGAGACGGTGGATGAGGTGGAGTGAGTGCGGATCATTCAGCCGCGCCCGCGCATTCGCTCAGAAAAATTCCGGCACGATTGGGTTTGAAAAAGCGTCTGTCGCCTCGTCAACAATCCTCTCCTTTCGCCCGCCACGCATTCTGCCGGTCAATCAATACCAAATTACCTCCCGGCAGATAGCGGAGCAGCACATAGCCAACCACGAGCATGAGAAAGGCCAAGTTTCTGCAAAGCGATGCGAACCAGAAAAAGGGAAAGACCAGAGGCTCGCCTTCATCCGTTCTCCCGGCAAGAGAACCCACCGCACGCCGAAGCCGGCTTACTGAGAGCGGCCAGTCCCTGATTCGCGAGATCCACTCGGCTGGGATTTCTCCCTCGCCCCGAAGAGCACCGAGCAGCGCTCCCGTGACAGCTCCCACGGTATCGGTATCTCCCCCCAGGGAAAGCACGGTCTCTATCCCTTCCTGAAAGTTGTCCTGATGGCGAAGAAACGCGTAGATCGCCATCGGCACGGTCTCGTAAACGTACCCGCTGACGCCCTTGCTTTCTCTCAAGGCGATTCGCTTAAAATAGGCCGCGACCGAATCGTTCCGCCTCAGGTGGTCTTCGATCTCCCGCACTCTGATTTGCCACTCATCGTCTTCTGGGTTGGCGCATGTTTTCAGGAGAGAAACCACCTGGCCCTCATCCAACCGCTTACCTCCCGGGGTAGCCGCTGCGAGAGCGGAGACTTCCACCAGCGCTTTCACGCCGGTAAGTGCGCGCGGATCTGTGTGGGTGAGTCTCGTCACCAAGGAAGAGAACGCATCTCTCTGTTCCGGTGCTTCCCGAAAAAAGACGCCGATCGCGGCGCACCTCATGGCCGGGCCATTTCCAGCGGAACGCACCCCGCTCCGCTCGGGTGAGATCCCCACCAGCAGTCGAAGACACGCTTTGGCGGTCGCCAATCCCATGCCGGGCGGCAGAGACAGAAACCAGCCTTTCAACCCACGAGCCAGCTCGTGCTGAAATTTCAGGGTATCGTTTCCAGAACGCGCCAAAGCTTTGAGCACCAGGAAGGTGTGCTCCGTGTCGTCGCTCACCATCCCATTTCCGAAAAAGAGACGCTGCCGCCAGGGCCGCCAGCGCAACCGCGCAATCCGCTTAGCCGTCAAACCTTCCGCGGGAAGACCCAGAGAATCTCCCACGGCGGCGCCCAAGACCGCTCCTTTCAAGCGCTCCTCCAGTTCCGGAAGCCGGTTCGAATCCGCCTCGGGAAAACTTGATTCCAAAGATCCCATCAATGCCGATCCCGCCTTTTACCCAATCGACTTGCCACGGACAAGCTCTCCCTATTCCAACCGTTCCCGATAGGCGGCCCACAGACTTTCCAGCGCCTCCGCGGCATCCATTTCGATCCGGTAGTCATAGATGTCCGAGATCTCGGTCCGGCCGGAATTGATCTCCACCGTGGGAACGCCGAACTCCCGGGCAATCTGCACCGGCGCGGTGATGTAGGGAAACAAGCTGGACGTGCCCACGCTGATCACCGCCTGGAGCTCCCGGCCCAGGAGACTTTCCAGCTTCGTGACCTCCGCCGCGGGAAGTTGCTCGCCAAAGAGAACCACATCCGGCCTGACCAATCCACCGCAGCGGGGGCAAGACGGCGGGTCCGGCTTGTGCACGGAAATGGATTTCGTTGCGCCATTGCCGTAGAGAAAAGGCTCGCCATCGCAGCGGAAGTCGCAGTCCACACAGAAAAGCGAGTAGGCGCGGCCATGAATCTCGATCAGGTTCCGGCTCCCCGCAGCCCGGTGCAGACCGTCCACATTCTGGGTCAGCACCCAGGACTCCGGCTTGCGGCGTTCCATTTCCACGATGACTTCGTGCCCCCGGTTGGGCTTGGCCCCGCGCACCGCGTCAGCTATCTGCCAGAGATATTTCCAGGCCACGTCCGGCCGCTCCCTCAGCATCTGACCGCTCAGGGCCACTTCTATGGGCATGCCGTCCTCCGTTTCCTTGCCTTCATACAGCCCGCCAATCCCCCGGTACGTCGGCAGCCCGGAGGCCACGGAAATACCCGCGCCCGTGATGAACAGAACGCCTTCGCTCCCCGCGATGAGGTCCGCCACGGCCGCAATCGTGCCCGGGTCCGCCGGGTTAGAGTCTGAAGCAGGAGGAGTCATGAAGCGAAGATAGCGCGGATGCGGGGATTCGTCTCGAATTTGGACAAGAAGCCAGGCCCCGTGTTTTTTCCGGCAATTCACGAGGATAGAACGCCCAAGGCATTCCTCTAGCTTCTCACCACCACCGTCACAGATACTATCACCGCTGTTCCATGGAGTTCTCCCCCATCAAGATTCGCTTTCACTGGACGGAAGCCGCCGCGGTGCAAGCCTACCGTTGGCATCAACAGGGTTCGCGGTTCGCCCCCAGGAACCTCATCATCTACGCCATTCTGGGAGCCTTGATCATTGCGGGAAACTTGGGGCTCCGGGATGAGGACACGTCGCGGGCCGGGTTGGTAATGCTTTCCCTGGGGCTGTTCCTCCTGTTCTTCCGCTCCCGGATCAACGAGTGGTTCTTCCGGCTGCGCTTCCGGAAATCGCCGCTTCGAGACTTGGAAGTCGAAAAGGAGTTCACCACCGAAGGCGTGGTGACACGGACCAAACTGGCCACCGAAGACCTGAAGTGGAGCGCTTTTTCGAAGTTACTGGAAACCACCAAGGGGGTGCTCCTCTACACAGACCCGGCGGTGTTTCATTGGGTGCCGAAATCGTGCTTCGACAACGAAGAGGACTACGGAGACCTCGTGGTGCTGGCGATGAACCAAGCCGGCAACTACCAGTCAGTAGGCATGGAAGGATGGCGAACGATGATGGACTGGAAAAAACTCCTGAATCAAGGAGACCGTAGGACTCGTTGACGACTTGGGGCGTCATTCACCTAGCGTGAGATGATCTGCTGACGCTTTTCCTTATAGGTGCTGTCCAACTCCGCCTGCTCGCCCTCCAAGTCGATCCTCGCCTTTCTCACCGCATCCAGATAGTAGGTCCAGTAGTTGACCTCCTCCGCCTTGTTTTCGGCTACCCGCTGGCGATCGGCGTCAGAAGTGCGGATCCCTCTGTCGATATCGTAGTGTTCTCTGAATCCGGACTCTATGGCGGCGTATTTTTCCTCCACTCCTTTGAGCCGGCTCTTGGCGGTAATTTCGTTTTTGTCGAGCGTCCGTTTCTTGTCGTCTATGACTGCCTGTTCCCGCTTCAACCACATCTCCAACTCATCCAATTGCTGCACCATGGTGGGTCCTGAGGGAGGTGATATCGCGTGCTTGGATCTCAGCTCCGCCAATTCTTCTTCGGCCCTCTTGGCCGCCACTTCCGAATCGTGCGCCAGGCGCTTATAGTGCGCCACTTCGCTTTGCAGCGCCGGCACATGGCCAAAGTAGACGTAACCAGCCGCCGTGACCGCGCCCAGGAACATCAGGAATAGGACACCTTCTCTCATATGACTTTCAGACTCTGGCTACATTTCACGAGCCCCCGACTCAATTCGCTACCCAGCTCGGAATCAAGACAAAAACGGTCCCAAACCTGCCATCTAAGCAGACTCTCCGCTTAATAAGCTCTCGCAGCCGGATCAGCGATTCGGCCCACGCGATGAGGCCGTCCTACCATTGTCTAACTGTCAGGCTATCCCTGGCCCACCAGTTCTCCAGACCGCGCCACGCTTCCCCCGGCGGCCTCGATCTCCGCGAAGGCAGCTTGCACCTCCTCTTCGTTGAGGCCGCGTGTGGCGTCTTTCAGCACCGTTACCTGGAAGCCGTCTTTCAGAGCATCCAGCGCCGTGTATTTCACACAATATTCGGTAGCCAGCCCGGCCACATGCACTTCTTCGACTCCGCGTTCTTTCAAATACTCCGACATGCCGGTGCTCTTCCGGTGTCCGTTGTCGTAAAAGCCACTGTAGCTGTCGATCTCCGGATCGGTCCCTTTGCGAAACATCTTTTCGAAACGTCCGCTCTGTAGCCCGGTCGCGTACTCCGCGCCGATCGATCCCTGCACGCAGTGGTCCGGCCAGAGGATCTGCTCCAGACCATTCAGATCGATCACGTCCAACGGCTTCTTACCCGGATGCTGGCTGGCAAAGCTCTTGTGATTCTCCGGGTGCCAGTCCTGTGCCGCGACGATGCAGTCGTACCGGTCCATCAGGTCATTGATGACGTGTACCACCATGTCGCCATCTGGCACCGGAAGATCTCCATCTTCCAGAAAATCATTTTGTACATCCACCACGATTAGCGCTTTCATATTCGTTTACCTTTCCAGTTAGGGATTCTTGCTCTCGGCCCACTATCGATATTGCTGGTCCACCTGGGGCGTTCGTCAGAGTTCAAAGTGGAAACCCGCCTTTTCTTTCTGGCGGTATGCTTTTTCGTCAAAGGCGTAGAGCTTAGCGGCCCGGTGCCGAACGTTCTCCTGCACCTCGCCAAGGTCCCGCAGGATGCCCATGGCGAGCACCTTTTTCCGGAAGTTCCGTTTGTCCACCGGCTGTTCTAAAATGATCTCATAAAGACGCTGGAGTTGCGAGAGGGTAAACTTCCGGGGCAACAGCTCGAAACCAACCGGCTGATAGCTGAGTTTCCCCCGCAGGCGAGCCAGCGCCACGTCCAGGATCCGCCGGTGGTCGAAGGCCAACTCCTTCTCCCGTCTCTTCACCGGAAACCACGCCGCCTTCTTCGCATCGGTACCGGCTTCCAACTCATAGTCGTCCAGATTCACCAAAGCATAATAGGTTACGCTCACCACATGCTCCCGCGGATCGCGGTCCGGCTCGCCGAAGGTGTAGAGTTGCTCCAGAAAGACATCGCGCAGGCCGGTTTCTTCATCCAGTTCGCGCCGCGCGGCGGTTTCCAGAGACTCTCCCACCCGGACAAAACCACCTGGAATGGCCCAGCGGCCTTTGAAAGGTTTCTGCCCGCGTTCCACCAACAATACCCACAACTCATCGAGCCCGGTATTCAGACCAAAAATCACACAGTCCACGGTCAACGCGGGTCTCGGGTGGAGATAGGTGGCACTCATGGCGTTCGATTACCCTTTACTTAGTGTCAAAAGAACACTAAGTAAAGGGTAATCGAAACAGTTTCTGAGCAAGTTGCGTGTTTTTGGTTCAATGGCGCGGAGTGTGCGGTTATAGATGACATCATGCCCACCAATCAGGACGAACCCACCCTTTACGATCGCGTTGGCGGAGAAGCAGGCATCTCCAACCTGGTAACGAAATTTTATGCCCGTGTACTGACGGATCCGAAACTCTCTCCGTTTTTCGAACAATCCGCGATGAGCCACCTGCGGCGCATGCAGATGGAGCTTTTCAGCACCGCCCTGGGCGGTCCCATCACCTACACCGGCCGGCCCCTCCGCGAAGTTCACCACGGCAGAGGCATCAAGAAAGAACATGTCCAGCTCTTCGTCGATCACCTCCTGGAAACGCTCAAGGGATTCGACCTGACCAACCAGGAGATCATGGACATCATTAGCCGGATTAATACCTTCGCGGACTCCGTAACGGGAGAGTCCACCGTGGACGGCTGAGGCAGAACCCTTCGCGGAACGAGAAGCGCTGAGTTCTCTGGACACGCAGGCTGACTGAGCTATAATTACCATATTTTCAGACGAATTCCACAGTTTGGGTGACTGGTGTCAACCTCTCTGTTTGACCTTCAACAAAGGGCTGTCGCGTTCAGCCTTGTGAGTCCGTTCGAGTCCTTTGATGCCCTCCCGTTGTTCCCGCCCATGACCGCCGCCCCCGTGCCAAAAAATGAGTCCGACCGGATCAAGGCACTTCGAAGCTACGAAATCCTCGACTCCGCGCCGGAACTTACCTACGACGATTTCACGCACTTGGCGGCGGACCTATGCGATGTGCCGATCTCTTTTATCAGTCTCGTCGATTCCCACCGCCAGTGGTTCAAGTCCCGGCTCGGAACCGAAGTGTGCGAGACAAAGAGAGAACACGCTTTCTGCGCGCACACCATCCTCCAAAATGCAGTCATGGTCATCCCGGACACGTCCCTGGATGAACGATTTCATGACAGCCCCCTGGTATTGGGTAGTCCCTACATTCGCTTTTACGCGGGTGCTCCCCTGACGACGCCGGACGGCCACGCCATCGGATCTCTCTGCGTGGTGGATACCAAGCCCAGACAACCTACACGGGTGCAGATTCAGGGGTTGGAAGCCCTGGCCCGTCAAGTCATGCACCTTCTCGAACTGCAACGAACCATGAAGGAACTCGCCACCGCGCTGGAGAGAGTCAAGACATTGGAAGGGCTGGTCCCCATCTGCTGCTACTGCCACGGGGTGCGTGACGACAGGGGCTTCTGGAACAGTCTGGAAAAATTCATGCAGGACAATTCAGATTTCAAACTCAGCCATGGAATCTGTCCGGACTGTGCGGAAAAATACTATCCCGGCATTGTCACGGAGGCAGACCGTTCCACCACCGCTTCCTGACCGTTGATAACGCTCACGCTATGTTGTCCTATACGTCCTGGCCGGAATACTCCGCCGTGAGCCGTTCTTTCAGCGCGGCCAGGGAAGGTTCGAGACCAACTTCGTAGGTAGCGCTATCCCTTTTCCCCTTTCCCTCATCCGCTTCGTCCGAAGCTCCGAATTGGTGCTGACTCCTCCTGACGGCGTTTCTTGCCGCTTCGAGCCCGGGAAATTCATAAACGAGCCGGCCACCACGGAACACGGGTACCAATAGGTCCCTCCCCTCTTCAGCGGGCGCCTTAAGGGTTTCGCAGTAGAGGATGTCCTTCAGCGGACGCCCTGTTTCCGGGTCCACCACGCGCCTCACCTGATGTACGCCCGGGATCGTGGATTTTCCCGGCGTGTCCGACACCTTCATGCAGTAGCGCCACGCCACGTCCGGCGACGCGCGAAGCGCGGCAATCTTGTAAACGCCCCCTAATGCCGGGCAGTCCTGAGCGGTTACCAGTTGCGTGCCCACGCCCCACACCGCGATCTTGGCGCCACGCGCTTTCAGCTTGCGAATTTCGTGTTCGTCCAAGTCACCGCTGCCTACGATGGCCGCGTCCGGAAACCCGGCTTCGTCGAGCAACTGCCTGGCCAGGATGCTCAGCTCCGCCAGGTCTCCCGAATCCAGGCGGATGCCCACTACTTCATGTCCTCTCTCGCGCAGCTTCCGCGCTGACTCGATGGCATGAAGCACCCCGGTTTTCGTGTCGTAGGTGTCCACCAGGAAGACGCAGTTGTTAGGCAGGGCATCCGCGTAGGCCTCAAAAGCTTCCGGTTCGCTGTCGAAAGACATCACCCAGCTATGGGCGTGGGTGCCTTTCACCGGAATGCCGAAGAGGCGTCCCGCCAGCAGGTTCGAAGTGGCGGCGCACCCTCCCACATAGGCGGCGCGGGCCGCCGTTACCGCGCCATCAATGCCCTGGGCGCGGCGCAATCCAAACTCCAGAACGGCTTCGCCCTCCGCGGCGGCGACCACACGGGCGGCCTTGGTGGCGATCAGGGTCTGAAAGTTCACCAGGTTCAGCAACGGCGTTTCGAGCAACTGGCACTGTAGTAGCGGTCCGCGCACGCGAATCATGGGCTCTTGGGCGAACACCGCTTCGCCCTCTTCCACGGCGTCGATGTCGCAGGTGAAGCTGAGCTCCGCCAGGTAGTCGACGAACCCTGCATCGAACAGCGGCTGACCGTTGTTTCCCAGAAGCCCGGCCAGATAAGCCAGGTCGTCTTCCGTGAAGCGGAAGTCTCTCAGATACTCCACCACATAAGCCAGACCGCAGGCAATTGCGTAGCCTTGACCGAACGGAGCCCGGCGGAAAAACAGATGAAACACCGCCTCCTCATCCTGACGGCCGGATTTCCAGTAACCATAGGCCATGGTGAGCTGGTAGAGATCCGTCAGTAAGGCCAGCGCGGGCTGATAAAGTTGCTGCAACATGAGAAAGAATGCGGTCGTTGGATATTCCTTAGTGTCGTTTTTACACTAAGTCAAGCTGCGACGAAAATTTACCGGACCACTTTGGACATCTCTGCCAAGGCACCCCCTTCCAGAGACGCCGGAAGTCGAGTAAGATTCAGGTAATTCCCCAGATGCCGTGCGCCCCTATGAAACACCAAAGGCGCGGACTCATGAAAGCCGCGCCTTTGAAAAATGGCCGGTTGTCTCCGGCGATAAGAGATTTGCTGGCTAGATCATGCCGAGCTTCATCTTTCCTTCTTCGCTGATCATGTCCTGGTTCCACGGCGGATCCCAGACGAGATCCACCCGGGCATTGTCGATGCCGTCGAGGGTGAGAATCTTGCTTTGGGCGTCAGCGGCGATGGTCGGCCCCATGCCACAGCCGGGCGCGGTAAGGGTCATCTTCACCTCCACGTTCTTCTGCCCTTCTTCTTCGAGGATGACGCAGTCGTAGACGAGGCCCAAGTCCACGATGTTGACGGGAATTTCGGGATCGTAAACGGTCTTGAGCTGCTCCCAGACCGCGGACTGGAGATCGCCTTCGGCCACGGCCTGCTGGACCGTGTTTTTCTTCTCCTTCTCAGCCTCGAGATCCAGGCCCAGGGCGTCCGCATTCCGGTCGGCGATCCGGGCGAGCCCCTGCTGGGTGGCCACGGTATAGGTGCCGCCCAGAGCCTGGGTGATCATGACCTTGGTCCCGGCGGGGAGGAGCATGGTATCGCCACTGGGAATCTGAATGGCCTCAACCTCGCGGGTGAGTTCTATTTCTTCGTGCGTTCTCATCAACTGTGTCTGGAGAAAAAAGGCTTACGCCCGGTGAAGCTAGTTGTCTCCTTCTTTGTCGAGTTTGACGATCTTTACCTTGGTTCCTTTCGGGGCGGCGCCAAAGCTATGGGCCAGAGTGTCCGCCTGGGGTTGCGGCGGAGAAGCAGCGGGAACAACCGCTTCCCCCGTACTGGAAACGCCGGCGTGTTCTTTCTCTTCCGCCTCCAGGGCGCTGCGAAGAGCGCCCTCCACCATCTGGCCGCAGTGAATTTTCATTGGCGGCAGCGGGCCGAGGGGCTTGGAAAGTTCCGTCGAATCCAGGTTGCGGGCTTCTTCCAGGGTCTTTCCGGCCAGGAGCTGGGTCGCCACGCTGGCCACGGCAATGGCGGTCTGACAGCCGAAGCTCTGAAACGACGCGCGGTCGATCACTTTCTTCCCGTCTTTCTCCGCGAACTTCAGCCACATGCGCACCATGTCGCCACAGTCGGGACTGCCCACCGTGCCTACGGCGTCCGCGTCGGCCATTTCGCCCATGTTCTGAGGATTCTCAAGGGCGGCCTGGATGCGGTCCTCGGTTTCGGTTTCTGAGGCGGGTGTCTGGCTCATTTAGAATGCAGGAAAAAATATGGTGCGGATAGATTCCGGAAGCTTACTCCTCTTCGTATTCGATCCGGTAGCGCGGAATGGAGGCATCTGCTTCCTGACTGTAGGCATCGATGCCGCCACGCAGGGCACGAACACTATTGAAGCCATGCCCAATAAGATAAGCCGCCGCGTCCAGGGAACGGCCGCCGGTGTGATCGTATACGACCAGCGGCGTTTCCTTGTCCCAGGAGGTGAAGATTTCGTTCAGCAGATCGTTGGAAAAAAGCTTGGCTCCGGACAGGGAAACCGCCTCGAACTCTTCCCGGGTGCGAATATCGAGGAGAACCGGCGCGGCCTTACCTTCTTCGCCTTTGATCTCCGCAGCCAACTCGGTGGGTTCCACCAGGATCTTCGCGTCCGCGTCGTGGGTGTCCTGGATGTGGGCAATGACTTCGTCTACCGGGATGTTTTCATTGCGGGCGCAAACTTCCGCCAGCGTCTCTTCCGGCTGAAAGGCGCAACTCTGGCAACCGCCAATGTGGTAGCGGGCAAACAGCGCCCGGCGCGCGCCCGGGAAGGCCACGAGCACGTCTTTCATGCATGTGTCCGGGGCAAGGGCGGGCGTCTCCGTAACGGAACTGGAAGCAGCGGCAGCGGTCATAAGTTTTTCAATATGGCCGGGATACGGCGGGGATTCAAGGGTGGGAGGACGGTTGGCCCGGTGCGGCCATTACAGAAAAATGACCTTCGAAGAACATTTACACTAAAATTTTAGTGTTTAAGCTTGCATCCAATCCCTTCATACACTAAAAAATCAGTGTATGAAGAAATCTGAATCCAGCTTGTCCCGGCGAGAGCGCGAGATCATGCAGGTGCTGTTCGCCCAGAATGAAGCGACCGCCGCCGAAATTCGGGAACAACTCGTCAATCCACCCACCGGAAACGCGGTCCGGGCCACGCTGCAAATTCTAGAGAACAAAGGCCACATCGTCCGCGCCCGGAAAGTGGGACGGGAGTTTGTTTTCCAGCCGAAGGAAAACGCGCGGCAGGCCGGGCAGCGGGCCCTGAGCCAGGTTCTGGAAACCTTCTTCAACGGCTCGATCGCAACCGCTCTGGCGGCGCATCTCGCTAAGAATGGCGAAAACCTGAGCGAAGAAGATTTCTCCCGTTTGCAGGCCCTGATCGATGAGGAGCGCCGGTCCGCCCCCAAAGGCCCGGAAGACCACGCAAAGGGCTCTCCCGAAGCCACAGAGAAGAAAGCCTGACCTTACCCATTACCAAACCCCAGCAAGCCAATGACCACAATCACCAACTGGATCACGGATCTCGTATCCACCGTTTCACACCTTCCCGGCCAGGCCTCCGCGGAGTGGCTGGTGGACTGGACCCTGCGCACGGGAGGACTGTTCGCGGCCGGTCTGGCGGCCGTATTCTGGTTGCGGCGAAGAGCCTCGGCTGAGCTTCGCCATCACATTCTGTTCGCCGTGCTGGTGGCGGCAATCGCACTTCCCCTGGTGGCCCTGGTCGAATACCGGGTGCCGGTCTCCCCCGCCCCTCTTCCTCTGCCTCTGGGTGACAACGTCTTGGAATCCCTCCCCGCCCATGCGGCGGAGCCCGCCGTGGCAAGCCCAGAGGTTCCGCAGACAACCGTCGAGACGGGCCCGGTAGAGGAACCAGCCCTTGAGATTATGGATACAGATGTAGAGGGGACGGGTATCCGTTTCCCCTCCTTGGCCCAATGGAGCCCGCCGGGCTGGCTCGCGATCGTCTGGGCAGGCGGGGTGGTGGTTCTGTCAGGGTACACCCTTCTCAGCCGGTTGCTGCTAATACGCATCAAACGGCGCGCTACTCCGCTGACGAAAGCCGCGTGGCTGGAAGAACTGAACACGCTGAAGACACAGCTGGGAATTCGACGGGAAGTAAAACTGTACTGCTTCGCCGAGGAACAGCGTATCCCTCCTCTCACGGGCGGAACCGCGCGCCCCTGGATTGGGCTTCCAGCAAGATGTCCGGAGTGGAGCGAGGCGAGGCGGCGGGAGGTCCTGACGCATGAGCTGGCGCACATCCGGCGAAACGATTGCCTGACCGAAATCCTCTGCCAGGCCGCCTGCGCCCTGCAATGGTGGAATCCCCTGGTCTGGTGGGCCGTGGCTCGGCTGCGGGCGGAAAGGGAAAACGCCTGTGACGACATCGTGCTGCTGGAGGGAACTTCCGGCGTGGACTATGCGGAGACGATTCTAAACGCCTGCCGGGAAGTCCGGAGACCTTTTCTCCTGGCGACAGCGCCGGGGATGGCGGAAGGAAGCCGCCTGGAGACCCGGCTGAAACGAATCCTGGACCGCACCATTGCCCGTGAGCCGGGACTTCGGCATCGCACATCGGCAGCCCTGATTCTCCTACCCTTCATAGTAAGCCTTCCCCTGGCGTGGTTCGGCTGGGCGGCGGAACGTAAACCGGCGGAACCCCTTTCCCCGGATCAAGCCATCGTTACGGGTGTGGTGGTTTCGGAAACGGGCGAACCCGTCTCTGGGATTCGAATCTACGAAACGGGCCACTATCACCAGGAAACGGTGACGGATAAGGAAGGAAACTTCATCTTTCCGCTTCCGGGAGCCAGCACGATCTACAAGGGGTTTATCGCGAGCAACGACGACAAGAGCCTCATGTCCTTCTGGCTCATGGAAGACAACGACCCGGCCGCGCTTACCGCCAAAGCGGTTGTCAGATTCACCTTGAGTCCCAGCCAACAGGTAACCGCCACGGTCCTGGACCTGTCCGATCAACCGGTGGTTGGAGCCACTGTGGGAGCCATATCCCAGTACAAAGTCATGGACGTCGCGGAGACGGGGCCCGAAGGGACCGCCGTTCTGCATATTCCAGCCGCGGCAAAGGTGAGCCATCTCTTTGCGCAAAAAGCAGGCTTGGGACTGGATTACTATGAATGTTACCGCACCAAGCCATGGAAAGATCTCACTCCGCTACCGGACAAAGTGGACTTGCGGCTGGATGGGGCCGCCGTCGTGAAATTGAGAGTTCTGGACCCCAACGGAGAACCCCTCCCCGGAATCGAGATCGCTCCGTGGTACATTCAAAAGCCGGGCAAGAAATACGATCTGAACTTCGCGATGACCCACCCGCTGACCGGAACGAAACGCGTCACGGATGCCAAAGGCGTCGCCACCTTCGACTATCTGCCCGAAAGCGTCGTCAATGGCGTCGCCCTGACCTACACGGGCCAGGAGTACTTCCAGCCAGTTGACGCCAGATGGAACCCCTCTTCGTCCGGAGCCATCTTGGAAACCACGCTCTACCCCCAGGTACCGCTCGAAGGGGTGGTTGTGCGGGCAGCGGATGGCAAACCGGCTCCGGGCATTCTGCTGCAAATCGAAGGCCGTGGGAACACAAGCCAATACTACAGAGGAAGGGTCCGGACGGACGCCAAAGGCCGGTTTTCCGCGAAAGTGTATCCGGAGCAGAGCTACCTGATTGCGGTGACGGATCCCACGTGGGCGGCCAAGAGCATCCAGGGACTGGCCGTGCATGAGGGCGATGTGGTGGACGGACTGCGGCTGGAGATCGGACCAGGCACGCTGCTTCACGGAGTGACGCGGGCCATTGATGAGACACCTCTGCCTCACCATATCGTGACGGTTGTGGAACAAGGCGCCAAGATTGATCCGAATAAACTGAAACAATACAGCGATCCGCCGGAGGGCGCGCATCGGGAGCAGCTGGTCCGGTGGACGGAGAGCGACGAGAACGGCCGCTATGAAATACGGTTGGGACCGGGGGAATACGAAATAGGCGGCAGTTTCGACGAGCGTTTCCTTCCTCTCACCGTGGCCGGTGAAGCAGAGATCCAGCGAGACACTACCTTTGCCGGGGAAGCGGAACCGGAAAGCCTGCCGCTGAAGTTTGCCCGCGTGGAGAGGGAACCGTCTGACATGACCTCCCCCATGATCCTGGAAGACAGCAATGGGAATAGCCTGCCTGTAAATGTCAGAAACAATGCCATCCTCACGCAACGGCATCTAAGCGGAGCGGAACTGAAGATGAACGGCGAACAGGCATCCATCGTCCTGACCCTGACGGAAACCGGAGCCACCCGGCTCAGGCAGGCGACGGAAGCCTTGCAGGGAGAACCCATCGCCATCGTCATCGACGGGGTCCTCGTCTCCGCCCCCGTGGTGCATGGAACGCTCGGCAGCCCGGTGAGTATCAGCGGTAACTTTTCCCGGGAATGGGCGGAACGCGTGGTCAGCCAACTGAATGCCGCCGCGCGGGCAAAGGAAAAAACCGCCCACTTCGAACCCCATCCGGAAACGAGAACGCGACAGATGGCCCACGGGCAGGCGGAATTCTACATCGAGGAATCGCCTCTGGTAGGCGGACACATGCAACTGGCGGAGTGGGGCGGACGGACGGGGGTGGGGTTTTCAATCTCGGACAAACCGGACAATCTGAATCCGTATGGATTGTGGTCCGAATACATGGGGACGCAAGGTGACGTAGACTTTCACCGGGTGAAGGTGACGCTGCCGGAGACGGAAGAGAAGGGCGAGTCGTTTGAGACCGAGATCGCCTATCGTGGGGAAGACCTGGTGATCTGGGAGGGAGACAAATACTGCATCGGAATCCGGCCGGTGGCGGTGGGAGAAAAGCGGCGTCAAATAGCTGGCGGGAGGTAAGCCTTTCCCTCCCCCACCGTCCTGCTACTCGTAGAACCGCCCCAGATGGTCCAGGATGGCCTGCCTTAGCTCCGTGGGGTCGGCTACATCTCCCTGGAAAGTTTTCAGGACTTCACCGCCCGGGGCGATGAGAAGCGTAAACGGCAGGCTGCCGTCCCAGCCGTTGCCAATGGCCTGGATGAGAGCTTCGTCGCTTTCGCCCTCGAAGAGGTAATTATTCGTCGTGCGGCCCTCGGCCTGAACGCTCTTTTCGGTGCGGTCAGGCATGGCGGCGTGGACCTTGGTCAAGAAGCGGAGCGCGCTTTCCTTCTTCTCCACGGCATCTGTTGAAATGCTGACGAACTCAAAGCCCCGGGTCTCAAACTGGCGCCCGACTTCGACGAGGTCAGGAAACTCCACCATGCAGGGAGCACAGAAGGTGGCCCAGAGGTTGATCAGGCGGACCTTGTCCGTGTCGTTCGCAAGGAGCTTTTTCACACCCTCCGCATCGACCAGGTCCAGGGTGACGGGCTTTTTCTCAAATTCCTCGTTGTACTTCGTAACGAGGTCGCGCTTGTAAGCCCACTTGGTGGAGCAGCCGAAGAACCGGGTGGTTTCCACGGGCACGGGCTGCCCGGCTAGAAGGGCATCGATAGCGTTACGGGCATCCTGGGATTTCACGAGCGCGGGGTCCGCATACTTGGAGTCGTCAATCCGGCCCTGGTAGCGAAGTTTCCGGTCTTTATCGAAAATGAAGATATGAGGCGTAGCCATGGCGCCATAAGCCATCGATGTCGCCTGGGTCTCCCCGTCGTAGAGATAGGGAAAATTAAAGCCCTGCTCCTTCGCGTGCAGCTTCATCTCCTCCAGCGTGTCGCCATACATGGAATACCCGAGTTCGTTAAGCCGGATGGAAAGCGGATCGTTTGGCGAAATGGCGACCAGTTGGAAACTCTTGTCCTTGTAGTCATTCACCATCTGAATGACCCGCTGCTCCGCCGCCTGGGCGGAAGGACAATGGTTGCAGGTGAAAAGAACGGCCAGGACATCGGCCCCGGCGTAATCGGCCAGGGAGTGATCTTTCCCATCCACGCCCGGAAGGGTGAAGTCCGGCGCGGCGGCGCCGGTTTCCAACGGCTTCACCCCTTCTGGCGGCGGAGGCGGCGCGGCCTCGGTGCTGGCCGGGCGAAAGGGAAAAAGACCGCAGAAGACGTTCACGGCCAGGGCGCAGACAACGGTCATCGCAATGCCCCCGATCGAACTGAAGGCATAGTGGCGGGACCAGGGAGTGGAAAAGGTTTTCATGGTATCGAGCCAAGTGGGTTTTTCTGGGCGTTCAGAAAAGCTTAGCGGGGGTTCCGCGGATTACCAGCGGGTTTAAGCTGGCGCAATTCGGGACCGGAAAGACGAAAGGAACTTCGCTTTTCCGCCTCACGAAAAAGAGGAATCAAATCCACGTATCCGGACAAAGTGGAATTAAGCTCGATACCGGCGCGGCCCTGGCGAAGCTTCAGCGCGGCTCCCTTAATAAGCACTATCTCTCTACATCATCCCCGGTAGTGCCCAGAGCATCAGCGGCACTCGCGCTCTTCGATCACGGCAGCTCCGGGTGGAGTTCGTGGCGATGTTCCCAACGGTCTTCCATGCGGTGCTCCACCCTGTTTTCCACGCGGTCAAAGTGATCGAAAAACTGATAGAGGTGTTCGGATACGTGATCGTGAAACCGCCGCGCGGGAGAGCGGCAGGAAGTAAGGAAAGCCACCGGAATTAGAAAGAGGAGTCCCAGGGCAATGGGTCCGGGTAGGCGGCGGTGAAATTTGGTGTTCATGTCAGGAGTGCTGATCTCTGCGATTTGAATCCAGCGGTAGCGGTTCCGCCACCACAAAGGTATCAGAATGCGGAGGCGCTGTGTAAAGGACCTCGTGAATTTTTCGTTTTCAAGCGTGAATGCCAGCCCAGCGGACTGGAGGCGGCCGCACCCTTTGCAGGCGGCGGAGGCATGAAAATTTTATTGTTGTATTTTGAGTACAAGTTTAAGTCCGGTTGTCTATGAATTTTGGCGAATAGATCCTCACCCCCCTCCTTTTCCCATGACTTACTTCTCCTTCTTCTTCCCAGCGCGCCGGCAAGGGCTCGCTCTTTGCCGCGGTTTTCTCCTGGTGACCATGCTTTGGTTTTGCCCGGCCGCTCCGGCGGAAGAGACGGCGAGTACAGCCAAAGTCGAAAAGACAGCCGAAGCCAATACGGCTGGCGGAAGGGCCGATCTGCCCGCCACGGTGGAGGAAGCGCGGAGCCGGGCACGGTGGCTGCACGAAACCATCCATGGCGCGCTGCAAGTGATGCACCGGGATTTTTTCGGGGACGACGAAACGCTGAACCTGCCCTCTCAGTCGCTGGAGGATGTATTCCGGGAGCTGGCGCGGAGCTGGAGCGTGGAAGTGCGCTGGCTCGGGGTAAATGCCACAAAGAGCGTGGACCACGAGCCACAAGACCAGTTCGAACGGGACGCGGCGAAGGCGCTGCTAACGGGCAAGCCGGAGTATGAAGGGCTGGAACGGAACCACTACCGGTACGTAGGGGCTATCCGGATTCAGAACGAATGTCTGAAGTGCCATGTGCCGCACCGCATGAGCCTGGAAGACCGGGTAGCGGGCCTGGCGATCACCATGCCGTTGAAACGGGTGCTGGAGGCTAGTCCGGCTGCCGGGGAAGCCTCGCCACCAGAGGCCACGCCGGAGACGCGTTGAGAGTTGGCGGATACGGTGGGTCTTATCTCTCTCCCCTTTCCTGACCGTTCAGGCCCGAATGTCCCCGTGAGGGAAGGAGGCGCCGGAAATCGCCCCGGCATGGGTGGCCGATCCGCCTCTTTCGTCGAGATCAAGACCGGACAACTTCATTCTCTGGGTGAGTCCGGAGCGACAAAGGACAAGCGACGCTTTCACGACTCATCGCGCACCGCGGTGTAGGAGAAGCGGACCGGATCGGAGAGGCTGATCTCTTTCTCCGGCGTAATGGTCACGCCAAACGTGAAGGTGGCGCGACTCTTGGTGGGATCCAGATCGATAAGGTCGCCGGTTTTGGTGTCGAGTAACGTATCGGCGTTGTCGATCTTATAGGTGATTTGAACACCGATGTTTCCCTCATCATCTTTCGAAAAAGTATAACTTATACTTTGCTTCCCACCCATGGTGCCGACCGTTCCGTCTGGCAGCTTGATCGGTCCGTCAAAAGCGAGGCAGCCTTTCTCGATTCCGGCCAGGAGGCCCTGATGGATATTGTCCGAAATAAAGAGGAGGAGGTCTGGATCATGATCTTCGCCAAGGAGTTCCTTGAGTTGATCGATCCCGGCTTCGCGGCGAATGTTCTGAATTTCAGTATCCAGACTGTTCCAGTCTTGCCGATTGACCAGGTCTATCGGCCCTCTTCCATCGTCAAAATCGGTTCTGTAAGTGGCGCGGCCCAGATCGCGCCAGAAAGAACCAACCACGCCCGTGGATTCGTCGTCCAACATTTGAGGCACCAGTTCCCGGTCCTCGTCGATACCAGACTGGATGTGCCGTTGCAGGATGTCCTGAAACGATTTCGGCGCCAGGCCCGAGGTATAGCGGACGCCCGTGGGCTCCACCGTCATACCATAGACCTCCCGCAGCATGGTTTTCTGCGAATCGGAAAGACTCTCTGCCGTGTATTCCGTTTCGTCTGGCAGGGGCGGAAGACTGACGTCGCGGCTCTTGAGCTCTTGTTCGATGTTGTCTTTGAGTAGCTGAAGATCGATCGCGGCGGTGAAGAATTTCGGGCCCTGGACCTTGTCGGCATTCAGGGCGGAGTTGGCCACGTCCTGCATGCCACCGATGAGGGCGCGCATCTCCGGCGTGTTCATGACGCCATACAGTTGGATCAGCTTCTCGCCGGAAAGCGACTCCATGTAGTCGTCCAGAAGATCGTAGCGGAGACGCATGAGATCGTCGCTACCTTCTATCTTGTCTCCCGTGGCGGTGTAGGTTTCCAGCACCCGGTTGGAGACCGCGGTGAACTCGTCCAGGCTTTTCAGCATGTCTTCGGGTTTCCCGTCGATGCCATGCTTAAAAACCTGGTCGAGCACTTTGTCGTATTCCTTGACGGCGGTTTCGCGCCGGGTCTTGCCTTCTGTCTCCATCGCCTTATCAAGACCGTGAATGTCCAGAGCCTTCAGAGCGCCCCGCAACGCGCCGAACTGGGGGGTGGAGAGGTCCGTCAGGGTCATCTGACCTGAGTCGAGCAGCTCGTCCAGGTGACCCAGGACCTGGGCATACGCCTGATCCACCTTTCCGCTGACGGGGAGACCGAATTTGTCGGAATGATCCGTCAGTTCCTTGAGAGCTTTTTGAAACTCGATGACTTCCTTGGCAAAGGTAGTTGGCGAATAGACCGGGCCGGAGCGGTCCTCCATGGGGTTGAGGGAATGCGAGGTCAGCTTCTCCGCCAGCTTGAGAACCTTGATCTGTGCCTTCTCGGCGCGCATCTCCACCTGATCGGACACCAGCTTCTTCGCCCCGGAAACCTGTTTCTCGGAAGAATACACCGGACCGGAATCGACGAGCGACTTCAGCATGTCCGGTGGCATGCTTTCCATAAACTTTCCGGCCCGGTCCGGCTCGTCCCCGATGGCATGCTGCAAAGCTTCTTTCAGCAGCCCGGCCTTAAATTTCGCAAACTCTTTCGGGCTGTCCTTTTTGCTAGGACCATGCTTTTCGGCCAGTTCGGTCGCCTGACGGTCCAGGGTTTCAAAAAGTGTGCCCAGCTTGGACCGGTCTCCCCCTATGTCCAAGTGATCGATAATCTTGTCGATGGTGCCGCCCAGCTTGCCGTCGACCTGGCCTTTGATCTCTATGTCTATACTCCTGACCCTCAATAACTGCTCGGTATCCACCTTTCCGGATATGAGCTTCAGAGAGACGCCTTCGAGAGACTTGGGATCGAGACCTCCTTCGCTCATGGCCGTCACGACGCCCATCTTCAGAGTGGCGAGCTGGTCCTGGGACAACAGGGAGAGCTTCAACTCAAGCTGCGCACTGAAGGTCTTCCCGTAGCTGACGCCCTGGTCAATCATGGGTTCGGCCTTTTCAAACAGTTTGCTGAGAGCGGTCTGGATCTGAGCTTTTCCTTCGGGAGTGGTGGAATCGAGCTTGGAGATCGTTCCCAGGGTCTCGGAAAGCTGCTCGCTGAAGTCGTGAAGAGACTGGCGAGCCTTGCTCTCCGCGCGCACCCCGGAGGGACTGATCCAGTTGAGAAAACGCGAGCCCAGCGACGGCGGCTCGCCCAGGACCGGAGGGCTCTTCGTGCGGGGATGGGTAGGCGTCTCGCCGACGGTCACTTCACGTTCGCCAAACTTGCCGATCGGAGAATGTCCGAAGTCCGTGCTGAGATTGATATGGGGCTTGGGCGCTCCCTGGACGATTGGCTCGGACATCGCGATGGTTAGGCAAGTGATTGGAAGACGGGCCGCGCGTGGCGGCGTGGAACATGGCTGACGGCGCCCGACAATTGGCTCAGTTGAGCGATGCGGAAAACCTCCGCCGGACAGAACCATGCGAAACCAAACGCCCCGCGCCCCTGCCGATTGTAGTCTTTCCTAGACTCTACTGTACGTGTCGAAACTCAAAGTAAAAATAGGCACAGACAGAAGACCCGGCCAGTGACAAGGCTGTAAAAAAGCGGGCCGCGGGGGAGCCCTCTCAGTAAGACTGAGTCAGTGCTTGAAAACCCTCCGCATTTTACAAAGCCAGTTTCCCAGCCGGACTACGCCCGCAACACACTACGGCATTTCCGGGTGAAGTTCGCCGCGATGCTCCCCGCGATCTTCCACTCAGTCAAATTGGCCGATGAACTGGTGGAAGTGCCCGGCCACGCAATCGTGGAAGCGTTGCGCGGGCAAGCGGCGGGAGAAGCTTCAAACCAGACGAGCCAGCCGGGGAATGGAAAAGCGCAAACTCGTGTTCACGCCGACGTGGCTTCCTGTCTGGACCCATTTACAAACTAAGGGCTCAGGCTCGTATCCCGCCTTGAGGGAAAGCGGCGGCGGAAAAGGTATCGGCGCTGCTGGCCTTTCCATTCCCCCCAGCGGAGCCGGCTTCGGAGAATTTCTCTTTCCAGTGTTCGGCCGCGGCGGCAAAGTCCTCGAGGGCTTTTTCGAAATCGGTGGAATCCGTCTTGTCGGGATTGAGGGTGAGGAAGAGAATGACTTCTCCGGTAATCTCATCCAGGGCAAGCGTGGCTCCGCCGGTCTGATGACCGAAGAGGTTGCCGGTCAGCAGAGTTTCATAGAGAGCTTCTTTCCCCTCCGCCGGGACGGTGCCGAGAACGGTGTAGAGATGAAAGCGATTGGTGGCGGTCTCGTGCTCTAATTGAATGGTGATCTTGTCGTCCAGAACGAGGCAGGCGAGGCCCTTTTCGTTGAGTTGAAGATCCTGTAGCTTGAGACGTTGGGCGAGGTCGGCGAGTAGATCGGCGGGTGTCATAGTAACAACTGTCAGGTAAAAGAGTGTATGGGAGATTGAAACAAATTCAGTGGCGTGGGCCGGTGACTAAACAAGGAGGACTGCTCGGGGAACGTACTTGGAATGGCCCGCGAGCTCCCTTTTTTTGAGCCCCCCCGAAACCGGGAATCCCGGCTCGGGCCATTCCAATCCAAAAGTAATAGGGCCGCTAGGCAGTGTGGACAAATTGGGGGCGGAGCGGCGCGAGACCACTTTTTGTCTGGCAAGGCGCCGCGAACGGCATTGGGCCTACCCCCAATAAAGTGAGCGGGAACGAAGCCAGGCGAAAAATGGGCCGCGTTTCCAAGTTTTCGCCGCTCCGCGGCGCTAATTTCCTGTTCCTTTGATTCATATCCGGTCTGCTCTCCAATTTGTCCATACTGCCTGGTCATTTAAATATCCGGCCCACTCACGTCACCGTCCCCCGCCAAGTAGCGGGGAAGGACGTCAAACTTCAACATGCCGACGACTTCGTCCCGGGCTTGCTTAAAAAGAGCCCTCGCCTTCACGGGGTCGAAAGTCTCATCCGTGAGGTCTCTCAGGAAACGGTCAATTTTCGTCCGGGTCCGTCCGCTAATGTTGAGCTCAAATTCAGAGTTACTGCGGGTATAGCGGTTTTGTAGTTCCCGCGCCTTTTCGAGGGTGGGCGGATCCATGGCCAGAAACTCATCTATCGCGCGAACACCGCGAATGCTTTCACCCTGAAAGTTATTGTTGCAGTATTCTTCGAAGCCTTGGGAGATGCCGTATTCGGTGGTGTAGAGGGCATCGTCAATGTCGATGGGCCGCAGCGTATCCGGATTTTTCCAGGTATCGCGGACGGCGGAGTATTCGATGTGGACTGGCTCATACAGTTCGATCTGTTTGTCTGGGGTGATGGTGATGCCAAAGGTAAAGGTGGCGCCGCTCCTGGTCGGGTCCACGGGAATGGGATGGGGATCCGGCGGACAGGCGAGGTGGCGCGGGTTCTTAACCACGTAGGTGGCCTTTACATGGATGTTCCCTTCATCGTCCTTCGAGAAGACATAGCTGAGTTCGGTGGAAGTGCTGGGAAGATAGCCGCCGGTGCCGTCTTCCAACTTAATGGGGCTGTCGGGCCCCAAGCAGGATGCCTGAATGCCGGTGAACATGCCCTGGTGGACCGTGTCGGAGATGAAGAGGAGGAGCCCGGGGTCGTGATCCGGACCCAGGAGCCGCCGTAGCTGGTCGATGCCGGCCTCTTTACGGATTTCCAGGGTACGCGTATCCAGGCTCCTGATCCGTTCACGATTCACCATCTCAACGGGGTCCTTGCCATCGCCAAAGTCGATCCTGAAATCCGCGCGGCCAAGATCCCGGTAGAAAGGTCCCACCACTCCGGTGGAGTGTTTGTCTTCCCCGATCGTTTCCGGCGTGAGCGTTTGCCCAATGCGCGTCTGGAGCTCTTTCTCGACGTTCTTCTGGACAAACTCCGGCGCGACGCCGGAGGTGTAGCGCACGCTGGTGGGCTCCACGGTCATGCCATAAACGTCCTTGAGTATCTTCAATTGCCCTACCGAAAGGTCTTCGGCGGTGTAGAGCTTTTCGTCCGGAAGTTTCGGGACGCCAATGCCGCGATTGTCCAGCTCGGTGGTAATGGACTCTCTGAGCAACTCGAGATCTATGGACGCGGTGAAGAACTTGGGGCCCTGCACGGGGTTCTGATTCAGAGCCTGATTGGCGACGTCCTGCATGCCCCCGGCGAGGGTCCGCATTTCCGTGGTATTCATGGCGCCAAAGAGACTGATAAGGTCTTCATCGGAAAGGGAGAAAAGGTGCTCGTCCAGAAGGCGGTAACGAAGTCTCATAAGATCGTCACTGCCTTCGATCTTGTCCCCCGTGGCGCGGAAAGCCTCGAGCACCTGATTGGTCACGCTGGTGAAGCTGTCCAGGTCTTTGAGCAATTGCTCGTGATCGCCACTTTTCGCGGAAGTAAGAACGGTGCTGAGCGACTGATTGTAGCTCTTGACCGCCTGCTCGCGCCGGACACCGAATTCGCCCTTAAAGGCTTCATCCAAGCCATGAATATCGAGGGCTTTGAGCGCTCCGCGAAGACCGCCAAACTGCGAGGTCGAGAGCTCTGAGAGCGTCATCTGACCGTCTTCCAGAAGGTCGTCCAGGTGCTCGACGGTCTCGTCAATTTTCGCGCGCACTTCTTTGTCGATGAGGAGACCGAACTTATCGGAGTGGCTGGTGAGTTCCCGCAGCGCTTTCTGGAACTCGATGACCTCCTTGGCGAACGAACTGGGCGAGTGAATGGGGCCCGTCTCGTCCTCCATCGGGTCGAGGGAATGGGAGGCCAGTTTCTCCGCCAGTTCGAGGACTTTTTCCTCCGCCTTTTCGGCGCGCAAACCGATCTGACCAGCTACGAAGCGTTCGGCGGCAAATACATCGTCCACGGAAGAATAAATCGGATCGGCATGGACGAGCGACTTCAGCATATCCGGCGGCATTGAGCCCATGAATTTGCCGACTCGAGTCGGCTCGTCTCCAATGGCATGCTGGAGCGCCTCCTTGAGGAGGCCGGCTTTGAACTTCTCGAAACCCTCGGGACTGTCTTTCTTGCTGGGCCCATATTTCTCAGCGATTGAGGTAGCTTGCTGGTCGAGCGTTTCGAAGAGCTGGCCGAGCTTGTCCCGGTCTCCGTCCTCGTTGAGGTGGTCGATGATCTTGTCGACCGTGCCGCCGAGCTTGCTCTCGACCTGACTTTTGATCTGGTCGTTGATCCCGGTGAACTGGCTCTTTTGGAAAGATTTCACCTTGTCCGAGATGACGCCGAGCGTCTGCCCTTCCAGGGTTTGAGGATCGATCCCCCCCTCGCTCAGGGCCGTGGCGAGGCCCATATTCAGGGCGGCGAGCTGGTCCTGGGAGAGTTGGGAGAGCTTCAGGTCCAGCTGAGTATTGAAGATGTCGTTGTAGTCGATCCCCTGGCCGATCAGCTTGCTGGCTTTGGGCGCCAGATCGTGGAGGGCGGCCTGAATCTTGGCCTTCCCCTCCGTAGTGGAGGCATCGATCGTGGCGATGGTGCCCAGGGTCTTGGAAAGCTGCTCACTGTAGTCGTGGAGAGACTGCCGTGCCTTGCTGTCGGCGCGGACGCCGGAGGGCGTGATCCAGTTAAGAAAACGTTCGCCGAGGGACGGCGCTTTGCCCAGAACCGGCGGATTCTGGGTGCGGGATTGAGTGGGTGTCGAACCGACGGAAACGTCGCGATCACCGAACTTGCCGACCGGAGAATGACCGAAGTCGGTACGGAGATTGATGTTAGGCTGCTGCGGAGCCCCCTGGACGATTGGCTGTGACATGGCGCTATATACGCGGGTGGTTAACGGACGGGTCGCGAAAAAAGCGGTTAGAATAAAAACAGCGAACGGAACCGGGTTCGAGAGTGACCGCCCCGAAACCGGCCGGACTTTTCCTCCCTACCTTTTCCCGTTCGTCTGGAACGTCTTTAGTAAAACTAGGCCTAGTCCCGTGATGAGGCGAGTGAAAAAGGTCCTTCCCGGTTCAGCCTGAAGAAACTGTTACACTAGCCTGAATGGCACTCGGATAAGCGTGGTGACCGGTCAAGTCAAGCCCTTCGACGGCGGCGACTGGCACTGACGGATCCCCGATGAAATCGCTCAACCGGGGTCTCAGGGCCGGAGGGCCAACGGCGCGCCGCATACCAGCCTGGGCCGAAGGCCCAGGAAAACGGGTCCCCATGAATATCGAGGGCCGTAGGTCCGGCGCATCCCCCCGGGGATGGCGGCGGAGTCACGGCGCGCCCGCATGCGCCGGGCCTTCAGCCCTCGAAATTTACCAATCCGCCTAGCCCTGGGGCTCGCGCCCCAGGCTGGTATGCGGCGCGCCGTTGGCGCTCATGCCCCGCGAGGACGATCAGCCAGGCCCGGCCCACGAAACTTTTGGGGCACACATCCGGCGAGAAGGCCACGCGATACCTGTCCGGAAATTGCGTCGCAATTGGATCCCGCAACAGAGCCGGTCACCCCGCTTATCCGAGTGCCATTCAGGCTAGCGCACTGACCGCCTTAAAATGATGAGCGTTTGGTCTGAACAAAGAGCCGCTGGAGACAGGGCGGGAACCGGTCTTTTTGGCTGGGGCCTTCGTGGCTCTTCAGTCAGTTATGATTCACATAGCCTCCGTCGTCGCGCCTTGCCCCCAGCCAAAAATCCTCGCCTATCACCCATCATCTTAAGGCGGTCAGTGCACTCGCCCCACGCCGCGGAATTCGCTCCGCGCGGCTGGCCGGGGTCAACGTTTGTAGTCCTGCCAGGTTTCTTTCTCGCCCGCGGGCATCTCACGAGGTTCGGTGCGGGTGCGCGCCACCCAGCCGGTGATGGCTTTTAGAATGTCCGGGTGCCCGGCGGCCAGGTTGGTGGTTTCGCCCACATCCGCCGCCAGGTCGTAGAGGGCCCACTTGGACTTCTGATCTTTCCGGTAGGCTTTCCACTTCCCGTGGCGAACCGCCTGACTGAGGCGTTCGCCCCGGCCAATTTCCCAATAGAGATAATCATGAACCTTCTGCTTTTCCGGTTGACCCAGCAGGGTCGGCAGAATGGAGACTCCATCCACGTTCTCCGGCATCTGGTCCGGGGAGACGCCCGCGATCTCCGCGAAGGTGGGCAGGATATCCGGGAAGTAAGTGGGGAGATCCGTCTCCGTGCCGGGCGCGATCTTGCCCGGCCAGCGGGCGATCATGGGAACGCGAATCCCGCCTTCGTGGAGGGAGCCTTTGTCGTCGCGCAGACCGCCGGTGCCGTTGAAGAACTCAACCAAGGGTCTCCAAGCCGAACCTTGGGCCCCATTGTCGGAGGTAAAGATGACCAAGGTATCCTCATCAATGCCTAACTCTTCGATCAACTGAAGTACTTCGCCCACATGCCGGTCCAAGCGGCTGATCATCCCCGCGTAGGTGACATAGGCATCCTCTGAACCAATGTACCCAGGCCGGGGGTCCGGCAGATCATATTTCGGCCACCCCGCAGTGCGATAGGGAACCTCGTCCTCCTCGGGCACGGCGAGCTCCACATGGGGAATGATGTAGGGAAGATAGGCGAAGAAAGGTTGGCCGGACTTGCCGTGTTCCTTAATGAACGCCATGGCATGCTCGTGAATGACGTCATGGGCATAAGTGCCTGTCTTCAGCCCTTCGTTCTCTGGGAGGAGGAGTTTCTCGGCATTGTGATAGAGAAACCAAGGATAGTAGAAATGGGCATGCACCTGTGAATACTGCCCTACCCACTCGTCGAAGCCTTGCTTGATGGCGGCGCCGGGATCGTCGTGATTGCCCAAGCCCCATTTGCCAAAGCCTCCCGTGACATAGCCACGGGTCTTGAGCACTTCGGCCAAGGTGACATCGCTGTCCTGAATGGTGTTTCCCGCGCCATTGTTCCGTATGGGCGAATGCCCGGTATGCAGCCCTGACATCAGGGTGGATCGGGCCGGCGCGCACACGGCGGAACCCGCGTAGGCATTCGTAAACCGCAGCCCCTCCGCGGCCATCTGATCGATAAAAGGCGTCTTGATCTTCTCCTGACCGTAACAGCCCAGATGCCCGTAGCCGAGATCGTCGGCCATGATGAAGACGAGATTCGGGGGCTGATCGGAAGCCTTACCTTCAGCGGCTTGGGAGACGGGTAGCAGAGCCAGAGTAAGAATGACCGATAGAACAGCGAAACAAACGGCGGGGGCGGTTTTCATGATGACTGAGCGGGGTCTATGATCGAGAAGCCGTCCACATAAGATGAAATAGTGGCGGGTTTGTCCATCGCGTGATGGCGCGAGGCAATTGAAAACAAAGAAGCATGGGTTGTCTAAACGCAAACCCGTGCGTCGAGTTTGCTAGGGAGCGAAGCTCTTTGGATTGCGCCGATTTTTCGGCGCTTTCGTAGCGGGACGCGGGTACGGGAAACGAATCCGCCATCTCCATCCCCTTGGTTTCCTGATTGGCTGAAAAGGGGGATCGTGAAAACGAAGCTTTAAACATTTCGGACCGGGCCTGAGCGGCGAAAGCGGCGATGAATCGCCGCAGTCCAAAGAGGCTGCGCCTCCTTCGCTCGTTTTGGGTTAGGCTTTCGCTTTCTCCGCTTCCGCGCCGGAATACATCGCTTTGGCGGGAGTCGAGGCCTTCGGAAAGACATCACCCGTGGCTTCGGCGTGGGCTTTTAACTCAGCCAGGAGTTTCTGCTGAAGCTTGGGGCGTTTGCCGGCCAGGTTTTCCATTTCGAAGGGGTCGTTCTTCAGGTCGATCAGGCTCTCGACGAGGTCTTCGTTCTTCGCGTTGCGGCGAATGGTGAGCTTGTGGGTGGGCGTCACCAGGCAGCGCCATTCCTGGGCATTGCCGTCGCCGACCTTCCCCTCGCTGTAAACGCTGTCCACCGTGGGAGCCGTGCCGCCTTCCACCAGCGCGCCGGAAAGGTCGCGGCCCGTGCAGGTGCCCGGATCGTCCAATCCGCAGACGCTTAGCATCGTAGGCATCAGGTCCAGGGAACTGAACAGTGTCTCTTCCGTGACTCCAGATTTGAGACGCCCGGGCAGGCGCATGAAAAGAGGCACGTTCAGGGATTCGTCCTCCGGTTCGCTCTTCCGGTACTTGCCATGAGACCCGGCCATCTCGCCGTGGTCGGCGGTAAAGACGACCAGTGTGTTTTCCGAGAGACCGTTATCGTCCAGAAACTGAAGCAAGCGGCCCATCTCGTGATCGAGTGACTCGCAGAGACCATAGTAACCCGCCAGGTCCTTGGCCGCCTGTTTCTGATGCGCTTCGGGCACGTTGGGGCGGAACTGGATGCCGGCTTCCGTGTAGAGATCGAAGCGCTTCGGCGGACGAAAAGGCGTATGGGGCGGACCCCAGGAAACATAGCAGAGAAAGGGCTGGCCCGTCTGCTTAGCCTGATGGGATTTGATAAACCGCATGGCCAGGTCCGCCTGCATGGCGGGCTCATAATACGGGTCGCCACCGGATTCCCAGGGGAGCGCCTGGCCTTCGTTGTCGAAGCCCCAGTGCTCGTGATAGGAATGGCCGCGGTTGAAGCCCTCAAACGTGTTAAATCCCCGTCGCCGCCAGCCGGGTGGAACGAAGCCCGGTTTTTCGCTGCCGTCCATGTGCCACTTCCCAATGTAGTGAGTCGCGTACCCGGCATCGCGAAACCGTTCGGGAAAGCAGACTTCCGAAGGCGGCAACATCAGGTTGTTGGTAATCATCCCAGTCTGATGCGAATGCCGCCCGGTCAGGATGCAACTGCGGTTCGGCGTGCAGACGGGGTTCCCCGCATAAGCACGGGAACAGCGGACGCCTTGAGCCGCGAACGCATCCAGGTGCGGCGTGCGGACCACCTCATCCGTACCCGAGCCAAAGGCCGAGGCGCGCCATTGATCGGTCAGGACGAAAAGGACATTCGGTCGCTGGGCCGCAGCGCTGACATTCTCCTGCCCAAACGCGTGAGAGGTAATGGCACCGGCAGATGCAGCCAAGGCCGTGCCCGTGCCCGCCTGGAGAAAGCGGCGGCGGGAGGGTGTGTTTCTGGGGGTGAACATGCGATGAGTGTGACCGCTGACAAGGCAGATGGCACGGACATTCTCTGAAGGCGAACTGGCGGGATCGCGGGAAGGAAGCGGCTTGCATGCGACGCTACCGGACCCATTCTTGAGCCCAAAACCAACTGTCTGTTCTCGTAGTGCCTATGCGAAAGATTTCCGTGACGAGATGAGTCAGCCATCGAAGCTGGTCGCTGCCCAACCGGTGGAGCGTATTGCGGAGACTTTCAGTCGCCTCTTCCCACCCTTCCGTGGGCGCCACCCGCTGAATCGATGAACCTCATGCCCGAAAAGAACTGACCCCTAAAAGAGGCGCCGAAGTTCCCAGGGTTTTGAACAATGATTTACGGATTCCCGCTTGGAAGGAACCGGGATTTCTGACTTATTCCAAGCATTTCAGATAATGCGTCTTCCCAAATTCATCCACTCCTCCCGAGAAAACAAATGGCTAGAATCAAGTTCACTCACTTTTTTGACGGGTTCCACACGCTCTTCGTTGGCTATCTGATCATCGGGTTCGGTGGCTTAATAGCAGGCGGTACCATCCTTGAAGTCTTGGAACCGGTGTGGGACAGAATTTCAGGAGGTTTTTCGGAAGGACTCCAAACGATCATCGAGTGGGGCGCTGGTTTTGGAATTATTGCTGGGACCTACTATCTCTTGTTTAAGTTTGTCTGGATCCCCCTGGAGCCACTCCCTACTTGGCTCTATTTACGCCTCACCCTATATGTTCCAGCCACTTGGCGGGACGCAAAGACCACCGGTTTTCTCTTTGATGGCGATATCACGGGAACATGGTATCCCCTGTTAGAACTCAAAAAGCTGCCCCGCGAGCTTCGCCGGGAGGCGCTTTATGAATTTGCCAAACAGACTCCCGTGGGTGCCCTGACTCTGCAGCAGTCTCCATCTCTAGAATCACTAGCAGAGGTGATTCCCCTCAAACCTGATGCTGACCAGCGTTTGAATCATGCCCGGGAGGTACTCGGAGTCACTCCTGAAGCGACGGAGGAGGAAATCGAGAATGCCCTTCGGGAGCTGATCAGAAAGTATCAGTCTCTTGCATTTTCAAACTCGCAACCGGAGAATCAACGCTTTGTCCGCGAGAAGACCGACGAACTCACCGCCGCCTACGATCTTTTGGTGAAGACCAAGAATGGGAGGATCATGCAAGAGAAACGATCACGGTAAGTTAAGAGAGAAACCTTAACACAGCCACATCGGCACGAAAGGCTGGAAACCAAACACGGTATTGCCTCACTCCTTCGTCTCTGTCTCGCTGACGATCTTCCCCTCCGGCGGCGGATCGTAGCGGGTAGCATCCACGATGCGGAAGATGAAAGTCTGGTCCAGCTCCGATAAGTCGGCGAAGGGATAGTCGATGGGCTTGGTCTTTCCGGTGAGAAGGAAGCGCACCTTATCCTCCTGAATAACGGTAATAGGTCCCTCTTTCCCTGGCTCCGGCGCGGCGTAGGCAAGAAGGCGGGCTTCCATGGTTTTACCGTCTTTGTTGGTCCAGATGCGGGGCTCGGAGAGTGCGGTGATATAAACGGTCACGGTCTGAGTCTCCGGCGACCGGGCAATAATGCCGACACTGCTGGTATTTCCCGTGCCCTCGATCTTCCGCCCTGAGGACTGCGCGATAGCTTGCTTAGGAAAGAAAGCTGAAATCAGTAACCAGACACCGGCCAAGCAACTCAGCCGTGGTATGCCGTAAAAGAGGCCTGAAGGGGCTTTCATTTAAACAGTAAAATACCAGAGATCCGCCACCCGGCTCAATAGAGATCGCACGACTCTACTCCACCCGCAGATAGCGCCGCTTGGCCTGGTCCAGGAGCACGGCTCCCTGTATGACGAGACCGAGAACGATCATCTGGCGGAAGGAACTGATATTGAGGAGGTTCATCCCATTCTGGATGACAGCGATGATGAGGGAGCCAATCAGCGTGCCGAAGATGCGGCCGCTGCCGCCGGTGATGGAGGCGCCACCCACGACAACGGCGGCGATAACGGAAAGCTCATACATCTGCCCATAGGTGGGCGCGCCGCTGACCAGTTGGGAGGTCATGAGCACGCCACCAAGCCCGGCGGTGGCGCCACAGAGGATATACACGATCAGCTTGACGCGTTTCACGGATATACCGCTAAGCTCCGCCGCCTGAGCATTGCCGCCGACGGCATAGATGTAGCGGCCCAGCGTGGTTCGCGTCATCGCCAGGTGAGTGACCCCATAGAGAATGAGCATGAGGTAGATGGAAACCGGTATATTCAGCGGACCGGAGGCCCGGCCCAGCCATCCAAAGCTGTCGGGCAAACGATGGACGGACTCGCCCCCAGTCCAGTCGTAAGCGAGCCCGCGGCCAATCAACATGAGCGATAGCGTCGCAATAAAGGGCGGAATACTGAAGCGGGTGATGAGCACGCCATTGTATAGCCCCATAACGGAAGTAATAAGAACGCCCGCAAAAACGGCGGCCATCATGGCAAGAAACCCGGCGGATTCGCCGCCCATCCGTTCGATGCACCACCCGGTGACCACGGCGGACAGCGCCAGGAGACTGCCCACGGAAAGATCGATGCCGCCAGTGATGATGACGAGCGTCATGCCGATGGCGAGAATGGCGATGACCGCATTCTGGTCGGCGATGTTCACCAGATTGTCTGGCTTCAGAAAATCCGGCCACCAGTAGGATGGCGGGAAAAGTTGCTCCGCGCCCGCGAGGCCGGGGAATTCCGTGGAAAGCGAATCGAAAAGTCCCCAGGTGGAAGTGGAGGCACTCCGGCAGATCACCGCCAAGGGACCAACCTGCGCGGGGTCTTCAGCGGCGAGCGTCTCCAGGGCTTGGCGGGCCGCCGTGGGCGGTCCCTGGGCCACGGTAACGGAGATGTTAAGCTTCGGCTCCACCTGCTCTTCCAGAAGCATCTTCAGGGTTGTCGCAAACGCGGCATCTCCCGGCTGGGTGGAGGCCGCGATGAGAACGCGGGCTTTGGCATTCTCTCCGGTTCTCCCCTCCCCCGCCAGGACCTGGCCCTTCGCGGAATCCGGAAGAGCGGCCACCACTTGCTTCACCATGGCCCGGGCAGCCTCAGCGCCCGTGGGTTCCTGCCTCTTCAGCGTGATGATGCTGAAGATGACGCCCAGGAGAACCAGCACCAAGAGCATGCCATAGTCCGACGCGAGACGAAGGAGGGACCGGGCAGCTTGGTTCATTGCTTAGACGTTGGGGGGAGAAGGGTCGGGTTTGGGGCGTGGCGTGGTGGTTCCGCCAGACAAGGAGGCGGGGAGATGAGGAGACAAGAAAAGACGGCGGATAGCGCGGAACGACTTATGAGGATTGTTGGCTCCTACTGGAGTTCAGGATCTTTTTCCGCGTCGGCCTGGTAGTAGAGGGCGGAGTCGATGGGCTGATCGGGCGGGACGGGATTGCCATTGAGGTGGTCGATGATGGCCTGGACGGTCTGGCGGCCGATCTTTTCCGGAAACTGAATGGGATCCGCGTAGATCTTTCCTTCCTTGATGGCTTGTTTTCCTTCGAGTTGTCCGTCGAACGCGATGACGGTGATCTCGTCCTGCTTGCCCGCGCGTTCGAGCGCGGCAACGGCGCCCAGGCCGGAGGGGTCGTTGATCGCGAAAATGCCCCCGATACCGGGATGAGCCTGCAGGGCGTCTTCGGTGGCTTTCATACCCTTGTCCTTCTGACCGTCTCCAGGGAGTTCGGCGACGATATCGATCTTGCCTTCGGGGTGCGCGGCGTTGTGTTTTTCGATGACGTCTTTGAATCCTCGAACACGCTCGATGCAGGACTCCACGGCCCGAAAGTCCAGCACGAGAACCTGACCGCCGGTCTCCGGGCCTAACACTTCAATCATGGCCTGGGCCGCGAGCTGGCCGCCTTGGAAATTGTTGGTGCCGATGTGTGAAACGACCTCGGCGGCGGGGTCCTGGCACTTGATGTCAAAGGTGAAGACGGGAATGCCCGCCGTGTTGGCCTCCTGAATGGCGGCGCCAATCGCCTTGGAATCGCAGGGATTGATAGCGATGGCGGCGGCGTCCCGGACAATGAAGTCTTTGACTTGGTTTCGCTGCTTCGCCACGTCAAAGTCGCCGCTGAGATACTGGACCGAATAGCCGTGCTTGGCGGCTTCGTCTTCCATCGCGTCCTGGATGGTCTTGAAGAAGGGATTGGAAAGCGTCAGGCAGGTCGCGCCGATGAAGCCTTTGGAACCGGGTTTTTCAGAATCAGCGGACGCGGCTTCGTCATTATTGTCACAAGAGGTAAAGGTCAGGGCCGCGGCCCAAGCGAATGCGGCAAGGGAACATGAGAGAAAACTTCGGCGGAGAGGGTTCATGCAAACTATTGAAGAGGGTTTGCATGGGGTGAGCAATGGCGTTTTTCGGGGAAGTCGAAAAGACGACACCTCCACGGGCTAGCCCCAGGCGAAAATGCCGCCCATTTGGCTCCCGCCAGCACAGCTTAGCTATTGGAGCAGACTTGGCGCAGGAGGCCAGCTATCCCCTACTCCACCTTTATATTGTGACTGTCCCTCAAAGCCGCCTCCACACTGGGCGGCTCGACTTCCGGCGTCATCAGCGGCGGCAGCTCTTTCATCAGGCGCACCGGCTCGCCCTCCATGGGAGACAGCACCCGGTGACCGATATTCTTTTCCTCCGCCGCCAGGCTCAGGCGTTTGATCGGTTCGTGAATGCACTCGTTCCCCAGGGGAAAGGTGCCGTAGTGCATGGGAATCATCTGATTCGCGCCCAGGTCTTCGAATGCCTGGATCGCTTCCTCGGGATTCATGTGAACGTCCCGGCCGCTGGGGGCCTCATACGCGCCGATCGGCAGCAGAGCGGTATCGATGTCGTAGCGTTTCCCGATTTCGCTGAAGCCGTCGAAATAGGCGCTGTCGCCACAGTGGTAGAGACTGCTGTGCGGGGTCTTGATCAGGAAACCGCCAAAGCCGCGGTGAGTATCGTGAATGAAGCGCGCGCCCCAGTGGTAGCTGGGAGTCAGGACAATCTCGGTCTCGCCCAGGGAAAAGTGTTCCCAGATGTCCATTTCCCGAACCTCGCCAAATTTCAGGTCCCGAATGAGACAGCCCACGCCTTTCGGGGCCAGGACGGTCTGGCCGTTGGCGATTTTCTTCAGGGTCCCCCGGTGCAGGTGATCGTAGTGAGCGTGAGTGATCAGAATGCAATCCACCGGCGGCAGGTGATCCAGGTGCAGGCCGGGATGCCGGGCCCGCTTCACCGGGCCGTGCCAGAGCGCCCAGTTGGGATCGATCAATATGTTCGCCCAGGGGGTCCTCACCAGGAAAGAGGCGTGACCGATCCAGATGACCTCGATCTCCCGATCTTCCAAATCCATAAAGGACGGCGCCTCGGGAATGGCAATGCCGGAGCGCTTCTGTAAGATGGTGGGCAGCAAGCGGCGGCGAAGGAAGCGGTAGTTGCGCAGAGCCCATCCCTTGTCCGGTTTCAGACCCACTCTCAGACCATCGCTGACGACGCCTACTTTCTGGGTCAGACCTTTGAAAAACTGGCCTTTTCGGGGTGGGTTTGGGTTGCCGTTGGCGCCATTCTTCATCTCTATCCTTTGGACGGCGTGGTTGGAAAAATCCTTAAGGACCTCTATTAATATTCTAAAGGTTTCGCCACGATCTGTCCTATCTTTTCGTCAAAAATCCGTGCCATTTTGTTCAAAGCACGATTCCCGCCACTTCGCCGCCTCATGCGCTGACACGCTCACTGAAAGCTGGGATCGTCCGCGTTTCCGCCCGCCCGCAGGTAGGCTAGCAGGTCCAGGACTTCATCTTTCCGGAGGAAATTAATCAGGCCCGGCGGCATCGCGGACACATTGGGGCCCGCGGGGTTCCGGTATTTATCTCCTATTACGAGCGAGGGGTGGATGATCGATTCCAGAAGGTCCGCCGGACCAAAGCGATTTCCCACCGCCGTCAGGTCCGGACCCAGCACGGACTTCGCGCTGGCCGGGTTTGGCCCCATCCGGTGGCACACCGCGCAACCCACCCGGTTGTATGCCGCCAAACCGCTTTCAAAATCTCGGCCTTCCAGCGGTTTGGCCAAGTCGGGCAGCAGGTCCTCCATCGTCCACGCCTGCACCAAGGTCATGCCTTCCAGGGAGATCACCGGTGCTTCCACCTCCGCGGCCGCCGGTTCCAGCAGGTCTTTCAAAACTTCCTTCTCATCCTCGCTCAGCGCGGCCACGGCTTCCTTCCGCAGGTTCTCCTGAGTGCGAAGGTACCAGCGGCCTCCGGGAAAGGATTCAAACCGGCGCAGCGCCTCCAGGTAACGCCGCCGCTCTTTCAGCGTCCAGCCGTCTTTGATGTAGCGCAGGAAGGTCAGATACTGGGAGAGATCCTGGCTGGTCTTCGCCGCATCCAGCAGGGCCAGCGTCTTCTCTTTCGCGGAAGGGGCTTCCAGGTAAATGAGTAGTTCGCACAGTTCGTGATTCAGCCGCGTGTCCGCCGCGGGATAGAGCGGGTCCAGCCGGGTCAGCACCGCCTGACGCACTTCCTCAGCCGGCTTACCCATTCGCGAAAAGACCAAGGCGTAATCCCGCAGCATCAGCAGTTGTTCTTCTATCTCCAACTCTGCCAAGGGCAGCGCATTCAGCGCGGCTATCAACTTCGGTTCCAACTCTGGCTCGCCCAGCCGTGCCAGCGCCATCAGGGCCGTAGGCGAACCGCTTTTCAGCGCTGGCGCCTGCCATTCTTTCAGCGGCTGATTTTCCAAAGCCACCCGCGCCGCGTAGCGTATCCACCGGTCTGGGTGGCCGGTGTGTTCCAGCGCCAGCTTCCACCCCTCCTCGCCGCGGATCTTGTGGTACTTCTCCAGTTCCCTGCGCAGTTCCCGCAGCTTCGCCGCTTCCGCCAGTTCTTCTTTGCCTGGAGACTTGGCCTCTTCCAAGACTTCAGCCTCTTTCTGCGGCGTTCCTTCATCCGCGCGGCCACCCAAATAGCTCACCCGATACAGCGCCGATTGCGTCCGCCGTCCGCCAGTGATGAAGTACATGGCTCCGTCCGGTCCAAAAGCCAGGTCTGTCACATTCAGCGGCCGGCCAGACAAAAAATGTTCCGCGTCCCCCACGTAGCTCGCCCCTTCCGGCCTTAGGTGTACTGCCAGGATGCGGCCGTAGGACCAGTCGGCGATGAAGAAAGCTTCGCGATACTTTTCAGGGAAGGTGCTGTCATACCCAAAAGCCACCCCAGTGGGAGACCCCAAACCCACGTCATAAGCCGCGGGCAGGCTGTCTTCATAATACGCCGGCCATTTTCCCGTCGCCCGCCGCCAGCCATAGTCCGCGCCGGAAACGATATGCAGCACCCGCGTGGGCTTGTACCAGGCCAGGCCGCTTTCCCACTCCATGTCCGCCTCGTAGACGAAGGGCTCGCCGTCCCGGTTGAAATCGATGTCCAGTGGGTTGCGGAGACCGCCGGCTACCAGTTCGAAAAAGCTGCCGTCTTGGTCCGTTTTCAAGACGTGACCCGCGGGCACGGTGCGTTCGCGATTGAACCAATCGTCGTCCCAGGGGTTGGGGATGAGTTGATCTTCCGCGAAGTTTTTCAGCGGCGAATCCTCCGCCGGCGGGTCCGTCAGTTCCACGTCGTTCCCATGCACCAGGTAGATGAACCCGTCCGGACCCAGCCGCAGGTGGTTGCGCCCGTGCCCCACGCCACCCGCGGTCTGGAGCAGCAGTTTCACCTCGTCGAACTGGTCGTCCCCATCCGTATCCCGCAGCCGGTAGAATCCGCGTGAATCATTGGCGTTTGCATACAGCGAGTCATAAGCCCACAGCAGGCCCCGGCATTCCTCCAGCGTGTCCTCAATGATTTCCACCTGCTCCACCTTTTCCTGACCCAGGCTCATCCGCAGCAGGCCCTTGTCTTCCATCGCCACAATAAGCCGCCCCTTCCCGTCGAAGCACATGCCTACCCAGGAGCCCTCGCCCTCCCGTGCCGCGCGCAGGAGGCTTACCTCATACCCAGGCAGCGCAAAGATGCGCGTGGGACTCGTCACGGCTTCTTCCCCGCCCTTAGCCGCCATTTTCCAACTGTCATAAGCCTCGATCCGCGGCACCACCAGCGAAGGGGCCGGCTCGCCTTCCTCAGTCTCCTGACCCATAGCCGCCTGACTGACTACCATGACACCTAAGCTCACAGCCAATAGACCGCGCCGGTTCAGGAAACGTCTCTTGCCGCAGGCAGTTTGTTCGCGTCGTCTCATCTCGGGGGTGGCCAAATCATAGGCAAACCCCGCCGCCGGACAAGCCTCCTCTTTGGTGGCTGGACCGCAAGATGGGAGATTCAAGACCTGACAAAACCCGTCTTCCTTTGTCAAAGTATCTACAACCCCATTCGTTTCCCTCATGAACTCCCCCCGCCTCCTCCCCTACCCTCTTCCCTTCACGCTCCTGGCCGGACTGTTCCTGATCCTCCGCGCCTTCTCCACTATCCACGCCCAGGAGGCCGAGCCCTATGCCTGGAAGGCCGCCGCGGCCGCGGCCGACATCTCGCCGATCAATCCCATGTGGATGGGCGGCTACGCGGGCCGGAAGGCGCCTTTCGAGACCGTCGGCGAACCACTCCACGCGAAAGCCCTGGCGATCGAAGACGCGGACGGCGGCCGCTTCGTCTTCATTACGATGGACCTCATCGGCGTGCCCATCGAGCTGCGCCGCGCCATGGAAACCTATGCGAAAGAGACACACCAGCTCGCGCCGGAGCGTTTCCTGATCAATGCCTCGCACACGCACTCCGGCCCCATGATCCGCGTCTACCGCCTGGGCCGGGGCCAGGGCGAGCCGGAGTCAGTTTATGACAATGTGCCGGATGAAGAAGACGCCCTGCGCGCCCGGCAGACCTTGGACTACATGGCGGGCGTCGAGAAGAAGCTGCGGAAGATCATGGACGAGGCGATCTCCCATCTGGAGCCGGCGGAACTTTCCTGGGCCCGCGCCCGCTGCGGTTTCGCGATGAACCGCCGGACGCCGGAACCTGGCGGTGGTTTCAAGAATTTTCCGAACCCCGCTGGCCCGGTGGACCAGGAGGTCCCGGTGCTTCAGGTGCGCGCCCCGGAGACCGGTGAACTGCGCGCCGTGCTCTTTGGCTACGCCTGCCACGCCACCACGCTGAACGGCTACGAGATCAACAGTGACTGGCCGGGCTATGCGCAGCGTTACTTCCAGGAGATGCACCCCGGCACGGTAGCGATGTTCTTGAATGGCTGCTCCGGCGATCAGAACCCCTACCCCCGCCGGCTGCAGGCCTTTGCCGAACGCCACGGCATCGCCCTCGCCACGGCGGTGGATGCCGCGCTGGAGACGGCTCCCCAGCCCCTGGAAGGACCGCTCAAGGCCGCGCTCGACTGGCCGGAGCTGGCCTACGACACCATCCCCACGCGGCAAGAGTTGCAAGAACGCGCCCAACTGCCTGACCGCACGGACGCCCGTTATGCGGAGTTTCTCCTGCGCGAGCTGGACGCCGCCGGCAGCCTGCCGGAGTCCTACCCGCTGCCCATCCAGGTCGTCCGTTTTGACGATACCCTGACCCTCGCCGCCATCGGGGGCGAGGTGGTGGTGGACTACTCCCTGCGTCTGAAAAAGGAACTCGGCGAAAAGACCAGCGGCCCCGTCTGGGTGGCCGGGTATACCAACGACGTACCCGGTTACATTCCCAGCGACCGCGTGTTGAAGGAAGGCGGCTATGAAGGCGCGTCTTCCATGCGCCACGTGCGCAGCACCGTGCACAGCAGCACCTGGGCGCCCGGTGTGGAGCAAACCGTAGTGGACACGGTGCACCGGCTGTTTGACGGATTGAAATAAGCTTGGCGAAAAGTACCCCCTCCCGCTTAGCTCTCAGGAATAGCCCCTTTCTGGGGCAAGCGCGCCTCAATCCGCTTCAGCGTATCGCTAATTTCCCGCAGAAGCTCCGTGGAACCCGCTTCAGCCGGCGCCGCCGGTAATATGGCCGCCCCTTCCACCTTGTCGCCCGCGCGCCGCTGCTCCGCCAGCTCATTCTTTTGCTCCAGCACGGCATCGCGAAACTCCCGGGCGCCCACCACGCCGACCAGGCCCACCAGAGCGCCGGGCGAACTGCTGCCCGCGGTTTCAAAAGTCATTGTCTCCAGGCCCAGCGCCCGTTGAATGGGGCCCTGACTCATCCCCACGTCCGTGATCTTATCCAGTGGGATGGTCTTCTCCACCCTCACCAGGACGCCTTTCTTTACGTGGATGGCTTTCGTCGTCAGCACGCACTCCAGGCTCCGCAGGTAGCGGCCCGCCACCAGCAGCGACACAGGGATCCAGATGACGAGGAGCGGAATGGTGACGATGATCACCGTCATGATCAGGCACGAAGACAGGATCCAGTAGGTCTTCACTTTCGGGTTGAACTCGGCGCGGAGGAGAACGGTCTCTTTCATAACAAGAGAAAGGCTACCCGCATCACATGACCCGCATCCATTACATTCAGCGCGCCCGTTTGTAAGAGGACTCCTCAGTCATCGACAGCGCCCCCTTGCCACATCTCCCGGTCTCCTCTTCTCCTTGTTTGACTTCACTTCGTTTTGCCCTCGCGACGCTCCGGCTACCTCCGGTTGTCCACTTCGTTCCGAATCCTTGTCTCCTCTTCTCCCTGTCTCCCCCTCTGGCGCAAAACCCAGCCACGCCCCAAAGCCCACCGGCCATCCCCCACCTCTCTCCACGCCCCCCACAAGCCCTTTCTCCATTTGCCCCCGCACCGCTCCCGCGCTAACTGATAGTCCCCCGCCATGGCCGCCCCTATTCTAGTAGCAGACAAGATTACCAAGCGCTTTGGCGACTTCACCGCCGTCGATTCGCTGTCCATGTCTATTCAGCCCGGGGAGATCCTCGGTCTCCTGGGCGTGAACGGCGCGGGCAAGACCACCGCCATGAACATGCTGCTGGGCCTGCTCATCCCCACGGAGGGCAGCATCCAGGTCTTCGGAAAAGACCTCACCAAGCACCGGGTGGAAATCCTGAAGCAGACCAATTTCTGCTCCGCCTACACCAATTTGCCCAGCAACCTGCGCGTCTGGCAGAACCTGCACGTCTTCGCCAAGCTCTACGGAGTGAAGAACTGGCGCCAGCGGATGGACGAACTACTGGAGTTGATGGAAATCCCCCACCTGAAAGACCGCGTCACCGGCCACCTCTCCGCCGGGGAATCTACCCGCCTGCACCTCTGCAAGTCCCTCCTGAATAATCCGCGCCTGCTCATGATGGACGAGCCCACCGCCAGTCTGGACCCCGACATGGCGGACAAGGTGCGCAAAGCCATCCGCCACGTGCAGCGGGAGCACGGCATTTCCGTCCTCTACACCTCCCACAACATGCGCGACGTGGAGGAGGTCTGCGACCGCGTCGTCTTCCTGCACAAGGGCAAGATCCTGACCGAAGGCACGCCGGACGACATCAAGCGGCACTTCGCGGAGGAATCCCTGGAAAACGTCTTCATCCGCGTGGCCCGCAGCGGAGACATGGTGCCCATGGGCGCCGCGGTAGAAGACGCAGAGGAAGCGGAAGCCAAGGCGCACGCTGTCGCGGAGACCGGCGCGGAAGCTGAAGCCACCACCCGGGCCCCGGGCAGAAAGGAGGGCGACGCATCCTCATCATGATCAACTTCGGCGTCATTCACGCGCTCGTCCTGCGCTACCTCTACCTCTTCACCCGTACGCCCATCCGGCTCATCGAGCTGCTGTTCTGGCCCATCGTACAGCTCCTGGTCTGGGGTTACCTGACCACCTACCTCCAGCGGAATACCGACGCGGAGTTCTCCGGTTTCATCACCTTCCTTATCGGCGCCGTCATCTTCTGGGACGTGCTCTTCCGTTCCCAGCAGGCTGTCGCCATTTACTTCCTGGAAGACGTCTGGACGCGAAACGTGTTGAACGTCTTCGTCGCCCCTATTCGCACCGTGGAATACCTGGGCGCCACCTTCACCGTGGGCATCATGCGCACCGCGCTCACGGTTACCATCCTCTCCCTCATTTCCTACGGGCTCTATCACTTCAACATCCTGTCCCTGCACTGGGCGCTGTTCCCCTTCGTCTTCAACCTTCTCCTTTTCGGATGGTCCCTGGGTATGATCTCCACCGCCCTCATCGTCCGCTGGGGTCCCGCCGCCGAGACCCTCGCCTGGGCCACGCCCTTCCTCATCCAACCCTTCGCCTGCGTCTTTTATCCGCTGAGCGAATTGCCCGCCTGGATGCAGTGGATCAGCGCTTCGTTGCCCGCCACCCACGTCTTCGAAGGCATGCGCGCCATCCTCAAGACAGGCGAGCTACCCGTCACGAATCTTGTCTGGGCGTTCGGCCTGAACGCCGCCTACATGGCCGGCGCGGGCTGGCTCTTTGGCCACGTGCTGAAGGTGGCCCGGATCAAGGGCCTGCTGACGAAGTTTGCTTCGCAGTGAGGGGACGCGACAGTCAGACTTTCAGACGGCCGCACTATCGGATTTTTCTCACGTATGCCTTACTTTGATTGGGCCAAGATCCACTTTTCGGTGTAGTTTTGCCTTTGAATCAGCATGCCTATCAAATCGTCGTATTCCTTGTAGAGTCGCTTGGCTTCTTTGGGATCCAAATACGAACAATCCACGGCAAACTGAAGCCCGGATTGCGTTTCGGCGGCTTCGCCTTCGCTCTCGTTGAGCTTGCTTACAAAAGAAGCGGCATACCGGCGTTTTCGCCAGCCTTCAACGATGTTCGCCGCCACTGATCTCGACGATCTCCGCAATTGATCTGTCAGCGAGTAGCGTTCTTCCACGGGGAATTGTTTGCTCAACCGGAAGATCTCAGTCGCGGCGGTAAAAGCGCGCTGATAGACCTCCAAGTCAGTATGGCGAACAATTTTCGTCTTTCTTTCCATGTGACCGGCTTCAATCAAACGAACTCACCAAAGCAATAACACCGGAAAAATTGCCCAAATTTGGTTTCCACCTCACTCTATAAGTCTCCACACCCCCCCCCGAAAATTCCGATTGTCCGAAAGTCCGATCCTCCGATTGTCACGTCCCCCTATGACCGACCACCGCCTTGCAGCTCTCTTCTTTCCCTCTAAAAAAGTTGCCAAATTGTGAAACAATCCGCCGATCGGTGCCGTTATACTAACAGAAGAACATCTTTCATTTCCCGGGCACACACACGTCAGTTGCCCGTTCGAAGGCCGCGTCACCCCTCCCTTGGCGCGGCCTTCACTCTTTTCTGAGGGTCCGGTCTTCTGCCGGCCTGATAGTCGCGCTCCGGCTGCCCCGAGCCCCCGCCGGACGCCGCCTCCATCCCGCTCCTCAGGCAAAACCATTGCCAATCCCGCTCCTAAAGGCCACCTTGGAAACCGCGCCGCTTTTCTGCCCATCAATGGAATACGCCAAGTTCAAACACGCCCGCTTTTCCGCCCGGTTCCCGAAGACCTACCGCTACTCCCGTTCCCACTACTGGATGGCCGAAGATGAGGGCGAGCCCGGACTCTGGCGCGTGGGATTTACCAAGTTCGCCACCCGCATGCTGGGAGAGCTGGTGGAAGCGGAGTTTGAAAAAAAGGAGGGCGAACCCGTCTCCCCCGGCCAGCAAATCGGCTGGGTGGAAGGCTTTAAGGCGGCCAGCGACGTTTTCTGCGTGATGGAGGGCGCCTTCCACGGCGGCAACGCCCTGCTGCAGGAGGACGCCTGCATTGTCCGCTCCGATCCGTATATCGACGGCTGGCTCTACGCCGTCCGCGGGCAGCCCGAAGAGGACAGCCTGGATGCGGACGGTTACCTGGACTACCTCAACGAAACGATCACTCGCATGCAGGCCCAGGAAAAGGAGCAGGAAGCCTGACTGGCGGTCCTGATTTCCCGGGAACAGCGCTGTGCCCCAACCTCACTTACACTTGCACCATCAGGCAACCATGCCTAGGATGAGCGCGCACCCAATACTCCCATGGATCAACCCGCACGCTATATCATGATAGGTGGCTTTCTCGGCGCCGGCAAAACCACTTCCATCCAGAAGTTCGCTCAACACCTCACGGCTCAGGGCTTGAAAGTCGGTCTCATCACGAACGACCAGGGCATGGGCCTGGTGGATTCCGCTCTCGGCCGCTCGAACCGTTTTCCGGTGGAGGAAATCTCCGGCGGCTGTTTCTGCTGCCGCTTCAATTCACTCATCGACGCCGCCCATAACCTTACCAGTACCACGCGCCCGGACGTCTTCCTGGCCGAGCCGGTGGGAAGCTGCACCGACCTGATGGCCACGGTCACCCTGCCCCTGCAGAGCATCTACGGAGATCAGTTCACCGTTTCCCCCTTCAGCGTTCTGGTGGACCCGGTGCGCGCCCGCCGGGTCTTCGGACTGGAGAGCGGGAAAAAGTTCTCCGACAACGTCCACTACATCTACCGCAAGCAACTTGAAGAGGCGGAGATCATTGTCATCAACAAGACAGACCTCGTCAGCGAAGAAGAGCGGGAAGAACTCCACGCCTTTTTCAAAGGTGAGTTTCCCGGCGCCAGGATCATCGAAATGTCCGCCCGCGAAGGCCGGAACCTGGAGAGCTGGTTCGAGACCGTTTACCACGGCGAGACGGAAGCCAGCCGCATCCTGGACATCGACTACCAGCGTTATGGCGACGGCGAAGCTCTCCTCGGCTGGCTGAACGCAACCGTGCGCATGAAACGGGAAGATGGTGAAGAGTTCGATGGCAACGAAATCATCCAGTCTCTCGCCACCGGTCTCCGCGACCTGCTAGAGGTCCGGGGCCTGGAGGTTGCACACCTGAAAATGACGCTCACGCCAGAGGGCGATCCGTACGACATCGCCGCCGTAAACCTGGTCCGCTCGGATCAACAGCCGGAACTTTCCCACCACCTGGCGGAAGAACTGGAGTCCGGCGAACTACTCGTCAACATGCGGGCTGAAGCCGATCCCGACATCCTGGAAAAGGCCGTCCAGGCCGCGTTCGAAAAGCTGCTCAGGCAGGACCGGGGGCTGAAGTACGAGATCGCTCACACCCAGCATTTCCGTCCGGGATTTCCCACGCCGACTCACCGCTTCACCTCCTCCACGGCGGTGCCTTTGTCCAAGTAGGCTAACGTTCCTCTACGGCACTGCCGGGCTGGCGGAAACGCCCATCGCTCGTCTAGGCAGTGTGGACAAATTGGGGGCGGAGCGGCGCGAGAGCATTTTTTGTCTGGCAAGGCGCCGTGAACGGCATTGGGCCTATCCCCAATAGAGTGAGCGGGAACGAAGCCAGGCGAAAAATGGGCCGCGTCTCCAGATATTCGCCGCTCCGCGGCGCTGAGTCCTCTACCCCTTTCTTCATTTCCGGTCCGTTCCCAATTTGTCCATACTGCCTTAGTTCACGATCACTCCGGCGGCGTTGTCCGCTGCATTCCCAGCGTCTTCCAGCACCTCATCAACCAGATCCAGCAGGCCGTAGGCATTTCCGTTATTGCCGTTGCCTTTGCCTTTGCTTGGCGGATCCACCTTTTCGAAGACTCCCCACACCGCCACGGAGGCGGACTGGTTTTCCTGCACGTGGAACTCATCGAAGTTCGACAGACCGTAGCTCGTCGTCTCACCAAAAATCAGGGTAAACTCGTAATAGTTGTCTGACCCAATCTTTAACAGGGAGGTGGAGACCGCCGAGTCAATCTGCACATAGTCAGCCGAAAGCCAGGGATCGGCATTCGGGTCGCTGTTGTTAGACGTGTTGATGAGATCAAAGGAGAAGTCGAACTTCTTCTTTCCTCCCTGAACGAAGTCCAGTTCCACCCCCAGGCTCACACTATCGGCGCCCGTGCCCGAAGAAATGGTCCCATTATAGTAAGAAAGGGAACCCAACTGGAAGGCGACTCCTTCATTGATGCTGGAGAAGTCACTCCCGGCAAAATCCAGCGAGCTTACATGGTTTGCCCCTGTAGCACTGCCCCAGGTAAAGTAGGAGTTGGACTGACCGTTACCGTGCAAATTCGTCACCATGGTACTGTCGCCACCGGGATTTGAAAACAGACCCACTACCGAACCGCTGAGATCGGTGATCTCTTCCACCACCACGACGAGGTCGCTGGAAATCGAGCTCTCGGTATAGTAGTCCGTCGTGGGCACCGCCCGGGCTTCGATCTCAATATCCAGATCGTAGTCATTGCTGGAAAGCGAAAATGTTCCGTCATAGGAGGTCCACGGTCCGCCGTCGATCCGGTATTCGATGACCGAAATCTCCGGATCGTTCGGGTTGGTCAACTGCACATAAATGGTGTCTTCCGACATCACCCCGGACGAAGGGATAATCGTGGGCGCAATCAGCTGTTCCGGAGTCGCGTCGTAGTCCTGATTGGTGACACCGCTGTCCCGCCAGACATCCGTATCCACACTGACCGCCTTGGCAAAAATCCGGTCTAACGGATCGACATAGAACAGCACGCCTGGAGTGTATTCGTTCCAGTTGTACCCGTCCGTCGAATAGATGATCTCCGAACTGCCGGAAGGATTCGGATTGGTCAGGCCCACGCCCAGGGGAAAGTCCGAGATGGGATGATACGTCTCGGTAACCGTGAAGAGTGGCACCTGTAAGGTACTGGGATTTCCTCCCGAGCCTCCTCCAGAACTTCCACCGCCGGGACCTCCCGGACCGCTGCCGCCGCCCGGATAGCCCGTGCCCGTTCCCCCCGTGGAGGGATTGGTCGGAATGTTGCTGGGTCCTTGTTGGGACGCCGGCGCCCGGTCTTCGTAGTCCCAGATCCAGTCATCTTCGACCGCCAGGGACATGGTGGGATTCCGGGTTTCCGTAGCCGCGGAGTCCGAGTCTCCCGTACTGTCAAACCGGACACTCTTGATACCGGGAGGGCCGGAAGTGGCGACGGTGAATTTCAGATTCGCGCTGTCCCAATAGGCCCGGGGTTCACTGGTCGCGGCTTCGGCGGCTGTCTGCCAGGAGAAGGTCATCCGTTCGTCCACCAGGCTGCCTGTCAGGCCGGCAATCTTCTTCGCGGATTCCGCGTTGGCTTTGGTCTTGAGCTTGGCCAACACCGTCTCCGCGGTATCGGAGGCCGTCACTTTGCCATGAAAGCTCTGATAAGCACTGACCGCGGAATTCAAAGTCTGAACGTCTGAGGTCAGCTTGGTGCTGTCCACTCCTTGGCGCCATCCCACCAAAGCAATAATCGAAACCGCCGCGATGACACCGATGGTGCCCACAGTGGCGATCAGCTCAACCAGGGAAAAAGCCCGTTCGCGAGGTGCCTTCATTCTCATCTTAAAGAATAGTTTCTACATTGATTTTAATAAATTTTATAAGAACCACAAGATATTTTATGGAAATTCTAGAATTTTCGAAAGCGCATTCCCGGTTGAATCCCGCCCGTTTCGCCGTTTGTTCTAGTTCCCGCCTTGGCGGTGCTGGCCAAGCCAGCGTTTCACCCCGCCCCGGCTCCCAGACCCCGTGATCGTCCCCTCCCTCCAATACGCCGCCCGCATCCTCCGCACCGCCGACACGCGCCATCTGTGGAAATTCACCTGGAACTTCGGCGTCAAAGGCGTGCGATCGGTGAATCTCTTCAAGAAACGCCTCAAGGAAGGCATCTATTTTCCCCCCTTCCTCTACCTCTCCATCCTGAACAGCTGCAACCTGCGCTGCCAGGGCTGCTGGGTGGATGTGGACAAGCCGCAGGTCAAGATTGAGTTCGACGAGTTGAACAAGCTCGTCCTGGACGCGAAGGCCCACGGGAACAGCTTTTTCGGCATTCTGGGGGGGGAACCCTTCATGCACCCGGAACTGCTCGACTTCCTGGCCCAGCACCCGGACTGCTTTTTCCAGATTTTCACCAACGGTCAGCTCATTACGGACAAGACCGCCGAGCGGCTCAGAGAACTCGGCAACGCGACCCCGCTCATTTCCATCGAGGGCACCGAAGTCGTCAGCGACGAACGCCGCGGCAAGAAAGACGTGCTGAACCGTACGCTCCGTGGCCTGGACAACTGCCTGAAGCACAAGCTGGTCACCGGTGTGGCCACCAGCCTCTGCCAGACGAACATCGACGAACTTCTTACCGAAGACTGGTTGCGCCACCTCATCAAGCGCGGCGTGCACTACGCCTGGTACCACACCTACCGGCCCGTGGGACCCCAGATTCATCCGGAACTGGCCCTCACCCCGGAGCAGGCCCGGAAGGTTCGCCAATTCGTGGTGGACATGCGCTGCAAGCTGCCCATCGCCATCATCGATGCCTACTACGACGGCAATGGCCAGGCCCTCTGCCCCATGGCCAACGGTATTTCTCACCACATCGGCCCCACCGGGGGGATCGAGCCCTGCCCCATCATCCAGTTCGCCACGGAGAACATTCGCGACCATGACAGCATCTACGAGCTGATGACCAAGTCCGAGTTCCTCCGCGACTTCCGCCAGGTGGCCGCCCAGAATACTCGCGGCTGCATCGTTCTGGAACGGCCCGACCTCGTCAAAGAACTGGCCGAAAAACACGGCGCCAAAGACACCACCATCCGCCAGACCGCCATCGCGGAGCTCGACTCCATGACGCCCCGCGGCAGCCAGTACCTTCCCACCGGCGACGAGATTCCGGAGAAGAACTGGATGTACAAGTTCGCCAAGAAATACTGGTTCAACGACTTTGGCGTCTACCAAGACCTGGAAGCCCGCGGCCGCCAGGCCCAGCAGCCCCATCCCGACCCGGCCCGCTCGAATCACCCCAAATCCCCCGCCCTCGCGGAGAACTGATGGCCAGTCTGAATCAATCCGTGCCCATCTGGGTCATCAGCGGTCAAAGAAATACGAACTTTCCGAAAAGGCATCCGCTTCCAGTTCCCTCTGTGAACTCTGTGTCCTCTGTGGTTTATCCTTTCCCAGCGAATCCGTGAGCCAAGACCCTCCCAAGCACCGCATTCTCTACTGCCGCTGCGCCTTTGCCCAGGTCGTCCCGGGCGAAGTGAAAGACGCCGTGCTGCGGAAACTCTGCGACGCGGACGTCAGCTTTGAATCCGTTTCCGATCTCTGCGAAATGTCCGCCCGGAAAGACCCTCGCCTGAAAGAACTCCTGGCGGGAGAGGGCGAAATCAAGATCGCCGCCTGCTTCCCCCGGGCCGTGAAGTGGCTCTTCCACTCCGCCGGCGTGCCTTTCCCGGATGGCGAAACGTCCGGACAGAACGGCGACGCTCCGAACCAGCCCAAGGTCAAAGTTCTCAACATGCGCGAGCAAAGCGCGGAGGAAATCGCGGACGAACTCCTGGGGCCGGGACCGGCTCAGGATTAGCCTCCCTTTTTACTTCGCCCCTGTTCGAGGAAACCGGGCAAAAACCTCGGCCCCCAAGCGCCCCTTCTAACTTCCCGGCTTGTCCGCCAGGATCAACGGAGACACCGCCGGCACCTCCATCAGGCGCGGATTCTCAAACCCGGCCTCTTTCAGCCACGCGCTGATTTCGCGGAAGGTAAACGTATCCCCCTTCTGCGTATTCAGCAGCATGTTCACGGCGAAGATCAGCGGCAGCGGCGGGCCGGAACGCTGATCGTTCGGCAGGAATTCCATGATCGCCACCGTACCGCCCGGCGCCAGGGCGTCAAAGGTCCGCTTCAGAAGCTCGCGGCTCCGCGCCTCGCCCTCGCTATGGAGGATATGCCCGATGGTGGCCACCAGGTGGTCCTTTCCAAAGTCCGCTTCCAGCAAATCTCCGGCAGCGGTCTTGAGTTGCTTGCCGACGCCGTGCTTCTTGGCCACCTTGCGCGTGGTCTTCAACACGTCAGGCCAGTCCACCGCGAGAATTTTCGCGCTAGCGGCGTGCTTCGCCAGGGTAATGCCCCACACACCCGATCCCGCGCCCAAGTCCAGAATGCTGAAAGCTTTCCGCTTCCGGCTCAACTTTAGTTCTTCCGCCAGCGCCTGGGCCGCCGGAGCGCTCAGGGGGAACAGGGACTCCACAAACTCCGCGAAAAACTTCGAGCCATCCTTCTGCTGATTCACGCGGCGTGGAGGCCTCCCGGTCTTAGCTACTCTGGGCAGCTTGATCCAGGCGGGAATCAAGTCCTGTCCGCCGTGCTGAAAAAAGGCTCCCAGGTAACCAGGTTGCGAAGAAACCAGAAATGCCTCACTCTCCGGAGTCAACTGGTAGCGCCAGTCCGCGGAGTCGTCACTCGTGTCTACCCGGTCCAATAGCGCGATTCCCACCAGCGCGTTGAGCACCGCCGCCAGGCCCCGCCGTGACGCTCCCGTCTTCGCGGCCAACTCGTCCAAGGTGCCCGTGCGGTTTTCCAGCGCGTCAAAAACGCCCAGGCTTACGCCGGTCTGGACGAGCAGTGGAGCGGTATATGCCCACGCCATTTCCATCAGTCTTTCCGGCGAGGGAGCCTCCAACAAAGGAGCTGGATCGGCTTTGGTACGTTTTACCTGACTCATTCTCAACACCATCTAACGCCGCTCCACCCCTTGCAAGAGCCCCTTTCGGGATTTTCCAAAGAGAGCTTAGCGGTTACCCACCACTTTCCCGCGCCACTCGAGCCACTGCCCGCGGCCGCGCGACCGGGGTCAGTCCTTCTTACCAAAGCCTGACAACCCACTCAAGGAGAGCTTGATTGTATGAGGCCCTTTGATGTCCAGCTTGCCGTTGTCGGGGTTGATCCTCACATACGTCTCATCGGAAGTAGCGGTTAGGAGTTGCGCCCCCTGCTTCACTTTTGGACGGCCCCGCAGCACGATGTCTCCCGTGCCGGCTTCATAAGTCGCGGAGCCGCACTTGATGCGCGCCCCGTCTTTGAGCTCTTCCATGGTCGTGACGATCAGGACTTCCCCCGTCGCTTTCAGGCCAATCAAACCCGTGGCGTCAAAGGCGGGTTCCACCTTCTGCGCGTATATCGTCAGCTTATCGGAAAACTTAAACTTGGTGGCGGACTCGGACGGTTCAAAGGTTTCCGCCACGCACATACTCGCCCCCATCAGGAGAAAAGAGAGCGCAAAGACCGCCAGGCTTGCCAGGCCGGTAACCGGTCTCCTGGATCCAAGCGTCCGGGCCATCCCGTTCCGCCGATGCCGCCGGGCATTGAAAACGGTTCTCTGTTGATCTGGTCTTTTCATGGTTTCTTGCTCCTTTGCATCCAGGTCCGGAAGAGGGCCTCTTTCTTTTCATCCGGGTTCAAAACGTTCTCCAGTTCGCGGCGCTCCCGTTTTGTGGGCCGGCCGGTACCGGACTCACGAACCACTTCGCCCTCCTTTTCGCGGCGCCGTATTTCCGCCGCCTTCGTGTAAGCTTCTTCAGGAGTCAGGTCCTCGCAATAGTCTTCCACCAGTTTCGCCCCGACCCGGCGGTCCAGGACGGCTCTGACCTTCAGGGTTCGGACCAGCGGCCCCTGTTCCACCGACAGCACGTCCCCCACCCGTACCCTGCGGCCTGGTTTCTCCAGCCGCTGGCCGTTGCACTGGACACGCCCGTTCCGGCAGGCCTCCGCGGAGAGGTTCCTCGTCTTGAAGAGACGCACGGCCCAAAGCCACACGTCCAGGCGCACGCTCGTATTGTCAGAGTCCGGCATCTTTTTTTGCCCTGAAGACAAACTTCCACGGCGGACGCCCTAAGCGCAAACGCCGAATTCCCAGCTCCGCCAGCGATGGTACGGAGGATGCGAACCTTCTAAGATTCAACGAGAGACGGGCGGAAAGATCCTCTTTGGAACCCGAAAAGACAATTGTTTCTAGATATCCGTCTAGTCTAAAAATTCTAGTCTCTAGAAAAATTACACTTGCTTAAATTTCAAATTTTTTATATTTTCCATAACGTCAAGTCTGCACCAACTCTGTTTCGATGAAGAAGCTCATCATTATCCTCAACGATCTGGATCAGTCGGGGAAATCCTCCCTGGCACGCACCGTGGGTCACTACCTCAAGGACCACGGATTCCGGCACAAGTTCATCACCACGGACGATCGCGAACTTTCCGATCAGTTCGAGGGCGACTTCTGGGACTTGGAAGACGAATTGGAACTTTCCCATCTCATTGGCGCCTTGGACCGAAACGACGCGGTGATCGTGGATGTCTGCACCGGATCCGCCCGGTCCTGGGCGGACTTCTGCGAAGCGCACGAACTGGATTCGGTGCTTTCCGAGATGGACGCCGAGATGACCGTCGCGATTCCGGCCTGCGACTACGATCGCTCTCACGAGGAGATCGTGGATCTTGCCGAAATCTTCTCCGACACCGCCGACTACATCGTGGCTCACCTTCCCCTGGAATGCCGCGGCGCCTCCAGCGCCCGCTGGCGGGGCAGCTACGCCAGCAAAGTAACGGAATACCTTGGCGCCGTGAACGTCCGGGTACCGGCCATCGACGTCAATCTCGCGGCGGCCCTGGAGTCCCATGACATGACTCTTTCCCAAGCCATTGCTGAAGTGGACAACCTGCCTCGCTTCCTGGAAGTGGAAGTCGCCAATTGGCTGGATGCCGCCGCCCGCAGCTTCAAAAGCGCGACGGACTACCTGCTTCCGGAAACACCGGCTGTGCGCGGCCCTCGCCACCGCACGGCCTCAGTCATCTGAAAGCTCCACCAAATCTCACCCAAGGCTTTTTCATTTCTCCTTAGAGAACTGCCAAGATTCTCCTACTTCGCAGTTCGACAACAACGAGCCACCGGCTTACTCTCCTCGACTCCGACCCAACCCAAGACAACCAAGCCTGCCTGCCCTGGTTTGTCTGAGAACCCCGCCCGGTAGCCAACACCGCGCGGGGTTTTTCTTTTCCTCCTTCCACAAGCGGGCTCCCCAGTCCGTAGCCACCGCTTGAACCCGCGGGATCGGGCTTCCACCTCTGGTCTCTTCAACCACCAGGGGCACATCCCGACCGGCGCCTGGGAAGTTTCCCCTTGGGACTCCCGCGAAGCCGCGAAGGTACTGGGAAAACCCTGCGCTTTTCGATCATGCGGACCCTCCACAAGTCTCTCCGGCAGAATGGGAAAGCTCCTCTTCCCTTCCCTATTCGCTACGAGAGTCCAGCCTGCCTTTCGAAAGGCGCTGGAGTGGGCAGAGGCTACCCTCAGAACGATCGCCGCTCTACCTGCCTTGCCGCCGCCCTTCTATTACCACGCCGCCGAGGAACTCGGGATGTGTTCGGATACGCTGCAGGACATGTAGAGCGTCCCCACTTGCGGAACTTGATCGCCGCCCAGGCTGTACACGCCTCCGGACGGACAAGGGACCACTTCTTCCAGAAACTTTCCGGGCCCGATCAATTCGTCCTGCATGTCTGTGACGGTATCGCCCGGAACGTACTCATGCAGGTTGCAGAAGGAGCGCATGGCACGCTGAACCGCGGCCAGATTCTGCAGGCAGATGGCGCGGTGGGCGCCCTCGCGATAGGCCTCCACCCCTACGAAAAGGATCGAAAGAAGCCCCAGAAGCAAGCCCATCACCAAGGTCACCTCGACGACGGTCATGCCGCGTTGGCGGAACTGAACGGAAGACGAGTTTCGCATGGGCAAGAAGACGATAATTAGACAATTAAACGAGAGCTTACATCAATATTATCAGAATTTCTATAATTTTTATCAACGCGTGATTGTATTTCTTCATGCCAATCCAATTTCCTCACCGGATTTGCTTTACGGGAGCCCAGAATTCGGAATGTTTTAGGAGGCTTTGCTTTCTCACCCTAAACCTCCGTATATCAATGAAACGTAACTTACTCATTGTCAGTGCCTTAACGGCCACAGTCGCTTGTTTTTCCCTGTTAGGCGGCTTGAAAGGAGATGCCCAGGAAGCGTCTCACAAACACCCTGAAGCCAGTCCGGCACTGCCCATGGGCAAGACTAAGAGCCCCGAAGGCGCCAAGGTTTACATCATCTCGCCCAAAGACGGCGAAACCGTCAGTTCACCCGTCTTGGTCCAATTTGGCCTGAAGGGTATGGGCGTGGCTCCGGCGGGCGTTTACGTGTCTGAAGAGACTCCGACCGGCCACCACCATCTCATGATCGACGCCGCGGAAATGCCTCACGCGGACCTGCCCTTTCCAAAGGACGAAACTCACCTCCACTTTGGGGGTGGTCAGACCGAAGCTGAAATCACTTTGGAGCCTGGCGAACACACGCTGCAACTCGTGTTGGGCGATCACAACCACGTCCCGCACGATCCGCCGGTAGTCTCCGAAAAGATCACCATCACGGTGAAGTAAAAGAGCCGGTTTCAACGCTGTAACTGAACCCGACCTCTTTTTAGCCATAAAAAACCGGCCGCCTTTCGGGGCGGCCGGTTTTCTTTTTTCAGATTCAAGCGCCGCGGCGCGCGATCACAGTTTCGAAAGGGAATCGTCCAGAGCGGCGAGGAGAACCTTTATCGACTCCTCGGTTTCGTCTCCCATGTTGGAAATGCGGAATGTCTGTCCCTTGATCTTCCCATAGCCGCCGTCGATGACCATGGAGTGATTGGTCTTCAACAGCTTGATCAACTGAGGAAGATCCAGCTCCTTGTTGTTGCGCACACAGGTCAGTGACTTGGAGCGGTAGCCTTCGGGAGCGAAGAACTCGAAGCCGTGGCCGCGCACCCAGTCGTGGACCAGGCCGTTCAGCTTTTCGTGGCGCTGGTAGCGCTTCTCCACGCCTTCCGCGAAAATGTCCTCCAGTTTTGACCGCAACCCGTAGATCAGGGAAATACATGGGGTGCTGGGCGTCATGTCTTTCTCCTGGTTCTTCTGGAACTCGATGAAATCGAAGTAGTAACCCCGGTCTGGCAGTGTCTTCGCGCGCTCGAAGCCCTTCTCGGACACCGTGAACAGCGCCAGCCCGGGCGGCAGCGCCAGGGCTTTCTGGCTTCCGGTCAGCAGGACGTCGATGCCCAGTTCGTCAACCGGCGTCGGAACCGCGGAAAAGGAAGACACCGTGTCCACGATGGACACCACGTCGTCGTATTTCCGCAATACGGCGGCGAGCTCCGCCAGGTCATTCATGACTCCGGTGGAGGTTTCATTGTGTACCAGCGTCACGGCGTCGAACTCTCCCGTCGCCAGTTTGGCGTCCAGGTCCTCGGGCCGGATGGGCTCGCCCCACTCATACTGAAGGGCTTCGGCCTGTTTGCCGCAGCGCTGGGCCACGTCCAGCCACTTGTCGGAAAAGGCGCCCGCGCAGCAGCAGAGAACCTTTTTCGCCACGGCGTTCCGGATGGAACCTTCCATCACGCCCCAGGCGGAGGAGGTACTCAGAAAAACTGGCTGGGTGGTGCCAAAAAGCTCCTGCAGCCTGGGCTGGATGCCGCCATAGAGAGCCTGAAAGTCGGAACTGCGGTGCCCGATCATCGGGCTCGACATGGCCTGGTAGGTTTTCTGCGAGACCTCGATCGGTCCCGGAATATACAGATGGATGTGATCGCTCATTCTCCTGCTAATGCTGGTAGGGTATCGGTTTAATTGGGTAGGGGTAGATCCATTGCCAAAAGTCTGTTCGTGGATCGCCGGATCGGAAAATTCTCCGCGGCATGGCGCCTTATGGGAATGAATGGGAATCCGTGAACGAACAGAAACGCGGCAGCCATGGGGAAGTTTGGCGCCAGGTCAATTTTCCCTTCGGGCGAAGCGAGCATCAGTCCGGCTCCAAGTCCCCATTCGAATTGCGAACAGACTTTTGGCAATGGGTCTAAAATCGGCAGAAGGTAGAGAGGACCGGGGCCCGGAGCAAACGGATTTCCAGGGCGCTCATGGAATCGGCCGCGGGATCGTGGCTCTCGCCCCCGGAAGGACGGCCCGCCTCACCAGTCGACGATGAAGTGCTTCAACCGGAGGCGCTCCGCCACCCGGTTCGCCTCCACGGAACGTTCTCCCCCGCTTCGCGCGAGTTGGTCCGCCAGTTCCACGGCCTCTTTCCACTTCTGCCGCACCTGAAACAAATGGATGGCGGCGAACCCGGCCCGGAAGTACCAATCCAGTTCCTCCATGGACAAGGCCGCGGAGGCAGCCGTGCCTTCCTCCTGAGTCCGAATGACGCCGGTGTAGGCTTTCAACGCCGCTTCCGGCAGGCCAAGTTTCTCGTAACATTTGCCCAGCCGCACCCCGGCCTGAATGTCCCACTCCTGTCCGGCATCCGGCGTGTCCAAAACCTCTTGGAAAGTCTCGACCGCTTCCTGAAGGTAGCCCTGTCCCGAAGCATGCTCCGCCGCCGCCTTTAGGAACAGGGCATGGCCCTTGTCGCAAAGCACCGCCATTCGCAGTGGCCGCGGCACCGCCTCGCCGTTTTGCAGAATGCTTTCAAAGATGGCCAGGGCCTCATCCATGTCATCCGATCTCAGCTTCAACAGCCCCTGTTCCCGGCGAGCCTGTGCCGCCAAGTCACCGCCCAGAGCGGCCACGCGGCCCCAAAGCAACATGGCCTTGTCCTGGCTCTCCGGCGTCAGGATCAGACTGGCGGCCTTGGCCGCGAAAAAGAGAGCGGTTTCGGCCAACTTGGAATCCGGGCGTTCCTCCACCAGCTTTTCAAAGTAGGTGATGGCGTTCGCATAGTCCCCGGCCCGAAAATAGACCTCACCGAGCTTCATGGAAACGCTGCCGCGCTGCGGCGATTCCGGCCACCCCTCCAGGAACTCGACACTTTTTTCGATCACGCCTTCATCGTTACCAGCGCGTTCCTCCACCCAGATGGCGACGTAGTCCAAAGTCTCCTGTTGCTCGACACTGAGATCACGCTGCCGGGCCACCTCCAGAGACTCACGGGCCGCGATCGGCTTGGGTGGAAACTGGTTCAGATAAAGTTCCGCCAGGGCCACGTCCGCGTCCGCCGCCTTGGGGTGATCCGGGAAGATTGCCGTGAACTCCTTCAACGCGTCGAAAGCCAGCGAGTCCGATTCCCGGGCCAGATAGAGCGCGCGCTCCAGCATCAGTTCCGCGGACAATTGCTCCCCACTGGCGGTCTCGGAAAAGGGTTTCAGCCATCTTTGAGCCGCCTGTTCGTCTCCGGACTGAAGCGCCGCCAGCGCGGCATTGAACGCGGCCCCGGCCTGGTCCTTCACATCCTGTCCCACGGCGGCCCCTCCAAAATTTTCCGCCGCCTCCACAAACGCGCCTTCGCGGAAACGGACCCGGCCTTCCAGGTAGGACGCGTAGGCCAGGGCCTGAGGATCTTTGCTGACTTCACGAATACGCTCCGCCGCTTCCAAAACCTGTTCCGGCTTCCGCTCGCGCAAAGCCACTTGCGCCAGGCGGATGCAGGCCAGAGCCCGGCCTGGATGGTTGTCCTTGCGAAAGGCAATCTCTTTCAGCCAGGTCATGGCTTCCAAGCCCTTACCCGCCTGAATCAGGGCCAGTCCCATCCAATAACGGGCCAGCCACTCTCTGCCCCGGTACTGCCCGTCCGAGGCCCACGACTCCAGCCGGGAACGCACGGTTTCGGACGACAGATCCAAAGAAGCCGGGAGGCGGCTTAGTATCGGAAGAATCAACGGACTGTCCGGAACTGCCTCGAAATGCTCCCACAGCCACTCAGCGGCTTCGCCGTCCCGCCCCTGGCGAATCAAGGCATCCACATAGTCCAGCCCCACCGCGTTCATGTCCGCCCGCGACAGGGTCTGCCCCTGGTCCAACAGCTGACGGCAGAGGTTCAGACCATCTTCGCCTCTTGGATCCAGCAGCGCCAGCCGGGCTTCGATAGCCATCGCCCCGGTTCTGAGGTCTCCAGAGTAGTCCTCAACCGGCCCCAGACATTCCCGCGCCGCTGGTATGTCCTGCCGGGACAGATATAGCCGCGCCAACTGGAGGCGTATCTCCACGGCTTCCCCAGGGTCATCCAAATCCAGCAAGGGTCTCAGCAACTCGATGGCTTGCCCTGTTTCGCCACTCTTTTCGAGCACGGTGGCGCGGGTCAACGCGGCCTCCTTCCAAAAAGGAAACCCTCTCTCCTGAGACAACCCGGCAAGCGCCGTGGCCGCTCCCCCCAACTGATGACTCTGGGCCAGGGCCATGCCCTTCCAAAACCGGGCGAACGCGCTGCCCTCAATCAGCGGATCGGCCGCCAGCTCGACCGCTGCGGCGTTCTGGCCCGAGCGGACGAGCGCTTCAAGGCGCAACAGACGAATCGCGACACGGTCTGACGGATCCAAGCCGGACGGCCCAGCCTCAAGGCGCTCCAGCTTCCTGGCCGCCACGTCTGGAAAATTCCGCTGAAGCGCTTCGCGAGCGGCCTCCAGCTCCGGCAAAGCCTCTGGCTTGGACCAGGCAAAAGGAGCCAGCAGGCCCCACCCCGCCAGCAACAGCAGGAGCACACGCGGGTCACTGCCCCGCGTTCGCGCGCACATAGTCCAGCACTTCTTCATCACGTTCTTTGGCGGCCCACACTGCCCGCAGGAAGTCCGCGGGATGGATGTCCCGCTTGCGCAGAAACGCCCGGTCGCCGCCACAACCATACATGATGTCCGGATGAAGCTCGCCCTTCAACTTTGCGCGGGCCTTGGCAATGATGCGCGGCAGCCAGGCGTGGCCCCCCAGTTCGGCGTCCCGGGGCGGCAATTCCTCTTCTTTCAGTTCCTGGCTGCTGTGTTTGCCATTCTGGACCGACTTTAGAAAGTCTCGCCGGACCGACGCGATCAATAGCGCCGTGTGCGGAGTGGGATCTCCTTCGTCGCCATGATCTTCCACAAAGTCGAAAAACTCACGGGGCTTGTAGCCGATGGACTTCAAGAAAGCCAAGTCGTCTTCGCCATAATATCCGTGGAAGTCCCGGTCTCCGGAGCGGTACCGCTCCAGGCACTTCTCAAACAGGTCAGCAAACTTTTGTTCCCAAGTATAGTTGTCCATTGCGATGTCTTAGATTGGGTCACTTACGGAACCGGTGGACGCTGGGGCGGACCAAACCTTAACGGCTCAGTTCCAGCATCCTCAAAATCGGCGCCTCCGCCCGTTTCCGGACGTCCTCCGGCAGCGTGATTTCCGGCTTCAGGTCCCGGAGACTGAGATAGAGTTTCTCCAGGGTGTTCATCTTCATGTAGCGGCAGTCCGCGCAATTGCAGCGGTCCGTGGGGCCGGCAATAAGGTTTTTTCCGGGGACCTCTTTGCGCAACCGGTGCAGCATGCCGGACTCGGTCACCACAATAATGTTTTCCGCGGGAGAGTTCCGGCAGAAATCGACCATCTTTTCGGTGGAGCAGACTTCGTCCGCCAGGAGCCTTACCGCGTAGGTGCACTCCGGGTGCGCCACCACCACGGCGTCCGGATGCTCGTCCTTGATGTGGCTGATGCTGTCGCGGGTGAACTCCACATGGACGTAACAGGCCCCCTGCCAGAGATCCATTTTCCGGCCAGTCTTTTCCATGACCCACCCGCCCAGGTTCTGATCCGGGACGAACAGGATGGGCCGGTCTTCGGGAGCCGCCCGGACGATTTTCTCAGCGTTCCCACTCGTGCAGATGACGTCAGAAAGGGCTTTCACCGCCGCGCTGCAGTTAATGTAGGCGATGACGTAATAATTCTTTTCCTGGTGTTCCTCCAGAAAGTCCGCCAGTTCGTCGCCCGGACAGGCCTGCTCCAGCGAGCAACCCGCGTCCTTGTCAGGAAGCACCACGGTCTTGTTCGGGTTGATGATCTTGGCGGTTTCCGCCATGAAATGGACCCCACAGAAAGCAATGACATCCGCGTCCGTTTCCTTGGCCCGGTAGGCCAGGCCCAGGGAGTCGCCCACGAAATCCGCAATGTCCTGAATTTCTCCGACCTGGTAGTTATGGGCCAGGATGATGGCATTCCGCTCGCGCTTCAGCTCGGCGATCTGCTCCTGCAAGCTCGTCCCTTGTGCAATTGTGACCATGAAGATATGGGGCCCGAGGTTCTTCGGGCTCGTGGGGAAACAACCTTACCACAAGCCCGTTGTCAATGCAGCCACGGAGGTCCTGAGAAGACGCGCCAACCGGCCCAGGGACGTCAGTTCGCCCCCTGGTCGCCTGACAGCAAATTGCTTTCCGTTCCCATGGAGCCATGGGGCTCGCGAGCGGTTCTCTCTCCCTGATTTCTCTCCTCTTTCAACCGGGTCACCCGGCGTCCGCAATGGGAACCGCCATCCATGATCGCCACTTCCCCCGCGGCGATGTCTCCCCGGACCGACCCGGTTTTGAAGATGCTGAACGTGCCCAGGCATTCGACATTTCCCGAAACCGTCCCGTGAATCTCCGCGGCCTCCACCACCGCGCCTTGTGGCAGTTGGAGGTGGCTCCCCCGGTCCACCCGAAGGGTCCGGCACTGAAGATGCCCCAGGATCTTACCCGAGTTCTTGAAAGTGGCGTCCCCAATACACTCCAGGGCGCAAAACACCTCGCCAAGCGTGACCAAATGATCGCAGAAAATCTCACAATCCCGGAGGGAACCCTTGCGGGTGACCAGAATGTTCCCCTGGGTCTTGATGTTCACCGAGGAAAGTTCGCCAATCTCGTAGTGCCGCAGATTGATATACTCCGAACAACGCCCGCATTGGGTCGATTGAGCGGAGGGGCTGACACTCTGAACGTGCCCGCATTCGTCACAGCAAACCGTTTTCTGGTTCGTTTCCGGAACGGCAGAAGCGATCCGGCCTTCGTGCCGGACAAGCTTTCCCTGCAAGGCGCTATGTCCCCGAAAGAGAGAGCCCGCCTTGCGAAGCCAGCCAGACGCCACGTTTTTCAGAGACGGATCGTCACCACCAGCCGCCATTTCCCGCTTCCTTTCCCGGGGAAGGAGGACTTCCGAGTTTCCCCCTTCTCCGTGGCAGGTCTGCAGTTGAATGAATGAGGTGACCGGCTTTACCGCCAGTCCCCTGCCATTTTCCACCGCCACATGCTCTCCACACGTCCGGCAGTAGGTAGATACCACCAGCTCAGGCTCCCGTTGTTCCGCCCCGCAATAGGGGCATTGCAACAGAAACAGCCTGGGGCCTTCTGACTTGTGCGGCCAGATTTTTACGATTGTGGAAATGTAGAGGTTTGGCTCTGGGAAAACGGCTTAAGAAGGCTTGGGAGCTTCTCCCGGAGTGGGCCCGCCTCCGCCGAACGCGGCCGGCTTGCTGGCTCCTCCGCCCGAAGATCCTCCCGGACGCGCTCCGGCGCCTCCACCCACGGTGGAACTGCCCATGAAAATCGCGCCTTCTTCGATGGCGAGTTTGCCGGCCTTGATGTCGCCCAACAATTCCGCGCTCTGCTTCAGTTCGCAGCGGTCGGTAACGGTGATGTTACCTTCAATCTTGCCAAAAACGGTAACGGAACGCGTCTTGATCTCGCCATTGATCCGGGCGTTTTCGCCCACGGTCAAATCCCCCTCAGAGATGACGTTCCCTTTTATTGATCCATCAATGATCAAGTCATTGGTAAACTTCAGGTTTCCTTCGATTTCGACATCACTGGACAGGATGTTCTTATTTGCACTCATCATTTTAGTACTGCTGGTGGGAGAGGAGAGGGGCGTGGGTTCAGACGGGGTCGCGCCGAACGGTCGCGGAAAGCCGCTTTCCGGTCCCTGAGGGGCAGGAGCCTGTTCAACACTTTCTTCGTTAATTACCTTTTTAAGCACGTCAGGATTTAATCAGCACAGGATTTTCATGTCAATTAACAATCACTTGACTGAATAGTCACCGTTTTTTCGAGTTATCGTAAACTTCGGCGATTTCTTCCACGGGATATGTCCAAATTTCGCTCAAAGTGGGGTGATAATGCGGGATTTTTAGAAATTCGGAAACCGAAGATCTGAAGTGAATCGCCACCGCCATCTCATGAATCAGGTCCACGGCTTCCGGACCCACGGCCGCCGCTCCCAGCATTTCTCCCGTCCCGGCATCCGCGATGACTTTCACGAAACCGTGGGTTTCGCCCATCACCATGGACTTGCCGTGGTCGTCGAAAGGATAGCTGGCACACAGGATGTCCCGCTCCTCCCGCTTTGCCTGAACCTCGCTCATGCCCACGGTCGCCACTTCGGGATGGGTAAACACGCCCAGCATGTCCAGACGGTAGTCCATCTGCTTTTTCGGCCCGGCGGTCTTCCCTAACAAGACGGCGGCGTTATGCGCCGCGATCTCAGCCTGAGCGATGGCCGTGTGCACCACCTCGCTGGGACCGCAGACGTCTCCCGCGGCAAAAACATGGGGTTGGCTGGTCGCCATTTCCATGGAGGCGGACACATGACGGCCCTTCAGTTCCACTCCGGCGGCTTCCAGGCCCAGCCCTCCAGCCGCCGGCCACCGGCCCAGCGCGTAAAGAATCTCGTCAGCCTCCGCTTCCGTCGGTTCCCCGTGGCGTTTGAAGTGCACCACTTTGCGGCCCTCCCGGCTTTCGATCCGCTGCAGTTCAGTCCCGGTGTGAATCCGGATGTCTCTTGCTGCCATGGCGTCTTCCAAGGCCATCGCCAGGTCTCCGTCGCCACCGCTCAGGAGTTGGGAACTGCGTTGAATGACCGTCACCTGCTTGCCCAAGCCTTCAAAGTAGCAGGCCAGTTCCAGGGCAATCGCGCCCCCGCCCAGAACGATCACCGACTCCGGCAGCGTCTCCAGATCCAGCACCTCGTCGCTGGCCAAGTAGCCGGTTTCTTCCAGGCCAGGCACCTGGACCCGGGAAATCACCGAGCCTGTCGCCACGCAGAAAGCTTTCCCTTTGATCTGCCTCTCCCCTCCCTCCAACAAGCTCACCTTCAACGAGTGGGCGTCCTGAAACGCCGCCCGGCCGCGGATAAGTTCGAAGTCGCCTCCATGCAGTTGCTGCTGCCGGTAGCTGGCGAAGTCCCCAATCAGGGCCCGCTTCCGCGCGATGATCTCTTCCGCCCGTACCTCGGTGGCGCCCGCGCGCAGGCCGAAATCCTCCGCCCGCCGCATGGAACGGTATCGGTTCGCGGACTCGATCAGGGTTTTGCTGGGCATGCAGCCGCGCAAAATGCAAAGCCCACCCAGCGTTTCCGCCGAATCGATCACGGCGGTGGACATCCCCAGTCCCACGGCGGTTCTGGCGGCGGCGTATCCGGCGCTGCCACCCCCAAGTACAACAAAATCAAATTCCGCGATTTCCATAATTTCTATCTATTTATTCCCCTAATTCCCTTCTCCAAAATTTCTTTGGCGGCCCCAATAGTCGGAGATCCTCAACAATTCTTGCGATTCTACCGGAAAACACGTGAAATCCGGCAAAAATAAGGGCTCTAGAACCACATTCGCGTCTCGAAATCGTTGCAAACTAGCGTATACTCTCTAATGGTTCTCGGTCCGCTTAATCGGACTGATCAGCCCCGTTTCAATAAGCCGGGCGCAGGACTGAAATTCTCCCCTCCATGGCAGAAAAGGATACGAAGGACGGCGGTCAGGAAGAGGTAAAGGCAAACACCTCGGTAGAAAGTCAACAGGGCTACGGCGCCGCGCAGATCGACAAGCTGGAAGGGCTGGAAGCGGTTCGCAAGCGCCCCGGCATGTACATCGGGGACCCGAAGACGGAGCAGGGCCTGCACCACTGCGTCTTTGAGGTGCTGGACAACTCCATCGACGAACACCTCGCGGGTTACTGCGACCGGATTGAAGTCGTCATTCACCTGGATGGCTCCGTTTCCATCAAGGACAACGGGCGCGGCATTCCGGTGGACATGCACCCGAAGTTCAAGATTCCCGCCATCGAACTGGTGCTGACCAACCTGCACGCCGGGGGTAAATTCGGCCAGGGCGCCTACAAATACTCCGGCGGTCTGCACGGCGTGGGCGCAAAGTGCGTGAACGCTCTTTCCGAGTGGTTCCGCGCGGAAGTCTACCGGGATGGGAAGGTCTACTCCATTTCCTTCGAACAAGGCCAGACCACCAAACCGCTGGAGGCGATCGGCGACATGAAGGAGTCCGGTAAGACCGGAACACTCGTCAGCTTCATGCCGGACCCGGAGATCTTCACGACTTCCACCGAGTTCAGCTTCGAACGCCTCGCCACCCGCATGCGGGAACTGGCCTTCCTCAATGCCGGACTGGTCATCGTCCTGACTGACGAGCGTGAAGAAACCCCGCGCTCGGAAAGATTCTACTACGCCGACGGCATCGCCGAATTCGTCAAGCAGCTGGGCGAGAACAAGGAACTGGTGCACCCCCAGCCCATCATCCTGCGCGGCAAGCGGGACATCGAAACCAAGGACGGCACGGACGAGGTCTATGTGGACCTGGTGCTGCACTACAACGACAGCTACAACGACCAGATTCTCTGCTTCGCCAACTCCATTCCTAACGGAGACGGCGGCACCCACCTGACCGGTTTCCGGACGGCCCTGACCCGCGCGGTCAACCAGTATGCCAAGAGCAATAACATGCAGAAGGACAAAGACCCCCCGATCAGCGGCGACGACTGCCGCGAGGGTCTGGTCTGCGTCCTCAGCGTGAAGCTGCCCAACCCGAGCTTCAGTTCCCAGACCAAGGAAAAGCTGGTGAACCGGGAAATCGAGGGCCTGGTCAATTCTTTCGCCTATGAGGGGCTGATGGCCTTCTTCGATGAGAACCCCGGCGTCGCCAAGGCCATCATAGACAAGACCATCACCGCCGCCCGGGCCCGTGAAGCGGCCCGGAAAGCGCGCGAAACGGTCCGCAAGTCCGCCATGACCGGCGGCGGCCTGCCTGGTAAACTGGCCGACTGTTCCTCCCGCGACCCTTCCATTTCCGAACTTTACATTGTGGAGGGCGACTCCGCCGGCGGGTCCGCCAAGCAGGGGCGCGACCGGCGCACCCAGGCCATCCTGCCCATCCGGGGTAAGCTGATCAATGTGGAAAAAGCCCGTTTGGACAAGGTGCTCCAAAACAAGGAGATCCAGACCATGATCACCGCCATCGGCACCGGCATCGGCGATGGCGAGCAGGAAGGCTCTTTCCGCTTGGACAAGGCGCGCTACCACAAGATCATCATCATGACGGACGCCGACGTGGACGGCTCTCACATCCGTACCCTGCTCCTGACGTTCTTCTGCCGGCAAATGACGGAGCTGGTGAAGGCCGGTTACGTTTACATCGCCCAGCCGCCGCTCTATCAGATCTCCCGGAAGAAACGGGAAGAATACGTGCAGGACGACGCTTCTCTGCGCCGCATCCTCATAGAACTGGGCGCGGACGACGTGAAACTGCGGAACTGCTCGGACGGCACCATGATCGCCTCCGAACAGCTCAAGGACATTCTCCACCTGCTGGCCCGGCTCTCGCGCTACAGCGACGTCATCTCCCGGAACAGCGGCGACTTTGAAGAGTACCTCGCCGCCGGCGATCAGGAGACTGACAAGCTGCCGGAATACATGGTGCAGATCCGGGAGGGCAACCGCATCTACAACCGCTACTTCCTCGACGAAAAACGGCTCCGCGAATTCGCCGAAGAGAATCAAGATCTGAACCTGTTCTCCCAAGTGCCGGGAGATGAGGAAGAAACCGATCTCGCCGCCAACGGCGCCAACGGCGACGAAGCGGAAAGCTCCGGCAATGGAAACGGCTCGAAACCCTCGGTCACTCGCCGGGCGCGTTTGATCGAAGTGCACGAGGCAAATTCCATCAGCAAGCTGCTCAAGGAAATGGAGTTCAAGGGGCTGGACATCGATCACTTTTCCACTCAGGACGAGCCGTTGTTCGAGTTGATCGAGGGCGAAAAAGATTCCGAGAAAGTGCGGCCCGTGTTTTCCGTGCCGGAAATCCTGGAAGCGGTTCTCGAAATCGGGAAACGCGGCTTCCAAATCAAACGATTCAAGGGCCTGGGCGAAATGAACGCCAAGGAACTCTTCACCACCACCATGGACCCGGCCCGCCGCAAACTGCTGCGGGTCAAACTGGACGACCAGAACAAGGTGGAGGCCGACCGCATCTTCACGATCCTCATGGGAGACATCGTGGAACCCCGGCGGCAGTTCATCGAGGACAATGCCCTCAATGTGAGGAACCTCGACGTTTGATGAAAGGCTGAGAACGCCGCCCGTTTCCGTGGAGCGGCTGATGAAGCGAACGACGATATTTTTTGACCGTGGCAGACGAGACGACCCCTAACGAAATTTCCGAGAACATCGCGCCGATCAACGTGGCGGATGAGATGTCGAAGTCTTTCCTCGACTACTCGATGTCCGTCATCGTTTCCCGCGCGTTGCCTGACGCGCGCGATGGGCTGAAGCCCTCCCAGAGGCGCATCCTTTTCGCCATGAACGACCTGGGCCTGAGCCCGGGCAAGGCGCACCGTAAGTGCGCCAAGATCTGCGGGGACACCAGCGGTAACTATCACCCGCACGGCGAGGCGGTCATCTACCCCACCCTGGTGAACATGGCGCAGACCTGGTCCATGCGGGAGTGCCTGGTGGACGGCCAGGGGAACTTCGGCTCGGTGGAAGGCGACCCTCCGGCCGCCATGCGTTACACGGAGGCCCGCCTCACCCACCTGGGGCTGGCCCTGATGTCCGACATGGAGAAGGACACAGTGGATTTCGTCCCCAACTATGACGAAACGCTGACCGAACCCACCGTCTTTCCCGCCGCTTTTCCTAACCTGTTGATTAACGGCGGCACTGGCATCGCCGTCGGGATGGCCACGAACATTCCGCCCCACAACCTGGGCGAAGTGATCGACGGCATCTGCGCGACCATCGACAACCCGGACATCTCGGTCGACGGCCTCCTGGAATACATTAAGGGGCCGGACTTCCCCACTGGCTGTACCATCCTGGGCTCCCGCGGCATCCGCAGCTATGTGGAAACCGGACGCGGCAGTGTGAAAGTGCGCGGCCGCACGGAGATCGTGGAAGACGGCAAGGGCCGCGAGCAGATCATCATCTCGGAGATCCCCTACAACGTGAACCGCGCCACGCTGGTGACGCGCGTCGCGGAACTGGTAAACTCCAAGGTACTGCCGGAGATCGCCGCCATCCGCGATGAGTCGGACGAAAACACCCGCGTCGTCATCGACCTGAAGCGGGACGCCCGCTCCCAGGTGGTGCTGAACAATCTTTTCAAGCACACCGCGCTGGAGTCGAGCTTCGCGGTGAACATGCTTGCCATCGATCACCGCCGGCCGCGCCTTCTTTCTCTGAAGGACGCCATCAACTGCTTCATCGAGCACCGGCACGAAGTCATCCTGCGCCGCACCCGCTACCTGCTCCGCAAAGCGGAAGACCGCGCCGAAGTCCTGGAAGCCTACCTGCTGGCCCTGGCGAACCTGGATGACTTCATCAGGATGATCCGGGACTCGAAGAACCGTGAGGAAGCCCGGATCAAGATCAAGGCCTACACCTTCGCTCCGGAAGCCGTCGAAAAACTCGGCGTGCTGCTCCGCGAACAGGAAAGCTTCAAGATTGAAGCGGGCCGCTATGTCCTGACCGACCGCCAGGTGAATTCCATCCTGGAACTGCGCCTCTATCAATTGACCGCCCTGGAGCGGGACAAGATCAAGGCCGAGTACGACGCCATCATCGAGGAGATCAAGGACCTGCTCGACATCCTCGCCCGCGAGGAACGCGTCCTCCAGATCATCAAGGACGAACTCCTGCTGATCAAAGAGAAGTACGGCACGCCGCGGAAGACGGACTTCGCCGCCGACGAGGGTGACATCAACATCGTCGACCTCATCGCCAACGAGTCGAACATCATCACTCTGAGCCACCGCGGCTACATCAAGCGCACGCCTTCCAGCGAATACCGCACTCAAGCCCGCGGAGGCAAAGGCCTGAAGGGCATGGAGACGCGCGAGGCCTCCACGGAGGAAGAAGAAAGCGACTTCGTGGAGCACCTCTTCGCCGCCGCCGCCCACGACTACCTGATGTTCTTCACGAATTCGGGCCGGGTTTACGTCGAGCGCGTGTTCCAAATTCCCGAAATGAGCCGCACCTCCAAGGGGCGCTCGGTGAAGAACCTCCTGAACCTGCGACCCGACGAAAAGATCGCCTCCACTCTGCGCATCGAGGGCGATCCCAGCGGCGACAAGGACAAGACGTTCCTCCCGCAGTTCCATGTGGTCTTCGCCACGCGGGACGGCATCGTGAAGAAGACGAACCTTCAGGACTTCCGCAACATCCGGAAGGACGGCATCATCGCCATCAACATTGAGGAAGGCAACGAACTCATCGACGTGAAGCTGACCACCGGCGACAACGAAATCGTCTTCGTCACTCACGACGGCCTCAGCCTGCGCTGCCACGAGGATCAAGTGCGCGACATGGGCCGCGCCTCTCGTGGGGTCATGGGCATCCGCCCGGTGGAGGGCGACTACGTGGTGGCCCTGGCCGTGGTGGATGCGGAAGCCACCCTCCTGGCAGTGTCGGAGAAGGGCATCGGCAAGCGCACGCCGTTCGAAGAATACCGCAGCCAGACCCGCGGCGGAAAGGGCATCATCACGATGAAGACCACCGACAAGACCGGCAAGGTCGTCGGCGCCATTCCCGTCACGGAAAGCGATGAAGTCATGCTCATGACCGATGCCGGCCAGAGCGTTCGCATCCGCGCCAGCGACATCCGCCAGGCCGGCCGGAACACTCAGGGCGTCAAGCTGATGAACTTGAAGGAAGGCGAGGAGATCCAAGACATCGCCCGCGTCATTTCCGACGATGCCGAAGAAGAAGCCGCGGACGAGGCGGAAGAAACTTCAGGAGCGGAAGAAACCGCGAGCCCGGAAACAGACGCGCCGGAAAGCAGCGGCGAATCCGAAGAAGAGTAAGACAAATCTCAGCCTTCGGTTTCCGGCGCTACCGGAACCGAAGCCGCGGAGGAGGCAGCGGAAGCACTCTTTGAAGCCGCGCCGTAGCGCTTCCGAAGATCGTCCAACGCGCCCAGGATCTGGTTCTCCTCCATCACATGAACCTCGACCTTCTGGCCGATCTTTGGCACGAGGGTGATGGTGAGCCGCCCTCCCAGGTGTTCGCGGAATTCTTCCAGGCCCTGGAGAATGACTGGCTTGCCTGACACGGCGTCTCTCTGGTCCAGATCCGGTTGCCAAAGCCGGAAGCCCACGGTCGAAATCAGGGTCAGAACGCGGTCGCAAGTCGCCCGGTCCAGCAAGCCGATCCGCACGGAGTAGAGAAGGTCCACCGCCATGCCGATGGCCACGGCTTCTCCGTGGCCGACCCTGAAGTTCGTAATCTGTTCCAGCTTATGCGCCACCCAGTGACCGAAGTCCAGCGGCCGGGCGGAGCCATATTCAAAAGGATCGCCGCTGGTGGCGATGTGGTGCACGTGCAATTCCGCGCTGCGGCGGATGGCCGTTTCAAAAGGACCGGTTTCCAGCGCGGCCAGGCGCTCCGCGTTTGTTTTCAGAAACTCGAAAAACTCCGCGTCGCGAATCAGAGACACCTTAATGGCTTCGATCAGCCCGGCGCGGAGTTCGCCCTCCGGCAGGGTGCGGAGGAAGTTCAAATCGTTCACCACCGCGAAGGGCACGCTGAAGGTTCCAATCCAGTTTTTCTTGCCGAAGTAATTGACCCCGTTCTTCACGCCCACGCCGCCATCGCCCTGGCTCAGGGTGGTGGTGGGCATGCGAATCAGGCGGAGGCCCCGGTGCGCGGTGGCGGCGGCGAATCCCGCTAAGTCTAGAAACGCTCCCCCACCGATCGCTACCACATAGGAGTGCCGGCAAATGGCGTGAAAGTTCAGGGCCTGCCAGACCTTGTCCACCAGCGCCCAGTCGTTCTTGCAGGACTCTCCACCCGGCAGCACCAGGGGCGGGCTCACCAGCTTCAGAGTATTGGAGTGCGCTTTGCAGTACGTTTCGATCTGCTCCCGCAGCTTTGGATTCGCCGCGTCGACGCCTTGATCGATAAAAAAGATCAGCTTGCTGGGCCCACCCAGTTCCGCCGCGTCCGCGACCAGGTCGCAGAGGGCAAGATTCGATTTTTCGAAAGCGCCATGGGTGAAAACCACACGGTGCTGGTAGGTCAATTGAATGGCACGCTGGATCATTGTCAGGGGCGCGAGTTTGGGGGTTTTACAACGTCGCAGGCTCCGGAATGGGCGTCAAGGTACGCAGTTTCACGCCCTCCATTGGTTTATGGTTTAGAGAGCGATCGTCCCCGAACCGTTCATGTTGCGGGCACAAACCGCTGGAGGGTCCCTGCCAACACAAAGCACCCCAGGCAGAAGAGCGCCACGTAGGTCCCCAACCCCAGAGAGAGCGCGGCCAGCGCGTCCAGGAAACAAAGCCCCGCCAGGAGATGACCGACAAAAGCGCCCACGCCCTTTTTCAGCATCCCACGCGCGGACCAGAGCCAGTACCCGCCCAAAAGAGGCAGCGCGATTGCGAAGGCGGTAAACTCAGGCACGAAAATCAGCACGGCCAAAACCACCACCGGAAGCGCCAACAATGCCCAGGCGATGCGTTTTACCGCACCCCCGGTCCGCTCGCCCCGGGCCACCAGGGTAATTCCCGCCACGTGCAATGCCATCGCCACCGCCCAGAACCAGGCAGGCTCGCTCAACCCATCTACAGCGGAAGCAGCCAGGGGATACAACAAGAACCGGCACCCCGCCATGATCCATACCGAAGGACTCCAGTGTTTGTGCAGAATATTGTAGGCCACGATGCAGGCCGCCAGGCTGCCAATCCAACGCCAGTCCGCTCCCGCCACCTGGCCCAAGGTCAGGCACCCAAAAACCAGGTACAGTCCCCCCAAATACCACACCAGGCTTCGCGGCAGCACATTGGCCGGAATGGGCCGCTCGGGCGCGTGCCGCCGGTCCCACTCGGCGTCAAAGGCATCGTTCAGCGTCATGCCGCTGACGTAGAGGAGCGACGCGCCCAAGATCAGCCAGAGGAGCGTCAGGTCCCACGTCCCGCCGGCGACGAAATAGCCCACGGCCACATTGGTCCAGACCGTGGGTAAGTTGCTTACCCGGCCCAGGATCAGGATGGCGCGTAGAAAACTCACATTCCCAGAAAAGTTAACTTACTTATTAGACCTTTTGAAGCGCTTCGGTCATGGCCGAAGTTTGAAAGCGATTCAGCAAGGTGTCGAAGTTGGTTTCAATCCACAACTCTTCCAGGTGCGGTTGTTGCAGGAATCCTTCGGACACCATCGTCTTCATAAACGCGATCAACCCGTCATAATACCCCGCCACGTTCAGCAGCGCATTCGGCTTCCGCTGCACGCCCAATTGGTTCCAAGTCACCATTTCAAAGAGCTCGTCAATCGTTCCCACCGCTCCGGGCAGAGAGACAAAGGCGTCCGACAGTTCGGCCATGCGGGTCTTCCGCTCCAGCATGGTGTCCACAATCTCCAGCGCGCTCACGCCCCGGTGACCGACCTCCCGGCTCATCAGCCGCTCGGTGATGACCCCAATCACTTCGCCGCCCGCCGCCAGGCAGGCGTCCGCTGTCTCCCCCATCAGACCCACGCTGCCCCCGCCGTAAATCAGCCGGATGCCTTCCTCCGCCAGCCGCCGCCCCACGTAGCGCGCCGTCTCCGCGTACTCAGGATTCAGCCCGATCCTCGAACCACAAAACACACACAGGGAACGCACGGGTTGGATGGACATGAATTCGCTTCAGGAAATGATGACGGATTGAATCGCGGAAACCAAAGCATAAAACGCCGCCCCCGGTGGAAAGCAATGCGGAAAAGAAGGTCATGGCCTATCTACGAATTTTTTCGTTGTTAAACTACGATGGATTTCGTATAAACAGTTCGCCGCCCATGAAATCCCCTTCTTCCTCGCCTCCACCCCGCCCCACGGACTCGGAACTGACCATCCTGCGCATTCTCTGGAACCAGGGGCCCTGTTCCGTCCGGGAAGTGTGTGAAGCCATGAACCGCCTGCCCGATCACCAGGACACGGGCTACACCACGGCGCTGAAGTTTCTCCAGATCATGCACGAGAAAGGCCTGGCGGGCCGGGACGAGTCTTCGCGCCGTCACCTCTACTTTGCCCTGGCCCCGCGCGAAGAAATCGAGAACCAGGCCGTCACGCGACTGGCGGACAAGCTCTTCGGAGGCGCTACGGCCCAGCTGGCCCTGCGCGCCCTCTCCACTCAGAAAGCCACCCCGGAAGAACTGAGCGAAATCCGCGACCTGCTGGATCGCCTGGACCGGGAAACCCCAGAAAAAAAGGACCCCTCATGAATGTTCCACTCACCCTGGATGGATGCGCCGGGCTGGTTTCCGGTGTGCTCTTTCACTCCCTCTGGCAAGGCGCTCTATTGGCCGCCATTGCCGCGATACTTCTCTACCTCCTCCCCCGCCGCCGGGCCGCGCTCCGGCATTTGATTGCCTACTTTCATCTCTTCCTGCTTCCGGTCGCCATGCTCTGGACAACCGCTGTCCTGATAACCCGGACTCCAGAATCTTCAGCAGACTTCACCCGGCTGACGGAACCGTCATCGGTCCCCGGAGACCAGGTCGAAACTGTCTCCTCACTCAACTCACCCCCTTCCTGGCGCCTGGCGGAGAATCCTTGGATCGTCTCTCGCCGGAGACAGATCGACCTGGTGCTGGCAAGCGCCTGGCTGGCGGGGGTTCTCTTCTTCCTGATTCGTCTCGCTGGCGCCATGGCAGGCATCCGCCGCCTGCGCCGGGACTCCACACCCGCGCGTTCCGTCGAACACGCCAAGCTGCTCTTGGAACTCCGGCACCGGGCTGGCACCAGTTTGAACGTTCGGCTGCGCTTCTCGCCAACGATCGATTCCCCACTGACCCTCGGCTTTTTCCAGCCGCTCATTCTCCTGCCTGTGTCGCTGGCCACGAGCGCTCCCCCCGAGCACCTCCGCGCCGCCCTGGCTCACGAACTCATGCACATCCGGCACGGAGACTACCTGCTGAATTTTCTCCAGCACCTGATCGAAAGCCTAATGTTCTTTCACCCGGCGGTCTGGTGGCTGTCCCGCCGCATCCGCGAAGAGCGGGAGATCCGCTGCGATCTCCGCGCTGCTTCCCTCTTGGAAAATCCTCGAGACTACTGCGCCGCGCTCCTGGCGCTGGAAGAAAGGCGCTCGCTTTCCTCCAGCTATCACCCGTCTCCGTCCCTCGCGCCCGCCATGCGGGGTTCGGATGGTTCGTTGAAGAACCGCATCCGCCTGTTGCTGGACGGCGCTCCCGCCCGGGACAAAGCGCTCATCCCCTTCGCTCTCCTGCCGGTGTTGCTGGCGATGGCTTTGCTTAGTATGGTGGTTTTCGGCTACCTCAAAACCGGCGGCAATTCTCTTTCTGAATCAAGCGCCGTCCATACCGCTGGCTCTATCCCTGAAAGCACCTTCCGCGATCCCAGCGCCAACATGGCCCAAGCCGCGGCTGCATTGTCTCTGGTAAAGGAGCGAAAAGCCGCTTGGCCTTCCACCGCCCGGCCGCTTTTCTCCTCAGTGCCGTTGATCGAGAAAAATGGAGAAATCATCGACCTGAGAGAACTGACGCCTCCTTGCTTCCCCGGCTTTCCCAATCACTGGATTTTGGAGCATGGTCTGAATCCCCTCGCGTCAAACCTCCCCCAGCAAGACGCTGACGGCGACGGTTTCAGCAATCTGGAGGAATACCGCGCCCAAACCTCACCAGTGGACGCGACCGATCACCCCTCTCTGCTAAACAAGCTTAGCTTTGTAGAGAGAAGATCCAAAACCTGGTATGCCCTCTACGAAGCCCACCCATCCGATGACGCGGCCCAAGTCAGCCTGACACCACCCGGCGGCTCGCGAAGTGAGCGGGGCATTCTCTTTCCGGGAACCACTACGGAGAGCCGCCGGCTCCGGCTGGACTCCGTCGCCGCGGATACCGCCGTCGTGACTTGGCTGGAAACCAGCCGCCAGTTCACCCTCCCAAAAGGAAAGGCCATCCCTATCTCCACCCACTACGCGGAACTTCGCTTTTCGCCCGGTGAGCTTGACGAAACCTTCGTCGTGAAGGAGGGCACTGCCTTCTCTCTTCCGGAACATCCAGACATCCGGCTGCGCCTGGAAGCAATCACGGAGAGCGAAGCCTTCTTCCTAGACCTGACAGCCCCGGACGGAACCGAAGACACAAAAGAAACCGCCCGGTTTTCTCTCAAAGCTCAGGGTCAGTAGGTTTCTGTCCTTTATTCTAAGCCAGACCCACCCGCTTCAGTTCCGCGAGACACCAGGCGTATTCTTTTTCCAGTTGGTCCACGACATCGCCGGACCGCATGGACTCGGGAAGAACTTCCCAGGTATAGGTCTCCATTTCGAAGTGTTGGCAGATCTTGGGGTGCTCCTTCAGGTAGTCCAGGGTCCCGCTCAGGTGATCCCGCGTATCGCCAAAACCCGCCGCTGGTCCCGCATAGAGCGGCACATGAAAGTGCACCCGCCACTCCTCGCCCACGTTCTCCGTATTCTTCGCGGCGAACGAAAGCGCGTCCGGCAAGTCGCGGAACCGTTTCAGAACATGCACGCCACCCAGGCCGGGATCGCCGTTGGACTTCATCACCACCTGGTGCAGATAGACGTCTTCTTGAAAGGCACTCAGCTTCTCCAGCATCTCCGGCTCCGGCGTGAGGCGGAGCGCGGAACTCAGGTGAATCTTGCTGATCCGGATGCCCGCTTCACCCAGGCCTCCTAGAGCTTCCTCCGCTTCTTCGTACTCCACGGCCAGGTGGCAGGTGTCATAGTTAACCCCCATCGTAAGACGAAGCAGTTCCAGTTCGTCCTCCGACGTGGCGTCTTCCCAAAGTTGTTCGAAAAACCGCACCGTTTCCCGGCTGGTTTCAAACAGGCCCAGCGGTTCGGGCTCCAGCCCCAGGTGCAGGTCTCGCCCTGTTTCTTCGATCTTCTTCTCCAGATAGCGATTCAGGCAGAGTAGATTCTTGCGAATCTGGCTCAGTTGATCGTCGCCTTCGGTTCCGGGCCGGATGAACTCTTTAAAAGAACCCGGCAGCGTGCTGACGCTGGCGGCCTGTCCTTCCGGCGCCAGTTCGCACAGCAGGTCGAACAAGGTTTGCGTGTAGTCCAGCCGCTCCTGAGCGGTCCAATCCGGCACATACACCTGCTCCTTCACGCGGCTGCCATGAAACTTCCCGTAGGGAAAGCCGTTGACGGTGTAGAGATAACAACCCTTCTCGTCCAGCCATCGGCGGAAGCGATTCCGCTCTCCCGCGTCCGCGGCCAAGTCCGCCGCCGCGCCGGCGGAAAGACGCAGGCCTATGCCATAGGGCTGGTCCGGCGCCACGCGTTCCTTCACCCGCAAAGTGTGCTGGTCCAGAGCGTGGAAGGTCTCTTCCCAGGTCTCCCCGCGATGAATGTTCGTGCAATACCCGAGGTGAATCCCGTTGCCAAGCTGCATGGTGGTAGGTTTGGAAAGTGGAGGGGGAAAATATTGAGGAAGACGCAATACGGCCGCGCGGCATTACAGCATTCAATACAAACGCGAAACGCGAGCCAAAGCGGGAAGCTTCGGACTATCGGCTGACGATTTCAACCTGGCTTTTCCCAGCCGCCGCCGCGTGGCCGTCCTCATGGAAAATCTCCTGGAAGATTCCCCCACCCACCAGGACGTCGTCCTGGTAAAAGGCGCAAATCTGGCCGGGGGTCAGCGCCCGTTGCGGTGTCAGGAATTCCACGATCATCGCGCGGCGTTCCGGGCTTCGCTCCACCACGCGAATGGGCGCCGCCCGGCTCCGGTAGCGCGGCTGGGCACTGAGTCTTTCTTCCATTTCAAACAGGACGCGGTTCGTTTCGGAAATCAGCCCCACCTGGCAGCGCGTGGCATACAGTTTCGGCGTCTCCGGCTCGTCAAAGGCGACCACCAGTTCATTCGTCTCCGGCCGTTTTTCGATCACCACATAGGCTTTGCCAAATGTGTTGGACGCCACGCCCAGGCCTTTCCGCTGGCCCAAGGTGTAGAGATGCAGGCCCCGATGTTCGCCCACTTCCCGTCCGTCCAGCGTGACGATGGGACCCGGCAGCTCGGGAATGTAGTAGCTCAGAAAATCGGACATCTTGATGTCCCCGATAAAGCAAATACCCTGACTGTCTTTCTTAGTTGCTGTCGGAAGCTCAAATTCCTTGGCGAGGCGCCGCACCTCGGGCTTCGGCAAATCGCCAATCGGAAAATGCGCGGGGCCAATCTGCTCCTGCTCTAACAGAGCCAGAAAATAAGTCTGGTCCTTGTTCGCGTCCACACCCTTCAGCACGTCCGTGCTGCCATCCTCATTCCGGCGAATGCGCGCGTAGTGCCCCGTGGCGATGCCGTCGAAGCCCTGCGCCCGCGCGTAGTCCAGGAAGACGCCGAATTTCATTTCCCGGTTGCACATCACATCCGGGTTTGGCGTCACGCCTTCGCGATAGCCTTTCAGCATGTAGTCCACCACGCGCTGGCGGTACTCTTCCATCAGGCTCAGAATGCGCAGTTCGACCCCCAGGTGCTCCGCCACTTCCCTGGCATCGATGATGTCCTGCTGCCAGGGACAGTCCCCGGGCAGGCCCTCCTCATTGATCCAGTTCTTCATGTAGGCGCCCACCACCTCATGCCCCTGCCGCTGGAGCAGGGCTGTTGCCACACTGCTGTCCACGCCGCCGGACATCGCTGCCAGTATTCTCGCCATCCGAATCTTCTCCCCCATCCGGCCCGTTCGCGCCGGTGAAGCGTTCCTAGAAAATACGAAGCCTTGGCGGTGTCGCAAACGGACTTTGCAACTCTGCCTTCTCCGGCGATAGTCGGACTCCCCAGTTCCCTGCTTCATGACCGACTCAGTTTCAGACGACCGGCCCCGTTCTTCGCCCCTGTCGGGATGCATCATTCTCATCGTCACGATCGTGGTTTTCGGGGGGCTCATCGTCCTCTACACCACGGTGGGACTGTGGATGAACCGCCAGATTGAGGCGTTCACCTCGGAAAACCCGATCGAACTTCCCATCCCGTCCACCACCCCGGCCCAGACGGACGCGGTCATGGCGAAGCTGAAGGAGCTTCAGACCGCCGCCGAGGCGAACGAGATTGCCCGCGTGCTCTTCACGGTGGAAGACTTGAACGCCCTTTTCGCCACCCTGCCCCTGCTCGAAGACTACAAAGGGAAAGCCTCCATCCAGTCCATCACCACGGACGGCATTTTCGTGGAAATGACCCAGCAGATGCGCGCCCTCATGCCCGGGCAACGGCGGTATCTGAACGCGACCTTCCTGTTCAAACCGGAAGCGTCGCGCAAGACGGTCATTTTCGCGGTACGGGACATCGCCGTGCCCGGGAAGGAAGTGCCGGCGGAGTTTGTGAATTCTTACTCCAGCCAGGATCTCTTTCGCCTGGACGTCCGGCACGAAGTCATGGGACCGGTTTTGAAGAAGATCGACCGCGCTTATACTGAGGAAGGCGTCCTGGTCATCGAGACCCGGGCCGACCTTCCGCCGACCGGCAAATGAAAGAATCGACCCCCGGGAGAAAAGCCTGCTGCACCCCCTCCGCCGGACGGAGCGCGGAGGAGGCGGGCGCCAGTTCCCCGGCCCCGATGACCGAACGTTCGCCGAATGCCGGTTCCACCGCCGGCATGGTCCGGCTGGACGGTGGCGCCTTCCTCATGGGCGACGACGGCCCGGAAATCTGGCCTTCCGATGGCGAAGGACCCATTCGCGAAGTCACCCTCGATCCCTTCTACCTCGACGCCACCACCGTCACCAACGAACAGTTCGCCGCCTTCACGGAAGCCACGGGTTACCAGACGGAAGCGGAGCGCTTTGGCTGGTCCTTCGTTTTCCTCAACCAGATTCCCAAGTCCCACCTGAAACGGGCCGCCTTCGAAAACGTCCTGGGGCTCGACTGGTGGATCAAGGTGGAAAAGGCGGACTGGCGGAAGCCCGGCGGTCCCGGCACGCAGATCCGGAAGCGGATGAACCACCCGGTGGTCCACATTTCCTGGAATGACGCTGCTGCCTACGCCGCCTGGGCCGGAAAGCGCCTCCCGACCGAGGCGGAATGGGAGTACGCCGCCCGCGGCGGCCTGGAACATTCCCTCTACCCCTGGGGCGACGAACTCACCCCCGTCGGCAAACACCGCTGCAACATCTGGCAGGGCCGCTTCCCGGATCACGACTCCGGCGAAGACGGCTACACCGGCACCGCCCCCGCCAAGAGCTTCAAGGCCAATGGCTACGGTCTCTACAACGTGTCCGGCAACGTCTGGGAATGGGTCCAGGACTGGTTCAGCCCCACCTGGCACCTCACGGCGGACCGGGCAAATCCCCAGGGTCCCGCCTCCGGCGGCAACCGCGTCATTCGCGGCGGCTCTTTCCTCTGCCACCATTCCTACTGCAACCGCTACCGCGTCTCCGCCCGCACCAGCGTCACCCCGGACTCCGCCACCTGTCACCTGGGCTTTCGATGCGCGATGGATGCCGCCAAGGCGTAGACTTGGTTTCAGGTTCAAAGAGGCCCTACGTCTCTGATACAAAGTCAAAGAGAGCGGTTGTTTTTCCAGCTTTCCTTCGTGTATGCGTTCCCCTCGCCACCTCCTCTTCATCTGTTCCCAAAACAAACTTCGCAGCCCCACGGCGGAAGCTGTCTTCGCGGACTATCCCGGCGTGGAGACGGATTCCGCCGGACTGAATCACGACGCCGTGGTACCGCTCTCTCCGGAACAACTCGCCTGGGCGGACTTGATCCTGGTCATGGAGCCCGCACACCGCACCCGGCTGAACCGGCGTTTTCGAAAGCATCTTGCGGGCAAACGCGTGGTGGTGCTCAACATTCCAGACAACTACGGTTACATGGACCCAGCGCTGGTAGAACGGCTCAAGACCGCCTGTGCCGCCTACCTTCCATCTTAGATACAACGTGCATCCCGATCTCCAATGACCGGACTTCGCTACCATGACTACCATCTGGAAGGCTACACCGTGTCCGGTTACGGCCGCACCCTAACGCTTAACCTGACTTGGAACTATCCGAACCAATACCGGGAACCTTCCCACATTTAGTTTTCGGAGGTTGCTCTCTACCACTTCGTTCATACCGGAGGCGCCATTCTGATTGACTTCATTCCCGTCCCTATCGAGCAGATTCTCCAGGAATACGCGACCCAGTTACCGGAATGGAATCGGCTTCATTCCCTGGAAAATTGGCCTGGCGGCCTGGGCATCCGTATAGCCAGCCGCTCCGGTCCCGCCAAGGCAACCGCGCGGACCGCTGAGGGATCAAGCCCCTCCTCCAGCGTGGAGAACAGTTCTCGCAATGAGAGGCAGAGGCCCCCTCGCGGGCCGCGCCCTGGTAAGGGCGCTCGCGCAAAGCGAAGATTAAATGAGAAGGCAGTGAGGCCGCGCGAGCGGTCTGAGATAGAATCGCTGTCTATGAACTCATCAATA
>JAUICH010000039.1 GCA_030427505.1 Verrucomicrobiia bacterium
CCGGCGCGAGGCCATTTTTCGGCTGGCAAGGCGCGCCGAACGCCGTTGGGTGACCCCAATAGAGTGAGGCGGAACGCAGCCAGGCGTAAAATGGGCCGCGTTTTTGGAAGATTCGCCGCCTGCGGCGCTGATTCTGTCTTCCTTTTTCATCTATTCCGGGCGGTTCGGGAATTTGTCCATACACCCTAGAGCCTCTTGAGTATCCACAACGCGAAAGGGAGAAATGGTACTCTGGCATTCCCGAGTTTACGCCGGGCGGAAACATGCCTATTTTCCGGGGTGAACACCCTGAAAACCTCCCGTTGCTCCTCTTTCCGAGGCCTGTTGCTGGCTCTATCCGCCCTGGCCATGGCTCAACTTTCCTTCTTCCCGGCAACCGTCCGCGCCGCCGAAACGAAAGACCAGGGCAGCTACGATCTCGTCATCTACGGTCCCACTTCCGCGGGCGTCATCGCCGCTGTCCAGGCGAAGAAAATGGGCAAGACCGCCATCATCGTCGGACCGGACAAGCACCTCGGCGGCCTGTCCGCTGGCGGTCTGGGCTGGACGGATACCGGGAACAAAGACGTCATCGGCGGCCTGGCGCACGACTTTTACCACCGCATCTGGCAGGAGTACCAGAAGCCTGAAACCTGGGAGTGGCAGAAAAAGGAGGAATACGGCGGCAAAGGCCAGGGCACCGAGGCGGTGGACAGCGGAAAGCGCACCATGTGGATCTTCGAGCCCAGCGTGGCGGAAAAGGTCTACGAAGACTACATTAAGGAGTTCGACATTCCCGTGCATCGCGAAGAATTCCTGGATCGCGAGAACGGCGTGGAAATGGACGGCGCGCACATCACCGCCATCACCATGCTGAGCGGGAAGCGTTATTCCGGAAAGATGTTCATGGACGCCACCTATGAGGGCGACCTGATGGCCGCCGCCGGTGTCGATTACCACGTCGGTCGCGAAGCAAACAGCGATTTCGACGAAGAATGGAACGGCGTTCAGACCGGTGTCCTCCATCACAAGCACCACTTCGGCGCCGTGGCCGAGCCCATCAGCCCCTACAAAGTGCCAGGCGATCCGAACAGCGGTGTTCTGGCCCGCATCTCCACCGAAGATCCCGGCGAGTATGGCCAGGGCGACCACCGCGTGCAGGCCTACTGCTTCCGCATGTGCCTGACGGACCATCCTGAGAATCGCATTCCCTTCGAAGCCCCCGAAGGTTACGATCCCGAGCAGTATGAACTTCTCATCCGCATCTTCGACGCCGGTTGGGACAGCGTCTTTGGAAAGTTCGATCCCATCCCGAACCACAAGACCGACACCAACAACCACGGCCCCTTCAGCACGGACAACATCGGCTACAACTACGACTACCCCGACGCCTCCTACGAAGAACGCGCCGCCATCATCAAGGAACACGAGACCTACCAGAAAGGCTGGCTCTACTTCATCGCCACCGACCCCCGCGTGCCGAAGGCCATCCAAGAAGAGATGAACCGCTGGGGCCTGCCGAAGGACGAGTTCACAGACAACGGAAACTGGTCTCACCAGCTCTACATCCGCGAAGCCCGCCGCATGATGGGTGACTATGTGATGACTCAGAACGAGCTGCAGAAAAAGCGCCCCACCCCGGACTCCGTGGGCATGGGTTCCTACAGCATCGACTCTCACAACACCCAGCGCTACATCACCCCTGAAGGCTACGTTCAGAACGAGGGCGACATCGGCGTCTCCACCTACGGCCCCTACGAGATCGCCTACGGTTCCCTGGTTCCTAAGAAAGAACAGGGCGAGAACCTCCTCGTCCCGGTCTGCGTCTCCAGCACCCACATTGCCTTCGGCTCCATCCGCATGGAACCCGTCTTCATGATCCTCGGCCAGAGCGCCGCGACCGCCGCCGTCATGGCCATCGATGGTGACCTGGCCGTCCAGGACGTGCCCTACGAAGACCTGAAAGCCAAGCTGAAAGCTGATGGCCAGATCCTCCACTACGACGGCCCCATCCACACCGGCGGCCATCGCACCGGCGTAAAAGTGGAAGACCTGGACGGCATCGTCATCGACGACAACGGAGCGAACTTCACCGGCCTGTGGCAGACCAGCGCCGCCGCGAAGAAATTCGTCGCCTTCCAGTACCGCCACGACGCCAAAGCCGGCGACGGCAACTGCACCGCCACCTTCCAAACCACCGTGCCCAAAGCCGGCAAATACGAAGTCCGCCTCGGCTACCCCCAGAACGGAAATCGCGCCAAAAACGTCCCCGTGGAAATCCACCACGCCAGCGGCACCGCCACGGTGGAAGTGGATCAAACCAAGACCCCACCCCACGAAGGTCTCTTCCTCACGCTTGGCACCTACGAGTTCACACCCGACACCCCCGCCTCGGTGGTCATCACTAACAAAGACACCAATGGCTACGTGGTGATCGACGCCGTGCAGTTCCTGCCGGTGGATGAGTAAAGGAATCAAACTCCGGTTCCTCCTAAGGTATTCTTCCTAAATTCACCACCAATCCTCCCTCGTATCGTAGGAAAATTTTATTGCTGTTGGCTCTTTTTCTATACTACTCTTGCTGTTGACCCTCTGACCATTATGGCGAAAATCAGCTTATCTAGTTCATGGCAATCCAAAAACCTTACGACGCTTGACTTAGCCCTCGACATTGAGAATCCCAGAATTCCGATTCCTCAGACTGCCACTCAAGGAGATATCCGAAGACTCCTACTTGAGCACGCCGCAGTTGCGAAGCTAGCCAAAGAGATCGTGGCCTCCGAAGGGCTACTCGCCGGCGAAAGAATCATTGTTTGCGAAGAAAGAGGATTGCTGATCGTGCTAGAAGGAAATCGCCGAGTTTCAGCAAGCCAAATGCTTCTGAATCCAGAATTGATTCCAAAAGAGTTCCGCCAAGATTTCCCGAGTGCCACAGAAGATCTAAAGCGAAATCTAAAAAGAATACCTGCCGACTTGGCGCCTTCACGGCTTGCCGCTGAAATAACAATTACGAAGAAACATACTCAACCAGGTATACTTCGCTGGACTCCCGAAGCCCAATACCGACGAATTCGGAGGATGTTAGAATCCGGACGCCAACTTGAAGACGTGTGTTCTTTGTTTGGCCTGAAATCTGCGGAGGTAAAGACTCGTGTAAAGGAAGGCGAACTTTTGGAAGCAGCCAGAGCAGTTCCCTCATGGAGTAAGAGCGAAAAGGAGATCCTATATGACCCCAGACTTCGCACCAACTCGTTTACCCGATTTTTTACCTTGAAAGGAGTCCGAAAAACTCTTGGCATCGACTACGAAGATGACGGAAGGCTAAAAGTTGACCCGTTTCAGTACAGCACGTTTACAAAAGCAATAGAACAGTTAGCTAGATACTTTCTCATTCCTGACCCAAAAACCGGGAAGCCACGCGGCAACACGCGTTCTGAGCCAAAAAATGTCTTCCACACCTTGTCAAAAGGAAACAAGGCATTGTCAAAGTTGTCAAAATCTTATGATAAAGTAATACAATCCAAAGCTCAGCCTAAGCCCAAGCCGCCAGCCCCAAGTCAGCCGCTACCGAATAGCGCCGCTACTCCAGCGCCGTTCTCAATCCCCGATTTCTTCGAAAACCTCTCTCCTAAGATCAACGATCCAAGAATCGTTGAACTTGCTGCCGAATTGTCAGAAGTAGACCGCACAAAATTCCCAATCTCGAGTTCCTTTCTGGTTCGAGCGCTACTAGAAGCCTGCTTGTATTGGTGTCTAAAGGAAAAGTCTCACACCTCAAAATTTCGTCAGCATTGCCAAGCCAAGTCGAAACCGCAAGGTCTGAAAATCCTTATTGAGTATTGCAAGTCAAATGCTCAGGAATTATTCGCAGACCCTTCTGGGGCCCGCCGCACATTGAATGTTTGGGTTCAAAGTCACAAAGACTATTGTGATCTTATAGTGCACGGGAATTGGATTTCTCCGAGCTTTTCAGGCCTCCAACAATTGGCGAAAGATACCCGTCCTTTTATTGAGAAAGTGCTGGATTCTTCCGTACTTAGAGTTTAGATTTCCCTTAATCTTACATGAATAAGGAAATCTCTTCCTCCCCGTACATTAGGAGCCCTCTTCGCTATCCTGGAGGTAAGACCGCAATTGCTCGAAAGGTAGAATTTATCCTTCGAAAGAGCCTATTAAGCGGATCTTGCTTCGTGGAACCCTATGCAGGGGGAGCAGGCCTTTCGTTAGAACTACTACGCAACGATGTTGTAGGCTCATGTATTTGGAATGAGAAGGATCCATTAATCTACTGTTTTTGGAAGTCAGTCTTTTCTAAGACGGCTGAATTGATCAAAGCAATCGAAGACCTTCCCGTCACAGTCGATACTTGGCAATTACTCCAAAAACATCTTTCACTGAATGCACTTAAGGAGTTTTCGACAATTGAAAACGGGCTAGCCGGACTCTTCTTAAATCGCATGAATTTCTCTGGAATCTTGTCTGCAAAACCAATTGGAGGCATCGAACAGAACTCTAAGTATACGATTGACTGCCGTTTCAATAAGCACGAACTCACAAACCGAATTGCCTCAATAAGCTATTTGCGAAGTCGAGTGACCGTGAACTACGGAGATGCTATAAAATTTCTGACTCGTAACCAGCAACGATTTAATGATGGTGATACAGTAGTTTACATTGATCCACCATACTATATTCAAGGCAGACGATTATATAGATATCATTATAGCAATCTTCAGCACTCGGTTTTAGCAAAATTCATTGAAGCTCAGCCTTTCCCATGGATCGTTAGTATTGACAACCACCCTGATATACTATCGCTTTACCAAAACCAAGTCATAGTTCCCATTTCATTAAATTATACAGTCAACAAGACAAGAAAAGCTGAGGAACTTATTGTTTCAAATCTCCCCCTCGACGACTCAGCTATCCCTAGGCTTGCATTTCCTTTGCAAGGAAGCCTGCCGCTTCAAGACGATGCACGGCAGGCTGTATAGATGTATGGCTCTTTCGTCAAATTTGGTTTCCCTCACCAATACTCCACTGTGATCTCCGCGACCGGTCTCTCTGCCTTGGGCCGGGAGGCGCGGCGGCTTTCCAGATTGCCCCATTCGTAGACGTAGGGTGGCGACCCTACTTCCGATTGTAACCAGCCGTCGTGACGGGCCTTCCGGACCGACTCCAGCCGCTCGATCCATTGCCGGCGCAGGTGCTCCTGCGCCTCGCGGCCAGCCACCTTTTTTCGTAGCTCTTTCCGTAGCTTACCGCCTCCCCGTTCCCGCCGGTGCCAGGGCCTGCGGCGAATGACAGACCGGGCGGTGGTTCCGGGACCTTCTTCCGGAGCTGTTCCTGGCACATCTTTCTCCCCCCGGACCATCATCAATCCCACCTCGGTAAGAATCTCTTCGCGGAACACCAGCCTGACCCACCAATCTCTGGGAAATCTTAGCTCATAGGTCACCCCGGTCTCCGGTGTGGGACCTTTCACCACTTTCGCCCGCTGCCTCAGGCACGACGCCTCAAAATCCGGCAGGGCGAGCCCAGGCTCCAAGCGGCCCTCGGCAAAAGAGATCGTTCCGTCATTCGTCGAAAATTCCATCTTCACTAGTTACGACGCGTCTTCGCGGAATTCTCTTCAGCAAAGTTCGTTCCGCCGAGAGACCGGTTTACCGCTTCATTGCCTCGATTTCATCTCGGCAACCTCGCGTCCGAAGCGCAGTTCCGTCCCAGAACGGCGCGTCGGGAACTCTTGGACAAAACTGATCAGGAATTCGACGATGAATGATCAATGAGAGCTATCAGCCGTGCCCGCAACTTCCACGCTCTCCTGATCCACCAAATTCCTGCGAAAACCAGAACCAGTCCAGGTATCCAGACTGGCAGAGTGACTGCGATTCCCAGCCCCTCCCATTTCAGGCCGAAGCTAGTGTCCAGCATCTCCGGCCTCCAACCTTTCTCCAGTTTCTCGACATCAAAACTCCAAAACTCCGGGCCTTTCAAGACCCAGGCCTTTAGCGTTCCAAAGGCATACTCCACTCCACCCCAAACTACTCCGGCACTGGCAGAGGCTCTGAATCCCCTTCCATCGCCGAGCATCCAAAGAAAAAAACTCCCTGTCCCAAGGACCAACGAAAGCCCCCCTGACCAAACATACCAACGAAACTGTCCAAACCCATTCGAATTCTGAATGGTACAAATTTTCTTCTTACCTTTTCCTTCCTGCTGTGCCTCCGCCTCCATGGTCTCTCTCTGCGGATACACTTCAGTTCAATCCTTTGCCTTCACGGCTCCTGCCGTGTCGGGCACACGAGCAATTCCCGCACGCACACGCTCTGAGGCATCTGGTAGGCGAAGACGATGGACTGCGCGATGGTCTCTGGCTGGAGCGCGCCGCCGATTTCTTTCGCGTAGTCCCACCAGCCGTCTTTCGCCTCGGCGTCCGTGGTGTGGTTAACCAGATCCGTCTCCACCATACCGGGGGCGATGTTGATGAGGCGCACGTTCTTCCCAGAAACCTCTTCTCGGATGTTTTCCGTGATGGCGTGCACGGCGAACTTCGTCCCGCAATACACCGCGTGCTTGGCAAACGTCTTCCGGCCCGCGATGGAGCCGATGTTCACGATGCTGCCGCCTTCCCGCGCCACCATGTCGCCCAACACCAGGTGAATGCCGTTAAGCAGGCCGCGCAGATTCACGTCCAGCATTTTCTGCCACTCCGCCACGTCCTGCGACGCGGGATCGCCATTTAGCATAACGCCGGCATTGTTCACCAGGCAGTCTACTTTTCCGTATTGGGCTTCCGCCTCTTCCAGAGCGGACTTGAAACTTTCCAGGTCGAGAACATCCACGGCGCGGCACAGGGCATTCGGCAGGCCGAGCGCTTCCATCGGCTCTTTCCGCCGCGCCAGGAGCAGCAGCGGGTATCCCGCCTTTGAAAAGAGTTTGGCCGTGGCGGCGCCAATGCCGGAGCTGGCGCCGGTGATCACTACAAGGGGTTTGGAGTCACTCATGAGATGGAAAATCTGGGAAAGGGATTATGAACCACAGAGGACACGGAGGTCACAGAGATTCTTTGAAAATCTCGCGGTGGAATCAAATCTCAGCCGCTTTTCCGCCAGAGAATTTCCATGAATTGTCACAGTGCCGGTTTATCTCCAACTTCTCTGTGCACTCTGCGACCTCTGTGGTCTAACTCCAGCAGCCTCATTCCCTGGAGATTCAGGTCAAGAGAAACAGGACTATTCCGCCGCCGGCTTCCCGTCCGCGGAACCAAACAAAGACTCGAGCGCGCCGCTGAGTTCTTCCGGCTTTTCGATGCAGAAATCCGGGTCCTCCGTGAGCATGGCTTCCTTGCCATTGGCGCCCCAGCAGACGGCGATGGTGTGGACGCCGACTTCGCGGGCGGCCTCGATGTCGCGAGTTTCATCGCCGATGTAGGCGACTTCCTCGGGCTCGCATTTCAGCTTTTTCAAGAGGCTGCGGAGGCGGCGGCCCTTCCCGAAGAGGCTGGTGCCCGCCTCGATGAAGCCGAAACAATCTCGGGCGCCGTGGCGCTTCAGGAAGATCTTGATGTTCTTGGACGAATTCGAACTCAGGATACCGATGCCGTAGCGCTCGCTTTCGTGAAGGGCCTTCACGGCTTCCATGATGCCGGGTATGGGGCCGATATCCTTCATGCGCTTGGACAAGCGCTTGCGCATGGAGGTCGCCAGACGCAAGGCCATGACACGGGAAATGCCCAAGTGCGCCAAGAGGGCCCGGGTGTTCAGGTGCCGCAATTCCTCCAATTCGTCGCGGTCGACCTCCCGCAGGCCGTATTCGGGCCCGAGTTGGTTGAAAATCTCCACTCCGGCCTCCAGCGTGTCCGCCAGGGTCCCGTCAAAATCGAATATCAGAAGCGGTGGCGTGCTTTTCTTCGAGGCCATGCAAAGGCTGGGACGGTACGCCTTGAGCCCCGTGGGTCAATCTTTTATCGCCCCGAAGGGGCTTCCGTGGAGGCTCGGGGCGGCGAAGCGTGGCGCAAATTCGTTCGTGACTGTCGGACGATCTGACTTTCGGACTGTCAGATCTTTTCCCGGTTCGAGGAACAACTGACGTTGACGCCAGATAACGGCTTCAGCCGGATGCCATCTGATCGTCCGAAAGTCTGATGGTCTGGCAGTTGCGTCCCCCCGGGGCTCCCAGCGCACGCGTACTCCCCCCCCCCCGCGCACCTCAGACAAGAATCTCACGCAGAATCCGCCCGTGGACGTCCGTGAGCCGCACGTCCCGGCCCGCGTAGCGGAAGGTCAGGTTCTCGTGATTCAGCCCCAGTTGGTGGAGCACCGTGGCCCATAGATCGTAGATGCTGGCGGAATTTTCCACGACGTGGTAGCCGAACTCGTCGGTGGCGCCATGGATGGTGCCTCCTCGGATGCCGCCCCCGGCCAGCCAGATGCTGTAGCCAAAGGGATTGTGGTCCCGGCCGTCGCTGCCCTGCGAGAAGGGCGTCCGGCCAAATTCCCCCGCCCAGATGACCAGGGTCTCTTCCAGCAGCCCCCGGCCTTTCAGGTCTTTCAGAAGCCCGGCGATGGGCTGGTCCACCTGGGCCGCCATGTTGGCGTGACCTTTCTCCAAACCACCGTGCTGGTCCCAAGGATTGGCCACCTGGCCGCTGCCGGGATTCTGCGGCAGGCAGGTCAGTTCCACAAACCGTACCCCGCGTTCCACCAGCCGCCGCGCCAGCAGGGCCTGCCGTCCGTAGGCGGCGGTCTGCGGATTGTCCGAACCCAAGCCGTAGAGCTGCTTCGTGGCTTCCGTTTCACCCGTCAGATCGCAGAGTTCCGGCACGGCGGACTGCATGCGGTAGGCGGTCTCGTAGTTGCGCACGGCGGCCTCCACCTGGGGATCGAAGCTGGTGGTCTCGACGAATTCACGATCCAGCTTCCGGATGAAACCGAGGCGTTCTCGCTGGAGGGCATCGTGCTCGCGCGGGGTGATATTCCGTACCGGCTCGACCTCGTCCACCTTTACGATGGATGCCTGGTGCTGCGCGGGCAGGTATCCGCTGCTCCACTGTCCCACCCCGCCATGAGGCACGCCGGCGGTACCGCTCATCAGCACCACGTAGCCGGGCAAGTCCTGATTCTCCGTGCCCAGGCCGTAGTTCACCCAGGCGCCCGCGCTGGCGTGGCCGATGAAGGGAAAACCGGTGTGAAACGCAAAGTTCCCCTGAGCATGCTCGTTCACCGGACTGGTCATGGAACGGATGACCGCCAGATCATCGACACACTCCGCCACGTGAGGGAACATGCTGCTCACCGGAATGCCGCTCTCCCCATACTGTTTGAACTCGAAGGGGCTGCCGAAGATGTTGCCGTTGTTGTTGAATTGGGTGCGTTCCACCTTCACCGGCATGGGCTGACCATGCATCTTGTTCAGGATCGGCTTAGGGTCAAAGGAATCCAGGTGCGACACCCCTCCGGACATGTAGCAGAGAATTACGTTCTTCGCCCGGGGCGAGAAGTGAGGGCGTGGCGGCTGCGAAATAGAGGACGCCAGGCCGGCATAGGCTTTGTTCGACATCAAGGCTGAAAGCGCCATCAGGCCAAAACCCGAGGAGGCACGCGCCAGAAACTCCCGCCGGGAACCACAGGAAAGCCCGCCGCCCGCGCAGTGGGGATGATGTGAGGATTTGGAAAATCGTTTCATATGGTTCGTGCTCCGGATTCTATTAAGCCTTTCCATCTATCTATATAAATTCACCTGACTATTAGTCCCAGCCGTGTTGTCTCCTTAACAGCCTCCCAACTCTGCCCGGCGAATTTGGAGCGCGGCGGCAGAGCGAAGCGGCGACACCGCTTTGGGAACGCGCATATCCCAAAGAATGCCGGGTGTATTGGGAAGAATATACCGCGTCGAAAGGGCTTCTAAATTCGAGGGCGTTGCGAGGAATCGAAAGCGCTAGCTCCCCACCGCGCCTCCGGCTCCTGCCCCAAAGCGGCGAAGAGCCGCCGCACTCCAAAGAGGCTGCGCCTCCCCGATAGGGTCCAGGTTTTAGGAACGTGTTAGAGAACCACATCAGAGTGCTCCCTTCCTCAATTCCTATCTGTGCTCTCAGTGTCATTTGACTTCGCGTTGCTCCGCCTATCTCGGCTTTGCCTCGATTGTGGCCATCAGTGTGACGCACCCTAACGCAAATAGATAAACTCTTTCAGGTTAAAGATCGCATGCCCCAGGTCCGCCCATTCTTTTCCCGGTGCTGGATCCGCGCCGGGGCCGCCCATCTTTTCGAGTTCCTCTTTCAGTCGCTCGATCTCACTCTCCAGGCGGCTGAGCTCCGCGCGTTTCCCATCGGTCAGGGAATCTCGTAGTTCGTCTTGGGTTACAAAGAGATCGTCCTTCCTGAAAGATGCCCTGACCGCTTCCACCGGCAGCGCCCAATCGTAAAGCTTCGCTTCCAGGATACGCCCCTTGAGCGGTTTGTTGCCCACGGCGGCGGTCCCGTGCCGCAGGCCAAAGACGACCTGTGCCGCGCCAGCGTCGAAACGCATGGGCCCCTTGGACACGTAAGGCTGACCGTAGGGTTCGCCATTCCGGTAGGCCTGAATGGTGCCGTCTTTCTGGTAGGTAATGGCTATGTGCACCGGCGTGACCGCCGCCTCTTCCTCATCCACCCCGTCAAAATCATCCGTACGTTCAAAACGATTTGAGCCGGAGATCCACCGCTTGGGCCGGCGCTCGCCGATGACGATAGAGTCGAATACGCCGCCTCTCAGGTCCTGCACCGTGAGCACGCCACCTCCGCGCTGCTCCAGGTCGTCCAGTTGCACCCAGGCCTCCAGGGTCTTTTCCTCCAGGTCATAACTCAATGGCTGGGAAGCGGCAAAACTTTCGCCGTCCACCACCAGAGCGCCGCCTTCTACTCGCGCGTTCCCGTATGCCCTGGCCTCCAGGCCTCCCATGCGGTCGGTCAGTCCGTCCTCGAAATCCCAATAAGCCACCGGTTTGGGCCCGGCCACATGCTCTATTCCATCAGCGATTTCCCGGCTGGCCCGCAGGGCTTTCCGCGTCATCAACCGCTCTCGCGCCGGGTCCAGGATGGCGGAATAACTTTCCCGCCGCTGTTGCAGTTCCCCTTCCAGATCCTGCCGCACGCGGCGCACCGTGCCGTACGCCGATCGGAAGTGTTTCACCAGGCCGAGCGCGGCCTCCAGTTCCTCCGGCCTCGGGTCCCGGGCCAGCGCCCGTTCGAACATGGCCCGGACACGAGCGGAGTCGTCCGGGAGACTTTCTTCCGAAGTCAGCCGCGTTGCCCAGGTCTCCGCCTGCGCGATGACGAAGGGATCGTTCAGCAGGGTTAGCGACTGTGCCGGCACGTTCGTCACGTCCCGCCGCCCTTTGGTGGCGAACGGAGTCGGGGCGTCGAACACCTCCAGGAAAGGCGAGAGATCGTTCCGGATGACGGCCAGGTAAACGCTGCGCCGGCCGGTCGTTTCTTTCACCCGCGTGGCCGGGCCATACATGCCGCTCTCCAGACTGCCGGACACCGCCAGCAGATTGTCACGAATGGCTTCCGCTCCCAGGCGGCGCGTGTTGGCATGGGACAGGAGCACGTTATCCGGGTCCGTCAGGCTGGCATCCGGACTAACATCGGAGCTTTGCTTCCAAGTTTGAGAGGTCATCATGAACCGGATCGCCTCCTTCAGCGACCAGCCGTCCACTTCCGAAAAATGCACCGCCAGGTAGTCCAGGAGTTCCGGGTGACTCGGTTTTTCTCCCAGCCGGCCGAAGTTGTCCACCGTGGGCACCAGGCCCCGGCCAAAGAGGTAGTGCCACAGCCGGTTTACGATGACCCGCCGGGTAAAAGGATTGTCCGCGCGCAACAGATCCTCCGCCAGCTCCCGCCGTCCGCTCAGGACCGTTTCGTAGGGAGTATCGTCGATGGCTTCCAAAAAGCGCCGGGGAACCGGGCCGGCCGGTTTCTTGTGATCTCCCCGGACAAAGAGCGCCTGGTCCCGGGCGTCCGCCTCCAGCACTCCCGGCACCCGCTTCGGAGCGGGAATGGCGTCTTCCAAGGCGCGATAGTTTTCCACCATCGCAAAAGTCGCATCCTCCGCCACGTCCTGTTTCAAGTTTGGCAACAGGCCGGACTTCAACGCGCTGTCCAGAAAGAGTGCCTGCGCGTCCGTCATCTGGTTGGCTGCCCAGGCCTCCACGGACACCACCACCGCCGCCTGGTAACGCGCCGCCACCGCTTCCAAGGATTCCGGCACAGCTTCACCGCCAGCCGCCTCACTAACACCCTCACCAAACAGCGGACTCAGCCAATCCAGCGGATCTTTCATCGGAGGCTTCGCGCCCGCCGGCAAAAGGACCGCTTCTCGAATGCCAAAATAGGAACGTTCTTCGCTCAGCTTAGCCAACGCCGCGCTGTCCGCCGCGGTGGTCAGCTCAAGGTGTATCTCATCCCCTTCCCAGTAGCTCAGGTCGTATTTCAGCCACTCCCATTTTCCTTTGTTCAGGTAGTTCACCGGATAGACCGTTCCTCGCCGCGGATAGTTCTGCACCGCGTAACGCACGACCGGCCCGCCATCGCCCGTGACCCGCAGCCAGAGGTCCAGCTTACTTTCCAGCGGAAAATGCGCGCTACTCAACACGGCCCGGTGCTTGTCGGACACCAGGTTGGTATACACACCCGACGGATAGATCCGCCGCACCAAAGCGTCTCCCTCCACTTCAATGGCAAAGTCACCCGCCGCCGACGGCGCTTCGGGCAGACCGGCTCCGTCCCGATACCACTTTGCATACTCTCCCGGCTGTGAAAGGTCCAGCCGCCGCCCCTCTTCCGCCAGCGCGGCCCGCAGCCCGGCTTCCTCATTCTGCTGCTTTCGCCAGGCTTCCGCTTCGCCTTTCCAATAGGCGGTGACCTCACCCGCCTTCTCAGCGTCCACGTCTTTCCGCATCGCGCGCCAGGCATACAAAATGTCGCCACTCTCTTTCTTTGCCCGGTCGATCGCGCTCTGAAGACCTTGATCCGGCTTCAAAAGCCGCGAGGCCACCCGCTGAGCCCCTTTCTTCCATTCCGCCACCAGGGCCTCACGAATTTTCCCTTTCAGCGCCAGGAGATCTTCTTTGTTGGTCTCCGCCAGACCCGGCGCTTCGGCGTCGATCAACGCCGGGCGGGTCGAGCCCAGGATGCCGAACAACGCGTAGTAATCCGCTTGGCTGATGGCGTCGAACTTGTGATCGTGACAACGCGCGCAACTTACCGTGAGCGCTTGGAACGCTTTGGAGAAAACGTTGATCTGGTCATCCGTGAAGCGCACTTTCTCATCCAGCGCATCCGTCGGCGTAAAGCCATGAAACACCATGCGCCAGTGCGCCGCGCCGATGGCGGACTCATTCAGTCCCAGCGCAGCATTTACCCGGGGCTTTTCGAGCAGGTCTCCCGCCACCGCCTCGCGCACCATCTGGTCATAGGTCACGTCTTCGTTGAAGGCCCGGATGAGGTAGTCGCGATAGTAGTAGGCATTGGGAATCGCCGGATCGCCCTCGCTTCCGTGGCTCTCCGCATAACGAATCCAGTCCATCCAGTGCCGGGCCCAATGCTCCCCAAAGCGGGGACTCGCCAGGAATTCATCCACCAGCGCGGAAAAAGCTCCATCCGGATTTTCAGCGCTTTCTTTTACAAAAGCTTCCACCCGCTCCGGCGCCGGCGGAAGTCCGGTCAGCACAAAGGACGCCCGCCGGATCAAGGTGCGCGCGTCCGCTTGCTTGGCCTGTGTCAGTCCCTCCTTTGTCAGCCGCGCCTGAACGAACCGATCGATCGGGTGCCCGGTCCGCTGTCCGGCGGTTCTCGATGTCTTTCCACCATCCTGGGAATCAACAGACGTCAAAGCAATTTCCGGCACTTCTGGCTCGGTGATGGGCTGGAAGCTCCACCAGGCTTTCCGCCGTTCCATGACGGCTTCCCAGCTCGCGTCCTCCGCCAGTTCGGCGTCCGTGGGAGGCGCGTCCCTCGGATCGGGTGCCCCGAGGGCGATCCACTTCTCGAAGTCTCGCAGCACCGCTTCGTCCAGCTTCGCGCCGGCTTTGGGCATCTTCAGGTCCGCGTCCTCATGGCGAATCGTGTGCATGAGAAGGCTGCCCGCCGGGTCTCCAGGGACGATCGCGGCGCCGCTATCGCCTCCAGCCTGCCAACCCGCGCGGGAATCCAGCAGCAGCCCGCCTTTACTCTTGCCACGCGTGCTGTGACACTCATAGCACTCCTGCGCCAGGACCGGCCGGATCTTCGCTTCGAAAAATTCCACCACTTCAGGAGAAAGCTTACCCCCGTCCTCAGCCGCCAGCGCAACACCACTCCCTAACAAACCCACCAGCATCCCAGTCAAACCAAGCCCCCATCGCTTCCTCATCCGCCGTCCGCGAGCGATGCCGCCACCCACGCTGGCCCGGCGCTCTCTGATTGTCTGAAAGTCTGATTGTCTCATTGTCTCGTCCCCGAAAGCTCTGAATCGCCTCTCTACCAACCACGCCACGCGAAACCCTATTCTAGCAAGCGCCGGCGCACCTCCCCAGCAAATTGCGTCACCTGTTCGCCCCACTTGTCAAAGTCCTCTTCCGGCAGCCGGAAGGCAGGCGCCATGACCGTGAGGGCGGCCACGGGATACTCAAAAGCGTTCAGAACAGGCGCCGCCACGCAGTGGATGCCTTCCAGGCCCTCCGCGCGATCCACCGAAAAGCCTCTTTTCCGCGTCGCCTCCAGATCTTCCCGCAACGCCTTTTCCGTCGCCAGCGTTGTCGGGGTAAAGCGCTTCAGCGTCACCTGTCCCAGCCAACCGGAGAACTCCTCTTCCGGCAGCCAGGCTAGCAGCGCCTTCCCCGGAGCGCAGGAATACAGCGGCACTTGTAAGCCCACCTCGCCCATCACCTGTACCGGGTGGCGGCCGCTCACCTGCTCCAGCACCACGCCTTTTCTTCCACTCATGGCGAAAAGCTGCGTCGTTTCGCCCGTCACGTCGCGGAGGCCCTTCAGCGCTTCATAGCTGCACACCACCAGGCTTTTGTCCGCCACCCGGGGCCGCACCAGGTCGAAGAGCTTGTGCGTCAGCACGTAGCGCTTGTCGTTTTCCCGCCGCTGCACATAACCCCGCTCGTGAAGCGTAGTCGTGATCCGGAATACGGAGTTCTGCGGCAGCTCCAGGGTGCGGACCATCTCCGCCAGGGTCAGACCCTCCGGATGCTTACTGAGTACCTCCAGTATTGCCAGCGTCCGATCCGTGCCGGGCGACAGGGATTCTTCCTTGGACTGACCAGGCGGAGTCTTGGCGGCAGAAACGGCAGCGGATTTTGGCATGTTCTACATATAGACAATCATCTACATGTAGAACGTTCAAACTTTTTCCGCACGCGTTTTGCGCCCTATTTCGCGGACGCTCACTTCACCTTCTCCAGTTCCTCCGCGGTGTAGGGCTCCCGGAAGTCGTTCTCTTTGCGGAACTTGACCACTTCTTCCGGTTTCACCACGGACCCGCCATTCCCCCAGGCATTGCGGACGTAGGTAAGGATGGCGGCGAGTTGCTCGTCGTTCACCTCGGGATTCAGGCGCAGACCGGGCATCAGGGGCTGGATGCTGGGTGCTTCATAGAGCTTGCCGTTTACCTCCACGGGTCCCTGGAGACCGTCCATGACCAGAGAGATCAGGCGTTTCTTCGGACCCATGACCCATTCCGACTCCACCAGGGGCGGCGCCAGAAACTCCAGGCCGCGGCCGTGGAACTGGTGACAAGCCAGACAGACACGCTGGTAATGTTCCTGCCCTTTGGCGAAAAGTGCCTTGTCAGTTGCGGACTTGAGAAAGTCTTCATCCCCCTTTCCGGAGAAATCGAACAGGCCGGTGAACTTTTTCAGATCGTCCTTGGAAAGTCCCTCCGGCGGGGTGTCCGCGCCAAGAAACGCGGGCTTCGACTTCACGGCGAAGGGCCGGAACTTGCCGGACTTCCCGGCCAGCATCCCGGACACGATGCCTTTCCGGATGTCCGCCGGCGTCGTGGGCGTATCGACGCGGCCCACGAGATCCAGCACCCGATCCGTCTTCCTCGCGCGCACCACGGCGGCGCCAAACTGGCGGAACAACTCCGCGTCTTGCGCCTGATCCATCTTCGCCACCAGCGCGGAGATGGCGTCTTCCTTGCCGGACTTCACGATGGCGGAAACCAGGTCGTTGGACAGGCGTGGGTTGGCGGCGGGATCGATCTTCTCCAGGAAGGCGAATTCCTTGCCCGTCAGACCGCTCAGGGTGACATCCCGCCAGAGGGCGTCTTTGTCGCCAGACAGCGGGGCCGCCATCTTGGCCAGGAGGGTCAGGGCGGCATCCTCGGACTCGCCCTCGAAACGGCCCAGAGCGGCGATGACCTGACGCCGAACTTCGGCGGAGGGATGCTCCGACATGGCGCTCAACACTTTCAGTGTTTCCGAAGCCTGATCTCCGGCGGCCAAAGTCTGAGCCGCGCGGGCGGCTTGGACGGCCACTTTCGGCCGGTCCGAGGCGGCGGCCAGCGCCACATCGTCCGCCTTCAAAATTCCCAACCCTTCCAAAGTCCAAAGCGCATGAATGCGGGCCTGTGGTTGAGCGGAGCTTTCCAGAGCTGTGCGAAGCGCTTCCGCTACTGCGGCGTCCCCACTCTGCACCAGCACACGCTGCGCGGTATCGCGGACCCAGCCGTTCGGATGCCCCAGGAAAGCGACCAGTTCCTCCTGGCTCGCACCCGCCAGGTTTACCGGGGGAAGCTTGTCATTGTCCTCATACACCACGCGATAAATGCGGCCCAGGCCCAGCGGAGCATCCAGCCCCCGCTCCAGGATCTGACGGCGCAAGTAGGTGGTCACGTAAGTGACGTGCTGCAGGACACCACGGTAAAACTCCACCAGGTAGAGCGTGCCATCCGGCGCGGTGTAGGCGTTCACGATGCGGCTGCGTTCGTCCGTGGAAGTGAGAAATTCATCCCCGTCGTTCGCCTGGCTCACACTCAGCAGACCATTCTCATCCTCGTCATTCTTGACCCGCTTCACCAGGTTACCGGAAGGCTCCGGAATGAAAGCGCTGCCATAGTAGTCGGCGGGAAATTGGTTGCCGCGATAGATCGTCAGGCCACAGGCGGCGGTGGGTTTCGCCAGGTAGCCGTCCTTGGTCAGGGTCCCTTCCATGTAGCCCCGGTTGACGCCGGGGTTGATGCGGGACGGCCAGGTGGTCTGGTCTTTCATCCGCGCGACGGTGTTGACTTCAAAGTCGTAGTTCGGGTTCCGCTCCGTGATGCCGGGGAACAGCGATTCCGCGCTGATGAGGTTGGAGTTCGTGTTCGTGACCAGCCTGCCGTAGTCATCCTGAGCGATGCCCCACTGGCCGCGAAACTCGGTTTTTTCCTTCACCCATTCGCCATCGATCCGGCGGTAGCGAGTGTCGGACTTGGCGTTGTAGTACCAGTTGTCGAGGGCGTAGAGCAGGCCGTTTGGCTTATGCTCCACGTTACCACCCTCGGAGTATTTTTCGTCCACCATCACCGGTTCGCCCGGTTGGTCGCCGTCCTTCACCGGCACGAAATAGAGGCTCTCCTGGTCCGCGTAGAGGATGCCGTCGTAGGCCATGGCGATGGCGCGTGGGAGGACGATCTTGTCGAGGAAGACCTTGGACCTGTCCGCTTTCCCGTCGCCATTGGTGTCCTCCAGGATGGAGATGCGGCCCGTGGGGACTTCCTCATTCTTTCCATCCACATCGGGCATGAAGCTCCGCATTTCGACCACCCACATCCGGCCCTGGGGATCGAAAGTCAGCGCCACGGGATCTTCTACCATGGGCTCAGCCGCCACCAACTCCAGGCGGAACCCTTTTTCCAGCTTGAAGGTTTTCATCGCCGCTTCTGGATCGAGCACGGGCGCGGGCGGAATCTTCCACTCCTTCGGCGGCGGTTTCATGACGTGACCCTCACGGTCGCCTTGCTGAGCGAACAGTGAGTCAGCCAGCCCCAGTGACAAGGATAGGACGGCGGCAAGGAGGAGAGCCGGAGATTTCATGACCAGAAGTAACAAACAAGGAAGCCGCCGGGCGAACTGACCCGGCGGCTAAACACGGGATATGAGAAACCGGAACAGGGTCCGGAAAGGATCTTACTTATTTGAGAGCCGCCTTGATCGTGTCCGCCACCTGGCGGGCCAGCACTTCGGAACCTTCGGGAGAGTAGTGAACGTTCGCTTCCCGCTGGATCTCCGCGAGCTTCGGCAGGGCGTAGGCATACAGATCGTCCGTGGCGACGCCTTCTTCCTTCATCACCTTGGCGGCAATCTCGTTGTATTTCGCGGCATCGCCTTTGACGCGTCCGTCTGCTCCTTCCGGCACCGGAGTGGTGGAGCACCAGATGAGCTTGGCGCCGGTTTCTTTCATGCGGGCCACCAGTTTGTGGAGGTTGGCTTCATAGTCCGCCGGGGGTACTTGCTGATAGCTGCCTTCCGCTTTGGGATCGGCCAGACCGCCTTCTTTATTCATGTACTTCAGGTCGTGCAGGCCCCAGTTGAAGTGGATGACGTCCCACTTCCCGTCGCCGAGCCAGACGTCGATCCGTTCCAGACCGCGCGTCGTGGGACCGCAGTTCTCCGTGGGCCGGTGCACATTGGCGACGCCTTCGAGCTTTTCCCGGACGCCCAGGGTGTAACCGATGGAGATGGAGTCCCCGATAATCAGCACGCGGGGCAGCCCCGCCACGTCTTCAATCGGCGCCAGGGCCGGATTCTGTTTCTTGGCCGGCGCTTTGTTTTGCGCCATGGCTCCACCCACCGCCAACGCAGTCAGCAGCAGCACGGAGAGGGTCGTTTTGAGGATAGTAGAGGTTTTCATGACAATTTCGGAAACTTCCTTCATAGCCGCCCCGGCCCCCGGGCTCAACCCCTATGAACCGGCGCAATCGCGTTCTGATTGGCTCAATCGTTAGTGCGACGGCGAAGTTTCGCTTCGCATTGACTTCGGCTCCGGGCGGTGAAAGCCTCTGCGCCATGAGCATTCTGTTGGACTCCGCCCTCGGGAAAAAAATTCGAGCCGCCAAGATCGTCGCCGTGCTGGTGATCGATCGGGTGGAGGACGCCGTGCCCGTGGCCACGGCGCTGCTGGATGGCGGGGTCAACACGATGGAACTGACCCTGCGCACCCCCGTGGCCCTGGAGGCCCTGAAGGCGGTGCGAAAGAATGTCCCCGAAATGTTCGCCGGCATCGGCACCATCCTGACAAAGGAACAGGTGGACCAGGTAATCGACGCGGACGGAGCCTTTGGAGTGTCTCCCGGGGTAAATCCGGACGTAATCGGCTACGCCAAGGAACGCGGCCTGCCCTTCGGCCCCGGTATCATGACCCCCACGGATATCGACCAGAGCGTGCGGTTGGGCTGCGAACTCCTGAAGTTTTTCCCGGCGGGCAGCAGCGGCGGCCTGAAGCATCTCCAGAACATCGCCGCCCCTTACCAACACCTGGGGCTCCAATACATCCCCCTCGGCGGGGTAAACGCGGAAAACATGGCCACCTACCTGGAAAGCCCCCTCATCGCCGCCGTCGGCGGTTCCTGGCTTGCTCCGCGCGACCTGATTCAAGCCGGTGACTGGGCCGCGATTCAGAAGAACGCCCAGGAAGCACGGAAGATAGCGGACGGCGCGGGAGGCTGAGGTTTCACGTCATTCGCGAAAATAGCCGGAACGCGATCTCCGAGCGCGTTCGCGAAAGCAGAGCCAGGCAACTTTCCACACTGCCTCGGACATTCACGCCCAATAACCCCCGTAATCCCTAAGCGATCTTCCGGCTCTCTCTTTCTTAGACTTTCACACGGTCCGGCGGATATTCCTCCGCCCAAAATTCGCCCACCCGGTTCCCGAGTTCCTCGCCCGGAGGTCGAGGACCACCTTGCGCCTCGAATGCAGTCAGGAAAATCTTCGCCGGACTTGTCCTAAAACCGGCGGTCCGTTCTATTACCCTCTGGAGAAGCGGTGCTGCAGAAGCCGGCCGGGCTTTTCCCCGCTTCGCCTTTCTCCCCCCAAGAAAATCACTTCCCGGCATGGCCACCGAACGGCAGAAAGAACTCGTCCGCCTGCTGACCCGCAATCAGCGGAAGATCTTTGCCTATATCTACACCCTGGTGCCGCACCGGGCGGACGCGGAGGACTTACTCCAGGAAACCTGCGTGACGATCCACGACAAGTTCGATGACTTCGAAACTGGCACGGATTTCCTGGCCTGGGCCAACCGCATTGCCTACTGGAAAGTGCGCGAAGCCCGGAAAAACTTTGCCCGCTCCAAGGTGATCTTTGACGACCGCGTCATGGACGCCATTTCCGAGACCGCCGCCACCATGCAGGCGGAACTCGACCAGCGGCACGAAGCCCTGGCCTTCTGCCTGGCCAAGCTCAACGAACGCGACCGGCGCATGATCCTGACCCGCTACGAACGCGGCAGCGGCGTCGAACGCGCCGCCGCCCAGGCCGGACGCACCATCCAGGCCGCCTACAAAGCCCTCACCCGCCTGAGGCAGCTTCTCATGGACTGCGTCACCGATTACCTTTCCACCGGAGACCGGCCCGCGGAGGGGTAGAGTTCAACTTTGGTGTCCGGAGAATGACCGCTGATAACACGGATTTTCACAGATGATTTTGCAAGGAGCGGAATCTTGCTCAAACACTCCTCCCCGATCCTGCGGCAAACAAGGGAGGCGTAGCCTCTTTGGACTGCGCCGATTTTTCGGCGCTTTCGTTACGGAATCAACACCGGGAGAACCCCAAGACAACTAAGCAGATACCACCCGGTTTGACGGCAGCACCCTCAAACCTTCATCGAGGAAGAAAGTCGGGAAACGTCCCGAAAAAACAAACACTCCCCTCCCCACCGCGCCTCCGGCTCCCACCGCAAAGCGCCGAAGAATCGGCGCAGTCCAAAGAAGCTTCGCTTCCCCGCTACCTTCTCACCTTAAAAAACCGCAAAGTGTCTTCAGTGGGCAAACCGCGTTCCCCCTCATTTCAGACAACTGCTCTCCTCAATTCCATCCGTGTCATCCGAGCCATCCGTGGTTAAAAACCGCTTCAAGTTCCGCCCCCCCAAAAAAACTTCTCCGCAAATGTCCTAAAATCCCCGGCCCGTTCTATTACCCTTTTAGAAAGAAGCGACTCATTCCGATGACGGACAAGGAACAACTGGAACTGCATGCCCTGTGCGAGAAGTACCTCGACGGATCGCTCTCCGCCGAAGAGCGGGGGCGTTTGCAGGAAGTGCTGGCCTCGAATGAAGAGGCGCGGCGCTACTACGTGCGCCTGGCGGGCCTGACGGCCAGCTTGCACGAATATGCCGGAGAAACTCAGGCGGATGAACCAGAAGACGTGGCAACCGCCTCCCCACCCGCCGCTCCGTCTTTGGTTTCCGTCACGGATGAGGACAAAGATGGGAAGTTCATCCAGTGGCCCTTCAGCGCCCGCATGGCACTAATCGCCTCTCAGGCAGCCTTGTTGATGATGACATTGCTGACTTTGAAGGCGACGTTCTTCCGCTCCGAAGAGGTCGCGGAAGACCCGCCCGTTCCACGCACCGAAATGAATGCCCAAGACACCGCCGTGGCGGTGCTCACCCGTGGCGCGGGGCTGAAATGGGCGCCCGGCAGCCAGGCTTACCGCTCCGGGGACCGGCTGCCCGCCGGGCATCTCCGCCTGGAAGCTGGCGTGGGCCAGATCGAATTTTACAGTGGCGCCACCGTGGTGGTGGAAGGCCCGGCGGACCTGGAACTGATTTCGGAAACGGAGGCGCATTTTCATAAGGGCCGCATCCGCGCCCATGTGCCGCCGCAAGCGGTCGGTTTCCGTATTCTGACGCCGGACTATCAACTGGTGGACCTGGGAACCGACTTCGGCATGGCGGTGGGCGAGGACGGCGTCTCGGAGGTCCACGTCTTCGATGGCGAGGTGGAACTTCACGGCGTGGATGGCGCCGCCGAGGCGAAAAAGCTGACCACCGGCGCCGCGCTGCGCTTGCAGGCGGCCCATGAGATCACTGGCGCGAACTTTAGCGAAGCCGTTTTCCCGAACCCCGGCATGCTGAACGACGCTTCCTTTCAGTTGGAAGCCCGCTACGAACAGTGGAAGGCGTTTTCGGAAGAATTGAAGCGGGATCCTTCGCTGGTGGCCTACTACACCTTCGAGCCCGCCGCCCCCTGGGATCGCGTGCTGCGCAACGAAGGCCAGTCCGGCGATCCCGGCCTGAATGGCGCGGTAGTGGGTTGCCAGTGGGCCCAGGGCCGCTGGCCACAAAAACGCGCGCTGGATTTCAAAAGCCCGGCGGACCGGGTGCGGCTGAAACTGGATGGCGCCTACGAAGCCATCACGGAAGCGGCGTGGGTGCGCATCGACGGCCTGGACCGGAAGTGGAACAGCCTGCTCCTGACCGATACCTGGGAGCGGGGCAATCCGCACTGGCAGTTCAGCCAAGTGGGCGAACTCATCCTGGGCGTGGGCCGCGACGACAAGGGCGGTAATTTCTTTTCCCCCGAAACGCTGGACTTTGACTTTGTGGGGCGCTGGGTCTTCCTGGCGGTGACCTTCGATCCCCAGGCTGGGGAGGTGCGCCATTACGTGAATGGCGAACGCATCAGCACGGAAGCCATCGCGGCCGTGGGCGATGCCGCGGGCTTTCAGCCACTCCGCTTCGGTCACATGACGCTGGGCAATTACCAGCCGGTTGAGCAGCGCGGCCCCTGGGATGTCAGAAACTTCAACGGACGGATCGACGAATTCATGCTCTTCGAACGCCCCCTGCGGGATGAGGAAATCGCCTCCATCTACGCGGCGGGCCAGCCAAACGCCGAACTCTTTTCCCAACGCTAAGTGCCGATGTTTGACACCCCCCTCCAGAAAACCCTCGCCCTGCTATGCGGCGGCCTCCTCTTCGCCCTCCCGGCGGTTTCTTCCCGCGCGGAAACCAAGAAGACCGTCGACTTCAACCACCACATCCGCCCCATCCTGTCGGAGAACTGTTTCTTCTGTCACGGGCCGGACGCGAACAAGCGGGAGGCCGACCTGCGGCTGGACATTCGAGACGATGCAGTCGCCTACGGAGCCATCGTCCCCGGTAAGCCGGACGAAAGCACTCTCGTGGAACGTGTCTTTCAAACCGACAAAGAAGAGTTAATGCCGCCGCCAAAAAGTCACCTGAGCCTGACAGATAAACAGAAAGACACCCTACGCCAGTGGATCGCCGAAGGCGCGGAATATAAAGAGCACTGGGCCTTCATCCCTGTCGCGGACACCGTGACCGTCCCCACGGTAAACGACCCTACCCATTGGGCTCGCGGTCCCATCGATGCCTTCGTGCTCCGCACGCTCCAGGAGAACGGCCTTTCCCCTGCCGCCGAAGCTCCCCGCGAACGCTGGCTGCGCCGCGTCACTTTTGACCTCACCGGCCTACCGCCCACTTTGGAAGAGATCGACGCTTTCTTAGCCGACCAGGAACCCGGCGCCCACGAACGCGTCGTCGATCGCCTCCTGGATTCCAGCGCCTACGCAGAACGGCTCGCCAACCAATGGCTGGACCTCGCCCGTTACGCGGATACTTTCGGCTACCAGGCGGACCGCCTCATGCACGTCTGGCCGTGGCGGGACTGGGTTATCCGCGCCTTCCAGGACAACCTTCCCTACGATCAGTTCATCATCTGGCAGACCGCGGGCGACTTGCTGGACCATCCCACCCGCGACCAGATCCTGGCCACCACTTTCAACCGCCTGAACCGCCAGACAAATGAAGGCGGCTCCATCAACGAAGAATTCCGCATCGAGTACGTCTCCGACCGCGTCCACACCAACGGCACCGCTTTCCTCGGCCTGACGCTGGAGTGCGCCCGTTGCCACGACCACAAGTACGACCCCATTTCCCAGGAGGACTACTATGCCCTGGGCGCTTTCTTCAACAGCATCGACGAATCCGGCCTGTACTCACACTTCACCGAGACGGCTCCCACCCCCGCCCTGTCCCTGTTCGAGGGAGACCAGGAAGCAAAGCACGACGCGCTGTTGGCCCAGATCGCTCAGAAGGAAAAAGCCTTGGAGCAGATTGCCGCGAAAGCATCCGCCGATACCACAGCAGCCCCTGACAAAGCCACCAAGCAAACCGTCCCAGTCAGTCTCCCCAAACCTCTCGCCGAGTTTACCTTCGACGAAGCGAAGTTCGACTCCGGCGCCAATCAGCGTGTTCCCGGCCCCAATGAATCCCTCGGCCAAGCGCTCCAGTTCACCGGTGACGACGCCTTCAACTGTGGAGACGTCGCGATCTTCAAGCGGACCGATCCCTTCAGCATCTCTCTCTGGGTGCGCCCTGCGGAGCACAAGGACCGCATGGTGGTCTTCCACCGCTCCCGCGCCGCTGAAGATGCCGCGTTTCGGGGCTACGAACTCATGCTCTACCAAGGGAAGCCTACGTTTTCACTCATTCACTTCTGGCCGGGAAACGCCCTGCGCGTCCAGGTCCCTCAGCCCCTTCCACTGAACGAGTGGACTCACCTGACCATCACGTATGACGGCAGTAGCCACGCCAATGGCGTTCACTTCTACCTCAACGGCGTGGAGGCCAAAACCGACGTCATTCGCGACAAACTCACCCGCGATATCGGCTACACCCTCGATCCCCTGTCTCCGAAGGACGCGGAAAAGGTTCACCTGGAACTTGCCGCCCGGTTCCGCGACATCGGCTTTACCGGTGGCGCCATCGATGAAGTTCGCATCTATCCCGAGGAACTCAGCCCCATTGAAGCCGCCGCGGCTTCCGGCCACACCGATCCCGCGACGCTCCTAACGGGCACCGCCTTGGACCAGGCCTGGAACACCCACCATCTCTTCGGCGAGAGCGCTCCTTTCCAGGAGACCCGGAAAGAACTCCAAAGCCTCCGCGAGCAAGAAGACACGCTCATCAATCAGGTGCCTCAGATCATGGTCATGAAAGACATGCCGGAGGCCCGCCCCGCCCACGTCCTTTTCCGTGGCGCCTACGATCAGCCCAAGCAGGAAGTCAACCGCCACACGCCGGAACGAATTTTTGCCTTTCCGGAAAGCTTTCCGCGCAATCGCCTGGGCCTCGCCCAGTGGTATGTCCATGATGACAACCCGCTCGTCTCCCGCGTTGCGGTGAACCGCTTCTGGCAGCTCTTCTTCGGGCGCGGGCTCGTCGGCACGGCGGAGGACTTCGGCTCTCAGGGCGAGCAGCCCACTCACCCGGAACTACTCGACTACCTGTGCCGCCGTTTCATGGACAGCGGTTGGAACGTGAAAGCCCTGCTCAAGGAGATTGCCCTGTCCGCTACCTACCGGCAGGACTCGCGCCCTGACAATCCGAAGACCTGGACCGAAGATCCCGAGAACCGCCTCCTCGCCCGTGGCCCGCGTCACCGTCTGCCCGCCGAGCAGATCCGGGACAATGCTCTCGCCGTGAGCGGTCTCCTCGTCACCCAGGTGGGCGGTGAGCCGGTCAATCCCTACGAACTGGCAAAGTCCTTCAAACCCCAGAAGGTGGACAAAGGCGACGGACTCTATCGCCGCAGCCTTTACACTTTCTGGAAACGCACCGCGCCACCGCCGGTCATGACCACGTTTGACGCCACCAGCCGCGAAGTCTGCGTCGCTAAGCGGGAAGAAACCGCTACTCCTCTCCAGGCCCTGGCTCTGCTGAACGGCCCGCAGTACGTGGAAGCCTCCCGCGCGTTGGCCCAGCGTCTCATGACCCAGCATCCCGGGCAGGTCGCCGGCCGCATTCAAACCGCCTTCCGGCTCTGCACCAGCCGGTCGCCCGAACCTCAGGAAGCCGCCATTCTAACTCAACTCTACCAGGAGCAACTGGCTTATTACAGAGAGAACCCTAAAGCCGCGAAGGAGCTCCTGAAGACTGGTAACAGCCCCGCGGGTTCCGGTCTGGATCCCGCCGGCCTCGCCGCCACCACCATTCTCTGCAAAACCCTTTTCAACTATGATGAAACCGTCACCAAACGCTGAAGCCAAGCCTCAACCCAGCCAAGCGCTGTGCACGGGTCCCACCCCGGCGTGGGGACTGTCCCGCCGCCAGCTACTGAACCGTTTCGCGATGGGTCTGGGCGGCATTGCCCTGGCGGACCTGATGAAGCCCGCGGCTTCGCTGGCGTCTCCGGAAAGCGGCGTTCTTCCCGTCACGCATGTTCCCGCGAAAGCAAAACGGGTGATCTACCTTTTCCAGTCCGGCGGCCCTTCCCACCTGGATTCCTTCGATTATAAGCCGATCCTTAACGAGCGCCAAGGAGAGCAACTGCCCGACTCCGTGCGCCAGGGGCAGCGCCTGACCGGCATGTCCGGCAACCAGTCCAGCCTGCCGCTGGCGGGTTCTCCCTTCAAGTTCACCCAGCACGGTCAGAGCGGCGCCTGGATCAGCGAGATCCTGCCCCACACGGCAGGCATCGCGGACGATCTTTGCATCCTCCGCTCGCTCCACACGGAGGCTATCAACCACGACCCAGCCATCACGTTTCTGCAAACCGGCGCTCAGATCTCCGGGCGCCCCAGCATTGGCGCCTGGCTCAGCTACGGCCTGGGTTCGGACAACGAGAACCTGCCCTCATTCGTCGTGCTGATCACCAAGGACAAGGGCGGTCAGCCCCTCTACTCCCGCCTCTGGGGCAGCGGCTTTCTCCCTTCCCGTTACCAGGGCGTGCAATTCCGCCCGGACGCGGACCCTGTGCTGTACCTGACCAATCCCACCGGCGTGAGCGACCGCAGCCGGCGCCTCATGCTGGATCGCCTCCGCGAACTTCACCAAATCGAACGCGAACGCACCGGCGACGCGGAGATCGATACCCGCATCGCCCAGTACGAAATGTCCTACCGGATGCAAAGTTCCATCCCTGAGGCCACTGGCCTGGATGACGAACCTCAGCATGTGCTGGACCTCTACGGCCCGGACGTGAAGAAACCCGGCACCTTTGCCTACAACTGCCTCCAGGCCCGCCGCCTGGCGGAACGCGGCGTGAAGTTCGTCCAGCTCTACCACCAGGGCTGGGACCACCACGGCGGGGTAAAAGGCGGCATGTCCCGCCAGTGTCAGGAGACCGACCAGCCTTCAGCCGCTCTCGTCCGCGACCTGAAACAGCGCGGCATGCTGGAAGATACCCTCGTCGTCTGGGGCGGCGAATTCGGCCGGACCAACTACTCCCAGGGCAAGCTGGACGGCGACAGCTTCGGCCGCGATCACCACCCCCGCTGCTTCAGCATGTGGATGGCGGGCGGCGGCGCCAAGCCCGGCATCTCCTACGGCCAGACCTGCGACTTTGGCTACAACGTGGCGGAAAACGGAATCCACGTGCACGACCTCCACGCCACCATGCTCCACCTGCTGGGTATCGACCACGAGCAACTCACCTTCAAATTCCAGGGCCGCCGCTTCCGCCTCACCGACGTGCACGGGCACGTCGTGAAAGACATTGTGGCCTGAATCGCCTCGGCTTCTCTGGCTCTGTCAGGGAGGTTATTCCTAACCGATATATAAGTCCCGCCCCTTCACCAGGGCCTCGATCTTCCGGTCGGCGATGGAGCGCTTCAGCATCCAGAAACCACAGTCTGGATGAACGAAAGCAATGCGCTCGGGGCCCAGGACATCCGCGGCTTTCTCGATGCGCCTGGCGACTTCCTCAGGCGTTTCCACATGGTTGACCTTGATGTCAATGACACCCAGACCAAGCTTTATGCGTTTGTCGATATCCTTGAGCGCCTGAAGGTCGTCATCAGGACGGTGGGCCAGTTCCAGGACCAGGTGGTCGCAGTGGAGAGAGTTTAGGAACTCTATCAAGGCCACCCACTTGCCAGACTGAATGGTCTGGCCGCCATAGTTGCCGAAACAGAAATGGACGGCTTTCTCACAACTGACGTTCTGGAGAATGCGGTTGATGGCGGCGGCGGCGACCGGCGCGTTTTCCGGACTACCGGGAATGTTGGCCTCGTCCACCTGCACGCAGTCGCACTCCAGGTCGCGGACCTGCTCCGCCAAGACAGCGGCGATTTCCAGGGTCAGCGAATCGAAGTCTTTGTAATGGTCGTCCAGCAGGGTGCGGGCGAGCATATACGGGCTCGTCAGCGTAAACTTGAGCGGCCCATTCGCGACAGAAGCGGAACGGTGACAGGCTTCCCAAAGATCCAGCGAACCTTCGCCGATGGGTCCCCGAACCACGCCGGCGGGTTTCCGGCGCCAGGTAAAGTCATGCCGTTCGCGGAAACGCTGGGCATCGGTGACCCCCACCTTCGTATCGATGCCGCCCATCTGGCCGATGAAGTATTCGATCATCCCGTTCGTATCGGGGTGGTTGACGTCAAAGCGATAAAGTTCGCCATCCGTGGGAAGATCGATGCCCGCCCGCTGCTGGGTGGCGACCACCACGGAGGTGGCATCCAGCACCGCCTGCTCGGACGGCAGCGCGGCGAGCCAGTCGATGGGAGAATAGGAACCGACAGTGGTGGTTTTGATCAGGGGTTCGGGCATGCGGAAATCCTAAGCAAGGTGACTGGCGACTGCAATGCCAAGATGAAAGGGTTTCTCATGCTCAGCGGGCGGATTTTCCAAGTTCGGCCGATGTCTTCAGAGGACATGGGACGGGTCTTTCGGCAACCACCGGTACGGACCGTTCATATGCGGAAGTTGCCCTTCTGGGCGCGATTCTTGCCTCTACCTGTGGGCCTTACATCGCTTGATCGCGTATTTGAAATGAGCATCGTCTCCCCTTTTCTTGTCAGGTAATGGAGCCGGTCTCTTTTCTCCGGTTTTCCAGCCGTTTTCCGAACCCCATGACTTCAGCTTTTACATCACCCGCATCTCCCGTTTTGTTCGCGCTATTGGCGGCAACGTTTCTGGGCCTCGGAACGGGACAAGCGGCCGAATTGCCCAAGGAGGTGATCCCGTTCCTGGAAAATCACTGCTACGAGTGCCACGATGACGTGACGGATAAAGGGGACCTGAACCTCCTCGACCTGGCTTTTGATCCCAACAACCCGGCGAATTTCAAGCGCTGGCTGCGCGTCATGGAACGCGTGGAGGACGGCGAGATGCCGCCGGAGAAAAAACCGCGGCCTGAAAAAGCAGAGTCTCAGAAATTCCTGGCGGGCCTGTCCGCGCCGATGTTGAAAGCGGACAAACAAGACGTCGCCGAAAATGGCCGGGTGCGGGGCCGGCGGCTCACGCGGGTGCAATATGAATACACGCTGCACGATCTGCTGGGCATCGACTTGCCATTGCAGGAGCAGCTTCCGGAAGACCCCATGTCCAACGGGTTCGAAACCGTCGCGGCGGGTCAGCAGTTGTCTCACCACGTCCTGGCGCGCTATCTGGATGTCGCCGACCAGGCGCTGGAGGAAGCCTTTACCCGGGCGCTGAAGGGGGACGCGGAATATCACAAAAGCTGCACCCCGGAGGATCTGGCGGAAAAGACGCGGGGGAACTACCGCGGTCCGGACCTGCGCGAAGGAGAGAGCCGAACGTGGTCGATCTCGATGCAGTTCTTCGGCCGCATGCCGGTGACGACGGTGCCGGAGGACGGGTGGTACCGGATCAAGATCAAGCAGGTGCGCTCCATCAATGAGGGTGACAACGGCTCCGTGTGGGGCACGCTGCGGAGTGGCACTTGTTACTCGAACGCGCCGATGCTCTACATGGTGGGCCTGGTGGAAGCGACTCCGGAGCCGCGCGACCTGGTCTATGAAGCCTGGATCCGGAAGGGCCACATGCTGGAACTGAAGCCGAACGACGGCGAACTGAAGCGAGTCCCCCCAGGAGCGACGGGTGGCAATGTGTCGTTCAAGGGCCGGGACCTGGAGAAAGAAGGCGCCCCGGGAATCGCAAACAAAGGCATCGAGATCGAACGCATCTACCCGAACGCGGACCGGAAGACGGTGCGAAAGAATCTCTTCGGCGACGTGAACCTGGAAGAAGCCGCGAAGAACGAGCCGGAAAAAGCGCTGGACCAGATGATCGCCCGCTTCGCCCGGCGGGCCTTCCGCCGCCCGGTGGACACGGCGGCGCTGCAGCCCTACCGCGATCTTGGCCGCCAGGCGCTCAGCGACGGCGAAAGCCTGCCGGAAGCTCTGAAGACCAGCTACCGGGCCATTCTGTGTTCTCCGCGTTTCCTGACCTTCCTCGAAATGCCGGGCAAACTGGACGACCACGCCATCGCCTCCCGCCTCAGCTATGCGCTTTGGGTCAGCATGCCGGACTGGGAACTGACGAAGCTGGCCAACGAAGGAAAACTTCACCAACCAGCCGAGCTGAAAAAACAGGTCGACCGCATGCTGAAAGACAAACGTTCCGTGCGTTTCGTGAACAGCTTTACCGACCAGTGGCTGAAACTGAAAGAGATCGATTTCACCACACCCGACACGCGTCAGTTCCCCACTTTCGATCCCGTGCTTCAGGAGTCCATGGTACAGGAAACCCGGGCCTACGTGACCGAGTTGATCCGTCAGAACCTCGGTGTGGAGAAACTGGTGGATTCCGACTTTGCCTTCCTGAACGGCCGGTTGGAACGCCACTACTGGCTGGAGGATGAGGTGCAGATCAAACACGGCGAGGGCCTGCAGAAAGTGAACCTGAAGCGTGGTAAAGGCGAATTACCGGTTCGTGGCGGCCTGGTGACCCAGGGAGCGATTTTGAAAGTGACGGCGGACGGCACCCACACGTCCCCCGTAGTACGCGGCGTTTTCGTCAACGAACGCATCCTAGGCCTGCACATTCCCCCGCCGCCGCCAAACGTTCCCGCCATTGAACCGGACATCCGTGGCGCAACCTCTATCCGCGATCAGTTGGAAAAGCACCGGAACAACGAGAGCTGCGCCTCCTGCCACCAGAAGATCGATCCCCCCGGATTTGCCCTGGAAAACTTCGATCCCGTGGGCCGGTGGCGGAAGAGCTATGGCAAGGGCGGCAAAGGCGCGCCAGTGAATCCTTCCGGCGTCACGAAAGATGGCGCTGAATTTGAAGACCTGTTTTCTTGGAAAGAAATCTTCACGGCACGCGACGAACAACTGGCCAAAGGCTTTGCCGAACAGTTTTTAACCTACGCAACGGGCGCCCCCATCCGGTTCAGCGACCGGGAAACGGTAGCCTCCGCCGTGGCCACCACCAAGGACTCCGGCTACGGAATCCGGTCAATATTGAGCGCCTCGGTGCTGAGCCCTGTCTTTCTTAATAAGTAGCGCGAATCCTGCTGCCACTAGCAGATGTCCCGACCCCAAAGAGCCATGAACAAGAACGTGAATTTCAATTTTGGAGCCAAGCTCTCCCGCCGGACCTTGCTGAGAGGCGCGGGCGTGTCGTTAGCGCTGCCGCTCTTGGACGCCATGACGCCGGCCTTCGCGGCGGCGAAGAACGCCGGATCGGCAAAGCGTTTTGTCGGGATGAGCCTGGCTTTGGGCCTGCATGGACCGAACCTGGTACCAGAAGGAACCGGCCGCGACTATAAGCCTTCGAAGTATCTGAAATCTCTGCAAGATATCCGGGACGAATTTACGGTCATCTCCGGCTCTTCCCACCCCGGAGTGACCGGCGGCCACACCGCTGAAGGCAGCATCTTCTCCGCCTGCCCGAACGCCCGCGGCGCGACGACGCGGAACACCATCTCTCTGGATCAGTTGATGGCGAAACACTACGGACACGAAACGCGTTTCCCGTCCCTGGTGTTGAACACAAACAGCCAGACCAGTCCCTCCTACACGGAGAACGGGGCAATGATTCCGGCGGAAAACAATGCCGTCAAACTCTTCACCAAACTCTTCGTCAACGACAGCCCCGCTGAGCAGGAGCGTCAGGCGGAGCTGCTTCGCCAGGGCCGGAGCGTGATGGACGTCGTCGGCGCGGAAGCCAAGATGCTCCAGCGCCAGGTGGGCAAGGGCGACAAAGACAAACTGGACGCTTGGTTCACCAGCGTGCGAGAGCTCGAACAGCGCATCGCGGCCAACGAAGAGTGGACCCACCGCCCGAAGCCAAAGGTGGACATGAAGGCGCCGACAAAAATTCCCCGCGACAATGAAGTGGCGGTGGAAAAGATCTACCTGGACATCGTTCACATGGCGCTGGCGACAGACTCCACCCGCTTCGTCACCCTGCACGTCACGGGGAACTCCGTGAACGGCCTGGAAGGCGTGGACGAAAGCTATCACAGCCTCAGCCACCACGGCTTGGACGACGAGAAGCTGCGTCAACTTTCCATCGTGGAACAGGGCGTCATCAACGAATGGGGCGATTTCCTCCGCCGCCTGAAAGAAGACCAGATGCTGGACGAAACGATGGTCGTTCTGACGTCCAACCTCGGCAACGCTTCCAGCCACGACAACAAGAACATGCCCGTGCTCTTTGCCGGCGGCGGTTTCCGCCACGGTCAGCACCTGGCCTTCGACCAAAAGAACAATTACCCGCTGCCGAACCTCTACCTCAGCGCCCTGCATCGCCTGGGCCGTCAGGACGAACAGTTCGCCACCAGCACGGGCGAGATGGACGGGTTGACGGTTTAAACTAAGAACCCAGGACCACGGCCGGAATCTTGAAATGCCGTGGGAAATCAAGTTTAAAGAATCTGTTGGGCCTGTCAGGTTTGGGACCGAACGGGATGAAGTTCTCAATAACTATCACTGTATTGGTAAGTCACGGTTCTTAAAGGCGGAGCCCTACAATTCCGTGGTAACACTGGAGTCGCCTCCAGTGTTGGTTTACTTTAGAGATGGGAAAGTTGGCTTGATACTCGTCTCCACCGAGCATTTGGCTGAGTTCTTTCACACGGACCAGGAAAACCGCGAGATAAGACTTACAGAAGTGATGCTTTTGGGTCTGAGCCGCTTTGTGTCAAGTTATGGCTTGGGTTGCCTCTCTCGGTCCTCCTCTGAGCTAGGTCTCGATCTAGCTTACAATGAGAATGGAATTCTTGAGTTCGTCCATTTCCACGGACCAGACATAGATTAGATCCTACAAAAGAAATCCGTAGGCCCGTTCCAACACGGCCCTGCCATTTTCCGTAATGTTCCGGCCGTGGCCCACGATGATCTTTTGCGGGTTCCACTCCAGGATCGCCCGGATGCTCTTGGCTAGTTGATCGGGTTCCTTGATCTGCGACCTGAACAGGCGTGTAGCCACGGGCTCTCCGTAAGCGGCATTCAGATGCTTCATCGCGAAGCGGCTCCAGCCCTTCAGCGAGCCTTCGGGAAAGTGGAAGATCAAGTCAGCCACGATGAGAGTCCCCGTCTCGCGATGAAAGAAGACGTGCTCGTTGACCTTCGGCATTCCGGCAATAAAGACCCGTTCGAAAGTTTCCGGCCAGAGGAGTTCGGGCACCGCGTCGGTGTTCGGGCCGCCCTTCAGAGTCTCTTTCACCGGCCAGCCGGAGTGCATTTTCCGCATGCCGGAAGGCCCCACCAGACTCGCCTTGGGATAGGCTTTGATCCATTTCGGCAAGAAGGAATCATGAAACAAGCTGGGGGCGACAATCGCCTCCACGGGACCTAGCTGGTCGATCTCATTCCTTAGCGAAGGACTGAACTTTGCCGGAGAGTGTACCCAGAGACCACCCGAAGGAAGGCGGGCCACCGTCATCCGGTGACCCAGACGCAGTCCGGCACGCGTCATCGGACTGTTGTATTCCCAGAGATTGCTGGCGAAAGCATTGAGTGCCATGGTCAAAAGAATCGAAAGCAGCGTTTGAATTCGCGAGCACGTTAGACTGGTTCTATTCAGTATTACGCTAGTCCCACAATCTCGTGTGCTGAAACATTTTTGACTCTTTTCAACCGTGACAAAGCCGACACCCAAGCCAAAAGACATCCAGATGATCGGGAACGAAGTCGCCATTTCCTGGAGCGACGGAACGGAGACCTTTTACCTGATGGAGCGGCTTCGCGCGCTCTCACCCAGCGCGGAGAACCAGGGGGAGAAAGGGCTCTTCGGCGAACAGTATGGCGGCACGGACCAGAAAGAATTCCCCGGCGTCATCGTCACCGGCTGGGTGCCCGTGGGCGGCTACGGCATCCAGTTTTCCTTCAGCGACGGACACCGGACCGGGATCTATTCCTTCGAATATCTGCGGGAAATTGCATCAGCATGAACGCTTCTGATTCCGGGATCGTGAAAGGAAACCCGGCGGACGCGGAACGGATCCGGAAGTTTGAAGATGGAAGTGTCCGTTCGAGCGTGCCCTTGCGATCGGCCTCCATCGGTCTAGGCCGGTATGAGCCAGGCTGGCGATGGAGCTTGCACGCGGGAGCGCAAACCGGCCGGGAATCAGAAAATCACATCGGGTATGTGATCTCTGGAACCATGGTGGTCCAAGATTCCCACGGCCATGAGGTGGAAGTGGGACCAGGTGAAGCTTTCGAGGCAGGCCCAGGGCACGACGCCTGGGTCACCGGCACGGAAGCCTGCGTGGCTCTGGACTTTTTTCCTTCGAAGTAATCAGCGAACCAGACGGTTTGGCTTACCGCCCCCTCAGATCGTAGCAGATCAGCCTCTGCTCTTGCTGGCTTTGCACCACGTAGAGCAATCCCTTGCTCAAGGCCGGCAGCGACCAGGTCTCGGGAGCATAGAAAAGCTGCGCAATGCTCAAGACTTTCGCGCCCGAGGCAGACAGGTCCAGCCACAGCAGCGTGCCGCTTTCGCTCAGGGCCAGGAATGCCCCGTCCGCGTGGAGGAGGTTCGCCTTGCTGAGGTTCACGCGAAGTTCGCGGCCGTTGAACGGAACCGTGAGTCCCGTGAAACCTTCCGTCCACTTTTCCTGGCCCGTCGCCGCGTCGTAGCAGAGCAAGGTCCCCGCGTCGTCAAACCCGAATAGTAAGCCCTCGTGATACACAGGCGTCTGGAAGCGGCATTCGAAGGCGGGCGCCTTCCAGGCAAAACTGGCTTTGAATGACGAATCAAACTCTATCATCGCCCCTCCCCTGCCGTAGTGTTCCGAGATGAAGACCCGGTTCGGCCCAGCCAGCACCGGGCTGGCGGCGTTCACGCTGGCCCATTCGAAAGAACGCCATGGCACCGCGTCGTCAATTTTCCCATCGGCGGGGTTCACGGAGAGGAGGCCTCCGTGTGGCGGGTCCACATTCCCGCCCGCGAAGACAAACACGCGGGACTGACCATTCACCTCACCAGCCACGGGCGAAGCGTAGCTGGCGTTCCATTCGTGTGGGGTCTTCCATTTCACCTGACCGGTCAACTTGTCGAAGGCCACCACACAGGCACCCGGCGCACCGGCGTTCAAGACTAACAAATCACCCAGAACCAGCGGCGCGCTGCCGCGTCCGAAGAAAAACGGTGCCGGTCCCAAGTCCCGGTCCAGGTTCGTGCTCCACACAGCCTTGCCCGTCGCCAGTTCGGTGGCCTGTAGGTGAGAGTTCACGCCCAGGGAGAAGACCAAGCCGGACGCGGTATCGATGACCGGACTGCAACGCGGCGCGTCCCTCACGCCAAAATTGCTCTTCAGCGTGACCGGTTGGCTGAACTGCCAGTAACGCTGCCCGGTTTCCGGGTGCAGACATTCCACGATCTCCTCCCCCCGTATTTCGTGGATGTGGACGAGGTAATCTCCGGCGACTGTCGGCGTGGGATGCCCATTGCCACGGGCCACTTCCCAAACGATGGCCGGCCCCTCTGGCGGAAACGCTTTCAGGAGCGGCGCCTCCGGCGTATGGCAATCGTCCGTGGGTCCCAGGAAGCGCGGCCAGTCCGCGGTCACCGCTCCGGAAGCCAGGACTTTGGGCGCGGCATGGAAAGTCAGGCGATCGAATGGCTTAGGGACCTCCTGGCTGAAAAGCAGCGAAGTCTGGGCGGCGAGCAGGAGCGGTAGCATCGTAACGAATCCGATGCGACCTTGGCGAAAGTTTGATTTCTTCATCACTTCTGGAAAGGCTAGGGTGGTGTTTGCGAAATAGGTGGACGAAATTCGCGAGGAATCTTTTTCAAATTCAAGGCGCGAGGAGGGGGTTGAGCAAGCTCTACGACTGATCGAGCCACGCGGAAATTGGAAAAGAAGACCGCGATTGCAAAAATATCCGAGCGAAGCGAGCCAATTTCCGGCCCTAATACCTAATTGATTTCGTCTGGATATTTCGAAAACACCACACTAGGGTGTGTGGACAAATTGGCGGACTGCCTGGCGCGAGACCATTTTTCGGCTGGCAAGGCGCGCCGAACGCCGTTGGGTGGTCCCAACAGAGTGAGGCGGAACGCAGCCAGGCG
>JAUICH010000001.1 GCA_030427505.1 Verrucomicrobiia bacterium
ATAAAGGGAGGCCAGGTGCTTGAGATCTTCGGCCCGGTTGAAGACCGAAAACTCCTTGAGAATCTTTCCAGCTTGATCCAGCACGCAAACCGCGTGTTTCTTATCACCGAGGTCGATGCCGAGCGTATGGGATGGTATTGATGAGTTCATAGACAGCGATTCTATCTCAGACCGCTCGCGCGGCCTCACTGCCTTCTCATTTAATCTTCGCTTTGCGCGGCCGGCCCTCCAGGCCGGGGACTAAATCCTAACCTGCATTTCTGATCAGTTCTCGTCGCGAGACGGCGCGAGGCCTGTCCTGACAAGGCGCGCGAGATTTTCACGCGGAGCTGTATGAGAACCTACAGCTCAGGGGAAAATCGAGCGGAACGCAGTCAGGGCGGGCCGTGGCAAGTCGCGGCAGAGAACTGGTGAGAGATACTGGCTAATCCGAATGGCACTCGGTTAAGCGGGGTGACCGGTCAAGTCGAGCCCTTCAACGGCGGCGACTGGCACTTACAGATCCCCGATGAAATCCGCTTAACCGGGGTCTCAGGGCTGGAGGGCCAACGGCCCGGCGCATACCAGCCTGGGGCGCGAGCCCCAGGAAAACGGGTCCCCATGAAGATCGAGGGCCGTAGGTCCGGCGCATCCCCCTGGGGATGGCGGCGGAGTCACGGTGCGCCCGCATGCGCCGGGCTTTGACTTCGCTTTGCTCGCCCCCCTGGGCTGCCCTACCGGGCAGTCTACCTGCGCTTCGCTTCGGTTCAGCCCTCGATATTTGTTAATCCGCCTATCCTGGGCCTTCGGCCCAGGCTGGTATGCGGCGCGCCGTTGGCGCTCATCACCGGCGGAGTATGATCAGCCAGGCCCGTCGCGCGAAACTTTGGGGCGCACCTCCGGCAAGAAGGCCGCGCGATACCTGTCCGGAAATTGCGTCGCAATTGGATCCCGCAACAGAGCCGGCCACCCCGCTTATCCGAGTGCCATTCTGGCTAATCCTCATACTCATCCGGCGGTTCCACGGAGAGCCGGTCGATGAGGGCGTTCAGTTTGTCGTCCGTGATGCCGGGCACTTTCAGGAGATCGTCAAAGGAGTTGTAGGGTCGCGCGGCGATGATGTTCCGGGCCATGGAGGGGCCGATCCCCGCCAGGGTCTGAAGCTCTTCTTCCGTGGCCGTGTTCACATTGACGATGGGGCCGGACGCCTGGCAGTAGTCGAGCGGCAGTTCCTCTTCGGTTTCTTCCTTAAACGAAGTAGAGGAGGATTCTTCTTCGCCAGGCGGTTCCGCAGCTTCCGCGTCGCCTGGTTCCGGGGAGGCGGATTTGGCTGAGCCGGGTTCTCGAGGGACGGTGCCTTCTATATAGGCGCCGCCGGGAGCGTCCGGGTTTTGCTTTGTTTCGTCACGGTCTTGGACCTCGCCTTCCTCCGTGTCTTCGTGATGTTCGTCAGTTTCACCATGCGGGTGTTGGTCCTTGTAGTGATCCTCCTCGTGCCAGTGGTGATGATCTTCGTCGTACCAACTCTCGTCGTGGTCGTGATCGTGATACGGGTCGTGAGCGCCAATGCTGCCGGACGGACCCGTGTCGCCGGACTCGTCGTCCATGTCCTCGTGTTCGTTCTCGTCTTCGTAGAGATGGGCGTGCTCCCGCTCGTATTGCTCGATTTCGTGGCGGTGGAGTTCTTCCTTCTCATCCTCCGACAGGTCATCCCGGCGTTTATCGTAGAGCAGGCGCAGCCGTTCCTTTCGGGCCGCCTCTTCCTCGGCTTCTTGTTTCTCCCGGGACCGTTCGATCATCCAGGCAATCCAGATACACAGCTCATAGAGGAAAATCATGGGCGCGGCCAGCAGACCCAGGGTCAGAGCGTCCGGCGGTGTGACGACGGCAGAGAAAATGATGATGATGATCCACGCGTATGAACGCGTCGCCCGCATGGTGCGGGCCGTCAGCATTTCCAACTTGGAAAGGATCATGACCACCAGAGGCATTTGAAAGGCCAGGCCGAAGACGATGGTCAATTGCGTGACGAAGCCAAGGTAGTCCCCGATGCGGTACTGAATGCCCGCCAACTGTGTCAGGACCAGTTTGTCCTGTTGCTGGTCGTACTTCAGCTTGATGTCCGTTCCTTCCTCAATGACGAGGAAATCCAGGAGGTACTCGCGAACTGCCGACTTCATGGCCGGTTCCAGTTCCTTTGGCTTGGCCTGCGTCTCAGCTGGCTCCGGTCCCGGGGTTGTTTCCGGGGCGGGCGCTGGTTCTGGAGCCGCGGCTGGTTCGGGCGTGGCTGTTGGTTTGGGAGTGGCAACTGGAACCGAGTCCGGGGCGTTCGCGGAATCTGGATCTGGGACCGTTTCTGGTTTCGGGGCAGGAACCGCGGCCGGAGGTGCTTTGGCGGGGGTCTCTTCCACCTTCGGCCCGGGTGCGTTTTCCGGAGCCGGGGCGTTCGTGGGGGCCTCTTCGACCTTGTCGTTCCCCTCTTCCTTGGCGTCACCCGTTGTGGCGTTGTCCTTGTCCGCTGGCTCTTCCCCGGTAATCACCTTGGTCGCTTCTTCGAGGGTGGTGGTGGGAACCTCCGTCCAGTCCCGCAGCACTGGGATGTATTTTCGCTCTTCTACTTGGGAGGCGGTCGCCGTCTGCGTTCGTTCCAATTGGAAGGCGTAGAAAAATTTCAGGGCGATGGGGATGACCGCGAAGAAAGAAAACGAAGCCCCCACCAGGAACAGGAAAAACCCCACGCCGATGCCGGGAATGATGTAGCGCTTTTCCTCCTGCTTGAGCCCCGGCATGATGAACTCGCCGGCGAAGTAAACCAGCAGCGGAAACGCCAGGATGATGCCGGCATAGAATGCCGCCTTGATCGCCAGGACGAAGAATTCCTGCGGACTCAGGCCGACGAATTGGGCCCGTTCGAAAAGCGTGCTGCCGTCGTCGAACTTCGCGAGTTTCGCCGGGTATTGGATGAATTCGAAGATCTGCTTGTTGAAGACAAAGGTCAGGACGGTCGTGACCAGCAGGGCCCCGATCATCTTCATCAGCGTGATCCGGAGGTCTTCCAGGTGGTCCAGGAAAGGCTTCTCGTATGGATCGAATCCGTCGTCGGCGCCGGGCCGATGATGTCGTTTCCCGGCGTCTTCGCGAATCTTGAAAAGCCGTTTGAGGGCGGGTTGCAGCATCTTGACGAAAGAAAGAGGATTTAAGGCGGGGAAATTAGCTCACGTAGCCGTGAGCGCAAAGCCGCGCGAACAGGCCTAACGTATTCGCGTCCCGTATTTCATTGTCCCGGATCATGGCGCGGAGTTCTTCAGGCGTGAAAGGCTGGCAATCCAGGATGTTCTCGTCCGCGTCAGGAGACCGGCCTTCCGGGAGAAGCTCCACGCCCCGCGCCAGGAAGAGGTAAATGTGCTCGTCCGTAAACCCCTGGGAACTGAAGTAATAGCCGAGCGGAAAAATCTCTCCACCCGCGCTCAAACCGTGGCCGGTTTCCTCCGCCAACTCGCGATGCACGGTGTTCAAAATGACGTCCTGCTCCGTGCGGCGCTCCACCAGGTCGATTTGGCCGGCGGGAAACTCCCACAACACCCGCCGCACCGGGTAGCGCTCCTGCCGGATGAGGAGGAAGCGTCCGTCCTCCAGCTGAGGGGCCACGCACACGGCGGACTTCCGCAGGGCGATCGTCCACGTCACCGTGTCCGGCCGGTTCGGCGTGTGGTAGTCGATCTCCTCGATCTTGATGTACGGGTGGTCGAACAGCATGCGCCGGTTGCGCAGCTCCCAGCCTTCCGCGTCCTCCACGTGAAATTTGTCGAATTCCATCGGCCCAGACAAAACAATCAGGGAATCGAGAGGGTTTCCAGGTGGCGTTTCCAGCGCTTGATCTGCCGGGCCACGTTCGCGGGGGAGGGCGCGCCCGTGGCGCGGCGGGCTTTGAGGGCCCGTTCCAGGTCGAAGAGGGAATGCACGTCCTCCTCAAACACCGCCGCGTGCTGGCGGAACTCTTCTAGGGTGAAGTCCGGAAAGGCCACGCCCCGCTCCAGGCTTTCCGCCGTCAGTTTCCCCACGATCTCATGCGCCTGGCGGAAGGGGATGCCCTTCAGCACCAGGTAGTCCGCGATGTCCGTGGCCAGGAGGAAGGCGTCCTGCGCCGCGGCGCCGGTCTTGTCCGCCCGCACCCGCATGGCGGCCACCATTTCGGCAAAAACCTGGAGCGCCATCTTCGCCGTGTCGATGGAGTCGAACAGCGGCTCCTTGTCCTCCTGCAGGTCCCGGTTGTAGGTCATGGGCAGCCCCTTCAGGGTGGTCAGCAGCGACATCAGGTTGCCATAGAGGCGCCCGGTCTTGCCTCGGGTCAGTTCCGCCACATCCGGGTTTTTCTTTTGCGGCATCAGGCTGGAGCCCGTGGTGTGCGCGTCGCTCAGCTCCACAAAGGCAAACTCCGCCGAGGCCCAGAGAATGATGTCTTCGCTCAGCCGGGACAGGTGCGTGCCCGTCAGCGCCAGGGCAAAGAGGATTTCCGCGATAAAATCCCGGTCGCTCACCGCGTCCATGCTGTTTTGGGTAACCGCGGGAAAGTCCAGTTGCTCCGCCACCAGCTTCCGGTCCAGAACAATGGTGGAGCCCGCCAGCGCGCCGGAACCCAGCGGCATGACATTCAGGCGGACGAAGGCGTCCCGCAGCCGTCCGGCGTCCCGCTCCAGCATTTCCACATAGGCCAGGAGGTGGTGCGCAAACAGCACCGGCTGGCCCCGTTGCAGGTGGGTGTAGCCCGGCACCACGGCGCCGGGGTTTGCGTCCGCCACCATGACCAGCGCTTCCTGTAGCTGGGCGATGAGGCTCAAGATCTGCCGGATCTCGTCCCGGCAATACATCCGCACGTCCAGCGCCACTTGGTCGTTCCGGCTCCGCGCCGTGTGCAGCTTCGCTCCCGCCGCGCCGATCTTTTCCGTCAGCGTGGACTCGATGTTCATGTGGATGTCCTCGAGAGACACCTTGAACTGGAACTGACCGCCTTCGATCTCGTTCTGGATCTCGTGCAGGCCACGGGTGATCTCCCGCAGTTCTTTCTTGGTAATGATGCCCGCCGCCTCCAGCGCCGTGGCATGTGCGATCGACCCCCGGATATCATGCCGGTACAGACGCCAGTCGTAAGAGATGCTCTCTCCGTAGCGCTGCACGAGACCGGAGGTCTCCTTTTGAAACCGGCCTTTCCACATGGTGCCTGCGGATATACCGCCGAACCCCGCAACACGCAAGGCGCCATCCTTTGCGGGATGGCCGCCGGGTATGGTCCAGATAGCAGGTTATTTGTCAGCCCGCTTGCAGTGGCCGGTGGAGGCCATTTCCTCGCAGTGGGCCTCGATGCGCAGATTCTTCGAACTGGGGCGGAAACCCAGGCGCCGGGTAATACAGTCCTCCAGCACCTCCATGTGTTCGTCGGAAAATTCCACCACCGAATTGCAGTCCAGGCAGATCAGGTGGTTGTGATTGGGGTGATCCAGGAAGTTCGGATCATAGTATTTCTGGTCCCGGCCCAAGTCGATTTCCTGGAGGAGCCCGCTTTCCACCAGCAGGGCCAGGGTCCGGTAGAGAGTGGCGCGGGAAGTCGCGGGATCGATCCGGCGGGACATGTCCCACAGCTCGTCAGCCGTGAAGTGCTCCGTGGTGCCGAAAGCCGCCTCCACGATCACGTCGCGTTGCGCCGTGCGGCGTAGCCCTTTCTTCCTGATAAATTCGTCAAACCGAGACTGGATAGCCTTGTCCATAAGAAACCCTTTCCTAAAATAGCTTCATGGAGCTTCCGGGGTCAATGGTTTGTAAGCAAACGCCGCATTCCAGGAAGAATGCGGTGGTGGCCGTTCCGGCAACAAGGCTAAGATAGGCTCGTGCTGGACTTGGAACGACATCTGAAAACCGCGGTTCGCGAAGTGCTGCCGATTTTCCTGGCCGTGTCCGTCCTGGTGGCTGGGGCCCTGCTTTGGCTGAATCACCAGCAAGCCGAAGATGCTGGCGCCAGCCTCGGTGAGGAAAGCGCGGAAACGCTTCGGGTGGCGGGCCTTCTCTCTCCTGACCCACAGGCGCCCCTGGATACCGCGTTCGCCCTGATATCCCCGGCGGAAGCAGCCGCGGCGCCCGTGGCGGAGCGTTTTGATCTGCCCATGGGCAGCGAGCACGGAGCTTTGACCTACAATGCCCAACCCTTTCTGACCACCCGCCATTTGGGAGACGATCTCAATGGTATCGGAGGTTGGGACTCGGATCTGGGGGACCCTGTTTACGCGGTGGGAAGTGGGCTGGTCCTCTACGCGGGCTGGCCCGCGGATGGTTGGGGCCGGGTGGTCATGGTCCAGCACCGGCTCCCTTCAGGGCCCGCGGTGCAGAGCTTTTACGCGCACCTGGAGAGCATGGCCGTGGCGCCGGGGCAGCTGGTGCGGCGCGGCCAAGTCATCGGCACGGTGGGAAAGGGGAACGGACAGTACCTGGCGCACCTGCATTTCGAACTTAGAGGCCATGTCACCGCCCACGCGGGAGCCGGGTACGCGGACGGCCCCATGGGACGCCTGCCGGGAGAGCGGTGGTTGAAACGGTTCAGGGGAGCCCCGGACAACCAGTTGGACCCCGCGCCCGAGGGCGATTCCGCGGTGGATCGGGAAGCCGTATCCTGGGAAATCAACGGTCCGGCTGGCACTGAGCCCGCGAACTCCGGTTCCGGCGAACTCGCGCCGGGAGACGCTCCCTCTATGGAGGGAGGCGATTCAGAAAGAGAGGGTGCCAGAGAACTGCGGCAATGACGGACAGACTACCGTTGCTGCATTCCTGCCCTGGCGGGGTTCGTAAGCCACCATTCCGCAGCCCCTGGCAAGTGGCCACTATAGAACACGCCAGCCGGAATGGCAAAAAGAGGGAAGGATCCCTGCGAAAACGAGAATAATGGGCCTAAAGCCGGAGAATCCTGAAAATCAGGCAGATCCGGACTTGCCCTGACCGGACAAAAATTTTAAAAGAACCTCTTCCCGGCGAGAATTGAGTTGAGTTGTCGACCTTGAATCGCTAATTTGACAATGGCGCGTGGCGCGATTGGCCTTCGCTAAACCTTTGTTTTCAGTAACCTATGTGGAAAATCTTGTTGGTCATTTCGGCAATCGTCTTGGGCGGGGCCGCATATTTCAGTTGGGAGAATCGCGGAGCAATTGCGAAGTTGCGAAGCGAGGAAGAAACTCAATCGTCGCGGCTTGAAGAGCGCCAGAAAGAGTTGTCTGAGAAGAAAAAGGGTCTGGATGACACCAAAAAGGAGACTCAGACCATCCTGGATGAGGTTGAAAAGCTGAATACAGAGCTGACTCAGGCAGATGCTCAAGTCACCGATGCGGTGACCAAGCTGACCACGCTGAAGAATCAGTTGTCCAACCTGGAAGACCAGATTGCCAAGACGGTCGATTTCCTGGACGACGTTCCGAACATCGAGCAGAAGGAAAATGAACTCGAAGAGTTGGACATCTCTCTGGCCAAGGTGAAGTCCGACCTCGCCGCGGTAGAGACCGCCATCGCCAATGCCGCCACGCAGAAGGAGAACCTGGACAAGGCGAACGCGTACTTCAGAGACCTGGAGGACGCCCAGAAGAAAGGTACGATCCTGGGTGACTTCTCCACCACGGTGAAAAAAGCCTATAACAATTGGGGCTTTGTGGTCTTGGATGCCGGAAACCAGCAAGGCGTCGTGAAACGGGCGCAACTGGATGTGAAGCGCGGTGGCCAGCAGATCTGTAAGCTGATTGTGACCAATGTGGAGCCCGGCGAATCCGTGGCGGAAATCATCCCGGGTTCGATGTCGGCGGGCCAGTCTATTCACGAAGGTGACTCTGTCATTAAGACCGACTCCCCCATCGCGCCCCCTTCCGTGGAAGAATCCGCTCTGCCGCCCCGTGCGGAGGAAGCCCCTCCAGCCGAGCCCGAACCTGCAATGCCCGCGACGGATCCCGATCCCTTTGGCGGTGGAAGCATGACGCCTTCCCCGGATGCCGATCCCTTTGGCGGGGGTGGAGATATGTCCCCTTCACCTGACGCGGATCCGTTTGGTGGGGGTGGCAATATGACCCCTCCTCCCGCTCCGGACGCCGATCCTTTTGGTGGTGGAAACATGACTCCGGAACCGGCCACGCCCGATCCGTTCCAGTAAACCAAGAGAGACCGAGATCCGCCGTTTTACGCATTTAGACATCCCAAGTGATCTCCACACCCTTTCCGATTCTCTAAACCTTTCTCCAGTATCCTTAGGCTCCTATGAAAAAATTCGTCATGGTTCTGGCCATCCTCTGCATGGGTGGCGCGATTCTCCTCAGTGTCCTGAACCGAAATGAGGCGCTGGCTCTCAAAGAACGCACTGACGAGATCAAGCAGGAGATCCGTAGCGTCAGCGATCAGATCACTGAGACCGAAGCTCAACTCGTGGAAGCCGAGCAAGAGCGGGATAAGGCGACTACCTCCAAGAACGAAACCGGCGCCAAGCTTTCTGAGAAGAAAGAGGAACTGAAGCGGAATCTGGCCATGATCCAGACCACCCAGGAAGCTCTGGCCGAGGCGGACATCAAAAAGAAAGAGTACGATATCATTCTCAACCGCTTCAAAGAGAAGGGAATCGACGGCATCGACGACCTGATCGCCCTGGAGGAAGGAAAGAAGAAGGCTGTTGCAGACGCTGAAGCCGATCTTTCCGCCGCCGAAACGAAGCTGGAAGAAATTCAGCAGAAAACCACGGTTGCGGAAGCCGAGGTTACCGAGCACAAGCAAAACCAGATTCGCTACGCGACCAACGTGGCGCTGAACGGTCTGGAAGCCACGGTCATCGCGGTCAATCCGGATTGGGGATTCGTGATGGTCAACGTGGGAGAAAACCTCGGCATCACGGAAAGTGTGTCTCTGCTGGTAAAACGCGGTGAAGAACGTGTCGCCCGCCTTCAGGTTCGCGAAGTGCGGCCTTCCATGTTGGTGGCCGATGTCATTCCCGGTTCCCTCAACGAAGGCGATCAAGTGCAGCCCGGTGACAAAGTTATCCTGGAAAGCACCAACTGATTAGATTTTGCGGTTCCAGCGCGGCTACTTCTTGGAATTCTTGAGATTCGCTCAGTGGGAGATTGACGCCGTGTGCTGGGAGCGCTTTTCTTAGGCCAACATAGCTCTTCACGAAAATGATTCAGCGCTCTATCTCCTTTTTCGGACTTCTGCTTCTTGTCGCGGGTTCTCTGGTTCTGGCCAGTTGCGCCACGGATAAAACGCCGAAACCGCCTCGGGAACGCATCAGCACCATTCCCCAATCCATTCCCGAAAGCTGGGAAGGTACCGGCGGCCTGGGAGGCATGCCGCAGACCTACTAGAGATTATTACGAGCTGGCGGGTTCGCGAATCGGTGTTCCCGCCAGGCCTGAAATGAAAAACGGGCCTTGGGGAGGTCTTACCTCTTCCCTGGCCCGTTTCTATTTTGCCCGGTAGTTGTTTGGCGCGGGAGATTGTTCCGGTTTTGTCCGCCGAAACTTTGCTTCCGTTACTCAGGTAAAGAGGGAGGTGATCGGCTTGCCAGAGTCGGCCACGGTAAAGGGCCGCTTGCTGGGCGAGTAGAGCACGTGATCCAGCGGCAGGCCCAGGGCATAACCGATGGTCGCGTTCAGATCGGGCACCAGCACCTTGTTTTCGACGACCTCGGAACCCGTTTCATCGGTCTTTCCGTAGCGCTGGCCGCCGCGAACGCCGCCCCCGGCCATCAGGCAGGAGAAGGCTTTTGGGTGGTGGTCGCGGCCTTCGTTCTGGTTGATTTCCGGCGTGCGGCCAAACTCCGTGGCCAACACCACCAGGGTGTCGTCCAGGAGGCCCCTTACTTCCAGATCCTGGAGGAGGGCGGAAAGCGCCTGATCCAGAATCTCGGCGCGGTCGGGCACGTTCAGGAAGTTTCCGCTGTGGGTGTCCCAGCTACCGTAGGAGACCTCGATGAAGCGCACGTCGTGTTCTGCCAGGCGGCGGGCCAGCAGACAGCCCTGACCGAATGCGTCGTCGCCGTACCGGTCGCGGGTCTGAGCGGTTTCCTCGCTGATGTCGAAGGCCCGCAGGTCGCGGCTGCTCATCAGCTTGATCGCGTCCTCATACATGTCCGTGTAGGCGCGAACATTCCGCTGGTCATAGGTTTCCAGGAAGGACCGGTCCAGCTTGCCGGCCAGCGTCAGGTGATTTTCGAATTCCTTTTCCGAAAACCCGTCGCGTCGGCTGCTGTTTTGCAGACCCTTGGACGGATCGCTGATCATCAGCGGCGAAAACCGCGATTCAAAAAATCCCGAGCCCGGATGGGAACTGTCGTCCCCGATCATGATGTTGCCTGGCAGGCTTCCGTTCCGTTTGCCCTGGAATTTCAGGAGCCAGGCGCCCATCGCGGGGTGGCGGATGGAGCTGCGCAGCTCATAGCTGGTATGCATGTAGTAGTTGCCCTGCTTGTGCGCGCCCTGGGTGGAGGACATGGAGTTGATGACCGCTACCTTGTCCATCACCTTGGCCATGCGCGGCAGGTAGTCGGACACCATCACGTCATCCGCGCTGGTCTTGACGGCCTTGGTCGGTCCCATCACGTCCTGCCCCGGCTTGGGGTCGAAAGTGTCCAGGTGGCTCATGCCCCCGGTCATGTAGAGGTAAATGACTCGCTTTGCCGTGGGGATCTGCTTCAGAACGGACCCGCGGCCCGCCGCCATGGCCTGGCCGGAAAACAGGGAACCTGCCGGCAGCGCGCTGACGCCCAGAAAGGTCTTGGCCGCCCGCGAGATGAATCCCCGGCGGGTGACTTCGTTAGCCTGATGGAGAAGTGACTTCATGGCTTGAAAGGTTGGGAGTTGGAAAAGTACAAGAGGTGCGGGAAAACCGTCCGTTCGTCCGTTATTCGATGAAGAGGAACTGCCGGGTATTCAGAAGGGTCCACGTCAGTCCGGCCAGGCCGAGGTTGTCGTCGCTGTCCAGGCTGTCTTTGACCAGGTCGAACTCTTCGTTCGTCGGGTAGCGGCTCAACATCGTCAGGAAGAGCGAGTCGATTTTTCCTTCGCGGGTTTCTTCCTGCGCAATCTGGCGCGAGAGAAGGGAATAGCGGCTCGTCATCGCGCTGATGGCCGGACCGTTCAGAAGAGACAAGGCCTGCGTAATGGCTGCCTGATCGTTTGCGTTGTCCACCACCTCGCGGTCGGATTGGCCGAACTCCCGCAGGAAGTGGCCTCTCGGCGCGGGGGACTCGATGTCGGACGCCCGGTCCAGTTTCTCGCGTAACTTGGTAAAGGTCTTGTAGGAGCTCTTTTCTTTAGGGGTATCCACGCTCCAGGCTTCGACTTCCTCCTGTTCGCGCTGGCGCTGCCAGTCTTTTAGAGCTGCCTTGTCTTCCGCCAGCATGGAGTCCACCAGGGACCGGACAAAGCCGCGGCGGTCTTCGGCGGCGGCATCCATGCCCTGTTCCGTTTCGCCGTATTCGCGGTTCAGCACGTCCACCAGTTCGCCCAGGAAGGCATCGGCTTCTTCGCCAGTGCTGTTGACCGCTACTTCGGCGAACTTTCCTTTCAAACCGTCCTTATACACCACCGTCTCGATCTGATCCGCCAATTGGCCGCGAATGCGGCTCGCTTCACGAATGGCTGCCTTGACCCCCTTTTCGTCTTTGGCGTCCCGGGCCGCGGCCAGGTTTTCCTGGGTTGCTTGCAGATCGGCGGCCAGTTTCTGTTGCAGGTTGGCGATCTCGTACCCGTTCTTCAGAAACTGCTCGGGCGACTGGTCATAAACGGACTTGGCGATCAGCTCCACCTCCAGCATCTGACGCTTCTTGTTCAAAGCGACTTCCAGGTTGGGTGCTTCCGGGTTTTCGACCACCATGGCCACTACGGAGTCCCAGATCTGTTCGGCGGTCATCCGGCGGAGGATCGGGCCGGGAAAGTAGTAAGTTTCACCCAGGGCGACTTCTTCAGGACTGGCCATGCGCTGGTAGGCCTGGGTGTTGTAGACCATTTTCAGGAAGGCCTTCATGTCGTAGTTGAAGTCCTTCATCTTCTTTTCCAGGAAGGTCATCAGCTCCGGGTTCATGGCCACCGTGTCTTCCCGCATGTCGTCCAGCGGCTCGATCAGGGCCAGGCCAAAGGCCTTCTTCCAAAGCCGGTTGGCGATCACGGTGGTGAACCGCGGGTTTTCCGTGGAAGTCAGCCAGTCCGCGAAAGCGTGCACCGGATGATCCGCGCCGCTCACGGTCGCGTCCGGGCCAAAGGGCACTTGGGGGTCCACCCGATCCTTGGGCTTCGCGTCTTCATACTTGTAGTCGTGCGGCAGTTGAAGGACGCGCTCCCGTTCCAGCACGTTGTTAAAGCGGACCGGCTTAAGAATCTCGCTGAAGGCGCGGCGCAGGTCGCCCTTGCCGGCGCCCATGGTGTCCATGTCGCTCCGCTTGGCCATCTTCATGGCGGCGCCGTCATTGGGCGAGCCATTGGTGCCCTGCATGCCGTAGGTGTAGGCGGACAGGTGGTAGTAATCCATCTGCGTCCACGTATCGAAGGGATGGTTGTGGCACTGGGCGCATACAATCTGGGTGCCCAGGAAGACCTGGGTGGTGATGGCCAGGTTATCGAGCGGCATGCCGTAGTCCCGCAGGTAGTAGCCGACTTCCGGATTGTCCCAGGTATTGCCGCTGGCCGATACCATTTGGCGGACAAAGAGGTCGTAAGGCGTGTTGTCCCGCAGGGAATCCTTGATCCATTCCGAGTAGGCAATGCCCGCCGGCCGGCTGGCGCCAGCCCCATTCAGGCGGGTTTTCGCCCGCAGGATGTCCGCCCAGTAGTTGTAGTAGTTGCTGACGTAACCCTCCGAATTCAGCAGTTGATTGATCAGGCGGACGCGCTTTCTCGGGTGCTCGGACTCCAGGAACGCCAGGGTCTCTTGTTCCGTGGGAATGCGGCCGATGATGTCCAGGTAGATGCGGCGGACAAAGACTTCGTCGCTGGCGGGCGGGTTGGCCTGAATGCCTTGCTCCTCGTATCCCTTCTGCAGGAGCGCGTCGATTTTCCGGGAAGCGGCCAGGACAGGGTCCGGCATCTTTTCCTTGGCGGCGCCCAGGAGGCTGCCGCAGGTCAGGGCCGAAACGAGGGTAAAGACGAGAAGGGTTCTCATGGTAAATGACTCGATCAGAGGTGAGGCGGAGAGCGATTTTTCAGGTTGGCCGGGCACGTTCCTCCGGCTGGGACATTCAATCTGAAAAACGTCAGAAAGTTTCGTTCTCGCCGTCTTTTCTGACAGGTACGTATTCACGTCCTGAGCCTTGGCTCGGCGGCTGCCCGGCCCCGAAAGAGGCCGGGCGATGGACTGGATATCCAGAAACAAAAGAGCCGGGCGTGGAGACCCGGCTCAATGTCAGAGGCGAGATGATCCCGCGAATGGGGTTCTTTCGTCCTCTGGGGGTTAACGAATGTAGAATTCGTTTGGCGTAATGGACGCCAGCCGCTTACTCAGCGGAGGTGGTCACCGCTTCGATGCCTTTTTCGCCGGTACGAATGCGGACCGCTTCTTCCACCGGAGTGACAAAGACCTTACCATCACCGATTTTGCCGGTGGCAGCCGCTTTCACGATCGTGTCCACCACGGTGTCAGCGTCGTCGGTCACGATTTCAATCTTCACTTTGGGAAGGAAATCCACGGTGTACTCACTGCCGCGGTAGATTTCGGTGTGGCCTTTCTGGCGACCAAAACCCTTCACTTCCGTCACGGTCATCCCGTGAACACCGGCTTCCGTGAGCGCTTGCTTCACTTCTTCCAGTTTGAATGGCTTGATGATTGCTTCGATTTTTTTCATGGCTCTGTGTTTGTTGGATGTTTTTTGAATGGAATCTCAAAAGACTCACTTCTTATTGAGTGCAAAAGTCGTGCCAGCACGGGACCAAAGTCGTAACTGCCTGAGTTTTAGGATTTTATTCTCACATCAAATCTAACGCAAAGGCTTGATTCCGGTAAATTGCATACCAAAGTGCGGTAACACAATTATCACTTTGCTCGACTAGATCGTTTTCTTAGATGGTTTTTTCTAATGCTAGATTTCTGCTCGTCGAACCTTCCAAGGCCGACGCCGAAGAAATCACGACGTTGCTAACGAAAAACGGAGCGGCTGTCGAGCGGGTTTCCACCACGGACGAAGCCCTCCGCCTTATTCGTCGTTTACGTTTCGAGGTTGTTATTACCGATTACGAACCGGGGCCATTGAAGGGTGACCTTTGGGTGATGGAGTTGGTGAAAGAGCTGCCCCGGCTGCCGATTATTGTCACCACACGGAAGAGCACCAGTGAAATCGCCATCCGCGCCGTGAAATCCGGTGCCTTCGACTTTTTCCTGAAACCGATCGATGCCCCGGAGTTCAGTGCCTCTGTCGAACAGGCCTTGGAAGCCACCCGCCGCATGTCCAAGCCCGTGGACATTGGGGGTGCGTCCTTTCGGGCGGAACAGGACAGCCTGATCGGCCAGAGCCGCGCCATGACGGGGGTGTATAAAGAGCTGGGCCGCCTCTCCGCCACCCCGGTTACCGTTCTCATCCGGGGAGAAACCGGCACGGGGAAGGAGCTCATTGCCCGGGCCCTCTATCAGCACGGTCACCGGGCCCACAAACCCTTCATTACCGTGAACTGCGCCGCCATTCCGGAGAATCTGCTGGAGAGCGAACTCTTCGGCCACGAGCGGGGCGCCTTCACCGGCGCGGTGCAGACCCGGATCGGAAAGTTCGAGCAAGCCCACGGCGCGACCCTCTTCCTGGACGAGATTGGGGACCTGGACCTGGCCCTCCAGGCCAAGCTTCTCCGGGTGCTGCAGGAGCGGCAGATCCAGCGCGTGGGGGGCCGGGAAGACATTCCCGTGGACGTCCGCATCATCGCCGCCACGCACCGGAATCTGGAAGCCATGGTCGCGAACGGAGATTTCCGGATCGATCTCTTTTACCGTTTCAACGTGGCCGCCATCACGCTGCCGCCTCTGCGAAAGCGGCGGGAAGACATCGCGCTGCTGACGGACTATTTCCTGAAGCAGTATGGGGCGGAGATGAATGTCACCGAGCCCGCCATCACGACGCGGGCGGTGCGCTTCCTGGAGGAACAACCCTGGCCCGGCAACGTGCGCCAGTTGCAGAATGTGCTGCGCAAGGCACTGCTGAAGTCCCGGGGCTACGCCATCGACAGGACGATGATTCGGGACGTCCTCCAGGAATCCGAACAGCCCACCCAGTATGCCACCGCCGGTGGCGGTGTGCGCGATCTGGTGATGAACTCTCTCACCCGCGCCCGGGATGGCGAGTCACCGGATGGCGCCTATAAGGAAACCATCGAGGCGGTGGAAAAAGAGCTCCTCGGCGAAGCCATGGGAATGAGTGACAACAACATTTCCAAGGCCGCCGGCTGGCTGGGCATCTCTCGCCTCACCCTCCGCAGGAAACTCGTATCCCTCGGACTGCGGGAGGACGAGTCAGGCTCCGATGAGGAGGATTGAGGCGATCACCTTTCAGCCCGGCGAAAGAAAGGGGTTGAAACTGGTCGCCAGCAGCGCGGCGAGGAACAAAGAGATCCAGACCGCGTAAATCAGCCACCGGAGTCTTCGTTTCGTCAGCCGTCCGCGGAAGGCCAAAGCCGGCGCGCCCGCCAGCAACGGCGCCAAAATGAGGCAAAGGTAGCGAAACGTCGCGCCACCATCCATCGCCAGAGTGCTGACGGATATGGCCAGGGCCACCTGCAGGAGAAGCAAGATGAGATCGTGGAAACCGGACGGACGGTTCTTCCCTTTTTCCGGCTCGGACTTCATCTCTGGAGAAAAGAGTGGCACGTTTCGGTGGCCGGCGGGAACTCCAAGATTCTGAACGCCGAACCGCCTTCCAAGTGTCTACGCAGATACGTGAATTGCCTGCCACCAGCGGTTCATGGTAGATTCCCCCGCCTGTTTCTTTCCAAACCCCGCGAATCGAACGGAAGCAATTTTCCTCATGCCCGTGCGCCTTTTTCAGTCCTCTCGTACCCGCCTACTCACCCTGACGGCGGCGGTTCTCGCGTTCCTTGCGCCATCGTCGAAAGCCGCGGACATCGATTTTAACCGGGACATTCAGCCCATCCTCTCCGACAATTGCTACTTCTGCCACGGTCCCGACTCTCAGACCCGGGAAGCGGGTTTGCGGTTGGATCAGGAAAAGGCCGCAAAAGAAGATCGCGATGGCGTCATCGCTGTTGCGCCGGGAGACCCGGAGCATAGCGAACTGATTTACCGCGTTTTCACCACGGATGAAAAGGACGTGATGCCCCCGCCGGACTCGGAACGTTCCTTGAGCCCGAAAGAACGCGAGCTTCTGAAAGAGTGGATCGCCCAGGGCGCGGAATGGGAGCAGCACTGGTCCTTCGTGCCGCCCACCCGGCCGGACCTGCCGGAGGTGAAGCAGGAGGATTGGCCGCGAAACGGCATCGACTGGTTTGTGCTGCACCGTCTGGAACAGGAAGGACTGAAGCCGTCGCCCGAAGCTTCAAAAGAAACCCTCATCCGCCGCGTAACGCAGGACCTCACCGGCTTGCCGCCCACTTACGAGGAGGTCAAAGCCTTTCTGGAAGATGAGTCGGACACTGCTTACGAAAAAGCCGTCGACCGTCTCCTGCGCTCGGACCGGTATGGAGAAGCCATGGCGCTCCAGTGGCTGGACGCGGCTCGCTACGCGGACACGGACGGTTACCAGAATGATGGGCCGCGCGAGATGTGGCGCTGGCGCGACTGGGTGATCGACGCCTACAATAGTGGGAAGACCTTCGACCGCTTCACCATCGAACAACTCGCCGGCGATCTGCTGCCGAACGCCACCCTGGATCAAAAGATCGCCACCGGCTTCAACCGGAACAACCGTTATAACTCAGAGGCGGGCCTGGTCCTCGAAGAGTTTCTCCTGGAGAACGCCGTGGACCGCGTGGATACCACTTCCACGGTGTGGATGGGCCTGACCATGGGCTGCGCCCGGTGTCACGATCACAAATACGACCCCATTTCTCAGAAGGAATACTATGAGCTGATCTCCATCTTCGGAAACATCACCGAATGCGGCCGCGCCATTAAGTTTGGTAATTCCGAACCCTACATTAAAGCGCCCGCCGCGGACCAGCAGGCGGCCCTTCAGAAAGTCCAGCGCCGCGAAGCGGACGCCCGGAAAGCCTTGGAAGCCAGGGAAGGGGAAGTCGCCGAAGCGGAAGCCAAGTGGGCGCCGAACTTTGACGGCAAAGCCCCACCGGTGGGCGTGGTCTCCCAAGGACTGACCGCGCATTTCACCTTCGACGGCGACACGTCCGGAGTCACCAAAGAGAAAGGGAAGCCCGTTTTCCGCGAAGGCCTGCCGGGCCGGGGAAACGCGGCCACCGTGGGAGGCGGCGGAGTGTTCGCCCTGGGGGAGGTGGGCGACTTCTCCTGCCAGAAGCGCTTTTCCCTCTCCTTCTGGCTGAAGCCCGAAGAATTGAAAGAGGGCGTCGTCCTCTCCCGTCAGGGCGGAGATACCCGCCGGCCCGGTCTCGCGGTGGAACTGCGCGACGGCCATCTTCAGTTCTTCATTATCAGCCGCTGGGTGGCTGGCGTGGGCGCGGTGGAAACCGCGAAGCCGCTTCGCCAGGACGAATGGGTCCACGTCACGCTGACCAATGACGGCAGCCAGACCGTCAGCGGCATGAAGATTTACCTGGATGGTCAACCGGCTGCGGCAACGGCGCTCTACAACACGAACAGCAATGCCATGGCGGAGCCGAAGAACACCCCCCTTCGGCTGGGCGGCGGTGTTTATGGCGCGAACTTCAAAGGCCAGGTGGACGAGTTGCGTATCTACGGCCGCACGCTGTGGGCGGACGAAATTGCCCTGCTCGCGGAGCCCGTTCCTGTCGTCCGGATTGCCGCGCTTTCTCCTGACAAACGTACCAAGACTCAGGCCGCGGTCCTTCGGGCTTACTTCCTGGAACAGGCCGCGCCCAAACCGCTTAGCCAGCTCGCCCAATCCCATTTCGAAGCCCGGGTCGCCACGCTGAGTTACTGGGACAAGCTGCCCACCACCATGGTCATGGAGGAAAAACCGGAAGCGCCTTTTTCGCATGTCCGGAATCGGGGCGTTTACAATGACCTGGGAGAAAAAGTCACCCCAGCCGTCCCGGAGATCTTTCCCGCCATGGGACCGGGCCTGCCCCGGAACCGCCTGGGGTTCGCCCAGTGGCTGGTCAGCGGCGAACATCCCCTGACGGCACGGGTCACTGTGAACCGCTACTGGTTGCAGTACTTCGGCACGGGTCTCGTGAAGACAGCAGAAGACTTCGGACTTCAGGGTGAGTTGCCGAGTCATCCGGAATTGCTCGACTGGCTGGCCACCGAGTTCGTCCGCGCTGGCTGGGATGTGAAAGCCATGCAGCGCCTCATCGTCACCAGCGCCACCTACCAGCAGGCGTCAAAGATCACTCCGGAGCTTCAGGAGAAAGATCCCCAGAACCGCCTGCTCGCCCGCGGCCCCCGGCAGCGCCTCTCCGCCCATGCCCTGCGGGATCAGGCCCTGGCCCTCAGCGGTTTGATGGCCGGCGACATCGGCGGTCCGTCAGTCAGCCCTTATCAGCCCGACCGCCTGTGGGAAGAGATGAGCAATGCCTCCTACAAGCAGTCGAAGGGCAAAGACCTCTACCGGCGCAGCCTCTACACCATCTGGAAACGCACCGTCGCCCCGCCCAGCATGATCGTCATGGACGCGGCGGACCGGGAGTCCTGCTGGATTCGCGCAAAGCGCACCAACACGCCGCTCCAGGCGCTGACCCTTCTAAACGAAACCGCCTTCGTCGAAGCGGCCCGGCACCTGGCCGCGCGGATGATGACCGAGGGCGGCGAAGATCCCGTCACCTATGGCTTCCATCTGGTGACCGCCCGCCAGCCGGGGGAAAGGGAACTGACTCTACTTCGGCAAGCCTACCAGGAATACCTGGCCGAATACCGGCAGGACCCGAAAGCCGCCAAAGAGTTGCTTAGCATTGGAGAGTCCCCCCAGGCCAAAGACCTGGACCCCGTGGAACAGGCCGCCCATACCGCCTTGGCCAACGTGCTGCTGAATCTGGACGAAGCCATCACCAAGGAATAACGCCCATGAATCCCTTTACCGAATCTCGACTACTCGCCACGCGGCGGCATTTCTTCAATCGCTCCGCCAAAGGCTTGGGGGGCGTGGCTTTGGCGTCCTTGCTGAATCGCGAACTCTCTGCCGCGGGAGCCGCCGGCGCTTCGCCGGAGTCTGAAGCGCGTGCTCATTTCCCGAACTTCGCGCCCCGGGCCAAGCGGGTGATCTACCTTTTCCAATCGGGCGGTCCGCCGCAGATGGACCTCTTCGACTACAAGCCCTACCTGGACAAAGTCCATAAGCAGGAGGTACCCGACTCCGTTTTCAACGGCCAGCGCCTCACTGGCATGACGGCGGGGCAGAGTTCCTTCCCCGTGGCGCGGTCCGTTTTCAATTTCGAGCAGGTGGGCCAGAGTGGCACCTGGTTGAATACCGAGCTGCTGCCCCACCTCGGTCGGGTGGCTGACGAGGTCTGTTTCGTGAAGTCCATGCACACGGACGCTATCAATCACGACCCCGCCATTACCTTTTTCCAGACCGGATTCCAGATCGCCGGGCGGCCCAGCATCGGCGCCTGGCTCAGCTACGGGCTTGGCAGCACGAACGAAAACCTGCCCGCCTTCGTCGCCATGACATCGAACAGCGGCGGTCAGCCGCTCTATGACCGTCTCTGGGGCGCGGGCTTCCTGCCTTCCCAGCACCAGGGCGTGCGCTTCCGCTCCGGGAAAGATCCCGTGCTCTACCTGAACAACCCGGCCGGCATGAGCGCCAGCCTGCGGCGGAAGACCCTCGATCACCTGGGCGCGCTCAACCAGATGCGGCACGAGGAGTTTGGCGATCCCGAGATCCTGACCCGCATTTCCCAATACGAAATGGCCTACCGCATGCAGACTTCCGTCCCGGAATTGACGGACGTCTCCTCCGAGCCTGAGTCCACTTTTGAGCTGTATGGGGAAGACGCCCGGAAGCCCGGCACCTATGCCTACAACTGCCTATTGGCCCGCCGCCTCTCAGAACGCGGCGTGCGCTTCGTGCAGCTCTTCCATCGCGGCTGGGACACCCACGGTGGTTTGCCCAAGCAATTGGCGGCTCGCTGCAAGGAAACCGATCAACCCAGCGCGGCTTTGATTACCGACCTCCGCCGCCGGGGACTCCTGGACGACACCCTCATCGTCTGGAGCGGAGAATTTGGCCGCACCGTCTACTGCCAGGGCACCCTGACGGAGGCGAATTATGGCCGGGACCATCACCCGCGCTGTTTCACCGTCTGGATGGCGGGTGGCGGCGTGAAGCCCGGCCTGACCTACGGCGCCACGGACGACTATTCCTACAACATCACCGAAAACCCCGTCAGCGTGCACGACCTGCACGCCACCATTCTGCACCTGTTAGGGGTCGATCACAAAAAGCTCACCTACAAGTTCCAGGGGCGTTACTACCGGCTGACCGACGTGCACGGAAATCTCGTGAAGCCCTTGCTGGCGTAGAAGCCGGTTTACCATCCACCTTTTAATTCGCCCTTCCTCCCCAAAAACAATCAGCCCAGCGGCGAAAACGCCACCGGGCTGATTCGAGTTTCGGGGAAAGTCGCGGGACGGCGAGCTTTCTTGCTTTGGTAAATTTAGAAAGAGAGAGGGGGGAGATTCAAAGGTGAACTACACCTTCATGATTTCCGCTTCCTTGTGAGCGACGTGCTCGTCGATGCTCTTGATGTACTTGTCCGTCAGTTCCTGGACGTCTTTTTCGTAAAGGCGCAGGTCATCTTCCGTGATGGCGCTTTTCTTCTGGGCATCCTTCAGCTTATCGATGCCGTCACGCCGGGTGCCACGAATGCGGACGCGGCCAGCTTCCGCCATTTCCTTGACCACTTTTACCAGATCGCGGCGGCGTTCTTCGGAAAGTTCTGGAATCGGCAGGCGGATCAGTTTGCCGTCCACGGCGGGGTTGATGCCCAGCTTGGACTCCGAAAGCGCCCGCTCAATGTCCCGCGTCGTGCTGGGATCGAAGGGAGTGACCGTAATGAGCCGCGGCTCCGGCGTGGAGATCATGGCCAACTGCTTCAGCTTCATGCTGGAGCCGTAAGCTTGCACCATCACGTCCATGTTTTCCACCAGGCTGGGGCTGGCCTTTCCCGTGCGCACGCTGGACATTTCGTGCAGCACATAGTCCACGCTTTTCTGCATGGCGTCTTCCGTTTCCAGCAAAATCTCGTCCGGGTCCATAGGGTTGAAGGGCTTAAGGATAGGGCAAATTCCGCCTCCGTCGAGCGCGGAATCCACATTATCCGGCCTTACCCTACGGAACTGAGCACCGTTTGCTCCGGGGGAAGCTTGGCGGAAACCAGGGTGCCCACGTGTTCTCCGATCAGGGCCCGGTGGATGTTCCCCGGTTCTGTCATGTCGAAAACGATGATGGGCTTATTGTTGTCCCGGCACAGACTGAAAGCCGTGGCGTCCAGTACCTTCAGGCCACGGTTCAGCGCTTCCGTGAAAGTAATGTATTCGAACCGCCGTGCGTCCTCGTTCTGCATGGGGTCCTTGTCGTAAACCCCGTCCACCTTGGTGGCTTTCAGGATGGCGTCGGCGCCGATCTCGCTGGCGCGCAGGGCGGCGGTGGTGTCCGTGGAGAAGAAAGGGTTGCCCGTTCCCGCGGCAAAGATGACCACGCGGCCCAGTTCCAGGTGCCGGATGGCCACGCGGCGGATGAAAGGCTCCGCCACGTTTTTCATTTCGATGGCGGACTGCACCCGGGTGGGGACTTCCAGGGCTTCCAGCATGCTTTGGATCGCCAGGGCATTCATGACCGTGGCCAGCATGCCCATGTAGTCCGCCGTGGCGCGTTCCATGCCGCGATTGCTCGCGCTGACGCCTCGCCAGAAATTTCCACCTCCCACTACCAGACCGATCTCCAGTCCGCTTTGTTGGGCCTCTTTCACTTCTTCCGCGATTCGTTCGACGATCTCGGGAGAAATATTATCGTGACTGCCAGGCTCTCTGAGGGCCTCGCCACTGAGTTTTAGGACGACGCGCTTAAACTGTCTCCGCATGCGATTGCGTTGGGTTCATCAAGAAAACTACATGCTCTCCAATATGCAAAGCGGAATATGATAAATAGAGGAGATTTCCGCCTATAAACGGGCAACCTGCCTAGTTTCAGTCATTTGCTTTGCCCAAGCGGGCCCCTGGAGAGATGGCGTGACCGGCGAGAAACGCGCTCGCGGGCATCCGGCGGCTGCCTTCCGGCTGAACGTCCTTGATCCATAGCGCCCCCTGACCCGTGGCGACCAGAAAGGCGTGCTTCTCCACCGCCAGCACGGTCCCCGGTTCGCCGGAAAGTCCGGAAGACGGGTCCACCTCCACCGGGGGAAAAAGCTTCAGCTTCTTCGAATCCTCCAGCCAGGTGTAGGTCCCCGGCCAGGGATCGTAGGCGCGTATCAAGCGCCCAAGAACCTCCGCGGGCTGGGCCCAGTCGATCTCCCCATCCTCGCGATTCAGTTTGCCGAGGTAGGTGACTTCGTTCTCTGCCTGCGGAAGGCGTGGCGCCGGCTCTCCGGATTCAAAGAGCGGCAAGGCTTTTTCCAGAGCCACGGGTCCCAGCGCGGCCAGTTTGTCGTGCAGAGTTCCGCCCGTGTCTTCCGGAGCGATTTCCAGCCGCTCCTGCAGGACAATGTCGCCCGCGTCGAGCTTTCGCACCACGAACATCACGGTCATGGCGGTTTCCCGGTCGCCACTGAGGATGGCGGCCTGGATGGGCGACGCCCCCCGGTGCCGGGGCAGCAGCGAGGCATGGAGGTTAATGCAGCCCAGCGGCGGAATATCGATCAAGGCCTGGGGCAACAGTTGCCCGTAGGCCACCACCAGGATCAGGTCCGGTTCCAGCGCCCGGATGGCTGCCAGATAGTCCGGATCCCGCACTTTTTCGGGTTGCAGGACCGGCACGCCCTGGGCAATCGCCAGAACTTTTGGGGCTGGGGGCATCAGGGTCTGCTTCCGGCCCACCGGCTTGTCCGGCTGGGTCACCACGCCCACGATCTCGTGCCCGGACTTTTCCAGCAGCCAGCGCAAGGCTGGCAGACCGATTTCTCCGGTGCCTAGGAAGAGGATTTTCATATACGGAAACGCGTGGCGGCCAGGAGAAACCGGAGCCTCGCCCGCGCCCCGCGTGGAAGGCTTATACCACCTGCTTGGAGAATTCCTGCCAGTCCGGCAGTTGGATGATGGCTTGGAGCATGTCCGAGAGCACCTTTACGGGGGGCTGATTGGCGTCGATGTCCGTGACGATTTCCGAGGGGTAGTGCTCCAGCAGTTCTTTGGTTTCCCGCTCGTAGGTTTCGAAGCGCCGCCGGATGACTTCCTCGTTCGCGTCGTCCATGCGCTGTTCCTTCAGGGCCCGCTTGCGCAGGCGGCGGATCAGCTCTTCCCGGTTGGGGCAGGAAAGGTGAAAGAGCTGAAGGACGTCGATGTGCTCGTCCATCAGTTCCGCCTGGCGGGTGTTCCGGGGAATGCCGTCCAGGACCAGAAAGTCCACGTCCGCCTTGAAGGCGTGGGCGTCCACCGCGTTGTCCAGCTGAGCGACACAGAATTTTACCACGATTTCGTCCGGCACCAGGCGACCTTCGGCGGAATACTTCACAAACTGCTGCCCGATCTCCGTCCGGGTGTCCAGGCGGCGGAATGCGTCGCCCGTGGAAAAATGATAGAACCGCGGAATCTGTCCGATGATGGAGCCCTGCGTCCCCTTGCCGCTGCCCGGAGCGCCCATGACGATCAGGGTTTTGAATTTTGACGGAGGAGGCGAATCGTTCATGGAAAGGAAGTTCTGGAGAAATGGGGGCTCGCGAGAGCAAGCTTTATCAGAACTCCTATCGCGGCAGTTTCAACTATCAGATTCGTTATTCTCGGTTAGTGTAGGCCGCAACTTTGAAAGCCGGTCTTTTCAGCAAGCATTTCAGCACCTTTCTAGCGTTCCGTTACCTGAAGCCGGAGCGTAGTGCTGTCTCCTCCATTATAACGCTCATTTCCATCTGCGGCGTGGCTCTTGGCGTGACGGTGCTGGTCATTGTGATCGCGGTTTTCTCCGGGTATGAAAAGCGTCTGACGGATACCGTCCTGGCCTTCGAGCCGCACCTTGTGGTGGATGCCGGTGGTATTCTGGACGACTGGGACGAAGTTCAGGAGCGTGTCGAAACTCTGCCGGATGTGGAATCGACGACCCCTTTTGTCCAGGGCCAGGTGCTGATGGATTTCGCCGGGCGGCGCTATGCCACGGTCATCCGGGCCATCGACCCCCCGCCAAGCGAAGAACCCGGCAGCATGCTGAGCCAGCTGGAAAATCTTCTGGCCAAGGACGAAGAGGGCAAACCGATGGGCAAGTTCCTTTTGGACTTCGGCACCGCCGTGATCGGAGACGACTTGGCGAATTCCATGGGCATCCACCTGGGGGATTACATCACCGTGCACTCCCCCAAGAATATTGAGGAAATCTACAGTGCCGTGGAGCGGGCCAAGGAGACGGGAGACAATTCCATCCTGGACGATATTACCGAGATGTCCGCTCCCAAAGAGTACGAAGTCGTGGGCATGTTCAACTCCGATAATTACCTCTTCGATAGTAACTACATCTTCATCTATCTGGCCTCCGGCCAGGAACTTTACAGCCTGCGCGGCGCGGCCCATGGCCTGGCGGTGAATACTCCGGATGGACTGAAGGCGTCCAAGACGCAGAAGGAAGTGGAAGCGCTGATCGGCCCTCACTACCAGGTGCGAACCTGGATGGACATGCACCGGGACCTTTTCAGTGCCGTCGCAACGGAGCGCAGCATGATGTACCTCATCCTGTTCATCATCATGATTGTGGCCGGCTTCTGCATCATGAACACGCTTTTCACCGTCACGTTCGAAAAGCGGGGCGAAATCGGGCTGATGAAAGCCGTCGGGGCCACGGAGGAACAGATCGCGGCGGTATTCATTCTTCATGCCGCCGTGGTGGCCGTGGTAGGAATTCTATCCGGTTTGGGATTCGCGTTTCTAATCATTGCCCGCCGGAATGATATCGCCGGTTTCTTTGGGAAGGTCATGAATGTGGAATTCTTCAAATCCGAAATCTATCAGGTCGAAGGTGGCCTCCCAGCCGACCCGCGGCTCAGTGACATCTCGATCATTTCCCTGGGAGCCTTCGTGGCCTGCGTCCTGGCCGCGTTGGCGCCTGCTATCATGGCGTCGCTCCGGGACCCGGCGAAGGCCTTGCGTAGCGAGTGAAGAGCGGGCACTCTAGCCAATGGCCTCCGAGGCCGCCTTCCAGCCGTTTCTTTTCCATAACCCAAACATGCAGTTCTACATCGCGATCCAGGGAGAAAAGCGCGGACCGTTTTCGCTCCACCGGTTAACGGACATGTTAAGAGACAGGGAGGTCTCTCCCGAGTGCTTGGGCTGGCACCAGGACATGGAGCGCTGGTTGCCCCTCAAAGAGATTCCCGCCCTCACGGAGATCATCCGCGGCGTCGAAAAGGATTCGGAAAAGAAAGCGGAAGAGGCCGAAGCGGGCGAAAATAAGAAAGACGAATCCGGCCACGAAGAGGCGCCCGTTTTCAACGCGCCCCGCCCCAAGACAAAGCCCAAACCGCCCGCCGGCGTGGTGGCCATAGAGGTAAAGCCCTTCAGGCGGCTGTGGGCCCGATTCGCGGACCAACTGATCTTCTCGATTCTGGCCTGGTGGATTTTCGATTTGCCGCCTTTGAGGGAGTTGAGTGAGGCGGGAACCATGACGCCGGAACTTTGGAAGGTGAATATGGTCATGCTGGGCGCCGCCTTGGTTTCGAACGTGGTGGAGGCGCTGCTGATCGGTTTCTACGGCACCACTCCGGGCAAGTGGCTGTTGGGCATCCGCGTGGTGCGAAATTCCGATGGCCGGAATCCCGATCTCCGGCGGTCGTTTCTGCGCGCCTTCTTTGTCTGGGTGGCGGGACTGGGTATGGGGCCACCGATTCTTGCTTTGCCCTGCATGAGCTATTCGTTTTTCCGTCTCCTGGCAAAGGGCGATACCCTCTGGGATAAGTCCCTTGGAACGAACCAGGAATATGAGAATTTGAATGCTCCAAGAATTTTAGCCATCTTAGCGGCATTCTTGTTACTCTCTCTGGCATTTACTGCTGTCCTTGCTCCGTGAATCGTCGTTGCGTCCTCATTCTCAATGCTCACGTTCCCTGGGTCCGGCATCCAGACACGGCGGACGCGCCACAGGAAAAGTGGGTCTTTGATTCTCTGCTGGACTGCTACCTGCCCGTGCTGGCCCAGCTCATCAAGCTGCGGGAGGAAGGCGTGCGCTTCCGCCTGGGTATGGCGCTTTCCCCCACCTTGGGCGCCATGCTGCGCGATCCGGTCATGCGGAAGCGGGCGGACATCTACCTGGACCGCGCCACCAACTGGGCGCACGCCGTCCTGGAGCGCGGGGGATCGATGGAGGAACGGCGCCTCGCCAGCGACACCGTGGAACACTACGGAGCGGTTGGGCAATTTTACCGGCGCATCCTGAACCGGGACCTCGTGGGGGCTTTGGAGCTTCTCCAGGAATCGGGCCAATTGGAAATGATGGCCACGGCCGCCACCCATGGTTTGCTGCCCCTCTTGCTCAAAGTTCCGGAGGCGGTCCGGGCCCAGGTCTTGGCCGGTTGCCGCTGGCATGAGAAAACCTTTGGAGCCAAGCCGCGGGGCTTCTGGCTGCCGGAGTGCGCCTACTCGCCGCCGCTCGATCCCATTTTGGCGGAGGCTGGCGTGGAGTGGACCGTGCTGGAAGATCACAGCATTCTGCAATGTAAGAATCCTCCCCGCACTGGCATCAACCGCCCGGTGCGCTCGAAGTCCGGGCTTCGCCTCTTCGGGCGGGAACCAGGCCTGGACGTGCCGATCCGCGATTACCAAAAGGGTTTTCCCGCCGACCCCCGCTACCGGAAGTTCCGTTTCAATTCCCCGGGAGAACTGCGTCCGCCCGCGCCCAACGACTATGCCCGGGTGGAAATAGCGGTTTTGTCAGGAAAGAATCGGGCGCCTCAGGATACCCAGGGAAGGCCGGAAGTGGTGCAGCCGGACTACGATCCCGAACAGGCCGCCAAGGCCGTCAGGGAACACGCCGCCCAGTTTATCGAGACGCTGGCGGCCCACCTGCAACGTCTGGAAGACTTTGGAATTCCCGAGCCCGTGGCCGTGTGCGCGATGGACATCGATCACTTGGGACGCTGGTGGTTCGAAGGCCCCGAGTTCCTCGCCACGGTGTTTCGGATGGCCGCGGCGCGGAACGATTTCAGCTTCGTCACGCCCGCCGAGGTGCTGGCGGGCAAGCGTTATGGCGGCGACGATACCATCGAGCCCATCGCTTCTTCCTGGGGTGGCGACGGCTATTTCGGAAAGTGGCTGGGTGAGGACAATGCCTGGATCTACCCCCACCTCTATCAACGGGCTTCGCAGGTGACCCATTTCCAGTCCATTTTGGATGAAAGCGGGCCGAGCCTTTTGGAGGAAACGCTGGCTTATCGGGAGGAATGCCTGAGCCAGATGGCTCGCGAGCTTCTCCTGGCGCAGTCCAGCGACTGGGCCGCTCTGATGAACGACGGCGCCACGCGGGAATTTGCCAATCAGCAGGTCAAAAACTACCTGGGGAATTTTGACCGTGTTTGGAAAATGTTTGCCTCCAACAGTCCCGAGGCAGCGGATGCGCTGCGAAAGATCAAAGCCATGAACCCCATCTTTCCGGACTTGGACCCGTCGTGGTATTCTCCGCGGCCCCGCTGAGTTGAAACGGGTAGGAAACGGTTGTTTGAAGAAGCGTCATGTCCAAAAACTTTGTCTATTTCGACCTGGAAACACAGAAGTCCGCCAATGACGTTGGCGGCTGGGGCCACAAGGACAAAATGCTGATGTCCGTGGGCGTGACCTACAGCACTGCCGAAGGGAAGTACCAGATCTACAGCGAAAAACGGGTTCAGGATCTCATCAAGGAACTGCTGCAGGCCGACTTGGTCATTGGCTTCAACCACATCCATTTCGACTACGAAGTCCTCATGGGCTACACCGTGCTGGACCTGAAAGGGCAGATTCCCTCCCTGGACCTGATGGTGGAAATGGAAACCCACCTCGGCCACCGGCCCAAGCTGGAAGCCGTGGCTGCCGCCTCGCTCGGCGCCGGGAAATCGGCGGACGGTCTTCAGGCCATCAAGTGGTGGCGCGAAGGGAAGATCATGGAAATCGCCGAGTACTGCTGCTTTGACGTCAAGGTCACCAAGCTGGTCCACGAATACGGTGTGAAGCATGGGTTCGTCCGCTACACCAACCGCTTCAATCAGACGCAGGACGTGCCGGTCAACTGGCCTTCCGCGGAAGAAAAAGTGGAAGTAGGAGCTTGAGCCGGCCTGCCTGACATCCGGATCGATACTAACGGCGGCCGTTTGCCTCGATGGCTTCGATCAGGGAAACGAGTTCCGCCACTTTGTCCGGATGCTCGGCAAAAAGGTTGGTGGTTTCGCCCAGGTCCTCTTTTAGATTGTAGAGCTGTCCGGTGACCGTGGCGCCTTTCTCCGGTTTGACCCGCCTGGGTTCGGAGAAACCGCCGGAACCAAGGAAGCGGATCAGTTTCCAGTCGCCTTCGCGCACTTCGGCGTTGGCGCCCGTGCGCAGCATGAGGTGAGTGCGCGGATGCGCCGCCGGATTTCCTAACAAGGTCTCCAGGAAGCTGATGCTGTCCTCCGCCACATCTTCCGGCAGCGGGCCGCCTCCCACCACTCCGTTCAGGGTGGCATACACGTCCGTAAAACAGATGAGCTGATCGCTGACCGACCCCGGCGCGACTTTCCCCGGCCAGCGAACCAGGAAGGGCATGCGGTGGCCGCCTTCCCAGGCATCCGCTTTCTGGCCGCGCAGGGGTCCATTGGCGCGGTGGCCGAATTCCTCGATCTCTTCCGGCGTCCAGAAGGCGCCGTTGTCGCTGGAAAAGAAAACCAGGGTGTTGTCCGCCTGCCCGCTGTCTTCCAGACCTTTCAGGATGCGGCCCACGCAATCGTCCACCTGCATGACCCAGTCTCCATACAGGCCCGCGCCGCTATTGCCCCGGTATTGATCCTTCGGCAGCCAGGGCGTGTGCGGAGCGGTCAGGGGTACATAGACAAAAAACGGTTTGGAACTTTCCTGCTCCTTCTGGCTTTTCAGGTAAGCCGCCGCGCGATCTGTAAAGTTGTCCAGCACCTCTTCAAAGACAAAGTGCTCCGTGGTCAGGCCGGCGCGCCAGAATTCCCCAGCGGCCCAGCGAAGTTCCGGGGACTCATGGTCCGCCACTTCCCGGGTTAGCGGCTCCACGGCCATGCCGTTTTCCACATAGACATAGGGTGGGATGTCCAGAGACGCGGGCAGGATGAAAGAGTCGTCAAAACCGAGCTGCTTCGGCCCCAGCGGAATGGGCTTGGAAAAGTCGGTGGTGGTTCCGGGAAGCCCCAATCCCTGGTGCCACTTTCCGAAAATGGCCGTCTGGTAGCCGTGAGATTTCATCAAGGTGCCCAGGGTGGGCCGGTCCGCCGCGATCTGGGACGGCGCGTCGCCCTTACCGGCTTTGGGCAGTTCGTTCCGCCACGGAAGACAACCCGTCAGCAGACCGAAGCGGGACGGCACACAGACCGATCCCGCGGCATGGGCATCCGTGAAGCGCATGCTCTGCGCCGCCAGACCGTCCAAGTGAGGGGTGGCGACTTTCGATTCCGGATTGTTGGCGCCCAGGTCGCCATAGCCCATGTCATCGGCCAGGATGAAAAGCACGTTTGGCTTGCTCTCTCCGGATGGCGCGGCGTGGGCCGAAAGGAATCCGAAGGTGAAGAACAGCAGAAAGCCGAACAGGAAGGGGGTCTGTCTCATGCCTCATGGTTCGGGAAGCCCCTGAAAATTGCAAACTTCCGTGACGGAATCTTCGGTCCAATGAGTCTGACGAAAACTTCCGATATTAGCAGTCTGGAAGGCGATCTGGAACGTTCCCAGAAAACCCATGAAAACCGTAACCTCCTGTTTTCGTTCCGTAGCGGCCGTTTTCCTGGCGTTCGCCGCTTCCGTTCATCCCCAGGTCTTTGCCCAGCAGGGTAGCGAACCCGATCCGGGCAAGACCATCATCGTGCTGGACGCTTCGGGCTCCATGTGGGGCGAAGTTCCAGGCGGCGTCAAAATTGACATCGCCAAGAAAGTCGTCACCGACTTGGTGAAAGACCTGAATCCCAAAATGCAGCTCGGCCTGATGGCCTACGGTCATCGCCAGAAGGGAGACTGCACGGACATCGAACTGCTGGTGCCCCCCGCCGCCAACAACCACCAGGACATCTTGGACGCGGTGCAGGCCCTCATTCCCAAGGGCAAAACGCCCCTGAGCGACGCGGTTCTTCAGGCGGCGGAATTCCTTCAGTATGAAGAACAAAAGGCCTCCGTCATCCTGGTGAGCGACGGGGAGGAAACCTGCGACCGCGACCCTTGTGCCCTGGGCGATCTGCTGGCCGCCAAGGGGATCGACTTTGTCTGCCATGTGGTCGGTTTTGACCTGAAGGACGACGAGAAGCGGGACCTCGTCTGCTTGGCGGAAAGCACGGGCGGCATGTTCCTGGAGGCGAGCGATGCGGACAGTCTCATGAACTCCCTGAACACGGCCGTGGAAACCGTCATGGCGCCCGAAACCAGCCTGGTCCTGGTGGCGAAGGCCGGAGAGGGGGAAGGGGCCTTGTCCGGGGTGAAGTTCGAAATCTTCCAGAAAAAAGGCGCTGCGGCTCCGCTGCACTTTGGGAACGGCGGAGCCTTTAAGAAAGCGGTGGACCCGGGCACCTATTTCGTGACCGCCAGCCTCCAGGACCTAAAGGCGGATGCGGAGATAGAGGTGCCGGAGGGAAAGTCCACCACGCATGAGTTCATCTTGAAAGCCACCGGGCTCACGGCCCGCGCCGTGTATGTGGAGGGTGGCGAACCCATTGAGAAAGGCCTGAGCTGGAAACTGTGGGACCAGCCCAAAGGGACCCGCGACCGCAAGACCATTGCCTTCAGCTACCACGCGCAGCCAAAGTTCGTCGTTCCAGGAGGCACCTACTACTTGGGCGTCGGAAAGGGAGAGACGGAAGTAGAAAAGGAAATCCAGATCGAAGACAACCAGGGCGAGGACGTGACCCTGGTGCTGAACGCCGGATTCCTGGTGGCGATCGCCAAAATGACCGAAGACAGCGATCCCATCGAGCGCGGGCTCAGTTGGAAACTGCTGCTGCCGCCCAATACCGAAGGCAAACGCGAGCAATACGCCTTTTCCTACCACGGCGAAACGGACATGATCGTTCCCGAAGGTAGATACCTCCTAAAGGTGGACTACGACAAAAGCTCCGCCGAGCAGGAGGTCGAAGTCCAGGCTGGCGAAACCACCCGGACCACCCTGATCCTGGGAGCGGGAACGCTGACTTCCTCCGCGTCCCTGACAGAAGGCGGCGAAATCCTCGAAAAGAGTATGAAATGGGCTGTCCTGGGACCGCCAAACATCGAGGGCAAGCGGGAGCAGGTCGCGTTCTCCTACGACGGAAAGCCGGTCTTTAAACTTCCCGCGGGCGCCTATCTGCTACGGGCCCAGTATGGCGAAGCCGAAGCGGAAAAAGAAGTGGAGGTGAAAAGCGGCGAGACCACGGAAATCAGCCTGGTCATGGGAGCGGGCTTTGCGACCGGAGTCGCTTACTACGCGGAGGCGGGAGGCGATAAGATCGATTCCGGGGGTGTGAAGTGGACCGTCCTTGGCCCTCCGAACATTGAAGGGAAGCGCGAGACCGTCAGCTACCAGACCGGCCCCACGCCAAAGTTCTCTCTTCCCGGTGGTTCTTACACCATGAAGACCGTGTACGGGTATGGCGAAGTGGAGATGCCTTTTGAGGTGAAGTCCGGTGAAACGACGGAAGTCGTGGCCGTTTTGGGCGTGGGAAGTTTCAAAGGTGAGGCCCGCCTCGCGGAAAACAGCCCGGATGCCGTCCAGTCGGGTTCTTTGAAGTGGCACCTCATGGGCGCTCCCGGCATCGAAGGAAAGCGGAAGCAGATCGCCTACGGCACCGGCCCCTCGCCCCAGTGGATGGTGCCGCGGGGCGACTATCTGCTGCGCCTGGTACTGGGGGAAGCCTCCACGGAGAAAGACATCACCATCACCGCGGGTCAGATGACACAGGAAAAACTGGTGCTGAACGCGGGCCTGGCGCACATCACCGCGCCCGCTGACCTGGGATCGACCTCCTTCTCGGTCTACCCCTTGATCGACACCACCGAACAAAGACGGCACCTGGCTTATTCCACGTCCAAGGACTACGAGATCTTCCTGCCTGAGGGGAAATACCTGGTGGAACTGAAGCTGAGGCAGGCAAACGAGACCAAGACACTGGAATTCGAAATTCAGGCGGGGCAGCGCTCCGAAGTGTCGTTTGAATGACCGGGCGAACGTTTCCAGACTTTCGCGGCGTGCCGTGCGCTCGATTTAGCGGGCGGCGCGCCCTGAAGATTCCGTTCGACACCGTCGGGTGTCTCGCTATGATGACCCCTCCCGTTCCGGGAGACTTTCAGTGATGGGGTGATTAGGCAATGAAGATTTTTGCACCTAAAGAAACCGCGGAAATCGAAACCAGGGCAGCTCTGGATCCAGCAGCCGCTAAAAAGCTGGTGGACCTTGGCGCCGTGGTGGAAGTGGAGTCCGGGCTCGGCCTGAAGTCGGATCATGACGACAAAGACTACGAAGCCGCCGGGGCCCGTGTCGTATCGCGCCGTGACGACGCCCTGCGGGAAGCCGACATCGTTCTGAGAGTCCGGAAGCCGGAGATCTCCGATGTCTTCAAGCTGAAAGAGGGCTGCATCCACATCAGCTTTCTGGAGCCCTTCTCCGAAGGAGTGCTCCTGCGCAGCCTGGCGACCCAGGGTGTGACGGCGATTGCTCTGGAAACCGTGCCCCGGACCACGCTGGCCCAGAAGATGGATGCCATCAGCTCCCAAGCAAACTTGGCGGGTTACGTGGCGGTTACCGTGGCGGCCAACCGCTTGAACAGCATTTTCCCGATGATGATGACACCGGCGGGCACCATTTCACCCGCCAAAGTGTTCGTCCTGGGCATTGGGGTGGCGGGTCTGCAGGCCATCGCCACCGCGAAGCGCCTGGGCGCCCGGGTTACGGCCTTTGACGTGCGGCCGGAAGCCCTGGAGCAGGCGGAGTCCCTCGGCGCCAAGGCTTTGCGGATCGACTTGGGTGACACCGCCGGCACGGATGAAGGTTACGCCCGTGAGTTGACTCGCGATCAGTTGGAAAAACAGCGGCTGGAACAGGCCAAAGTGTGCGCTCAGTCCGACGTCGTGATTACCACCGCCAAAGTGTTCGGCCGGCGTCCGCCCATCCTGATTACCAAGGACGTGGTGAAAAGCATGAAGCGTGGCACCGTGGTGGTCGATCTGGCCGCGGAAGTTGGGGGCAACGTGGAAGGCGTTGTGCCGGGCGAGGAAGTCATCACGGACGAAGGTGTCCGCCTGGTGGGGTTGGCCAACTATGAAGGCATGGTCTCCAAGCACGCCACCCAGGTGTATGCCTCCAATCTGGCCAACATGATCGAGCATTTCTGGAACTTGGAAGACAAACGCTTCGTGGTCGATCTGGAAGACGAAATCCAGTGCGGCTGCGTGATCACCCATGGGGGAGCGATCGTGCACGAGCGTTTTAAAAACTAAGGCCCGGGAGTCCGCCCCATCGCTCGCCTCTTAACGGAGAACATTCATGGAACTCATCTCATTGCTGTTTACCTTCGTGCTCGCCGCGTTTCTCGGGTTTGAGCTCATCCAGAAAGTGCCGTCTCAGTTGCACACGCCGCTGATGAGCGGTTCCAACGCCATCTCTGGAATTACCATGGTGGGCGCCATTATTGCCGCCGGAGTCGCGGACGGACTTTTTGGAAGCATTCTAGGGTTCCTGGCGCTGGTCCTGGCCACCATCAACGTGGTGGGGGGGTACATGGTGACGGACCGGATGCTTGGGATGTTCAAGAAGAAGGGTCACTAACAAAGGTGAGCCCCGGCGCGGGCCGGCCCAGACAAAAACCAACCGGAAATTTTCATGCAAGAGATGCTGATCAACCTGGCTTACATCGTAGCCTCGATCCTGTTCATCTTCGGGATCAAGATGCTGGGATCGGCGGACACGGCCCGTAAAGGGAACCTGGTATCCGCCATCGGCATGCTCATCGCCGTGGTGGTTACCTTGTTTGAAAAGGGCCTCAGCTACGAATGGATCGTGGCCGGACTGATTGTGGGGACCGCCATCGGCGCCATTGCCGCGAAGCGAGTGCAGATGACCGGCATGCCCGAACTGGTGGCGCTGTTCAACGGGTTTGGGGGCCTGGCCTCCCTCTTGGTGGGCTGGGCGGAATACACCAAGGACGAAGGGCATCTGACGCCTTTCACCGCCACGGTCGTCGTTCTGGCGATCCTGATCGGCGGCATCACCTTTACCGGCAGCATGATTGCCTACCTGAAGCTGTCCGGAAAAATGGGCGGCACGCCGACCTTGTTCCCGGGACAGAAGGTTTTCAATGCCCTGGTCGTGCTGGCCATGCTCGGGCTGGGTGGGTATTTCATCGCGACTGGAACGGAATGGGCGCTCTACGCGGTAATCGGCCTGTCCCTGGCGCTGGGTATCTTGGGGGTCATCCCGATTGGCGGCGGCGACATGCCGGTGGTGATCTCGCTTTTGAACAGTTTTTCCGGTCTGGCGGCTTCAGCGGCGGGCTTCGTGATTTTCAACACCGTGCTGGTGGTGGCGGGCTGTCTGGTGGGAGCCAGCGGCCTGATCCTGACGGTCATCATGTGCAAGGCCATGAACCGCACCCTGGCCAACGTGCTCTTTGGCGGCTTCGGCGCCGCCTCGGGCAAGGGAGGCGCGGAAGTAGAGGGCGAAATGAAAGCCATGTCCGTCACGGACGCCTACTACGTTCTGGAAGCGGCAAACCGGGTAATCTTCGTGCCGGGCTACGGCATGGCCGTGGCTCAGGCGCAACACGCCGTGAAAGAGCTTGGCGAAGTGCTGGAGAAGAACGGCGCGGAAGTCAGCTACGCCATCCACCCGGTGGCGGGCCGCATGCCGGGCCACATGAACGTGCTGCTGGCCGAAGCGGACGTGCCCTATGAGCAGCTCACCGAGATGGACGACGCGAACGCCATCATGCCCGCCGTGGACGTGGCCATCGTCATCGGCGCCAACGACGTGGTGAACCCCGCCGCCGCCGAAGATCCCAGCAGCCCCATCTACGGCATGCCGATCATCAACGTGCACGAAGCCCGCACCGTCTTTGCTCTGAAACGCGGCCAGGGCGCGGGCTTCTCCGGCCTGGTGAACACGCTCTTCTTCCGCGAAAACACCCGCATGATCTACGGCGACGCCAAAGCCACCGTGAACGCGCTGGTGGGGCAGTTTAAGGATTGATTTGGGTCTGGTCTCAACCACCTGATCCTTGCGGCCAGAGCCGGAAGACCGGCATGCCCGTGGCGTAGTGAGATGGGGATGAGATGAGCAAGACCTGATTCATTGTCGCCGGTCCCAACGGGGCCGGAAAGACGACGTTCGCGGAGTCCTATCTCCCCCAGGAAGCCGGTTGCTACCACTTCATCAACGCGGACCTGATCGCCAAGGGGTAGTCACCCTTTCGGCCCGAAGCCGCCTCCCTGGAAGCTGGGAAGATTCTGTTCCGCAAGATGGAAGAGTTCATCGAAGCAGGCGCCACCTTCGGCTTTGAATCGACTCTCAGCGGCATGGGTTACCTGAAGAGAATCCGTCGGATGAAGGAGCGGGGTTACCGGATTGTGCTCTCTTACCTGAAGCTTCCTTCGCCTGACGTTGCGTTGGGACGAGTGAGATCACGGGTTCTCGAAGGCGGTCACGACATTCCAGAAGAAGACCTTCGGCGCCGCTTCGCAAAAAGCTGGAAGAACTTTGAGTCCGTGTATCAACCCATTGCTGATACCTGGATAGTGTTCGACAACAGTGGAGATTCCCGAAATTACTCCAGGAGTCGCAGTGAGTAAGAAGTCAGAAGCCGAAGCCGCATTGGATGCGATGATCCGCGCTGCTGGTGTTGCCAGAGAGCGCGCGGCGGGTTTTGGTGCTCCTTTGGTGGTCTGGCGAGATGGAGCCGTCACCTATTTGGACCCGGGAACCGGCGAGGTCATTCGGAGAGATGGTGAGCCCCTGTCTGTACCTTCCAGTTCAGAAGACGAGCAAAGTTAGGCTGGTTGGTAGTCTGGATATTGCTCAGGTCATTGAAACCAAGGGAGATCCCATGGCGAATGTGTTGGAGTCTCCATCAACAAAGAAAAGGGGCTGCATCCTTACCGGATGAGCCCCAAAGTGAGACCTGAAACGGAAGCCCGTTTCGTCTGGTCCTGAAGAAGTCTTGGCTTACTTGTCCAGGATCTTCAGGAAGATGTCCTTGTAGTAAACCACGCTGTCAGGGTCGTGCGCCTGGATGGCGATGGTTCCTTTACCGAGTTTGCGGCCCGGCATTTTGGCGTTCGGCAGGGTGCCGTCTTCCGGTTCCACGTATTCCACCGTGGTCTTGCCATTCACTTTCAGGGTCACTTTTCCGTCCAGGACCTGGATGTCGTAGTCGAACCACTCGTTGTCTTTGCTGGGCGCTTCGGTCAGGTGCAGGCTGGCGCCGGTCTTGTTGTCCACCGTGACATAGGGGCCTTTCTTGGCTTCTTCGTCATCGGGAGAGGCAAACATGTTGACCACCGCATAGAGGCTGCCCGTCTTCTTGGGGTCTTTGTGGGTGGAGTTGACCTGGCATTCGTAGCCCAGGTCCGGCCAGTTTTCTTCCTGGTACTGGGTGTGGAAATACACGCCGGAGTTGGAGTTCGGCTGGGTCATCGCCTTCAGCTTCAGCTTGAAGTTGGTGAACTCCACGCCCTGGCCGTCTTCACCCATGTAGAACAGGTGGCAGCGCGGGCCGTCGATGATCAGCATGCCGTCCTTCACGGAGAAGGACGCGGGGTTTTCCGTGCCGGGTTTCCAGCCAGTCAGATCCTTTCCGTTAAAAATAGAAACGAAGCCTTCGTCGCCGCCTTCGGGTTCGGCCCGGAGGGCGGGAGTAAGGGCCAGGGAAAGGGCCAGCAAGAGAGCGGAGATACGAGCAGTTTTCATGAATTGGAAATGACGCGGGGTTGAGTTGGCAAAATTCCCGGCCTTGCTACCGTGGCCGGGGGGAGTAGTCTGGCGCGACTTTCCGCGATGTCGAACCTAATTCGGCTGGCGCAATCAAGTCCGGGAGTGTGGAATTCTTCAGGAAATTCGGAGTCCGAACCTGTAGTAGTATCCGGCCGGTTATGTGGTTCCGGTTTCCTTTAGTTGACCCTTTCCCCGCCCGCAGCCCATGCTGTCGCCCCATTTGAAACGTGTGAGGAGAATCCCGACCTGGAAGTCGCTGGAACTGCGCTCGCTGACCCTTTTGGTGACGTTGCTGATTCTGATCCTGACGACGCCATTGACCAAGTCCGAGGGCGCGCTGGCCTCTCCTTTGGGGCTGGTTTACACCGTTCTGTTCTGTTTCAGCGGGTATCTCCTGGCGCCCAGCCGCCGCTGGCTGTTCTGGTATGGCGGCATGGTGGCGCTGGCGGTGATCTTTGGGGTGACCCATTCCGTGATGCCGCGTTTCTACTGGCTGGCGCTGGCGCGGGACAGCTTTCTGCTGGGCCTCCAGGTGCTGCTGGTGGGAACCGTTCTCCAGTATTCCCTGCTCAATCCGAAGGCAAACAAGTTGGACCGCATCCTGGCCGGCATCTGCGGATACCTGATCCTCGGGCTGCTGTGGGCGAACCTCTATGCCATGATGGAGCTCATCCACCCCGGAAGCTTTGCCTTTACGAACAACGGAACGGAAGAGCCTCGGGATGGCGACCTGTTTTATTTCAGCTTCGTCACGCTCAGCACCCTGGGCTATGGAGACGTTCTGCCGACCAACATCTTTGCCCGCATCCTGTCCAGCATGGAGGCGGTGGCCGGAACCCTCTACCTGGCGGTGTTTATCTCGTCCCTGGTCGGCGGCGCGGGCGGCCGGTTTCGGCGGGGCAAACCGGTCAGGTAGGTATGGGAACAAGAGGTCTCAAGAATTCTCCAAGATTTCCGGTGGCATCCCCAAGATCTCTGGCGACCTTTTTCCCATGCCTGAACCGTCTTTCGCGCCCGAAGCCTACCTGGATTTTTCTCACACGGAACATGCCGCGCTGTTTGCGGCGGGCGAACCGGTGTGGTCGGCGCTGAAGGGTATCGGGGACTACCTGGCGAAGAAGTTCGAAGAGATCGAACCTAGCGCCCGCTGTAAGGGCTACGTGGACGAGAGCGCCTCACTGGGCAAAGACGTCTTCATCGGTGAGGGCGCCGTGGTCGAGGCACACGCCACCATCAAGGGTCCCGCCTGGATCGGGCCCGGCTGCACCGTGCGCGCCGGAGCCTACGTGCGGGAGAACGTCATCACCGGAGCCAAGGTCATGCTGGGGAATTCTTCGGAGTTTAAGAACTGCCTCATCTTCGACAACGCGGAGATCCCGCACTTCAACTACGTGGGGGATTCCATCCTGGGCTACAAAGCCCACCTCGGCGCCGGCGTCATTCTGTCCAACGTGCGGCTGGACCGGAACGAAGTGACCGTGCGCACCCGCGAAGGAGGCAAACTACCCACCGGGCTGAGAAAGTTCGGCGCCATCATCGGCGACCGCACGGAAATCGGCTGCAACAGCGTCATCAGCCCTGGCGGAGTGCTGGGCCGCGGCTGCATTGTCTATCCCTGCACCCATTTCCTGGGCGTGCTGAAGGATGGGGAGATTGTGAAGAACCTCCAGCCAATCGAGATCGTGCCCGGTGGGAGGTCAGTGCACTAACGGGTCCTTCTGGATCGAGGGTGGCTGTTCCGCACGTCTCAATTTGTTCTTCTCGAAAAGCAAATTGGAAAGGTTGTCAGTAACCGGATCAAAGATCAGACGATTTGAATCCAATCTCTCTGGTAGATCTTGAGGCGATTTGTTGAAGGCTCCAAAAAAATGGTTCTTTGTTGTGACCATTGCCACAACGTCATTCGCCGCCCTACCACCCCTGTCCGACGAAGAGCGCGAAAAACAAGCGGCACGGATCGTCACCGGGACGGTAGATAAGGTTGCGGCTTCGATGGCGCGGAAGGGGTGGAGGATTCGAACGGCACTTATCTCCTGGCTGTCCGGGGCGGGAGGTCGGGAAAGATCAGCAGGGCGCCGCGGAGTTCAGGTACTCTCCGAAAAAACGCCATAAGGCATCTCCGCCGGCTGCACTAACAAACGGCTAGAGCAAGCCGGGCGGCTACTATCACAGGTCCGCCTGAGAAATGGGAAAGCGGACCCGTCCGCCGCCGAAGGAGATGTGGCGGGAAGGCGTCCGGACCGCGATCCTTGGCCGGCCTGCATCCCGCCAACCCATGCCTCAGATCCGTCTGGGGTTTGCTGGGCATTTTTCGAGCCGTTATTCCCTTCTTCTTGCGGCTTGTCTTGGACTTTGGTTCTTTTTGCGGTCAGGAAATATTGGCTTTAAAGCTCTTTTTCATTAGGGCCCATCGTAACGGCATTCGAAATGAGTAATCGATTTCAGCGGGTGATTCTCCTGCCCGGAATCCACAAGACCGGTAGCACGGCGATTCAAGAGCACTTGGGGAGTCAGAAAGAAAAACTGGTAAGCGAGCAGTCTCTGCTGCCGGTGGTGGTTCAACGTGAGATCACAACAGCGCTGGCAGCCGCGGAACTGGTGGCGCCCGAAGCCAGGAAAGAAGCCTTTTTCGCCGCGTTGTTGGATTTCAGAAGCGAAGAGGAGCAGCAAGTAGAGACGCTACTGCTTTCTTGGGAAGGATTTGCCGGAGGAATGACCGGCGGCTATTCCGAAGCCAGAGAGCGAACTCAATTCTTGGTCGAATGTTTAGGGGATGAGCCTGTCGAGGTTTTTCTCTTTCTCAGGAGGCAGGATGAATATGTGGAATCTCTCTACCTGCACCTGATCAAAAACGCCCGGGCGGAAGAATTCGGCCGGTTTTACGACGAGCATGTCAGAGGGGTGAATCTGGATTGGAATTTGCTGTGCGACTCCTGGGAAGCAGCCTTTGGAGCGGGTAACCTTTTTGTTCGTCTCTATGAAAAGGATGTGGATGGCGATGCTTTCCTCTCTGGCGTGATGAGTTGGCTGTCCATTGATCAGACCGGCGAGATTCCGGCCGTGAGGAAACGCGAGAATCCCACCCTCAATAAGAAGGGCCTGGAACTGATGCTGGAAATAGCCCGCCAGACTGAAAGCCGAGAGGAGATCCGGCAGTGCCGGATGGTGGTGGAGTCACTTTTTCCGCGCCTCCCAGGGGAGAATTTTTGCCTGCTATCAAAGGATCAACGGGCGGAACTTCACGAGAAATACGACGGGGCCAATCGGGCACTGATGGAAAGACTCGGCGAAAAAAGCGACCGGTTTGTCATACCACTGGAGCTTCCCGAGTCTTCTTTGGGAGAGCCGGAGGGGGGTGAGGATGAAGTCTCCACCCTAAAGCTGGTCCAACTGCTGGGCGCGGAACGCATCCGGCGCCTCGAATTTGAAGGCCGAATCAAGAGACTGGAGCGGCACGTTCACAATATGAACCGCGAAGCAGTGGAAGGAGGAGGATTTGTGACGAACAACCTGTTCTGGGAAAAGTACAAAAGCCTTTCAAAAAAATTGAAAGACTTGAAGTCGAGGTTTTGAGTTCAGGGGACAGATACCTGGGAAAAGATTCGCCGATCTCCCCACCTCGCCACCGGCTGCCATCCCCAAAAGCACCGATTCTGACCGGCGCACTCCAGGGACGCTTCGCTTCCCCGTTGGCCCAAGTTCGACAGTATTGGAGAAAAAGCGGAGGGAATTGGGTGGAGTTTGCCGTTGAGTGTTGATTGCCCCGGGGATTCGGATTGGCTTGCGGTGTTGTGGTAAAGACCACTTCGCACGCAGAGCGTGCGGCCGGGCGGCACCTTCGGACAAGCTTCTGAAACGAAACCGGCTTGAGCCTCTCAGTTGTCGAACTTCGGTTAGATCGGCAATTTTTCTGGCCACTGAAACTCCAAGGCAGGGCTTCCAGCGGCTTTTCTCGTTTTATGGAAGGCTTCCATCAGTTGGTCAGAAGGGGTTTCCAGATAGGTGATGACGCGTTGGCAAACATCCTCCGTGGGAATGCCGAGTTCCGACACGCCTCCGGGTGTAACGATGGGGGCATAGAGGACCCATGAAGGGTCAGCCCATGTCAGGTAGAAGAGCCCGTCCAAGGCGTCCAGCTCCCCTTGCCGGGTGACGCCTCGGGATGCCATAATGGTGTTGGCCATACTCCCTTCTCTTTGCCTCACCCAGTAGCCCTGGCTGGATAATCTGGAGATGATTTCCTCGTGAGGGGACATGAGGGCGAAGGGCTGAGATGAGTTTGTCGAGGGAGTGGCTGCGTTGGGACGCCTCCGAAGTAGATCGGAGTTGGCTCGCAGAATGTAAGATACAGGTGCTTGATAGCGTGGAAAACCTATCACGTCCAAACATGAAGAAGAGCCGCATACAGGGTGAGTCGTGAACGCGCCCGTCGCCTCGACCCGATCCTTCTGTATCGACCTCGTCTCGGATCAAATTGGGTTCCTTGTCTCCTTGTCTGGCTAGAGCACTAAGACACCCTTCGCGATCCGGCCCCCGTGCATGTCTTCAAACGCCGTGTTCAGTTCGTCCAGGGCGTAGGTCTTGGACACCATCTCGTCCAGCATCAGGTCGCCGCGGGCGTAGAGGTGGAAGAGGCGGGGGAAGTCGACGGTAGGATTGCACTTCCCGTAGAGGGGATTGAGGTAGACCTTGTCCCACTCGAAAAGGTTCATGTCGATGGTGAGGTCCTGTTCGATGCCGCTGACCTGGATGGCGGTGCCGCCATGACGGATCATGGCCAGGGGCGCCGCGCCGAGGGCGGGGACGGCGGTGGCTTCAAAGGCGTAGTCCGCGCCGCGTCCGTCCGTGAGTTCGCGGACTTTTTCCGCCATCTGGAGCAGGCCAGTGTCCGCGCGATCCGCCTGGAGGGTGTGGGTCGCGCCGAAATCCCGCGCCATCTTCAAGCGATCCGGGCTCAGGTCCAGGGCGATGATCTTGAGCGCTCCGGCGATGCGGGCGCCCTGAATGCAGTTCAGGCCCACGCCGCCGCAGCCGATGACGGCAACAGACGCGCCGGGCTCCACCTTTGCCGCGTTGATGACAGAGCCGTAGCCCGTCATTACCCCGCAGCCGAGAATGCAGGCGGACTCCAGCGGCAGGCTGACTTCGTCGGGTATGCGGACGACGGCTTCCCGCCGGACCAGGGTGAGTTCCGACATGGTGCCGATGTTGAAGGAACGTTCGATAGGGGTTCCGCCGAGCGTGGTGCCTTCCGGGTGGGCGTGACCCTTCAGCGGGTCGCGGCCGGCGACGGGCGAATGGGTCTCGCAGATGGCGTGGTTTCCCCGCACGCACTGGAAACAAGTGCCGCAGGAAATCGCCCAGTTGAGCAACACACGGTCGCCGGGAGCCACGTGGGTAATACTGGAACCGACAGCAACGACGAGGCCCGCGCCTTCGTGTCCGAGCACAATGGGTTTGCCCCAGGAAAGCGAGTCGTAGTCCGTGTGGCACACCCCGGCGGCTTTGACCTGGACGAGCACTTCGTCCGGCGCGGGATCGCCGACCTGGATTTCGCGGACGCTGAAGACGCCGTCTCCGGTACTGGTGATGGCTTTGGCGGGTGTCATGGAAGAGCTTGGTGGTGAGAGAATGATGGAATCCGAAACCGTTTAGGAGGCCATTGCAAAAGTGAATTGGGTGCGGGAATCTGAAACCGAACGCAGGTTTTCTTCGGGCTGAAAGCCCGAGAGCGCAAAGCCCAGGCCTTTTAGGCCTGGGTAAAGGGTCTCCGAGAATTTTGCGGGCTGTAAGTCCGCGTGAGAGCGCTCCCTTTTTGATTCGGTTTTTCAATGGTCGTTGTCCGCTCCTTCCGTCCTTTCAGGGCGGATATTCCTTTGGCCGGGTGACCCAGGGCTTAGCGCCTTGGAAGGCGCCTGCCCTGGGCTATCACCTGGCACGCCGTCGGCGTGCTTCCGTGGACGACCGGTATCAAACTATTGAAAACAGGCTTTTTAAGGTAGGCAAACTCGTCCGAGTGGTCCACAAAGACGGCGCTGTTCGTCGTACCGGTAGGGTTTGAATTTGTCTTGAAGACCTAACACTCCCCTTACCCCGACACCGCCAGCTTTTCCAGGTCCGCGCGGGATTCGGAATAGTTGACGTGGTAGGCCAGCACCTCCGGGTCCGGTTCTTCGCCCCGGGCTTTGCAGGCGGTGGTGTAGAGGTCCGGCCACCAGTTGCGGTGTTCGGTCAGGCCCTGGTCTTTCCATTCCTGCCAGCCGCTGAGGACCTTGTCCCAACACTGGCTGCCGTAGGCCACGCCTTCCTTGGCGGTGTCGAACCCGCTCAGGTACCAGTCCCGGCCGATGCGGGCGTGGAGCACTTCGTCCGCCCAGTCGAAGTCCTGGAAGAGTTCCGCCAGCTTGTTGCCGGACTCCGTGCCGACTTCCCATTCAAAGCGCTTGCCGGTCTTCGTCATGAGACCTTGCTCGATGAAGTAAAGCACCGCGTGGCGTTCCTTTGGCGTGAGCTGGGTATTCAGACCCAGTGCCCAAGTGTGGTTGATCATCACGCTTTCCGGCCAGGAGATACCCGACTCCACGAAGCCGATTTCGCCCATCATGGCGTGGCGTGCCTCGTCCCAGAGTTGGCGCGTCAGGTCGCGGTAGAAATTCCACGGCTTGTCTTCCGTTTCTTCGATGATGGAGGCCATCATCTCCGGCACGTCGATTTCCCGCAGGCGCTTGTAGAACATCATGAGCACCTTGTCGCGCGGGGAGAATTTGTCGGAGTAAAGAAACTCCTCCGCGTGCACGCCCATGTTGTAGGGGTCCGGGAAACGTTCGTCACGCTGGGGCACGCCGTCGAATTTCCAGGGCTGGGTGGAGAACAGGGGCACGTCGGCTTCGCCGCGCGGTTTTTCTTCAGAGGTGCCGTCCAGTCCGCCCGCGGCCGCCAGCGCGGCGTGGAGGAGCTGCGTCCACGGCTTCAGTTCCTCCCGCTTCTCGGCGGTGACGAGTTTCTCGATGCAGGCCGCGCCCCAGGCGATCATGTCCTCGATTTCCAAAAGGGCGAAGCGGCAGAGGCGCTTGCTGGGGTGATCCGCCAGCGGGTGGGTGTCCCGCATGAAATGCTCCATGCCCTCGCGCAAGGAGGGGAGGACGATCTCGTAGAGACCCACCAGCACTTCCTCCGCGCCAGGGGAGGCCAGGATTTCGTCGAAGACCAGTTCCAGCTCCTTGTGCGGCACCACGTCCAGCCGCAGGGGCGGCTCGCGCATTTCGGCCACGCGCAGGCGGATGGCGGTGACGTGTTCCGCGCAAAGGTGGGCGTGCAGGCTGTAGCCCATTTTCAGCTCGTAGATCGGCTCGGCGGTTAACCGGGCGTTCAGGATCTGGAAGGTCCGCTTCAGCGCGTAGTGAAAGCGTTTCAGGCGGCGCACGGATTCGTCCACGGACAGGCCCCCGGAAAAGGCTTCCTCCATCGTGCAGACTCCCGCCAGCATGGGGAGGTCCTTGTAGGAATGGTAATTGGGCAGCGCGGTTGGGGAGTTCATGTTCCGCTCAGCATAGCGAAAAACGCAGGCGGCCTCTACCGCGCCCTTGACGCAGTATTGCCAGGATATTGACAATTTGGGGCGAAAATGGCCGGAATTCCGGTAAATTGGTCAGTAGTATCTCCTAGGAGAAGACCGAAACATGCAGGCCGTTTTAGAGACCGTTCGCCTGGGCGAGTTCCAGTCCCTCGCGGTGCGCGCCTACACCCAACCTGCCTTTGACGCGCCCTGGCATTTCCACCCGGAGCTGGAACTGACCCTTATCCGGGAGGGCGTGGGGGAGCGGTTCGTGGGGGACAGCATCGAGCCCTATGGGCCGGGCGACCTTGTACTGCTGGGAGCGAATTTGCCTCACTACTGGCGCAGCCGCTTGTCCACGCCGGGTAAGAAGGGAGGGGACAGAGCAAGCGGAGCCGCTACGCCCTCCAGCGCCGTGGTGGTCCACTTCCGGGAATCTCTCCTCGGGGGCGATTCGAAAAGTTCCTCGTTGCCACCGGTACCGGAGTTTGCCGGCATTCGCGCCCTGCTGGCCCGTGCGCCGCGGGGCGTCGCCTTTACCCGGCCGGATAAGACGGACCTCGTCGCCGCCATGGAATCCCTGGCGGATATGGAATCGGAGGAGGACGGCGTTGGCGCGGGGCGGGTCATTCGATTCTATGAAATCCTACACCGGCTCAGCCGGGAAGCGGAACACCACCAGCGGGAACTGGCCAGCCCGGCTCACCTCAGTCTGCGGAATGAAAAAAGCGTGCGGCGGCTCAACCAGGCGGCGAACTTCGTCTTTGCCCACCTCGGCGGCCCCATCCGGCTGGAGGATGTCGCTAGCGCCGCCGGCATGGGCGAGGCGGCGTTTTGCCGCTACTTCAAGCGTACCACGGGCCGTACCCTTACTCAGTTCATTGCCGAGCTACGGGTGAGCGAAGCCTGCAAACGCCTCGTGGAGAGTGGTGACACGAGCATTGCAGAGATCGCATTCGAGGCCGGGTTCGGTTCGCTCTCCAGCTTCAACAAGATTTTCCGCGAGCAAAAAGGGATGAGCCCGCGGGAATACCGGGCGATGCGGGGGAGTCGCGCCGGGCGTAAAGGAAGGGGGAGCTCGTTTGTCCCCGCGCCTTGACGCACGCCCCGCCTGCCCGTAACAACAGACTTATCATGCCAAACCCCGCCGATAGCGCCGTGCAGGTCGTCGATGCCGCCCTGTGGTTCCTGCCCGTGACAATGCGGATGCCGCTGAAATTCGGCAGCCAGGTGCTGGACAGCGTTACCTGCGCCCGCGCCTGCGTGAAAGTAAAGGCCGCCGATGGCCGCGAAGCCGAGGGATGGGGCGAGACGCCGCTCAGCGTGGGCTGGGTGTGGCCGTCCTCCATCGGCTACGAAGACCGGCACCAGGCGCTGAAGGATTTCACGATCCAGCTGGGCGAAGCCTTGCGCGAGTTCTCCGAGACCGGGCATGCGCTGGAGATTGGGCACGCCTTTATCGAAGGCCGCCTCTTCGAACTTCAGGACGCGTTTAACGCGAATCGCGCGCCCGAAGCCGCCCTGCCACACCTGGCGGCACTGGTGTGTTTTTCCCTCTACGACATCGCGGTTCACGATGCCTATGGGCGCCTGCATGGGAAGCCCGTATATGAAACCTACAACGCGGACTGGCTGAGCCGGGACCTTTCCACATACCTGGAGCCCTCCGCGGATGCCGCAGTGTCGTTCGAAGGGAAATACCCCGCCGATTTCCTCGATGCCGATCCGCCGGCGCAACTGCCCGTCTGGCACCTCGTGGGCGGGCTGGACCCGATTTGGAGCGACGACCTGACTGGCAGCGAGCCGGACGACGGTTACCCCGTGCTCCTCCGGGACTGGATTCGCCGGGACGGTCTGGATTGCCTGAAGATCAAGCTGCGCGGCAACGACGCGGCCTGGGACTACGAGCGCCTCATCCGCATCGGCGAGATCGCGGAGGAAGAAAACGTCAACTGGCTGACCGCGGACTTCAACTGCACCGTCACCGATCCCGCCTACGTAAACGACATCCTGGACCGGCTGAAGGACGAAGCGCCGCGCACCTATCAGCGGATTCTTTATGTGGAGCAGCCCTTTCCCTACGACTTGGAGAAGAACCGGATCGACGTGCATAGCGTGAGCGCGCGTAAGCCGCTTTTCATGGACGAAAGCGCGCACGACTGGCGTTTTGTCCGGATGGGGCGGGAACTCGGCTGGACCGGCGTGGCCTTGAAGACCTGCAAGACCCAGACCGGTGCCCTGCTCAGCCTGTGCTGGGCCAAGGCCCATGGCATGACGCTGATGGTCCAGGACCTGACGAACCCCATGCTGGCGCAGGTGCCGCACGTCCAGCTCGCCGCGCACGCGGGCACCATCATGGGCGTGGAGAGCAATGGCATGCAGTTCTACCCGGCGGCCTCGCTGCCCGAGCAGGCGGTGCATCCGGGGCTTTACCAGCGGCGGGGTGGTGTGCTGGACCGGAGCACTCTGAATGGACCGGGCTTTGGCTATCGCCTGGATGAAGTGGAGCGCACCTTGCCCGAGCCCGCGCTGGAGTTTCATACGGCTGTTTCCGCCTCGTGAGCGCGCGGCGGGTCATCATTCTCATGGGTGTGTCCGGCTGTGGGAAAACCACGGTGGGCGAAATGCTGGCGGAACGTACCGGCGGCGTGTTCCTGGATGGCGATAGCCTGCATCCGCCGGAAAACAAAGCCAAGATGGGCAAGGGTACTCCCCTGACGGACGAAGACCGCTGGCCGTGGTTCGACCGCATTCGTGCCGCCGTGGATGAAGCGGAAAAGGAACCGGTCTTCGTGGCCTGCTCCGCCCTGAAGCGGGCCTACCGGGACTATCTAAGAAAAGGGATTCCTGGCGTGCGGGTGGTCTACATGAAGGGCAGCTACGATCTCATCCACAGCCGCATCGCGGACCGCGTGCACGAATACATGCCCGCCTCTCTGCTGGAGAGTCAGTTCAAGACCCTGGAAGAACCCGTGCCGGACGAAGGCGTGCTGGAGGTGGGGATCGGGGGCGAGCCGGGGGAGATCGTGGAAAGAATCTTGGAGCGGTGCGGCTCGATTTTGGGGTAGAGATAGAAGTTTTTGGAACTCCGCATAGGAATTTAGGTGAAGCTCTTGGAGGCCCGAAAGGTCTGTTTCTATGCGGCGTCCATCGGAACCGGGCTGGAAGGCCTTCAGGCCTGGAATACGCGGACAAAAAGGGATTGCGGCCTGGAAGGCCGCTCGCGAGTCTCTGAATGTTTTCCAAGCGCGACCATTGCAGCTGATGCCAAACGGAAACGGGCTACGCAAGTTCGCGAGCGGCCCTCCAGGCCGCATTTCATTACCGCGAGAACTAACCAGGGCTAAAGCCCCTGGGTTTGTGCGACCGGCCTTTCAGGCCGGACGTGGCCTTGGCGAGCGGCGGCGTTGTCTTTTTCTAGAGCATTTTAAACTGAATCGTAGCCGCTCTTATCAGAGCTTGGCGCCGATGAAGATCATCTGGAGTCGCCGAGAGGCAAAGGTGGAACGCGATCTCCGAGCGCGTTCGCGAAAGTAGAACCAGCAGACCTTTCATCTTTGTTTGGACATCGATTCCATCGGCAGAGGACCGCCGGGGACGCTGTATCACTTCGCGAGTCCCTCGCCGCCACCAATCGGTAGCCCGGTTTGCGAGTTCCTCGCCCGTCGCCTCGACCCGATCCTTCCAGCATCTCATGCTCCCGGTAATTCCGCCGGTAGCCGAGACTTCCGCCACATTTGGTGGTCATAGCGGATACAATTTCCGGCTACAGTTTTTCGAAAACTGCTCTAGGAGCCGCTGAAGCGCATTTGCAACCAGCCAGAGCAGCCTAGTTTTCTACTGAGCAATCCGCGCGTACTCCCGCTGCACGCGGCTGATGAACCAGTTCCAGGTGGCTCCGGGCTTACCATTTTCGAGCAGGAAATGAGGGCAGTTTTTGTTCGGCGGGTCGTACTTGTAGCGGGGCCAGTGGTAGTGTGGCACCACGTTGGAAATGGGGATGTGGTGATAGTACATTAGGGAGGCCGTGAGCTTGGCCGTGCGGTCCATGGTGCGTAGCATGTCATTGCCCCGGTGCTCGCACATTTCGATACCGATGGAGTAGTTGTTCCCTGGTCCGTCAAAGTCCGCGTGTTCACCCTGTTCGTTGGTGGGCATGTGCTGGATGACCACGTCTTCCTGCACCGTGAAATGCCAGATCAGGTAGCCGGTGCGCCCGCCGCGGAGGGCGCCGCGGTGCAGGGCCTTGGCGTGGTCCCAGGCGTCTCCCGTGGGGTTCTGGGTGCTGTGGATGGTAATATAGCGCGGCGTCATGGGCCGGTTGTATTTCCGGCCATAGCGGCCCTTGGGCACGAAGGATTGCCTCAGGTTGATCTCCCGCGTCAATTGCGCCGCCGGGATGCGGTGGGTGGATACGGGGCCCATGGCGGCCTCCCAGGAACTGGCTCGAGACGAGGAACCCGTGCCGGCGCAGCCGGTTAGGAGATAAGCCAAACCACAGAGGGCAAGCAGCTTGACAACTCGTTGGCGAAGAACGGCGCGGAGCACGCGGGTAAGAAGCATGGAGCAACGTAGCCGGTCAAGCGGGAAAGGCGTCCGTGAAATCGTCTCCCCCCCTGACCGGCCGCCTTTTTGGCCACAGTCCCCCCAAGTTGCCCGATTGGAAAAACCTCTGGCTTCGAAAGGGCAGTCTCTCTATGAAAGAGGTGAATCATCAACGGCTCCAACACCTGACCCCTACGCTTCCATGCACCCACGGCTCTGCCATTGTTTCGTTGGCCTCCTTGCCGCCTTTCTTTCATCCGCAACCGGCCAAGCCGCCCCGCGCGCGTTACCTGAAGGCGTCCTGCCCGCCGATTCCCGTTTGGGAGAACTGACCACGCTGAATGACTACCACCCCTTCCGGCCGGTGGCTTCCGCCGCGGACTGGGAGATCCGGCGGGAAGAAATCGTCCGCCGCGTCCAAGTGGGGGCGGGGCTGTGGCCCATGCCAGAAAAAACGCCGCTGAACGCCGTGATTCACGGCGCCATCGACATGGGGGACTACACCGTGGAGAAAGTGTATTTCGAATCTCTGCCCGGTCACTTGGTGACGGGCAATCTCTACCGGCCCAAGGGGAAGAAACCGGGGCCGGAAGGTTACCCCGGAGTGTTGTGCCCGCACGGGCACTGGGCGAACTCCCGTTTTTACGATCTGGAGGCCAGCGGCGGAGAGAAAGCGGTAAAGGAACTCCTCGCCATCGGCGCGGAGCGATTCTGGAACGGCGCCCGCAACCACATCCAGGCGCGTTGCGTGCAACTCGCCCGCATGGGCTGCGTGGTCTTTCACTATGATATGATCGGCTACTCGGATTCGCTGCAATTTCCCGAGCACCGCGAAGGCCCTCGCGACAAAATGAACGATCCCGGTTGGGGAAAATGGGGCCTGGTCAGTCCCCGGGCCGGTGCGTGGCTGCAGACCCACTTTGGGCTTCAGACCTGGAACAGCGAGCGCTCCCTGGACTTTCTGTTGGAGCAGCCGGAGGTGGATAAGGACAGGATACTGGTTACTGGCGCCAGCGGCGGAGCCACTCAGACGATGATGCTCACCGCCATTGATTCCCGGGTGGACGCGGCCTTCCCCGCCGTCATGACCTCCACCGCCATGCAGGGTGGCTGCACCTGCGAGAACACTTTCTACCTCCGCATCGGCCAGGGAAACGTGGACATCGCCGCCACCACCGCGCCGCGCCCGCTGGGGATCACTTCAGCGGACGACTGGACCATTGAGTTGGAGGAGAAGGGCTACCCGGACTTGTTTAATCTCTTCGCCATGGTGGGCGCGAAAAACCATTTCGAGGCGCATTTTAATACGCAGTTCAAGCATAACTACAATTATGTGTCTCGCGAGCAAATGTATCAATTCGTGAACCAGCATTTCGGTCTGGGTCTTGAAGAACCGGTGCTGGAAAGCGACTTCGAATACCTCGGCGAAGAACAGCTCACCGTGTTTGACGAGGCGCACCCCCGGCCCTCCGGCGATCAAACAGGCGATGCTCACGAACGGCACGTCTGCGAATGGTGGGCGGCGGACGCCCGCAAACAAATCGCGCCGCTCCTGGCGCCGGAAGATGCTGAAACGCTCGTCAAAGCGCGGGACGTGCTGGGCGGAGCCGTGTCGGTCATGATCGGCCGGACCGTGCCGCTGGCGGCGGACGTGAGTTTCGATCTTTCGGAAAAGGAAGAGAAACCCGGTTACACCCTCCTGACCGGCCTGGTAAGAAACGACAAACACGGAGAAGAAATTCCCGCCGCTTTCGCCCACCCGGCAAACTGGAGCGGCCAGGTGGTTCTGTGGATCTTCCCGGAGGGAAAAGCCGGGATGTTCGAAGGCGGTGGCGCACTGATACCCGCAGTGCAAAAGCTGGTGGACCAGGGAGTGGCGGTGATGGGAGCGGACCTGCTCTACCAGGGAGAGTTTCTGAACCCTGGGGAAGAGGTGACCGAAAACCGCCGGGTGTCCTACCCTGGTAGTGCGGACAAACCCGGCCAGTCCTGGCGGGCTTCTTCCGTTTACCGCTATGGCTACAACGACGCCGTGTTTGCCCAGCGGGTGCATGATATTCTGACCTGCATCAGCTTTGTCCGGAATCACGAAAAGTGGGACGTGAAGCGTCTTTCCGTGGTGGGGCTGGAAGGCGCGGGGCATTGGGTGGCCGCCGCCCGGGCCGTTGCGGGCAGCGACATCGACCGGGCCGCCATCCGCACGGAAGACTTCCGCTTCGCGAACCTAAGCTCTGACTGGGACATCGATTTCCTTCCCGGCGCCGTGAAGTATGGCGACGTGGCGGGCTTTCTGGTTCTCTCAGCGCCGGACTCCCTCTGGCTGGCTGACAATGACGAAACCCTCCGCTCCCACCTGACCGCCACCTACCAGACCGCGGGCAGCCCGGACGCGCTGCATTTTTACGGCGGTACCCCGGGCGACCTGACTCAGTCCGTGGTGGACTACCTGACAAAGTAAGAAATAACCCCGAATATTCTGTTTGCCATGACGGACTCCCCCCATCCGGCATCGCGTCCGGTCCTGCAAAGAGCCGCTCTTGCCGCTCTATCGAGCCTGGTGTTGATCCTGTCCGGAACCGGCGTCGCCCAAGAAGCTCATGATGCTCAGGAAGAAACCCCGTGGAAAGCCGGCGCGGCAAAGGTGGAGATCACGCCGGAGGAGCTTATGTGGATGGCGGGCTACGGCTCCCGGAAGGCACCGGCGGAGGGAAAGCTGACACCCCTCTGGGCCAAAGCGCTGGCGCTGGAAGATGCCGAGGGAAATCGGGGCGTCATTGTTACGCTGGACCTGGTCGGCATCGGGAGAGAGCTGTCACGGAAAGTCTGCCAGACGCTGGAATCGGAATACGGGCTTGCCCGGCATCAGGTAGCGCTCTGCGTTTCCCATACCCACAGTGGGCCGGTGGTGGGAAAAAATCTCGGACCGCTGCACTACTGGGTGGTGGATGACACTCAGAAACATCTCATCGAGGCCTATGCTGAAAGCCTGCACGGAAAGATCGTCCAAGTGGCGGGAGAGGCGTTGGCCCATCTTCAACCGGCCCGGGTGCAGTGGGGGAGCGGGAAGTGTACCTTCGCGGTGAACCGGCGGGAAAACAAACCTTACACCTCCGTTCCGGAATGGCGGGAGAAAGGCACCCTGAAGGGTCCCGTGGATCACGACGTCCCCGTGCTCACGCTTCGTGACGAAGCAGGCGCCGTTCAGGCGGTGTTGTTTGGCTATGCCTGTCACGCGACCGTGCTGAACGGAAACCAGTGGTGCGCTGACTATCCGGGTTATGCGCAGACAGCGCTGGAAGAAGCCTATCCCGGGGCCGTGGCACTTTTCTGGGCCGGATGCGGTGGCGACCAGAACCCGCTTCCCCGCCAGGAGATTCCCCTGGCCATGGCTTATGGAGAGGAACTGGCTGCCGCCGTGGAAGATGTGATCAACGCCCCCATGGCGGTGCTCCCACCCATCTTGACCGGCGACTATGAAGAAATCGCCCTGCCGCTGGCCCAATTGCCTACGGGTGAGGAACTGAGGAAGACAATCCTCTCGGAAAATCGATTTGAAGCCGCCCGCGCGAAGCTCCTCATCGGCGAACTCGAAGAAACGGGGGGGCTTGAGGCGGAGTATCCCTATCCCGTGCAGCGTTGGCGATTGGGCGGAGAAATTGATTTTGTGTTTCTCGGTGGCGAAGTGGTGGTGGACTATGCGCTCCGGCTTAAAAAAGAACGGCACGGACTCCGCACCTGGGTGGCGGGCTACAGCAATGACGTGATGGCATACATCCCCTCTCTCCGTGTCTTGAAGGAAGGCGGATACGAGGGCGGCGATTCCAATACCTACTACGGCCTGCCCGGCCTCTGGGCGCCGGAGGTGGAGGAAACCATTGTGAAAACCGTCAACCGCTGACGGGCTCCGCGGCGAGAGTCCCGCTCAGAAAGTTTTCGTTCCGGTTCGGGAAGAAAGTACCCCCATCCGGCACCGCTCCCGCTTTCATTTGACTCGCGATCCCGCGTCCACTAAAGGGTTTCGCTTGAACGCTATGCTGTATCGCGTCCTCATCTTCTGCCTGCTTTTTGGCACCTGGATGGTGTTCAGCGGGATTTATGACGTCTTCCATCTGACCCTGGGAGTCATTTCGGCGGCGTGCGTTACCTGGATGTCCTCGGACATGCTCTTCGAGCATCGTGATTTTTCCCTGGGACAGAGGATCCGCCAGGGGGTGGGGCTGATCGGCTACTTGGTCTGGCTCCTTTACCAGATCGTACTGTCGAATATCGACGTTTTGAAAGTGGTGCTTTTTCCAGGAGGCATGAAGGACGTGGAACCCAGCATCGTGAAATTCCGGACAGGGCTGAAATCGGAGTTCGGAAAGTTTCTTCTCGCCAATTCCATCACGCTGACGCCTGGCACCGTGACGGTGCGGATTGTGGGCGAAGACTTTTACGTGCATGCTCTGAATGAAAAAGCCGCCGCGGGATTGAATGGAGAAATGGAGCGGCGCATCGCCCGCGTCTTCGAGCCGGATAACGCGTTTGATTCCCTGGGCTCACGACATTCGTAGGATTGATTCGGCTTGCTTCAAGCACCATGGAAACCTTCTTCATCATTGCCGGGATCGTGCTCTTCACCACCATGTGGGCGGAGATCTACCGCGTGATGGCGGGCCCCACGGCAATCGACCGGATCGTGGCGGTGAACGTGATTGGCACAAAGACCACCGTTCTCCTGGTCTTTATCGGCACCATCTTTGGGCGGGTGGACATGTTTGTGGACTTTGCCTTGGCCTACGGCTTGCTGAACTTCGTCGGCTCCTTGGCTGCGTCCCGCTATTTTCACCGGTGTCTGCCTTACACCACCCCGATTGATGCTCCCGAAAAGCGGAAGAAAACCTCCGGCGGAAACCGCACGGAAATCTCCTGATTCGATGACCATTGCCATCAACATCCTCAGCATTCTCCTGATCGTGACCGGGCTTTTCCTGTTCTTGGGCGCGTCGGTGGGCTTGGTGCGGCTGCCGGATTTTTACACCCGTATGCATGCCGCCGGGATGGGGGACACCTTGTCCGCGTTGCTCGTGGTGCTGGGGTTCGCGGTATATCAGTTGCACGGCTTTCACGACATCCGTCACGACTGGCCGGTCCTCCTGGTCATCCTGAAGCTCCTGGCCATCTGCGTTTTCATCATGGTGACCAGCCCGGCGAGTACTCATGCCCTGATGGACGCGGGCTATGAGGAAGGCTGCGAACCCCTGACCAAGGAAGGCGGCAACGCTTTGAAAGAAGACCTGGCTCGCACCCGAGGTGAGGACACTCACGACTCCGAAGAAGATTCGCTCTCATGATCTGGCAATTCGACATCATCATCCTGATCTTCCTGGTCATCACCGCGGTCATCTCTCTGCGGGTGCGTGACCTGCTCAGCGCCTCCATGATTTTTGGCGTTTACAGCTTTCTCATCTGTCTGTTGTGGGCGGAGATGGGCGCGGTGGACGTGGCGTTTACCGAGGCCGCCGTGGGCGCCGGTGTCAGCGCGGTGTTTCTCATTGCCACGGTGTTCAATACCAACCGGAGATCCTCGGACTGATATGGGCATGCGCATTCTCGGATTTATCGCCGTGTTTGTGACCGGCGCGTTGCTGACCTACGGAGTCGCGGACTTCCCGAAATGGGGGGACCCGCATTCCCCGGCCAATGCCGGGGAGGTGTCCACCTATTTCATTCAGAATACCAAGGCGGATACCCATGTCCCTAACATTGTAACCGCGGTCCTGGCGGACTACCGTGGTTACGACACCATGTTCGAAACCGTGGTGATCTTCATTGCTGGGGTCGCCATCATGGCCATCCTGCGGGTTCTCGCCACCATTCCGCCTGGGCACCAGCCGGTACAGTACGATCCCCGGAAGAAAATCGCTTACGACCCCATCATCTCGGTGACGTGCCGGCTAATCGTTCCGGTTATTCAATTATTTGCCCTCTACGTCGTCGCGCATGGCCACCACAGTCCGGGGGGCGGATTCCAGGGCGGCGTCATCTTGGGCGCCAGCTTCATCCTCATCGCCATTACCAGCAATCTCCGGAGCGCTCTGCGGCGTTTCTCGGAGAAACGGTTCATCTTCATTGCCTGCGCGGGAGCGCTCATCTACAGCGGTTTTGGCCTGACCACGCTCCTCTTTGGCCGGAACTTTCTGGACTACGGCGTTCTCTCCAAGATCATGTTCGACACGGACGAAGTCATGGCGCGTTCCCACAGCATGCTGGGGGTTGAAATTGGCGTCATGCTCACGGTGACCGCCATCATGTTCGCCATCTACGCCAACCTCTCGTCACGGGGCGCTCTCCGGGGAGGTCTCTGAACGCCATCCGACCGTCCCGCCCCCTTCCTTTTCCACAATGCGAGAGTTCTTCGAAAGCTACATCGTCCCCTACTTCAACTTCTGGGTCTATGTGATCCTGATGATGATCGGGATGTTCGCGATGATCACCAAGAACAACCTGATCAAGAAACTGATCGGGATGTCCATCTTCCAGACGGCCATCATTCTCTTTTATGTGTCCCTGGGTGTGAAAGACGGGGCGACCATCCCGATCTATTTTCACGAGCACAAGGAGGAGTCTCACGCGGAAGGGACTTCGGAAGACGCCCATCACAAAGAGGAAGAGTCCTCCCACGAATCCGTGGGGCCTGGCATCCTGACCGATGCGGAGCGGAAGCAGGCCCATCTCGAAGCCGGAGACCACACCCCCCATGGGGAAGCGGCGGGCCATGCCGTCAATCCTGACGAATTTACCAACCCTCTGCCTCATGTGCTGATGCTGACGGCCATTGTCGTGGGCGTGGCCACTCTGGGCGTGGCGCTGGCGGTGTGCCAGCTCATCTACCGGGAGTTTGGCACCCTGGAGGAAAGCGAAATCCTGACCCAGATAAAGCAATCCAACCATGGCTGATCAGTCCCCCGTCATCGTCGTGGTTGCGCCGCTGTTCGCGGCCTTGCTGGCCGGCCTCATTGGCATGCGGGAGAAGCGTGCCTGCCTGCCCCTGACCCTGCTGGGGCTGGTCGTGTCTCTGTCCGCTGCTATTGTGCTCTTCCGCCGCGTTCTGGCGGAGGGAGAGGTTCGCTATTTCCTGGGGGGCTGGGACAAGCCCTTGGGTATCGGCATTGAGTTGCGGATCGATACGGTCAACGGCCTGGTCCTGATCGTCATCGCGATCGTTTCCCTGATCTCCGCCATCTTCTCCTTCCGGCCCCATGGCCAGCGCGACACGGAGAAGAACATGCATTTCTACATCTTGTTCCTGCTCCTCTGCGCGGGGCTGTTTGGCATTACCGCCACGGCGGACGCCTTTAACCTCTATGTGCTGGTGGAGGTGTCCTCCCTGACCAGCTATGCCCTGGTGGCCATGGGCTCCCTGCGGCGCGGCACGGTGGCGGCCTTTAACTACATCATCATGGGCACCATCGGGGCGTCCTTTTACCTCCTGGGGGTCGGCTATCTCTACATGCAGACGGGCGCCCTGAACATGGAAGGCATCCGAGTGGTGGTGAACCAACCCGATGTGCTGGCTTCCAAAGCCGTGCTGGTGGCGTTCGTCTTCATCCTGACCGGGGTGTGGATCAAGACCGCGTTCTTCCCGCTGCATGGCTGGTTGCCGAATGCGTATGCCTACGCGCCCACCACCTCCAGCACCCTCCTGGCCCCGCTCATGACGAAAGTCTTCGTCTATGTCATGATCCGTATCATGCTCAGCGTGTTCGGCCTGGTCTGGGTCTTCGAACACCTCAGCTGGAGCCACATCGTGGTCTGGCTGTCCGTGATTGCCATTTTGGCGGGTTCCATCATCGCGCTCACGCAGACAGAGCTGAAGAAGATGCTTGGCTTCCTGATCATCGCGGAGGTTGGCTACATGGTGGGAGGCGCCTGGCTGGCGGACGAAGGCCTGTGGGGCTTTAAAGGGGCCATCTATCACATCGTCAGCGATGCCTTCATGACGTCCTGCCTGTTCATTGCGGCGGGCATCTTTTACCGCCGCCACGACTGTCATGACATCGCCAGCCTGGACGGCGCTTTTAAGCGAATGCCGCTGACCATGACCGGCCTGCTTGTCGGCGGGCTCGCCATGATCGGGGTCCCGCCCACCTGTGGCTTTTTCAGCAAGTGGTATCTCATCCGTGGCGGGATCGACTCCGGTCATTGGGGCTATGTGGTGGCCTTGATCATCTCCAGCCTCGTCAATGCCGTGCTCTTCTTCCGGATTTTCGAGATCGCCTTCTTCGGCAAGAAACCCGTGGAACATGCCGATCACGGAGACAGTCACGGCCACGGCGAGGAGCACGCGCCGGCTCCGGCCGAGCCCACCGGGCAGGCGCCCATGCCGACGGCCTTGGTGGCCCTGATGCTCTCCGCGGGATTCATCCTGCTCATCGGCATCTTTAACGGCCAGATCATGGAATGGATCAGCCTGACGGTGGACCCGCTGAACCCCTTCACGAAGACGCCGCCGCTATAAGACTTTGATGGAAACAAGCGTTCACAGTTGGATTCCTCTCTGGGCCTGCCTGGCGTCGCTGCTGGCGGTGATCCCCATCGTGGTGTTGCGGAAAGAACCTTTCCTGAGAGAGGGCGCTACCTTCGTGGCGGGAGCCGTGAAGCTGGTCCTGGTCTTGTCCATGCTGCCGCTGGTCTTGGGCAAGAAAACGGCCATCGAATGCACGCTGTTCCAGATCACGGATCAGCTTTCCATCTCCTTCCGGGTGGACGGCTTGGGACTGCTTTTCGCCCTGGTTGCTTCCAGCCTGTGGATCGTGACCTCGCTCTACAGCATCGGTTACATGCGGGGGTTGAACGAGCATTCCCAGACCCGCTTCTTCGCTTTCTTCGCGGTCTCCCTCTCCGCCACGCTGGGGGTGGCGTTTTCGGCGAATTTGCTCACGCTCTATCTCTTTTACGAGATGCTGTCGCTGTCCACATATCCGCTGGTCACGCACCATCAGGACAAGGAAGCCCGCACCGGGGGGCGCACCTATCTTTGCTATCTGCTGGGCACGTCCATAGCCTTCGCCCTTCCGGCACTGATTTTTTGCTACGCGAAGACGGGCGGAAGCCTGCAATTTGCCCCGGAAGGGTTCCTGGCCGGTCATGTGGGCCATGTCGCGGCGCTCTGCCTGCTGCTGCTCTTGACCTTCGGTTTTTCGAAAGCGGGTCTCATGCCCTTTCACTCCTGGCTTCCGGCGGCCATGGTGGCGCCGACTCCGGTGTCCGCCCTGCTCCACGCCGTGGCCGTGGTGAAGGTGGGTGTCTTCTGCATCCTGCGGGTATTCACCGGGGTGTTCGGCCTGGAGTTCCTGAAGGAATTGGACATCGCGTCCGTCATTTCCTGGGTGGCGGCCTTTACCGTGGTGGTGTCTTCGCTCATTGCCATGTCGCAGGACAACCTGAAGCGGCGGCTCGCCTTTTCCACCATCGGCCAGCTTTCCTACATTGTGCTGGGGGTGTCGCTGCTGTCCTACCATGCCGTGGCCGGCAGCATGATGCACATTGCCATGCACGCCTTTGGCAAGATCACGCTGTTCTTCTGCGCGGGCGCCATCTTCGTGGCCACCGGGAAGAAATACATTTCCCAGTTAAACGGCCTCGGAAAGAAAATGCCTTTCACCATGGGGGCCTTTGCCATTGGCGCCATGAGCGTGACGGGCCTGCCGCCCACGGGCGGACTGTGGAGCAAGTTTTACCTCATCTGGGGCGCGGCGGAGGCGGGCCAGATTGTCCTCATGTGTGTCTATCTGGTTAGCTCCGTCCTGAATGGCGTGTACTTCTTCCCCATTGTGTACCGGGCGTTTTTCAAACCGCTGCCAGAGGGTGAAATGCCCGGCCTGAAAGAAGCGCCCACCGCCTGCGTCATTCCGCTCACCGTGACCGCCGTGGGTTCGGTGCTGCTCTTCTTTGTGCCCGGTCTGCTGCTGGACCTGGCGAACCTGATGTTTGTTTCCACCCCTCCCGTCACGCCATGAGATCAGGTCAGCCTTCATCCTCCTCCGCCGATGTGCTGAAACACGAACCCGTGCCCGGATTCCGGCGGGTGTTTCTCATTGCCGTGACTGTGATGGGCCTCTATCTGGCCGTCATCTTGCTCGGGTCTCCCGGTAAGGTGGAACACCACGGCGATCATGGCTCTTCTCACGAAGAGAAAGCGGAAGAAAGCGGACACGGCACCTCAGGCGAACCCGCGCACCATCCCTGAAACCGGCGGAACCGGCAACGGCGGTTAGAACTCGACAACCCACACACTTTCCAATCCATGGCCCAGGAATCTTATTCAGGTAAAGGCTCGAAAGGCGGCTGGTACGGGCGTCCGGGGACCGTGCGTAAGGTCGTGGTGGGGCTGTGCATCGTCTGCGGTTTGTTCCTGGGAATCGACCTGGTTTTTTGGATCACCGGCTTTGACAAGCACCCTTACTTCAAATGGCAAACCTGGCCTGGCTTTCAGGCAGCCTTCGGGTTCGTGGCCTGCGTGCTGCTGGTGCTGGTGGCGAAACACGTTCTGCGGCCGCTCGTGATGCGGGGGGAAGACTACTACGAAAAAGACGAGCGCGGCCCGGAGGAGAAATAATCGGAACATGGAAGCGGCTATCCCACCATCCCTGATCTACTTTATTGGCGCGTTGCTTGTGCCCTTGTTTCGCGGGCGCGCGCGGCAGGTGTTCGCGGTGCTGGTCCCCTTGGTGGGGTTCTTGTATTATTTTTCACTGAACGCCGCCCTCAAGGCGGACGGCGTGATCAATCCCGTCACCGGTGCCAAGGAGTTGTTCCTCTGGACCCACCAGTTGCTGGACTTTCAGCTTGTCCTGGGGCGCATCGATGGGTGGAGCCTCATCTTCTACAATATCTTCGCCCTGCTGGGGATCATCGGGATCATCTACAATTTGAAGGGCAACTCCGCGCTGGAACTGTCCGCCGGCCTGCTCTACGCGGGCGCGGCCCTCGGCGCGGTGATGGCGGGTGACCTGATCACCATGTTCGTCTTTTGGGAACTGCTGACCGTCGGAGCGATTCTGCTCATTCTCTCGCGGAACACCGCCCGCGCCAATCGCGCCGCTTACCGCTATTTCCTCATCCATGTCCTGGGCGGCGTGATTCTCCTGGCCGGCTTGGGACTCCACATCCAGGAAACGGGCAGCATCGCGTTTGGAAAGATTGGCCTCAGTGGCATGGGCAGTTGGCTGATTTTCATCGGCCTGGGGATCAACTGCGCGTGGCCCGTGGTGGGCGCCTGGTTGACCGATACCTATCCGGAAGCCTCCGTGGGCGGCCTCATTTTCATGGCTACTTTCACCACGAAGACGGCGGTCTTCGTTCTGGCCCGCACTTTTCCTGGAGAAGAAGCCCTCATTTGGATCGGCATTGTCATGGCGGTGGTGCCGCTGTTCTATGCCGTCATTTCCAACGACCTGCGCCGGGTGCTCGCCTACTGCCTGATCAACCAAGTCGGCTTCATGGTCATCGGCATCGGGATCGGTACCGCCTTGTCTCTGAATGGCACGGCGGCGCATGCCTACTGCCACATCCTGTATAAAGCGCTGCTGTTCATGTCCATCGGCGCCGTGATGTATCGGACCGGCACATCGCGCGCCACGGACCTGGGCGGTCTGGTCCGGAGCATGCCCTTTACCTGTGCGTGCTGCGCCATCGGGGCTCTCAGCACGTCCTTCCCGTTCTTCTGTGGTTTTGTCAGTAAGGCTATGATCCTTTCCGCCGCCGCGAAAGGTGGGGAAGTGGCCGCCTGGCTGGCCATGATGTTTGGCGCGGCAGCGGTCTTTCACCAGGCTGGGCTGAAGGTGACCTACTTCGCGTTCTTTTCGCGGGACTCCGGCATTCGCTGCCAGGACGCCCCGGGCAATATGAAAATCGCCATGGGTCTGACCGCGCTGGTTTCCATCGTTGTCGGCACCTTCCCCCATGCCACGCTTTATAAGATGTTGCCGGAAGCCGCGAGTTACGAACCCTACACGGTCGGTCACGTGACCGACCAGATCACTCTGCTGGCCTTTGCGTCTCTGGCTTTTGCCCTCATGATCCTCGCCGGCGTGTATCCGGCCGAGGTTCGTTCCGTGAATCTGGATGCCGGCTGGATTTACCGCAAAGGCGGCCGGGGATTTTACTGGGTGATGGACAAGTCCCTCAATGCCATCAACCGCGGCGCTCACGCCACTTTCATCGGTGGCTTCGCCAAGTGGCTGACCCGCACCTTGAACGCGGCCCCCACGGAACTGCTCTGCTGGCTCCTGACTCCGTATTGGAAACTCCGGGGGCTCTCGGCCACCGAGATGAAGCAACACCAGGATCAACTGCGGTTGAAGAGTCAGTTTGGTGCCTTCCCCATCGGCGTGACGGCTTGCCTGGCGGTCTTTCTTCTGGCTCTGTTAATTTTGCTGGCCTGACCTCGAATGGGGTAGCTAGGCTGGAGACAGGCGAGGGCAGATTGCAGGCAGGCTTATGTTTACGGGAATAGTGGAAGAGACCGGGCGAGTGACCGCCCATGAAGCCGTCGAGACTGGGGCGCGCTTGAAGGTGGCGGCTTCCTTCGCGGGGGAGTTGACCCTGGGCGAAAGCGTGGCGGTTAACGGCTGCTGCCTGACCGTGGCGGAATTGGGCGACACGGACGTGGCCTTCGATCTCCTGGCCGAGACCCTGCGCCTGACCAACTTGGGCGACTTGAAGGAAGGCAGCCTGGTCAACCTGGAGCGGGCGCTCCAGGTAGGCGCCCGGCTCAGCGGTCACTTCGTGCAGGGTCATGTGGATACCTGCAGCGAGATCGTGGCCTTTGAAAAAGTGGGGCAGGATCACCGCTTGGAGATCCAGCTGCCGGCGGACTTCAAACGCTACCTCATCTACAAAGGCTCCATCTGCGTGGATGGCATGAGCCTGACCGCCGCCGAAGTGACGGAGGAAAGTTTCACCATCTGGATCACGCCTCACACCTGGAAGGTGACCAACCTGCAACAGGCTGCGGCCGGCACCCGGGTGAACCTGGAGTTCGACATGCTGGCGAAGTACCTGGAAGCCCTGGCCGTCCGGCCCACGGGGATGGGGTGAGGAAAGGCGAGCGTTGTGGAAGGTGGAACGCGATCTCCGAGCGCGTTCAGCGACTGGTCCCAGTGGCTGCTTCTCGCCTGGGTGGGAGAAGCGGGAACCGAGGCAGGCTGATTTCCTCTCATTTTCGTACTTTTCGAGAGGGCCTGTTTGTCGGCGATTTCGCCGCTTAAGATTCTTTCACCCGGCCCGCGAGGTCCTCGCCCGGAGGTCGAGGACCACCTTTCGCGTTCGGGAACCGCGCTACACTTCCACCGGTTCCGATTCCGCAATTAGCGACGTGCGGCTGAGGGTGGCGTATTTGCCGCCTTGGGCGACGAGGCTTTCGTGGTCTCCGGACTCCACCACCTTGCCGTGATCCATTACGTAGATGCGGCTGGCGTTTCGGACGGTGGAGAGGCGGTGGGCGATGACGAAGGCGGTGCGGTCGCGCATCAACTCGTCCAAAGCTTTCTGGATCAGCCGTTCCGTGCGGGTGTCCACGCTGGCGGTGGCTTCGTCCAGGAGCAGGATGGGCGGGTTTTTCAGAATGACGCGGGCGATGGCGATGCGTTGTTTTTCGCCGACGCTCAGCTTCACACCGCGCTCGCCGACATTCGTGTCCAGCTTCTGGGGCAGGTCTTCCACAAAGGTATCCGCGCTGGCGGCGGTGAGAGCGTCCCAGAGTTCCGAATCCGTGGCGTCCGGTTTGGCGAGCAGGAGATTCTCCCGCACGCTGCCGTTGAAGAGGAAGCTCTCCTGCGTCACGTAGCCCACCGCGGCGCGGAGGGATTCCTTGCTCAGGTCGAGAATGTCGATCCCGTCGACGGTGATGGATCCGCCGTCGTATTCGTAGAAACGGGTCAGCAGATTGATGATCGTGGACTTGCCCGCCCCCGTGTGGCCCACCAGCGCGACCGTTTCGCCGGGCTTGGCCTCGAGGGTCACGTCCGAAAGGGTGGCCAGTTTGCCCGTGTAGGAGAAGTTTACCCGGTCGAACACCACATGCCCTTGGACCGGCAGCGGCAGGTCCCGGCCGCTGTCCACGTCCGGTTCTTCTTCCGCGTCCACGATTTCGAAGACGCGCTCCCCGGCGGCACGTCCCTGCTGGACGATCTGGTTGAGCTGGTGCAGGCGGTTCACCGGCTCGTAGAACAGGCTCAGGATCACCAGAAACGCGACGAACTCTCCACCGCTGAGCGTGTCATTCATCACCATGTGGCCGCCGAAGCCGACCACCAGCACGTAGCCGAGGTTCCGGAAAAACTCCATGCTGGGGCTGTAGATGGCCCAGATGCGCATGACGTTCAGGGTCGCCTGGCGGAGTTTTTCGCTGGCTTCATTGAAACGGGCGTGTTCGGACTCCTCGCGGGTGTAGGCCTTGATCTGCTGAATGCCGTCCACATTGTCGTGGAGCAGGGAATTCATCTCGCTGGTGGCGGTCCGCGTGCGGCGGTAGCGCTCCGGCGCCGTCACGGTGTAGGCAAAGGCTCCGGCGAAGAGAAAGGGAATCGGGATGGTCGCGATCCAAGCCAGGCTCGGATGTTGGACAAACATGTAAATCCCCACCACCAGGATCTGGAGCAGGGCCACCACGCCCTGCTCGATGCCGTCGATCAGGACGCGTTCCATGGCCGTGACGTCTTCCGCCACCCGGGTCATGATGTCGCCCGTGCGGCGATTGTCGAACCAGCGCATCGGCAGCCGCTGGATCTTCCGGTAAAGATCGGACCGGATATCGAAGATCACCCGCTGCTCGAAGGTGTTGTTCAGGACGATCCGCAAGCTGTTAAACAGATTCGTGAAAAGAAAGGCCCCGGCGGTGAGTAGAGTGAGGGGAACCAGGCGGTCGAACTGTTTCCCAGGAATGACCTCATCCGTAATAATCTTTACGATCTCAGGGAAAACGATGATCAGCACCGTCATCATGATGGCGCAAAACATTTGTGCCGAGGCCAGTGCGGGGTAGCGGCGCAGGTAAGAGATGACACGGAAGACGGTGCTCATGATTGTGACAGTTGCCCGTGAAGAGACGAAATTAGTTCAAGAACCTGAATCATTGTGTAAATTTTAATCGAGTCCGAGGCCCGCGGCGTGCAAATCCCCATGGTTGTTACCGCTCAGCCGCCCGGGTTGGACTGTCCGGAGGCAGCGAACATTCATGGCGCGCAAGAAGAAGAAAAGTCCTTTTCGCTGGCTGATCCGCCTGTTTCTGTGGCCTATCGGGGCCCTCTTCGGGCTAGTCCTGCTGTGTAATCTGTGGATTGTGCTGGTGACCCAGGATCACATATACGCGTCAGCCGATCAATTGGAGAACAACGAGGTGGCCCTGGTGCTGGGCACTTCGAAGAATATCGCGCCGAACCAGCCCAATCAGCACTTCGTCCACCGTCTGGAGGCCGCCGCCAAGCTCTACCACGCAGGGAAGGTCCGCCACATCCTGGTCAGTGGCGATCGCGACTCCATCTATTATAACGAGCCTCGCGACATGAGGGAAAAGTTGATCTCCCTGGGCGTACCGGAAGAGGCCATTACGACGGACGACGCCGGGTTTCGCACCCTGGACTCCGTGGTGCGGGCCAAAAAAATCTTCGGCCTCGATAAGTTCACCGTCATCACGGACGACTTTCATGTTAGCCGTGCCTTGTTTATCGCGAGGAAAGAGCACCTGGACGTGGTGGCTTTCGTCAGCGAACCGGTGGACTACCGGATGTCCTTCAAAACCCGGGTGCGGGAGTACCTGGCACGGGTTAAGGCGGTAATGGATCTCTACATCCTCCGCACAGAGCCCGAAATGCTGGGACACCAGGAACGCATCCTGGTGCAGAATTCGCCCGCGGAAGAAGAGGTTTAACGTCGCCACGGTCCGGTTTTCGCTGCACTAGGCAATGTGGACAAATTGGAGAACGGACCGGAAATGAAGAAAAGAAAAGAGAACTCAGCGCCGCGAAGCGGCGAATACCCGGAGACGCGGCCCATTTTTTGCCTGGCTTCGTTCCCGCTCACTCTATTGGGGGTTGGCCCAATGCCGTTCGCGGCGCCTTGCCAGACAAAAAATGGCCTCGCGCCGGTCCGCCCCCAACTTGTCCACACTGCCTAGTGCTCTGACCGCCTTAAAATGATGAGCGCTTGGTCTGAACAAAGAGCCGTTGGCAAAAGGACGCGACCCGGTTTTTTTGGCTGGGGTCTTCGTTGCTCTTCAGTCAGTTATGATTCAAATAGCCTCCTTCATCGCGCCTTGCCCCCAGCCAAAAATCCTCGCCAATCACCCATCATCTTAAGGCGGTCAGAGCACTAGTTTGGGGCGGATGGAAAACGAACCGAGAGGCGGCGGACCGGCCAGAAAGAAAAGGAGGCGAAAACACCCCGACGACGAAAAGTGGGCTCAGGCCGGAAAGAAGTTCTTCATCTTGGGGTACGGTGTCTTTCGGGCGGTCTTCTATGGGCTGGTCATCTTCTACGTCACGGGCGCGATTTACTATGACGGCCCTGGACCTGCCGGGAGCGTGGTGAACATCGTCCTCGCGGTTGCCTGGGTGATTCTGGTGGTGGCGGTACTTTGGTGGGGGCGGGGTACTTGGAGACGATTGCTGGCTTTCATCTTTTTAGTCGCCGTGGCGATGGTGCCGTGGACCTTGATCTGTGCGTCCAATGACAAAAACTGGAAACCTGAGTTTGGCGAAACCGGCCGGGCGATCATCGATGGCGACCGGCTGACCTTCCTCAATTTCCGGAATTTTGACTACGACAAAGACGGCCGGGAAATCGTCCGGTGGGAAGATAAGACGGTTCACTTTTCAAACCTGCGTGGGCTCGACTATTTTCACGATGCCTTCGGCGGCGACGTCCTGGCGCATCCCATCCTGTCTTTCGACTTCGGTCCGGATGGCCATGTCTGCCTTTCCATCGAAACACGGCAAGAGGTTCACGAAGACTTTTCGGCGGTCGGCGGTCTCTTCAAACTCTATGAGCTGCAGTACCTCTTTGGCTCGGAGGAAGACTTCATCCGCGTCCGGACCAATGTGCGTCACGAGCCGGTCTATCTTTACAAATCCCGGCACAGCGTGGAGCAGGCCCGCGCTATCCTCGATGAGAGCGTGACCACGCTGAACGATTTGGCGGACCACGCGCGTTTTTACAACGTGCTGTGGTCCAATTGCACCACCAGCATTCGGGCTCAGACCCCCGCCGAGCGCCGGGGGCGGTTTGACTGGCGGATGCTGATCAACGGCCGCCTGGACGAGTACCTCTACGAAAAGGGCGTATTTGTGGACGGCGGCCTGTCTTTCGAAGAATTGCGAAGCGCTGCCCGCGTAAATAACGCAGCCGCGGCCGCTGCGGTGGATCAAGACCCGAACTTCTCCGCCCGGATCCGGGAAGACCGGGTCGGATTTCCGTAACTCTTTGCCGGAATCTTACTCGAACCGCGTAAACTGGCGGAACTCGTCGAGCCGGGTCGCGAACTCTTCCTGGCTCAGCTCCTGGAGCCGGTGCGTGCTGAAGGACTCGCAAGTGTAGCCGGCGATGATGGTGCCGCGGACAATGCCGCTGGCGATCTGGTCGAAGGTTACTTCCGGTTCGTCTTTCAGGCTGGCCAGGTACCCGGCCACGCTGCCGATAAAGGAGTCGCCCGCTCCGGTGGGGTCGTGAAGGTTGCGCAGCGGATAGGCCCCCGTGCTGAAAAAGCGGTGTTCGCCAAAGAGCAGCGCGCCGTGTTCGCCTTTCTTGATGATAACGTACTTCGGCCCCATGGCGCGAAGTTGGTCACCGGCGTGGATGAGGTTCGTGGTGTCGATGAGTTGCTTGGCCTCGGAATCGTTCAGCACGAGGAGATCGATCTTCTTGAGCAAATTCAGCAAGTCATCCCGTGCGATAGTGATCCACAGGTCCATCGTATCGGCGATGATGAACTTGGGCTTTCCGCCGAATTGATCGATCACCGACATCTGGTTCACCGGGGCGTCGTTGGCCAGGAGAAGGACGGTGGCGTCGGTATAGCTTTCCGGCACCACGGGTTTGTAGGCCTCCAGGACGTTCAGGGCTACGTCCAGGGTCTCCCGGGTGTTCATGTCATCGAAATACTCGCCCGCCCAGCGGAAGGTTTCGCCTTCGGAACGTTGCAGGCCGTCCAGCCGGAAGTCCCGCGACGTGAAAAGTTCCAGGTGTTGCTGGGGAAAGTCTTTTCCGACGATGCTGACCAGATTCACCGGCGCGAAGAAGCTGGCGGCCATGGCGGCATAAGAAGCGGAACCGCCGAGCAGGTTTTCGTGTTCGTCGTGTGGCGTTTTGATGTGGTCCAGGGCGATGGAACCGGAGACGAGAACAGGCATGGCAAATAATCGGGTGAAGAATGGATTCGCTAAAAGTCCGGAGACTTAAGAGGCACAGGGTCTTTCTGACGAGTGATTTGTCAGAGTTTTTTTCGCTTCCGCCGCGTAATCGGCGGGGTTGGAGGCTGATAGAATACCGGAAACGATCACCACGCGGCGCGCTCCCGCCGCCAAAATGGTGGGCAGATTCTCCGCCTTCACGCCACCGATGCAGAAGATGGGCAGGCTCAATTCTTCATGCACCTGGCGAATGTCATCGAGTCCGATGGGCGTGTAGTCAGGCTTGGTGGGTGTGGCGAAGAGGGGACCGAAGCCGAGGTAGTCCGCACCCTCCGCCGCGCCAGCCCGGGCCTGGGCGACGCTGTGGGTGGAGCGGCCCACGAGGCCCCTTGGAAACAGGCGGCGGACTTCAGCCAGGCTCAGATCGTCCTGACCCACATGCACGCCATCCGCGCCTACTTCCTGGGCGATGGCGGGGTGATCGTTGATGATGAAAGGCACGCCCGCGTCTCTCAGCAGGGGACGGATTTCCCGCGCCACCGCAACGATTTCCGCCTCCGGGTAGCCCTTGGCGCGAAGCTGGAGGATATCGATTCCGCCCGCCAGCATGGCCTTCGTCATGGACGCCAGGTTCTCTCGGGGGCAGTACCCGAGATCCAGAATGCCGTAGAGCCAGCACTGGTGCAGCGGCTGTACGGCGGGGCCGTTCGCGGATCCTGACACCGCTACAAGTGCCCTTCGTCCATGGCCGCGGGCTGCGGTGGATCCGGCTGGGAAGCCAGGAATTCCTCCACCCAGCGGATGTTGTATTCGCCATTGCGGAAAGCGGCGTTTTTCAGGATGGACGCCTGGAAGGGGATGGTCGTCTTGATGCCCTGCACCAGAAACTCGTTCAGCGCGCGGGTCATGCGGGCGATGGCGATCTCCCGCGTGGCGCCCAGAACGATGAGCTTCGCAATCATCGAGTCATAGTAGGGCGGCACCTCGTAGCCGGAATAAACGTGGGTGTCCACCCGCACGCCGCGTCCGCCGGAGGCATAGAAAAGCTCGATCCGGCCCGGGCTGGGAATGAAATTGCGGTAGGGGTCTTCCGCGTTGATGCGGCACTCGATGGCGTGGCCGCGCACGGAACTGTGAATGACGTGGTCGGACAGGTGTTCCCCGGCCGCGATGCGGATCTGCTCTTTGATGAGGTCGCAGCCGCGGACTTCTTCCGTGATGGGATGTTCCACCTGGATGCGGGTGTTCATCTCCATGAAGTAGAAGTTCTCGTTGTCGTCCACGAGATACTCGATGGTTCCGCAGTTTTCGTAGCCGATCTCGCGGGTCAGCTTCACGGAGGCATCGGCCATGCGCTGGCGCAGGCTGTCGGACAGCATGGGCGAGGGCGTTTCCTCGATGATCTTCTGGTTCCGGCGCTGCAGAGAACAGTCGCGTTCGCCCAGTTCGATGACGTTGCCGTGTTTGTCCGCCACCACCTGGAACTCAATGTGGTGCGGGTTCTCGACAAGTTTTTCGATATAAACATCCGGCACGCCGAAGCAGGCTTCCGCCTCCGCGCGGGCGGCATGGAAACCGGACTTCAGGCTGGCGCGGTTCAGGGCCGGGCGCATGCCGCGTCCGCCGCCGCCGGCGGAGGCCTTGATCATGACCGGGTAACCGATTTGTTCCGCGATTTCCATCGCCTCGGATTCGGTCTTGACGATGCCCTTGCTGCCGGGCGTCACGGGGATGCCGTGCTTGACCGCCGTGGCGCGGGCCTGGTTCTTGTCCCCCATCAGCGCAATGACTTCCGGGGAAGGACCGATGAACTTGACCTTGCAGCTCTTGCAGATCTGCGCGAAGCGCGGATTTTCCGCCAGGAAACCGTAACCTGGGTGGATGGCGTCCACGTTCGCGATCTCCGCCGCGCTCATGATGGCCTCCACCTTCAGGTAGCTGTCTTTACTGGGGCCGGGGCCGATGCAAATGGCGTCGTCCGCCAACTGCACGTGCATGGAGTCCACGTCGGCCTCCGAATACACAGCCACGGTGCGGACGCCGAGTTCCTTGCACGCCCGGATGACACGCAGGGCAATCTCGCCCCGGTTGGCGACCAGAACTTTCTGGATCATAGACAAATCGATAACGGCTAGCTCCCGGATGGAAGGAATCAATCAGGTTTGACGAGGAAGAGAGGCTCGCCGTACTGCACTGGGGAGCCGTTTTCCACCAGCACCTTTACGATGGTGCCTCGGGTTTCGGCCTTGATCTCGTTGAATACTTTCATGGCTTCCACCACGCAGACCGTGGTGTCGTCGGTAACGGTGGCGCCCACATCAGTGAAGGGCGGTTCGTCCGGTGAAGGCGAACGATAGAACGTGCCGACCATGGGAGACGTGATTTCGACCTCGTTTCCGCTCGCGCCGGAGGCCGGCGCCGAGGCTCCACCTCCAGCGGCGGGCGCGGCGGCTTGGGGCTGCGGGGCATACATGGCCGGCGCCGGAGCGCTCTGCGGCATGGCGGCCAGAAATTCTTTCAGCGTATCCGTATCGAAGTTCTTTTTCAGTTCCAGCGTGATGCCGTCGCGTTCCAGGTGGAAATAGGAGAGCTCATTCTTGTTCATGAGCTCGATGATCTGTTTTATCTCTTTGAGTTCCAAAGCCGGTCTCCCTGGTGAGTGGTTCGATGCGTGAGAGTGGATTCTAAAGCGAAATTTGCAAAGGAGGGAAGCTAGTTCTGTCCCGTTAAGCGTCAAGTAAAGACAAAACTGACCGTTTATCCGGCCAGCCAACGGTCAATCAACTCGAAAACCCGTTCAAATTCGGCGGCGGTATTATAGAAGTGCGGGCTGAAACGCAAATAGGCTTTTCCACCGCGGTCGAAACGGAAGGAGGCCACCACGCCATTTTCCGAGAAAAAACGGTAGAGAGCCCCGAGGTCCCGGGAGGGATGGCTGAAGGTGGTGATGGCCGAAGCAGACGCTCCTTCCCTGGGGGAAAGGACCACGAACTCCCGCTCTTCCAGGCCACTGACGAGGATCTTTTTCAAGCTCAGGAGGCGCTCGGAAATCGCGGGAACGCCGATGGATTGAAGAAGATTCAGGGAGGCCTGCATGCCCACAATGCCCACGGCGTTCAGCACGCCCGGTTCGTAGCGGCGCGCCCCGGCCTCAAACTCAATTTTTTCTTGGGCGATAAACTGGGGCGATTTCACGTTCCAAGCCCCGAGCAGCACGGGGCGGAGGGTGTCTTGAAGTTCTCTCCGCACATAGACCATGCCGGCCGCCATGGGGCCCAGCATCCACTTGTGGGCGTCCGCGCTGAGGAAGTCCGCGTGAGTCACCGGCGTGGGAAACGCGCCCACGGATTGAATGCCGTCCACGCAGAAGAGGATGCCTCGCTCTTGGAGATACGCGCCTATGGCGTCCACGTCGATCCGGTAGCCGCTGAGAAAATTCGCTGACGCCAGCGCCACCATTCGAGTTTGGCTCGTAACCGCGGCTTTCACCAGGTCCAGCGTGATGGCGCCGGGAGTCTCCGGTTCGAGAAAACGGACGGATACTCCCTGCCGCTTCAGGCTCATCCACGGATAGACGTTAGCCGGGTAGTCGTCAAAATAGCCGACGATTTCATCGCCGCCTTGCCAGGGCAGGCCCTCCGCCACCAGGCTCAGACCCAGGGAGGTGGGGCCGAGGAGAGCGATTTCGTCTTTTGAGGCCGCCCCGATTAGGTCCGCGCAAGACTGGCGGGCCTCGTCCAGTTCGTCGGTGAATACCCGGGAAATCTCCAGGTCGCCCGTCATGGAGCGGTCAGTATATTCCTTCATCGCCTCGCCCACTACTCGGGGCAGCGTGGTGACGGCGGCGTGGGCGAGGAAGACTTTGTTCCGGGTGACGGGAAACTCTTCTTGGCGCCAGGCCTCATCGGACTCGAGACGGGTCAGGTAATCCATGGAACGAAGAGTGGAGGCTATGCCGGGATGACGCAATCCGGTCCATTGGCATACAAACGGGTGGAGGGACTTCCGGGGCGGGGTTACACGCGCCGCGCTTTCTCTCCCTCCTCGATCAATTTCCAGAAAACCTTCGACTGGCTGAGTGCTTCATCCTCTGACAGGGGGAGGTTGGTCCGGAAAAGGAAGTCCTGAAGGGTGTTCTTGTTAAACACGCGGCGCACTAGGATACCTTCGTCCACCACGGAGAAATAGATGCGCATGTCTTTGGCCCGGTAGCGGAAGAGAGTTTTTCCTTCACGCTCCATTTTTCCGAAGCGCTCGCCGTCCAGGTTCTCCAGATCCTCCGGCGTGATCTGGAACTCATTCAGCAGTTCCAACTGGGTCAAGGTAGGGAGCTGAGAAAGCTCAGCCGCGCTGATCTCGTTAAAGATGATTTGAAACACTGCCGCAATGATGACCCGGCCCGGCAGCGGCTGCCAGCGCTTTTTTTTGATGGCGCGGGAAGGGATATTCAAACCGGGGACCGGGAAGATAAGGTGGGTCCTTCCGGCGGGACAGCCCCACGGGTCTTACGACCGCGTGAGGCTGCTATTCCCCCCCCAAAGTGTTGCGTGGTGCGCAATGGAAAATCTGAACTGAAACAGGTGGGCTTGCAAGGAAATTGCGCCCGGTCAGCGTGTAGCAAAGATACGGCCAACCCCGGCTAAAAAAGCTAGGCCTTGGCAAAAAGCATGCGGAACCCCATACCGATGAGCACAAAAGCGAAGATACGCGTTAACGTCTCATTGCTAAGAGACTTCATCCATCCCGCCGCCAGAAAGGCGACCAGGCACCCACCCACGGCGGCGGCGGCAAAGACCTTCCAGTCGATGAGTGAACTGCTCCAGTTCCTTACCGTGGCGGCTAACGAAGTGACTACGATTACGGACAGGGAGGTGGCTACCGCCTGCTGTTGTGAAAGCCCCAGAAGAAGCACAAAAGCCGGCACCATGATGATGCCGCCACCCACGCCACAAAGCGCCCCAATCAGGCCGCCCAGACTGCCAATCAAAAACGGAAGTACAAATACCTTCATGCCCGCTACCGTATCCACGGGCCAGGGCATCTGGCCACTGATTCTTTAAGCCGGGAGAAAGGCCTGATGCCTCACCCTAATTCAACGCCGCCAGGCGGGAGTGGTTCTTGCGGGAGGCTTTTGGTTTGCGGGTTTTGCCAGGATCTGGGCAATCAACTGGTGCAGTACCAGCCGGGGGTCCAGCTGGGTGGTTACCAGGCGCAGGTTCGCCCGCAGGCACGCATCCAGAGCGTCTTTCAGTTCCGGCAGGGTAAATCTCCCGCACTGCTGGGCGGCCAGGAAGAGCGGGTAGCAGCTGATGCCGCCGTCTTTTTTCCGGGGCAAGTGCGCGGTTTCCGTTTCCGGCAACCGGTTCACCTCGGACTCGAACTGACGGTAGTTCCGGCCCGCGGAGAGGCGGTGGCGTTCCACGATGTCCTTTGCCTGGAGCATGCTCCGCACGCGGGGCACCACGGCGGCCAGCAGCAGGCCGATGGCGTTTTCGCCCCGGCGCAATTGGGTGTCCACCAGCTCCAGGGCCAGTTTCAGATTTCGCTGGGCGATGGCGTCGCCAATTTCAAAAATCACGCCGGCGTGGGTGGAAGCGACGATGGCGCGGACGTCTTCAATGGAAGCGCTCTTTTTCCCGCCGGTATAGAGGTAGAGCTTTTCCAGCTCGGATTCCAGTTGCCGGGTGTCCGCGCCCACCAGCAGGACGAAACGCTCCAGGGCGCCGTTTTCGAACTTCAGGCCCAGTTCCCGGGCGCGGGCCGCTACTTCGCCCATGACCTTGGTTTCCCAGCCTTCGCGGCTGATGTCCACCTTGTCGAAAACTTCCACGTGGCCCATCTTGCCGAGCTTCTTGTAGAAGGAGCGCCGTTTGTCGATCTCGCTGGCGTTCAGGATGAACTGCACTTCTCCCGGTAGCCCGGCCTCCAGCACGGAGGTGAGGGCTTCCACCGCCTCCAGCGTGGCGGAGGCACGGCCCGTCACGCTGTCTCCCAGGAAGTTCGCGCCTTGCAGCCAGACCACTTTGTCCCCACCGAAGAAGGGAAGGGTCTGCAGGGCCTGGATGGTTTCGCTGACGATGCGGGCGGCGTGGTCGGAATTGTCCGCCTGGCCGGAGACGACTTCCAGGCCGAAGTCCGCGTTGTCCGGTGGAACCAACTCGCGGGAAAGTTTCAGGGCGGCTTCCTTGCCCTTCGCTTCATCCGTGCCCACGAAGGCATGGATGTTCGACTTGGCGGCGTTGGAAGCGGGCTTTTTAGCCATCGACTCTCACCCTAGCGGGGTCGAAGTCTTCGGCAAGTTTATTGCCCCTTTGTCCCAGAGCACTTCCGCGAATAAGCGATGATGGCGGCCACCGTGACCAGGAAGCCCAGGAGGGAAATGGGTGGCATGCCCCCGTACCAGGCGCCGGGATGCAGCCAGCCTGGCAGTCCCATAGAGATCAAGTGAATGCAGATTAGAGCACCAGCAGCGCAGATCAGCGGATTTCGCTCTTCGGTCCCGGCTTCCCGGCCCCCGCGAAAGATCAGCCAGTAGACATAGGCCGCCAACACTCCTGAAAGGAGCATGGTTTCTCCCTTCCAGTGAAACCGGAGGTCTTCGCCGTAGAATTTCTTGAAATACGCCGGAGAGAGAATGGTGAAAGACAGGAGGACGTGAAGGCCCGCCAGGTGAATCGAGGCGCGGCCCCATTGGCGGCAGCGTTCCGGGTCTTTGCGCCGATAAGCCAGCCCGGCACAGAGTAGCGCCAGCACGGCGGTCACGGACACAGCCTTGTTCACGACGTAAACCGGAAACTGGCCCGGCGCCACGCCGCCAAAGACCTGGTACCGCACCACGGCGTAGGCCAGAGAGAGCATGAAGAGCGACAACAGCGTTCTGGAGATCCGGGGCATTCGGGCGTAAGGAGAAGCGTGGGCTTGGAAATGGTAAAGGAAATTCGACCCCGAACTCTCCTTTGGACCGCGTGGTTGGCGGGGGCTTTTCTTTTGATGAGTTCCACGCTGTTCGGGCAAGAAAGCGATCCCTCCGGCAAGAAAGAGGAGGGTAAAGAGGAGGATGCGGAACCTTCGCCTTTCATGGTGATCGATCCGTCATCGCCGGAAAGGATGCCCATCACGCCGGTGACGCCGGTCCGTCCCACGAATCCCGAGAGTGACGCGCCGTGGGAGACCAGCCCCGTCGTGGCGCTACGCCAGGCGCGGATGGAGATGAAGCCGATGCTGCTGCTCTTCACCGCCAGTTGGAACCAGCTTTGCCAGTCGCTGAGCACCGAAGTGTACGCGTCCCGGTCCTTCAATGAATATGCCAAAGGGCGGCTGGTCCTTTGTTACCTGAACTACCAGCGTAACCTGACCAGCAACTCGCCCGCGATGCAGGAGGTGAAGGAACGCTACGGGGTGCATGGCTATCCCTCGCTGCTGTTCTTTCACCCCGACGGCACCGTGGTGGGAGAGCTTACCGGGTACCGGAGCGGCCGTCCGGTCGACTATTTCGAGGAGTTGAAAGCGCGTGCGGAAAGCGTGGAGGAAGCGGTGCGGCTCACCAAGGAAGGGATGGCCACGGAAGGCTATCGGATCTGGACGGGCGAGGCGGGCCAGGAAATCTTCGCCCGGATCGAGGAGCGAACCGCTTCTCAGCTGATCCTCGCGGGCGCCTACGGACAAGAATGGTCCGTCCGGGTGTCAGACCTGAGCCGTAAGGACCGGGAGTACCTGGCGTCCGTCCCCTTTACCGGAAACGCTCCCGGGGCCGGTGAAAGACAAGGGGCGGGCGGCCGGTGAATTGACCTGGATTTTACGTTTAGGTTTGCAGGGGAAACGATCTTCGAGAAACTCCCCCCTGCGACCACCATCCCAAACCTTTCAACCATGGAAAATGTCATCATTATCGGAACCGGCTGCGCGGGCTGGACGGCGGCGATCTATGCCTCCCGGGCCAACCTGGAGCCCCTGGTGCTGACGGGCACGCAGCCCGGCGGCCAGCTCACCACCACCACGGAAGTCGAAAACTTTCCCGGTTTCCCGGAAGGCATCATGGGCCCGGAACTGATGGGGAAGATGCAGCAGCAGGCGGAGAAGTTCGGCGCCCGCGTGGAATATACCAACGTGAATGGCGTAGAGAAAAAGGGCGAGGCGCACTTCGTGGTAAAGACGGACTCGGGTGATTTGGAAGCCAAGACGGTCATCATTGCCACCGGGGCCAGTCCCCGGCACCTCGGCCTGCCGAACGAGCAGAGCCTGATCGGCCACGGCTTGACCAGTTGCGCCACCTGCGACGGCGCCTTTTACCGCGACGTACCGGTGGCCGTGATCGGCGGCGGGGACTCCGCCGCGGAGGAAGCGACTTTCCTCACCAAGTTCGCCAGCAAGGTGTACCTCATCCACCGTCGCGACGAACTGCGCGCCTCCCAGATCATGGCGGAACGCGCCTTGTCCAACGAGAAAATCGAACCCGTCTGGAACTCCACGGTTTCGGAGTACATCACGGACGACAGTGGCGAGATGACGAAGATCAAGCTCCAAGACACCGTGACCGGTGAAGAAAGCGAACTGGAAGTGAAGTGCGTCTTCGTCGCCATCGGGCACATCCCGAACGCCGGTTTCCTGAACGGCTCCGGCGTGGAAGTGGATGAGAACGGCTACATCCTCCAGAAGCGCGGCACGGAAACCAGCGTGTCCGGTCTCTTCGCGGCGGGCGATGTGTCCGATCACGTTTACCGCCAGGCCATCACCGCGGCGGGGAATGGCTGCGCCGCCGCGCTGGACGCGGAGCGGTATCTTGCGGATCACGAGTAGCGCCCAGGGTTTTCTGAGACGAATCGAGGCTGAAGGTGGTCCTCGACCTCCGGGGTCCGAGCCGGACAGGCAGGAAACTCGCGAACCGGGTTAGCGATTTGCTGCGGTGGTTATTTTTTACAAAGAGTGGGCGAAGTGGGTGATAGAGAGTGGAAGTCTCGATGTCCATACGAGCGTAATGCGCAGCCTCGCTCTGCTTTCGTGAACGCGCTCGGAGATCGCGTTCCGCCTTTGCGCCGAACCTCATTCGTGAAGCACGTCCCTTAGGGAATGGGCTTCTCTCCTTCAGCAGAGTCGCGCTATGATTTGGGTCTCATGACCGTCGAAGACGTCCTGGCATTGCTCGAAGCCAATCGCGACGAACGCGGCATTCGTCATTTCGAAAAGCCGCCCATAGCGGCGAAGCTGAAGAGCTACGGTATCGGCCTGACCAAGCTGAAGGCCCTGGCCAAGAAGATTGGGAAAGACGCGGCTTTGGCGAAAGAGTTGTGGAAACAGTCCTACTACGAAGCCCTGGTAATTTCCATCCTGATTGACGATCCCAAACAGCTCACGGAAGAGCGGGTGGAGCAGCAACTTTCCAAGGTGGAATCCTGGATGCTGTCCTACATTTATTGTTCCACGCTCCTGAGCAAAACGAAGTACCTGCGGGACTTGGCGGTGAAGTGGATCGCCACGGATGACGAACTGCACAAGCGTTGTGGCTACCAGTTGCTCTACCAGGTAGCTCAGTCCGACAAGAAGCTGGAGGACAGCTTTTTCCTGCCCTACGTGGAGACCATCGAGTCGGAGTTGCAGTCCCAGGAAAACTTCGTCCGGGACGCCATGAATAACGCCCTGTGGCGGATTGGTCAGCGTTCCAAGGCGTTGAACCAGCGCTGCATCGCCGCCGCGAAAAAGATCGGCAAGGTGGAAGTCGACTACGGCGACAACTCCTGCCAGCCCGCCGATGCGTTGAAACACCTGACGAGCGATCGGGTGCGGCGGCAACTTGGGTTGGCGTAGCTTTCGGAAACGAAAATTTCGTGAAAACTCTGTCAGGCTTTTACCGAAACACTTCGGACGCTAACGGTTTACCTGAGGTACAGTTTGTTCTGGTAAGATTATCCTGACGCGGATACTAAGTCGGGATGATGATCTCGCGGTGTCCACAATCTCTGCCCGATGGCTTGGCCCCGGAGACGCGGGAAATCCAAGAACCGGCGGATTCGAGCCATTGGCGGAGTTTCGTCGAAATTGTACGCGAACGGGCCAGTCGTACTCCCGGAGACACCGCTTTTGAGTTTCTGGATCGCGAACTTGGCGTGGTGGGAACGCTCTGTCGCGAGGGCCTGGATCGCCAAGCCCGGGCGGTCGCCAACGGGCTGTCGGCGCACGGTGTCAGACGGGGAGACAGGGTGGTCCTGGCGATGCCTGAAGGACTGGATTTTATCACTCTGTTCTTTGGCTGTCTCTATGCCGCCGTGGTTCCCGTGCCTGTTCCGCCTCCTCACCCGCGCCGGCCTTCGCCCGCGTTGACCGCCGTCCTGAAAAGCGCCGGGCCCGCACTGTTAGTGACGGCGGCAGGCGCCGCGTCCCCATTTTCTGAGGTTACTTCCACGGGCGAACCGCTGGGAAAAGTCAAGCAGACGACCCTTGGCGAGCTGCTGGCGGTGGGGCATTCGGAACTGTGGGAACCGGTCCCGGTGGCGCTTGGCGATCCCGCCTTTTTGCAATACACTTCCGGGTCTACTTCCGTACCCAGAGGCGTCGTGGTCACTCACGGGAACCTGTTGAGTAATGCTCAAGCGATCGCGCGGAAATTCTCCATGTCGCCGGCCGACCGCACCGTTACCTGGTTGCCGCACTACCATGACATGGGGCTGCTGGGCACCATGCTGCAGCCGGTGTATTGCGGTTTTCCTTGTGTGTTCATGGCGCCGATGTCGTTCATCCGCAAGCCGCTCCATTGGCTTCGCGCTATTGACCGGTATGGAGCGACCATTACCGGAGCGCCGCCCTTTGCCTTCCTGCATTGTGTCCAGGCCGCTGCATCAGAACAGATTCCGGGATTGGATCTGAGCTGCTGGCGCGTCGCTTTTGTGGGGGCGGATACGATCCGCGCGGAGATTCTGGAAAACTTCGCCAGGGTGTTCGGACCTTACGGATTCCTGCCCGAGGCGTTGTGCCCGTGCTATGGATTGGCGGAGTCCACGTTGCTGGTTTCGTCAGATACCGGGGAGCATCCTCCCACACTACTGCAAGTGGCCGAAAGCGATCTGCGGAAGGGAAAGGTGAGCATCCAGGGCAGGAGGCGCGTCGCGCCGGGAGACTCCGAAAAGGATGTCCCAGCCGGAGTCCGGACCTTGGTCTCTTGCGGCGCCGCCGCTTCGTCATCCCTCATTGCCGTGATCGACCCGAAAACCTGCCTTCCCAGTAGGCCCGGCGAAGCGGGCCAGATCGTGGTCAGTGGGCCAAGCGTCGCCCATGGCTATTGGGCGAACGTGGAGGAAACAAACGCTTCGTTCAGGACCAGGGAAGAAGATGGCGGACGCCAATGGTTACACACGGGCGACTTGGGATTTTTGGAGGAAGGCGAACTCTATGTCGCGGGAAGGCTCAAAGACATTCTGATAGTTCGCGGCCAAAACTATTTTCCCCAAGACATAGAAGCCACCGTGGCTGGAGCGCACCCCGCCATTGGCGCAGCTGGCGTGGCGGCTTTTTCAATGGCGGAGCTGGAATCGGACAGCGTGGTGGTGGTTTTTGAAGTGGACCGGCGCTGGCGTCATGCCTGCGAAGACATCGCCGGCGCAGTGAAAGAGTCCGTCACGGCCACGCACCGGTTGGCCCTGGGTGCCATCGTTCCCGTTACGCCGATGGCGATTCCCCGGACGAGCAGCGGAAAGATCCGGAGAGGGGCTTGCCGGGATCTCTTTCTAACTAATAAATTGAACCGGTACGAATGATTGGGGTGGCTAAGTAAAATAAGCCTTGCAGTGCGGCTAAGTATTCGTGAGCATGCTGATCGCTTTGGGATTCGCCGGGTCTCCACACAGAGCGGCGAAACGAAGCAGAGATTCCTGTTTTTATTAAAAAGCACACTATGTCGAGCGATTCCATCAACAGTCCGGCGACGGAGGCGAGTCCTCCCTGGGATCCGGAAAGTGTCTTTTCCCATCGAACACTAACCAGAAATCAGCGAATTCATGCTATCGCGATCACGTCGATTCCGGCTGTTGGTACCATCATAGCCCTTTGTCTGGTGCCGGTTTGGGGCCTGGGCTGGTTGGAGATCGGGCTGTTCCTGGGAATGTACGCCCTTACCGCGACGGGAATGGAAGTAGGGTTTCACCGCCTGCTATCTCACCGGTCTTTCCGGGTGGGTCCTGTCACGGAAACGGTTCTCGTTATCTGTGGTTCCATGTTCACCCTGGGTCCGGCGATCAACTGGGTGTCAAGCCACCGGCGGCACCACGCCCACACGGATGCACATGGCGATCCGCATTCCCCCCATCTCCACCCGAAAACATTCACCGGCCGAGTGATGGGATTCATCCACTCCTATGTCGGTTGGATCTTTGGCAACGAATCGACTAACTCAGCTTCCTATTCAAAGGATCAGTTGCGCAATCACCGGATCGTCCGGCTGAGTCAACTATACTACTACTGGGTGCTGCTTGGGATTGCCCTGCCCGCGGCGGTGGGTGGGATGATCGAGGGGCACTGGACCGGTGCCGTGGTTGGGGCGCTTTGGGGCGGCTTCGTCCGCATTTTTGTCTCTCATCAGGCAGCCTATTCTTTAACCTCGTTCAGTCATCTGTTTGGTTCCCGCCCCTTCAAGACACGGGACCGGAGCACGAATCTGTTTGTGATGGCCATTCCCACTTGGGGGCAGTCCTGGCATAACAACCACCATGCCTTTCCTTCGTCGGCCATGCTGGGGCTGCGGTGGTGGCAGATAGATCCGGCCGGTTACGTCATCGGGGTTTTGCGTCTTCTGGGCCTCGCTAAAGACGTGAAGAGACCTTCCAACGAAGAAATCGCAAGGCAGATAGCCCGTTCCCGCGAACTTTCCTCCGCGAGATCGTGACCGGGGTCGCCTGAATAGCATAACGGAACCGTTAAACAACTTACATGGAATCTATATCAATACAAAGCAGCCCGGGCGCAGAGACTCTGACAGCCGTCGAGATCGAAAACCTCATTGTCAATTTTATCGCGACAAATCTGGAGGTGGATCCCGCCGGGATTGAGACGGACGTGACCTTTGACAGGCTGGGGGTAGACTCAGTAGTCGCGGTCAAAATCGTGATGGAGTTGGAAACCAAGCTCGGCCGGGAGATCGACCCCACGGCCGCTTACGATTACCCCACGATCGAGACGCTCGCCCAATACTTGGGCAGCCCTACCTGAGAGCAATACTACACGCTTCGTAGAAAAAAGTCCGTGAGTGCCAGTTCCATGTCCATAGGGGCGCCCGTTGAAAACCAGGGCGCTTCACAGGCGGCGGTCTCTCATCACTATGATGTGGGAAATGCCTTTTATCGATTGTGGCTGGGGCCGACAATGACCTATTCCTGCGCGATGTGGGCGGAGGGAGACGGGCTGGACTCCGCACAGATCCGGAAACTGGACTATCACGCGCGCCAATCCGGCGCGCCTGGGGCTGGCCGGGTTCTCGACATAGGTTGTGGTTGGGGTTCGCTGCTGGAACGGCTGAAAGAACACCACGGAGTGTCCGATGTAGTGGGCCTGACCCTCAGTCAATCTCAATACGACAGCATTCGCGCCAAAGACATGCCAGGGGTGCGAGTCCTGCTGGAAGACTGGCAACATCATGAACCCGAAGCTCCCTACGATGCCGCGGTTTCCATTGGCGCCTTCGAACACTTTGCCCGGCGCGACCTGACGGCGGAAGAAAGAGGCGGCGCATACCGCGCGTTTTTCGAACGTTGCCGGGAATGGCTGTCGCCGGGCGGGCGGCTGTCGTTGCAGACGATCGCCTGCGGAAACATGATCGACGCGGATTTTAACAGCTTTCTTTCAAACGACATCTTTCCCGAGTCCACGCTCCCCAGGCTGAGCGAGATAGTTAGTGCGGCGGACCGTCTCTTCGAAGTGGAAACGGTACGGAATGACCGGATGGACTACGCGGTTACCTGCCGTCATTGGCTGAAGAACCTCCAGGAAAACAGAGAAGAGGCCGTGAAGCTGAAGGGAGAGGAAACCGTGACCAACTACGAAAAGTACCTGCGGCTGTGCGTCATTGGTTTTGAAGCCCTCGCCAGCATCGTGCTTTATCGCCTGACCCTGCGCCGCATTGACCGGCCAAGAATGGGATGACAGGGGACATCGAATCCCAGCCAAGGGAGGCCGAAGAGGAACTCCGCCAGGACTACCACCCGGAACCGCTGGCGGTGGTCGGTTACTCCTGCCGGGCCCCCAGAGCGGAGAATCCGGAGGAATACTGGCGGATAATACTCCATGGCGAAAGGGTGACGGGCCCGGTGCCGGAGGACCGCTGGGACAACGAGAAACTTTTCCATCCGGACCCTTCCGTGCCCGGCCGTCTCGTGGGCCGCACGGGCGGATTCATTGACGGCATCCAGAACTTTGACGCACGGTTTTTCGGCGTCTCTCCGAAAGAGGCGGAGCATCTCGATCCTCAACAGCGGCTCTTGCTGGAAACGGCTTGGGAAGCTCTGGAATCCGCGGCTATCGTTCCCAGCGACTTATCTTTGTCTCGCACCGGCGTCTTTGTGGGGGCCTGCAATACCGATTGTAACCGGCTTCTTTTCAGACAGATGGAATGGGTCCACCGTTATTCCGGGACTTCCACCGCCCTGTGCATGCTGGCCCAGAGGCTCTCCCATGCCTTTCACCTCAGGGGCCCCAGCATGACGATCGATACCGCTTCGTCCTCCGCGTTAAGCGCGCTTTTCGTGGGGGCCCAATGTCTGTGGAGCCGTTCTTGCGATCTCATTCTGGTGGGGGGCGTGAACGTCGTCATCTCTCCGGAATGGAGCATCGTTTTGACGAAGATGGGCGGGTTGTCGGCCCGCGACGGCTGTTCCACTTTGGGCATGGATTCCGATGGCTATGTCCGGGGCGATGCCTGTGGCCTCCTGGTAGTGAAACGTCTGTCCGACGCCGTTCGCCACAGAGACCGGATTTCCGCCGTCATTCGATCTATCGCGGTCAATCACAATGGTTTGACCAATGGTCCCACCGGACCCAGCGGCGAGGCCCAGACGGAAGTAATTCGCTCGGCTCTTTCAGAGGCACGGACTTCCGGATCGCGGGTTCGCATGGTGGAACTGAGCGGGGCGGGAAATCACATCGCGGACAGGATTGAGGTGCGTTCGCTTTCCCAGGCCCTTGGAGAGCGGCGCGAGAGCGACTTTCCCTGTGCCATAGGCTCGGTAAACGACAACATCGGGCACGCGGAAGGCGCCGCCGGCATGATGGGCCTGATCAAGTCCATTCTGGCCATCGAACGCGGCATGGTTCCCCCGCATCCCTCTCTGGAGACGCTGAACCCACGCGTGGATTTGGATGCCTCACGATTGGAGGTCCTGGAGAAAGCAAAAGCTTGGGACGCCCCGGCCGAAGACCGAGTGGCTGGCGTCAGTTCCTTTGGAATCACCGGAGCAAATGCCCATGCCATACTGACGGGACATACGCCTGAGACCGGGCCGGAAACCGGCCTTTCCGCCCGTGAAACCTGGCTTCTTCCGATCTCGGCGAAAACGCCCGCGGCCTTGCAAGCTTTGGCGAGGCGATTCTCCGAGCACTTGCGGGAGCATCCCGGCGTGCTCTTGAAGGATATGTGTGCCACCGCGGCCAGGGGGAGAACGCACTTCAGGCACCGGCTCGCGGTGACGGGGGGCAGCATTCCTGAAATGATCCGCCAACTGGAGGTTTGGAACGCGTTTCTTTCCACTCACGAATCCAGCGGGAACGGGAACGGGAACGGGAACGGGAACGGAAAGGGAATGTTCCAAGCCCAGCGTAAAGGCGCTGGGCTGACCTGCCTGGTGATGGGGCGGGTGAATGAGGCGTCCACACCGGCCCCGGCCGCATCCGGCCTGGGGAAATTGCGCGAATGTGGCGTCAAAGTCGACCAGGTGCGGGAAAATGTCGTCCGCGAAGACTTGCCGTCACTTTTGAAAACCGTGGAGGGCGTAGCCGTTGTGGAAGACGGTGAGTCATTCGAGCTGTGGCTCCCCTCGGGATCCGAAAGCGAAGGGGAGCAATGGTTTCCGCCGGGTTCCGTTTCTGGCGGCGAGAAACGCTCCACGATGAACTTCTGGGAACTGACCGGGCTTCTCTTCGTGGCCGGAATAGACCTCGACTGGGGGAAAGTCTATCCAGAGCCTTTTCGGAAAGTCTTGCTACCGGCCTATCCGTTCGAGCGTCAGCGCTATTGGTGGCATTCTTGAAATAGAACAGAGTTCCCCTGACCGTGGAGACGCGATGTCGCCATGTTGTCGCGCTGGACAGTCTGCCCGGCTCCTTTCTATGTTCCGGGCCATGTTTCACTCTACCCCCTTTCTCCCCCGGACAATCTTTCGCGGCTTTGTTATGGCCTGTTTGGCCGTGTTCGTGATCCTGTCCGGATGGCCGGCGATTTCCCGGGGAGCCGAGGAAAAGCCAAACATTCTTTTTATCCTGGCCGACGACTTGGGGTATGGAGACTTGGGATGCTATGGCTGCGAAGACATCCGCACGCCGCACCTGGATCGGCTGGCGGCGGAAGGGGTGATGTTCACGGACTATTACGCCAATGGTCCGGTGTGCTCACCAACCCGCGCCGCTTTCATGACGGGACGCTACCAGCAGCGTCTGGGCATGGAGAACGCCATCAAGTATCAGGAACACGGACGCGGCCTGCCGGAGGATGGGCTGACCTTGGCGGACGCCTTGCACTCCGCCGGTTACGTGACCGGCTTGTCCGGTAAGTGGCACCTGGGCTACGATCACGAGCGGAAGCCGCGCCAGCAGGGCTTCGACCATTTCTTCGGTCTGCTCAGCGGGAACCACCATTACTTCGAGCACATGGACCGTATCGGCGTCTACGATCTCTGGCTGGAGAACGATACCGTGGAGCGCGATGGCTACACCACGGACCTTCTCACGGAAGACGCCATTTCCTTCATCGAGGCGCACCAGAAAGAGCCCTTCTTTCTCTATCTCTCCCACGCTGCCCCGCACTTTCCCTGGATCGGGCCGGATGACCGGGACATGGTGGTGAAACCAAAAGACAAATCCTGGCAGACCGGCAGCCGGGAAACCTATATCGCCATGGTGGAGCGCGTGGACCAGAGCACTGGCGAAGTCCTGGCAAAGCTTAAAGAGTTAGGTATGGAAGAGAACACGTTGGTGATCTTTTCCTCGGACAACGGCGGTCATACCTGGTCGAGCAACGCGCCATTGCGTGGAGACAAGGGCACCACTTGGGAGGGCGGCATTCGCGTACCCTGCATCGCCAAGTGGCCAGGGGTTTTGCCCGCCGGAGAGACAACGAGCCAGGTGACGATCACCATGGACTGGACCGCCACTTTCCGCCGCCTGGCCGGTTTGCCCGAAGACCCTGCCGGAGAAGACGGGATCGACCTCATGCCCATCCTGACCGGGAAAGCACCGGTCCAAGACCGGACTCTCTTTTGGCGGCGGATCACGGACGAAAACCGGAAAGTCGACGAACCGTCCCGCGCCGTTCGCGACGGCAAGTGGAAACTGAATGAGTTCACTCAGGAAGGTGGCGAGCGCTACCTCTTTGACCTGAGCCAAGACATGTCGGAGACCACGAATGTCATCGCCGAACACCCGGAGGTGGCGAAAGCACTCAGCGCCAAGCTGGACGCCTGGGAAAAAGAAATGGCGGCCTCAGCGGCGGAATAGGCGTCAGCCTTTTGGCCTATGCCCCTGAGAAATAAACCCGGGCGGTTTCGCAGATGCCGTGAACGATTTCGTCCGGGTGCAGTGTGGAGGTATCTACACTGAAATCCGCGGTTTCCTTGTAGGCGTCTTCTCGTTGCGACAGGAGATCGCGGATCGTTTGCATGGGATTCGGATTGTTCAGCAGGGGCCGGTCCCGGTTCTTGCTGACGCGCCGGTAAATGATCTCTGGCGTGGCTTTGAGCCAGATCTTGAAACCCGCGTCCCGCAGCAGTTCGCGATTCCGGGGTACCGTCACGATACCGCCGCCGGTGGAGATCACGGCGCTTTCACCGGAAACCGCTTCCTTTAGCGCCTGGGTCTCCAGGTCGCGGAAAGCGACCTCCCCTTGAGCCTCGAAGATCTCCGGAATGTTCTTGCCGCCCGCCAGATTCACCACCAGCTGGTCCGTGTCCACAAACCGGAACCCCAGCGAAGCCGCCACCCGCTTACCCACCGAAGTCTTTCCGGAACCCATGAAACCAATCAGGATGATGTTCCGCTTCGTGAGCGGCGGATCTGACGGTGGTATGGGAACAGGTTCCAAGGAAGGGTGGGTGACGATGGCGTTAACGGACTGATACGGTTTCCGGTTTCACATTGACCTTAAAGACGTCCATGCGAATGTAAAAATCTTTCCCTCCACGCTCCGCCCTCTCTCGCTGCCGTTCCGCCAGATTTCTGTTCATGATCACGATTGTCGCCCCGACGGATACCAGTGAGGCATCGAAAGATTCCGTCCGCGAAGCGGTGGACCGGCTCCGCGCGGGAGAGATCGTGGCCCTGCCCACGGAAACGGTTTACGGCCTGGGGGCGGATGCCTGCAACGACAGCGCCGTGGCGAAGGTTTTCGAAGCGAAAGAGCGTCCGTCGTTTGATCCCCTCATCGTGCATCTGCCCAGCAAGCGGCACATAGACCTGGCCGCTGAGGTGCCGGAAGAGATGGCGCCACTGGTCCGCAAGCTGACGGAGCAATTCTGGCCCGGTCCGCTCACTTTGATCCTGCCGAAGAAGCCTGAGATCTCCAGTCTCGTCACCGCCGGGCTCGATACCGTTGGCGTCCGGGTCTGCGATCACCCTGTGTTCGCGAAGATCATCAAGGAATTTGGCGGACCGATCGCCGCGCCCAGCGCGAACCGCTTCGGCAGCATCAGCCCCACTTCCGCCAGTGCCGTGCAGCGGGAACTGGAGGGGCGCATTCCCCTGATCGTGGATGGCGGCGCCTGTGCCCGTGGGCTGGAGTCTACCATTGTGCGGATCGAGATGGCCGAACCGAAGCCGATTCTCCACGTCCTGCGCGCCGGTCCCATCACCAAGGAAGACCTCAAAAACTTCGGTAAAGTCCGCTATGAGAAGAACCAGACCGTGGAGGATAATGCCCCGGAAGCGCCCGGCATGCTGGCGCGGCATTACGCTCCCGCCACGCCCTTCCGCCTGCTCGATTCGCCGGACACCTTTACGCCCCAACCGGACAAGCGCTATGCTCTGCTCAGTTACCGGGGGCAGGAAAAGGACGGGTATATCGATCTCGCGGACTGGGAAGAAGTGGCCGTGCTGAGTCCCGGTTCCGGCAAGATGCCGGAGGCCGCTATCCGGCTTTTCTATCTCCTCCGGCAGTTGGACGATTCCGGCGTGGACGAGATCGTTTGCGAGCCGATTCCCGAACGCGGTCTGGGCGTGGCCATCATGGACCGCCTTCGCCGCGCCGCGGAGCGGTAGGCTGCTGAAAAGCGCATGACGTTCCGTGCGTTTTTCTTGCTTCGCGGAACACCCGCCGTACTAGGCAGTGTGGACAAATTGGAGAACGGACCGGAAGTGAAGAAAAGGAAAGAGAACTCAGCGCCGCGAAGCGGCGAATACCTGGAGACGCGGCCCATTTTTAGCCTGGCTTCGTTCCCGCTCACTCTATTGGGGGTAGACCCAATGCCGTTCGCGGCGCCTTGCCAGACAAAAAATGCTCTCGCGCCGGTCCGCCCCCAATTTGTCCACACAGCCTAGTCCGCTTTCTTTTTTCCACCAGCCGCCCATGGCCCTGCTCCGCAACTTAGGTACGGTCAGCTTCTTTACCCTGATGAGCCGGGTTCTCGGCTTTCTCCGGGACATGCTCCTGCTCCCGCTGCTCGGGACCACCGTGGGTGACCCCTGGTTTGCGGCCTTCCGCTTGCCGAACATGTTTCGCCGGATCTTCGCGGAGGGTGCTTTTAACGCGGCCTTCGTGCCGCTGTTCGGACGGGAGCTGGAGGAGCATGGGCCGGAAGCGGCGGAACGTTTCGCCAACCGCACGTTTTCCTGGCTGGTCCTCGTGCTGGGCATTGGGACCGTCTTCATCACCTTTTGCATGCGCTGGGCGATGGCGGCGATCGCCTTTGGGTTCCTGGTGCCCGATACTCCCGACTGGTCCTTCACCTGGGAGTGGTTCTGGGAAATGGTGCGCTACCCGCACGGCACGGAGACCTTCGAACTCTCCATCGCCTACGGGCGCATCATGTTCAGTTACCTGCTGTTCATGGCGTTGACCGCGCAGTTGAGCGGCGTCCTGAATACTCTCCGGATCTTCGCCATGCCGGCCTTCGCGCCGGTCTTGCTGAACATCTGCCTGCTGATCGGTTTGATCGCGATTATTCCCGCTTTTGGCCTACAGCACGATTTGCCCCGATGCGGCCATGTGGTGTCCTGGTGTGTCTTTGTTTCCGGGATCATCCAGATGGGAGCCCTGTTTGTGACCTGTCGAATCAAAGGGATGAAGATTCACCTCATCCCCCCGGTCCGCACGGCGCGCATTCAGCGGCTTTTCATCCTCATGGGGCCCGGCATCGCCAGTGCCAGTATTCAGCAGATTAACCTCCTCATCGGAACGCAGATTTCCTCTCTCCAAGAAGGAGCGGTGACGATCCTTTACTCGGCCGAACGCATTTATCAATTCCCCCTGGGTATGATTGGCGTGGCGTTTGGGGTGGTGTTGTTGCCGGAAATTACTCGGCGCTTGCGGGGGAAAGATGAAGGTGGGGCCAAACGCACATTGGCCAATGGCGTTGAATTTTCATTGCTTCTCACGGTACCTGCCGCGGTGGCAATGTTGGTCATTGCCTATCCCATCATTTCAGTGTTGTTCGAGCGCGACAACTTCCTGCATCAAGATGCCGTCATTACGGCTAAATGCCTGGCTGCCTTTGCCATCGGGCTGCCGGCTTATGTGCTGGTAAAGGTTCTTCAGCCGGGTTACTTCGCCCAGGAGAACACAAAGTCTCCCATGATCATGATGATCATCACCCTGACGGTGAACACGGTGCTCAGTGTGATTCTCTTCGTGGGGCTAAAAATGGGGCCCGTCGGCATTGCTATCGCTACCTCTGTTGCGGGCTGGGTAAATGTGTTCCTGCTTTCCTGGGGGCTAAGAAGCTTCTTATCTTTGAAACCCGGAGCGATCTCTCGCATTTTCCGAATGGTTGCGGCCAGCGCCGTGATGGGATTCTTGGTCTGGGCGATGTATTTCTACATAGCCAAGCCCTGGTTTGCCGGCGGAATGGCAATCCGCTTCATGACCCTGGGGTTGCTGGTAGGGGTGGGAGTGGCTGTCTACCTCGGGCTGGCCCTGAGTCTCAAGGCGACCACCCTGGCGGAATTTAAGAAGGGGCTGAAGCGGGGCTAAGTTCTCATCGTTTTCCTCGTCTTCGGACGGTGCATTCCCTTGTAACGAACCGGCGCCAAACGTAGTCTGTACCTGGGATGTCTTTCCGGACTCTATTTTGGATCAAAGCCGTGGCCGCTCTCGTGGCGGTGTGGGCGGTCGTTTGGGGAATTCTCTCCGTGGCCGGGGTCTTCAAGATGACCCCGGAAAAGATCGTGAGCTACGTGGAAGAGAATCCGCTGAGCGAAGGCCAGACCGCGGAAGAACGCCGCGCCATTATCGAGGAGGTCGCCGCCCGCCTCAACGCCCTGGACGTGGGGGAAGCGGAGTGGGACAAGCTGGAGCAACAGCGCCGCCAGGGCCGCGAACTGGGCCGGGACTTTTTTTCCCAGCTCACCCCGGAAGAGCAGAGGCATTTCCTGGAACTGCGGATTGGGAAGGTCTTCGAACAGATGATGACCGTCTTTAACGATATGGCGCCGGAGAAGCGCAAACGGGTTGTCGAACGCACCCTGCGCGACATGGAGGAAGAGCCCGAAGACCGCGAAGGCCTCGCCCGGCTGGAGGACTCGGACCCGGAAATGTTCGACAAGATCGTCAACGAAGGGCTTCGCTCCTACTACAAGACGGCTTCCGCGGAAACCAAGCTGGACCTCGCGCCCGTGCTCGAAAAAATGCAGAGCCGCGTCAACCGCATGGGAAGATGAGACCGTTCGCTGACAGACTGCGCCAGAATGGTAACCGGCGCCGAACTTGGGGGGGCTTCACGGTCTTGGAAATGGTTGTCGCCGTGGCGGTCGTAGGGGTCTTGTTTTCCATCGCCATTCCAAGCTTCAACCGGCTCCGGAACCAGGCACGCGCGGAACAGTGCGCCAGCAACCTGCGGGGCCTGGCGGCCTCGCTGAACATGTATCTGGGCGATCACAACCTGATGATGCCCACCATGGTCGCGGCGCGGAATAGTGTCGAAGACGACGAACCCGCCCTCGACACCGTGCTCGAACCCTACGTGCCGGACCCCGCGGTGTTCCGGTGCAGTCAGGATCACGAGCGCATCTGGGAAACCACCGGCACCAGCTACCTCTGGAATAGCCTGGTCAACGGGCAGCCGGTGGGTTCGCTGAAACTCCTGGAACTGACCGAAAACCAGGCGGGTATTCCTCTCATGTCGGACAAGGAGAACTTTCACAAACACATCGGAGACGAAGTGAACGTTCTCTATGCCGATGGTCACGTCACCAGGCAGGTCCAGTTCGCGGGGAACTGAACGGGCCATATTTTCATTTCACGCTGCCTGATGATCGAGGTTCGTTCGCTACACAAAAGCTTCCGGCGCGGCCAACCTCCCGCTCTGGATGGGGTGTCTTTCCAGGTGGAAAAGAAGGAGATCTTCGGTCTCCTCGGCCACAACGGCGCGGGCAAGAGCACCACCATGGGCATCCTCCTGGGCATGGTCTATCCCGACAGTGGCGAGGCCACCATTGGCGGCGTTTCGGTCCAGAGAGATCGGGAAAAATCACTTCGCAAGGCTGGCGCCATTTTCGAGACGCCCTGCTTTTACGACTACATGAGCGGCTGGAAGAACCTGGAAGCCATTACCAGCTACTCGGGCGGCGTGTCCCGCGAAGACATCGGGCGCGTGGTGGAGCTCGTAGGCTTGGAAAAGCGTATCCACGACCGCGTTTCCGTTTACAGCCATGGCATGCGGCAGCGGCTGGCGCTGGCCCAGGCGCTCCTGCCCATGCCGGAAGTGCTGCTCCTGGATGAGCCGACGAATGGCCTGGACCCGGACGGCATCGCCGACTTTCGCCGCCGCGTGCTCCGGCTGCGCGAGGAGTTCGGTCTGACCATTCTCTTCAATTCTCATCTGCTCTCAGAGGTGGAACAGGTCTGCGACCGGGTGGCGATCCTGCGTGACGGGAAAAAAGTCTATGACGGCCACTGCAAAGGCCTGCAGGAAGATCACGACGTCTATCATTTGGACACCGAAACCTGGCCGAAGGCGGAAGCCGTCCTCAAGTCCCTTCCGGACGCGGAGATCTCCAGCCCCGGCGTGTTCAAGCTCAAGAAGACGGCCGACCCCTCGGCGGTGGTGGCGGCTTTGGTGGGGGCAGGGGTACCGGTGCGGCAATTTTACCTCCGCGAACCTTCCCTGGAAGACCTCTACATGCGCTTCCGCAAGGAAACGGAGGAGGAGACCTGATACATGCACGCCTTCCTCAGTCAGCTAAATTGGGAACTGAAGCGCCTCTTCGCGCGGCGGCGCACCTATATTGGCTTCGGGGCCTTCCTTCTGCTGGACGTGCTGATCGTCATTCTGGCGCGTGAACCGCTCTACCGTCTTATCGAGACCCGGCTCTCGAACAATGGGTTGGAAGTGGAGGAATATTTCTCCGGAACCACCCTGGGACTCATGCTCTTGGCCGCCAGTTGCGTTCTGCTCGGGGGCATTTTTGCCGCGCTCGTTTCGGGCGACATCGTGGCCAAGGAATGGGAAGACGGCACCCTCCGCATGCTGATGAGCCGTCCTGTGTCCCGCTTTCGCCTTATCCTGCTGAAGTATCTGGCCTGCCAGATCTATTCGGCGGTGTTTTTCACCTACGTCGGGGTGGCGGCGCTCTGTTCGGGGCTCGCCCTGCGCGGCTGGGGCAGCCTGTTTGTCTTCATTCCCGACTTTCACATCTTTGCGATGTTCGATCCCTGGGAAGGCCTTTCCCGCTACCTCCTGGCCATGGTGCTGCTGGTTTTCAGCATGTCCACGCTGACCAGCCTGGGTTTCTTCTTTTCCTGCCTGAAGATCCGGCCCGCTGCCGCCACCATTGTGGCCTTTGCCTACTACTTGATCGACTTCATCCTGGCCCACTTCGAAGGGCTGGAGGGCTATCGCTGGCTCTTCTTGTCGCCCCGCATGGCACAGTGGATCAAGGCCTTCGTCGAGATCATCCCCTGGCCCGCCATGATCCAGGCCTATGCCCTCCTCCTGGGGGTGAATCTCACGGCCTTCATTCTCGGCTGGCTGCTCTTTCAGCAGCGGGACCTGAAGTCGTGAAGTGAAAGCGTGGGGAGAGGTGGCTTCTTTTAAACTCTTGGAAATTATGTCTATTTTAGTTAATTTTGATTAACTAATTTCAGGCATGTTTGGTCCGGCTTCCGATTCCGCTTCTCTCCCTCGCTCGCTGGCATGGTGCCGCGCCTGGGTGTGGGTCTGTGTGTGGTGTCATGTCGCGGGCTGGGGCCTGTCGGCGCTCGGGGCTTTGGGGACCTTGGGCTATGGACTTGCCCTTGGTCTCACGGTGTTGGGCTTGGCGATTTTTCGGAAGCGTCTTTTCCCTGATGGGATTCTGGAGTGGTTGGGGGTGTCCCCGTTCCCTTGGCGAGGGCCACGGTCCGCGATTCGCCGCGTTTTACTCCGGGCTCGACGGCGGCCGCTGTATGGGATCTATCTGCTGGTTTTTCTCGCCTCCCTGGTGGGTGGCCTGCTGTATGCCCCGAACGTGCATGACGCGTTGACTTACCGCGTGCCCCGCGTGCTGCATTGGTTGTGGGAGGGACGCTGGCACTGGATCACTACCCCGGAGCCGCAGATGAACCTTTCCACTCACGGCTACGAGTGGTTGATGGCTCCGCTGCTGTCCCTGACCGGGACGGACCGGCTCTTTTTCCTGCCGAATCTCCTGTCGTTCGCCCTGTTGCCGGGGCTGATTTTCCTGCTGTTTGTTCAACTCGGAGTGTCACGGCGGGTGGCGATGTTCTGGATGTGGCTCCTTCCGGCAGCCTACGGAGTCGCTCTGGAAGCTGGCAGCGTGGGAAACGATCTCTTCGCGCTTCCATACCTACTGGCTGGTTTAGTATTTGCAATTCGTGCTCGGAATTCCCAGAGAATGGAAGAGGTGGCCCTGGCCATTCTCTGCGCGGCCTTACTGACATCCACGAAACTCAGCAATGCGCCCCTGGCTCTGGCCATCGCGGTCGCTTTGGCCTTCAGCGCGGGCTGGTTCCTCCGGTGGCGCCATCTCCCAGCCTGCCTGGGAGCCATGGCCTTGGGCGCCGTGGCTTCCGCGATGCCGGTGTTGGTCGCTTGCTTGCTTTATACCGGAAGCTATACCGGCGATCCGGAAAACGTGCTGAAAATGCGGATCGACGATCCAGCCGCCGGGGTGGTGGGGAACTCACTCCAGGTGCTGAATGGAAACCTCATGCCGCCCCTGTTGCCTGGGGCGGGGACATGGAATGCTTGCTTGAATGGCTGGCTGGCTGAGGATTTAACCAACTGGTTGGTAGAGAAGTACCCCCGTTTTGAGCTGAGCCTGCACGAAATTCCCCAAGCCAACGGTCTCGGGCTGGGGCTCCTGATGATGACGGGGTTGGCGGTGGCCGCCGCCGTGTGGGGAAGATTTCGACCCCAGCTCATGGGAGGAAAACCTCAGCGACAGAAGTCGCTCCTTATTTGCTCCGTGGTGGCGGCTGTAGCAGTCGCAACTCTGGTCTATTTGAGCAAGATGGGCAGCGAATCTGCCCCCCGGCTGATGCTGCCGTATTATCCTTTGCTGCTGGTGCCTATGCTGTGGCCCGCAATGAACACGCGGCTGGTAAGACAGCGCTGGTGGCGGGCTGCTGCCTTGCTGGTTGCCTGTGGTGTTCTCCCCGCGTTGGTGCTGAATCCCGAGCGGCCCCTGTTGCCGATGCGGACGCTGCTCGCCCACGCTCCCGAGAGCCTTCGCTCCACCGCCGCTTTTGCCCGTGTCGACACCGTGTATCGAACCTACGCCGCCCGGAGCGATGCCATGGCTCCACTACGAGAGTTTTTACCAGTGGAGGCTAAAACCGTGGGGGTGCTGCTGGGCGGACGCAGCCTTCGCACCGGTCTGTGTCGCCCCTATGGGGCCCGAACGCTCCTGCATCTGCCCTGGAACGCGGACCGGGAGACCCTGGCAACCAGCGCCTGCGAGTGGTTCGTGGCGGACGAGGCGCTGATCCTGGATGAAACGTCCGCCGGAGATTCCAAGCCCGGGGCGCGCGAAAGAGCCTTGCTGGACTGGGCCGCCAGCCGGGGTCTCGAACGAGTGGGCGGAGCGGAGATTCCCAACTACGCCAGCCGCCCCGCCGAACACTACTCCGTCTTTCGAAGGGCGGAACTTTCCGGATTCGATAGGGGAGGGGCCGGTTTGGCCACCTCCGCGGTAGAGCCTGGCGGCTCCCTGCCACTCAAGGAGTAAGTCAGTAAGTCCAGGCTGGACGCCAGCGTCAATCGGCACGACAGGCTTCCGCTTTTACCCGGTTCTACCCATGGAATTTCTCACCAATGTCGCTTCGTTGAAGCTCTGGCGCGAAGAGCGCGCCGGACGGCCCTGTGTCCTGGTGCCTACCATGGGAGCATTGCACGAGGGACACCTGTCTTTGGTGGAGCGGGCCCGTCAGCACGCGGGTCCTCAGGGGAGTGTGATTGTGAGCATTTTTGTGAATCCCACCCAGTTCGGGCCGAATGAGGATTTCGATGCCTATCCCCGCCAGATGGAAGCCGACCGGGAAAAATGCGAACGCGCGGGCGCCAGCGCGGTCTTCGCTCCCGCGGTCAGCGGAATGTATGCTCCGGACCGTTCCGTAAACATCCAAGAGGACTCCCTTTCCACCTATCTCTGCGGCGCCACCCGGCCCGGTCATTTTGGGGGCGTTTGTACCGTAGTGACCAAACTCTTCAACTTGGTGCGACCCGATGCGGCGGTATTTGGGGAGAAAGACTTTCAGCAGCTCGCCATCATCCGGCGGCTCGCGCGGGACCTGGACTTCGCCGTGGAAATCGTGGGCAGCCCCACCGTGCGGGAACCGGACGGGCTGGCCATGAGTTCGCGCAACGAAAACCTGACCGCCGAAGGCCGTTCCCAGGCTCCCGTGATCTACCGCGCTCTGCAACTGGGGCGCGCCGCCCTGGAAGACGGGGAACGGGACGCCGCAAAAGTGCGCCAACTTGTCCTGGACACCATCCAGAGCCAGCCCCTGGCGCGGGTGGACTACGTGGAGGTAGTGCATCCGGAAACCCTTCAGCCACTGGACGTGATTGCCAGTCAGGCCCTGATCGCCGCCGCCGTCTTTTTCGGAAAGCCCCGGTTGATTGACAATACCTACTGGCGGGAAGCGTGATTCCTGGCAAGATTGTCACCTTCTTCTATGCGCAATTTTGACTTCATCGTCATCGGCAGCGGCATCGCGGGTCTCAGCTTTGCGTTGCGAGCTTCGAAGCGAGGCACGGTGGCGATCGTCACCAAGCGCCAGGGAAGAGATACCAATACCGCCTGGGCTCAGGGCGGCGTGGCCTGCGTCAAAAGCGACGAAGATTCCTTCGATTTGCACATCGCGGACACCCTGGATGCCGGAGCGGGTCTCTGTCATGAAGACGTCGTGCGGACCATTGTGGAAGAGGGGCCGGAAGCCATCGACGCGCTCATGAATCTGGGGGTGCGGTTCGACACCCGCACGTCAAAGTCCGGCGAAATGGAGTGGGACCTGGGCCGGGAAGGGGGGCACTCCAAACGGCGCATCCTGCATTCCAAAGACACCACGGGCCGGGAAATCGAGTCCAAGCTCCTCCAGGCCGCGCGGGATAGCCCGAACATCCAGCTGCTGGAGCACTTTTTCGCCATCGATCTTATCACCACGGCCAAATTGGAACTGGAGGCGCCGGTAAGATGCGTGGGCCTCTACGCCCTGAATGAAGAAACTCACGAAGTCGTGACCCTGCGGTCCGACCGGGTCATTATGACCACGGGCGGTTGCGGGCGGGTTTATCTCTACACCACCAATCCCAAGGTCGCGACGGGGGACGGGGTGGCCATGGCGTGGCGGGCCGGGGCGGAAATCGCGAACATGGAGTTCATCCAGTTCCATCCCACCTGCCTGTTTCACCCACAGAAAAAGTCGTTCCTGATTTCCGAAGCGGTTCGCGGAGAAGGCGGCGTGCTGATCGGGGCGGACGGGAAGGAGTTCATGGACCGCTACGATCCCCGCAAATCCCTGGCTCCCAGGGATATCGTGGCCCGGGCCATCGACCAGGAGATCAAGAAGACCGGGAGTCAGTGCGTCTTTCTGGACATCACTCACAAGTCCCGTGAGTTCATCCAGGACCGGTTCCCGAACATTTACGAGACCTGCATGAGCCTGGACATCGACCCCGCGATCCAGCCCATTCCGGTGGTGCCGGCGGCACACTACCAGTGCGGAGGGGTGCGGACGGATGTAAATGGGGCCACCAGCCTGCCCGGCCTCTGGGCGGCGGGAGAAGTGGCCTGCACCGGGCTGCACGGGGCCAACCGCCTTGCTAGCAACTCCCTACTCGAAGGCGTCGTCGTGGCCCGCAGGGCCGTGGAAAACGTGCTGGAAACCATGCCTCTGAGTGGTCCGCCGGAAGATTTTGAAGTGCCGGAATGGGTCAGTGGAAACGTCACCGACGTGGATGAGTTGGTCGTGATTTACCACAACTGGGACGAAATCCGCCGTCTGATGTGGGACTACGTCAGCATCGTGCGGACCAGCAAGCGGCTCCACCGGGCTGCCACCCGGTTGCAGAACCTCCAGCGTGAAGTGCAGGAGTTTTACTGGAATTTCAAAGTCACCACGGACCTCCTGGAACTGCGGAACCTGGTGGACGTGGCCTCCATGATCGTAGAGTCTGCTTCAAGGCGGCAGGAAAGCCGGGGCTTGCACTACACTCTGGACTATCCTGAAACCAACGACCGGGACTGGAAAAAAGATACCGTGGTCGCCCGGGGCGAAGACGCCTGCCTGTCCCTTTTCCGGGAAGCGCACGCGTTTTGACGGTAAAATCAGTTCACCGAATGGTTGCTTGATTTTCCGGAGAAGAGGAGTTTCCTTTGCATTTCCTCGTGGAAATAGGCTACAAAGGTAGCCAGCAGGCAAATTTCGACCCGATGCCTACTGCAACCTCCCACATTTTCAAAGGGCTTTTTGTCCTCTTTTTCGTAACCGGGTGCTTCGTATTGACGCTGCATGCGCAGACACTGACGTCTGGAGCGGCTTCGGGCGGCTCCGCCCCGGTGAACAGCGGGGGCCTGACGGGAAGCGGCTTGACCACACCCGCGAGCGTCTTGCCCGCCGAACCCCGGGTGCAGGTCAGTCTGCCCGGCGCCGCGAGCAACAACCTTTCCGTGGCATCCTCCACCGCCGTGCCTTCTCTGCCCCGCGTGTTTGCTCCCACCCGTCCGCGGACGACCTATACCCGCTACCCGTGGAAGCGGAACATTTTGACCACGATTTTCTGGGTGGGTGAAACTCCCACGCCGAAGAATCCCACGCCCAATCACAAGAGTTCGTGGGACCCGGAGTGGATGAACAATTTCGGAGGGTTTGACGATCCGGATCCGGCGGCCCGGGCTTGGGATTTCCGGCCCCGGTCATTCATCCCGGAGCAGAACCCCTTCTACATCGCACTGCCTTTCAACGACACCGAACTGGGCACGCACAAGAGGGAGTCCAAGCTGGTGATTCCGTGGTTTGAGAAGGAATTCGAAAGGGAAGGAAAATCCGTCCTGAAAGGGCGCTGGCTGGCCATCCGGAAAGGATCGAAAGTTTGCTATGCCCAGTGGGAAGACTGCGGGCCCTTCGAGACCGATGACTGGCAATACGTTTTCGGCGAGTCCCGGCCCAAGACCACTGGCAACGGCGGAGCCGGTTTGGACGTTTCGCCAGCGGTGAGAGACTTTCTGGGCTTGCGCAGTGGAGAGCGTTGCGACTGGAGATTTGTCGACATTGACGAAGTTCCGCAAGGCCCTTGGCGGAAATACGGAGACAACAATCCGTTTGTGCGCATGAAGCAGGAGGCCGAAGAGCGGGAGATTGAGAATATCGTCAAACTCAGGGAAATGAGGGATGCCTACATCCAAAATATGTCTTTCCCTAATTAGTTTCGTTGGTTAGAGTCGGTGTGCTGTTGCTGCTTCCTCCACTGAGTAATACTTGGGATCTTGTAGATCTGTCCCGGGTGTGACCTGGATGAGTTGGCGTGTACGCGGGAGCCCGAATGCAGATTCAAACATTCCAGGTTTTTTGCGACCTGGTCGAAACTTCCAGTTTTTCCCAAGCCGCAGAAAAGAACGGAGTCACTCAAAGCGCGGTCAGTCAGCAGATTCGAGCCATTGAGGGACTCTACGGAGTGACCCTCATCGAACGGGGCAAGAAGCACTTTGCGGTGACTCCCGAGGGTGAGGTGTTTTTAAAAGCCGCCCGAAAGATCCTGGATAGCTACCGGGATATTGACTATCGCCTGAAGGAAATGCGCGATCAGGTGGCGGGTCCGCTCCACATTGCCACGGTATACAGCATTGGGTTCCACGAGTTGCCGCCCTACCTGAAGTTATACCGCAAACAGTTTCCCGACGTGGATCTGAAGGTCCACTACCGCCGGGCCAACCAAGTGTACGCGGACGTCTTCGATTCCAGGGTGGACTTGGGGCTCGTGGCCTACCCCCAGGCACGCAAAGGCATAGAAGTGGAGCCAGTCTGGCAGGATAAACTGGTGCTGATTTGTCCTCCCAAGCACGAATTGGCCAAGAAAGAGATGGTCGATCTGAAGGAGCTGGAGGGCCAGCGCTTCATCTCTTTCGAGCCCGATCTGCCCACCCGCAAAGCCATCGATGGCATCCTCAAGAAAGCGGGGGTGAAGATCAAGGAAGTCGTCGAGTTCGACAACATCGAAACCGTAAAGCGCGGCGTGGAGATCGAGAACGCGGTTTCCATCGTGCCGAGCCTGTCCGTTCAGGAAGAGGTGGAAGCCGGTATCCTGGCGGCGGCGGAGATTGACTCACCGGATGTCTGGCGGCCCCTGGGAATCATCCGGCGGCGGACCAAGGCCATCTCACCGCCCATGCGCGAGATGATTGCCTTGCTGAAGTCCGACATCGAGTCGCCACTGCAAATGGCTTGAGACGCCCGGCTGGAGAGAAAGAAAGGTTAAACCTTTCCTTCCAACTGACGGTAGCTGATCCGGTGCTGGATGCGGTGATTGAGAACCGAGGGAGGAAACTCGGGCAGGTAGAGAGACGGGGCCCGGTGGGAGTACTTCTTGAGGACGGCCGCGGCTTCTACTTTGAGTTCCCGCCAGCGGTCGAAGTCCAGATCCGGCGCGTGCAGGATGTGGCGAAGCAGGCTGAACCATTCCACGTAGGCGCGCTCCACGTCGCCGCGGCCAAAGTCGTCCGAGACCACCGAGGCAAGGAGTTGCGGAGACTCCAGGTAAAGGTGAACGGCCTCGGCGGCCCCTTCACCATAGGCGCGGGGGAGGCCCAGTTGGAGGTAGCCTTCGTAGTCCACCGCGCCGTAGGTATTTCGGCACACCGCGCCCAGCTGTTCGCTGCCCAGGCTGTGGCGGTCGATCTCCGCCGCGTCGAACCGGTACCCGCCCCGCACATTGGCCAAGTGAGTGACCAGTTCGTCGATCGGGTAGTGAGTTTCCTCCAATGCCGCGGCAATGACGAGCCCTTCTCCGGCTTGGAAAAAACTGAAAATCTGGCCCCGGCGGGTGGGGGTCCCGTTTGCCGAGATAAGCCCCAGCTTCCGCCAGGCATGGGCCGCGGATCCGGACAAGGGTTCGGCGAAGGTGCCTTCCCCGGCGGCTTCGTAGACGGTTTCCTCACGGATCTCCTCACTGCGCCGGGGCGGGTCGATCAGGTAGGCGCCGTGGCGGTCGCGATAGGCGGATACTTCCGCGGCGGACAGATCCAGCAACGCCATCAGGGTCGTGCCGCGCAGGGCAAAACCCGTCAGAACGGGGAAGGGGCCAAGATCCTGGGGAAGACGTTCGGAAACGCAGTGTTCCACCTCCTCACGGCTGGCCGTTTCCGGTAGGGAGAGATTCTTCTTCCATTGCCGGCGAAGGCGCTTGGTCAGACGAAAGCCGGCGTCGCCCTCCTGTGAAGCGACCGCCATTTCCGCGCCATAGTTCGGACTTTTGTCCCTGGTGGAGGGAAACCGGCAGAGCCGGGAGGCCGCGGGCAGATGCCGGCTGACTTGCTCCGGGCTAGCGGGTCCGGGGACCCAGCGGTCCTTCCTCCGGGCCAATGCCTCCCCTAAGGGAACGGTTTCCAGCGCGGGCAGATGGCGTGAGGATTCCCACTCCTCCGCCGAATTCAGAACCTCATGCCGGACCGCGCCCAAGCCAAAGAGCGAAGCGGGCGAGCCGGGCGTCGGAGCAGAGGACGAACGCGGGCTGGCTGCCGGTGCTTCTTCCTTCCTTTTCGCGGGAGTGGCTTCAAATCCCAAGCGGACGGAATGCAGCGAAAACAGCCTGCCTGAAAGGCGGGTCGCGGCTTCAAATGGCGACTCTCCCTCGTCAGCCGCCTGCCGCATGACCCGAAGCAGCGTGGGCCAGTCAATCTCCCCGGTCCGGCGGAGGTGCCGGGCGTGGGCATCCAGCAGGTTGGGGCTCTTGCCGGAGGTGATGATGTAGCCGATCTCGTCCTTTCCCCGGCGGCCGGCGCGCCCAAACATTTGGAGCAATTCGTCGGGCGCCACCTGTTTTTCAAACGGCCCGTCTGAGTACTGCGTGTCCGCGACGTGCACCGACCGGACTGAAAAATTGATACCGGCCGCCAGGCCCATGGTGGCCACCACTACTCGCAGCTGTCCCGCCTTGGCCAGCGGTTCCACAATGCCCGCGCGCTGGGCGAAACTCAGACCGCTATGGTGATAGGCCACCCGTTTTTGCAACAGGCGATCCAGTTCCGATCCGGCGGCCTGGCGAAGCGGACCGTCCAGGGAAATGGGATCATCCTGGGGCAGGACTTCGGCGACTTTTTTCGCGATCCGTTCCGCGGCCCGCCGCTGCGGGGCAAAGATCAGCAGCGGCCCCGCATCGGAGAGCAGGGCGCCCAAAGCCAGGCGTTGCCAGAAATTCTTGATCCGTTTTGGCGCGTCGTGAGGAAAGGCCGCCACCGGGAGCTCATCCAGAGGCACGGGGCGTTCCGGATGGCTGATGAGTTCCGCCCTTCGTCCAATGCGTTCCAGCCAGGCGACGACATCCTGAGGATTGTCCACGCTGCCGCTGAGGAGGAGAAGCTGGGTCCCCCTTGGGGCCAGGGCGATGGCCAGTTCGTAGTTCAGCCCTCGCCGGGGGTCGCCAATCATCTGGTATTCGTCCACCACCAGCAGCTTGGGGCCGTCCCCCCGCAGGAATCGCTCGCGCTGGGTTTCCAGGGTCGCGACCAGGACCGGGGCGTCCACGTTCTCCGCCAGGTCCCCCGTGGCGATGCCCACCTTCCAGCCGCGCTGGCGCCACTCCCGCCACTTGTCGTTGGCCAGGGCCCGGGTCGGCACGGTGTAAACCGCCTGCTGACCAGCGTCCAGCCAGCCAGACTCCACCAGCAGTTCAAAGATGTAGGTCTTCCCCGCGCCGGTGGGCGCTTCGATGACGGCATCCAGCCCGTTTTTCAGGGAGCGGACGGCTCCCTGCTGCCACAGGTCCGGCAGGACGAGGTCGATTTCGAATCCATGCATGTGTGGGCGCTCCCAAACTTAAGGAAGCGTCTTTACACTGCCGGGAAAGCCCGAAGAGTAGAAAATCAATCAGGGCTGGGGACGGAATTCTTGATTGCCCGTGATCTTACCGCGGCGCTGCGTCTGGTCGATCCGGATGAAGTCCTTCATGATATTGATGGTCTCCAGCTTGTAAGGATCGAAACCAAACGGATATTCCAGGCGGTCGTCCGAACCTTCTTCCGGATTGTCCGCGGCGATGATGCCCGTGGATTCCTCGCGGGAAATTTCGGACTTCAGCCGGTATCCTTCCTCCGCCACGTTGTCCTGAGTGATGGAATAGATGGTGTAGCGTCCCTTTTGTTCTTCAAGAATCTTCGCAAACCGGGCGCGGCGTTCGGCTTCCCGGCTGTCCCGGATCTCTTCCAGGGATTCCCGCTCGGTTTCGCGAACGTCGTGGTTCAGAGAGATTTCGTTCTTCTCGATGCGCTCCTGCTCCCGCAGGCGGTCTTCCAGAATGTAGGCGAATTCCTGACTTTGACCGATCCGCTTGGAGGAAAGGCGGGTCAATTCCTCAATCGGAAGCTCGCCCTGCCAAGCCAGGCCGTAGGTCTGCGGCGGAATCTCGTCGTATTTCAGCGGGTTGCTGAGAGCTTCTTCGCCGATCTCGTGCGGGTCAGTCGGGGAGGGGAGCACAATGTCGGGGATGACGCCCTTCAACTGAGTGGAACCCCCGGCGATGCGGTAGAACTTTTGGATGGTGAGCTTCAGCGCGCCGTTGTCCGGACCGGAAAGGCGGTAGGGGAAAAACGAGGGCCGTCCCGACTGCACCGGGCGGAGCTGCTGCACCGTGCCTTTGCCGAAGGTGGACTTCTCGCCCACGATGATGGCGCGCGAGTAGTCCTGTAGCGCGGCCGCCACGATCTCGCTGGCCGAGGCGCTGGAGCGGTTTGTCAGCACGATGAAGGGGCCCTCATACTTTGGATGATGGTTCCGGGAAAACTTGGCGTCGATGTTGCCGCGCCAGTCCTTGGACTGCACCACCGGGCCGCGCGGAATGAAGAGGCCCGTCAGGTTAATGGCTTCCTCCAGAGAGCCGCCCCCGTTGTCGCGGAGGTCCAGCACGAGGCCGTCCAGGTTTTCTTCCGTCAGCTTGTTGAGGAGACGCTCCACGTCAGCCGTGGTGCTGACGTCGCCGCCTTCCATGTCGCTGTAGAAAGACAGGAGATTGATCCAGCCCAGGCGCAGATCGTTTCCATTGTCGTCCTTGGTTTCGATGAGTTCGGCGCTGGCGAGACTTTCCTTCAGGTCCACTTTGTCGCGGACGATGCTGACCTCCTTAGTCGTGGTGGACTCCGAACCTTCGCCCGGAACGATGCGGAGCCGCACGGTCGAGCCTTCCTTGCCGCGGATGAGTTCCACGACGTCCTGAAGTTTTTCGTGCACGATGTCCGCCATTTCTCCCTCCGGGCCTTGAGCCACTCCGGAGATCCGGTCGTTCACTTTCAGATTGCCGCTCAGGTGAGCCGGACCGCCGACCACCAGGCCCTGGATCTCGGCATAGCCGTTTTCGTCCATGCTGAGGATGGCGCCGATTCCGGTGAGGGACTTGTTCATCCCGATCCGGAAGTTGTCGTACTGAGACTGCGAGAAATAGTCCGAATGAGGATCGTAGGCGTGGGAGATGGCCTTGATGAAGAGCACGGCAATATCGTCCACGTCGTTCTCTTTCACGCTTTCCCAGAAACGCTCGTAGCGTTCGATGACTCGCTCCTGAGGCGTCTGATCTTTTTCGTCTTTCTGGGCGAGCTTGAGTTTGTCTTCCGGCTTGGTGACGTCCAGCACCAGCTTTTGGCGGGAGTCGTCCTTTTCCGGGGACGTGGACGCTTCGTCCGGAGTCTTCGGCTCGTTGTTGGGGGCCGGGTTTGCGGCGGGCGTTTCCGGTTGTTTAGGTGCTCCCGGTGCGGCAGGGGGCGAATTAAGGAGTTTCTCTTCGTCGGAAGAGGCTTTTTCCGCGGCTTCGCGGACTTCCGCTTCGTCGCGAAGCACTTCCTGAAGCAGTTCGCTTTCGATGATGCGGTGCCACAGGTCGTCAGCTTCTTCAGAGGTCTTCATCCAGGCGGCATTTTTCCGTGTGCGCTGGACCGTCCGGTTGGAGTCGAACGTGAAATCTTCGGTTTCCAGGATGTGCTTGATGTAGTCGTAACGATCCTGAACGCGCTTCTTATAGATCCCGAAAATGTCGTAGGCGGCGCCGATGTTTTCCAACTGCACCTGATCGTCGATCTGGGTGGCGTATTTCTCCTGAAAGCTGTCGATGTCTCCTTGGAGAAAGTAGCGGCGCGCGGGGTCCAGCATCTCCAGATACATGTCCAGAGAGATCTGGGACATGGCATCGTCGAAGGGTTCCTGCTTGAAATGCTCGGCGGCGAGCATATTGGAAACCCGCTGGGCAATTTCGCCAAAATTCACCTCTTCCGCTTTTACTTGGGCGGTGAGGAGGGCGAAGACAGCGACGGAGCCGGCGGTGAATCTCTGGAAAGCGAGTTTTCGGGGGTGCTTCAAGAGCGGCATCGTATTATCTCGTTGAATGAACTTGCGCCTGCGTGGATTGAAAAGGGCCCGGAGGCGGGCGGGCGAATCTGAGGAAATTACACGCAAGTGTGGTTCGATGAAAGCTTATTTGTTCTCCGTGAAAGCGTAGGGCACACAGGAAAATGCTTAAAATTTCTTCATACACCGGTGGGTTCTTTCAAACGAACGGGTATCTGATAGAGGGGCCCGAAGGGGCCGTGCTCTTCGATGCCCCGGAAGGAATCGCCTCCTGGCTGGAAAGCAGAGAGATCCGGATCAGCCATCTTTTCCTGACCCATCTGCACTACGATCACGTCATCGATGTTGCCGCTCTGAAAGAAAGTCAGGGTTGTCTGGTCAGGGCCTTTGCTCAGCCGAATGACGATCTAACGCTGCTGTCGGTATTGAAAGAAATGATCGGCTGGCCAGCGAACATCGAGCCTTTTGAAGTGGCTGAAACGCTGGAGGGCGAAACGGAAACGGAAGCCGCCGGGATGAAGTTTGAACTGCGCCACGTCCCGGGTCATTCGCCGGACAGTCTGGTGTACCTGCCCACGGAACCCGTGGAGGACGAGCCCGCGATGATTGGCGGGGACACTCTCTTTCGCGGCGGGGTGGGCCGCACGGACTTTCCCCATGGCGATCACGCGCTCTTCTTCGAAGGCATCCGCGAGAAACTGCTCACCCTGCCGGGGGAAACGCGTGTCTATCCGGGGCACGGCCCAGCGACGACCATCGCGCACGAACTGGCGTCGAACCCCTTCCTGATGGAGTTCTGAGTCAAGTCGCGAAGCGCGAGACTACATCTGCTCCGCGACCTGAATGCCGAGAAGCTCCAGGCCTTTTCGCAGGACGCGGGAAGTCGCTTCGCACAAAGCCAGGCGGCTGGCCTGAACGTCGCCTTCGGACTTCAGCACGGGGCAGTTTTCGTAGAAGGCGTGGAAGGTGTTCGCCAGTTCGTAGAGATAGTTCGCCAGCAGATTCGGACGAAAGTCAGATAGCACCTGAGGCACGATCTCGGCAAACTGCGCCAGTTTCAGCGCCAGGGACCGTTCCTGGGGGGCTTCCACCAGGATTCTTTCCGCGCCGCCGAAGCCTTCGCCCCGCTTCCGGAAAATCGAGCGGGTGCGGACGTAGGCGTTGATCAGGTAGGGAGCCGTGTTCCCCTTCAGGGCCAGCATGGTGTCCCAGTCAAAGATGTAGTCCGTCATGCGGTGCTGGGAAAGTTCCGCGTATTTCACGGAGCCGATGCCAATGATGCGGGCGATTTCCGCCGTCTCCTCGGCGGAAAATGCCGTGTCCCGTTCCGCGTTCTTTTCCTCGATGACTTTTCCGGCCCGCTCGATGGCTTCGTCCAGCACGTCCGCGAGTTGCACCGTGTCTCCCGACCGCGTGCGGAGCATCTTCTTGTCCTTCCCGAGGATGCTGCCAAAGGGGATGAAGGCCAGCGTGGCGGTCACGCCCTGCTTCTGGGCGGCGGCGAAGATCTGGTCGAAGTGCAGCTGCTGCGGCGCGCCGACGACGTACCAGACCTCGTCCGCCTTCAGTTCGTTCACGCGGTATTCGATGGTGGCCAGGTCCGTGGTGGCGTAGAGGAAGCCGCCATCAGACTTGCGGATCAAAGCGGGCTTGTCCGCCAGGCGGCCGTCTTCGCGGAAGAAAATGCAGATGGCGCCGTCCGATTCCTCCGCGATGCCGGAGGCGATGAGGCCATCCACCAGCGGGGCCAGCTTGTCGTTGTAGAAGCTCTCGCCCAGCCAGTGGTCGAACTTCACGTCCAGGAGGTCGTAGATGCGCTGGAGGCCCTGCTTGGACACTTCCACGCAGCGGGTCCAGATGGAAAGGTTCTCGGCGTCGCCCCCCTGGAGTTTGACGAGTTCCTGCTTACAGGCATCGAGGAGGGCCTCGTCCGCCTTGGCCAAGCCGTTGACGTGGCGATAGAGGCGGAGGAGTTCCTTCACCGGGTCCGCTTCCAAGGCCGCTTCATCGAGGAAATTCTTCCAGCCATAGAGTACCATGCCGAACTGGGTGCCCCAGTCGCCGATGTGGTTGTCCGTGATGACCGAGTGGCCGAGAAAACGGGCGATCCGCGCCAGGCTGTCCCCGATGATGGTGCTGCGGATGTGGCCCACGTGCATGGGCTTGGCCACGTTGGGCGCCGAAAAGTCGATAACGATGGTGTGCGGCTCGTCGGCTGGCGGCACGCCCAGACGGGCATCGTCCCCCAGCAGGGTTTCTACCGTGGTGGCCAGGCTTTTTTCGCTGATCCAAAAGTTGATGAAGCCGGGGCCCGCCACTTCGGCGGGTTTGGCGAGGCCTTCCAAGTCGATCAGACCCACGATCTCCGTGGCCAGTTCGCGGGGGTTCCGCTTGAGCCGTTTGGCCAATACCATGGCGGCGTTGCTCTGGTAGTCGCCGAACCGCGTGTCCGCGGCAGGCATGACCGGAGTGGAGAAATCTTCCGGCAAATCAGAGGCCACGCTGCTCCGGTCGAAAGCGGCCCGCAGGCGGGCTTCCAGGAGGGAGGGAAAAAGGCTGGAATTCATGGCTGAAAAGTAGGGCGATTACAGGAGGGCCGGACGGGGCTCAGAATGTGGGCCGGATCGGGAGAGGCGCAAGACTGGAGCGCCCAATTTCCAGGAAGCGCTCCCGGGCAGGTCCGGTCCAAACACCTTTGCTCAGGCGCGGGCCGGACGCTTGGAAAGAATGCCGAGGATCTCGTCCGCGTTCTCGGCATCGGTCAGATGCTTCCGGATCTCGCCGCTGTTCAGGATCTTGGCGATGGCGGCCAGGGTCTTGAGGTGCAGGGCGTATTGAGCTTGGGGCACGATGAAAAGCACCACGAAGTTTACCGGGGCGCTGTCCAGGGCGCAGAATTCGATGCCTTCCCGGGACCGGCCGAAAATGGTCGTCACTTCGGAGACCTTGTCCGAAAAGGCATGGGGAATGGCGATACCGGAGCCGATACCGGTACTGCGCTGATCCTCGCGGAGGCGCAGGGACTCCAGAATGGGGTCGCGCGCTTCCTCGGTCAGGTAGCCGTGCTCAACCAGGTGATCGACCATTTCCACAATGGCAGGCCAGTGCTCAACGGCCTTCATATCGGCGATCACCCGATTGGGTGATAATAGGCTTGCCAAAGTCATGGGTGGCAGCGGAAGACTGGCGACGATAACAGTGCTTGTTGGGTTGGCAAGGAGCTTTTCCGCGGGAAACCCGCGCACCCGGCTCCTCAGGTGGCGGGTAAAATAATGGGTTGATCTAAATGCGCAACTCTTAACGGGTCACGCCAAATTCCACGCGGCGGTTCAAAGCATCCGATCCGCCGGCGGGCATATCCTCTCCGTAGCTGACGGTTTGGACTTGTCCCGGGGGCACCCCCTGGGCCAGCAAAGCCGAGCGGACGGCCAGGGCCCGCCTTTCTCCGAGGTTCCGGTTATACTCCGAGGTTCCGATGGAGTCGGTGTGTCCCCCCAGGATCAGCAGGCTCCGGTTCGAGCGGAGGAAAGAGGCGACCTGTTGAATTTTAGGGGCTTCCGCCGGGGAGATCTGGGAGCTGTCGAAGGCGAAATAGACGGGTGTAAAGCGGGACCGGTCCACTTGGCCGCTGCCGGGGCCGTAGAGCGAAGCGCCATTGGGCCGCTCCCCGAGAGGAGAGATCACGACCTGGTCCCCATTGCCATAGCCCGCGCCTCCCGGACCGCCGGGACCCCAGTCATTGCCGCCGGAATTCCGGTTCTTGCACTGGGTCAGGACAAACACAGCCAATGCGGAAAGGATGAGACGAAAGGTGAACCGGTGAAGAAAAGCGGTCATGACAATAGGGCAAGCACTGCCTTCAGCTTAATAAACTACCATAAAATATCAAATAACTTAATATAATTATAATCACCAAAATTCATTAAAGGGTTCTCGGCAGGCTTCTGCTGAATCCTTCCTTTTCCAGGGCCGCTACCGGGGAATCCTTCCCGGCCTTTACTTTGACATTTGGCTGGCTGGCGCTCCATTGTGACATCCGGCGAGCGGCAGGCTTCCGGACTGAAACTGGTTCATGAAGAGGGTACTGTTTGTTTGCACCGGCAATGTTTGCCGCAGCCCCATGGCTGAAGGTCTTTTCCGCGAGATGGTAAAGGGCCGCGAAGACGTGGAGGTGGAGTCCGCCGGCATCGGCGCCATGGACGGGCAGAAGGCCAGTACCCATTCCCTGGAAGTCCTGCGGGACATGGGCATCGATATTTCGCGGAAGCGCAGCAACATGCTGACGCCGGATGCCGTGCGGCGGGCGACCCACATTTTCGGCATGACCAGCTCCCACAAGCAGGCGGTGGAGACCCTTTTTCCGGCGGCGGCGGAAAAGACGTTTTTGTTGCGTGAGTTTTTAGGCGGAAGCGCTATGGGTGCGGAGCATGAGGTGCCGGACCCCATCGGGCTGGGACGGGACGCATACGAAAAGACGTGCGAACTGATCAAGGAAGCTCTGCCGAGCGTGCTGGAGTTTGTGGAGAAAACCTGAAGAACGATTGGGATCCATCATGAGTGCCGCAGTGGAGGCTCCTCAGACGGAGCGGGAGGATTCGACGGTTTCACCGGTCAAGGTGAAGGTCATCATTGGCGCCGATCACGGCGGCTTTGATTTGAAGACCCACATTGTGGGCTACCTGGGTGGCAAAGGGTTTGAAGTGGAAGACGCCGGTCCTGGCTCTTGCGACTCCGTGGACTACCCGGACTTCGCCCACAAAGTGGCCTCCAGCGTGGCCAACGGCGGCCATGACTTTGGCGTGCTGGTCTGCACCACGGGCATTGGCATGAGCATCACCGCCAACAAACACCCCGCCATTCGCGCCTCCCTGGTGGCGGACGCGGAGGTTGCGGCCATGACGCGGAGCCATAACAATTCCAACGTTCTTTGCCTGGCCCAGATGCGGACCAGCCCGGATGAAGCCGAGCGCATTCTGGATGCCTATTTAGGCACCCAATTTGAGACAGGCGGACGTCATGAAAGACGCGTGAACAAAATGAATCCCGAGAGTAGCAGTTGCGGTATGGAAAGCAGTATTTCAGGCGGGGTACGCCCGTCCTTGGCCGAGGTGGATCCCGAAATCGCCCAAGCCATTCAAAACGAAGTGGAGCGTCAGACGAATAACATCGAGCTGATCGCGTCCGAGAATTTCGCCAGCACGGCGGTGCAGCAGGCTCAAGGCTCCTGCCTGACCAATAAGTACGCGGAAGGCTACCCCGGCCGCCGCTGGTACGGGGGCTGTGAAAATGTCGATGTGGTGGAACAACTCGCCATCGACCGGGCTTGTCAGCTGTTTGGCGCGGAATTTGCCAACGTACAGCCCCACTCAGGTTCTCAGGCAAACGCGGCGGTGTATTTCAGCGTGCTGGAGCCGGGGGACAAGATTTTGACGATGGACCTGTCCCATGGCGGTCACCTGACCCATGGACATTTCGCGAACTTTTCCGGTAAGTTTTACGAAGTCAAACACTATGGCGTCTCCAAGGAAACCGAGACCATCGACTACGATGCGCTGGAGGCGATCGCCAAGGAATATCAGCCCAAGATGATCACCGCCGGAGCCTCCGCTTACTCCCGGGTGATTGACTTTCCCCGGATGCGCCAGATCGCGGACGCGGTGGGGGCTTACCTCTTTGTGGACATGGCCCACATCGCGGGCCTGGTGGCGGCGGGCGTGCACCCCACGCCGGTGCCGCACGCGCACTTTGTGACCACCACCACGCACAAGAGCCTGCGCGGTCCCCGCGGCGGCCTGATCCTGACCAACGACGCGGAACTGGCCAAAAAGATCAATGCCACCGTCTTCCCCGGTGTGCAGGGCGGGCCGCTCATGCACGTCATCGCGGCGAAGGCCGTCTGCCTGAAGGAAGCCCTGGAACCCGGCTTCAAAGATTACCAGGCGCAGGTGGTGAAAAACGCCCAGAAGCTGGCCGCCTCTTTGGCGGACTACGGCTACCGCATCATTTCCGGCGGCACGGACAACCACCTCTTCATGGTGGACCTGCGCCCCAGTGGCATGAATGGAAAGGAAGCGCAGGAAGCGCTGGATCACGCCGGCATTACGGTGAACAAGAATTCAATTCCTTTCGACACGGAATCGCCCTTTAAGGGAGGTGGCATTCGCATCGGTACTCCGGCGGTGACCACGCGAGGAATGAAGGAAGCAGAGATGGAAAAAGTCGCCTCGTTCATTCATGACGCCCTCACCCATCGTGGGGACGCGGACCGCCTCGGTGAAATCCGCGAGCAAGTCATTGAACTCAACCGGAACCACCCACTGCCTTGATCCTGCCACAATGGACAATCCATTTCGCGACGAGCCGCTCACGCGGAGTCTGCCCCAGCCGTGTACCGTCATTATCTTCGGTGCCACCGGCGATCTGACCCACCGGAAACTCATTCCCGCCTTTTACAACGTGGCGGCGGACGGCGACTTGCCTTCCGGGCTTCGCATCGTGGGCTTTGCCCGCCGCCCGAAGTCGGACGAAGAGTTTCGCTCCGACTTGGAGGCGATCAACCGCAAGGTGTCCCGCCAAGGACACAACGATGCCTTGTGGGAGACTTTTTCCCAGTCCATCTACTACCACCAGAGCGAGTTCCAGGACCTGGAAGGTTACCAGGCTCTGGCCGAGCGTCTGGACAAGCTGGATGAAGAACGGGGCGGTCACCCGAACCGGCTGTTCTACCTGGCTTCCGCTCCGGAGTTTTTTGACGACATCATGCTGCACTTGAAAGAGAGCGGCCTGTGCGACGCCAAGCCCGGCGGCTGGTCGCGCGTGGTGGTGGAAAAACCTTTCGGAGTGGATCTGCCGACCGCGCAGCACCTGAACAACGTGGTCAACAGCACCTTCGCGGAAAAGGAAACTTACCGGATCGACCACTACCTGGGCAAAGAGACCGCGCAGAACATCATGGTGCTGCGCTTCGCGAACGCCATCTTCGAGCCCCTGTGGAACAGCCGCTACATCGACCACATCCAGATCACCTGCGCGGAAAACCTGGGGATGGAAGGCGGCCGGGGCGGCTACTATGACAAGTCCGGCGCGCTGCGCGACATGGTGCAGAATCACCTGCTGCAATTGCTCAGCCTCGTAGCCATGGAGCCACCGGTCGACTTGTCGGCGGACGGCGTGCGCGATGAAAAGGTGAAAGTCTTCAAATCCCTCCGCCACATGGAAACGCCGGAGGAAGTGGCCCAAAACGTGGTGCGCGCCCAGTACACCCCTGGCGTGGTGGATGGGGAAAAAGTGGTGGGTTACCGCCAGGAAGACCGCGTGAACCTGGAGTCCCAGACCGAGCCCTTTGTGGCCGTAAAGGCCATGGTGGACAGTTGGCGCTGGCAGGGCGTGCCCTTCTACATCCGCATGGGCAAGCGCCTGCCGAAAAAGGCCACGGAAATTTCCATCCACTTCCGCCGCGCGCCGGAAGTCCTTTTCAATACGTTGCCCTCACGCGGCAGGAGCAACGTCATGGTCATCCGCATTCAGCCGAATGAAGGCATTGCCCTGCGGATGATGTCCAAGCTGCCCGGTCCTTCCATCCGGATGGAAGGAGTGAAGATGGATTTCCAGTACAGCACCTCTTTCGGCAACAAGAGCCCGGAAGCTTATGAAAGGCTCCTGCTGGACGCCATGGCGGGGGATGCCACCCTCTTTGCCCGGCGCGACGAAGTGGAGGAAGCCTGGAAGTTTATCGACTGCATCGAACACGCTTGGCACAAGTCTTCCGATCCGCCGCCGATGGCGGAATACCCGGCGGGTTCCTGGGGGCCCAAAGAAGCCGACGACCTCCTGGCCCGGGACGGACGTTACTGGAGACGCCTCTAGTCGAACGAAAACAGGCTCCAGCCAACAGTTCCCAAACGCCAAACGCTGAAAGTCATGAACCCATCCAGTTCCGCTCAAGCGACCCTGACGCCGGAAAGCACCGCCGTATTGGGGAAAGAGGTGAAACTACCCGCCATCGACCGGGAGCTTCGGGTCCTCTTCGCGGAAGACTCCGGCATCTCGCGGGCCTCTCTGCTGAACCTGGTGGTGTACTCCGAGGACGCCGCCAGCGTGGAACGGGATACGCCCATTATTCAGGAACTGACGCGGGAAACCGCTTGCCGGGCGCTGCTCATCATCTCCTTGCCCGGTGGCGAGCCTTCCGTCCGGGCCTGGGTGCAGGCACACTGCAACCTGACCACCGGCGGGGGAAAAGCCGTCTGCACGGAACAGGTTTCCTTCGTCATCCGGGGGGCCACGCCAGCCTACGTGAGAAGCTCCATTTTCGCGCACCTGGACTCCGACTTGCCGGTGGTCTTCTGGTGGCACGGAGACCTGTCCAGCGCGTTTGAAGAGAGCCTGGTCAGCCGGATCGATCGCCTGATCGTGGACAGTTCCTCCTGGCCGGATCCGCGAGACGGGTTCCGGAAATTATTCGCGGCCATAGAATGGGAAGGCAGCCAGTTCGTGGCGCACGACTTGGCCTTCACCCGGCTGGGTCCGGTGTGCTCGGCGGTGGCTGTGGCCTTTGACGATTCCCAGGTGCTGGAGCGAACTGGCCGGATTGAGAAAATCCGTATTGTCTGTGCCACCCCGCGCCGCATTGAAGGGTTGTTCTTAGCCTCCTGGTTCGCCTGCCGCTTAGGCCTGACGTTTGTCAGTGGCGACCTGGAAGATAGTCATTTCGAATTTCAAAATGGCGAAGGGAAGAAAGCAGCTTCGGTGGAGATCGATGTGGCATACCGGGACAAAGAAAGCATCGGGCAGCCTATTCTGGAGGTGGTGATAGAAACTGATGACGGCAAAGTGACGCTTAACCCCAGCCCAGACGATGCCTTTTTCCGTACCTGCGTGGATCTTCCGCACCGGAAGGAGTGCCAGGAACTGCTGCCCATCCGGAAATGCGACGACGGCTCTCTGATGGCCGCCGTCCTGGGCCGGGCGGGTCAAAACCGGCAGTTCCCCGGAACCGTGGCAATTCTGCGCGAACTGCTGGACAGCGAGGCGGAGTGACCTTGAGAGGACCGGCCGGAGGTGTGGGGCGCTTTTCTTAGAGGGTGCCAGAAGAAGACAGCCTCCTGTCAGCGGCGTTGCAGCCGCGCCATCTCCCGTTCGATCTCGCGGTTCTGAGCCTTCTTCTTGAGGTCTTCCCGCTGGTCTCCGTGGGTCTTGCCTTTGCCCACGCCGATCTGGATCTTCACCCGGCCGTTTTTCCAGTAGGCGCTGAGGGCCACCAGAGTGCTGCCTTTGATTTCAGTGATGCCGCGAAGGCGCTCGATCTCCTTTTTGTGCAGCAGAAGCCGCCGGGACCGCTTGGACTCGTGCTGCTCGTGGCTGGCGGACTCGTAAGGTTTGATGTCGCAGCCATAGAGGAAGGCCTGTCCGCCTTCGATGCGGGCGAAGGCTTCGTTCAGGCTGATGTTCCCGGCCCGAATGGATTTCACCTCCGTGCCCTTGAGTTCCACGCCGGCCTCATAGGTTTCGGAAATGTGATAGTCCCGCCTGGCTTTGCGGTTCTTGGCGATTTCGGAGCTCATGGTAGGGGAGCACTATAGGCTAAAAACCGGCCGAAAGCCCGGCAATCCGATGAAGATCGATTCACCGGTTGGCTTCGGCTGGCGGGTAGTAGGCGGAATTGCCCGCCGCCCGGCAAGCGGCGCGCGGAAAATCCGGCCTGGCTTTCGCCCTTGGCGGAAGGCCTGGGCGAACGGAGAAGGTAAACGGCAGATAGGCTCTGCCGAGGGTGGTTAACCCTTCGCGGCGGCGGCTTCCGCCTTGGCGCGTTTCTTCTTGGCTTTCTCCGCTTCCGGAGTGCCGTCCAAGACGATCTTTCCTTCGATGATTTCCTGGAGGGCGACATCGGCGGCACCCATCCGGCTGCGGACTTCCACCAGCGGGGGGCGCCCCATGTTGAGTTGCTTGACGCGCTTGGAGATCGTGTTGATGAGGATTGGTGGATCGGGGATGATCTTGGAGGCCTGTTCGACTAAATCGCTTCTCATATCAATAGTACCGGCGCCCTTTCTTCCAGCCGGATTCGCCGCCATTGGAGGTTGGAATGCGACAATTTTGGAACTGGTCATGGGCAATTATGTCCTCGAATCCGCCTGAATCAACCAAACCACGGAGCCGAAACCATTGCGGGGCCGTGTGCGGACATTGCGCTTACCACATATTCCGCTTGATGCAAACAGTTTGTGGGCGAATGGGAGTGCTTTTGCCCTTGTTTAGCTTTCAGCCTGCTCTCCGCCGGATTTCAGGCGCAGGGTGATCCGCTTGAGCCGGGCGGAATCCGGAGGACTCCAGGTTTGGATTTTGGGGTGATTGAGGAAATGGTTGTGCACGATCCGGCGGAAGTAGGAATTCAGCGGTTCCATTTTTGCCGAATGGCCGCTGTTCACGACCCGGTCGGCCAGCCGTTCGGCTTCCTCGATGAGCTGATCTTCCTGAATGTTGCGAAAGTGCTGTACGTCGATGCGGACGCGGGAAGCCTTTGGGTCCCGGATCTGGAGGAGCCGGTTGACGAGGTACTGGATGTCGTCCAGGCGCTCTCCATCCGGGCCAATCAGGTGCTCGTGCTCCTCCGTGATGACCTGTAGGGAAGGTTCGGCGCGGGAGTGATCTTCTTCGATCTGCACGACGAATCCCAAATACCCTAACATGGTATCGAGGATTTCTTTAGCGGTGGTCAGTGAACTCATTCCGGGCAGCAATTCTGGTGGCTGTATCCAAGAATGCCCGGAAGCCGGATGAACGGCTTTGGAAGCTTATGCGGAAGGCCTGGGATTACCGCGCACGGCCGATATGGGGATATCGATCCTACCCGGCGGAGCCCAGTTACCGGGAGCTTCGCTCATGGTCCGGCTCCAGTCATTCAGGAGACTGGTGTCTAAGGAACCCTAACCAAGTGGTGGAAATCAACGTTTTTTTCGCTTTTGCGATCTTGATTGGGTGGAGCGGGAACCTTTTTCTCCAGCGATCTTGTTACGTTTTTGCTGCTCTTCCGCCTGTTCCTGGAGCCTGGCGAGGAAACCTTTGCCGCCGGAACCGCCCACGTTTTTCTTTTTCTTGAGCTCCGGTTCGGGCAGCCGGTTCATCAGCAGCGTCTGTCCGATGCTGAAGATATTGGAGGTCGTCCAGTAGAGAGACAGCGCCGCGGCGAAGTTGTAGCAGAAGATCAGGAAGACAATCGGCATCATCATGAAGATCATGCGCTGCGTCTTGTCGCCGGACTGTGGCGTCAACCTCATCTGGAGCACCATGGAAATACCCATCAGGATGGGCAGGGGATTGACCGGGAAGTCGCCCAGAAAGGGAATTGTGAAGAGCGTGTCCGGCATGGCCAGGTCCTTTACCCAGAGGAAGTGCTCGTGGCGCAGTTCCACGGCGCTCTGCAGCATGCGGTAGTAGCCGAGGAAGATCGGAAGCTGGACAAACATGGGCAGACAGCCCCCCAGGGGGTTAATCTGGTACTCCCGGTAGAGCTTCATGACCTCCTGGTTCTGGGTGGTCGGGTCGTCTTTGTATTTTTCCTGTAGTTCCTTGACCTTGGGGGTCAGCTTGGACATGCGCTTCATGGTCCGGGTGGACTTGGCGTAGAGCGGCCAGATCGCGCCCCGGACACAGACTGTCATGATGATGATGGCCAGGCCGAATTGACCCACGATGCTCTCTAGCCACACCATGATGGTCATGAGGAAGCCGGCCAGCGGCTTGATGGCCCAGCCGAAGACCCAGCCAAAGAGCGGCACCCCGTCGTAGTTCATGACGTCCGCGCGATCGTCGCCGAGGGCCTTCAGCTTCCGGTATTCCTTGGGCCCCAGATAGATTTCGTAGCGGAAAGTCTGCTGATCGCCCGGAGCCAGGGTCAGCTCTGGCAGGCCGACGGCCGTTTCCAGGGCATGGAGCTTCTTCTTGTCCGACTTCGCTTCATCGCCCACCAGGCGCAGGGGAAAGCGGCTGGCCCACACGGTGGAGGGGGAGGGTGTTTCGGGTTTGAGAATGGTGGTGAAGAACTGGCTGGAGACGCCGCCCCAGGTAAAGTTCCGCACTGGAATCTCCACGATCGACTTGGGCTTTTTCATGCCAAACCAGCCGCCACTGAAGGTGTTGACGTCTTTGAATTTGAAGTTGCCACCCTCGTGCCAGAAGAAGATTTGCTGGCCGGCGGTCCATTCATCCGCGTGCAGAGGCGCTGAGGCCCCGGCATAGAGGTAGTAGGTGGTGGCCGGAATGCGGACGGAACTTTCGTTCCGCAGAGTGATCTCCAGGTTCAGCAGGTGGGGATCTTTATCCGAAAGCGAGTACCGTTTGGTGACACCCAGGCTGGTGTCCGTGACCCCTTGTAGAACCACTTCGTTGGCGTTGCTGGAGACAAACTCGTAGGTGGTGCTCTCGAACGTCTTGGGCTCTGGGCAGAGGGCACCCACGGGGTGTTTTCCGTATTCGTTGAGGGTAACAAACTTGTCTTTCTCTTCCTTGGCGGCCAGTTCGTCCTTGATGACCGCGGTTTCCACGCCTCCGCCCACGTTGGTGATCGTGAAGTCGACGATCTCGTTGGAGAGCAGCTTGGTTTCTGGCTGAACCAGGTCCGCGGCGGGCGCGGGAGCCCCGGCATCTGGAGATTCCGGAGTGGAGGTGTTATCGCCGGAAGAAGCGTCAGGCGCGGCTGCCGCCGGAGCCGGCTGGGGAGGCCGGTACTTCTTCTGCTGTTCGGAATAGTAATAACCGTATCCCAGCATGCCCAGGATACAGGCGATGACGACAATCCAACCGGTGCGGTCCATAGAAAGTAAAGGTTTTAGGAATCTGAAGGGGAAGAAGACTGATCGTGAGAAGCGGGAGGCGGTGGTTCACTGCCCGGAACCGGGTCGTAGCCCTGACCACCCCAGGGGTGGCACCGGAGGATGCGCTTGAGGCCCATCCAACTGCCTTTCAGGGCGCCATGCAGCGTCACCGCGTCTATGAAATACTGAGAGCAGGTGGGACGGTAGCGACAACCGCCCAGCGGTCCAGCCAGGAAATGCAAAATGGGCGAAATGGCTATCTGGTAAAAACGCGCCATCAGGCAAAGCAAAGTTCTCATGACCCCGCGGGTTGGGACTCCTGGAACAACTTTGCGCGGTGCGCCAGCCACTTCCATTCTTTTTCCAGAGCCTGGCTGGAGGCATCGGCCGCGGAGCGGCGGGGAACGATCACCAGGGCGTAACCCTGGCGCAAGCGTTCCCCGGTGCGCTGGAGAATCGCCCGGAGACGGCGGCGGACCCTTACGCGGACCGCGGCTCCGCCAATGCGGCGAGTGGTCACATAGCCTACTTTCAGGCCACGGATCTCCGGATCTTGCAGAACGCCCAGCACCAGGAAATGTCCTTGATAGCTCTGGCCCTGCTCCCGGACACGGAGGAAATCGCCGCGCCGGGTGAGACGTCTGCCCTTCGGGAAACGCATGGCGGCGAAAAGACTCCGGAAAAAGAGAAACGCCGGGTGGAGATCCACCCGGCAGCCCGAAGCTGCGATGCGGCACGGAGACAGCGAGCCGGACGCGGCGGTCAGGACTGCGTGTGGCGCTTGTAGTGGATCTCGGCGCCTTTGGGGATCAGGCGTTTGCGGCCTTTCTGGCGGCGGCGGCGAATGATGTCCCGGCCGGACTTGGTCCGCATGCGCGCGCGGAAACCGTGCTGCCGTTTCCGGGTACGCTTGGATGGTTGATACGTGCGTTTCATGGCAAATTCGTCCTCAAAAAGATTCGGTTCTCAGGGTCCGCTATGTCTGGAAATGGCCGGGACACGACGCGAAGGCACCTTTCACTGTGCCCGAGACGAGCGGGCGGTAACTGTATCGGCAAGTCGCGGGTTGTCAATGAGCCAGAATAAGAGGTTTTTGTGACGGGCAGCTTATTGAGTTTTCTCTGGCAGTTATTCTGCTACACTCAGATCCTCCCACCCTTTAAAATGTCTTCCGTTGATAACCAGACTCGTATCGAACCGGCCACGCTGGAAGACTTGCCGATGCTGATCGATCTGACGATGGATCTCTTCCGGATGGAAGAGGACTTCGAGCCGGATCATTTCCGCCAGGAGGAAGGGCTGAGGCTCATTTTGGAGCAGCCCAACCGGGGCCGGATCTTCGTGTTGCGGACGGATTATAAGATCGTGGCCATGGTGAACCTGCTTTTCACCATCAGTACCGCCATGGGGGGATTTGTCATCCTGTTGGAGGACTTGGTGGTACATCCCGACCACCGCGGGCAGAGTTACGGCACGCAGCTGATGGAATACGTGCTGGATTTCGCCAAGAAGAAAGATTTTAAGCGGATCACCTTGCTGACGGATAAAATCAGCGCGGAATCCCAGCGCTTCTTCCTGCGTTTCGGTTTCGATTATTCGCACATGATCCCGATGCGCCTGACGTTCGCCCCGTGAGGGCTCAGGCAACGGGCCTTCGCCCAACCCGCTTCGTCGTCCCGGAGATTCGATCTCGATTCGCAGGGTAACGAAAAATCTTGGCTTTTCTCAAAATTGCGCCGCATTTCGGCTTTTCATTGGGCGGCTGGAATAGTATGAAAATCGGAGGAAACAATTTTTTCTCTAGACGCATATCATGAATCTTCGGGGCGATCAGGTTCACTATCCTTTCCGCCGGATTGCCGGCACGGCTCTTGTCATCACTGGTTCCGTGGGGTGGTCCACCGCCGCCCGGGCTGAAGGAAAGGACGGTCCCACCTTTGGGTTGGGAGAATCTCCCCAGCATGTGTTGGACGGCAGCAGCGCCATGTTCATGGTGGGGCTGGCGGTTGGTGTCGTGGTGGGAGCCATGCTCTTCGCGCTCTACCGCAAGGTCCGGGACAAGGAAACGGAGGGCGAACTGGACCTGGAAACGTGGATGGAAGGCTGGGAAAAGGACTTTCCCGAGAAGAATCCGTTCTCCTCCCCGCCTGAGGACAAGCCTCAGGAAAAAATGGCGCCGTGGGAGCGGCCCCCGGACTGGTGGAAGGACGGGGATGGTGGCGGAGACGGCTTGAATGGTTAAAGTTGACTAATCCTATCGGGAATTAGGTTTTTAGTTGCGGGGCGGCCAAGTGCGCCTATTTTCTCGCTATTGGGACTGCGTTGGTCCTTGTGTTTCCGCCGTTTTCGCCCAAAGTCTCGGCCCTTCGGCGGGTCTCCTGGACGCGTCTCACCACCTAAATTCAGCTTCACCATCCCTATGTCCAAGCTCAGCGTCGAAGATATCAAGCGGTCCAGCCGCGGCTTGCGCGGTCTGATTGAGGAGACGCTCAAGTCAGACGCGACCCATTTCGAGGAAGAGGAGTATCAGCTTCTCAAGTTCCACGGTACCTATCAGCAGGACGACCGCGACCAGCGTGCAGAACGCCGGAAGCAGAAGCTGGACAAGGCCTGGAGTTTCATGGTCCGCAGCAAAATGCCGGGCGGCCGGGTCACGGCGGAGCAGTACCTGGTGCATGAAGACCTGGCGGAAAAGCTGGGCAACGGCACCCTGCGCCTGACCACCAGGCAGGGTATCCAGCTTCACGGTATTCTCAAAGGCGGCCTGAAAGACGTGATTCGCACCATCAAGGATTCAGGTCTCACCACTTGGGGCGCCTGCGGCGACGTGGTGCGTAATACCATGGGCCCGGCTTCGCCCATCGCGGACAAAGTGCACCAGGAGTGCCAGCGCCTGGCCGAAGAGATCAGCGATATCTTCCTGCCCACCACTTCCTCCTATGCTCAGATCTGGCTGGACGGGGAAAAGCTGGAACTCGACGAAGAAGGCGAGATCGTGGTGGAGGAAGATGAAATCTACGGAAAAGAATACCTCCCGCGAAAGTTCAAGATCGGCATTGCTGTTCCGCCGCGGAACGATGTGGACGTTTACTCCCAGGATGTGAGCCTGGTGCCCCATCTGGAAGATGGAGAGGTGGCGGGTTACACCATTCTGGTGGGCGGTGGCTTTGGCATGACCCACGGCATGGTGCAGACCCGTCCCGTTTTGGCCAAGCCCTTGGCCTATGTGGCAAAAGCGGATACCGCAGCCGTGGTCAAGGCCATCGTGAAAGTACAGCGGGAGTACGGAAACCGGAAAGACCGTAAACTCGCCCGCCTCAAGTACCTGGTGGAAACGGCGGGCATCAAGTGGTTCCGCAACGCCGTGAAGTCCCGCAGCGGCTGCACCTTGCACGAGCCGAAGGAACTGAAGTTCACCACCGTGTCCGACTGCTACGGCTGGCACGAGCAGGGGGACGGCAAGCTCTTCCGTTGCGTCTACGTTTCGCAGGGCCGGATCGAAGACACCGAAACCATGCGGAACCGGAGCGCTTTCCGCGAAATCGCCCGCCAGTTCGGTTTGCCCTTCGTTATTACGCCAAACGCGAATCTCATCGTTCACGATGTGGAGCCGGATCAGAAAGACGCCGTGGAAGCGGTGCTGAAAGAACACGGCCTGAAGAACGAGGAAGAGTTTACCGAAGCACGCCGCCTCGGACACGCCTGCGTGGCCCTGCCGACCTGCGGCCTGGCTCTCGCGGAGAGCGAGCGCGTGTTTTCCGGCATGCTGGACAGTGTCGACGAGATTCTTTTCGAGTTGGGTTTGGAAAAGGAACCCTTGCTCATCCGCATGACTGGTTGCCCGAACGGCTGCGCCCGACCCTACAACGCGGATCTGGCGTTCGTCGGCCGCGGTCCGGGCAGATACGCGTTTTACGTGGGTGGCTCCAGCGCGGGTGACCGGCTTTCCGGTCTCCACACAAAGACCGTGAAGTTCGAAGAGATTCCCGCTGCCATCCGGCCCTTGCTGGAAGACTTCGCCAAGAACCGCGAAGAAGGGGAAAACTTCACCGCCTTTTGGGGCCGCACCCGTCCCATGGGACCGCGTCCGGATCCCGAGCAGTTTCACGTGGAACTGGCCGAAAGGGCCGAGAGCCTCGTGGGCGCCGGCATCTGACTGCGCTAGAGACCGTTACCGCGTAGCCTAAACGTTGCTCCTGACCGGCTTCAGGGCTTGACGGTAGCCGTGGGATTCGGAATCGAAAGGCTTTCCAGGACATCGTCCAGCCACTTCCGCACTTCGGCTTCCAGGGCGGCGTGCTCGGGATCGGTCAGCGGTTCGTGAAGAAAGCCCTCCAAGAGGACATAGCGTTTCCGTGACAGCTCGATGCGGTCGAAAAGGGCGCGGGAATATTTCGGGGGACACACGGGGTCGGCTGAACCTTGGCTGATCATAAAATCCAAGGGATCTCGCAGGCGGGAGACGTCCCGCCGAATAAGCGGCGCGTGTTCCATAAAGGAGACCCCGGCGCGTGCGCTGACCAGGTGGTGGACGTTGCTGGAGAACTCGCGCGGCTTCTGCCCAGGCACTTCGGGCCGGCGGCAGTGGCGGGCCCGGACCTTGGTGTCGAACTGAAGCTTTGGGAAAAGCCCGGCCACCAGAGGGGCGATGGCCCGCTTGATCCAGAGCTGATTTTCTTCCGGGCGGAGCAGGGGGGAACTGAGCCAGGCAAAGCGAATCTCATCCGGGTGCTGCTCCATGTAGTTCAACGAAAACAGGCCGCCAGTGGAGTGAGCGTAGAGACCGATGGGCGCGCCTTCCGGCAGCCGTCCACGCAAGCATTCGACAGAGTCTCCAATCAGGCGGGTGGCTACCGCCACGCTTTCCAGGTCTCCGCGAACGCCCTCGGACTCGCCATTGCCTGGCCAATCCACCCCGGTGCAAAGCAGGCCGTGTTCGCAGAATACCTGGGCGCCATACTCGTGGCAGCCCAGGTGATCGCCCCAGCCGTGACAGAAGACCGCCCCGCCCACGATCTCCGTGCCCGGGTCAGGCGTGAAAAAACGGCGGTAGAGCTTCAGGCCCGCGGTGGGGGAATCGTAGTACTCTCCGGATATCTGCATGCGGGGTAACTTACTCCTGCTAATACGTGGTGCGCAATCAAACGGGGGCGGGACGAGCCACAAATCAGTTGCAGCTTTTCCTGGGTGCGATTTATTAGCCCCTCCCGGAGACCGCCTTGGCCTCCGGGAATTTTCCCTCCTTTTTGCGCGGTTAGCTCAGGGGTAGAGCATCACCTTGACACGGTGGGGGTCACTGGTTCAAATCCAGTATCGCGCACCATTTTTCTCCCGGCGCCAGAGCGGCGTTCTTTTCCGGGTGGGACGGGTTGATCGCCTCCTCTTTTGTGGGTAGCCTCTGCGTCACCGTTTTCTTCCTTCGTCCTTCTTCGCCATATCTATTCGATGAGTTCCGCGGCGGTTCTTACGTCCCCCAGTTCTACCTTGGAGTCCTCTTTTCGTCTGGCCGTGCTGAATCCCGGCGGGCGGGATGGTTACATAGACTACGCGGCGGGCCCCGGCGTCTGCCAGCGCGGGGTGCACCCGCCGGTGAATTTTCATGCCTACGCCGCCGCCACGCGGGGCGCCTTTTTCCAGAACACCAAGTCCCTGGTTCAGAGCAAACGCTTCGACACCGTGCTGGTGCTCATCCGGCGGCGGGTCTGGATCAGCCTGGACGCCGTCCAGCAGCTCAAGCAGGCGGGCAAACGCGTGCTGGTGGCGTGGAAAGAATGCGGCCCCTACCAAGTGACGGAGCAGCTCGACTCCTCCCGGGCGCTGGCCGCCTATCAGGACCTCCTGGAACTGGCCGACGGCGTGCTTTCGCCCACCCTGGTGCCACCGCCGCGCTGGGGCTGGATCTCGGCGGAAGATTTCGCCAGGAAAACGCGCTTCATCCCCACGCCCTATCCCGTGAGTTTCAAAGACTGGGACTACTCCATTCCCACCTCGGAGCGGGAAGGCATTCTGGTGGGGACCCGGCAGTTTTTCGCGCCCACGCGCAATCACCTGCGCGCCCTGTCGGAGTGCGCTTCGCTTTCGGCCGCGCTTGGCGTGCCGGTAACGGTCATCAATGGCGACCGGAGCCGCGGCGGACGGATCCTGCGGCAGTTGGCCGATTCCTTTCCCGAGAGCCGCTTACGGATCATCGACCACCAGTTGCCGTACGATGCTTACCTGAAGCTGATGGCGTCCCACCGCGTGGTGTTCCAACTCGACCGAGGCTCCGTGCCTGGCCAGGTGGCGGGGGATGCCGTCCTCTGCCGGATTCTCTGCGCGGGAGGAAATTCCACCCTCGAAAACGTGGTCTTCCCGGACTTGGCGGACGATGGCTCCGGCGCCATGGGCGAACTGGCGGAACGCCTCAGCCGCCTGTTCCAGGACGACGACCTCTATGAACAAACCGTGGCCGAAAGCCAGCGCCTGGCGGAACAGACCATCAGTTACCCCGTCGTGGCGCGGGAGTTGGAGGAGTTTGTGAAGGAAGTGGCGTGACCGCACCGGCAAAGGTCCGGGTGAGAACATGAACCGCGTCGATCGCCTGCTGGCTCTCATTCTTTACCTTCAGTCACGGCCTCTGAGCACGGCGGAGGAGATGGCGGCCTACTTTGGGCTGAGCGTGCGGACGGTGTACCGGGACTTGGCGGCCTTGCGAGAAACGGGGGTGCCGATCGATGCCCAGGCGGGCGTCGGTTACGCCTTGGGGGTGGGGTTTCATCTCCCACCGGTCAGCTTCACCATGGAGGAGGCTTCGGCCCTGGCCACGGCGGGAATGCTGGCGCGGAACCTGGCGGAAGCGTCGCTGGCGGGGCACCTCGGCTCCGCCCTCATGAAGATTCGCGCGGTGTTGCCCCGTCCGCTTCAGGCGCAGATGCAACGGCTGGAAGAAGGGATGGGAGTGACCGCGCAGTCTGAGAAACCGCCGCAGACAAATCTGACCCTACTGGAAAAAGCGCTGGCCCAGCGGCGGGTGCTGCGTTTTTCCTACCAAGGCTGGGGAAAACCGCGAGCCGAGTCGCGGGACGTGGAGCCGCTGGGCCTCATCCACTACCTGGACCGGTGGCACCTCATCGCCTGGTGTCGCCTGCGGGAGGACTATCGCGATTTTCGGACGGACAGGATGAGCCGGGTGGAGCTATTGCCAGAGACCTTCGTCTCGCGTCCCGATTTCAGCCTGGGCGAGTATATCCGGCAAATGCCGAAACCGGAGCTGCGGGCAAAAGTACGGTTTGAGGAACGGTCCGTGGATCGCGTCTGGCGGGAATGGTGGCTCGGGGTGAGCCAAGACGGCGTGACGGAAGGCGATGGACCGGCGGGTTTGGTACTGACCTTGGCGACGGTCGATTGGGACCGGCTGGCCGGTTGGCTGTTGTCCTTTGGGGAGGGGGCCACCGTGTTGGAGCCTGAGGAATTGAGATCGCTGCTGGCTGGGAAAGCCGAAAGGGCGGCCATGCACCACGGAAAAAAGCCTGAGAGCAAAGTCTCCTGACACAGGGTTGTCAGTGGGAACGGAAGGCAGGGGTTAACCTGCCTTCATGAAACAAAGATCTCTCTCTGACACAAAACGGCGGGTGCGTGGAACTGCGGCTTTGGTAACTGTGCTGGTAATAACCTGGCTGAGCGTAGGTTGCTCGGCAGTGCATCTCAACTCGAGCCCTTCGGCGGAAACGGGAAAGCTGCATCACATCGGTTTCGTCTGGCTGAAGGACGCGGGCAGCGCGGCGGACCGCCAGAAGATCATCGACGCGGCGCACCGCTTCGCGGAAGAGATACCCGAAGTGGAAGCCCTTTACGTCGGCCAACCCGCGGAGAGCATCAGTCCGCTTATCGACAGCAGCTATGACGTTGCCTTGACTATGGTGCTCAAGGACGTGGAAGCGCTGAAACGTTATGGAGAACACCCCGTGCACCAGAAAGCGGCGGAGGAAATTTTCCTTCCGCTCTCCCGGAAGATCCTGTTCTACGACTTTGTCAGCGAGTAACTCAGACAATTACCTAATCCATAAACTAACTATGAAAATTGACCCCACGATTCAATCCTTTGTGAATGCCATGAACGCTCAGAACGCGTCCGCCGTGGCGGCCTGCTTTGCACCGGAAGCGACCGTCCAGGATGAAGGCAATGAGCACCGAGGAACCGAAGCCATCGAGGCGTGGTATTCCGAGGCCAGCCGGAAATACCAGCCCGTGATGAAGATCCAAGACATCGCCGAAACGGAAAAAGGAGAGGCCGTTCTAACCGGAGAAGTGTCAGGAGACTTTGAAGGCAGCCCCGCGACGCTACGTTATCGGATGTTGATCGAGGGAGACAAGATTGCGCGTTTGAAAATAGAGGCGTGAACGTCTGGGGGAGAGAGTAGGAATTGATTCGCGGAAGGATTTTCGGCATCCTCCAGGGGAACGGTTGCGCTAGATGAAGGCGGTTCCCAGGGATCAACGAGTGACCACGGTCATGGATGTCGAGATCGGGCTTGAGGAGTCTGCCGTGGTCTGGGTTGAGTCAGGTGAAGTGACAGGTTACCTGATTGCGAAAGGTTACACAATCGGCGAGCCGCCTTCGGAAATCGCGCTCGAACAGGTTCTCTACCTTGGCGCCGTTCCAGGGTGGCGCCAGGCGACGGTATTGGAAAAGGTCCTTGTCTCTGGTGCGAATGGTTGTTGGGCGGCGGTCGATCTCTCTACAGTTTCCCTCGTTCCCTGCCCATCCCGGAAGCCCTATCCCATCCTTTTCATTTCGAAACACGGATTTCACTGGATGGAAGAAATGATTCACAAACGGTCCGCAGTACGGGTCCTGAATCATCTCCGGGAACAGTTTGCGGGTTTGAGTTTTCGAACGGACCGTCGCATTCTGGCTGAGGAAGATTCGTCATTCAGAAATATCAGCTGTTTGGAAGCTGCCCTTTTTGAGCGAGCAGGCAGCAGAAAATCGCCTGACTCGTAGCGAAGTCTCCCGTAACCCCGCCTAAGTCCACTCTAAGTAAATGAAGAACGCCGCCCTCACCGCCGAAGAAATCGGAACCCGCTGGTTCCAGGAAGTTTGAAACGAGCGGGATGATTCCCGGATTTCCGAGTTCATGCTACTCGGACCCGCCGATCGCCTCGAAGGGGGGCGCTGGCGACGGATTGGGATTCGCGTCCGCCGGAAAGTAGGTCGAGGTCGGGGACCCTACCTGGATTTGCGTGAAGGACGGAAGAATTTTGAAAACCCGGAACTGCTGGAACCGGGTCAGCCGTGGATAGCACACTTTTCGCGATCTTGAGAGCGCATCACGAAAGGGATGCTTTCAAGACCTACCCCCAATAGAGAGAGCGGGAACAAAGCCAGGCGAAAAATGGGCCGCGTCTCCAGGTATTCGCCGCTTTGCGGCGCTGAGTTCACTTTCCCTTTCTTCATTTCCGGTCCGTTCTCTAATTTGTCCACGCTGCCTATAACGGAGAGGTGAAAAATGAACTACTAACGGCTGACCCGCTTAGCGGAGTTGTCAGGTCTCCTTTCGGAGGCCCCGCGGGGAATTACCAGCTATCGGTACTGGAGGGGACATGCTCCGTAATGGAGCAGTAGAGAAACCGGGTGCCCGCGGGCGGGATTTTTTCATCCGAGCTATTGTAAATACCGCCGCTCGGGCAGGATGGATACGTTTCGATCATGAGGCCCGGTCCGGCAACCATGTTGAGCCTCATAAGATCGCCGATGTTCTTCTCGTAGAGATTCTGGTAGGAACGGACCGCCTTCTGGACCGTCGATTGGATGATGATGCACTTCGCGCGGTCCGAGCCCTTTTTGTAGGCGCTTACCCCGATGAAGAGGATCGAGATCAGCCCGAGAAGGACTGCGATGACCAGCGTGACCTCGATAAGGGTCAAGCCCGCTTGCTGTTTCGTTCTATTGTTCGGTCTCATCTTAACTATCATTTTTTCTGTAGTTGTTTCTTTCTTGCCCTCATCCTGTCTTGGAGTGAGATGCAATAGGCTTGGTAGGCGCTGGCTGGCTTGAAGGTCGTTCGTGGCGTCTCATGGACTTTCAAGATCCCGGCTGGTCTTCCACCCGTTGTCAGCCCTGCACTGTTCCCCGCGCCGGCCCTGAACGGGGCCGGCGAGTTTGGGAATGCCGCAGGACTAACGGGTTCAGGTATCCAGCCCGAATCCTAAGTGCGCGGAATATTACTATGGTAATTATGGTAAATGCAATTTCTTTTTATGGGGTTCTGAAGTTTTTTTCCTTTTTTGTTGAGAATACCATGCCGTGGAGAGACCCCGGCGCATCGGAAAGCAGCGGACGCGGTGATCGCTTTTCCAGGTTATGACAATCCAAAACGGGCAGGTGATTGGCAAGGGGGTGCGGCCGGGGACAGCTTGGGGGGGAGGCGGCCATGGGAGTCCTAACCGGCTAACAAGAAGTGATGTCCCCCGTTAAAAAGACCGTGTGGCGTTCTCTTGCTCGCGGCTCCTTTTCCAGGCCAAGCACCCGTCACTTCCGGTCTGTCGGAGCGGCGGAGTTCCCGGCTTTCACGGAAGCCTTGGGTTGTCCACTCTATTACAAGACAGAGGTGTCAATTGGAGGAGACGATGATCCGGGAGCATTCCGTGAGGCGGGTCCTGAATCCTTTCCCGAAACCGTTTGCGGGCTTGAGTTTTCCCGCGGATCACCGCAATCTGGCTAAGGATGGATCGTCACTCTGAAATGTGTCCTGGTTGGAAACTGCCTTTCTGAAGGCCTTGGAACGGGCGGACAGAGACAACCGGTGTGACGCTGTCCCTTGCACGATTCATCACGCCAACGCATTACCACCATGAACGCCACGCTCTCCGCTGAAGAAATTGGAACCCGCTGGTTCCAGGAAGTTTGGAATGGCCGGGATGATTCCCTGATTTCCGAGCTGATGCGTCCCGACGCGGTCGGTCACCTGGAGGGTGGGGAAACCATTCAGGGACCGGAAGGTTTTCTGGCCTACCGGGAAGCGATCTTGGGAGCTTTCCCGGATATGGAAATTGAGATTCTTAACAAGTTGTCTGACGACACGCATGTCTGCCTGATGTGGCACGCCAAGGGGCATCACACTGGAGAAGGCATGGGCCTCGTGCCCACGGGAAAAGAGGTCGAGATCCGCGGCACCACCTGGATCCGGGTGGAAGACGGCAAAATCCTGGAAGGCTGGGACTGCTGGAACCAGGGCGGGCTGATGGCTAAGCTATTGGAAGAGTCCACCGTTGCCTCGTAAGTTAGGAGCCGCGGCAGTACTTGTAGTACCAAAGCTGACCGCACAAAGAAGCGCGTTCAGTTCGAACAATGTGGGGGAGCCGGAGCGGAATAGTTCTAGAGGACGGACCGGTCAAGGCGCTCATAAGAATCTATAAGCAAGTCTGCCTGGCTATACCCGTGGCGCTATTGGCAGTGGCGGTGACTGTGCCGTTTGTGGATTGGCTTTTTCCATGGGGCGAAGGCGTGGATGCGCTTCATAACGTAGCCGGCGAAGGAATAAGGGTCTGCGTGGGAATAAGCGACAACCAACGGGCTTGGTTCGTTGTGCCTGGCGGAGGTTGGAAAGTCTATGCGGTTTCCTCAAACGGAGAGGGCGTCGAAGTCAAATCTTCGGCCCGCTGGCTTGCTTTCCTGGCAGGCATTTGGGCCGCATGCTTTTTCGTCAGCGTCAGCACTACGCTACCTTGCTGGCGCAAAGCGTTATACGGAAGAAAGGGTTCATAGTCTGGCCTGGTGATGAGTTAGGAAGGAAATCCTCGAACTGGTGGATGCGCCACGGATGCTCGAATGCAAATTAATGGATCGAGGAAGTTGAAAGATATCACTCCTCTTCCTCCTCGTCGGAGGCCGGATAGCCGCTGACAGTCAGCCTCACGCCAAGGTCTGAGAAAAGCTTCAAGTCCTCTGGTTCCCAACTGAGACTGGGCATGAGCTGCTCCGAGCAGCCCACGGAAATGCCGATGTCGATTTCCGCTTCGACATTTAAGTCTCGAAAATTGATCCCCTTTTCCTGACAGGCCGTCAGGAATTGAATGGTCTCTGTATAGAGATCTTCCAGGTTCGCGGCATCCACGATTGCCGCATTGAAGCCGGAATGTTCGTGGATCCGGTTCCGGCGCGCGCGATCTCCCGCTTTCCAGCGGACATCGATCTTCAGGTCAAGGGCGTCTCGAATTCTGTCGAGGGCTTCGTCAGCGCCGTGGGCTCGGAGGCAGGCCAGTCTCATGGAAAATTGATGGCCTGACCCCGATGCTAGGCTGCCTCCACCTGCTCCCTGGGCACTCCTCGCAGTTCAAACACCCGGACAATCGTGTTCTCGATCAGGTTGTTCGGGCAGGAGGCGCCGGCGGTGACGCCGATGACGGCGGGGCGGTCGCCGAGGAGGTAGTCCGCGTAGGTGGTGACTTCGGACTTCTGGTGGAGATCGAAATGCGCGATCTCTTCCAGTTCCTTCAGACAGCGGGCGCCGCGGATGAAGAAAGTGGGCACGGTCTTTTCGCCGATCTCCACCAAGTGAGAGGTATTCGAACTGTTGTAGCCGCCGACCACGAGGAGAACGTCCAGATGGTGGTCCAGCATCTCGAACAGGGCGTCCTGCCGTTCCTGGGTGGCGCCGCAGATGGTGTCGAAAAACTGGAAGCTGGCCACCGCGCCTTCCTCGCCATCCCGGTCTTTCACGGCGGCGGCCAGGCGGCGCTGGAGTTCCTCCGTCTCGGACTTCAGCATGGTGGTTTGGTTGGCCACCCCAACGCGTTGAAGGTGAACGTCGGGATCGAAACCTTCGGAATACGCGCCCCGGAATCTTTCGAGGAATTCTTCGCGATTGCCCCCCTGGCGAATGTAGTCGCAAACATAGTCGCAGTCTTCCAGGGTCAGGATGACAAGGTAGTGGCCGCTGCCGTCGGGTCCGAGCGCCCGCGAGGCGGTGGCCCGGGTTTCTTCATGCACCGCTTTGCCGTGAATGATGGAGGTCATGCCGTCCTTGGCGTAGGCCCGAACGCGCTTCCATACGCTCATGACATCGCCGCAGGTGGTGTCGATGACGATGCAGTCCTGCGCCTTCAGTTGATCCATGATAGAGGTCTCCGCGCCAAAGGCGGGAACAATGAGCACGTCATTCTCGCCGAGGTCCGCGATCTCAGCGTCGGGGTTTGGGCCCGTGACGTTCATGATGCCCATCTCGTGGAGTTGGCGATTCACCTCCGGGTTGTGAATGATCTCCCCAATGAGGTAGATGTTCTTGTCTTCAAAGACCTTCCGCGCCGCGTACGCGAGGTCGATGGCGCGTTCCACCCCGTAGCAAAAGCCGAACTGCTTGGCCAACCGGATCGTGGTGTTCCCGATGGTCAGGACGCCGTTCCGGGCGCGTATTTTTTCAACAATGCTGGAGCGGTAATGAGTTTCCACTTCCGCCTGCACCCGCTCCATCACTTCAGGAGTGCGCACATTCACGCGCCGCGGCTTTTTCGGAGGCGTGGAAGGGCGCTGGCTAGTGGGAGACGGTGTGGAGGGAGAGGCCATGAAGCTGACGGGTCTGTGCTTGCTCCCTTATACTATCACACCTGGCGGAAGGCGGAAGGGAGCACGAGCCGTAAAAGAACTGGAAGGAAGGGCGGTCCAGCGCCTGGCTGTCCGCCTCCTCGTCTCGACGCGCAGAGTCAGCGGCTCGCCACGGCGGCCGCGGCAGCCTTGTCTTCCTCAAAGAGGGGATAGGGCGGAGCGGGAAAGGCGCCAGACGAAATCATGACACCCACCGGCGGATCAGGATCCGCGTAGTCAGTGGGGCGAGGGATGTCTTTACCCAGAGTGGCGTCTTCCGGCTGCGTTTCTGCGATGTAAACGGGCGTCCCTTCTTTCACCAGGGCAAAGAACTTCGGCGCCACGTTGGCGTGCAGCCGCAGGCAGCCATGGCTGCGCGGGATCGGCCAGACCGAGCCGGCATGGAAACCGTAGGCCGGCTTGAACTCCACCCAGTAGGGCATGGGATAACCCACATAGCGCCAGCCGGACGGCGTCTGGCTGCTCTTGCCGGGCTTTACCACGTTGTCCTTCACGAAGTAACCGTAGGTATTGGAGCGCTTCTTCTCGATCTTATTGTAGGCCCGGAAGGAACCCTTGGGCGTGGGGCTATCCGGTTTGCCGATGGCGGTGGGCGTGACCAGCAGGGCGCGGTTCCCCTCCATCACGTACACCATGCGGTTTTGCAGGCTGACCTTGACCTTGATGTTGTCAGGATTCCGCGGGCGGTAGGCCGGGCTGTCATAGGGCTTGGCAATCTGACTGGCGCAGCTGGAAAGCAGCAGGCAGCCGAGAGCCGTCAGGGCGAGCAGGAAAGTGTGGAAGCGACGTTTCATGGCGGAAAAGGCTTCAACCAATACCATCCTTCGTGCCGTTTCGCCGAGATTTTTCGGAGCCCCCGGGAAACAGATAGGAAAGATTTTTTAATATTTTGATAAATTTAATAGTTGCCAAAACTAAAAATTTGAGTATTCTTTCCTTGGTTACTCTCTCGGTAACTATTGTTTGTGTTTCAACGTTTCAAGGGTCGCCCAGCCCCGGGTGGGGCTGGGCTTTCTTGTGCCCTTGGAAAGGAAGCTGGAACTCAGGCGCTCTGAGTTTCTTCACCCGCCGCCGGAGGGGAAAACCGGTCCCGGGTGACATCCATGTGCTCGCGGTATTTCCGGAAACGGGCGTCGAATTGCTCGCGCAGCCGCTGGTGAGAATCGCTGGCCAACTGCCCGTTTTCCGAAGCGGTGTGTTCCACCAGGTGGCGCAGCAGGCTGACTTCCGCGCGGACATCGTCGAAGCTCACGTATTCGCTTTCGATCCGGTTTTCCGGGCCGCAGTTGTGGTAGTTCCCGAGAAGGATGGACAGTCCGGCGGAGGGGATGCCCATGGCCTGCATGGCGGTGGCTTCACAAGAGCCCCGGTCCAGCAGGCCGCGCTGGAAGGGCAGCTTGGACTCCGTGGCCACATGGACTAGGCCGGAAGTGACCATGTCGTCAAAGATGGAGAGGCGGTCGCCCACGCGGATGACGGGCCCCTGACCCATTTCCAGGCCGGGGACGGGAGCGCTGGTCTCCAGGGAAACGAAGCGGACTTCTTCCGGGTAGGGCCAGTTCTTGGCCAGTTCCACCGCGCCGACGAAGCCGACCTCTTCCGCGCGGGTGAAAATGCCGTGCACGGTGGCCTCCACTTCGTTCATCTCCAGTTCGTGAAAGAGGGCCACAATGACCGAACAGCCCACAAGATCGTCGCAGGCGCGGGAATAAATTTTGCCGTCGCGAAACTCGAAGGCCGGCAGGTCCCACATGGCGAACTCGCCGAAAGGCACAATCTTCGGTTTTTCCAGGTAGGCCGCGGGCACGCCACCCAGGAATTCCCAGGCGATCTCTTCCTTTTTCGGCGCGGGCCGCACCCAGCCGGGATGGTCCATGTGGGCGGCAAAAGCATAGCGGGCGGGTTTCCGGCCCCGGCGATACGTGGCCAGCAGATTGCCAAACGCGTCGTGCTCCAGCTCCACGTGCGCATAAGCCTGGAGCAGCCGCGTCAGGGTATCGCGCATCAGGTACTCGTGAAACGGCGCCGTCGGGGTGTTGAGGATTTCCTCGAGGATGGGGAGGAGCTTTTGCTGAGACATGGTGGGAAAGAAGACGCTGGGCGCGTTGGGCCTGGGCAGGTTGACCCAGTGTATCGCTTCGCCTATTTAAGACCCAATGCCGAATACCTGGAAACGATTTCGCTACCGTCTGGAATGGTTGGGTGTGTGGTTGTTGTCCACCCTCATTCCCTTGCTGCCCCGCGCCATCACGCGGCGGGTGGCCAAGGCCCTGGGCACGGCGGCCTACTTTCTGGATGGGCGGGGACGAGAGACAGCGCTGGAAAACCTCCGCGTCGTGTTTGGCGAGAAGTATGGGGAAAAGGAACGGCGCCAGATCGCCTGCAAATCTTTTCAATGGTTCACCCAGACCATGGTGGATCAGTTCTGGAGCCCGCGTCTGAACTCCGGGAACGTCGACAAATACGTCAGGCTGGAACTGGAGAATCCGGAAGCGGTTGCCAATGCGAAAGACTCCGGCGCCATCTGGATCACCCCGCACTATGGGAATTTCGAATGGACCAGCCTCATCATGGGCTTGCGCGGTTATTCGTTTCTGGTGCTGATGCAGGACTTCAAAAATCCGCACCTGTCAGCCATCTTCCGGCGCAACCGGGAGAAAAGCGGGCACGAGGTGATCTCTCAGGAAAAGTCCATGCTGCGCCTGTTCAAGCGCTTGAAGCAGGGCGGGCACGCCGCCTTTCTGCCCGACCTGACCGTGAAGCCGGGTGACGCCGCCACCGTCATTGACTGTCTGGGGCACAAGGCCTGTGTCACCGTCCTGCACGCCACCCTCATGCGGAAGGCAAGGATGCCCGTTATTCCAGGTCTCTCCATTCCGCAGGAAGACGGTACCTACTTGATCAAGGGCTTTCACCCCCTGGAACTGAAACCCGGCGCCACGGACCAGGAACTCGCCCAGGCCTGTTGGGACGTATTCGAACCCTATATCCGGGAAAACCCCGCGCCCTGGTTGTGGATGTACAAGCACTGGCGTTTCCGGCCCCGGGAAGGCGGAGAGCGCTACCCTGCCTACGCGCAGTATTCCAAGAAGTTCGACAAGATGGAGAAGCGCCTCGCCAGGGAGGCCGCGGAGGCGGAAGCGGCGAGAGCCGGTCAGTCCTCTACTTAGTGAGTCTGCTCCATATCGCCTGTAATCAAATCCAGGACAATCCGGATGAAGCCCATCCGCAGGTCAGCCACTTCGAAGTCCACCAGAAGGCCAAACTTCAGCCGCGCCAGGCGCAGGTAGTTCTGCAGTTGATCCCGTTCGTCCACCAGGGTTCTTTCTGGGGAACGGATATTCAGGAGGAGCGACTTTTCGATCAGGAAATCCGTTTTCACACTGCCTCGCAGACAGGCCCCCCGGTAGCGAATGGGCAGGGCCGCATTGCGTTTGAAGAAAAGTTCTCGCATGCGTAGTTCACGCGCCAGGCAGTCGCCATACACGGCCGTGGGAAGGCCGGGACCGAGGCGGCGGTGAACTTCTAGGCAGGCAGAGTAAAGATGATGAGGCAGTTCGCGAGGATCAAGGTCCATGGGTCTGTTATAAAAACCATAATTATAACAAATATTTCAAGAAAGTCAGCTATCTTTTCTGATTCTTTTGCTCCCTTTCCGCGCTTGCATGTTATCGCCCCCTGTTGTTGATCTTCTCACCGTGGCCGATCTCGCATACTACCTTCACGATCTGGACCCCATCCTGATCCAGTTCACCGAGAAGATCGCCATCCGGTGGTACGGCCTTTCCTATGTCATGGGCTTCGTGGCCGGCATCTTCCTGCTGCGCTTCCTGGCCAAGCGGAACTACACCCAGCTCCGGCCCGATCAGGTGGCTGATTTCATCACCTATGCCGCCATCTTTGGCGTCATGTTAGGGGGACGCCTCGGCTACATGCTGTTTTACAACTCGGAGAGTTTCTTCCGGAATCCGCTCATCTTTTTCGATTTCCTGGGGGGCGGCATGTCCAGCCATGGCGGTATCCTGGGCTTGGTGGCCTTTACCTGGTTTTATGCAAAGCGGCACAAGATCTCCTGGCCTGGGCTGGGGGACAACCTGGTGACCGTCGCGCCCGTGGGGCTCTTCCTGGGGCGGATCGCAAACTTCATCAATGGCGAGCTATACGGACGGCCCACAAACGTGTCGTGGGCGATGCTGTTTCCCAACGAACTAAGAGAGCCGGGAGGCGCGCCCCTTTTGGCCGAAGCCGCTCAAAAGCTGGGTGATCCAGGGATCCATCCCGATCAACTCGTGGAAGCGGCCCGGCACGACGAGCAGGTGCGAGCCGTGCTGAGGGAGGTACTCACCCCACGCCACCCCTCTCAGCTCTACGAAGCGGCGGTGGAAGGGCTGTTTCTCTTCCTGGTGCTCTTCATCGTGCGGCTGCGCTTCAAGCATCTGCCGCATGGCATCCTGACAGGCATGTTCTTCATCCTGTACGCTATCGGCAGGATCTCGGTGGAAAATTTCCGGGAACCGGACGCGCCCTACATTGCCGCGATGACTCGGGGGCAGTTTTACTCCCTGTTTATGATCCTCATTGGGCTGGCGTTTTGGGTCTATGCCTTTTTGAAAGGCCGCGCCAAAGCTCAAGAAACGGCCTAGGAAACAGCCAGGCGGCATCCCGGTTTTCGACAGCCCGAAACTAACCAGTTAGCTAGGATTTAGAGAAATCAAAAAATCTTGATTCTTATGGAAAATAGAAGATGATGGCTGATATTTAGGAATTCTTAAATTTCTAGGGTCTCAGCTATGCCTTTCTTGAATCCCGATTCCTTCTCCCCCGTTCTTCTCGCCGCCGGCGGTGGATTCCGATTCGCCATCGAACAAGCCCACGCCCCAGGGCTGGTCATCTGTGTCATTCTCTTCATTTTTTCGCTCTTCAGTTGGTCGGTCATGGTGGCGAAGGCCATGGCTCTGAAAAAGGCGGATACCCGCGACGCGGAGTTCCGCAAAGAGTTTCACAACAGCCGCGATCCCATGGAACTTTTCGCGGAACATGGGCGGATTCCAGGCTCGCCCTTGTACGCGGTGTACCGGAACGGATCGGCGGAACTCGGAATGCTCATGACCGGCTCCGATGAGGTGGACGAAACCTTCCTGGCTCGCCTGCACCGGGCTGGCCGGATTCCCTTTGCCCAAACCCGCTCCGTCCAGCAGGCCATCGAAAACGCTAAGAGCGAAGCCGTATCCCACCTGGAAAGCCGCATGTCCTGGCTGGCTACCGCTGTCAGTGGGGCGCCCTTTCTCGGGCTGCTCGGCACGGTATGGGGGGTGATGGAAACCTTCAGTGGCATCGCTGGCGGGGGTGGCTCCGCCAGTCTGCAATCCATGGCGCCCGGAGTCGCTTCCGCTTTGGTCACCACCGTTCTGGCGCTGCTGGTGGCCATTCCCGCCATGTTTGGCTACAACTACCTGGCCGCCGCCATCCGGAAGAAGATCCGGGCGATGGACCAGTTCGCCTCCGTGTTCATGAACGAGATCGAGCGCTACTACGTAGCCTTCGACAGTCCGGTCACCCCCTTCGATTTCGATCCCAAGCCGGAGTTCGATCAGGAGGAAGAATTCGAAAGCGAAGAGGAATTTGACACCGAGCTGGAGTTCGAAACCGGGGACGAAGCCGTGGGCGGCACCGCCCCAATCAAGCCTCCGGTGGCGCCTCCCGCTCCCGTCTTGAATCGCGAGGAAGCTCCCAAGCCAATCGAAAAAGAGACCCAGTCTCCGAACCCGCCCGCGTTGCGCCTGGAACCCATCCTGGAACTCGAAGAGGAGGAGACTCCGATCGAAGCGCCCGAACTGGCTAAAGCTCCGAAGCCCGAAATAACCTTCTTCGAGGAAGAGGAACCAGAGGAGGAGCCCGCCGTTGCCAAGTCCAACGAAGCTTCTCTGGAAGAGTCGAAACCGGCGCCCATACTGGAGGAAGAGGCAAAGGCGCCGGAAGAAAAGCCGCCCGCCCTTCCGGTGTCCTATCCTTCGCCTCCGGACTTGGAGGAACTGGAACCGTGGGAGCCCAAGAGCACTCTTCAAGGGAAGACCGGAACCAAGACGGCGCCCATTGTCCGGGAGCCACTGCCGCTCCGCTACGAACGGGACGACGAAGACGAGTTTGAAATCAATCCCATCGCCCGTCACGCCGCCGCCCACAGGGAGGCTGCGATGGAGACCGCGCCCTTGCTCTAGCTTTCCTGCCGTCCGCTTTTGTTGACTGCCCACATTCCCTGCCTGCCACATGCGCCGTTTTGCCGAAACTGAGACGCCATCATCCGTGTCCACACTGGCGGAGATTAATATGACTCCGCTGCTGGACTTGGCGTTCGTGCTGCTGGTGATCTTCATGATCACCGCGCCGTTTCTGGCCGAGAGCGCGGATCTCACGCTTCCCTCATCCGACGCCAATCGGGAGGCGGTGGACCCGGCATCGGTCTCCATCATTTCCATCGACCGGGAAGGGCGTCTCCAACTGAATGCTCAAGACATCTCCGAGGCCGCGCTGGCGGAACGGCTGATCCAGGCGAAAGCGGAAGATCCCGGGCTGGCGGTGCTGATCCGGGCCGACCAACGGTTGTCCGTGCAGGACGTGGTCAACGTGATGGATGTCTTGAAGACCTGCGAAATTACCAAAGTGGGTCTGGTGACCAAGCCCGCAGGGTCCTGAACGTTCCTGCCGGCATGTCCGCGGATGAGCATCGATCAAAAACTCGACCGGGCGTTTCTAATGGCCCTGGTAGCCCACCTGCTGGTGGCGCTGGTCTTTATTCGCTGGCTCGATCTGGAGCCCGCGAACAAAAGCCTGGCGGACCCGGCTCTGGCTGAGGCTCTGGAAGAAACGATCTTTTTTGACCCGAGTGACCTGGCTGCCGCGGCCGCCTTGCCGGTTCCACCCGCGGAAGTTGCGGAGCCCAGCTTGCCCGCCCCGCCGCAAGAGGCGGTAGTGGAGCCAGCAGAAGCAGCTCCAGAAATGGAGACGCCGCCACCCGCGCCAGAACCGGTTTCGGAGCCCGCCGCCGTGGTGGAGGAACCTTCCGTGGTGCTCCCAGAGCCGGAAGCAATGACGCCGGCGGAACCTCCGGCCCTTCCCGCCGTGGAACCCGCGATCTCACCGTTGCCGGATCCGCCAGCTCAGAATCAACCGCCACGGCTGGTTCGGCCCCTGACAGCACTGCCCGCGGTTCAAGCTCCGCCACCGGCCCCCGCGCCGCCGGAGGTAAAGCCGGCAGCCATGCCGGCGAGCAAGCCGCCCACACCAGATCGCGTGGTTCGTCCGGTGGAACAGCGGAGTCCGCCGCCGGTGAAACCCGTGCAGAAGCTGGAGAAGCCGGCTCCCACTCCGAAGCCCGTACCTGCTCCCGCAACCAAGCCCATTCGCGCCGTTGCGCCGCTGCCCTCCGGGCAAGAGGCAAGACCCCAGCCCCTGAAACCGGTCGCGACCGCGCCGGGGCCCGCTGCGGTCGCGCCAGCTCCGGCGTCTCCCCCGGTGGCCAGGCCGGTGGCCGCGGCTCCAGGTGGTGGGGCGCCCGCATCCAGCGTCGATCTCTCCTCTTATGGTCAGTATGTCTCCCAGGTCTTTAACAGCCATTGGCGGCAGCCGCTCTACATGGAGGGGCAGTCCGGGGTGGAAGTGGTGAAAGCCAGAATCCGGATCGGCCCCGATGGACGAATTCAGAATGCGGATCTGATCAATTCCTCCAGAAAGCAGACCTTGGATGCCTCTATACGGGAAGCTCTAACGGCGGTGTCCCAGGTGGAGCCGCCTCCGGCGGGTTACTCCGGCGATTGGATCGATCTGACCATTAACTTTAGATACGAACCCCTATGATGACGAATATTTCAAAGTCCGGCAGGATCCGTCTGGCGGGTTGGTGCCTTCTTTGGCTGAGCTTGGTTCCCCGGCCCGGCGCGGCCCAGCAATCCATTGAGGCGACCGTGACTGGAGGAGCGGGGTATCCACTGGCCATCCGCCGTTTCGAAGGCCCGTCCGGCCCCACGGCCGCCACCATGCTGCAAACCGACTTGCTGAAGTCCGGCTTCTTCCGTTTTCAGGCAGGCCCTGGGGGCGCTTTCGAAGTCAGCGCCATGACGGGAGCCGATCAGCTCGAAGGCCGGCTGCTCGGACCGGACGGACGGGAGTTGTTTACGCGAACCTACAAGCACGGCTCCCTGCGCCGGGACGTTCAGCAATTCGCGGACGACATTGCTCTGACCGTCACGAAGAAGCCCGGCATCGCCACCAGCCAGATTGCCTTTGTCAGCAATAAGACGGGCCGGAAGGAACTGTATCTCTGCGACTACGACGGGCAGAACGTGCGCCAGGTCACTCACGACAAGGCCCTGTCGGTTTCCCCCGCCATCAATTCGGATGGGTCCAAGCTGGCCTATACCGGTTATCAAAGCGGTTATGCGGATATTTATGAAATTGACCTGATCAACGGCAAACGCCACCGCATCATCAACAAACCGGGCACGAACTCCGGGGCCGCCTATTCGCCGGACGGCCGCAAGCTCGCGCTGACCATGAGCTTTTCGGGGAATCCGGAGCTGTATGTCACCAATGCCTCGGGGGGCGGCGAAAAGCGGCTGACCACGTCCCTCGCGGTGGAGTCTTCGCCCACCTGGTCGCCGGACGGAAAGCGCCTGGCCTATACCTCGGACGCGTCCGGTTCGCCGAAGCTCTATATCATCTCCGCTGGCGGCGGAGCGCCCCGCGCCGTGAGTACCAGCTACAACTACTGCACGGAACCCAGCTGGTCGCCGGACGGGCGCCGCCTGGCCTTCGTGGGCCGGGGCGGGGGAAACCAGATCATCGTTCATGACCTGGCGGGCGGTGGCAGCTTTGCCGTGGCCAGCGGTGAAGATCCCGCCTGGGGCGCGAACTCGAAACACCTCCTATACGTGAGCGGCGGCAATCTCTACATGGCGGACGTGGAACGGCGAACCTCCCTCCCTGTGGTCAGCGGTATGGGCACGATTTCGGAGCCGAGCTGGACGCGGTAGGAGAGACCGGAAAGGGGAGGGTTAGGGGTTCTTGGCTTTCTGAACTTCAGGCAAGATTCGTTGGGCTCCACTTTCCACCCGGGAAAGGATCATCGTGGTGTCGTTGGTGGAAAGAACCGTGGATTCCTCACTGAGTTCCCGCCCTTCGCTTTGGCAGCGCATCTTTACCACGCCAAATGGGGCCTCTTCGTGGAGCCAGATGGTGAAGGTGGAAGAGAAATCCCACAGTCCATCCGCCAGGAGGGCTCCGGCGAAATTGGTTGTGCCCGTGACAACCCGGCATCCGGAAAAGGTCTTCACGGGGGTTTCGACATCTTCCCGTGCCAGTTCCCTTTCGTTCGTCAGTGGTGGCGGAAAAATAGGCCGGAGCCTTTCCAGTTCATAGCGGATCCGGTCGAATCCTGGAGGTTGGACAATGGCGCCGTTGGCACGGTCGGCATCCTTCCAATTGAAGAAGGTCTTGATGGAACCCATGAGCGGATCTTTGCCCCGGACACAGAGATTTTTGGGAACCAGGGTCTCCAGCGTTACCGGAGGCGAAGGGGACTCCCCGTCCCGGACCTGGTATTGCAGCCACCGGCAGGGCTGCTGGGAGACGGTTTCCTTTCCCACGGTGGCGACGGACACCTCGCGATTCAGTTTCATCTCCTGTCTTGCGAGCATGGCTTTGGTGGAGTCGTCGAGCAGGCTCACATCGATCTTTTCCGAAAGCTGAAGCTGCATCGTCGCGTCACTCGTGACGGAAAAGACCGCCAGGGTGCCGTCTCCCTCCGGCAGTTGAAAGACCAGACCGTCAGCGTGGGCCGCCGGAAGCGCGGAAAACACCAGCAGACAGAGTGAAACGGTTACCAGCCACCGCCGGGAGATCCGCTTTCCTTGGGAATGTTGCCGGACTCTCTTCGCCAGCCTGGAGGAGAGGGATAGATGGGGGGCGTTCATTCTGGCTGGCGAGAGTGCCACGCCTATGCCCCCGAATACAAGACTGTACCTAACCGTTTCCACGGGGCGCTCGAAGGTTCGCCCGCAGGGCTGGAACGCCAAAAAAATCCCGGTCCCGCGAAGCGGAACCGGGATTTTCCAAATGACTTTGGCTGTAAAAGCCAGCCTCTGGCTCAGGCTTTCTTACCGGCCTTGCCTTTGCCCTTGTCTTCCTTCCACGGCAGCAGCCACTCGCCGGGTTTGGCGGTGGGGTAGTTGCCATCCGCGTCCGGCAGGATCGGCGGCTCGGCGTCGAAACTGTAGTCTTCCGGCATGATGCTGAAATTGGAAGCGATGGCTTCGTCCCAATTGACCTCCACGCCAGAGTAGGTGGCCAAGCGGCCAAACACGGAGGTAAAGCTGCTCTTCGCGCCATAGTAGGCGTTGTTGATGGGCTTATCTTCGCGGATGTGCTCGTGCAGTTTGACGTGCTCCACGTCGTAGGGGTTTTCCGGCTCGCGGTTCCGGTAGGTCCAGATTTCGTTGCCCTTGCGGTCCGTGATGTAGGTCTTGCCCTTGTTGCCCATGTAGATGCTGCCTTCCGTGCCGTGGATTTCTTCTTCCACTTTGTTCAGGCAACCTGGCTGGTGGCGGCACTGGCTGTTCATGATGACGCCGTTGTCGTAACGGAATTCGACGTAGTGGTGGTCGAAGATTTCGCCAGTGTCCGGACCGGTGCGCACTTCGCGGCCGCCCATGCCCTGGGCGATGGTGGGGTGTCCGCCTTTTTCAGAGTCGCCGCTGACGAACCAGTTGATGACGTCGATGTTGTGGATGTGCTGTTCGGTGATGTGGTCGCCGCAGAGCCAGTTGAAGTAGTACCAGTTACGCATCTGGTATTCCATTTCCGACCAGCCGGGCTGGCGGGCGATCTTCCACACGCCGCCGCTGTTCCACCAGCACTGGGCGGAAACAATGTCGCCGATGAGGCCTTCCTTCATCTTCTCGAAGGCCTGGAGGTAGCTCTCCTGGTAGTGGCGTTGCAGTCCCACCACGACCTTCAGGTTCTTCTCGTCCGCCACCTTGGCGGCTTCGATGACCCGGTTGAAACCGGCGGCATCGACGCAGACCGGTTTTTCCATGAAGACGTGTTTTCCGGCCTGCACCGCGTACTCGAAGTGGATGGGGCGGAATCCCGGAGGCGTGGCGATGACGACGACATCGACTTGGTCGATGACCTGCTTGTAGGCGTCGAAGCCGGTGTAGCGGCGGCTTTCCGGCACGTCGAAGGCTTCAGGGCGGCCATTCTTTTCCAGCTCTTTCTGGATCGATTCCACGCCGCCTGCCTGGCGCTGTTTGAAGGTGCCCATCAGGCGGTCTTCAAACGCGTCCGCCATGGCTACCAGCCGGGTACCGTCCACTTTCAGGTCCTGGACGATGGCGCCGCTACCGCGGCCGCCGCATCCAACCATACCGATCTTCAGTTCGTCGCTGCCGGCGACCTGGGCATAAGATTCCACTGGCAGAGCAGACGTCGCTGCCGCGGCCGCCGCGGTGCCAGCGATGAACTTTCGGCGAGTGGTCGTGTCCTGAGGTTTCAGGGAGGAGGGTGGGTTTTCGTCGCTCATGGTATTTTTCGTTATTTCTGGTAAAAAGAGCCTAAGGGCCGGGGTCATGGGGCCGCAAACGCTTTTCCATGGCTAATTCGCGCCATGAAAAACGCCGGCGATTTTGTTTCCGGCGTTTTCAGGGGTTATTTGGGTTTCTTTTCCGGCTTGGGATCGAGATTTGCGTTCATCTCTTCTTCGGTGGGTGTCGGGGTCTCTACTCCGTTTTCCGGCACCTCTGCCTTGGAGATCCAGCAAATGGCGTTCATGAGAACCTTGCGGAAGTTATCGTTCCGCCAGTTTTCGTGGAAGTGGGTGCCGGTAAAGCCAAATCCCCGGCCACCGTCTTCCCGGTCATACACCCAGCAGACGTGCTGCGGTTGTTTCTCCGCCACCATCTTGCGCACCTCCGGGTTGCCGGAGTGGTGGCCGTCGGGACGGTCCATGGTGCTGTCCGGCGGGACAGCGGTCAGGATGGGGGTCACGCCCTCCATGTCTGGCGCGAAGCGCATGTTGAAGTACCACTCGTCTTCGATGGAGAAAGGGGCCACGCCGTTTGCCACGGGATGATTGGGCAGCTCCTTGAACTCGGCGGTCCAGTGGGGATTGACCGAGTAGTTCACTTCGAACGCACCGCCAATCCAGGAGATCAACGCCTGGTTGCTCTCGTCGGGGAGCATTTCCACGGCGTAGTGAATGGCGCCGATGCCCACGCCCTGCTTGGCGAGGTGGGTGACCTGCCGGCGGTGCCAGTAGCCCACGTGCCGCGTCTGGCCATCGGAAAACATCACCAGAGCATCCACGTTCTGAAACGCGGTCGGGTCTGACGGCCATCCGTTAAGGTAGGGGGTGGCGAGCACCCTGTCGCTCAGGTTCTCATTCAGCAGGCGGGAGGCCAGCAGACAGCCCGCGTTGTGTTCGTGCTGACCGGGACCATGGCTGGGCGGGCCAGCCACGAAGATGACTTTCTTCAGATCTTCCAGGGGCAGGCGCTTCAGCTCGATGTTCCGGAACTCCACCTTCATGGCGGGTCCTTTGTGAAGCTGAAAGGCCAGCAAACCGGAGCGGCGGCGGGTGTCCGTGTCTTCGTCCGTGAGTTCGGACATCACCACGTCGTTAATCTTGTAGGTGAAGTGGTTGCCCTTGGCGATGATGTGGTAGGAGTTCCAGCCGTCCTTGTTGATGTGGGACGCCAGCTCCTCCGGATCTCCGAGCGAGCCGGTCACCTCGGGCTTCCCTTCCTCATTCACGACCGCTTTCTGGCCGCGCCGGGCCAGGATGCCGCGGAACTTTTCCCCGTAGTTGAGGCCGGTGTGAACCAGATCGGCGTCGATGTCCGCCTGGTAACCGCCAACGGCGTAGGGTTGCTCCAAGTCGAAGCTGCGAATCTGAACGCCGGAATTTCCGCTGGTGATACGGTATTCCAGCTTCAGTTCGAAGTCATCCACCTCTCCCAGGGTCCATTTCAGGAAGGTGTTGTATTCGATGGGGTCTTCATCGCTGGTTTGCCCGACGATGACGCCGTCCTGAACGGACCAGAGTTTCGGATCGCCCTCCCAGCCTTTCAGGTCGCTGCCGTTGAAGATGGGCACAAAGCCCTGCTGAGTCACGGCGTCGTCCCCATTCTCCGTGGTGGGGGCGTCCTTGGCAAAGGCGATGACGGCGAAGACCAAGGCGACGGCGGGAACCAGCGCCACGGTGGAGATCCACGTGCGTTTCATGATGCTTTCGGGGTTTGAATGAAATTCGGGGGGAAATTGAGCCGGCGCGGGATCAGGCCTGATCCCACGCGTCACGGATGTAACTATAGCCGAATTCGTAGACTTCTTCAGGATTCGGGAAGAAATCTCTCCAAACGCAGGTAGCGGCGGCCAGAGCCGGAAGGGCGCGGCCGAAGGCTTCGATGGTAAACCAGTTGTCGTAGCCGTTCTTTTTGAAGATAGCGATGGTCTCCTTGATGGGCGTGTGATCTTTGCCCGGAGTGCCGCGGTCGTTGGCCGAAATGTGGACGTGCTTGATGACGTCGAGGTTCGGTTCGATCACGCCCAGGGGGTCCTTCTCTTCGATGTTGGCGTGGAAGGTGTCATACATCGTGTGAAAGTTCGGGTGGTTGACCTGCTTCACGTAGGCGGAGGCTTGGTCGAGCGTGTTCAGGAAGTGCGCTTCGAAGCGGTTCAGGGACTCCACGGTCAGGCGGATGCCGGCTTCCTGAGCGAAGTCCGCAATGACCCGGTGTCCTTCGGCGGCGTGGGCGCGCTCCGTATCCGTCGGAGGTTCGCCCGTGAAATTGCCCAGCATTTGGTAGAAAGGACCGCAGAAGTTCTCGATGCCGGCATTGTGGCCGCACTCGAGCACTTTCTTCATGTGGTCGATGGCGCCCTGGCGGTGGGAAGCTTCCGGGCTGATGAAGCTGTGTTCCTGATCCGGGCAGACGCCCACGGCGGTGGATTCCAGGCCATTGTCCTTCAGCGCCTGACCCATTTTCTTGAAATGGTCCGGGTTGCTGGTGTCAAAAATGGGCAACTCGGCGCCGTCGTAGCCGGTGGCTTTTAGTTTTTCGAGAATGGGGAATTCTTTCTCTTCGAAATGCGTCGTCCAGAGCAGGAGGTTAAAACCGATCTTCATTGGCGTTTTTTACAGAGGCTTTGCCAGCGGATCAAGCGAGAGTAACGGAAATGTCCCAGCGCAAATGCGGGAGCGATTGAAGCCGCCCGGGGGCAGGCTCCCTGCTGCGGCGGGAAAAAAGGAAGTCAAAGAGAGGCGAACCGGACGCGGTTCGCGAAGGCGGTCCGGCTCGGGACAGAGAGATTCGCCTGGCCGGTACCGGTGGGAGGAAAGGTGGAAACCTTCCCTCTTCGTCACCATTTGGCGCTTTGGAGGGCCTGACCGGAGGACTTGTACTCGTGCACCATCTTTCCGTTGTGCATGATGCGGACCCACAGTCCTTCAATGTCATCGTGCTTTTCGTCCTTGGAGCCGTTGGCGTAGTACCAGCCAGGTAGGAGTTCGCTGTGCGCGATCTGAAAAGGCGTCGTGGAAAAATTGACGCTGCGGAGCCGCTCAATTTTCGGAATCGCCGCTTTGCCCGACAGGACCCGGTATTTTCCTTCAGACTTCAGAGGCTGCTTGGCGCGTTTGTCCGCGTTGGCGGCAAAGGACAGGTAGACCTTGTATTGCGCCTCCACGTTGCTCAGGTCCGTTTGGGTCGCGTTTTCGACGCTGACGTCAAAGTACCATTCCTCGTAAACCACTTCGGTGCTGCCGCCTTCCTGAACCTTGTCCCGCTTGTTCCGTTTCTTTGTGAAGTCTACTTCAAAGCGATAGTCGAAGTTGGCTTCCCGCCACTTGTTGATGAAAGCCTGGTCGGAGTCTGAGAAAAAGGAGATCCCGCCGTTGATTTCCCGCCCGTCTTCCATGCGAAGTTTGACCTCGGTTTCCGAGGCGGAGACGATTTCCGCGCGGATGGTCTTTCCGTCGTGGCTGGTAAATTCCCGGAAATCGGCAAAGACGGAACAGGCCGTGCCGAGGGAGATGAGAAAGACCGCCGCCGCGAGGGCGCCACGGATCGAAGAAGTATATGGGCCGGCAAACATCGTGATTATGGGTTCGGGTTTGCGATTCAAAAGTGTCAAAGGCTGGCGTTAGCTTGTCAAGCCTACAAGCCACCCCGCCGGAACTGTGACAAAATTATCAGGAAGAAACGTTGATTCAGGCCTCAGGGAGCTGTCAGCGCCCGGCCGTTGTCTCTGGGACCGAGCCCAGCCAGATACGGCACGGCGGTTTTGGCCCACTCGGTGGGCGAGGGATAGCTCGATGCGCTTTCCCCAAAACAGCTCCGCAGCATTTCCGTATCGATGATGCCGGGATTCAGGGCCACGGCGGCCAGTCCACTGGGTAGCTCCTGGGCCAGCGCGGAGGTGAGGCCTTCTATCGCCCATTTGGTCGCGCAGTAGGGGGCCACTTCGGGGGAAGTGGAGCGGCCCCATCCGGAGCTGAAATTCACAATCACACCCCGGCCCGCCGCGATCATGGCCGGGACGAAATGGCGGATCACGTTGGTAACGCCCTTGATGTTTACGTCAATGACTTGGGAAAATTCCTCCGCCGGTACTTCCCAGAGGGGAGCGTTCTGGTTGATGGTGGCGGCGTTGTTGATTATCAAATCCGGCGGGCCCACCTCGGGGATCAGCTTGTTTGCCAGAGCCTCCACGGCTTTGTCATCCACCACGTCCAATGGCAAAAAACGATGCGGGTCCCCGAACTGGCTTTCCAGATCTTTCAGCGCTTCCGCGTTCCTGCCGCAGCCCATCACCACCGTATTTTCAAGCGACGCGAAGCCTTCGGCCATGGCCCGGCCCAGTCCACGGGTGCATCCGGTAATGATGATGGTCTTTGGTTTGCTCATTGGAAGGGTGGGGTAGAGCCTGCGCTCGTGCTGTGGGAGCGAGCCATTATTCTAGACACGTCCAGGTGATGAGAGGGGGCGTAACGGGTTGGGCTTGGTTGCTGAGGCAGGCCGGTCTAGGTTTTGTGTAAATATTGGCCCGAAAATCTTCACCCCAACACGGCCGCCACTTAAACACTGTTTATCTTGCCGAAAGGTTTGCAACGGCGGAAACGACTAGACTTCGTTTCCGTCTTGAAAGAACTGGCGTGTGCAGGCGTCATTCACTAAAACCAACTCAAATCATGTCATCCGTAGCCCTCCTAGACCGCGACGTTATTCTCCACCCCGAACGGCGTCAGTTTCCCGAGTTCAGCCTGGCGCGCCTGTTGGGCACGGTGTTCGAGCCCACGCGGGGCTGCCGCGTGTGTATCTTGATCGACCTCGAAGATGAGACCCTGATGAAAGGCTTTGGCTTTCTGAACACGGAAGGGCACGCGGTGCAGAAGAAAGCGTATGAGCAGTTTTTCCTGGGCCTGAAAGATGGCGGTCTCCAGGAATTGGGGATGACGGGTGGAGAGATGTTCGCCTACAAGATGACCCACGGGTCAAACCTGGATTTGAAAGACGAATGCTGGGACGTGGAAGGCCAGCAGCTCAGCCTGGACCGGGACATTTATCCGAACTACGACATCATTCTCTGCATCTCCACCTTCTCCGCCACCGCTCCGCTGACGGCGAAGTGCAAGGTCTTCGGCTTTCGTGGGGCCACGATGCACGGCCTGAATGACGTGATTCTGAGCACCGGACTGGCGGTGAGCTACGACGATGTGAGCGCGGACGCTGAAAAACTGCGCGTTGCCCTTACCAAGGCGGACGAAATCGAAATCGACTTCGGCCTGGAAGACGGCCGGGTGTTGACGGCCTGCCTGGTGCTGAACGGGCAGGAAGCGCAAAAGTCTCACGGGCTCTGCAAAGGCGAAAAGCCGGACATCGCCAACCTGCCCGCCGGGGAGGTGTATTTCGTGCCGGTGGACGCCAATGGACAGTTCCCCATGAAGTACGCGGATGGCACGCTGGGCGTGCTGGACGTGAAAGACCGCAACATCATCAAATCCACGCTTATCGAAGGAAACCAGGCCACCATCGACGAACACAATGCCCGGCTGGCGGACGACCCGATGACCGGCACGCTGGGCGAGCTGGGCTTTGGCACTCAGGTCCTGCCTGTTTCCGGAGCGGACATCCAGGACGAAAAGGTTCTTGGCACTTGCCACCTGGCTACCGGGCGGGACGATCACCTGGGCGGCGACATCGTGCCGGACATGTTTAAGAAGCACGAGAACTCGACCCACGACGACATCCTCTTCGCGCCGCACAAGACGCCGAACTTCGACATCCAGCAGGTGCGGATGAAACGGGGCAGCCAGCAGGAGATTCTGATCGAACACTTCCGTCCTTCCGAGTATCTCCTGAAAGCTTTGGCGGGAGCCTGAGCCGGACCGTTTGATTCTTAAAGGATTGCGTATGGCCTTGGGCCGCTGGAAGGCTTTGTCCCCGTGAGTTCTTACGAGAGCGAAAGACTTCTCCACCTCTATCTTCTGTTTCACTACGGGACGCCGGAAGAGGTGGTGGCGGGCAGTTCCTTCACGGTTCCGGACCTGAAAGGGTTCGACTTTCTCGTGGCCACGGTGACCCGGGGTTTTGATCTGGAGGGGGCGCCTTTTGGAAGGGCCCTGGACGTGGGCTGCGCGGTGGGCCGGTCCAGCTTTGAGCTGTCGCGCCACGCGAGCGAAGTCCTGGGCATCGATTTTTCCCAGAGTTTCGTCCAAACCGCGCAGCGCATTCAGGCTGGCGAGGCCGTGGACTACCTGCGGTACGGGGAAGCCCACCAGGGCAGTCCCCTCGCCGCCCGCCTGCCGGAAGGCGTCCACCCGGAGCGAGTGACCTTTCAGGTGGGCGACGCCATGGCGCTGCCGGAAAGTCTCGGCACTTTTGACTTGGTCCACGCGGCCAACCTGCTGTGCCGCCTCCCGGAACCGGCCAGATTTCTCCACCGCTTGCCTTCCCTGGTAAACCCAGGCGGTCAGGTGGTGCTGGCGACTCCCTGCACTTGGCTGGAAGAGTACACTCCATTGGAGAACCAGCCCAGCGGGGACACCCTGAGCTTCGTGAAGGAGCACCTGGAAGCGGACTTCGCGCTGATTCGCGTGACCGAGCTGCCCTTTCTCATCCGCGAACATTCCCGGAAGTTTCAGGTCAGCCACTCGCAGACCTCACTCTGGCGGCGGCGTGTCTGAGTCCTGACCACGGATGGCGGGAACAGAATCTCAGAGCGCGGGCTCCGCCCTTTCTCACCACAGATGACGCAGATTTTGGAATTCAGGCTCACGCCGGCTCTTTCTCAATCAGTACTATCGGCGTCATTTGACTTCGCTTGGCTCCGTCTTTGTCCGCTTCGCTCCCATTGTGGTCAAAAACTGAGAACCGCGTTCGTTTTCTCTGGGCTCTTTCCCATTGGAATCGGTTGCTGAAACCGCCGAACCGGATTTGTATTCGCTTTATGGATCACCCCTTTCTCGACGAAGACTTTCACATCAAATGGTCCGCCCTGGTTCCGGCGGCGATTCAGCCGGACATCGAAGCGGCCCTGGCGGCGGCGGAAGCCGCGATTGCCGACCTGGCGACGTTTGGGGAGAGCGCGGAGCTGACTTTCGACAACACCATCCTCGGGATGGAGCGGGCCACGGAAAACCTGAGCGAGGCCTGGGGAAGAGTGAATCACTTGGACTCCGTGTGTAACAGCGATGAACTGCGCGAAGCCTTCAACGCCATGCTGCCAAAGGTGACGGATTTTTACTCCGGCATTCACCTGAACGAAGGGCTCTGGAACCGGCTCAAGGCCTATTCCGAGACGGAAGAAGCGAAAGCCCTGACCGGAGTGTCCAAACGCTTGCTGGAAGAAACCCTGCTGGATTTCAAAGAAAGCGGCGCGGACCTGCCGGAAGATCAGAAAGCCCGGCTGCGGGAAGTGGAGAAAGAGCTTTCCCAGAAGACGCAGAAGTTTTCCGAGAATGTGTTGGATTCCACCAACGCCTGGGAACTCATCGTGGAAGACGAAGCCCGGTTGAAAGGACTGCCGCCCACTGCCAAGGAAACCGCCCAGGCCGATGCCCTGAAGAAAGGTCACGGCACGGAGCAGGAACCCAAGTGGCGTTTCACTCTCCATGCGCCATCTCTGATTCCTGTCCTGGAATACGTGGAAGATGACAGCCTGCGGAAAGAGGTCTGGGAAGCCAGCAGCAAGGTGGGCCGGACGGGAGATTACGATAACACGGAACTGGTCTGGGAGATCCTGCGGCTTCGCCACGAGAAGGCCGAGTTGCTCGGCGAGAAGCACTTTGCCGACCACGTTCTGAAGCGCCGCATGGCCGAAGATGGCTCCAAAGCCCTGAAATTTGTGGAAGACCTGCACGCCCGGATCTCGGACGTGTTTCAGGGCGAGGTGAGGGACTTGGAAGCTTATCGCGCGGAGAAGACGGGCGAGCCCGCCGGCCCCCTGGAGCCCTGGGAAACCGCCTACTGGGCGGAAAAGCGGCGGAAGGAAAAGTTCGACTTCGATGACGAAGACCTGCGTCCCTACTTTGCTATCGATCAGGTGCTCTCCGGCATGTTCGAGATCGCCCAGCGGATCTACGGCATCCGCATTCTGGAGGTGGAAAGCGTGTATCGCGAACCGGGCGAGACCGCTCCGGCTCAGGCGGTCGAGGTCTGGCACCCGGAGGTGAAGTTTTACGAACTGCACGACTCCTCGGGGGAACACCTGGGCTCATTCTATGCCGACTGGCACCCGCGCGAGAGCAAGCGGGCCGGCGCCTGGATGAACTACCTGAAGACAGGCCTGCCTCCGGAATCCGAACGGTCGCGCCATCCGCACCTGGGCCTGATCTGCGGAAACATGACGCCTTCCGTTAATGGTAAGCCGGCTCTCCTGACCCACGACGAGGTGCAGACCGTCTTTCACGAGTTCGGCCACCTCCTGCATCACCTCCTGGGCAACGTGGAGTTCAAGTCCCTGAACGGAGTGAACGTGGTGTGGGACTTCGTGGAACTGCCGTCCCAAATCATGGAAAACTACTGCTGGGAGCGGGAGAGCCTGGACCTCTTTGCCCGGCACCACGAAACGGGCGACCCCATCCCGGAAGCGCTCTTCCAGAAGATGCTGGCGGCCCGGAACTATCTCTCCGCCATGGCCACCATGCGGCAATTGTCCTTCGGCAAGATGGACCTGGAATTGCACATCCATTACGAGAAGTACCAAGGCCGTGACCTGGAGGAAGTGGTGGACGAAATCCTGGATGGCTACCTGGCCAAGCTGAAGACTAAACCGCCAACAATGGCGCGGCGCTTTAACCACCTCTTTGCCAGTTCCACCGGTTATGCCGCCGGTTACTACTCCTACAAGTGGGCCGAAGTTTTGGACGCGGACGCCTTTACCCGCTTCCAGGAAGAAGGCATCCTGAATCCCCAGGTCGGCCGCGATTTTCGCGACAAGATTCTCAGCCGCGGCAACGCGGAAGACGCCGCCACCCTGTTCCGCAATTTCATGGGCCGCGACCCGGAACTCACGCCCCTGCTGGTGCGGAGCGGATTGGCATAGGCAATCTGGAAAGCGACCGGTCCACCGGTCCGGCTCAGTTGCCGGAGTCGGTGGCCTGGCGGAATTCCGAAAGGTCGCCCACCTTTTCCACCTTCCACACCGCGGGCTGGCCTTTACGCTGGGCGGCCAACCAGTTGAGGGCGGCTTCGTGGATGATTTCGTGGCGGCCTTTGAAGATGGTCAGCCGCGTGTTCCCGGAAACGGCGCGGAATACCGGGGGTTTGTCAAAATAGAGCGGATCGTCCAGAGGCGCGAGTTGGGGCGTGTCTTTGGACAGCGGCGGCGGGGTCCGCGTTTCGTAGAACGCTTGAATCCACTCCTCGGGAAGCCGGTCCGGCTCTGGGACCACGGCGTTCCAGGCATGAAGACTGTGCACGAAGGGTACGCTGCCGTCCCGGCCATCGTTGACGCCGTGGTTGATGTCCAGATTCACGCCGCGGGCCTGTGACAGCCAGGAGACCGGCGAGCGGTGAAGCGCGTCTTCCATCCGGGCGGGATCGGTCGTGGGGTCGCCACCCAGGGCGGCTTCGATGTTTAGGACGTACTTGGATTGTTTTCGGATCGCGGCGTGATACTCGTGCCAGGCGGCGATGTCGGAGATGCCGCACCACGCGGAGACCCCGGCCCAGAGATCGGGCGCGCGGCCCGCCATGAGTTGGGAGGCATGCCCGCCCCCGGAAACGCCCACGCAGTAGATTCTGTCAGGATCCACTTTGGCGTGGCCGCGGGCATAGTCCACCGCGTCCAGAATGTCGGCAACCATCAGGTCCGAACCCATGGCTTCCGGTTGCTGGTTTGGGCCGCGAAAGTGAGGGTGCACGAAGACCCAGTTCTGCTGGAGGCACCAGTGGGCATAGACGATTTCGCCTCCCCCTTGAAGGTAGTCGCCGGACCAGGTATGCAGCGCGACCAGGAGGGGCGCCGGTTCCGCTTCGCTCTCCGGAGCGTAAAAGAGCGCCGGCTGCTTCGTGTGATCGGCGGAGGAAAGGTACTCAATCTTCCGGACATCGTCCGGATAGCCCTTGGGCTTTTCGTCTCCAAAGACGCGGCGGAGATTCCCAAACAACATGAGGAACCCTATCAATACCACCAAAAGGGAGCGGTGCGGAAGATGGACCGGGAGAGCCATGAACTGGGGGTGTAAGGGTTTTGCGCGAGGGGCGCGGTCTGGACAGATCTCACTTCAAAAAGTGCCGGCGATCAGTTGGATAAACCGGGACCCAGAGGAAGTGAGAGAAGCGCTTTCGCCGACCCCGGTGATGCGGCCGGCGGTCAGGTAGGAATGGTTGATGGAAGAGTTCCGCACCCAGGATACGTAGGGATTGGAGACGTCTTTGTCTGAAGGAGAGGCGCTCAGCGGAATGCCGACATTGCTGAAGGCGATCTCCCAGGAGTGCGCTCCCAGACCCGAGCCGGTCTTGAGCCAGGGATACAGATCCAGAATGTCCAGCTTGCTGGATTTTGGCACCATGACTTTGTAGTAAGGCGCCGTATAGCGAATAAAGTCTGGCATGGTGGTGTGGGGCTGAGCCTTCAGGGTATGAAAGACCGCGGCCACATCGACACCGACCAAGTTGAGTCCATTGTAAATGCCGTGGTGATTGGGAGTGGTGTAGTGCCGGTCGTGCCAGCGTTCGAAGCCTTTGCTGAGCATCATGTTCAACTCCACGTGGACGTGGGCGCGTTCGCGGTTGATGCCGGCGCCCGTGTAACCGAGGCGCCCCAGCGGCGTGCCGGCGCTGACGGACTGTCCCGGCTTTACGAAAATGGTGTTGAGGTGCGCATATAGACTGTAGAAAGGACCCGCGTCCCAATCATGCCGCACCACCACATAGCGGCCGTAATTGGAGTGGCTGGAATTAGGGCTGGTATGCACCACTTTCCCGTCTGAAATACTGCGCACGTCATCCAGAGGTTCGCCCGCGCTGTCCCGCCGGACTGGCTTGATATCGATGCCCTCGTGAAACCGGGTCATGAGGATGTTTCCACCGAAGCGCTTGGGGTTCCGGGCAAAGCCGTAACAGCCGCCGTTCCAGGGCTTGGAGCGCACGCCTTCGAAGTTACGGTCCGTGTACATGTAGAAGGCGGACGGGTCGTCGGAATAGATGGCCTCGTTGTCCGTGGGCAAGACCAGCCGCAAGTCGCCGGCCCAGAGACTGGCCGCCGCCGAAAGGAGGAGAACTCCAAAGGTAATGAGAGAAGAGAAAACGCGAGCGGACCGGGTGGCTGGGAACATAGCGAATGGAACAGTCGAAAAGAAGGGAGGCGGACACTTCCGGCCAGTCATCATGGAGCCGCCGCGGCGCCGCCGGCCGCCTGCTGGAATTGTCCGGCGTGGGGAAACCGCTTGGAAAGCTCCTGAATGTGTTCCTTGGCCAGGCCATCCCAGATGACAATTATGCCGTCACTCACGGCGCGGTCGATATACACCGCGGAGTAGTGATTCGGCTGAAGGCGAAAGCCGAGCAGCCGGCCCACGTTGGCCTGACTGAGTCCCCGCAGGTGGTCCGCCGCCGTGGGGCGCAATTTAAAAGCGGCACCGTAGGAAAGGCCGTCCTTGGAGGTAAAGGGATAGAAGTAAGTCACATGAGTGTCGTTAAACTCAGGGACCTTCTTGAAATAGTATTGCCGGTTTTCCGGGCCCAGTTTGACCGGGGTGGCGAACTTGGGCGCTTCATTTTCGCTGGCTTCCAGGTGGACCGTCAGGAGGTAGAGGTCGCTCGGTGTTTTCTTTCCGGCGCTCGTCAAAGAGAGCGAAACGAGGGCTAAGAGGAAGAAGGTCCAACGGGGCATGGTGGGGTAAGTGTAGAACGGAAACACCCCCAGACGCAACCGGGGACTTACTCTCCCGGCTCAGAGCTGAAATACGTGGCGAAGGTTTCCACCACGTAGTCGATCTGTTCGTCGCTCAGTTCCGGGTAGATGGGCAGAGCCAGGGTTTCGCGGGCGGCGGCTTCCGAATGGGGCAGGTCGCCCTCTTGGTAGCCCAGGCCACTGAAACACTCCTGAAGGTGCAGAGGCACGGGATAGTAGATCTCCGTTCCGATCTCCCGGGCAGTCAGGAAATCGCGCAGTTCGTCCCGGTTACCTGCTTTCAGGCGCACGATGAACTGGTGGAAAATGTGGTGGTTTTCCGCGCCCTTTCCGGCCCAGGGCTGAGGCGGCATTTCGAGAATGGAGCCCGTCAGGCCTGCCTTGGTGAAACCTTCCACATACCGCTTGGCCCGGTCACGACGGCGGGCGGACCAATCGTCCAAGTGCCGCAGTTTCACGTTCAAAGCTCCGGCCTGCAACGCGTCCAGGCGGAAATTTCCGCCCACCATGGAGTGGTAGTAGCGCTTCGTCATTCCGTGGTTGCGCAGCGCCCGGATTTTCTCCGCCAGGGCGGCGTCACGGCAGACGGCCAGTCCGCCATCGCCAAAGCCACCCAGGTTTTTTGAGGGATAGAAACTGTAAAAGCCCGCCTCGCCGATCGTCCCGGCAAAGGGGAACGAAGGGTCGCCGGCAAACTGAGTGCCGAAGGCCTGGGCGGCGTCTTCCAGGAGGGGCAGGCCGTACTCCTCAGCGACGGCACGCAGGGCCGTCATGTCCGCGCAAGTGCCATAGAGGTGCACCGGCATGATGGCGCGGACGTGCAGGCCATTGGGATCGCGAAGGGCGCCGTTGCTGTCCCGGCTGCATTTCGTTTCCAGAAAAGCGCGAAGCTGGACCGGGCAGAGCTGGTAGGTTTCGGGATCGATATCCGTAAATACCGGCCGGGCACCCGTGCGGTAGATAGAGCCCGCCGTGGCGAAGAATGTGTAGGGCGTGGTCAGCACGGCGTCGCCGGGGCCATACTCCAGAGCCATCAGGAGAACCAGTTCGGCATCCGTGCCGGAAGAAACGCCGATGGCATGCGGAGCCCCCAGATAGTCACAACAGGCAGCCTCGAATGACTCCACCGCGGGACCCAGGATAAACCGCTGTGACGCGATGATTTCGTTAACGGTAGTGGATATCTCCTCCTGGATGGATTCGAACTGAGCCTGTAAATCAAGCAGCGGGACCCGCATGGCGTGCGCACTGTGGATGTGGTCGGTGAAGCTTGCAACGGCAAGATTGAGATGGGTGTCGTGGCACAATTTGATTGCCGTAAAACGTAACATCCACTAGACGGGAAGCCCTTTTGCGGGATATGGTGTTCATTGGCCCCTGTGCCTGACACCCCTCCCAATAATCCCCAGGGAAAGCATCGAGGTCCCAAATTTTAATCATCTGTGAAACATGACGGACGAAGTGACGACGGCAGCAATGAATGAGGAAATGACGGAAAACGAACTTCCGCCGAAGCTGAAGAAGCTCTACCTCAAGGGCGTTAGCGCGCTGGAAGTGCGAAACTACGGTTACGCCATCAGCCTCATTCAGGCGGTTGTGAAGGAACAACCCGATTTCCTGGTGGGCCGCAAACGGCTGCGCTTCGCGGCGGTCAAGCAGAAGGAAGGCGCTAAGAAGCAGATCAAGCTGGGCGCGGAGTCTCTCAAGGTTCTCAAGATGCAGAGCCAGGCCAAAAAAGATCCCATGGGCGTGATCGCCGTGGTGGAAAAAGAAGTGCTGGGGGAAGACCCCTACAATCCTCAGGCCAATCTGCTCTTGTTTGAAGCGGCCCAGGCGGCGGACCTGACCATGACGGCGGGCTTTGCGCTCCAGACCCTGACGGAAGGCCACCCTAACAATACCAAGTACCTTCACCAGTTGGGCGAGTACTACCTGGAAAAAGAGAAATTCGAAAACGCGGCCGAGGTCTACACCCGGATCAAGAAGATCGATCCTTCCGACCTGGTGGCCATCAAGATGGAGAAAGACGCCACGGCCCGGCAGTCCATGAGGTCCCAGAAGTGGGAGTCCGGTTCTTTCCGGGATCTGATCAAAGATCAGGACGAGGCCAAAGACCTGGAAGGCCAGAGCCGCGCGGCCATGACGCCCGAAATGCTCCGGGAGCGCCTGGCGCAGCTCGTCGAGGAATACAATGCCGACCAGAACAACATCAAGGTCGTCAAGAACATGGCGGACACCTACGAGCAGCTCGAAGAGTGGGAAAACGCCATGAACTTCTACAGCTGGGCGCTTCAGCTCAGCGGTGGCGATCCGTCTCTGGAAACCAAGATGGCCCTCATGAAAGAGCGGCTCGGGGTCAGCCACATTCGCGATCTGGAGCGGGCGCTGGCCGAGAACCCGGGACGCGAGGACGCGGAACAGATCAAACAGCAGATCCAGGAACTGAAGTCCGCCCAGAGCAACACGCTCATCCAGGAAGCTCAGCAGCGGGTGGACCGGAACCCCACCGACATGGAGTTGCGCTACAAGCTGGGCGAGCACCTGTTTAACGCCGGCAATTTCACCGATGCCATTCCTCAGCTCCAGCAAGCCCGCCGCAGCCCGAACCTGCGTATCAAGGCGCTGCTTCTGCTCGGGAAGTGTTACGAAGCGAAGAACATGAACGACTTGGCCGCCCAGGGCTTCCAGGAAGCGCTGGCCGAGATCCCCGGCATGGACGACACCAAGAAGGATCTGCTCTACAACGTGGGCCTGCTCTACGAAAAGATGGGCAACGCGGAAGAGTCCCTGAACGCCTTCAAGCAAATCTACGCCGCCGACTACGGATACAAAGACGTGGCCAAGCGGGTGGAGCAATCCTACCAGTAAGAAGGCCGCCCTTTCGGCGTCCTGCGGAAGTGATGCCGGGAGCCGAAAAGAGAGAGACCGCACGGTCTCTCTCGCCATTCCTAACATAGTGGCTGAAATTCCGGATTGACTTTGTGAAATAGGTTGCGAAATTTCACAAGTGCAGAAGCTTGAAATCCCCCGCAAGGCAGTCTACCGGCTGTCGATCTATCAGCGCTGTCTCCAGCGGCTGCGGGACAATGACGTAGAGACGGTTTCCTCTGACGCCTTGGCCAAGGCCGCTGGCGTGAAATCGACCCAACTTCGCAAAGACCTGGGTTACGTGGGGCAATTCGGAACCCGCGGGTTGGGCTACAGCGTGGTGACGCTGTCTGACGCCATCACCAAAGCCCTGGGGATGACCCAGTTGCAACCCGTCATCCTGGTCGGGGTAGGGAACCTTGGCTCCGCGCTGCTGCACTACAGTGGCTTCCGCCGGGAGGGTTTCGAGATTGTGGCGGCCTTCGACCAGTTTCCCGAGAACGCCCGGGCCCGCAATGGCGCGACTCCGGTTTACGGGGTATCCCGAATGGAGGAGTTCATCCTCGATAAGGGGGTCAAGATGGCGATTCTCGCGGTCCCGGCCAGCCATGCCCAGGCCGTGGCGAACGACTTGGTGGAGTACGGCATCCAGGCCATTCTGAATTTTTCCCCCACGGCTTTGCAGGTGCCCGACTACGTGGTGGTGAACAGCGTGGACCTGGCGGCGGAGTTGGAGAGCCTCAGCTATTTTATCCGGTAAGACATCCGTGCCCGGAGCTGGTTCCAAAGCCCTTTTCCCGAAAAGCAGCACCATCCAGGTCGAGTCCTTCGATCTGCGGGAGACCCTCCATTCCGGTCAGGTGTTTCACTGGCAGGAAGACGGCAACGGCGGATGGATCGGTTGCCTCGGGGAACAGCCCGTCTGGCTGGCCCAGCCGGATGCGGGGACGCTCCTGGTCAGTGCCGGTTCGGAGGATGCCGCTGTTTGTTACCTGGGCCTTGACCAGCCCCTGAGCGCCATTCACGAAACGTTTCCGGAGGGAGACGCGGTGTTGGCGGAGGCCATGGCCTATTCTCCCGGACTGCGCATTTTGCGGCAGCCGGTGTGGGAATGTCTCGCCACCTTTATCACGTCCTCTCTGAAGCAGGTCGCGCACATCCGGCGGATATCCTTGCTCATCAGGAGCCGTTTTGGCGTGGAGCACACCTTCCAGGGAAACCGTCTGTTTGCCTATCCGGGTCCTGAAGCCCTGGCGGACGCGGGCGAGGCGGCCCTCCGGCAGTGTGGCCTGGGCTACCGGGCGAAGAGCCTGGCCTTGACCGCCGGGGCGGTGGCCTCCGGGCGGGTGGACCTGAACGGACTGGAGAACCTGGACGACGCGCTGGCCCGGGAAGCGCTCATGGAACTGCACGGCGTGGGTGAGAAGATCGCCAACTGTGTTCTTCTATTTGGCTGTGGGCGCTACGGGGCCTTTCCGATCGACGTCTGGATGGACCGGATTCTCCGCTCCAAGTATCTGAGTCCGGCCCAGTCCCGGAAGATGAATGCCCGGGCGCTCCAGGCCTGGGCGGAGGCAAGATTTGGCCCCTATGCCGGGTATGCTCAGCAATACCTCTTTCATTACGCCCGGAACGCGTTAAATAAGTAGGGCGGGAGACTGGTCCAGCGGTCCGGTTTTTTGGGACGCGGAAGCTGTTATGACGGAGAGACAGAAAGTCTTGTTCTCAATCGCGGGCGCATTGGTGTTGCACCTCTTGCTCCTGCTGGCGCTTACCATTTTTCTGCCCATTGCGAACGCGCTGACGCCCACCCTGCCGAAACCGGCTCCGCCGGACGAGCCGGAGGAAATTACCATTCTCCTGGAAGATGTGATTCCGGAGCCCGAACCGGAACCGGAATTCGAGCAGCAATACGCCCGGACTTTCCCGGACCAAGAGTCCGATATCCAGCCGGAGAACGCGCCCTTCCATTCCGACCGGAATACCCTGGCCGCCAGCGAACTGCCCCCGGATCCCAATGGCGAGAAATTCCTGCCCACCGTGGATGGGATGAAAGAAGTGCCGTGGATCGAGCTGCGGGATCAGGACTTCCAGGACGGAGATTTCTCCGACCGGCCCATGGCGGCGCCTTCCCAGCCTTCGCCCCCCATGACGCCGCAAATGCGCCCGCCGTCCATAACGCCGGACAGCATTTTCGCCAATACGGACCCGTCCCCAGCGGACAAACCATCGCCTGAAGAGTCTCAAGATCAGCCGGACAAGCCCGTAGAAGAACAGGGCGAGGCCGACAAGCAGCCCGAAAATCCGTCCCAGGAGAAGCCGCTGGAAAACATTACGGACTCAGCCGAAAAGCTGATCCTGCCCAGTCCGGATGAAACCGGTCCCGCTCAGATGGAGGAATTCAAGGAAACGATCGAGGAGGGCAGGGACGATCCCGATGGGCCTCAGGTGGGCCGCAAAACGGCGGAGGAAGACATGGCCTCCCGCGCGGAGAAGGAGACCGAGGAAATTGGCCGCCCCGCGCAACCGGACCCGGCGCCGAAGCGGGTCCGGATTGGGCCTATCTCCGCCTCCGCGCTTTCGCCCGCCGCCAACATGCCTCAGCCGCCGCTGCCGCAACCTTCCGAGAAGCCGGCCTTCATGACGGAGACCCGGGCGAGTTCCGTCAGCGGTTCCATTTCCAACAAGGGAAGCCGCGCCCTGAACGTGGAAAACAACGCCTTGGGCCGTTACAAGAAAGCGCTGGCCCAGGCCTTCGAGCGGCAGTGGCATCGCTACCGCATGGATAACGCGGGCAGTGTGGAGTTTGGAAATATTAAGATCCGTTTTCGGGTGGACCGCCAGGGGTATCCCCGCAATCTGGAGATCATCCGGAGTTCTGAAGGAGCCACCGTCATGAAGGATTTCAGTCTTCGCGCGGTGCAGGACGCGGATTATCCGCCGATGCCGGCCGAGATTGCCGCCGAGTATGGGGCCAGCGGCCTGGAAATCACCTACGACATCATTATCTACTGAGACTGGCATTCTTGCGGTTTCAAAGATAAGAGTATGGCCCTCAACTGATATGCAGGTTCTAGACTTTTTGTTATCTGGCGGCGTCTTCATGTGGATGATCGTCCTGTGTTCCCAGGCCGCCGCGGGCATTGCGATTCACCGGTTCGTGTCCCTGCGCCGGGAAACTGTGATGCCGCGAAAGGTGGAGGCCGCCCTGGAGCGGGCGGATGAGCTGATTGTCCAAGGGGACTACAGCGGGGTACAGTCCATCGTTTCGCGGAGCCAGACGCCCCTGGGACGGATCGGGCGGGTGGCGCTTTCGCCGACCCACCGGACCCGGGAAGAAGCCGCTGTCGCGGTGGAGGCGATTGCGCGGGAAGAGGTGGTGAAACTGCAGACCGGTCTGGCCGCCTTGGAAGTGATCATCACCATCGCTCCGCTGCTGGGCCTGCTGGGAACGGTGAGCGGGCTGGTGAACGTGTTCGATACTCTTGGCCAGGAAGGGGCGGATGCCTCGGACCCCACCGCCATCGCGGCGGGAATCGCCATGGCGCTGAACACCACCATTGCCGGTCTGGCGGTGGCGGTGCCCGTGGTGATCGTGCACAGCTATTTCAGTAAACGCATCGAATCCATGGCAGTCCGGATGGAAGTGCTAATGGCCAAGGTCCTTCACGCTTTCCACCGCCACGGAGGGTCGGAACTGGAGGAGAAAGAAAAAACTCCGGACGATTTCCTGGCCAGCCGGAAGTCTGACCTCTTTTCGTAATGAAGTTTTTCGTCCGGAAAAAGGCCAATCCTGCGGTGCCGATCGTCTCCCTGATCGACATTCTCGCCATTCTGCTGATTTTCTTCATCGCCACCACCACGTTCAAGCAGCGCAAGTCCCTGGTGAACGTGGCGCTGCCGACCTCCTCCCAGATGCCCTCCGCGCGGGACCCGGTGCAGCGGGTCACTTTGGCCGTGACCAAGGAGGAGACCATCGCGCTGAACGAGCAGCCGGTGGAACTGTCCGAATTACCCGCCATTTTACGCGATTTGAAGGCGTCGAACCCCGAGGCCGTCCTGGAGTTGAAAGCGGACAAGGATGTCTCGCTGGGATTTCTCGTAAAAGTGTGGGACTCCGCCAGTCAGGCGGGGCTGAAAGCGGGGGAGATCCCCCTGAGGATTCAACTTAAGCAGGGACAGCCATAAGTTTCCGCTGGCGCCCACGTCTGAAAGATAGCAGGTAAGAGATTCGAAAATTCGTCAGGGAAATGGTCAGGGAAATCATCATGTTTGGCGATCCCGTGCTGCGGAAAAAGGGCGCCGCGGTAGAGGAAGTGACGCCGGAGATCCGCCAGCTGGCCGAGGACATGCTGGAAACCATGCGGGAAGCCCAGGGCGTTGGGCTGGCCGCGCCTCAAGTAGGCGAGTCGCTGCAACTGGCGGTGGTGGACGTTTCTCACGATCCGGAGTGCGTCAGCTTTCTGAGGGTCAATGGCGAGGACGCCTCGATGGACGACATCATGCCCCTGGTGTTCATCAATCCCGTTGTGGAAGGCAGCGACGAAAAGGACACCGACGTGGAGGGCTGTCTCTCCTTCCCGGATTTGCGCGCTGATATTACCCGTCCCGCGGAGGTCAATGCCAAGCTCACTACCTTGGATGGCGAGGTCTTGGAAATCGAGACGGACGGACTGCTGGCCCGCGCCATTCAGCATGAGGTCGATCACCTCTTTGGCGTGCTGTTCATCGACCGGATGAGCACGGCGCGAAAGCTTGCGATCAAGAAGACGCTGAAAGAGCTCCAGCGTACCTACAGCCAAAGTCAGAGCTAGGGCTGGTTCAAGAGGCAGGCGGGGCGGCGTCAGGAGGTTGCCAGCCGTTTCCTGGCCTTTGGGGTCAAAATCCTCAAATTCGAGAAAAAGTGTCTCAAAATTAAGGCTTGACCTTGATTAGTTAAGATAGCTAAACAATATAAGGTGGCTAATCTTATAAGGGGAATAATTACGCCATTTCCCGAAATAGCGTTTGTAGCTACCATAATTACAATATAAACTATAAACCGTGACGGGCTAGTCTCGCGGATTTTGCCTGTTTGCTTTTAAGAGCCTGTCTACCCTCTGCCGTTTCTCATGGGTTTCTCATTCCGCAATCTCTTTGCACAAGGCAAAGAACCAGGCGATTTCCGTTCCGATTCGTCTGATGTGGCGGAGTTTGATTCCGAAGCTGAAAACATGGAGGAAGCGCCCTTTTTCTCTCCCAATCCGCTGCCTTCAGACCGGGGAAATTTTGAAGCTTTGTTCCAATCCAATCAAGGCGGAGTCAATCCAGAAAATCCTTTCGGTAAAGCGGGCGGAGGCGCCCAGCGCACTTTCAAGGCCGCGGACCTGGAGCGGTTGATTCCTCCCGCGCTGGTGGCGCGGGGCGGGGTGCCGGGCGAACAGTCCGTGGTGGTGAATCTGCCATACGAAGGTTGCTTGGACGTAAAGCTGTCCACCATTTACCGGGCTTGCCCGCAGTTGTTTGCCGCCGATATCACACCGCTGAATGACGCGGACTTCACTCTGCCCGAGCCCAATACGCAGATTCCGGGCGGCTCCGCTCCCAACAATCCCTTCGAGTCGTCTTCTGCGGCGAAAAAGCACACCGGCCTGCCGCCGGTGAGGCAGGCGGGCCAGGCTCCACCGCCGTTGACGGGGGGCGGGCATAAGTCAGAGAACGGGCAACAGGCCTCCGCTCCGTCCGTCTCCGATCCCTTTGCTTCGGCGCCCGGCATGGACTCGCCATTCCAATCGCCTTTCTCGGCCTTGGCCTCGGAACAGCAGGGGCCTCCTCCGTCGGGAAGTTCCGCGCTTGGAGGTTCCGTGCCTCTTAAAAAAGAATCCGCGCCGCCTTCGAGCGCGGGGCAGCCTCCCTTCCAACAGCCTTCGGGGCCTCCGCCAAAGAATCCTTTCTCAGAAGCGTCTCCCGCCGGACAAGCGGGGCCGCCCGCGTCCATGCCGCCACTGCGGCCTCCACAGACGCCTTCCCGCGAGCCGGAGTGGAAGCAAGGTTCGCCGCCAGCGGGCCACCTGCCGGGTAAAGCGCCGGAAAGCGGCAATCCTTCAGGAGATCCCTTTGCCTCTTTTAAGTCTCCATTCGGTTCTCCTTTGTCTAACAATCCCTTTTCCAAGGGGGAGGCTCAGCCAAAAAAGGGAGCGCCTTCGGAAGTCGAAGCTCCGCCCGCCTCCCGTGTTTCCGGGGGGAACCCCTTCGGTCATGCGTCATCGAGTGCTCCCGCCTCGTTGAAATCGGCTCCGGCGGGCAAGCCCCTATTTGGCGCGCCGCCGATCCAAGCTCCCGCTCAGGCGAAACAAGCCCCAGCGTCACCCCCGCCGTTGGCATCGTCCCCGGCGGCTGGGCCTGCCCCGGGAAGGCAGGATTCTCCGCCATGGCTTTCCGGTCCTTCGGCTCAGGCGCCCGTGTCTTCTCCCGCGGTGGCGGCTCCGCCGTTGAAAAAGCCGGAAGCCGAGTCCCAAGTCTCCCCTGAGTCCTCGAAGGACCAGCAGCAGATTAAGTTGAGCCTGTCTCCCTTGCTATCTGGCCTGCGTGCCCTGGACTTGGGCGGGGTCAGTCCCGAAGCGATCCCTGAGTCTTCGATCACCTTCGTGCCGCTGTCCAAAGTCGAGAGCCAATTGGGGAGCGAGAACCTCACCCTTCCGCTGGCGGATTTGATCGACGGAAGCGAATCCGGGGTGCGCAGCCTGCTGGCGCGCGCCAATCGCGGACTCAGGGTGCCCGTTCCGCAGAACCTCATTTTTCATCAGTTACCGGAAAGTCCCGGTAACAGCCCGGACTCCCCCGCCAAAACCCCCGCGCCACTTTCCTGGCCGCCCGCCGCCAGTTCGGAAGACAGTCCTCCTGTCTTCGGCACGCCATTTTCCGAGCCGGCCTCAACGCCGTGGTATGAAAAGAAACCCGCTCCGGCGCCGGAAGAAGCCACGCCGCGGCCTTCCAAGCCGGCTGAGGAGCCACGGCGGGATGCCTCTCAGCCCTTCCCGTTTTTGAAACCAATGGGGGGCGGCGACACATCCGGCTCCCCAGCCGGGCAGGCTCCGGTAGCGGCCGCGCCGTCTTCAACCGAGCTGCCTAACAACCCCTTTGCCGCCGCGATTGAGAAGTCGGCTCCGGCGAAAGAGGTGGCGAAGAATCCGTTCGCCGATTCTTCTTCCGGTTCCGCGCCGGTCACGCAAGAGCCCGCTGGCCCCGAGGCGAAGATGGGAGAACCGGCCGCGCCCAAGCTCTCGGCGTTTCCCGCCGCCGGGTTTCCCAAAGGTAAGAAGGAAGAGCCGCAGGCTTCTCCCGCGCGGGAAGAGAGAAACGGAAGCGGGGACGAATATCCGCTGAAAGACCTGCCGGCGTTTCAGAATCTGGGGCCGATCGAAAACCCCTTCGCCGACTTCTCGGATCCCACGCCGCTTGAGGAGGAGAACGATGAAGAGCCCGCCGCCAGGGAAAGCAAAGAAGCCAAGGCTCCGGAACCGCTGAAAGAAACACAGCCGGAAGCGCCCAGAGAGCCGGAGGCGAAAAAGGAGTCCCAAGCCGCCGAACCCCAGTCCAGTTCCGCTCCGGTAGCCGCGGAGCACAAGGACCTTTCCAAACCCGCTCCCGGATTTAGCGCTTCTTCGTGGGCCAAGGCCGCGAAGGCCAAGCAGGGCTCCTTCTTTGACGAGTTGGAGTCCGAAGACAAACCGGAATCGCCGGCTCCGGAGAGCAAGGCGCCCGCCGCCGCTCCTCTTCCGGCAATGCCGGTGGTCCCGGCAAACGGAGGGCAGGGAAGCGATCAGGTCCGCGACGTGGAGTTGCGGGCGATTTTCGGCACCAATGAATCTTTCGATCTTCAAGGCGTGGCCGACCGGACGCTGGAACTGCCCGGCGTGGCTTCCTGCGTCATCGTCAATCAGCGGGGCGACATCCGGGCGGGACGGCCCCGGAGCGGCAACGGCGAAGCCACCAGCGAGCTGCTGAAACAGGCCGCCGCGATGTTCGAGCGGGTCCGCGAACTTTCGCAGTTCATCGGCGCGGACAACGCGGAAACCTTTACCATCCACACCGACCGTGGCGTCGTCAGCTTTTTCATGAGCGGCGAGCGCTGTCTGACCGTCCGGCACAAACCCGGCGGGTTCGACCCCGGAGTCCGGGAAAAACTCATTCTCGTCGCGCGCGGCATGGCGCGGCTTGCTGGCTGACATGGCGCTCGTCAATCACTTCACCAAAGAAGTCCAGTTCAAGATCGTTTATTGCGGAACGCCCTTGGGCGGAAAGACGAGTAATCTGATCTACGTCCATTCCCGGCTCCGCTCCGACTTGAGGGGAGACCTCGTCTCTCTGGCCACGGCGTCAAACCGCACGCTGTTCTTCGACTTTCTCCAGGTGGAGGCCACCACCATCGCTTCCTACCAGACGCGCTTTCAGCTTTACACCGTGCCAGGGCAGGAAGTGTACGATCACACCCGGGAGATTGTGCTGAAAGGGGCCGACGGCATTGTGTTCGTGGCGGACTCGGAGGCTTACCGGTTGGAGGAAAATGTCCAGGCCCTGCAAACGGTGCGTGAAGTTCTGGAGCGCTTGAACCGGGATCCGGATACCCTGCCCTGGGTGTTTCAGTTTAACAAACGGGACCTGCCGGACGCGATCCCGGTGACCACGCTGGCCGAGACCTTGGAAACCGGGGAGCGCTATTGCTTTGAAGCCGTGGCCACGGAGGGCCTGAATGTGTTTGCCACTCTGGAAGCCCTGACTCAGGAAATTTTACGCCAGTTTCACTACACCCAGGTGGGCGAGACCGAGGCCGGTCCGGAATCTCACCGGACCTCTCCGGAAACCGTGGAGGCGACTTGACTCGTAATTTCAGGACCTGGCCAGCCAAGCTGGCACTGAGAAAACATGACGGGTGACTATCATCTGGAATTGTCCGAAGAAACCGTGGGCATATTGAACGGCATCCTGGACCGTCTGCTCCGGGACGCCGAACTGCAATATGTGGCGTTAATGGACGAGGGCGGCACGGTCCTGGCCGGCCGTCATGAAGCGGCGGGACGTTCCGGCTCGCTGCCGGCGGAAGCGGCGGGCGCGCTGGCCGCCGGAGCGCTTCGCGCCTCCCAGGCTCTGGCAGGCATGTTGGGCGAGACCGCGTTTCAAGACCAGATCCTGCACGGAGATCGGCTGTTGATTTACCTCAGGGGGATGGGAGAGTTGGGAGTATTGTTGGCTGTGGCTCACGCGGAGATGCCTGTCGGGGTGGTTCGCCAATGCGTCGTGAAACATTCGGAAGGGATTGGAACTTTCCTTGCTTCCATCCGGACAAACACGCCGCCGGAGTTGCCGCCTAAAATGCCAGCTCCGAAGGAGCCAGAGCCGGAACCGGCGCCAGGAATGGAACCGGAAAGATCCGCCGAAACGCCCGCTTTTAGAGAATCGCCCAAATACGTCTTTCAGCTTGGATAATGCAGACCTTCTGGGAATTCCGATTTTTTCAAAAAGAAACCGTGTTTGGATCGGGGAGTTTTTCAATTTTCCGCATTTCTCCCTTTCCCGCGTTTCGGCAATGTGATACTCGAACTTGCAGCGGTCTGGGAAGGGACCCTTCAGTTCAGCCAGTCCAGGTTAATACGGGGATATGATACTGATTTCGAAAGGCGGACCACTGATGTGGATCCTACTGGGGTGCAGCATTCTCGCCATCGCCATCGCTCTTGAGCGGTACTTCCATTTCCACCGCGCCCGTATTGATGTGGGCGATTTGCTTCACGGCCTGCGGAACCTGATCCGCAACCGGAACTACGCCGAAGCGCTTCACGAATGTGCCGGGACCCCTGGTCCCGCCGCCCGGGTCATTCACTCCGCCATCATCCGGCACGACGCGCCGCGGCGGGAATTGAAGGACATCGTCCAGGAAAGCGGTCAGTTGGAGGTGCCCAAGCTGGAGAAGTACCTGGCCGTAATGCTCTCCATTGCCTACGTGGCCCCATTGATAGGACTCTTGGGTACCGTACTCGGGCTCCTGAATACCTTCATGCAGGTGACCGCCAAAGGGGGGTATGCCACGGCCACGGAAATTTCCGAGGGGGTATACGAGAGCCTGATCAGTTCCGCCACCGGGCTGGTGGTGGCCATTCCGACCTTCATCCTTTATTCCTTCCTGCTCGCTTACACCAAGACCCTGCTTCACGACATGGAGCGTGCCGGGATTGAGATTGTGAACATCATCGTGGACAGCCGCGAGCGGACCTCGGAAATCATCGAGTTCCGCCGGGATCCGGAGGATACCGGCCCAAAGCGTGAAAGCGGCGGGAAGGGTAGCGAGAGGAAGGGCGCCGGTGGCTCAGCCGGCGATAGGCCGGCGGGTATTTCCGGATGAAGCTGCAGCTGTCTCTGCCAGAGCGTGCCGGGTTGATCTACACGGCGCCCGTCTTGGACGTGGTCATCTTGCTGATGATCTTTTTCCTTCTGGCGTCCAATTTCGTGATCCGCTCCGGCATCGCGGTGGAGGAGCCGTTCTCCAGTTCCAACCTTCCAGCCGTTGCGCAGTCCCACCTCGTGACCCTGACGCCGGGGCCGACTGGAAAGATCTTCTTCAATGAAGACCAAGTGGATCTGGCGGAACTGACCGAACGGCTGCGGGCTTCTCCCGAAGAGATCCGCGCCGTCATTTTCCGCGCGGACCGGAACGCGGCGTTTGGCTCCGTGGTGGAAATTTCCAATCTGATCCTGGAGGAAGGGTTTGACCTCTACTATTCCGCCGGAGGGGATTCGGCGAACTGACGGCCGGCAGGTATGGCGCGGGAAACACAGGAGCGAGAAGGACTCATTTTCCAGTGGCCCAAGGGAAAGAAAGTTCCGGGAGGCAAACTGGGGGGCTTCGTCTTTCTTTCCTTCGCTGGGCATGCCTTTGCCTTTTACCTGTTCCAGGTGGGATATCCACCTGTCGAGCGTGTGGAGCCGCTGCCGGACCGGGTTTTTGTTTTCAATCCCGCCGAACCCGCCACCCAGTCCCTGAACCGCGAAATCAACGATCGTCTCGCGTTTCTCCGGGCCCCGGGAGAAAGCACGGACACGCGAATCGAGATGCGGGATTTTTCCTCGTTGTTCCTGTTCCGGCCTTCCTTTCTCGACCGGGAGGTTGCGTTCCGGTCGCCGCCGCTGCCTCCCGTGGAGGCTCCGGAAGATGCCGTGCCCAGTCTTTCCGAGCCCCTGGCGTTTTTCCCGCCCGTTTCGAAAGCCGGGACCCTTCCGGTGGAGGAAGAGATGCCCACGCTTCAGACCATTTATTGGGAAATTGGTGGCGACTTGATGAGGAGAAAAATTCAGGGAGTGGAAACCCTGGAGAAGCATCTGGACGGCCTGGTTCCGGAGACACCGCTTCGTCTGCGAGTGGCTGTGGAAGCGAGTGGCGCCGTCCGTCAGGTGGAGCCAGTGACGGAAACTTCCCTTCCCGATATCGAGTCCATTTTGGAGGCCGTTACCGAGTACCTGCGTTTCGAACCCGTGAGGGCGGAAGGACTGACCTGGGGATGGTTTGAAATCCGCTCCTGAGCCGTGATAGACTGTTTCCGGAATGATTCACCTGACCCTCACCCACCTCATCCTGGTTTACCTGGTGTTGATCTTGGGGGTTCTGTTTTGCGTCTGGGTCAGCGGAGAAATTTTGCGGAGCCGGCGGGAACGCCAAATGCGTAAGAACTACGTCATCTGCGGAATCTGCGATCACATCTACGAAGACCGGACGGGCAAAACCCTTCTCACTTGCCCGCGCTGCGGGGCGCTCAACGAGCGCGGTAAGGTCCGGGAAATCTGAATCGTCAGCCGGTCTTGGCAAGGCGTTGATTATGGCCTTGCAAAGCGATACAAGCACGGTGAGTTTAGCGCCTTTATCCGGCAACTTGCATAGAGAATGGAGCGAAGAGTCGTCATAACGGGGATGGGAATCCTCTCTCCGATCGGGAATGATCTGGAGACGTTTTGGTCAAATTTGGTCGCGGGAAAGAGTGGCATCAGGAAGATTGCCTCTTTCGATACCACCGATTACGACTGCAAGATCGGGGGGGAAGTCCTCGATTTTGAACCTGTCCAGTACTTCAAAAATCCTAAGGATGCCCGGCGCACGGATCGCTTCGTGCAGATGGGCATGGCCGCTTCCAAGATGGCCCTGGAAGACTCCGGCATGGATTTGGAGACGGAAGACCGGGACCGGATCGGGGTCATGGTCGGCAGCGGCATCGGGGGCCTGCACACCTTGGAAGCCCAGCACGGCACCTTGGTGAAGCGCGGTCCTTCCCGGGTCTCGCCTTTCACGATCCCGATGATGATCAGCAACATCGCCAGCGGGATCATTTCCATGGAGTTCGACCTTCGCGGACCGAACATGTGCATCGTGACCGCCTGCGCCACGGCGAATCAGAACATCGGGGAAGCCTGGCGGATGATTAAGTTTGGCGACGCGGATGCCTTTATCGCCGGCGGCGCGGAAGCTTCGATCGCGCCGATGGGGCTTTCCGGTTTCGGAAACATGAAAGCGCTCAGTCTGCGCAATGACGAACCGGAGCGAGCCTCGCGTCCCTTCGACACGGGCCGGGACGGTTTTGTCATGGGCGAAGGCGCGGGCGTGGTCGTGATTGAGGAACTGGAGCACGCCCGCAAACGGGGCGCGCATATCTATTGTGAACTGACGGGTTACGGCGCCACGGCGGATGCCCATCACCTGACCGCGCCGCACCCGGAAGGCATTGGCGCGGCTCGCTGCATGGCCATCTCCATGAAGCACGCCAAGGTGAATCCGGAGGACGTGGATTACGTGAACGCTCACGCCACCTCCACGGGTCTGGGAGACATCTGTGAGACCAAAGCCATCAAGAGCGCGCTGGGCGACCGGGCGAAAAACGGCCTGGTGGTCAGCTCCACGAAGTCCATGACGGGTCACCTCCTGGGCGCCGCCGGTGGGGTGGAACTGGCGGCTTCGGTGAAAGCCATTACCGACAGCGTGGTGCCGCCGACCATTAACCTGGAAGATCCCGATCCGCAATGCGACCTGGACTACGTGCCCAACGAGGCGCGGGAAATGAAAGTCCGGCACGCCATGAGCAACTCCTTCGGCTTCGGCGGGCACAACGCCTGCCTGCTCGTCAGCCGCTTCGACGATTGAAGCGGCTCAGCCGCTCCCGGCTGGCTCAGTACTTAAGAATTGAAGTGACCGGAATGCCCGAGTTCAGGGCTTTCCGGCCATCCAGGAAGGACAGTTCGATCAGGAAGGCGGCGCCGATGATGTTGCCGCCCAGTTTCTGGATCAAGTGGATCGCCGCCGCGGCCGTGCCGCCCGTGGCCAGGAGATCGTCCACCAGCAGGATATTTTCGCCATCGGCAATGGCGTCGTCGTGAATCTGTATTTCCGCTTCGCCGTACTCCAGCGCGTAGCGGACGCTCTCCGTGGTGTGCGGCAGCTTGCCCGCCTTGCGGATGGGGATGAAGCCCGCGCCCAGCCGGTCCGCCACGGCGGCTCCGAAGATAAACCCGCGGGCGTCGATGCCTGCCACCTTGTCCACCTTTTGGCCCTGCGCGGTTTCTGACAGGGCCTCCAGGGCCAGTTTCAGAAGAGGTCCGTCCGAGAGTATGGGCGTGATGTCTTTGAAAATGATGCCCGGCTTGGGGAAATCCGGAATATCCCGGACCGCGCCATAGAGTTTCTGGATGGATTCTTCGTGCACGGTTTGGAATCTGGGCGCATCGCCGGGGAGGGTCAACCCGTTCTGAAAGGCGCGCGCCATTTGAAATAAGGCCCTACGTCCCGTAAGATAGCCGTTCCCACCGCGGTCCATTCCATGGAGAGCGCCGCGCTAATCACATGGACAAGGTATTACTGACGTTTTCGACCCTCTGCTTTCTGGGCGGCTTTATCTATGCCGTCCTGATTTTGCGGTCGGAAAAACACCAGCCTTCCCTTGCGAACCTGGCGGTGATTGCGCTGGGCTTCTTTTTGCAGTCGTGGGCGCTTTTCATTCGGGGCGAACTGCACGGGCGCTGCCCGATCACGAATTTCTGGGAGATCCTGGTGTTCTTTTGCTGGTGCATGGTGCTGCTCTACCTGCTCCTGGGCCGGGCGTTCCGTCTTTCGCTACTGGGCGTCTTTACGTCGCCTATTGTCTTCATCGTCCAGACCTTGGCCACGCTGGGGCTCTGGATGGGGAATGACGTGCCCAAGCCCAAAGCTCACGTCGACCCTTGGTTCGAGTTGCACGCCTCGGTTTCCTTTCTCGCCTACGGCGCCTTCGCCCTGGCCTGCGTGGCGGGATGCATGTACCTGGTGCAGGATCGCCTCCTTAAGGAGCACCATCTGAACACGCTTTTTTACAACCTGCCACCTATTCAAAACCTCTCGATGGCGATCTTCCGTCTCATCGCCATTGGCGTGGTCTTGCTGACCGTGGGAATGGCGGCGGCCTTTTTGATGGAAGAACGCCCCACCATGGTGCATACCGGCCTTTCTTTTCTGGTTTGGATCGCTTACCTGGCCCTCGCCGTGGTTCATCTCACGCGCGGGCTCGGTTCGAAAAAGCTGGCCGGGAGCGCCGTCGCTGCTTTTCTGCTGCCCTTGATTACCCTGCTGATTTTCGCCAGTTACAAACAACCCCAGTAGATAACCCCTTTTGGAATTCGTCAGGTGAGTCTGGTCTGCCTTGGCATCAATCATACGACGGCGCCCGTGGAGGTGCGGGAACGTTTTGCGTTCGCGCCTCACGAGTTGCGCTTGGCCTTGCAGGAAGTCCGCGACCTGGAAGCCATCGATGAAACCGTCATCCTTTCCACCTGCAACCGGGTGGAGATCTACGCCAAGGCCAAGGGGCCGGAGAGCGCCTTTTCCGCGCTGTCGGACTACCTGGCCCGGCACTTCAAGCTGGAGAAGATCGATGACGTGGACTTTTACCACCTGGTGGGAGAAGAGGCGGCCCGTCACCTCTTCCGCGTGGCGAGCGGCCTGGACTCCATGGTGCTGGGGGAGACGGAAATTTTTGGGCAGGTCAAGAAAGCCTACTCGGAGTCCCATCAGGCGGGCGTCACTTCGCGGGTGTTGAACAAGCTGTTTCAACATTCCTTCCAGATCGCGAAGCTGGTGCGGACGAATACCCACATCACGCGGGGTTCCACTTCCGTGGGTTCCGTGGCGGTGGATCTGGCGGGTAAGATCTTTGGCGACTTGAGTGGCTGCCAGGTGATGATCGTCGGCGCGGGGGAAATGAGCCGCACCACGGCCAAGAGCCTGCTCTCCCGCGGGGCGCACAGCATCATTGTTTCCAATCGCTCCTACGACAAAGCGCTGGAGCTGGCCCAGGAAATGGACGGCCGGGCCGTAACGTTCGACCAATGGGAGAGCGCCATCCGCGAGGTCGATATCATCATCACTTCCACCTCCGCGCCTCATACCATCATGCACCGGGATATGATCGGAGGCGCCATGAAGAAACGCCGGGGCCGGCCGCTTTTCCTGATCGACATCGCCGTGCCCCGGGACGTGGATGCCAACGTCAACGACTTGGACAGCGTGTATCTCTACGACATCGATGCGCTTCAAAAAATCGCGGACGATGCCCGGGAAGAGCGGGAAAAGCAGATTGCCATTTGCGATCAGGTCATCAGTGAGTTTATCGAAGAGCGCGGTATCGGCGTGTTGCAGCCTGAGTCCGGTCTCAAACCGGAAAAGGAAAAGGCCCCGGAATTTCCCGGCAAACCGTCCAAGCCGCTGACCAATCCATGATCCGTCCCCAGAACCCAACCCCTCTCGTCCTGGGGACGCGCGGCTCAGACTTGGCGCTGGCGCAGGCCCATACCGTCCGGGACCGTCTGCTCGAAGCCGTTGAGGGCCTTGAGGTGGAAATCCACATCATCAAGACCGCCGGGGACAAGCGCCCGGACTTGAAGTTGTCGGAATTCAGCCAGGCGGATACCCCTGGCGGACCGGTCGTGGACAAAGGCATCTTCACCAAGGAACTGGAAGAAGCCCTGGCGCGGAAGGAGATAGACTTCGCCGTCCACAGCCTGAAAGACGTGCCTACGGAACTGGCGCCCGAATTCCAGATTGCCGCGACCCTGGAGCGGGCGCCGATTGAGGATGTGCTGCTTACTAGGGATGAGGCCATTTCCAGCATTGCCGATCTGCCGGAGGGCGCCTGCGTGGCGACCAGCAGCGTGCGCCGGGCCAGCCTGCTGCGGTGGCTGCGGCCGGACCTGCGGGTGGAAGATATCCGGGGCAACGTGCCGACGCGGATCGGAAAGCTCGTCCAGCGGGAGGACTGGCACGCCATCATTCTGGCCCGGGCCGGCTTGCTTCGCCTGGGCTATTTGGACGCGGGAATACGCAAAGGTATTCTGAACCACCAGGGCCAGACGGTGTTCTTCAGCACGCTGGATCCGGAAACCTTCCTGCCCGCCTCCGGCCAGGGCGCCATTGCACTGGAAGCCCGCGGCGATGACGAGGAAACGCTCGGGGTGATATCCCAAGTCAGTCACGAACCGACTTTTCAAAGGGTGTCCGCTGAGCGGGCCCTGCTGGACCTCCTGGATGCGGGCTGCCAGACCCCCATTGGCGTCTTGACTTGGCACGAGGGCGAAGCGCTTCACATGAAAGCCCTGGTTTTTGACGAAACCGATTTGGGCGCGCCCCCGAAAAAAGGACAGGTCAGCGGAAAGGCCGCCGAACCCCGGTCCGTGGCGGAAGCAATGATGAAGGAACTTTATGGCTGAGAAGAAAGAGAAACCCAAGACCGCCACGGGCCGGGTCTATTTGGTCGGCGCCGGACCGGGCGACCCCGGATTGCTCACCGTTCGGGGCCGCGAGTGTCTGGAAGTCGCGGACGTGGTGGTTTACGACTACCTCTCGAACAATCAGCTGCTGACGTACGCGCGTCCGGACGCCGAGCGAATATACGCGGGCAAGAAGTCCAAGGACCACACCCTGACCCAGGACCAGATCAACCAGCTCCTGATCGACAAAGCGCGGGAAGGCAAGATCGTGACCCGCCTGAAGGGGGGCGACCCGATGATCTTCGGACGGGGCGGAGAGGAAGCCGAGCGCCTGGAGGCCGCTGGTGTGCCCTATGAGATGGTTCCCGGCATCAGTTCCGCCATCGCGGGTCCGGCCTACGCGGGCATTCCCGTCACGCACCGGGAGTTCAATTCCCAGCTCACGATTTTTACCGGTCACGAAGATCCCACCAAGGGCGAGTCCTCCATCGACTACCAGAAGCTGGCGCAGACCGACGGCGTCAAAGTCATGCTTATGGGCGTGGAGCGGTTGCGCGTGATCCGCGACCAGTTGCTGAAACATGGGGCCACCGCGGACCTGCCCGTGGCGCTGGTGCGCTGGGCGACCACGGGCAACCAGGAAACCCTGGTGGGCACCCTGGACGACATAGCGGAAAAAGTGGCGGAAACCGGTTTCAAAGCTCCCGCCGTGGCGGTCTTTGGCGGGGTCGTAAAACTCCGCGACCGTCTGAACTGGTTCGAGCGCCGGCCTCTGTTCGGAAAACGCATCGTGGTCACCCGTACCCGCCAGCAGGCCGGGGTGCTAAGCCGTCAGCTCCGCGATCTGGGCGCGGATGTGTATGAACTTCCCACCATCCGCATAGCGCCGCCGGAAAACGAGATGGCTTTCGCGCAACTAGTCCAAGACGCGCATCGCTATGACTGGCTGATCTTTACCTCACCCAACGGCGTGGACCGGTTTTTCGAGGTGTTCTTCAAGCTGTACAGCGACCTGCGGGAGATCGGCGGAGTGAAAGTCGCCGCCATTGGTCCGGGTACGGCCCAGAAGGTGAAGGAATATCACTTGGGCGTCGACCTCATGCCAAAGGTGTCGGTGGCGGAGTCATTGGCCGAAGCGATAAAGGATGAGGTGGGCAGCGTGGATAACTTGACCATGCTCTGGGTGCGGGCGGAATCCGCCCGCCGGGTGCTGGCGGATACCCTGAACTCCGCCGGGGCCATTCTGGACGAAGCAGTGGCTTACCGCACTATTCCGGAAACCGAAGACCTGACCGGAGCGGTGGAACGCTTCCGCACGGAAGGCGCGGATGTCATTACCTTTACCAGTTCCTCCACCGTGGAGTGTTTCCTGGATTTGGGATTGCCTCTGCCGGAGGGACTTAAAATCGCGAGCATCGGACCGATTACTTCAGCCACGCTGAAGGAACGGGGCCTGCCGATCCACATCGAAGCCCGGGAACACAACATTCCTGGCTTGGTGGAAGCCATCCGGGAGCACTTCGAGGCGGCTCCCAAGTCCCGTTAGCCGCCAAGACCGGACAGCCTTAAAATAAGAACGCCGCCCGGTGAGGAGCGGCGTTTCACTTTCCGGAGAAAGTTGGAAAGGGGGGAATATTGGGGAAAACGGAGCGCCTGAACTCAGGCGTTGGATTCTTCCGTTTTGGGGTCTTCCTGCAGGGTGAAGCGGAACTTCATGCGGTTGCGCTTTGCGGCGGCGCGGGCCTTGCGCTTGGTGCGCTGGGTTGGCGTCTCGAAAGAACGCAAGCGGCGCATTTCTTCCAAAATTCCTTCGGACTCCAGCTTGTTCTTCAGACGCTTCAGGGCGCGGTCGATGGACTCGCCTTTTTTTACGGTTACCTCCGGCATACCTTCTTAACTTACCTTTCCGATTTATTTTTCCGTTAAATCCTTCCAAACCCTATGGAAGGGGCGGGAAGTTAGACGCACTTTGCCGGTGCGTCAACCGGGACTGGGATCAATTCTGAGAGCCCTGAAATGGGGGAATACGAATATTTCTCCCTATCTTCCCTTAGCTTGGGCTCTGGACGCTGGGTGGCGCGACTTTGGCCTGATCCGCGTCCAGGATTTCCCGGCGCAGGTTGGTTTTCGTCCGCTTGGCCCACCACAGCACGATCGGGGAAGCGACGAAAATCGAAGAATACGTCCCGACCAGAATACCGATGATGATGGTGACGGAGAAATTGCTCAGGGCCGGGCCTCCGAAAAGGAACAGCGTGACAGCCGTGATCAAGGTGGTGATACTGGTCAGCATCGTCCGGCTCAAGGTGGCGTTGATGCAGTAGTTCATGACGTCCGCCACTTCGCCCCGCTTGCTGCGCAGGCCTTCCCGCACGCGGTCGAACACCACGATGGTGTCGTTGATGGAATAGCCCGCGATGGTCAGCAATGCGCCCACGGTGATGAGGGAGATGTCCCGTCCGAACAGGGACAGGAAGCCAACGACAATGATCAAGTCGTGAATCAACGCGGCCAGGGCTCCCAGGGCGAAGGCAAACTCGAAGCGGATGGTGACGTAAATCATGATGGCCAACAGGCCGATGCCGAGGGCGAGGGTGGAGGTCTTCAACATTTCCCCACCCACTTGGGATCCCACCTGCTCCGTTTCCGTATCGTCCAGGTTGATGCCGAGGTCTTTTTGCAGTTCGGCCTTAATGGCGTCTCCCGAGCCGCTTTCACCCCGGATGATGTAGAAGGTGTCCGGCTGCCCGGCGGGGCTTTGCTCCTGCACAATGGGGTGGCTCTGGATGGAGGCGTCTTTCAGGGACTCTTTGATGGAGGCCGTGGTGACGTTTTCCGCGTGAGTCTTGATCGTGATCAGGTCTCCACCTTTCAGTTCCACGCCCCGGGGGTCCCGAAGCGGCGTGACAATCAGCGACATCACCACCAGGGCGGCGGAGATAATGATGTGCATGCGGTGGCCCTTGAGGAAGTTGATATTCCGCTCGGGGATCAGGTTCATGAAATTCAGCCCCTTGAGGAACTTCGCGGCCATGATCCAGGAGAAGCAGACTCGCGTGACCAGGAGGGCGGAGAACAGCGAAGCGATAATCCCGATGGTGAGCGTGATGGCGAAGCCCTTGATGGTACCGGTCGCCACCACGTAGAGAATGATCGACGTGATCAGGGTGGTCAGGTTGGCGTCCAGGATGGCCGAGAGGGCCTTGTCGTAGGCGGCATCGATGGCGTTTGCCAGAGACTTACCCGCGGCTCGCTCCTCCCGCAGGCGTTCGAAGATCAGCACGTTTGCATCGATGGACATCCCGATGGTCAGGATGATCCCGGCGATCCCCGGCAGGGTGAGGGTGAACTTGAACAGGGACATGGCCCCAAAGATCACCGCGAGGTTGATGATCAGCCCCAAGACGGACAGGATGCCGCCCACGCGGTAGTAGAGAAGCATGAAAATCAGGGTGATCGCCAGGCCGGAAATACCGGCCAGCAGGCCCTGATTGACCGTGTCTTTCCCCAGGGTGGGGGAGATCTGGTTTACCGAGAGGATTTTGAGTTCGTTCGAAAGCGGGTTCTGCAGGGCGCTGGCCAGGGCCAGGACTTCGCGTTCGCTAAAATCGCCACTGATTTCGCAGGTGCCGTAGATGGGTTTGCCGCTGTTGAACCCGGGAGCGGAAATGACTTCGCCATCCAGGATAATGGCCAACTGGCGGCCGTAATTTTTGGAAAGCTCGCCGAATTGGGAAGAGCCTTCGCTGTCGAAGTCCACCAGCACGACGCGCTGGCCGGCGTTGTCGTAGCTGACTCGGGCGCTGGTGACATGCTCCCCACTCATGTCCGGGCGCACTTCCACCAGGTACTGCGGAACGGGAGAGCCTTCGGGCGCCTTGTCATCCGGTTTGCCGGGTAGAACGTGCCAGCCGGGCACGACTTCCTCCTCCGCCGCGACCAAGGGCGCCAACGTGCGGTTTTGCTCGTGGACCAAGGAAAATTCCAGCTTGGCGTTCTTGGTGGCATCATTCAGGACTTTCTCCGCCTCTTCCGAGGTGATGCCGGGAAACTGCATGAAGATCCGGTCCCGGCCTTGGGGCACCAGGATGATTTCTTTCGTGCCCTGGGCATTCAGGCGCTTTTGCAGCACGCCGATGACGTGATCCTGAGCACTATCGGAAACCTGACGGTCTTCTCCGGGTTGGATTTGCAGGATGGCGGAAATCCCGCCCCGCAGTTCGATGCCTTTTTCGATTCCGATCTGTCTGAAAAACAGCAGGGCCAGAGCCGTCACGCCGACCGCCAGGACCGAACCGATAATCCGTTTCCGCCGGACGGATTCCGTGGCGAAATACCAGATAAAAATAATCAACAGCGCTAAGCCGATAAAGAAATCAAAGGTGCTGTTCATCGTTCAAATGGGGGGGCGTACGAAAAAGAGCCGGACCCCCGGGGAATGGGGCCGTCCGGCGGGGTGGGGTGCTGTGTTTTGAAATAAAATTACTTGGATTTGGCCGTCTCTGCTTCGGTAGTCTCGATGGCGGGAGCTTCCGCGCCGCCTTCGTCTTCCTTCTTCTTCACGACTTTGCCGATCGAGGACTTGTCAAATTTCATCTTGGTATTGTCGGCTACTTTCAGGGTCACGGTGCCGTCGCCGAAGTTGGTAACCATGCCGTGAATCCCGCCGATGGTTACCACCAGGTCGCCGGACTTCAGGCTCTCGATCATGTTTTGGAGCTCCTTCTGCTTCTTCCGCTGGGGACGGATCATCATGAAATAAACCATCACGAACATCAGAATGATGAAGGGGAACCCCCCAAGGCCGAATCCGCCAGGTCCCTCGGCGGGCGCGGGAGCCGCGTCTTGAGCGAGAATGAAATGCAGGTGTGAATAGTTCATTATGTTTTGTCCCTTAGTGAGTTGTATCGGCAGATTTAACCCTGATAGCGACGGATGAAACCGGCCTTGAACGGGGCAAAAGTGCCGGTTTCGATAGCATATCTCGCTTGCGCCATCAAGTTGAGATAGAAATGGAGGTTGTGCAGGGTCAGGAGACGCAGTCCGAGGATTTCGTCATTCTTGATCAGGTGCCGGATGTAACCGCGGCTGAAGCCCTGGCAAAGAGGGTGGGTGTCTTCGGAAAGGGGGCGCGTGTCTTTCTCGAACTTCTGGTTCTTCAAGTTCAACGTGCCGTCCGCCGTGTAGGCGGTGCCGTTGCGCGCCACACGGGTGGGCAGCACACAGTCGAACATGTCGATGCCGCGCGCGATGAGTTCCAGCAACTGCGGTGGCTGGCCCAGGCCCATGGCGTAGCGGGCCTTGGTCGCGGGCAGGTGTGGCTCGGCGGTTTCCACGGCTTCGAACAGCTCGCTGTCCGTTTCACCCACGCTCAGCCCGCCGACGGCGTAGCCGTCAAAGTCCAGATCGACCAACTCCTTGGCGCACCGTTCCCGCAGGCCGGCATAGGTGGAGCCCTGCACGATGGCGAAGTAGTGCTGGCCCTCCTTCCGGTGGGACTCGATCCATTTCCGGGAGCGTTCCGCCCAGTGAACGGTCAGTTCCAGGCTGTTCTCCGCGTAAGACCGTTCGCAGGGGTAGGGGGGACATTCGTCCAGCAGCATGGCGATGTCCGACCCGATGACCGCCTGGGTTTCGAGGACGGATTCAGGGCTGAGGAAAAGGGCCGCCCCGTCGATGTGACTGCGGAAATGAACGCCTTCCCGTTTCAGCTCGCGCAGTTTGGCCAGGGAGAAGACCTGATAACCGCCTGAGTCCGTCAGGATGGGCCGGTCCCACTGCATGAAGGGGTGCAGGCCGCCGAACTCCCGCAGGATCTCCGTGCCCGGCCGGAGGAAAAGGTGGTAGGTATTTCCCAGGATGATTTGGGCCTCCAGCGCGTGCAACTCCGCCGGGCTCACGGACTTCACCGTGCCGCGGGTGCCCACCGGCATGAAGATGGGTGTCTCCACCGTGCCGTGTGCCAGGTGCAGGCGGCCGCGCCGGGCTTTAGTCTCCGGATCGGTCTGGAGCAGTTCGAACATGCGTTTCTTCGTTTCCTCCGGGAAAACCCGGCAGGGGGGCACACCGGTAGCGTGTGGGAAGCGTGGTGGCGAGCGCTTTTCGTCTGTTTGCGGCGGGTAAATTTCAGCGGGGCTACGACTCCGCGCTGGGGGCCGTCATTTGGGCTTCGAGGGCCTGAGCCATGGCTTTTTCCACCAGCAGGGCGGCCAGGGGTTCGGTCGCTTCGTCCAACTGTTGGTTGGCTTGCTTGAGTTTTTGGGCGTCGGGCGGTTCCGTATTGAGGGCTTCCCGGACGGCCTTTTCAGCGGAGAGAACCGTGGCCTTTTCTTCTTCCGGGAGGGCTTCGCCGAGGGCGGCGCGGGCCATGTCCAGGGCGGCCAGCATTTCCTCGCTCTTCATCTTCGCCTCCGTCCAGATCCGTTCGTTCATGTCGCTGAAGGCGTGCTCGACGGATTCGGAGATCATGGCCTCCACTTGTTCGTCTTCCACATCCACGGCGGAATTTTCAATCTTCAGCACCGTGTCCTGGTTCGTTTTCGTATCGCGAGCCAGCACTTTCAAAATTCCGTTTTCGTCGATTTCAAACTGCACGCCCACGCGGGCGCTACCCTTGGGGCCCGGCTCGAAGGCCAAGGTGAAGTAGCCCAGTTCCCAGTTGTCCCGCGCCATCTCGCGTTCGCCCTGGAGCACGCGGATGGACATGCCTTCCTGGTTGGCCACGGGGTTGGTGAACAGCTCGCCGGCCTTGGCGGGAATGGTGGTGTTGCGCGGCAGGATGACGTTCATCAGTCCGCCGTAGGTTTCGATGCCCAGGGACAGGGGCGTCACGTCCAGTAGCACGACCTGCCGCACGCGGCCGCACAGCACGCCGGCCTGGATGGCCGCACCCAGCGCCACGGCTTCGTCCGGATGCTGGGTGGTGTTTGGCTCCTGGCCAAAGATCTCCGCCACCATCCGGCGGACCAGCGGCATGCGGGTGCTGCCGCCCACCAGGATGACTTGGTCCAGTTGCTCCGCCGCATCGCCGATTTTCGCGTCGGCCAGGGCACGGAGGCAGGGTTTCCGGACGCGGTCCAGGATGGGCTGGGCGGCGCGTTCCAGTTCGTCACGGCTGACTTCGCAGGTCAGGCTCTGATCGCCCTGGAAGAAGGGCAGCTGGACGGTGAAGGTCTCTTCCGTGCTCAGCGCTTCCTTGGCCCGGCGGGCCATTTCCAGCAGGGTGGCCGATTGCTCGCCGGACAGATCGCTCAAGCTGAGCTTTTCGGTTAGCAAAGAAAGCAGGGCGCGGTCCACATCATCGCCGCCCAGCCGGGTATCGCCATTGGTGGCGACGACTTCGAAGACGCCTTCCCGAAGCTCCAGGAGGGAAATGTCGAAGGTGCCGCCCCCCAGGTCGAACACCGCGACGCGGGACTGTTCGCCGAGTTTGTCGAGGCCGTAGGCCAGCGCGGCGGCGGTGGGTTCGTTCAGGATGCGGACGACTTCCAGCCCGGCCAGTTCCCCAGCGCGTTTGGTGGCGTTGCGCTGGCCGTCGTTGAAATACGCGGGAACCGTAATGACCGCTTTCTTCACTGGCTCCTCCAGAGCGGCTTCAGCCGTGGCCTTGAGCCGTTTCAGGATAAGGGCGGAGATTTCTTCGGGCCGGAAAAATTGATCCTGAATGGAAACTTCGGCGAAACCATCACTGCCGGAGCGGATCTCGTAGGAGAGGTCTTCGTTTTCCACCTCGGCGGGGCGCCGGCCCATGAGGCGTTTCACCGAGGTGATTGTGGTCTTGGGGAGAAGGGAACGATTGCGCAGGGCAGGTTCGCCCACCAGGGGTTCGCCGCCTTCCGGGAAGCTGACGGCGGAAGGCAGGAGGCGCCGACCGCTTTCGTCCGCCAGCAGGATGGGAAAGCCGGAATCGACCACGCCCACCAGGGAGTTGGTGGTGCCGAGATCGATGCCGACGATCAGTTCCGTTTCGCTTTCGCTCATGGGGTGCTTCGTTTTCCGGGGTCCTCAGGCCAGTTGGCTGCTCATCAGGGCGAGCAGTTTTTCGTTGATCTGACTTTGCCACTTTTCCAGGAAGCTCAGCCGTGCGGCCAGAGCCTTGGCGGGTTTCCGGTCCTGATCCCTGGCCGCATCCACTTCGGGAAGGGCGGCCAACGCGGTCTGACTGAGGGCTGTAACGTCTCGCAGCGCGGCCTGGAGTCCGGCCTGGGCGCGGAGTTCCTTTTCCATCAGCAAGGCCCGGCCCAGGGCGGAGGTGGCGGCTTCCTTTTGTTTCAGGATTTGTTCGGCGGCCTGAACCGCCTGGCCGACTTTTGCAAAGAGGTCCATCAGCTCCGGGCTCAGGGAAGAGGTGGCTTCCACCGATTCTCCCTCCAGTTCCAGCAGGTGCTTCAGCCGCCGTGCCGGGGACAGCAAGGTATCTCGCGCCTGGTTGATGGCGGCCGAGCGTTCTCCGAACTCTGCTTTCTCTTCAGCGCTGGCCGCCGCGTCGGGATGGTATTTCCGGCTCAGTTCGTGATAGGCGGCGCGAATCGTTTCCTCCTCCAGGTTGGCCTTTCGCGGCAGGCCCAGCGTGGCAAAGCAGTCCATCAAAAAGCGTTGGCCGTTCAGGCCGCGAAACTTTCTCCACAGGAACAGGTGACCACGGCGTTTGGGTTGGTGACCTTGAATCCGCCGCTCTGGAGGTCGTCGCTGAAGTCCAGTTCCGAGCCCGTCACGAAGAGCGCGCTTTTGGGATCGATCACGACGCGCACGGCGTTGGACTCCACCAGGATGTCGCGGTTGGCGGGGCCATCGACCAAGTCCATTTTGTATTGCAGGCCGGAACAGCCGCCGCCCACCACGGCCACGCGCAGGGCTCCCGATTCGAGCCGCCCCTGCTTTTTCAGGAGTGACGTCAAACGCTTGGAAGCGCCGTCCAGCACCTTGATGAGGGTCTCGTTGCCCAGTTTGTAAGTGACTTCCGCCATGGTCCTTCGTTGTCCGGAGTCACCATCCGGCGAGCGTTGGGGCTCGTCAAGGGGGTGGTGGTAACGGGAGACCAACCACTGAGGGCACGGAGGACACAGAGAATGGAGAAAGGCGTTGGTAGGTGAAGATGGTCCTCGACCTCCGGGCGAGGAACTCGCGAACCGGGCGATCAAAGAAATCGCGGCGGCGAGTCCTTGGAGGGCAGCGAAAGAGACTGGAGCGAAGCACGAAAAGGTGGCGGGATTCGGAGGCGAGGTCCTAATCTGTGAACAAGCGTGGCTCTGGAGGCCATTCGCGAACGCGCTCGGAGATCACGTTCCACCTTGGCGTGGCGGGTGCCGATGAGCAGTTCGGCCGGGAAGAGTTTGAGCGTTTCCCCAAGAAAGCCGGTCAGCCCTTCCCAAGGCTCTCCCTCAGGCTGGCGAAGTAGCTCTTGGCGGACTCCTTGGAAGCCGGTTGGCTGGCCAGGTCTTCGTAGGTGACGTGCTCGAAGAGGCCTTCGCCGAATTCCTTCAGGAAAGAGCTGACCTGGCAGGGCATTTTTTCGCCCCAGCGCTTCCGGCTGTGGCAATAGGTCAGGGTCAGTTTTTCCATCGCCCGGGTGATGCCCACGTAGAGGAGCCGCCGTTCCTCGTCCCGGCTGCCTTCTTCCACGGAGCGGCTGTGGGGGAGCAGCCCTTCCTCAAAACCCGCCAGGAAAACCCAGGGAAACTCGAGCCCCTTCGCTGCGTGCATGGTGATGAGGGAAACCCCCGTGCCCGCGTCTTTTTCTTCGTCCTTTTCCTCGCGGTCCTGCATGAGGGAGACGTTGTCCAGAAAGCCGCGTAGTCCGGTGGAACTGCGGGCCCGGTGCTGGTACATCCCTTCGATGAGTTCCTTGACGTTCTGGCGGCGGTTGTTCGCTTCGTCCGTGGTTTTGCAGGAGCGGTTCAGATAGTCGTAGAAGCCGATCTCTTCCAGGAGCGCTTCCGTCATGGCCGCGTAGTTGCCCGATTCCGTGTGGGCGGAGTCCGAATAGCGGTCGACCAGGTCCACGAACTTCTGGAGAGCGTTCTGCGCCCGGGTGGACAGGTTGCTGAGAAACTCGAGGTCCGACAGCGTCTCGAAAATGCTCTGCTTGGCCGCGATGCTGGAGTCCGTGGCCTGAGCCACCACGGGGTTTCCGATGCCGCGCGGAGGATTGTTAATGACGCGCAGGAGGCTGATGTCGTCATCTTGATTCAGGAGGAGGCAGAGGTAGGCCAGCACGTCCTTCACTTCCCGCCTCTCGTAGAAGCTCTGGCCGCCGACCACGCGGTAGGGAACGCTCCGCTTCCGGAGCTGCTCTTCAAACACGCGGGTCTGCGTGTTCATCCGGAAAAGCACGGCAAAGTCTTCCCACTTTTTCCCGTGCATACGCTGGGCTTCCGTGATCTCGGTGACCACGGCTTCCGCCTCCACGTCCGCGTCGGGCATGGCGATGACGCGCACGCCTTCCTTCCCTTCCCGAGTGGTTCGCAGCGTCTTTTCGCGGCGCTGGCTTCCGTGGCGGATCAGGCTGTTGGCCAGGTCCAGCACCTGGCGGGTGGAGCGGTAGTTTTCCTCCAGCTTCACCACCCGGGGATCGGGGAAGAAGCGTTCGAATTCCAGGATGTTGGAGATTTCCGCGCCGCGCCAGCCATAGATGCTCTGGTCGTCATCGCCCACCACGCAGACGTTGCGCTCTTTGCCGACCAAAAGGCGCAGCAGGCTCATCTGGAGGCGGTTGGTGTCCTGAAACTCGTCCACCATCAGGTAGCGGAACCGGCGGCGCCACTCGTCCCGGACCACGGCGTGTTCGTCCAAGAGTTGCTCGGCCAAGATAAGCAGGTCATCGAAGTCCACCGCGTTCAGTTGCTTCAGTTCCTGCTGATAGGCGCGGTAGATGTCGGCGACGAGGCTCTGATTGGTGGCTTCGGGTGGAATGCCGCGGTTTTTCGCCTGGCTGATGAGGGACTGGGCGGCCTTGGGCTCCAGGTTTTCATCCTTTGCCGCGAGGCGGACGATGATCTTCCGGATCAACCCGATCTGGTCGGAACCCGTGTAGATGGTAAAATTCTTCTTATACCCCAGGCGCTCGATGCCACTCCGCAGAATCCGCACGCAGAGGGAGTGGAAGGTGCTGATAGTCAGCTTCTTAGCCTCCTCCTTTTCCACCATGCCGGACACGCGTTCGCGCATCTCATTGGCGGCTTTGTTGGTGAAGGTGACGGCCAGGATGCTGGCGGGCGAAATGCCGTTCGCCACCATGTAGGCGATGCGGGTGGTAATGACCCGCGTCTTGCCCGTGCCGGCGCCCGCCAGAATCAGCACGGGGCCGTCGATTTGTTCGACGGCTTCGCGCTGAGCGGGGTTGAGTCCTAAAATTCCCGGTCCGGATGGTGGCATGGCGCGCCTAGAAAACGCTCATTCCGGGAGCGGTCAAGTAACGCCCGCCACGATCGGCTGCTTTTTCCGGTGAGACCGTTATTTGACCAGCCGGACAGCGAAGGGATAGCGGTAGGTCTTGCCTTCGTTGGCCGCGATGGAGCCGATGATGGAGAAGATCAGCGCCGCGATGCCAACGGCTATACCCGCGAGCGAGATCACACAGCCAATCCCGATCGGCGCCAGCAAGCCCGACAGCACGAAGATGATGCCGTAACCAATCAAGACCGTGATCTGAAAGTTCAGGGCTTCTTTGGACTGGTCCGCCACAAAGGCGTTTTCCTCTTTCTTCACCGCCCAGATAATGAGGGGGCCAACGAAACAGGTAAAAATGCCCAAAAGGTGGGAAAGCATGGCGAACAAGCGCGCATCTTTGTCCGACATGGGCCCCCCGAATCCGGCTCCTCCCGCGGGCGGCGGGTTGTCCAAAGGCGGCGGTCCGGCAGGCGGGGAATCGTGAGAAAGCGGCGGCGGAGGGGGATCAGAATGGTCTCCTGAGGGTGTATTACCGGGTTCGTCTACCATGGCATTTTTTGGATAATTGAATTACGGCTCACCGGCAAGTAACTTTGCGGCGTAGCCAGCGATGACGCGGGGATATAGGGAATGTTCCTGACGTTGGATACGCGCGTGCAGGGTGGCTGGGGTGTCGTCTTCCAAGATTGGGACACTGGCCTGCGCCAGAACGCTTCCCGTGTCCATCCCGGCGTCCACCACATGCACCGTGCAGCCGCTTTCTTTTTCGCCGGCTTCGAGCGCTTTTTTCCAGGCATCCAGCCCCCGGTACTTCGGCAACAAAGAGGGGTGAATATTCAGAATGCGGCCGGCGAATGAGGAGAGCAGGGGTTCTTTCACGATGCGCATGAACCCGGCGAGGGCTATCAGGTCCACCTGAGCGCCCCGAAGACGGTCTAATATCTCCTTCTGGGCCGCCGCGGACAGGCCCGCGCCGGAATTGCCGGGGTCGATCCAAAGTGCCGGAATGTTATGGTTCTTCGCCACGGTCAGGATGCGGGCGTCCGCCACATCGGAGATCACCAGAGCGACGCGGGCATCCAAGACCTGTTCGTCGATGGCATGCAGGATGGCCTCCAGGTTCGAGCCATAGCCGGAGCCCAGCACGGCCAGGCGGAGTTTTCCGTCAGGGTCCGGGTCCTCGCCACTCTGAACTTTTCGAAGGAGACTGCTGGTGGATCTCCCCTCCACCAGGGAGAGGATGTGGATCTCCGCTCCCACGTCTTCCAGGGCGGAGCGTTCTTCGGGATTGAGGGTTTCCACGGTGTAGTCCCCGCCTTTGGCGTAAACGTGGGGGCGGATTGTCCGGATCAAACCCGTCACGCGGGGCTCATCAAAGACCGTGACCCGGTCCACCGCCTCCAGAGCGCATAGGATTTCCGCCCGGTCCCCGGCAGTATTCACCGGGCGGCCCGGTCCTTTGAGCTGATGCACGGAGTCGTCGCCGTTCAGGGCCACGATGAGGGCGTCCCCCAGGGAGCGCGCTTCCGCCAGATAGCGAACGTGCCCGGCGTGCAGGAGGTCGAAGCAGCCATTGGTAAATACGACCCGTTTACCTTGGGCATCCAAGGCATCCCGCCAAGCGGCGGCTTCCTGTGGCGTGGAGGCAAAACTCTCTGACATGGGCACGAAAATCCCACAGTTTGCACGAGAATAGCCTTTTGCGCACCGCGAAAACGGCGAGAATTTAGAGGTTGCCGATTCTGGCAGAATCCCGGAAGTAACCTTTGTAATGCCGATAAGGACCTGAATGTGTGATTTCCGTATCGATCAACCCGAAGGCGAACTCTGCTACGTAACGGAAGACATGGGCAACCTCTCGCGGAACCCAATGTTGTCTTGCGGCGAACACCGTGATCTCAACGAAACGGCTTTTGCGTCATGAAAGTAGCCCTGCTGGTAGCGATGGGAGGCGCGGCCGGCGCTTTAAGCCGCTGGCTGGTGGTGGGCTGGGTGGACAAATTGCTCAGCCATACCAAGTTTCCCGGTGGGCTGCTGCTGGTCAACGTGCTCGGCAGTTTTGTCCTGGGTTTGGTATACGGCATTCTGGAGTCGCGCGACATTTTGAGCGACTATCTCCGCTTTTTCCTGGCCCTCGGTTTTCTCGGGAGCTTTACCACGTATTCAAGCTTCAGCTACGCGACCCTGGATTTGATCCGTCATCAACAGATGGGGATAGCCGTTGCCAATGTTGTCATTCATGTCATTTTGGGTCTGTTAGCGGCTTGGTTAGGATTTAGGTTATGTGTGAGCCCGGGAGAATGAGGAGGAACGACAGCTTGTCTTACCTGGCCGGAGTGCTGATCGCCGCGCTCGGCTTGGCGGGGTGTGGCCAGGACGAGGTTCCGGTCAGCGAGGCAGAGAAAGGTCAAGTACCGGTGGCGGAAGCGGCTGAACCCTTGAAGACCGTTACCGCGGATGAAGCGAACGAACCTCCCGCCGGGACCCCGGTTGCCGGTCCGGCGGAGATCGCCTTCAGTGATGACGCGGAATTGATCGAGGCGGAAGTGATCATTCTACAGGCCTCCGAACCACCGGATCCGGAAACCGCGCCCTATAAAGACTGTTTGATTCACCTGCTGGCCAAGGAGATTTCCCGCAACAGCCTGCCGGTGGATGACGGACGGACGTTGAACCTGGTGGTCTATGCGTTTAAGGACCGGAAGTGGGAGCGGAGCGTGCTTATTCAAAAAGGTGTCCGGCTCAACATTGTGGCGCAGGATTTCTTCACCACTCCCCAGACGCTCCAAACCCTGCAGCGCGTGGACGAAACCGGAGATTTTATTTCGCCCGTGATGTGGGTTCGGGACTGGACGCTGCGGGAAGGCGCGCTGGATGCCTTTCCCGAACCTCCGGACGAAGATCTGGTTCCCCGGCAGTTGGCGCTCATTAAGAAGATTCTGCCGCTCTATGACGACCTCGTGATTGGCGGGGTGAAGAACGGCTGGTTTTTCGATCTGAAAAGCACCGATCACTACAAACCTGACTTCTGGAAAGGCTACGAAAACCAAAATCCAAATATACAGGGTAGCTTCAAGGCGATCACCACGTTTCACGAGCAACTCCGGAAGCGCGGCATTCAGCTACACGTGATTGTCGCGCCGCGATCCGCTTCCATCTATCCTGACATTGCCACCAATGTCCGCTACGATCCCAGGACCCATGGGCGCGTCAATACAGAGGTGGAAGAGATGGTGAAAGAACTCCTCGCCCGGGGAGTGAGCGTGATCGATTTGACGCCGGATTTCCTGGAGAAACGCTGGTATAAGTTTGGAGACGATCACTACCCGCTGTTTCTCCCCAACGACCACCATTGGTCGCCCCTGGGGGTGAGGCTGGCGGCGAAGAGTATCGCGGTCTATCTGGTGGAGAATGGGTTTGTCGAACTACCGGAAAAAGAGCTGAACCTGATAGAGCGCAAGCAACTCCTTTCTTTTGCCGGGCAACCCTACAACGAGTGGATCTTTCCCAGTGTGCCGGATCTTCAGACCAGTTTCGATACGCCATATTTCACTCTGGTGGCCAAGGATGACGAAGCGGCCCAAGCCTTGGAACCGGACCAGGAAGCCCCTATCCAGATTCTGGGAGATTCGTTTACCTTTTGTCATAAGACGGGGAACAATCTCCGCTCCCGCCTGGTGGATGAGCTGAGGCAGCCGCTCGCGTTTTTTGCCGTGGCTGGCGGCGCGATGACCGAGACCCGGATTCACTGGGCGCACAACGCCGACCTTAGCAAGGCCAAGCAGGTCCTGTGGGTGGTGGGGGAGAACGAGTTGGGACAGGAGGATCAGTGGCACTACGTGCCCCTGGATGCGGAGGAAAGCGTCGATCTTCTGAGCCCCGCCGTTCTCGAAACGTTGCCGGAGAAGGATGTCCGCATTAGAGAAGCGGGCGGAAAACTGGAAGCGCGATTTGGGGAGCAACTGTTACCGGCCGGAGAAAAGGAAATGATTTCCGTGGTCTCCCAACCCCTGGAGCTTTCCCGTGGGAGCTTCTTCAATTGCGATCTATTCCTGGAGCCGGCAGAAAGCGAATTTTCCGATATCGACATGGAGGTCGATTTCCGGCTGAAGGTGGGAGACCAGATCGCGGCCTCCCGGCACGAGATCATGGCGGCCATGAAATGGCTTCGCTTCTGGAGGGTGGACCTGTCCGAGTTCGGCGGGCGCACCGCGCCCGTGACCCTGGAAGTGGAGATCGCCACCGGCAAGATCCCCCAATCCGCCCGTCCGGTGGTAAAAGGCCCCGTGGTGGAAGGCGCCCGGGTCAAGCCGGCTGGGGGTCAATAGCCCCCCAAGCGCCATTGCGCGAAAGTCCAACTCAGGTTCTCCGCGATGTCCATGGCGGCAAGGTATTCGGCGGATCCATATTGGACAAAGGCGCACCACTCCGCCGAGCGGCCCACGGCCCAGCTTCCCAAGGCGGCGGCTTGGTAGGGGGAGAGGCCCTGGCCGATCAAGGCGGCACACAGGCCGGTCAGCACGTCGCCAATCCCACCCGTGGCCATGCCAGGGTGCCCGGTACTGTTGTAGGCCAGAGGTTGGTCCGGGGCCGCGACAATGGTCCGGGCGCCTTTGTAGAGCAGGTTGACCGGACAGCGTTCGAGAAAGGCCGCCACTGTTTCCGCGCGGGTTTGTTCCTTTGGGGAAGGGCCACCTAAAGCGTCCATGAGGCGCGCCATTTCTCCGGGGTGAGGCGTCAGCAGCCGTGGGGCGGGAGCCTTGGACAGTATTGCGAGCGCTTCGGGATGCCGGGAGAGCAGATTCAGTCCATCAGCGTCGATGACGACGGGCTGGGGGGCTTCCAGGAATAACGGCAGCAAGTGTTGAAGGCTTTCGTCACCGGTTCCCAAGCCCGGTCCCACGGCCCAGACATCCACGTTCTCCGAGGCGAGACCGCTGAAACTCCGGACCGGTTTCACCATCACTTCCGGCCGCGCCCGGGTAGCCAGAATTTCGTAGATATCTTCCAGCGCATACACCGTGACCAGGCCGGCTCCGCCGCGGAGCGCACCGGTACTGGACAGCACGGCCGCTCCGGTAAGGCCCCGGGAACCCGCCACGATGCCGACCCGGCCCACCTGGGTCTTGTGCGTGTCGAAAGACCGGCGCGGTGGCAGGCCCGGGAGGGAGGCTGGCGTAATGAGAAGACCGTCCGGCGTGCCATCATCCACCTCAATCTCCGGTAGCGGCACCAGGGCCAGCCGCCCCACATGGTTGATGGCTTGGTCCGCCACCAGTCCCGCCTTTACCTGGGCGATGGTCAGGGTGACGTCCGCGACCACGGCCCCTTCGTAGGGTTCGCCGGTGTCCCCATCCAGACCGGAGGGAATGTCGATGGCGAAAGTCAGCGTATCCCGCGCCTGGCGCAGGGTATTCATTTCCGCCGCGAGCTCCTTCAGGGGCGAACGCAGCGCACCGCGAGCCCCAATCCCCAGGAGCCCATCCACCAGGGCCACATGCTCCGGGTGCATGGTGATGCCCCAGCGTTGTTGGTTTGTTCCCTGGGTCTGCTGAAACTCCTCCCACTTCTTCTTCGCCAGGGGGCTGAGGTCCGTTTCCCGGCTGCTGAAGCGGACGTCCACTGCCCAGCCGTTTTCCAGAAAATGCCGGCCGGCGACCAGCGCGTCGCCGCCATTGTTTCCTTTCCCCACAAAGAGGATGGCTCGCCGGGGGTGTTTCCCCCGAAAGAACTGATCGATGGCCTGGGAACAACCGAGCCCGGCTTTTTCCATCAGGCTTTCGGCATTGGGGGCGCCGGGGGTGGCAAACAGCCGCTCTTCGGCGGCTTTCATCTGCTGGCAGGTGACGATCATAAGGGCTGACAAAGCCAGCCTAACGCCACTCTGCGGAGAGAACAATCCGGATAGGCCAGACTTCCTCCGGAGAAGAATTCTCCGCGGAAGAGAACCGGGTCAGGACTTGTGGTAGCGAACGATCGCGCGGGCGATGCTGTCGGCCACGACTTGGCGATACCGGGGATCGAGCATCTTGTCCCGTTCGCCAGTGTTCGAAACGAAACCGCCTTCCACCAGAACGGAGGGGTTCCGGTTGCGGCGCAGCACGGCGAAGTTCGCGGTTTTCACTCCGCGATCCAGGCCGCCCAGGTTCCGGATCAGTTCGGTCTGCACATAGGCCGCCAGATTCCGGGAGTCCGAACTGCGGTAATAAGTTTCGATGCCAGTGACGCGGCTCTTGTAGCTGGAGTTAAAGTGAATGCTGATGAAGATCGCGTTGCGATAGCGGTTGGAAATTTCCGCCCGGTCAGCCAAGGGAATGAACTCGTCCCGGTCCCGGGTGATGACGGTGCGGAACCCGGCCTGCCGCAGGGTGCGCTCCAGGCGCTTTGCCACATCCATATTCAGGTGCTTTTCATAGACGAGCCCCTCGTAGGCTCCCAAATCGTGACCCCCGTGGCCGGGATCGATGATCACTGTCGTGAATGCCTGGGCGGATACGAGACCGGTGAACAGCCAAGCGGCCATCCCCGCCAGACAGTAGAGTAGTGTGGTTCTTGGAGCCTTCATGAGCCAGTTTTCTCTCAGTATTGACAATGAGCTGCCCATATAAGGCAGGAATTTCAAATTTGGGAAGAAAATACTATAATTACGGGCCTTATCATCCTTCCAAACCTGTCGTGACCGTGCCTCCGGCCATTCAAGATCTTGAGTCCGCAGGCGAGTATAGCAATTAATTAACCAATCTTAAACAATTAAATCAGAGATTTGGCATCCCGGGGGGGCGCTCGGAAAGAGGCCGGAATGAGTTCTTCTCATAGGGTTGATTTTTTTCTTCTTCGCTAATGCCGCCAATCAACTCAATGGTGCCGTCCGGTAGCTTGATCAATTGTGGGCGGTTTCCTCTTTCCTCAAAGTAAACTTCCCGTTTCTCAATTTCCCCGTCTTGGTTGATGACGGTATAGGCATAGGCCTTGGGCGCGCCCATGAAGAGGACGTGCAGTTCGTTGTAATTGTCGACGGCGATCTCGGGGTCTCGAATCATGATCGCGCTGCCCAGCGAGAAGGTGGCCTTTACCACGTTGGTTTCGCTGTCGCTGACACGGACATAGAGTTCGTTTTTTTCGCCCCGGCTGAAGCGGATGAGTTCGTATTTCCGGTAGGAACCCTGATCGGGATGGCCGGGGGGCATCCCCACGATCTGGGACCAGAAGCTCTTCACGTCCACGACCTGCACGGTCTGACTGGGGGTCTCAAAATAGCGCCGCAGCGGAGGGAAGTAGATGCTTGCCTGCACGCGGTAGGTGCCCTCGCGAAAAATGGGATAGAGCGCGTTGACGGCCACGCGGGTGCGGTAGGGGTCTCCGTTCTTTACGATCAATGGCCCTGGGCCCGCGGTTCCTGGATTGGGGCCCAGCAGGTTGCCGCCTCCGTCGAAGACCCGGTAGTCCAGCCAACTGTCGCTGGAGTCCTTTCCCCCCAGTACCACGTCTCTCCCGGCCCGGTTGATCAGCGTCAAAGTGGCCGTGATGGGTTCGTGCGCCAGGTAGATCCTCCGGTCCATCTCGAGCTTCACGTCAAGCTGGCCCCGTGCCATGGCGGGGAAAAAGCACAGAAAAATGAAGCCCAGGGGGAAGAGTAGATTTCGGGGGCTGAGGGTCATATGCAAGGAGGGGGCAGTATTCCCGTTCTTACCGTGGATTTCCAGAATTTTAGCCCCCATCTCCCGCTGGAGGGGTGCTGCTGACGGTCCGGAAACCGACGGATACCAGGGCCTCGTCCGCGCTTTCGGCGGGCCGGCGGGTGGATAGTTCGAAGTCCGCGCGGGTGGCGAACGATGCTCCCCGCCGCACCGGAACCGAGCGGTCGGGGAAATCGGGATGGTATGTCCAGGAAGAGGTCCATTCGGTAACGTTTCCGGCCATGCCCTTTACGAAGTAGGGGCTCTCGTCTCCCGGCACGGCGTCCACAGGAGACCAGTAGGGGAAGCCGTCCGCCGTCAGTTGAGAGTCGCTCCCGTTTTGGGCGTAGTCCGCGCCGGAGTTGAAGCGTTTGGGGTCCATCTCCGTGCCCCAGGGGTACTTGTTGCCACTCCGGCCGCGGGCGGCTTTTTCCCACTCTTCTTCAGTGGGCAGGCGGCGGCCCTTCCACTGGGCGTAGGCGTGAGCGTCCCACCAATCCACCAGAAATACCGGGCAGTTCAGGTCCACCGGCACGCCTTTGAAGCTTCGTCCGCTCTGGGCGGCGGCGTGGAGGTCTTCCCAGTCCTTCGGTTCGTAGGAGGTCTTGGCGGCGGGCTGCCGTTCGTCGCGCAGAGACTCCGCCAGCCCGGGGTCCGCCCGTAAAGCTTCCAGAAACTCGGCATACTGCGCGATGGTGACCTCGTATTCGTCGATCCAGAAACTTTCCAACCGGATTCGTTCCCCGTCTTGATAGATGAATTCCCCCGCCGGGACGGGAACCATGTGGTCGAAGCTCTTGGCTTCCGGTTTTCCCGAGACCATGAGGAGCGCCGCCACGCCCAGCAGGAGGATGATGCCTCCGATGCTGACCCCCACGATGACGGCATTCCGGTTTGTCCGCTGAATTTTCTCTGCCTGGGACAGGGGCTCCCCTGACAGCATGACCTGGAAGCCGTCCACGGAATCCCGCAGTTCATTCAGGTTGGTGATGGCATCCCCCCGGCTGGGGTTTGCCATCCGTTCCACCAGGGACTGGCAGGCCGGAGCCCGGGGGCCCCGCACCTTGGCGGCCAGAGGCTCCAGCGCGGCGCCCAGCAAACGGACCTGTTCGGCCTCGTCCGCTGCCGCCAGCGAGTCCGGGGTCCCCACGGTATTGGCCACGCGAACGGCGTGGTCGCTGGTGTAAAACAGATCGCTCGCGGTCAGGGGGCGAAACGGATTCGGACTGGCGAACAGATAGGTGACCGCCGCGACGAGACGCTCCAGGAAGTAGATGAAATCGGTCTCGGATACGGAAAGGCCCGCGGGCAGGCGGTCCAAGGGATGGCCATCGATGTTTTCCAGCGCGTAATAGACCCCCTGGTCGTGTCTTCCCGCTTCGTAAACGACGGCGATGTCTGGCTGACTGATGAGGGCCTGGGCCCGCGCATCGTCAATGAAACCGCGCACGCGGCTTTCGTTTTCGAGTTGGTCGCGGTGCAGGAAGCGCAGCGCGACGCGCCGGCCAATGGAGGTCTGCGTGGCCTCGTAAGTGGTGGTGTCCGGTTCTTCCTGGATGATTCCGGTCAGCTTGTAGTCTCCCAAGACGGTATCCAGGGGCGGCCGGGGAGGCAGAGCCGGAGCGGGCTTCGCGGTCTCCAGAGGGACCGCGATTCGAACAGGCGGAGAAGCCTCTGGAGTGGCTAGAGGCGAAGGAGGCGCGGCGGCAAGGCTCGGGGCTACCTGCGCCAGCCAGTCAAAGAGGGCCTCTTCGTCCAGCGGTTTGAAAAACCAGCGGGTATCCTCCGGGGCGTGGGTGTACCACGCGCTCATGTCCTCGTAACTGCACAGGACCAGGGCTGCCTCGGGAGTCTTCGCTTTCCAGTCTTTGAGATAAGCGAAGAACTGGAGCGCGTTTTCCGCCGGGATGGCCGCGACTAAGACTTTTGGGGCGCCGGGTCCTTCCTCCAGGATCGTTCTGGCTTCGGCCAGGGTGCCGGCTTCATCGGGTGCCACCGTGCCGCGGGATTGTAGATCGGAAGCCAGCCGGCTCCGGTATTCCGCCTCGCCATCCAGAAGTAAAAAGCGCGCCGGCTGACCGGACTTCGCGTCTGCGGCGGGTTCGCTCATTGAGGAAAGAGGGAATTCTGGACTCCTTCCACGGGCTCAACTGTTCCCGGTAAGGAGCGCAGGCCCTCGTGGCGCAGGTCCCGGGGCTGGGCAACGACATCCTGCAGCGAGTCACGATAAAAGAGTTCGATGATGTAGCCGTAAAACTTCCTTTCGCCCAAATCACGCTGCTGTTCGGTGGTGAATTCCGGCTGGTAGTAAGTAACTTCGATGATTTCCTGGGCGCCGTCTTTCCAGTCGTAGGGCGCCGAAACATACTGCTCGGAAGTATCGGCCGTGGTTGGGGCATATTCTTTGCCATCCACTGAATCGTAGAAATAGACCGACATGGCCATGTCTTCTCCCACCGGCAGTTCGTCGCCAGTGGCGGCAATGGAGACGCGCAAGGTGACTCGCTCTCCTTCCGTAACGTCAGGATTGGGGATCGCCTCGTGGCTGACGATACGGATTACCGGAGGCTCAGCGGAACTGAATCCAGTATCGGGAGGGCCGCCGAGGGCGAAGTTAGCCAGTTCAAAGAACGGGCCGGCTGTGTCGGGTCCCATGGCATAGACGTCTTCCCAGTAAGGGAGCGCTTTCTGATTCAGGCCCATCTGATCGTACGTGGTGGCCACTTCCGCCAGGACCCGCGGGTGGTCGGGCAAGTTGGCCTCGGCCCGGCGGAGGGATTCCAGCGCGCCCTGCATGTCGCCAGAGGCCCGCCGCTCCACGGCGGAGGCTACCAGGGCCGCCACGGCACTGTCCGGAATCTGCAGCGCGGGGCTGGCCGCCATCGCTTCCTGGGAGGGTTGGGGCAGGGCATTGGCGGCGGGCGCGGGAGCCGCGGCTGGCGCGGGCGGCAGTGGCGTCATGGGGCTGCCGGGCAGCGCCGTTTCAAGAGGCGGCACCACCACCGGGGCAGGAGCTGGCTCCGGGGCCATGGTGGCTGGCTCAGCGCTCTTGACAGGGGCTGGTTCCGCGGACGCCGGTGTTGGCCCGCCCGCTTCCACCGGAAGCGTTGTCGCGGACGCGTAGGCCTGAGCCCGCGCTTGAGCTTGCAGCGGCCGTTTGATCAGGGCCCAACCCACCGCGAAGATTTGAGAGGCCGCGAACACCCCCAGAATCCAGATCGCTATCGTAAAGGTGCGTCCGTAAACGTGACGCGCTGTGACCGCGTAATCCGCCATGCCTGCCATTCGGGTAAACCACATTGAGTACGATTCCAGACCGGGAATGTCAACTGCCGTCCGGCTGGAGAGGTTGCGCCTGGCTGAAATGTAACCAACTTTCCCCCTTTGGCCCGGTGACGGTATTCGGGCCGGATTATTGCTAACCATGTCGCGTTCTTCTTCCACTCTCGGAACGCCCTGGCTCGATTTGGACGCGAGCCCGGTGGCGGTGGCGCGTGGCCTGGCTCACCGGCCCGGTTTTGCCTGGTTCGATACATCCACCGATTTTTCCAACTCCGGGGCGGGGCGTCACAGCCGGACTCATGAGCGGCATTCGTTGATCGTTACGGATCCGAAAGAGTTTGTCTCGGGTCATCTCAGCGATCCCGGGCCGCTGGCCGCGGCGATTCAAAAAGGACAGAGCGCCCGGCGGGCTCTGGTGAGGGATTGCGGCCTGCCCTGTGGCGGGGCGTTTGGTTTTGTTTCCTATGACGGAAGCTACACGTTTGGGATTTACGATGAGGTGCTGGCCTACGATCACGCCGCGGAACGCTGGCTGAGTGAAGGGTTTCCGCTGGAGCGCATCGACTGGGACCGGGCTGAAAAGGAAGAGACGCCGGAACTGCCGCTCTTGAAGTTCGAGCCGGACTTGGACGGCCCGGCTTTCCGCCAGATGGTGCGGCGAGCCCGCGACTACATCGCCGCGGGAGATATTTACCAGGTGAACCTTTCGCAACGTTTTCGGGCCCGCTGGCCGCGAGGTCTGCGTCCTTTTGACTTTTACGAACACTTGCGGCGCGTTTCCCCCGCGCCGTATTCAGCGCTGTTGCGGATCGGGTCGCAAACGCTGTTTTCGACGTCTCCGGAACTCTTTCTGCGCCTGAGCGGCCGGTCGGTCCGGACCTGTCCGATCAAGGGCACGCGGCCCCGTTTCCGCGATCCGGAAGCGGACGAGAAGTCCGCCTATGACTTGCTGACCTCCCAGAAAGAGATCGCCGAATTAATCATGATCACGGATCTGGAGCGCAACGACCTGGGCCGGATCTGCGAGTTTGGCAGCGTGCTGCCGATGGAGTTGCTGGCCCTGGAGCGTTACCAGCATGTTTTCCACCTGGTATCCACCATCGACGGCGTGTTGAGGCCGGAGGTTGCCCACCTGGATGCTTTGCGGTCTTGCTTCCCGGGGGGGTCCATAACGGGGGCTCCTAAGAAGAGAGCCATGGAGATCATCGCGGAGCTGGAGCCCGTGGCCCGCGGACCCTACACCGGCGCCATCGGCTGGATAGGGTATAACGAGGAAAGTAAGTTTAATATAGCCATCCGTACCGCGCTACTGGAAGACTCGGAGTTGTCCCTTCACGTGGGCGCCGGCATTGTGGCGGATTCCAATCCGCAATTGGAATATGAAGAGACGCTTCACAAAGCGGCGGGTTTTTTTGCGTTGGGATGTAAAGCCTGAAACTTCGCAATCGCGAAACTAGAGACAGGGCTCTTGGGAAAGGTGTGTATTACATGGTAGTAATGCTAACATAAAAAATAGGATCTACGTTGGGCTTTAAACGAAAAGAACCGTGGAAGTCGCCCTCCACGGTTCTTAATTGAATAAGTTAGCAATGTTAGAGGCTTGGACTAGAGGCTACCTTTCAGGGTAGTGGAAGGCTTGAAGCTGACCGTCTTCGAGGCTTTGATCTTCATTGCTTCACCGGTCTTCGGGTTGCGTCCCATGCGGGCCGCGCGCTTCTTAACGGTGAAGGTACCAAAGCCGATCAACTGAACGCTTTGGTCTTTCTTGATACCTTTGGCAATGGCGCCCAAAACCGCGGCCACGGCGTCTTCCGCCGTTTTCTTGGAGGTTTCCTTGCCCAGACTTTTCTGCACTGCTTCTACGAGTTCTCCCTTGTTCATCGGCAATTACTTAGGTTGGCAAACCTTGAAAAGTAAAGCTTTTGCCGCGTGAAAGCTCACATTTTTGGCATGAATTTTGGCGTTCGATGCCTATCTGGATTGGATTTGAGGCTTGCCAGGGCATCGTGTGAGGGTGAGAAAAGCGCAGTTTCAGCGTCCCTGGTTTTATGTCCATAGCTCCCTATCTGAACGAAAATCCGAATATTCACCCTTCTGTATTTATTGCTCCAGGGGCCCAAGTGCTGGGCGCGGTGACCTTGGAGAAGGACGCCAGCGTTTGGTATCAGTGTGTCCTCCGGGCAGACATTCAACGGATCACGATTGGTCCCGGATCGAACATTCAGGACGGGAGCGTGATTCATCTTTCGAGCGACTTGGGCACTCATGTGGGCCAGTTTGTCACCTGCGGGCACAAGGCCATTCTGCACGCCTGCAACATTGATGACGAAGTCCTCGTCGGCATGGGCGCCATCGTCATGGACGGCGCGGAGATCGGGGCGCAATCCATTCTGGGTGCCGGGGCCTTGGTCACCCGGGGAACCCAGGTTCCTCCCGGTTCTCTGGTCCTGGGCAGCCCCGCCAAGGTGGTGCGAAAACTGGACGAGGAAGAGCGCCGCGGCATCCGCCACTGGGCGGAAAAGTACGTCCAGGTGGCCCAGGAACACCGGGAACATCTGGGGCATTCTTCGTGACTTCCTCCGTTGAAATAAGCTCCCCGCCAAAATGGCAAGATGACGGATGCATTCCAAGAGAATGCCTGTTAAGGTGAATTCACCGGCTCATGTCCCAAAAGAAAAACGTCCGCGAAATCGAAGTCCGCGCAGTGCTTCCCACCAGTGGGGGGTGTGCGGTGTTTCTTGGAAATGACGACAAGATTTTCGTCATTTACGTGGACCAGGCAGTAGGTGGGGCGATCACGATGTTCATGCACAACACGTTGAAGCCCAGGCCTCAGACACACGATCTCTTCGTGGACGTGCTTGCTGCCCTCGGGGGGAAGGTGGATCACATCGTGATCAATGACTTTAACGAGAGCGTCTATTACGCCCGCCTCATCATCACGGCGGAAAACGAGCTTCATGAGAAAAAGATCGTGGAGATCGACGCCCGGCCCAGCGACAGCATCGCTCTGGCTATCCAGCAAAAAGCGCCCATCTACATTGCCGATCACGTCTGGGACGAAGTGGAAGACATGTCCGACGTGCTCAAGAAGATGGAAGACCACGGTTACCAGATGAGTAACGAGGAGGAAGAGGGCGAAGGCGACGTGGAGGAAATCTAAGTTTCCTCTCTGAGATCAGCACCGGCGCGTAATCGGGCGTAAACTTTCGCGACGCTTCAAGCGTCTTCTTCATTCCGTTTCCGGAGTTCCTCGATGGCGGTGACCATGTCCGGCGCCCGGAACACGGAAGTGCCCGCGACCATGACGTTGGCGCCGTTCTTGGCGGCGATGTGGACGGTGTTTTTATCGACGCCGCCATCGACTTCGATGTGGTAACCCAGACCTTTCGCTTCCCGGTCCGCCTTTCCGGCGGCGACTTTGGGCATCGTCTCCGCCTCCATGAAGGGCTGGCCGCCAAATCCGGGCCGCACCGTCATGACCAGGAGCAGATCGAACTCGCCCAGGAAAGGGCGCACTCTTTCGTAGTCCGTGTCCGGGCTGATCGCCAGCCCGCAGGTCAGGCCCGCGGCGCGGATACCGGCCAGGGTCTTGGAGACGTCGTGGTCCGCCTCCACGTGAACGGTAATGTTGTTGGCGCCAGCCTCCACAAAGCGCGGGTAGTAAATGTCCGGACGCTCGATCATGAGGTGCACGTCCAGAAACATCTCCGTGGACTCCCGGATGGCCGCCACGAACTGAGGGCCGAAGGTAATATTGTCCACGAAGTGACCGTCCATCACGTCCAGGTGGAGCCAGTCGCCCCCGGCCTTTTCCGCGCGTTGGGCTTCGACACCCGCGACGCTCCAGTCGGCGGCCAGGATGGAGGGGGCGATGATTCGAGTGTTGCAGTCGGTCATTCCAGGGCGTTTCTTTTCGTCCACTATGTTCCGCCGCCGTGGCATGGCAACGGTTTTCGCCTGACAGAAATGACGAACGCCCGATGACGCCCGATTCTCTGATCTACGCAAGATGCGCAAGAGTGGCCTGCCGGGCTGAAAGCCCGGCGGCACAAAGCACAGGCCATCAGGCCTGTGTTCCCTTACCCCTTTCCTTGCGAGCTGAAAGCCCGCTAGAATTGGGGCGCCGCGTCATCCCAGGATCAAAACACTGGGCTTTGTGCTTTAGGGCCTTCAGCCCTGTTTTGAGGATTTTGGGAACTTCGGCAGCGCCTGTGGCTGGGGCGCGTCCTCCAATCGGTATCCGTTTCCAAAGATGACAGATAGCCATTACAACACGCCGTCAGACGAAGAACCCATCATCGACCTCCAGAGCGATACCTACTTCATGGGTGAAGCCCTGCGTCAGGCTCAGAAAGCCTACCTCCGGGAGGAGGTGCCCATTGGAGCCGTGATTGTCCGCGAAGGCCGGATCATCGCCCGCGCCTACAATCAGGTGGAGACCCTGAAGGACGCCACCGCCCACGCGGAGATGCTGGCCCTGACACAGGCGGAAAGCGCGATGGAAGACTGGCGTCTCACTGGATGCGACCTCTATGTGACAAAGGAGCCCTGTCCGATGTGCGCCGGCGCGATTGTCCACTGCCGTATCCGCCGGGTCATCTTTGGCTGCGGCGACCCCAAGGGCGGAGCCGCTGGAGGATTCATCAATCTCCTCCAGCAACCTACCCTGAATCATGCCTCCACGATTACCCCCGGTGTCCTCGGGGAAGAAAGCCTGGCCTTGCTTCAGACCTTTTTTCAGGAGGCGCGGGCGAAGGTGAAGGGCATTTCTTCGAACTGATGCGGACCCCCGCGGGCGGACGAGTCACCCACTTTTCGCTTGCTTCGCTCCGCCGTTTGGCTTTCAGAAGGCCGCATGAGTGACGTGCAGGAATCGGCGACGAAGGGCGGACACATTGCCGTGTTGGCGGGGGACGGGATTGGCCCGGAGGTGATGGCGGAAGCGCGGAAGGTGCTGGACGTGGTATCCGGGAAGTTTGGCTGCTCGTTCACCTACACCGAGAAACTCGTGGGCGGCGCGGCGATTGACGCGACCGGTTCTCCGCTCCCAGAGGATACCTTGAAGGCTTGTGAAGCGGCGGACGCCATCCTCTTTGGCTCCGTGGGCGGTCCGAAGTGGGAAAACCTGCCGCCTCAGCAGCAGCCAGAACGCGGCGCCCTATTGCCCCTGCGCAAACACTTCAAGCTTTCGGCCAATCTCCGGCCTGGGGTTTGTTTCCCTTCGCTGACCCATGCCTCTCCCATCAAGGAGGAGCGTATCGCGGGTGGCTTCAATGTGCTCTGCGTGCGCGAACTGACCGGCGGCATCTACTTCGGCGAACCGAAGGGTATTGAAGAGCGCGAGGGCGAGCCGGTGGCGGTGGACACCATGGTGTATAAAAAGAGCGAGATCGAAAAGATCGCGCATGTGGCCTTCGCCGCTGCTCAAGGCCGGGGCAAGAAGCTGACCTCCATCGACAAGGCCAATGTTCTCCAGAATGGCATCCTCTGGCGCAAGACGGTGGAAGAGGTGGCGAAAGGCTATCCGGACGTGAAGCTGGACCACCTCTATGTGGATAACGCGGCCATGCAGCTCATCGCCCGGCCGAAGGATTTTGACGTGGTGCTCGCGGAGAACCTTTTTGGAGACATCCTGAGTGACGAGATGGCAATGATCGCGGGCTCTCTGGGCATGCTGTCCAGCGCCAGTCTGGGAGAAGCGAAGGAAGGTGGACTCTACTTTGGCCTTTACGAACCCAGTGGCGGCTCCGCGCCGGACATCGCCGGGAAGGGCATCGCCAACCCGATTGCCCAGATCCTTTCCGCCGCCATGATGCTCCGCTACTCCTTTGGTCTGAACGAAGCGGCTGACGCCATCGATGCCGCGGTCAAAGACGCCATCGACCTGGGTTTCCGCACCGGCGATATCTACACGGGAGCGGACGGCACCCAGAAAGTAGGCACCGCCGCCATGGGCGACGCGATTTGTGCCCGCCTGTAAACGCGTGAAGACCCCCGGTGGGCCGCTGGCTTCGGCTATTCATTCGGTGGTCCAGCCGTCGTAGTAGAGGTCAAAGTCTTCCGCGATGCGGAAGACCTCCGCCGTCGTGGCGAAGAGTGTTTCCAAGTCCGAGAGCGGAACGGCTTTTAACAAGAGCATTTCAAAACAGGCCTGGCCGTTGAAGGTGGTTTCCACGGGAACAGAGACGGTATACCCGGCTTTCTTGGCTTCGGCCGTGGCTGGGGCGAAGTCTTCCGCCTGAGTGGCGTAAAGATAAAACGTCAGGCCGTGCAGGCCCGAGAGTTTGATTCCATGGCGCCGTAGCGCCGTCAGTCTCTGCAGGTCTTGAATTTCGCGATCCTGTTCCCACCACGTCAGGTAGCTGTTTTTGATGTCGAAGCCATCGAGTTCCAGCGTTCCGTCAGGGGAATCACGGATGGCTTTGGCGAAAAGGGTGTTCACGGGATGGAGGACGGTGAAGTGTGAGGCGCCGGTCACGGAAAACACTTTTACGAGAGGGTTGTGATTTTCCTTGGCCAGGGTTTTAAGAGCCTCATGATTGCCTTTCTCGCCTTCGATCACCCAGGTGGGGCTGCGAATGCTGGACAGGTGTTTTACGGGTGCGCGGAGGGCGCGTTCTTTTTCCGTCCAGGAGTAGGGAACGTCGCTGCCGTAGCCGTCGGCGGTGGGACCCAGCGCGATGACGCCGGCGAACTGATCCGTGGCGGCGGCCACCAGCAGCGCCAGCGTTCCCCCCGTGCTGTGACCGCCCAGGTAGATCCGCGAGGGGTCCACGTAGTCCAGCTTCCGGACGTATTCCAGCGCGGACAGAACGTCATTCACTTCTCCGTAGAAGTATTCCTGGAAACCGGGGTTCCCCTGATACCCGCCGCGAGTGGAGGGGTACATCATCACAATGTCATTCAGGTGATAGATCCGGGCGGACTGCTCGTCGGACACATCGACTCCCTCCCACAGGTAGCTGCCGCCGCCTCCGGCGGGAAAGCCGCCCGTCAGCCAGACAATGGCCGGGTGCCTGGCCTCGGTGTCTTCCGGCGGCAGCGTCAGATAGGCGGCCATGTCTCCCAGCTCCGTGGGGTAGCGGATCAGCGAAACTGGCGCGTCCGCGGGGGGCTCCTCCGGCGATTCCTCCGCTTTAATTTTTCTGGTGAGTTCGGTGGCGTGGCCAGCCCGTTTCTCCAGCAGGGGCGTGCCGTCCTGGCCGAACCCGGCCGCCGGAAGGCTGAGAAGCACAGCAAACAGGAACATCGAGTTTGGCTTCATGTTGGGAGATTCACTCAGGTTGCCTCTCAAAATGCAACGCCACAGTGGTAGAAGTCCCGCGAAATTCCCCGAAGAGCAAAGAAGGCATGCCGGGTAGCGGCACCGCTTTCGTCGCTTGTGCCCGGATGACCCACCGCTTAGGTTGAGCGCGTTATGGAAAACTCAACTCGTTCTGGAGCCGGAAAAGGGTGCATTGTGGGAGCCATCGTCACCGCGGGCGTCTTCCTGGCCCTACTGCTCTTGGTGTTCTTCTCCGTTGGGAAGTTGCTGTCTTCCGGAATGGAAGCCGTGGGCGGAGACAAGATCGCTCAGATCGATGTGGAGGGCGTCATTTCAGGCTTTGCGGACATGGGATTTGGCGGGACCGGGCAGTCCATGGTGGATCGCATCCGGGAGGAACTGAAACAAGCCGTGGAGAACGACTCAGTGAAAGCCATCGTTTTGCGGATCAATTCTCCCGGCGGCGAAGTCACCGCGTCCGACACCATTTACGAGCTGGTTCGCCAGGCCAAAGAGAAGAAACCCGTGGTGGTATACATGGACTCCATTGCGGCCTCGGGAGGTTACTACATTTCCGCGGCGGCAACCGAGATCGTGGCCAACCAGACCACGCTCACCGGCAGCATCGGGGTGATCATTCAAGGACTGAACTACAAGGATCTTTTCGACAAGGTGGGTCTGGAGGCGACGACTTTTAAAAGCGGGAAGTTCAAGGACATCCTCAGCGGGACTCGCGAGATGAGCCCCGAGGAAGAAGCCCTGGTGCAGGGCTTGGTGGATGAGATGTATGCGCGCTTTTTGGAAGTCGTGTCCGAAGGCCGCGGTATCGAAGAAAGCGTGCTGCGCAATGGGATCGCCGACGGCCGCGTCTTCAGCGGGACGCGGGCGGTGGAACTGGGACTGGTGGATTCCACCGGCTACATCGAGGACGCCTATGCCCGCGCCCGGGAACTCGGCTCGTCGCCGGACGCTCAAGTTATCAAGCTGAGCCACCCAGCCGGCTTGCTGGATATGTTATTCGGCGCGGAAAGCCGCGCGAAACAGGCAGGACCCATGGTGCCGGACCGGATCGAGTTGGACATCTCTGAGCGGCTTATGCCTCATCTTCAACCGGGGGTAATGTACTATTTGCCGTCCTTTTACGCGCCCTGACGGGAATTGAGTTTTTAGGATATTGCCTCCGGAATTTCCATTCCGGCGGGCATGGAGTATGGAAGGTTAATTTCCATGTCCGATCCCTCTTTCCATATCCTGCGGGACCTGGAGCATTTGACCCTGCTGATCCTGGTCCTGGGGCTGGGCCTGTATGCGGTTCTGCGGCCCATGCTGCGCCCGAAAGCCTTGCGGCTGGATGAGGAATCGGCGGCGCGGCTGGACCGGTTTAACCGGGTGGACCTGGTTGCCGTGCTCGTCATTCTTGTCTTTTACTACCTGCCCTTTGTGCCACAGCTCAGCGGGGACGTGCCCGCGCCGCCAACGGAGCCCATTCCGGAGGCCGTTTCGCCGGACGGAAGCGAAGCTGAGGGCAGAGGCGAGGCCGCTGCCGCGGAACCAAGCCCGGAAGATGGTGAGGTGGAAGGCGAAGCCGAAACGGAATCCGTGCCAAGCACGCGGCTGAATCTCGTGCTGGTGCTCTCCAATGCCGGACTGGGTCTCTTCTTCGTGACCATGATTTTCATGCTGATCACCTCAGTGGGGGGAAGGGATCCGCGGGATGTTTTCGGGCTGACGCGGGTTTCGTTTTTCCGGTGCGCCCTGTGGACCATCGTGGGCATCGCGATCGCGACTCCCACCGTGTGGTTCTTTGGAGAATGGGTGAAGCGAATCTTGATCGATCCAGTGGTCGAAAAGGCGGCCCTTCAGGAGGTTGTGGAATCCATTACCCAATCCAAGGATGGGGTGCTCCAGGTGGTGCTGATCGTGAACGCCATTGCCGTGGCGCCGATCTTGGAGGAGTTCATTTTCCGCGGCTACATCTATGGGGTGGTGCGGGACTACACTGACCGGTTTTTTGCCTGCCTGGTGACGGCCATGTTGTTCGCGCTGGTTCACGTAAACCTGGCGGCGATCGCGCCGCTGTTCCTGTTCGCCATTTTTCTGACCTTTTTCTACGAAGTGAGCGGTTCGCTGTGGGTAGCCATCGGGATTCACGCTGGTTTCAATGCCATCAACGTATTTGAGATGGTCCGCCGGATGGAGGACGCCTTGTTCTAAATGGAGGTATGAAAACGCTGACGGACATTGGCGAAGACGAATTGGTCAGCCATCTGGTGGAGGGCCTCTATCGGGGAGAGAACGTGGTGGTCGCGGCGGGAGATGACTGCGCGGTGGTCGACACCCCTGGAGACCGCTACCAACTGCTGAAAACCGACTGCGTGGTGGAAGGCATCCACTACGAACTGGATGAATCGGGCGAGACCTTTGAGGAGGGACGGCGAATTGGCTGGAAAGCCATGGCCCGGACCCTGAGCGACATCGCCGCCATGGGTGGGGTGGCGGAGACGGCTTTGGTAACGGTGGTTCTCCGGCCGGACGTCACGGTGGAATTTGCCAGGGAACTGTATGACGGGCTGAACGATGCCGCCGAAAATTATGGGGTGTCCATCGTGGGGGGGGAAACCGCGCGACCCCACCGGGGGGACAACATCATTTCCGTCGCCATGAGCGGTTGGGTGGAAAAAGACCGCTGCTGTCTCCGGTCCGGCGCCCGGGTGGGAGACGTTTTGATGGTGACGGGCCGCCTGGGTGGCTACTGGAGCAATCTGGTCTTCGAGCCCAGGCTGATCGAAGCGCGTCAACTCACTCAGGCCGTGAAGGTTACGGCCATGATGGACCTGAGCGATGGCCTGGCGGCGGACCTGCCCCGGCTGGCCCGAGCCAGTGGGGTGGGCTACCGGGTCGACTTTGACGCCATCCCAATTCATGCGGATTTTACGGTGGAAGAAGCCTGCACCATGGGAGAGGACTACGAGCTTCTCTTCACCGTGGCGCCGGAGGATGTGTCGCGGGCGCAAGACGCCCTATCTGACCTGAGGGTGACTGCTATTGGACGTATTACGGAAACCGTGGAAACTCCTCTGGAGGGCGGCTGGAAACACTACTAAGAGGCGCGGTTCTGTATCGAGCGAGAGATGGAAGAGACTTCGGCCAACGAGTGGCATCCCTTATCCGTGGAAGACACCCTGTCCCTGGGGGCTAGCGTCGCGGAGGGGCTCGAGGCCGGCGCCGTATTGGGGCTGATGGGCCGGCTCGGCTCTGGGAAAACGCATTTCGTGAAGGGCCTCGCGCGGGGGCTGGGTTGCGTGGGAGAAGTGACGAGCCCCACCTTTACCCTGGTGCATGAGTACACCGGGGGGCGGCTTCCGCTCTTTCACCTGGACCTTTACCGGCTGGAAAGTGAGGAGGAGCTTTGGGCCATTGGCTGGGAAGAATACCTGGACGCCGGGGGTGTCATCGCCGTGGAATGGGCGGACAAATTTCCCGCCGTGCTGCCGGAAATGGCCCAGTGGTGGCGTTTTGAGGTGGAGGAAACTGGCACCCGGACCATCCGGAGAGTGGATGCCCCGGAAACGGAGGAAGCGGAAACATGATCCTGTCGATTGAGACCTCGACGCCCCGCGCCAGTCTGGCGCTGTTTGACCGGGAGAAGGCGTCCATTGAATGGGAACATGCGTTCACCACGGAACGGGCGCACAATTCGGTCATCTTCTCGCCCTTGAAAGAAGCGCTGGAGGTGTGCGGGCATTCGCTGGACCTGATTGTGGTGGGCCTGGGACCTGGCTCCTACAGCGGGGTGCGGGTGGGCATTGCCGTGGCGAATGGTCTGGCGATTGCGCTGGGCGCGCCGGTGGTGGGGCTTTCTTCCCTGGTGGCCTACGGGGCAGAAGGTGGGGACGATTTTCTGGTCATCGGCGACGCGCGGCGGGCTTCGGTTTTTGTGGCGGAAGTAAAGAGCCGGGCGCTGGTGGGCGAGCCGGACCTGATCGACGTGAAACAGGCGGGCGAGGTCCTGGCGAAGCGGACGGAGGGCCGGGAAACACTGACTGCTGACGCCCCCCTGGTGGACCGCTATGGGGTCCGGCTGTCCGGTCCGAACGCGGTGGTGCTGGCCCGGTTGGCGGCGGGGTTGAAAGAGGACCAGATCGCGGAACTCGCCGCCCGTCCTCTGGAGCCCGCCTACCTGCGGCCTCCGCACATCACCACGCCGAAGCCGAAAACACCCGGGGCAAAGTCCTTGAAGGACTGAGGGGAGCGCTCCATCTTAGCCGCGCCCGCCGGGGAACGATTCCGCCAGGAGGGTCCCCTTTATTAAAACGCCAGCCTGTTCGTCCCCTTGGTCTTCAGTTCGCACATCTTCCTGTTCTATTTCCTGCCGCTGGCGCTGGCGCTCTACTACCTGTCGCCCAAGGGCTTGAAGCACCTCATGCTCACCCTGATGAGCTACGTCTTCTACGGGTGGTGGAACCCGTGGTTCACGCTGCTCATGCTGGTGTCGACCTTCATCGACTACGGCTGCGGGAAACTCATCACCGCGCCGGGCGCCACGGCCCGTCAGAAAAAGGTGGGCGTGACCCTGTCCGTCCTGTCGAACCTCGGCATCCTGGCGTTCTTCAAGTACTGCTCCTTTGCCGTCACCAACATCAGCCTGCTGTCCCAGTGGCTGGGGTGGGGGGAGGTCCCGGTGCCGGACTTCCTCTACTACATTGTCCTTCCGGTGGGGATTTCCTTCTACACGTTTCAGTCGATGTCCTACAGCATCGATCTCTATCGGGGGCACGCCGTTCCCGCGAAAAACTTCATCGATTTCGCCTGCTACGTTTCCATGTTTCCCCAGCTCGTGGCGGGGCCTATCGTCCGCTACGGCTCGGTGGCGGATCAGTTGCAGTCCCGCGAGCACACGGTGGAGGGGTTCGTGGCGGGGTTCACCCGGTTTAACTTTGGCTTCGCCAAGAAAATCTTCCTGGCCAACCCCATGGGGGCCATCGCGGACCCCTGCTTCGCCGCCGTGGATGGCGGGCTGACGGCGCCGGCCGCCTGGCTGGGCATCATGGCTTACGCGTTCCAGATTTATTTCGACTTCTCCGCTTACTCGGACATGGCCATCGGCCTGGGCCGCATGGTGGGCTTCCGCTTTCCGGAGAACTTCAATTCTCCCTACAAATCGAAGAGTATAACGGAGTTCTGGCGGCGCTGGCACATCTCGCTTTCCAGTTTCCTGCGGGACTACCTCTACATTCCCCTGGGCGGCAACCGGCGGGGGAACGCGCGCACTTATTTCAATCTCCTCCTGGTCATGCTGATCGGCGGTTTGTGGCACGGCGCGCAGTGGACCTTTGTGATGTGGGGCGCCATTCACGGTGGCATGCTGGCCTTCGAACGCATGATGGGGAAAGACTCCTTCTACTCACGGCTGCCGAACGCGGTTCGGGTGGGGATCACCTTCATCATTGTGTTGATCACCTGGGTCTTTTTCCGGGCGGAAAATTTTGAGGTCGCGACCCGCTACCTGGGCGCGATGTTCGGCCTGGGGGGAGACGCGCCCGTCGCCGGTCTGCTGAGTGGCTACCTGATGCGGCCCATCGACTGGATTTATGTGCTGGTTTGCGTTGGCGTCACTTGGGCCCTGCCGCGCTCGCCGGAGGTCCTGGAAAAGCTGACGCCGCTAAAGGTGGTGCTGGGCTTTGTGCTTTTGGTCACCAGTGTGATGTTCATGTATTGGCAGGGCTTCAACCCGTTCCTCTACTTCCAATTCTAGGCTCATGAGTACGGAAATGAAGAACCCCTACGACGAACACGGGGCACACCTGGATGAGATAAAATTTTCCCACCGGCTGGGCTGGGTGTTCGTGATTGTGTTTCTGGCGCTGATCACCCTGCCGCCGCTGGTGCGGAATCTATCCGAGGCTTTCAACCTTGATCCGGCGGAGCCAAAGTGGATCGCGCCGGTCAAACTCTTCGATTTTCCTTCGAGCGAAGCCGAAGACCTGTTCCTGAAGAAGAAGTCCAACAGTTCCCGGATCACCCGCACCTCACCGAGCCTGCGCGATCACCTGCAAGCTTTCGAGAAAGGGGCTGAAGAAGCGGACTTTGCCGGGATTTCTCGCCGCGTGCTCCAGCAGGAACTAACCGGATTCCTCGGCGAGGGGAACCAGAAAGTTATCCTCGGAAAAGACGGTTGGTTGTTTTATCGGGCGGCCTTCGATGGGCTGACGGGTTACGGCCCGCTGAATGCGGAGCCGGACGCGGTGACGAAAGATCCGGACCGGGCGGAGTGGTATCAGCCGCTGCCCGTTATCAGGCGATTCGCGAAGCAACTGGAGGAGCGGGGCATAGAGCTGATCCTGGTTCCCGTGCCGGTGAAGCCGATGATTTACCCGGAAGAGATTTCAGGAAAAGAGGTAGCCGAGCTTCCTCTGCGGCATCCCGATCAACTGAAGTTCTACGAAGCGCTGGAGGAAGCGGGCGTGCGGGTGATTGATTTGTCGGATTCCTTTGTGAAGCTGAAGGAAGCGGGCGAGCAGGTCTTTCTGAAACAAGATACCCACTGGACCGCCGCCACCATGCAGGCCGCCGCGAAGGAAGTGGCGGCGTATGTGAAGGGCCGGCCCTGGTTTGGAGAATTGCAGCCGGATCTGAACCCCACTGTCCAGACGGCGGGACGGGAAAATCTGGGGGATTTGGTGGGCATGTTAGACTTGCCCGAACCGCGGCGTCTGTATGAGCCTGAGACGCAGACGATCGAAATGATTTCGGCGGACGGCGGCGCGGCGGTGACTTCTTCGGCGAGCAAGTCTCCCCTCGTGGTGTTGGGGGACAGTTTCGTGAACGTGTATGACGATCCCGGTCTGGGTTTCGCGCCGGAGAATTCGGGGTCTGAGGAAGAGAGCCGTTCTTCAATCGGCGCTGGCTTTGCCCAGCACCTGGCGAAGGAGCTCAGCCTGGAATTGGAGACGCATGTCGCCAACGGCGGCGGCGCCACGGCGGTGCGCCAAAGCTTTGCCAAGCGGCCCGACAACCGCGTCCGGGAAAAGAAAGCGGTCATCTGGGTGCTGGCCTCCCGAGACCTGCTGCTGTCCGAAACTCCGGGCGGCAAGGCTAGCGTGCAGTGGCGCGACGTGACGTTCAGTGACCGGATTGAGGAAGATAAACCGGAGCAAACGCTTAACGCACCGGCTGGAACCATCACCCTGACCGGCACCGTGCTGGAACGTTCGTCTATTCCCGACCCCAAGAGCACGCCTTATGAAGACGCGCTATACAGTGCCCAGATAAAGGTGGGCACGGTGGAAGCCGGAAAATTCGGCGAAACCGAACCGCTGCTTTATCTCTGGGCCTTCAAAAAGCGGACACTTCAGCCCACCGCCAATCTGGAGGCTGGAAAAACCTACCGCTTCACCCTGGTGCCGTGGTCTTCCAAGACGGAGCTACACACCCTGACCAAACAGGATGACCTGACCGTCTTCACCGACCCCTGGTTCGTGGAGAAGATGGAAGAGGTGAAGTGAGGGCAATCGGGGTTTGTCGAAGAACTATAGCCGGAAACTGTATCCGACATGGCCATCAAATGTGGCGGAAGTCTCGGCTACTGGCGGATTTTCCTGGAGCAAGAGATGCTGGAAGGTGGTCCTCGACCTCCGGGCGAGGAACTCGCGAACCGGGCGAACGCTTTGTGGCGGAGAAGGATTCGCGCAATGCGTGAACGAACCAGACGGACCGCTGGCGGCGAAACTGAGGTCCAAACATAGGAGAAACGTCTGCTGATTCTGCTTTCGCGAACGCGCTCGGAAATCGCGTTCCACCTTTACCTTGCGGGGCCGCTGAGTGAATCGTTTTAGGCAAAGCCTTGGCACTCGCGGCTACGACTCAATAAAAAATGCTCTAAGGAGGGCGGTCTCCAGTTCTGCGCCCTTTGTCGTACCCTGTCCGCGAAGGTGGCGGGCCGCTCAAGCCTGCAAAGTAAACGTATCCGCCGTAGCGGATTCTCCCCACTCTTTGGTAACGCTCTTGCGGGTGGCTTCCAGGTGGCTGAGGGCGTGGTAGGCGCTTTCCGGTTCCACTTCAGCAGCGCTGGCGACTTCATCGGCGGTCAGCGCTTTGCCAGGATTGGCTTCCAGGTATTCCCGCACGGCGGTGAGGACTTTGAGAAATTCTCCCGCGGCTTTCTTCCCGGCTTCCACGCCCGGTTGGTGGTAGGCGTTGATGTTTACCAGGGTGGCGTAGAAGGAGACGGCGCGTTCGAACAGGCCGATCAACAGGCCCAACGTAAAGGCGTCCAGGCGCGGGATGCTCAGGGTGACGGACTCCCGGGCGTTTTCCGCCAGCGCGGAGCGCGTGCCGCGCAGGAAGCCCTGGAGGTAGTCGCCGGTGGTCACGCCGGGGTCTACTTCCATCGAAGCGCCCGAGCGGGTGGAGCGCACCTCCACGAAGGTGGCGAAGAAGTTGTTCACCCCGTCGCGGAGTTGCTGCACGTAAGCGTGCTGGTCGGTGGAGCCCTTGTTTCCGTAAACGGCGATGCCTTGGTTCACGACCTTGCCGTCGCGATCCAGTTCCTTACCGAGGGACTCCATGACCAGTTGTTGAAGGTACTTGCTGAAAAGCAGCAGGTGATCGCAGTAGGGCAGGACGACCATGTCTTTTTCGCCCTTCCCGTTGCCCGCGTGGTACCACATAAGGGCCAGCATCATGGCGGCGTTTTCCGAAACCGCGGTGGCGCGGGTCTTGTTGTCCATCGCGGCGGCTCCGGCGAGGAAAGACTGGATGTCGATGCCCAGCAGGGCGGCGGGAATCAGGCCCACGCTGCTCATCACGGAAGTGCGGCCGCCGATCCAGTCCGCCATGGGGAAGTGCCGCAGCCAGCCTTCGGACTCCGCCAGCTTGTCGAGCTGGCTGCCGGGACCCGTCACGGCGACGGCGTGCTGGGCAAAATTCAGGCCCAGGGCTTCGTAGGCACGCGCCGCTTCCAGCATGCCGTTGCGGGTTTCCTTGGTGCCGCCGGACTTGGAGACCACGATGGTCAGCGTCTCTGCCAGCCCGTCGCCAATTTCGCGCAGCACACTGTCCATGCCACCGGGGTCCGTGTTGTCAAAGTAGTAAGCATGAATCGGCGTGACGTCCGGTTGCAGCGCGGCCGCCACCAACTGCGGCCCCAGGGCGGAACCGCCGATGCCGACGAGGAGGATGTTGCGGAAGGCGTTCCCGTTGGCCGCCTGGCAGTCGCCGGAGTGCACTTCTTCCGCGAAGGCCTTGGCGTCGGCGATACCTTCACGAATGAAATTTTGGAGTTCTTCCGAAGGCGCCATTTCAGGAGCGCGCAGCCAGTAGTGGCCCACCATGCGGTCTTCATCAGGGTTGGCGATGGCACCCGCTTCCAGGTTTTTCATTTCCGCCAGGGCCTTTTCCACCGCCGGCTGCATTTCAGAGAGGAACCCGTCGCTAAAATTCATCCGGCTGGCGTCGAGCCAGAACTCAAGGTCGGGGTAGCGAACCAGATAGCGATCAAACCGTTTCCAGAAATCAGTGGCGGAACTCATAAGGAAAAGAAGCTTTTAACATGGACATCGCACGTCAATTTCCAAACAGTTCGCCCATGAAGATTTCGTTACAAGCATTGATCGTGCTCGGAGCCATGCTAATGGCACAGATGACTTTCGCCGGAGAAAAAGCCAGCCACATCGGAGATTTTCGCCATGTGGTGCTCTTTAAGTTCAAAGAAGACGCCACCGAAGCTGAAGTGACCGAAATCGAAGAGGCTTTCGCCGCGCTGCCGGGGAAGATCGACACGATCATCGATTACGAGTGGGGCACCACGGACAACGTGGAGCCGCGCAATGAGGGGTTTACCCATTGCTTCCTGGTTACTTTTAAAGATAAGGCGGGCCTGGAGGTTTATCTGCCACACGAGGCGCACGAAGCGTTCAAAGCCTTGTTGCTTCCCAAACTGGAAAAAGTTTTGGTCTTTGACTACACGGCTCAGTAGCCGGGTTTCCAAGAGAATCTGGATAGGACGATCTGAACAGCCAGGGGGAAAGCTCCTTCTGGTCTGGGGCGAGAATCCACTGACGTCCTGTCCCATTTGGCGGAAAGCCGGGCTTTCTTGTGGCCGGAAGGCTTGGAGCGAGACCGGAAAACTAACCTTGTCTTCAAGATAAGAGGATGATGCTCAAGGGATCTCCGGCCTCAGACTCACGGAACGGGTGGTGATCCTGGTTAGGAAAGTGGCGGGGTGCCAAAATTGATCAGGCTGAAACTGGTCAGAATTGACACCCGGTTCCGGAATGGGTGGTCCGGATTTTCCATCAAGCCAGCGGGTGAAGGGAGCCGCTACGGGCAAATGGGCCCGGGAAAGGAAAAAGTTAGCTTCCGTTAGGGAAAAAAATTCGGCTTCCCGCAAGATGGCACGCGCCGTGCTTTTAGTTGAAAGCGTGTCTGCCTTGAGCAGACCAAGGGGGTTGAATACAACAGAATGCAGCCCGACTAGCTTCGCTCTTGCAGGTTTTCTGGGGGTTTTCCTGCGCCGGCTGGTCGGGCTGCAACTCTTTTCGGGCAAAGTCGTTCACTGCGCAACGGAAATTCCAAACGCCCGTCCGACTTTCCTGGCACGGCTTGGTCATTCTCCTTTTCCCCGCACAGCACCGCCTAGCTCCGGCTCGAACGAAGGTCTAACGCAGTTAACAGGTAAGGGAAAGATCCTGGGACGCTCCCAACCAAAAGCCCTCGCCAATCACTCTTCACCTCAATATTGACCGCCTGCTGGGGCTGAAAGCCCCGTTGCCGCGGAGCCCAGGCTTTCAAGCCTGTGGTGGAAAAGGGGTGGAAAGGGCGGCCTGAAAGGGCGCGTGAAGTATTCAAAGATTTTCGCCGGCCTCCCACGCCTTCAAGCGACCTTTCAGGCCGCCGGAAAGAAGCCCGAGGGGAGGGATTGACGACATGAACTTATGGGAGGCGCGATAGAAGCCTACAGTCCCACGTTTTTGGCGGAGATGCTTTGCCCTGACAATAACGTTTGTTTAAGACTGGCAAAACACCTCTGCCGCGCCCGGTTCAATGCGCGCCCAGCTCCTTCGGTTTGTATCCGCCCTGGCTCTTGAAGTAGAAAAACAAGACCAGATAGATCAGGAACATGAAGGCGGGCAGCACGGACTGGCGGGCGAAGGCCAGTTTCTTTTCGGCCTTCACGATGGTCTCGATCTTTTCCATTTCCTCCGGTTCGTTTTCTTGCAGGGCCGCCAGGCTTTCCACATTCAGCCCCGGTTGATCGCCGAACATGGTCAGCCTGGGTTCGCTTTTGACGCGTTCGTAGAGGGCGGGGTGTTGATCGGCCAGTTGGTGGTCGATTCCCCGGTCGAGGAAAGCCCCCATCAGGGGCGCGCCGATAATGCCCATGCCGAGCACCCCGACGGCGGACACACCATTCAGCGTCAGAGCGCCGCCTTTGGGGAACTGTTCGGACACCATGCCCAAGGTGGTGGACCAGAGGAAGGTTTTCCCAAAGGCATACACCACGGCCGCCGCGATCAGCACATAGGCCGTGGCCATGGATAGAAAGAGCAGGCCGGCGATGGCCACTGCCGCACTGATGACAAGCAGCCCGATGGGCGAGAAACGATGCACGATGGGTCCCGCGTAGAAGCGGAGGATGGTCATCATGATGGACACCATGACCACGACCCAGGCGGCCAGCTTGCCCAGTTCATTGTGGAGCAGGTTCTCCATCCAGCTGTCCGTGCCGAGTTCCGTGGTGGCCAAGGCCGGCATGGTGAAGAGGATCAGGACAAACATCCAGTTGCCGAGAGACCGGGTGTAAATGCCCATGCCGACGGCCACCACCAGACCCACCACGAGGGCGATGGTCCAGTCACGGGTGGGGTTGATGCTGGCGTTGTCCACCGAAGCAGCCAGGATCTGGATGACACCCATGACCATCATGGCGCCGATGACGAAGAAGCCGATGCCGCCCACTTCTTTCAACATGTCACGGTAGGAAACCCCGGCACTGACGCGTTCGTTGACCGGCAGTTTCCGGGGAAAGATCAGGATCGCGTAGATGATGACCGGGATGAAGCACATGGAGAACTGCACCCGCCAGCCCACGCCCACGCCACCCAGCAGAATGGTGAAGAGCGCTCCCAGGGCGATGCCCAGCGGCCAACCTGCGTGCAGGATGTTCAGCCACTTGGCCTTTTCCTTATTATAGATGGTGGCCACCACGGGATTGATGAAGGCCTCCACGGTGCCGTTGGCGATGGACACGATGAACGTGCCCCAGAACAGGGATTTGTAGTCCTTCGCCATGACCGTCCAGATGATGGCGACCAAGTGGCAGACAATCGCGAAAATGGCGGCCGTCTTGTAGCCGATGCGGTCGATGATGAGGCTGAAGACAATGATGCTCATCGCGAAGGGCCAGAGACCCACGCCGAGCACCTGGCCTTTCATGCTTTCGTTCATGCCAAACTCGCTGCCGAGTTGGGAGATGAGGGTGACCCGGACGCCAAAGACGAAGGACGTGGCCACCAGGGCAATGAAACAGGCCCAGAAAACTTTCTTCTTGTCGGCTTCGGAGTCGCTCATGGTGCTGATATTGCTGCTCGTTGGGTGTTTTTTGACGGGGATGAAGGCGCATTTTGGAAGAATCGCGCCTGAAATCAATCTCTTAACCGAAAGACTCCACCGCGAAATTCGTCCTTTTGACCGGCATGAAGAGGCTCCGGAGAGCGCCAAAACCCGCGGAACTGCCTGGAAAGGACTGCTTAACGCGGTTCCGGGGTGAAGAATCGCCTGAAGGGGCCGGACGCGGATGCGTGACTTTCCCTGGACCTCTTCACGGTGGAATGTCCTGACACTGTAACAAAGGGGGGGGCGGTTGTTTTGAACGGCGGGACGCCGTATGTTTCGTAATAGACAGCGAATCGATGCATTTTCAGACTTACAGACGGATTTTTTCCGCAATAGCTGGCTTGGCCGTGGTGGCGATGACAGGCACGGCTGCCGTGGCCGCGGAGTTCCCACCGGAGCAGATTGAGTTCTTCGAGAAGTCCGTCCGGCCCGTGCTGGCGGAAAACTGCTACGAGTGTCACAGCGCGAAAACTCACAAGGTGGGGCTGCGCCTGGACTCCCGCGACCGGGTGCTGCGGGGCAGCGATTACCACAAGGTGATCAATCTGGAAAAGCCGGAAGAAAGCCCCTTGCTGCTGGTGGTGCGCCATGAAGGCGCGAAGCTGAAGCTGGAGAACATGCCGAAGGACGGCGCAAAACTGTCCGACAAGGCCATCGCGGACCTGACCCAGTGGGTGAAGATGGGCCTTCCGTGGCCGGAAGAGGCAGTGGACTTGACCGAGAGCAAGGACCCGAAAGACCACTGGTCCTACCAGCCCATCCAAAATCCCGCGCCGCCGCAGGTGAAGGAAACCGGTAAGCTCCGGAACGAGATCGACCGTTTTGTCTTGGCTAAGCTGGAAAGCCAGAACCTGACTTTCGCCCCGGAAGCAGACCGCCGCACCCTGGCCCGCCGGGTCTACTATGATCTGACCGGCCTGCCGCCTACTTACGAGGAAGTCGAGCGCTTCGCGGCGGACAAGGATCCTCAAGCCTACGAAAAGCTGGTGGATGAGCTGCTGCGCTCCCCGCACTACGGCGAACGCTGGGGCCGCCACTGGCTGGACGTGGCCCGCTACTCCGACACCAAGGGCTACGAGGCGGGCGGCCGGGAACGGCGGTTCATCTACGCCTACACTTTCCGCGACTGGGTCATTCGGTCGCTGAACGAGGACATGCCATATGACAAGTTTGTCCTCTACCAGTTGGCGGCGGACCATCTGGTGAAGGAAGACTCGCCCGAGCGGGCCCATTTGGCCGCCATGGGATTCCTGACCGTGGGCCGCCGGGAGAACACCTTTGAAGACATCGACGACCGCCTGGACGTGACTTTCCGGGGCCTAATGGCCACCACGGTGGCCTGCGCCCGCTGTCACGACCACAAGACGGATCCGGTTCCCACGATGGACTATTACAGCCTGGCCGGGGTGTTCCTGAATTCCGAGGAGCCGGAAGAATTTCCCGTGGTGGCCGAACCGGCGGACACGCCGGAGTACCGCGCCTACCTGGAGAAGCTGGCGGAAAAACAGAAGGTGGTGGACGACTTCCTGGAGCCCAAGCTGGCCGTCGTGGCAAAGGAGAATCCAAACATCGCCAATCGCCGCTTTCAGTTGATCAGTAAACTGGAGCGGCCGGACCGCCGCCAGTACGAAAACCTCCAGAAGGTGGTAGACAAATTCATTGCCGACTCACGGATGGAGCCGGATAAAGCTCTGGTACTGAGGGATAAAGAAAGCCTGAGGCCCCTGCGCGTTTTCATTCGCGGCAATCCTTCCCGGCAGGGGGATGTGGCGCCGCGCCGATTCCTCTCCATCGTAGCCGGCGAAAACGCGCCAGAGTTCAAGGAAGGCAGCGGCCGCCTCGAAATGGCGCAGGCCATTGTGGACCGGAACAATCCGCTGACGTCTCGGACCATTGTGAACCGGGTCTGGGGCTATCACTTTGGAAAAGGCATCGTGGGTTCGCCCAGCGACTTCGGCCTGATGGGCGATCTGCCGACGCACCCGGAACTGCTGGACTATCTCTCCACCTGGTTCATGGACAATGGCTGGTCCCTGAAAAAGCTGCACCGGCTGATCATGACCTCCGCCGCCTACCGGCAGGCCAGCGTGCATCCCGAGGCGGATCGTTATACGCAGGTCGATCCGGCCAATCACTTTATCTGGAAGATGAATCGCCAGCGGCTGGAATTTGAGGCCATGCGCGACACTTTGCTCCTTACGTCCGGTCAACTGAACCAGGACATTTTTGGCCGTTCAGTGAAACTGGACGCGCGCAACGAACCGCCGCGCCGCACCTTGTATGCCTACATCGACCGCCAGAACCTGGACCCGGTGTTCAACACCTTCGACTTTGCCAGCCCGGCCCGCCACACGCCGGAGCGGCCCTACACCACCATTCCGACTCAGGCGCTATATATGATGAACAGCCCCTTCGTGGTGGATCAGGCGCGTCTGCTGGTGGCGCGGGACGAAATTCAGACACTGAAAGACCCGAAGGAACGGGTGAAAACTCTTTACCGCCTGGCCCTGTCCCGCGAGCCCACCGCGGACGAGGCTGACATGGCGCTTCAGTTCGTGTCTTCCCAGAATGACCCGGTACTGGAGGCCAATCGGCAAACCATCACCCAGTGGCAGTACGGCTGGGGAGATTTCGATCCCGAATTTGGCACGGTGAATTTCCGGCCCTTTACCCGCTTCATCAAAGACCACTGGCAACCCGCCACGGCGTATCCGGACCGCGAAACTTTTGGCTACCTGGCACTGCATGCCGGCGGCGGCCACCCGGACAACGCGGAGGCACACAACACCGTGGTACGGTGGACCGCGCCGGATGACATGGTGGTGAACCTCAGCGGTGTGCTGCGCAAGCCGAAGGCGGAGGGAGATGGCGTGCGGGCGCGCATCTACAGCGTCAGCAAAGGGTTGATCCTGGAGAAGGTGGCCGAACCCGGCAAAGAAGCCTCCACGGTCTTGAAAGGCGTGTCCGTGAAACGCGGCGAAACGCTGGACTTCGTGGTGGACTGCATGGCCAACAACAGCCACGACAGCTACACCTGGGAGCCAGAAGTGACCAACGCGGCGGACGACTCGCAATACTGGAACTACGGAGAAGACTACAGCGGTCCCGGCCGCCTCGCCACGCCTTGGGAGAACCTCGCCCAGGCGCTGTTTTGCACGAACGAGTTCATGTTTGTAGATTAAGGAAGGAGATAGACCCCATGTCCCATCACTCGCTGAATCCCGAGCATCTTTTTTATAACCGGCGCAAGTTCCTGAACCGCTGCGGCATGGGTATGGGCGCCGTGGCTCTGTCCGGCCTGTTCGGCAAAGCGCTGGGCGTGGAAGCACCGAGCCCGTCGTCACTGAACCCGCTGGCTCCCCGGAAGCCGCACTTCCCGGCGAAAGCAAAGCGAGTCATTCACCTATTCATGAACGGGGGGCCGTCTCAGGTGGATACTTTCGATCCTAAGCCCATGCTGACCAAGTACAACGGTCAGATGCTGCCAGGGGACTACATTAAGACCGAGCGCAAGACGGGCGCGGCCCTGGGCTCTCCCTTCCCGTTCCGGAAGTATGGCCAGAGCGGCCTGGAGATTAGCGATCTCTTCAAGCACACCGCGGAAAACGCGGACGACATGTGCGTTATCCGGTCCATGCACGCGAACGTGCCGAACCATGAGCCGTCCCTGATGCTCATGAACACCGGGTTCGAGCGCGTGTCCGCCCCCAGCATGGGCGCGTGGATCACCTATGGCCTGGGCACGGACAACGAGAACCTGCCCGGCTTCGTGGCGCTCTGCCCCGGCGGCGTGCCGGTGGTGGAAACGCAGAACTGGCGCTCCTCCTTCCTGCCCGGCGCCTATCAAGGCACGCACATCGACACGAAGAACACGGAGATCGAAAAACTCATCGCCAACATCAAGAACCAGAAGGTTCCGGATCTTTACCAGCGCAAGCAACTGGATCTCATTCAGCGGCTGAACGAGCGTCACCTGGAAGAACGCCAGCGGGATGCGAAGCTGGAGGCACGCATCCAGTCCTTCGAGCTGGCCTACCGCATGCAGATGGAGGCGAGCGATGCCTTCGACGTGGAGAAAGAGCCCGACTACATCCGCGATATGTATGGCCGCGACCTCCAGGGGCGTCAGATGTTGATCACCCGCCGTCTGATCGAGCGCGGGGTTCGCTTTGTGCAGGTATGGCACGGCGCTGGCCAGCCCTGGGACAGTCACAACCAGATCGAAAAGGAACACGGCCGCTTGGCGGGAGAGTGCGACCAGGCCATTGGCGCGCTGTTAAAGGACCTCCGTCAACGGGGACTGCTGGAAGAAACGCTCGTGATCTGGGGCGGTGAATTCGGCCGCACGCCCACCGTGGAGCTTCCCACGCCGGGATCGAATTCTCCCGATACTAAGCTGGGCCGCGACCACAACCACCACGGCTTCAGCATGTGGCTGGCGGGCGGCGGCGTGAAAGGCGGCACTGCCTATGGCGCCACGGACGAGTTTGGCTTCAAGGCCCAGGAAAATCCGGTGCACGTCCACGATCTGCATGCCACCATCCTGCGGCTGCTGGGCTTCGATCACGAACACCTCACCTACCGCTACGCCGGTCGCGATTTCCGCCTGACCGACGTGGAAGGCAAGGTGTTGGAGGATGTGATTGCGTAACGCAGTCTGCCTGTTGCGGTTGGTTGTGCAAAGATCGGCGAGGGCCTGAGGGTGGTCCTCGACCTCCGGGCGAGGAACTCGCGGGCCGGGCTTCTTCGAGTTAAAAGCGGCGGGAGAGCCAAGTCCTATGTTGGGGAGGCCGTTGCCGCAATGGCCATTCGCGAACGCGCTCGGAGATCACGTTCCACCTTTCCGTGGAGACCGCTGTTGCGCTGTTACTTTTTCCCAATCGCGAACAGTGCGTTCGTGGTGCGCAGGAAAATCTGACCGTTGCTGAAAGCGGGGGTGGAGTTAGTGAACTCGTTTTCGCCCACCGGGTTCCGGTAGAGGACGTCCAACTGATGGGGGTTCGGTTTGATGACGTAGGTCGTGGCGGAGGTATCGGTTACGTAGAGGAGGTCCCCGATCTGGTTCATGGACGACCAGGTCTTCCGGCCCAGGCGTTCCTTCCAGGTGTCGCGTCCCGTCTTCAGTTCGATGCACTGGGCGGCGCCGGGTTCGTTGCAGATGAAAAGGTAGTCGCCCACGATCTGGCCGGACCCGATGCGCTGCTGGTTCTTGGGGGTGACCCACAGTTGGTGCTTCTTCGTGATGTTTCCGGTTTCGTCCGGGGCCGGCATGCGGAGACCCACGGCGGGACCGCCATATCCTGACATGCCCACCACGATTTTGCCATTGGTGAGGATGTTAGTGTAGCAGAGGTCGCTCAGGCCTCCACAGCGCCACAGTTCTTTCCCAGTGCGGGGATCGAAGCTCGTGATGCGTTTTGGCAGGGGCAGGAGCATTTCCGTGCGCGAACCGTTCCGCACAATGAGGGGCGTGGCCCAGGAGCCTTTGAATTCCTTGATGTCCGCGCTTTCCGCGTCCGGGAGAGGCGTTTCCCAAACCGTCTCGCCATTGCGCCGGTTCAGCGCCAGGAGCTTCACCTGAGAGCCGGGGCCGGCGTGGAGCAGGACCGTCTCTTCGAAGAGCACCGGGCTGGCGGCATTGCCCCACTGATGGATGTATTCGCCAATGTCCCGCTTCCAGATCTCTTTGCCGTCCATGCTGTAGGCATAGACACCGGCGGAGCCGTGCCAGACGTAGACCAGGATGCCGTCCGTGGCGGGGGAAGAGGCACAGTGGGGGTTGGTCTTGTGGGAGGGCTCTTCCTTTTTGTAAGTGACCGTCTCTTTCCAGAGCAGTTTGCCGTCCTTGCGGTCGAAGCACATCAGGGAGCGCTTGGCGCCGTTCTCTTCGGCCTGGGTCAGAAATACGCGGTCTTCCCAGACAATGGGGGAGGAGTTGCCGGGGCCTGGGAGGGGTGTTTTCCAAAGGATGCCCTCCCCGGCGTTCCATTCCGTGGGGAAATCTTCTTCAGCGAGTTTTCCATTGCCGCCGGGGCCGCGCCAGTTGGGCCAGTTTTCGGCCAGCGCGGGCGTGGCGAAAGCCGCCAGCGCGGCCAGCAGGAGAAACATTTTCATCGTCAGAGGTGTTCAGGGGGCTGGCCGGGAGCCGGGCATTTCACCTTGAAGCAGGAGCGGCGCGGCTCCATATGTTGACCCGTGAAATCCCCGTTGTTCCCGATCCTTCTTGTTCTATCCACTACTTTTCCGGCCTTAGGGCAAGACAAAGCGCATAGCGCAATCGAGTCTCCCTTCGCGGAATTCGTGGAACCCGATTTTCCGTTTTTCAGCCAGACCGTGGACGCGCGGGACTTTGGGGAAGCTCCCCTGGCGGACAACCTGACGCCGCGAGGCATCGTGCTGAACCTGGGCGCTGGTGTGCATGCCTGTTTTGATACGGATCTGTTGCGCTATTCCCTGATTTGGAAAGAAGCCGCTGAGGGTGAAGTGCTAACGATGACGGGCATGGGCCCCGGGTCCTACCGGGAACCCAGCCGGAAAGCGCCCTCCGGTCAGAATAAGCTGCCAAAACCGCTGGGCACTCCGCTGGTAGCCACTTACGCCCTGCCGGGAGTGGGCACGGGAGAGAAAGGGCTGGCGGAGCGGGATCCCAGGGACGTGGTGGAGCCGGGCATCGACCGGGAAGTGGGCTTGGGTCCGCTACCCATTGAGATGGGAAAATGGCAGGGCATCTACCTGACAGGCAATGGCTCATTATTGGCTTACAAAATTGGTAAGACTGAAGTCCTGGAGCATGCCGGTGCGGTGAAGGGTGGAGCGGAAGGGGCGGTCCTCGTCCGCTTGCTCAAGGTGGAACCTCACGAGGAACCGCTCTGGCTCCGGCTGGGTCCGGGAGAAATGGGGGATGTTTCCATCTCCGGAGGGGAAGCGGTGAAGACGGAAGGAAAGGCCGGGGATTTGGCTTGCCGCATCGATCCGGCGAAAGACTCCAAGCTCGTCCGCATTCTGATGGCCTTGGGAGACGCCAAGGGGACTCCGTTCCCTGAGTTCAAACTGGCTGCACCGGACAAGGACAAGCCTTTTCCCGCGCTGTGGAACGAGCCAGTCACCACCACGGCCCAGATTGCGGAAGATAGCGATGCCTACGTGGTCGACACCATTCCGATTCCCGTGCCGAATCCCTGGAAGCGGAACGTGCGCCTCTCCGGCCTGGACTTTTTCAGCGATGGCCGGGCTGTCCTGATTACGTTCGATGGGGACGTATGGCTGGTGGAGGGTTTGGGTGAAGACTTGAAGGAGGTCACCTGGCGCCGCTTTGCCTCCGGCCTGCATGAGCCCATGGGCATGCGGGTGGTCGATGACCAGATCTACGTCTCCGGCCGCAACGGCATTACTCGCCTGCACGACCGCGACGGAAATGGTGAGGCCGACTTCTACGAGAATTTCTCTAGCGTGGTGGCGCAGACCGCCGAGACGCGTGAGTTCGCCATGGACATGATGGAGAAGCCCGGAGGCGGCTTCTACCTTTCAAAAGGAGGGCAGATCGGAACTCGCATCGGAAAGTATAACGGCACCATCATGGAAGTTTCAGCGGACGGGCAGAGTTTCAAAGTGATAGGTAGCGGGCTGCGGCAGCCCTTTTCGGGAGTGGACCCGCTAACGGGAATGATCACCTCCAGCGATCAGCAGGGAAACTGGGTGCCCGCCACGCCCGTGCATGTGATTGAAGAAGGACACCACTACGGCTTCCTGCCGGAGATCCTGAAGAACCCCATTCACCCCAAGCCGATCAGCGAGCCGCCGGTGTGGATTCCGCACTTCGTGAACCAGTCGGGCGCCAGCCAGGTCTTCCTGAGAAACGCCAAGATGGGCCCGCTGAACGATTCGCTGATTCACATTGGCTTCAACCGGCCGGAGATCTTCAAGGTCTATTTCGACGAGTCCGGCAAGACCCGGCAGGGCGCGGTGGCGCCGATCACGGCGGACTTCAAAGCGGGTCTCCTGCACGGAGAAGTGGGGCCGAAAGACGGCCAGCTGTATCTTACGGGCTTCAAGATTTGGGGCACCGTGGCCTCAGAGATTAGCGGGCTCTATCGCCTGCGCTACACCGGAAAGCCGAGCTACCTGCCGGAGGATGTCCGCTCTTTCGACAAGGGCATCCTGCTCAAATTCGGTGAGCCACTGGAGGAATCCATTGCCACCAGCCTGATGAGCTACAGCGTGGATCGCTGGACCTACCGGCGCACGGCTGACTATGGCTCCGGACACTACAAACCGAATGGCGAACCCGGTCAGGAAGCGCTGCCGGTCGCGAACGCCTATTTGTCCGAAGACAAAAAGTCCGTCTTCCTCGCCATCCCGGACATGCAGGTGGTGGAACAGATGCGCGTGACCTACCGCCTGGCCCGCGAATCCGACAAGCCGGAGATCAAGGGCGCTTATCTTACAGTGCGCGAGCTTCATCCCGTGGACATGAAGGCCCTGGGCTTCGGAGATACAGAGATCGACCTGACGGTGAAAGAGGTTCCAGGCCTGACAATGAATCATCCCGATCCTTCAGCGGAAGAGGGGCAGAAAGTGTATCAACTCTTTGGCTGCATGGCTTGTCACACCACGGACGGCAGCAAAGCCCAGACCGTCAGCAACGAGCAAGCCGTCGGTCCTACCTGGAAAAATTTGTGGGGTTCCAAGCGGGAGTTTACGGACGGTACCGTGGTGAAGAAGGTGGACGAAGTCTATCTTCGGGAATCCATCCTTGATCCCGGCCGCAAGGTCGTGGCCGGGTTCGGCGAACTGGGCGAGGGCATGCCCTCCTACCTGGGCGTGCTACAGGACTACCAGATCGATTCCCTCATTCTGTTCATCAAGTCCCTGGAAGGCGACGAAGGTGGGAAGAAGAAAAAGAAGGGGTGAGATAGTTGGTTTTGGGTATTTGCATGCCTGGCACGCGGGCTCTCATAACCAACTGGCTCGGAACCTCCTGGGCCAATCGTGAACGCGCCCGGAGGTCCCGTTCCACCTTCATCTTTCGGTCGCGCAAAGGTGGTCCTCGACCTCCGGGCGAGGAACTCGCGGGCCGGGAGAATGAGAATAGAGCGGCGTCATGGAGGCGGAAACCGGTGATCCCCGCCGGATAACTTCAAGCTTGCCTGATGTCAGTCTCTAACTCGTTGAATCACAAAGGCAACGCCACCGACCGTCCTTCCTTCGACGCCCGGATACCCGCTTCCAGGATTTCCTGGGCGGCGTGGCAGTGATGGGCCTGGCATAGAGGGGTAAAGGGTTCGCCGGATTCGATGCCCCAGAGGAAGTGGGCGCTGGCCGTCTGGCGTTCGGGGGAAAGTTCGGGGACGGGCATTTCCACGCCTTCCGGATTCGCGGCGTCCGCCTTGAGTACGCTACCGCCATGGCGGGGTTCCACGAAGAGGGTTCCCGTGCTGCCGTAGAGGGCGGTGGTGTAGGCGGTCAACTTTCCGATCTGCGTCCAGGACGCCTCCGTGGTGGCGAGGGCATGTGGATAGCTGAGAACGAGAATGGCGTTGTCTTCCAGATCCAGGTCTTCTTTCAACGCGCGGACCTTCACGCCGGTAACGCTGGCGGGGGAGCCGAGCAATACATGGGCGAGCACGGAGCCGTAACAGCAGTAGTCCATGAGCGCGCCGGCGCCGTTTAGCTCTTCATCGTAGAGCCATTCGCAGAAGTATTCCGAGCAGCCGAGTTCCTTTGGGCCTTCGTGAGCGGCACGGTATTTCACCTGCCAGAGCTGGCCGATCTCTCCGGAAGCAGCCAGATTGATGGCGTGTTGAAGCTGGGGCCACCAGGCGAAGGGCCAGTTGATCATCAGCCGCACGTTGTGGTCTTCCGCCGCCGCCAGCATCTTGTTGGCGCCGTCGAAGGTGGCAGCCATGGGTTTTTCCACCAGGCAATGCAGGCCGCGGCTGGCCGCTTTGACGGTAAGGTCTTCACTGAGCTTGTTACTGGCGAAGATGTAAACCGCGTCCAGTTCTTCCATGGCGAGCATCTCGTCATAGTTCGCGTACACCTTGCCGGGGAACTGGCTCTGGTATTTCTCCCGCAAAGCGGGGTAGTGATCCGCGGCGGCCACCAGTTCGGCCTTACCGAGGCGGGTGAGTTCTTCCAGGTTGCCCCAGACGTGATCGTGATGCAGGCCGAGAACACCGATTCGATGGCTCATAATAGGTTGGGAAGGATGGTTGTGGGTTGAATGGGGAAAGGAACGAAATTGGAATGGTCGTCAGGTTCAGGCCGTCTTGGAAACCGTCTTAGCGGACGTTTCCGTTTCATCGCGGAAGAACAGGGCGAAGAGGATAAACACCACAAGAGCGATGCCAGCGTTGAACAGCCAGTAAGTGCCGTAGCCCGAAATGGTCAGCTTTCCGTCCACCGTGTCGGACCACTTGGCGAAAAGGGTATTGAGTTGGCTCGCGATGATGGGTCCCAGGCCAAACATGACCAGGGTGTAGAGCGTCTGCGCGGAGTGCCGGATGTCTTTCGGGGCGATGCGGTCGACATAGATAAAGCTGGCCGCGAAGAAGCAGGCAAAACAGACACCGTGAAAGATCTGGGCAAAGACAAACCAGCCCACGGGCAACTCGCTCTGGGAGAAAACAAAATAGCGTAGGGCGTAAGCCAGTGCGCCGAAACTGATGCACCAACGGAAACCCAGGCGGGTGAGGACCAGCCCCAGGAGCGGCATGACGACCAACTCCGATATCTGGCCGATGGACATGGCGGGCATGATGTCCGAGCCATCCAGGCCCGCGGTTTTCAGGAACGAGCCCATCTGGATGAAATACATCGTGTGGATGGAGGCGATGATGAGGCTGGCCACCATCAGGATGGCGAAAGACGGCTTCTTGAAAAGGTCCAGAGCCCGGAGCAGCGCCAGGCCTTTTGCCTTGTCCCTGGAGGGAGGGGTGTGGGGCAGATTGAACCAGCAGAAAAGCCCATAGGCCATGGCGGTGACCCCGGCCACTTTCACCGAATCGATCATCCGGCCCGCCACGTCAGGGTAGTCCGTGCCCTTCAGGAAGGGGGGCTTCCACTGGAGGTTCAGATCTTGCTGCAGCCAGACCATGGGAAAGACCCAGGCCACGGCGATCCAGCCGAAGGTGCCCCAGACCCGGACGAAGGGGAATTCCTTCTTTGAGTCCTTCAGGTGACCCATGGCGAGGGAGTTGGTCAGGCCCACGGTGGGGACGTAAAGGATGGCGAAGGCCGAGCCCAGGGCCAGCCAGGCGGCGAACTCCGTCTGGTGCGCCGTGATGAGCATGAGGATCCCGGTAAGAAAGAGCATCACCCCCAGGCATTTCTCCGTCGCGAAGCGGCGGTCGCAGAGTTGGCCCACGAAAGGAGAGAGAATGGCGCCTATGGCGAAAGGGATGGCGACGATGAGTCCCTTTTCGCTTTCCTTAAAGCCCAGACCGCCGTTTGCCGTGGAAGCCGTCAGGAAGACCGAGGCCAGCGGGAACCACAGACCTTTGACGGCGTATTCCAGGAACATCATGATGTTCAACCGGACTTTGGTGGACTGATAGGAAGCCATGTCGTGAAGAAAGTTGGGAGGATGAAGTGGTGGGTTCGTGAGGGTGTTGGGGAACGGAAACAGCTTTCGGTTCAAGCCAGGCCAAAGCGGGCGTCGAGAGGTTTCTGATAGTCGCGCAGCGCGCCACTGACGACTTCCTCCACGTCCACCTGGCGCTTGGCCTGGGCGGATTCCACGATAGCGAAGGAACAGGCCAGGTCCATCAGACCTTCGTGCCCACTGGTTTCGGGTGGCCGCCCTTCCTGGATGGCCTGGAGCCAGTCGAGCTGGTTGAGGGCGAAGTCATTCGTCAGGCCCAGGGGCGTGTCTTTTTCTTGCTGCTCTTTCGGGCAGTGTTCCGCGTAGAGCGCGGTGAGGGATTGGGGTTCCGCCTGGCCGTCCAAGTGAATGGAGTCGCCCGTGACGCGGCCTTTTGAGCCGTAGAAGACAGGGCCTTCGCCCACCATGGTATTGGTGCCGTGTCCGCCCCAGCTTCCGAAGATGGTGCCAGAGCCGCCTGCTTCCGTTTCGAAGGAGCAGTAAAAAGTGTCGTCGGCGTCACACTCGATCTGGCCGGTGCGTTCGCCGTCCCGGAGGAGATAGCGGTGGCGCTCCACCACGGAAGTGCGGGCTTGCACGTTTTTCACCTCTCCGGCCACGTAGCGGACCAGGTCGAACATGTGGGGGCCCAGGTCCAGAGCCATGCCGCCGGCTTCTTCCAGAACGTGGCGCCAGGGCGTTTCGGCCACAATGAGGTCCGGCGCCCACCAGGTGCCCACGTTCCCCAGCAGGGCCATCTGGAAGGCTCCGGCGGGACCGCTGCCGTCTTCGCTGAAGGCCCATTTCAGGCGGCGCGTGGCGGGGCGGAAGCGGGCGTTTTCAAACACGCCAAAGGTGACCCCCGCTTCCTCCGCCTGGCGGCACATGCGGCGCGCGCCTTCCATCGTCACGGCCAGGGGCTTCTGAGTCATGAGGTGCTTTCCGTGGCGGAAGGCTATTTCCCCCACCTGGTGGTGCAGGCTATGGAGGGTGAAATCGTTCACCGCGTCGATGGGGCCTTCGGCGATCATCTTTTCGTAGTCCGTATAGACCGCCACGGGGACGTCCGGTTGAAAATCCGAGAGATATTCGCCGCCCACGGCCAGGGGATCGCCGGGTATGTCGCTCACGGCGGGGCGTTGGGCGGGGCCTTCGCCACGCTTTACATAGCTGAGGGCATCGTTTTCCTTCCGGGCGCAGAGCGCGGTGATCTGGAAGCCGTCAAATCCCGCCTCTTTCAGGAGGCGGTAGCCCTGAAGATGCGCGGCCAGAATCCGGCCACACCCGACGATGCCAATGCGTATCATGCGACTGTTCTAAGGGGAGAGTCCGCCCCGGTGCACCTATTTTTTCGGGTTTTCGACCCAGACACCAAGGCACCCGGTTCCGGATACCCAGAGCCGAAGCCGGGCCCCGTAGGGACATGACCGGTCAGGCATAGGGAAATTCCCTATAGCCCATAGGGCAATAGCAGGGTTATCCTCATGGAGATCGCCGAATTTACGTTTTTCGTGCGATACGGCATGGTGAAGCACCGTTCGGATTCGTTTGCTGCTGCTTACTCCCAGAAATTGATCTGACCTTGGGAGACGAACGCGACGGTGGAACTTTGATCTACCCGTATCATGAATGAAAGACTCCTCCCAAACTCCGAACCGCTCGAACCGATAAGGATTCTCGCGGTTCACACGTCCGTCGAGTTCTGTAGCCGGCTGATCGAGGCCTGCGCGGATCTGAATGAGAAAGTCGAAGGATGTCATTTTGACCTGCTCTCCGCAAAAGGGCTGGCGTCCTTCCGCGTCAGGGAAATCAATCTGGCCACCCCTGGTTCCTATGTGGCGGTTCTCCTGGGGTTTTCGGATGCCGACCCCGTACCGGACGGCGTGAGACACTGGCTGCGAAACTGGTCGGAAGAGAGACGCCGGTTGAAAGCGGAAAGCCTGCTGGCCTGTCTTGCGGGGTTCACCCTCAGCCGGGATCGGGATCAATTGTTGGAATGGCAGGAGCTGGCGGAGGAGACTTGCCAGGATCCCCTGATGGAGATGATTTGGAAGGATCTGCCGGCGGTAGCTCAGCCGGCAGGCGTGGGAACCACCATGCTAGGTTCTGGGAGAGGGCAGGCGATACGCGGTCAGGGGTTGACGGCCAGGACGCGTTCCAGATTTACCCAAACACTCAGCGCGCCCCATCCGGCGGCCGTGGCTGAGAAATCCCTGCCAAAATGACTGAAATTCTTTTCATTTCGCTATCCGCCGTTCTGATCGCGATGAACTGGGTATCCTTCCGGTTGGGAAAGACCGCTGGATACGAGCAGGGAACGCGGGATACCCGGGTGCAGATTGAAGCAGCCGCGGACCGGTTTTTCAAAAAGCTGGGCCCGAAATAGAGGGCAAGTTTCTCGAATTCCGGGAACTCTGAACTGACAGTGGAATTACTGAGACTCCGCCCATTTCACCGCGTAGCGAAACAGGGCGTTGCTGTCCTTGAGCTTCAGCTTTTCCCGGATCTTCGCTTTATGCGCATCCACGGTCTTAACACTGATGGAAAGTTGCGAAGCGATCTCCTTGTTACTCTTGGCCTGTCCGATCAGTTCGAACACTTCCAACTCCCGGTCCGTCAGGAGGCCGAGGTCGGACTTGGAGCGGTCCGCCTGCGAGCCGGAGAACGCCTTGATCAGATGCTCCGCCATGTTCGGGCTGACATAAACACCGCCCTCCAGCACTTTGCGGACGGCTTTGAGGAGATTCTCCGAAGCGGCCTCTTTCATGATGTAGCCGCTGGCGCCGGCCCGGAGCGCTCGTTCCGCGTAGAGAGATTCGTCGTGCATGGAAACGACCAGAACGGACACGCCTTCGAAAAGGGCGCGAATGTCCTTAACGAGTTCCAGACCGCTTTTGTCAGGCAGCGTCAGATCGGCGATCACGAGGTCCGGCAAGTCCCGGTGCATGGAATCCAGGGCTTCGCGTGCTGACCCAGCCATGTTGCAGACTTGGATATCCGGCTGCGAATCAAGGAGAAAGACCAGTCCATCCCGCATTACCGGATGATCGTCGACGATCAGAACTTTTCGGCTGGTCGCTGTGTTTTTTTCGGAAGATGCCGTCTCTGTATTACTCATGCGATACGGGAAATCGGTTGGAAACCGCTAAACATTCTTACACAGTAGGCAGAGAAACGGATGCCTCGTGGGCGAAAATTAATTTGGTTAGCTCTTATAGCCTCAGGCCTAAGCGAAATTAGTGAGCGATAACAATCCAGCCTCCAAACGTAGTAGCGGGAAGGCTAAACGCCAAGATGAATCTTCGCGTGGAGTGAACCGGAAGCTGTCGGAAAAGACATCCGCCGGCGGGAAGCGCAAAGCCGTCCCCAAAGCGGCGAGCCGGGACCGGCCGGAGCTGTTTCCGGTGGTGGGCCTGGGTTCTTCCGCCGGAGGTTTGGAATCCCTGCGCGAGTTCTTTTCCGCGATGCCCGCCCAGAACGGGATGGCCTTTGTGATCGTGCAGCATCTGAAGCCGGATCACGAAAGCATGCTGGGCGCCCTCCTGGCCAAGCACACCAGCATGCCAGTGGTGAGCGCCGTGGAAGGCCTGCACCTGCAACCTGACCACATCTACGTCATTTCTCCGAGGCCATTCACGATCCTGAAGCGGAACGGAAAAAAGCTGAGTTTCTCCGAGGTGACTGGCCGGATTCGAATGCCGATTGACTACTTTTTTCGTTCTTTGGGCGTGGCCTGCGAAGAGAAAGCCATCTGCATCGTGCTATCCGGAACGGGTTCGGATGGCACCCTGGGCCTCAAATCCGTCCGGGAGACCGGTGGTTTGGTTCTGGCGGAAGATCCCTACCACGCCCAAAGCGAAGGCATGCCACGCAGCGCCATCCGGGGTGGCCTGGCGGATTTTGTTCTCCGTTCGGGTAAGATGCCGGAGGTCCTGGCCCGATACACGGCACATCCGTTCATGGGCCGCGACGGGAGCCAGGCGGCGAGCCTGACCCAGTCGTCAGATGGGTTGAAGGCGGTGTTTAACGCGCTGAATTCCCGGCCGGACTATGACTTTCGTTCGTACAAGAAAGGCACCTTGACCCGCAGGATCGAACGGCGCATGGGCTTGCTTAACTTAAAAAGCACCCACGAATACCTGCAACTGTTGCACAAAGAACCGGAAGAGTACGACCGCTTGTTTCGGGATTTGCTGATCGGAGTGACGAGCTTTTTCCGGGATCCAGAAGCGTGGACATCCCTGGGAAAACAGGTCCGGAGCGCCCTAAAAAAGAAAGAGCCCAGCGAGCCGTTTCGCGTCTGGGTGGTGGGGTGCTCCACCGGGGAAGAGGCCTATTCGGTCGCCATGGTGCTAAGCGAGCTGGTTTCCAGTCTGCATGTCGAAACCAAACCGGTAGTGTTTGCCACGGACATCGATGAAAGAGCCATCGCAAAGGCCCGGAGTGGGCGTTACCCCTCCAGTATTAGCACGGAGTTGAGTCCGGAAAGGATCAAGGCGTTCTTTGGGCTTCACAATGAGGAGTATGTCGTTGGCAAGAAATTGAGGGAGTTGGTGGTCTTCGCCAATCAGAACGTCATTAGCGATCCTCCTTTCTCCAATCTGGACCTGATCTGCTGCCGGAACATGCTGATCTATCTGGAGCCAAAGGTTCAAAAGAAACTGGTCGAGCTGTTTCACTTCGTCCTCGCGGAAAATGGGATGTTGTTTCTGAGCAGTTCCGAGTCCGCGGGCAGTCAGGACGGACTGTTCCGGGCTTTGACCAAGAAGCACCGGATCTACAAGAAGAAGGGAGGCAATCAGAAACGCGGTTCGAGATTCCGGACAGCGGGCTGGGAACCTCCAGCGGCGTCTGAGTTTTCCAAACGCAAATCCGCGGGACCCCGTGAGAAACGGACCAGCAGCTATCTGGAACTGGCGCGAAATGTCCTTTTGGAACGCTACGTTCCGGCCTCCGTTCTGATCGATCAGGACTTCAGATTACTGTTCTATCACGGAGCCACTGGCGACTTTCTGGAGTACCCGGCAGGTGAGCCGACAAACGATTTGAACCGGCTGATCATACCCGGATTGAGAAGCAAGCTCATGGGCGCCATACGCCGGGTAGCCACGGACGATGCGCCCGCAACGGTAGAGCAAAGACGTTTTCGCCGTGGCCGGCAGGAGTACAACGTCACGCTGAAAGTAGAGCCCGTGGCCGGAAAAAGGGACGGAGAGAAACTGTTTCTGGTTAGTTTCACAAAGAAGGAACCCCCGCTTCGCGAGGCCAAGGAGCTTGTCGTGCCGGAAGAGTTGGATGTGGTGGCGGATGGCATTGTTTCGCAGTTGGAATACGAGCTGAAAGCCACCCGCGAGGATTTGCAGAGTACGATTGAGGAAGTGGAAGCCTCGAACGAGGAGCTAAAAGCCTCGAATGAAGAGATCATTTCGATGAATGAAGAGCTCCAGTCAGCGAATGAGGAACTGGAGACGTCCCGGGAAGAACTTCAAAGCCTGAACGAAGAGTTGGGCACGGTGAACAATGAGTTGGAGGCGAGCGTCCAGGAGTTGGAGTCCGCCAACAATGACATGAACAACCTGCTGAGCAGTACCGACATCGCGACGGTATTTCTGGATCAGGATTTTTGTATCCGGCGCTACACTCCGGCGGTCAACGAACTGATGAGCCTGATACCCTCCGACATCGGCCGTCCGTTCAGCGACATCGCCCTGAGGTTTAAGGATGAGAGGCTCATGGACGACGCACGGAAGGTGCTTGAGAAACTCACCCCGATAGAAAGCCAAGTCACCAATACTGAGGGGCGGTCCTTCGTGCGCCGCATTCTGCCCTACCGCACGGATGACAACCGGATACCAGGCGTCGTGGTAACCTTCACGGACATTACGGAGGTTCACGGAGCGCTGGAGCGGCTCAGGATCCGAGAACATCAGCAGGCGCAGGTTTCCCATTTGGGCCGCCTGGCATTGAGCAATGCTCCCGTGCCGAACCTGATCCGCGAGGCGGCGAAGGAACTGGCAGAGTCTCTGCCCGTGGACTTTACCAAGATCCTGGAACTCCTGCCAGACGGCAAAGAACTGCTGCTCCGCGGAGGAGTGGGGTGGAAGCGGGGAATGGTGGGCCGCGTCAAGATCAGCACCGACTTGAGTACTCAAGCCGGCTACACGCTGGAATCCAGCCGGCCGGTAATCGTCACGAACCTGGCCAAGGAAACCCGGTTTCGAGGACCGAAACTGCTGGCGGACCTTGGCATCGTGAGTGGTATGAGTGTCATCATTCCCGGACATGGCCGCCCCTGGGGAGTGCTGGGCGTGCACGCGCGGACGCAAACGGACTTCACCTTGGACGACGTTCACTTTCTGCAGTCCGTGGCCAACATTCTTTCCGATGCTATTCTGCGCCAGCGGGCGGACCAGAAAGTGCGGGAAAGCGAGAAACGCCTGCGCCTGGTGACGGACTCGCTTCCGGTGCTGGTGTCATATTGTGACAGAGATCTGAACTACCGGTTTTGCAATGCGGCTTATGAAGAGTGGTTTGGCATCGGCCGGGAGGAAATGATAGGAAGAAACGTTCGCGAAGTTCTCGGCCAGAAGGCCTTCGAGTCGCTTGAGCCGATCATGGCCGCAGTGCTCCGTGGCGAGCGTCAATCTCTGGAAAGAGAAATTCCCTACCGGCACTCCGAACCCAAGTTTGTCCACATAGACTACATCCCGGACCAGACGGAAAACGGACGGGTGGAAGGGTTCTATGTCATGGTTCAAGACCTGACGGAGCGGCGAAGGGCGGAAGAAGCCACCAACCGCCTGGCGGCCATTGTGGTGGATTCAGAAGATGCGATCTATAGCAAGGACCTGAGCGGAACTATCACCAGTTGGAACCTGGGCGCAGAGCGGATTTACGGGTACGCCGCGGAGGAGGTAATCGGGAAAAAGGCCACCATGCTGATTCCCAAGGAACGCCGTACAGAGGTCAATCAGATGCTCAAGAAGATCGCCGAAGGCGGCCGGGTGGCTCACCACGATACCCTCCGCCTCCGGAAAGATGGAACGCTGGTCCACATCTCCATCGCGTTCTCTCCCATCCGGTCAAAAGATGGCGAGACAACCGGGGCTTCGATTGTGGCCCGCGACATTACAGACCGGGTGGAAGCCGAACGGCTCCTCAAGGAGAACCGGGCGCGGTTGGCCCAGGTAATGGCCAGCATCAGCGATGCGTTTCTGTCTTTCGACGAAGAATGGCGATACACTTTCATTAATGATACCGCCGAAAAGCTTCTCGGCGCCTCGGCGGACACTTTGCTGGGTAGGGGGATCTGGGAGGGGCTGGTAGAGAAGGAGGCGGCGCCATTCTTCGAGGCCATGCAGGCGACACGCGCGACTGGTGAGGTCAGAGATGTAGAGGCGTTTTATCATCCCACTCAGCGCTGGTACTCCTGCCGCTGCTATCCGCGGGATGAGGGGGGAGTCTCCGTGTACTTTCAGGACCAGACCGAGGAGAGGCGGGCCAAGAGCGCTTTGCTGGAGAGCGAAAGGCGGTTCCGGAAAGCGCTGGAGGATGCCCCGTTGCCCGTGGCTGTCATCGCGGATGACGGAGAGCTCCTGCTGGTGAGCCGGCAGGTGTGGGAGATCACGGGTTTCCAGCCGGAAGACCTTCCAGACTTGCAAGCCTGGGTGTCTCTGGTCAAAGAGTTCGGAGCGAAACAACGCCAGACGGCGGAAGGACTGATCGAACAGTTGTTTAGTCAAACTGAGCCTCAGGAGAACGGAATTCATCGTGTGCCGGTCAAGGGCGGCGACGTTCGCCACTGGCAGGTGTTCACCTCTCCTCTGGGGCCGGGCCCGGACGGGAGGAAGCTGATCGTCACGATGGCCCACGACATCACCGAGCAGCGCATTACGGAAGAGCGCCTCCGGCTGGCGTTGGTGGGGGGTGAGATGGGCATTTTTGAAGTGGATGTTCAGTCCGGGCACTGCACTTTCGACAGCAAGGTGACCGAGCTGCTTGGCTTTGATTCAACGGTTAGCGAGTGCAAGCTCGAAGAGTTTGCCGCCCGGATTCATCCGGAAGATCAGGAGAACTGGAAGGCTGCCGCCGGCCTGGTACTCAGCGGCAAAGGGGACTACGACGTTGAATTCCGCTACCTGAGGCCGGATGGCAGAGCGATCTGGTTGGCTGGAAAAGGGCTTTCTGTTGGCGGCACGGACGATCATTCCCTGCGCTGGGTGGGAATCAATTATGACATCACTGCACGGAAGGAGATCGAACAGGAGCTGCGCGAACTGAATCGCCATCTGGAGCATCGGGTGGAGGAGCGTACGGCAGAGCTGGCGGAGCGCGAAGACGTTTTGGATTCCATCATTCAAACCGCGGCGGATGGCATCATCAGCGTATGCGCTCAGGGTAAGATATTGAGCTTCAACAATGCCGCGCGAGAAATGTTTGGGTATCAAGACAAGGAAGTGATTGGGATGCCGGTGGAGCGCCTTTTTATAGCCGGTCTGGGCAATGACATGAAGTCTTTGCTCCGTCGCTGGAAGCGGAACAGTGAACAGGAGCTGGTAATTGAGCGCGGGGAAGGGGAGGCGATCGGAGCCAGTGGTACCGGGTTTCCGGTGGAGTACGTGATCAGCCAGTCACCTTCGCGCTCCATGGTGATCCTGATTGTCCAGGACATCTCCCAGCGCCGGAGGCTGGAACAGGAAGTGTTCCGGGCCAGCGAAGAAGAGAAAGAACGCATTGCCGCGGACCTGCACGACAACATGGGCTCCATGTTGAGCGGCATTGATTGCCGGGTGGAAGTGCTGCGCGGAAAGCTGGCGGCACAGAACCTCGCGGAACGGGAAGAGATTGAGAAAATTTCCTCTTTAGTGAAAGAAGCGATTTCCCAGTCCCGGGAATTGGCTCACGGATTGCATGCCCTGGGCATGGAAGAAGGCGCCTTGATGAACGCACTGCGCCAGTTCGCGGAACGCCTCAAGGCCAACCACCGGATGAGCAGCCGGTTCCATTGCCCCGAGAAGGTGGAAGTGAAAAACCCCTTTGTTGCCAACCACCTGTTCCGGATTGTGCAGGAAGCTTCAAACAACGCCATCAAGCACAGTGGTTGTACCCGCATCACGGTGGGAATCCGGGCCGATGAAGACCGGGTGGTGGTGACCGTGAGGGACAACGGAACCGGATTCAACCGGGAGAAAGTTGAGGGCGATGGCATCGGTCTGGATATCATGCGGTACCGGGCGAATGCCATCCGCGGGACGATAACGGTCCAACCCCGGAAACAGGGCGGAACGGAGGTCATTTGTTCCGTTCCCATGGCCGTCTGCCAGGACCCCGGCAAGCTTGCCAATTGAACCCGTACCGGGGGGATTGAAGGCATAGTGTCTTTGTCAGGGGGCGGTAGATTCGCCACCCGGATCGGGCATCATAGGGAAATTCCCTAGATCTGTTAGGCGGTTGGAGGGGGACCTGACGGTCACCACCCCCAATTGAGACAACCGAAGAATTCGACGATAGATTGCTCGTTGGTTTTGGTAGACCTGAGTTGTTGAATAATGAGATCCAGAGGCACCAGTCTTTCGCGTAGCGGCCGAGCACATTCCTGGCTCGGCTTCGTGGAGATTGGCCAAAGTTTTCCGTGCCAGGGACTCAGGGTGGCCGGTGATATTACAGAAGAGGAACGTTCTTGCACCCACGTTCCCGCTGAGTTGGGCCTCACCGGCCCACCCCCCTGGCATGGTTTACAACAGGGACGTTGAGTTGCCTCCCATCGTCCTCCCAAATACCTGCTCCGCCCTCGTTCTTCCCATCCCTGAGGGCGGAGCGGGTAGGGCGGGAGACAAAGCCCCTGAACTGGGGTTTTTTGCGTTTAGGGGGGCTTGGCGTGCTGGCTGAGGTTTCCGCCAGACAAGGAGACAAGGAGACAAGGAGACAAGGAAAGCGATGCCCGTGCGTGCTTAGCTCTCTGGAAGGAAGTGGGAGCTTTGTTAGAGGGTTTCTACCTCGATGTTGACGCTGGCCTGGTGGCCGGAGGCGGTGTCTCTGACTCTGAGTTCGTGGCGGCCGGGTTGAAGGATGACGAAGGGGAGGCTGCCGGACGCGTCGATTTTCAGGGTGGGGGACGTCCACTCCAGGGGGCCGGAAGCGTTGGCTTTCAGGGGCAGCAGGCTGCCGTTTCGGGGAAGGTCCGCGTCCAGGTAGGCGACGGTGCCGTCTGGCGGGCTCAGGATTTCAATGGAGGGCATCCTGGAGTCTTCCGCGGAGGGCTTGGCGGCAAAGACGCGATTGGCGAGGAATTTTCCCTGGCTTGAAAGCCAGGTGGCGTACTCCGCCGGAAGAAGGGAGCGGCTGCTTTCGTCATAGTCCTCCGCCGTGGCGGTCTTGGGTTCCCGGCCGGGACGATACCACTCGGTCAAACGATGGCGGGCGGGAAGTCCGGCTGAAACGGTTTTACCGGTAAGGGCATCGATTTCGTGGCTGACCAGCGTGGCGGGCCGTTCATACCAGCCGGGTTCGCGAGCTTCGTAGAGGTGCTGGAAAATGTTCTGAAAAACCGGTCCCGCGCCACTGACGCCGCTGACATTGCGCAGGGGGGTATTTTCAAAACTGCCCACCCAGACCCCCACGGTAAATTCCGGGGTAAAGCCGACGGTCCAGTTGTCACGGTAGTCAGTGCTGGTGCCGGTTTTGCAGGCCACGCGGAAAGGAAATCGCAGCGGAGAATAGGCGCCGAAGGTTCCGGAACGGGCATTGTTGTCGCTGAGGATGTCCGCGATGAGGTAGCAGTCCGTGGCGGAAAACCGGCGGACCGGATTGGACCCGGTGGCCTGGTCGCGGAGCAGGCGGAACTCCTGGTATTCGCCCAGGCGGGCCAGGCAGGCGTAGGCGTTGGTAAGTTCCAAGAGGCGCACCTCGGCATTTCCAATGGTCAGCCCTAGCCCGTAGCGATCTGGGTCGGCGGCCAGCGTGGAGATGCCCAGTTCCTGGAGCTTGCCGTAGAGGAGGTGATGGCCGCCGATGTCGTGGAGCAGGCGGACGGCGGGAACATTCAGGGAACTGGCCAGAGCTTCGCGAAACCGGACGGGGCCGCGGAAGCGCTTGTCGTAATTCTCCGGCCGGTAAACACCATCCAAAGAACTGCCGTATTCCACCGGCAGATCGGCCAGAAGGCTGGAAGCGTGGTAGTCACCCCGCTGCATGGCCAGGAGGTAGGTAAAGGGCTTCAGGGTGGACCCCGCGGAGCGGGCCGCCCAGGCACCATTTACCTGGCCGGAAAGACCGTCGAAGAAATTCCGCGAGCCCACCAGGGTCAGCACCTCGCCGGAGGGGTTGTGCATGACCACGGCGGCCCCCTGGAGATGCGTGGCCTTTCCAGTGACTTCCTGCAGCCGGCCCAGTTCCAGGGCCAGGGTGTTTTCCACAAAGGTCTGCAGCGGCAGGTCGATGGTGGTGCGAACGATGGGCGTGTCCGCCGGGGCGGATTTTCCGCTCAATACCAGGTCCACAAAGTGCGGGGCGCGGAACTCCCGGTAGCCTCCATCCACGAGGAGAATGGATTCCTCGAAGGCCCGTTGGTATTCGTCCTCCGTGATGAAGCCCAGGTGGCGCATGTCGCCTAAGATCTTTTCCTGCCGTTCCTTGGCGCCTTCGAAATTGCGATACGGGTTCAGGCGCGTGGGGGCGTTGGGCAGGGCAGCCAGGAAGGCGGACTCCGCCACGCTCAGATCGGACAACGGTTTGTTGAAGTAACCCCGGGCGGCTGCACGGCAACCAGTGAGAAGATTTCCGTAGGGCAGGCGATTGAGATAAGCGGCGAGGATGTCTTCCTTTTCCCAGGTCATCTCCAGCTTCCGGGCCAGCACGATCTCCCTAACCTTCGTCGGGATGGAGCGTCGTCTCGGTGGGGAGGAGATCTTGATAAGTTGCTGGGAAATGGTGGAACCGCCGGACATGAAGTGGCCGTGCTGAGCAAACTCAAAAAACACCCGGGCCATGGCCTGCAGGTCCAGGCCGTTGTGGCTCCAGTAGCGCCAGTCTTCCGCGGCCACGGTGGCGTTGATCAAGTTTTCCGGCAGTTCATTGAAGGTGACGGGCCGGCCGGTGCGGAGATCGTCGGCATTGAGCAACTTTCGCAAAGGCCGCCCCTCCCGGTCGGTGAACTCCGTCGCCGCCGGAGAGGGATTTACCAGGTTTTCCGGCAGCGAGCAGAAGGGCGGCACGACGTAAACGGCCACGACATAGGCCGCCAGACCCAGGAGGGCGAGGCGGAAGATGAGGCGGCGCAGTCTGCGGATCATGGCGAGGCGGGTGTGGGTGGGTGGAAGTGAGGTGGCGGAAGCTGGGGAGCGGGTGGGGACGTGACTGTCAGACCATCGGACTATCAGATTTTGGGAGGGGATACGGGTAATCGAAGTCTTACGTTTCTTTTCTTACTAGAATCTTCTGAAAGTCCGATGGTCTGACAGTCTGATTGTCACGTCCCCTCGGCGTCCAGTGTCCAACCCAGCCGTCCGGCCACCCAGGGCCACTCACCGGTTGGTGGGTGGCGTGGGGGCAGGAGCCGTGGCGAGTTGAGCGGCCGGGTCCTTCAGGGGCTGGCTCGTGAAGATCTCCGCCGCGGAAAGGCCGTAGCGCTCCGGTTCGTACATGGCTTCCACCTTGGCGGGTGGCGCCATGACCGTGCCGGCGGAAACGACGCGGGCCAGGTAATTCACCTGGTATTTGCCTTTCTCATAGATGTAGTCGGCAAAGAACAGGGCCCGGTCTTTCCGAAGTTCGCGGAAGTTGCAGTAGAGGGTGTTCCTGCTGTCCGTGTCCGGCGCGTCCTGAGCCGCGCGTGAGGTGAACTCCGGGTTCACGGCTTCCAGCACGGCGGGGAGAGGATCGTCGATCGCCAGGTAGTACTGCTTGCCGTCCGTGGTGATTTCCAGGGAGACCTGAACCAGGTCGCCGACCTGGAGATCCGTGGCAGGGCTTAGGTCGCCGGTTTGGTTTACCTTTTGGTAAGCGCGGTGGATCTTGAACCCGCGCTCCACAGCCTCCACGGGGTTGACCTTCGGACGGCTTTCCACTTCCACATGGGCATAGACCGGCATGCCGGTGCTGGTTTCCAACTGCATGGGCTTGTTCCGGAGATCTCCGGAGAAGGGGAAGCTGAATTCGCCGCTTTGCAGCGCATTACCGAAGTCCAGTTGCCGCGTCTCGCCCTGGAACCGCAGGGTGATGGTGCTTGCTTCCAGATCCTTGGCGGTGGCTTCCGAGTAGCGGGAGAGCGCCAGGAGCGGCCAGGCATTGCTGTAGGTGCTGCCCCAGCCCCGATGAGGGCCACGCTTGTTGATGAGAGACCGGATCAGGTCCGTTGTGGCGGGATCCATCGGGTCCAGAAGCGTCCAGGCCAGTATCTGGGTGGAGTCCGTGTAAACGTCCTTGTACCAGGGAACGTTCTGGCCGGGTGCTTTACTGGAATTGTCCAATAGGACGAGCACCTGGTTTTTCACTTTTTCCGCGCCCTGGCTTTCCAGCATGGCGGCCGCAAGCAGGGCGCGCGCTTCGCGGGGCAGGATCTGACGTTTCTTGTAGAGAACGTCGTAGTAAGCAGGCTCCGCCTTTCCGGCCAGGGCCAGGGTGTAGAGGGCCAGGCAGCGTTGGGAGAGATCGTAAGCGTCATCGATGTCACCCGTGTTGCGAAGAGCGGAAGACAGGTAACGCCAGAGCTCGCTCAAGCGGTACTCCGGAAGTTCGAATCCGGCTTGCTGTGCCATGGCCAGCGCCATGCCCCCGTAGGCACTGCCCCAGAGCATGGGCTCCGTACCGCCGGGCCAGTAACTGAGCCCGCCCTCGGCCGTCTGCATGCTGAGAAGGCGGTTGGTGCCGTGGGCGATCGCTTTTTTCACTTCCTCTTCCGGCTTTTTCAGAGAGGGAACTGCATCGCGCAAGGTGAAGGTGGAAAGCCACGGCAGGGTACTGGAGGTGGTTTGCTCCACGCAGCCGTAGGGATAGTGGAGGAGATAGTCCAGCGCGTCCTCCGCTTCCAGCAAGAGGGAGTTGGAGAACGTGACACGGACGGAACCTTCGCCATTGAGCAGGCGATCTTCGATGGACGCCAGCGCATTCGCCTGGGCCTCGGTATTCTTGAAGGTCAGGTTCTTCGTGGCCCGCAATATGGGCACGGGGTAGCCGATTCGCAGAGTCGACTCCGTGCGGTCCGACAGGCTCTCGTCCGTCAAACTTCGCGCGTTCCAGAGCCACTTGGCGTCGCCGGTTTCCAGGGCGCGGATCTTGAAGGCGATGTTCTTGGATTCTCCCGCCGCGATGTCCATCGCGGTCCGCCGGGTCATGGCGTCAACAATGCTGCCATTCGCGTCCGGGCTGGTGGGCTGGATGGGGAAGGGTTCGCTGACGAACTCCGCTTTGCTGTCGAGCACGATTTCCAATTCCACTCGCTGCGGCTGATCGGTCTGGTTGTGGACGATGCCCTGGAGCAGGATCTCGTCACCGACATTGGAGAAGGCAGGGAGCGAAGGCTCGAACATCAGCGGCTTGTTCACCACCAGGCTGGATTCTCCGTTGCCGAACTGGCCACCCGGGCCGTTGGCGACCGCCATGATGCGGTATTCGCTGAGGCTGTCCGGCACGGTGAAGGTAGCGGTGACCACGCCGTTTTCGTCCGAGACGAGCGAACCGTTCCAGTAGGCCACGGGACGGAAGTCTTTCCGGCGCTTCGGCATCATGCCGTCTTCACCGCCGCCGCCAATGACGTAGCCCTTGTTCCCGAAGACCAGGTCTTCCGGGGATTCCGGCAAGAGGTCGCTGATGGACTGGCCAGTAAAGACCTGGAGGGGGAAGGGCGCCCGCATCGTGTGGAAGGGATCGGGCGTTTCGTAACCGGCAATCTGCAGGACGCCTTCATCCACCACGTAGAGGGTAACCTCCGTGTTCGGAAGTGGCTTGTCCTCGCCCGTCATTACGGTGGCTTTCAGGGTGACTTCGTCTCCGGGCCGCACGCTGTCTTCCGGAGCGTCGATGTTGACGTGGAGTTCCTGGGACGGGTCAGCGACCTCCAACTGGCAGTAGCCGATGCGGTAGTCTGTGTTGGGATGATCGTGGGTGCTGTTTTCCAGGCCGCGGACGACCATGACGGAAACGAACACATTGGGCGACAGGTCTTTGTCGATCGGGATTTCGATGAGGTTCGACTTGCCGTCGAGCGGCCGGGTAAAGACCTTGCGGACTCCGGCGCGTTCCACTGTCACGAGGGCGGAACCTTCAATCTGGCTCTTCACGAGGAGCTTGGCCGTTTCGCCCGGCAGATAGGTTTCCTTGTCCGGAGTCACTTCGAGACGCATGCCATCGTCTTGTTCCCAAGTGAATTCGTCACGCTCTTCGGCGACATAGACCTCGAACCGGATCCGGCTCAACACGGGGTGACCGGCTTCGTCTTCGGAAGTGAGAGTGGCGATGTAGTTGCCGGGCTTGGTGGCGGTAAAGCCGAGCGCGGCGGTCAGCGGAGCTTCGTCTTCCGGATGATCCGCCGGCGTGGCGGGAATGACGACCTGTTCGTTTAGGAAGGACTCCAGCTTGCGCTCATTGCGGCTGGTGATGGCGCCGCCCGTGCCTTTGACCTTGTAGGTGATCCACTCCTCTTTTTCGATCAAGAGCGAGGCCGTGGTTTCCTGGCCGCGGGCGGAACCGTCGGCATTCACCGCGACGAAGGCGAAAGGAATCTCCGCTCCCGTCATGACTTGATAGGGCAGGTCTCGGATGCCGAGGTAGTAGCTGGAACTTTGCACCGTGGTGGAGACCGACTCCGCCAGAGTCTGCTGGTTCAGGTCCGTGATTTCCACGCTCATGCCCACGCGGCAGGGGCCAGGGCTGGGGGTGTCTTCCACCGCGGGCAGCGCGATTTCGACGGAGGATTTTCCCTGGCCGTCCAGAGTGACCGTGCCCGAAGACGTGATGGGCGCCTCGTAAGGCAGGGTGCGGTCGCCAAACTGGAAGTTCGAGTAGCTCTCCGGATGGAACCCTTCTTTGTAGATGGCGGCATACCAGTTGAGGTCGGCTTTGCTGAGATGCTTGCCCATGAGGTAACGGGCGGAGACGTCCATCTTGATGGAATCCACCGCGGTGACTTCGTCCGGCGTGTCCAGGCTGATCTCGAAAGTGTTGGGCCGGTATTCCGCCAGTTGGAAAGAGTGCGAGTAGATCTTGCTGTAGTCCCGGTCATCGGGCTCGACGTTGCCGTTGAAGTCGATTTCGGCGTAGTACCAGCCCAGGGGTTCCTCGGGAAGTTTGACTTCCGCTTCCAGGCTGCCGCGCGCCGAAACATCAATGAGGCGTTCTTCGACCGTGCGGTGCTGGGGATCGTACACCCGCAGCATGGCGGTGGCGCCCTGGCCGTTGTCTGGAGACAAGAGACTGTCGCCATCGGTCTGGCGGGTAATGGCTTTCAGGTGGAGCGTCTCGCCCGGTTTGTAGAGAGGCCGGTCGCTGAAGATGAAACAACGGCGGTCCGGGTTGCTTTTCGTGACTTGCTCCCAGGAATAAGAAATGTCGAAGGCCCAAGGGTAGATGTTGTACATGCCCTCGGTGAAAGGAATGGCGTGGATCTCCGCGCCTTTCCGGGCCTGGATCCAGTGCCGGGTCTCGGTGGATACTCCAGCGGTGGGGATGGTGGCGACGCCTTGATCGTTCGAACGCGTGGCGTGCAGGGAGCGGTAGTCTTCGTCAAAGAGATTGATCGTCACGCCAGGCAGCGGGTCGCCAGTCTTGTAGGAAAAGGCGTAAACCGTGAGGGCTTCCGCCTCCTGTTTCCAGGCCAAGCCGATGTCCGAGAGCTGGACAATGCACTGCGCGCCGGCGTGCCGGTAGACGTTTTTGTCTTTTCCTTCCGCGCAGAGGTAGACGGCCCCAGGCGAGCTGTCGCCCAGGACTTCATCCCAGTTCAGGGTGACCACTTCGGTTTCATCCACACCGGCGGAGATTTCGAAGTCTTTTGAAAAGATGGTGGCGCCCGGCACCATGTCGAAGGGGATGCTGCGCGAGGAGCCCCAGCCTTCATAGGCCTCATACCCGCGCATGGCGAAGAGGAGTTCCCGGGCGGTCAGTTTCTTAACTTTAACGGTTACGGATTCCAGGTTGCCGGTCTGGATTTCGAACTGGCGGTGGCCGTTGCGGTTCTGAACGGTTTCAAAGGCCGGAAGGGCCACGAAGCCGTCATTCGGGGTGAAGGTGACTTCCTTCTTCACCGCGTCATTCAGCATGGTGAGGTCCCGGGCGATGATGCCGGGCTTTACGCTAACGTGGTAGGGCTCGCCAAATTTGAAGCTGCCGGAATAGTAAGCCGCGCTGCCGCTGACCGAGAGACTGAGGTCCTCAGGGGCGGGCGACAGGCTGAGGTATTCCTTAAGCGTCTCCGCGTTGAACTCCTCGTGGAGAGATTTGTTGAAGTAAACGGCCACCTGGCGTTCGCCATCGAAGGGGTTCGAGGCCTCGATGTTGTAGACCGAGAATTTCCGGATCGTGCCCAGCCAGATCAGGCTGTCACTGGAAAGGGCGTGGGATTTGTTCTCGCTGGCGAGGCCTTCATTCAGGGTCAGTTGCCAGTAGTCTCCGGGGGGCAATGGGCTGAGGGGCTGGACGCGGAGGTAGAGACTGGCATCGACTCCGTTGGCGCCTTCCGAGGCGCGATCCTGGGCCACCAGCATCTGGAGAATCTCTTCCTCCGTGGGCTGGCTGACGGCGGCGGGCACCTGACGGTGTTCGCGGTCGGTAAAGACCAGCTTTGCCTTGGCGGCAGCCAGGGGGACCGGCGCGTTGAAGCGAAGATACAGCTCGGGCGACGTGGTGAGGTTGTCTTCCCAGAAGTGGCTGGGGTATTGGACGTAAGTCAGGGGCTGGGTTTCCCCTGAAGGAGGGGCCGCGTCCGGCGCCTCCTGCGCCAAGAGAGAGGTGGCGATAAGAAGCGGTGCCAGCGCAAGGGTGTGGATTTTCATGATGAAGTTTCTGACTATAGCAAGTTCGGTATTCGGGGACTACGGAATCCTTGTGAAACCTCTTTCAAGAATCCGCTTTCATTCCTGGGGGTGAAAAAGTTAGCCCCCGGAGGAGTGAATGATGTTAGAATCCCCCCGAGATGGCCGGAAACCGGAAATCAGAAGATTCAGCGAATCTAAAGAACGCCTACGCCCGCACGCGAATGAGCCTCATTGAAAGGCTCCAGGACTGGCAGGACCAGAGGACGTGGGACGAGTTCTATCAAACCTATTGGCGGTTAATTTACAGCGTTTGTCTGAAGTCGGGACTGGCCAGTGACGAAGCTTTTGACGTGGTGCAGGAAACCGTGTTGACCGTGGCCAAGCAGTGGAAAAAAGGGCAGAAGTACGATCCGGAAAAAGGTTCCTTCAAGAGCTGGTTGCTGAATATCACGCGCTGGAGGATCGGCGATCAGCTCCGGAAAAAGATGCGTCATGCGGCCGTGGTATCGCCGGGTCTGAGCGATGACGGCGAAGACGGCCGGCGCACCGCGACCATCGAGCGGTTCGAAGATCCGGAAGGAGACAAGCTGGAAAGACTCTGGAACGCGGAGTGGATTTCGAACATGAGCGCCGTGGCGCTGGACAAAGTAAAGAACCGGGTCTCACCGAAGCAGTATCAGATATTTCATTGTTACGTGGTGAAGGGTTGGGAGGCGAGAAAGGTGATGCGGGAATTGGGCGTATCGATGGCTCAGGTCTATCTGGCAAAACACCGGGTGGGTAGTTTGGTACGAAAAGAAATCGAGGCTTTGCAGGACAAGTTGCTATAGATGACCCCAGCGAACGCGGATGCGCCGGTGATTCCGGAGTTTGAGATCCTTCGCCGCATCGGAGGAGGATCCTATGGTGAGGTTTGGCTGGCGCGAAGCGTGACGGGCAACTATCGCGCGGTCAAAGTCGTCTCCCGCCAGGACTTCGATCTCTCGCGGACTTTCGAGCGAGAGTTTGAAGGCATCCAGCGGTACGAGAAAGTGTCCCAGGATCACCCCGGCCTGGTCGATGTGCTGCACGTGGGCCGGAATGAAGGGGAAGCTTTTTACTACTACGTCATGGAATTGGCGGACGACCGCCTGCACGGGCGGGAATTTGACGTGGAATCCTACGAGCCGCGCACCCTGGCCTCCGACATGACGCACCGCGGACGGGTGCAGGTGAAAGAAGCCGCTTCCATCGGCGCGCGGCTGGCGGAAGCGCTGGGGCACCTGCACCGCAGTGGATTGACGCACCGGGACGTGAAACCGTCCAATGTCATCTTCGTGCGGGGAGAGGCGAAGCTGGCGGACATCGGCCTGGTGGCCCGCAGCGGGCAGAAGACTTTTGTGGGCACGGAGGGCTATGTGCCGCCGGAAGGGCCGGGCACGGAGCGGGCGGACCTCTATAGCCTGGCCATGGTGCTGTATGAATTGCATACCGGGAAAGACCGCATGGAGTTTCCCGAGCTACCCACGGAGCTGGACCCCAGCAGCAGCGACCGGGAGCGGTTCTGGAGTTTGAATGCCGTGATCTGCCAGGCCGGAGCGCCGGACCCGCGGAAACGGCACACCGACGCCTGGCAGCTTTCCCAGGCTCTGCGCCGCGTGTCCGGCGAAGTCGAGGCCAACGAAAGGAAGGCCCTGGCGACCCCGGCCTGGCTGTCGCTGCTTGTACTGGTCCTGGTAGTTTTCGTTACGGCGGGTTTGCTGATCTTTCTCCGTCCGAAACCGGATCCGGTGGCTCCCGCGCCTCCGGTGGCCCCAAACCCAAATTTGTCTTCGGTCGTACCGCCGGTTCTTCCGGTGATTCCTCCCGAAACGAATGGGAACGGAGAAAAGGAAACTGGCAATGGCGAAAACCCGCCAAAGACTCCACCGGAACCGCAGCCGCCCGAACCGGTTTGGGTGAAGGTGCTCAGCGATCCGCCCGGCGCGCGAGTCATATATCAGGGGGAAGAACTGGACGTCACGCCCACGGCTGAGCTTCCGGAGTTTCCCGCCGGTAAGCTTGAGCTGGTGTTGAAGATGGATGGGTTCCGGGACTTCCACATTTCGGAAGTCTTGCCCGCCGGGGCCCGGGTGACCTACATGAAAACGCTGGTGGAGGACAACCGGCCGGAGGCGCGCCAGCCCTGGGTCAATAGTCTCGACATCGAGTTCAACTGGGAGGAAGCGGGCGAGTTCCACATCTCCAGCACGGAGATTTCTTCAGAAGTCTATCGCCGCTACTTGGATACCGTGGGCCACGAGGACGAGGTGTTTTCCGTCAGCGCGGATGGTTCCGCCCAGGTGCCGGAAATGAATGCCTGGCAGTTCTGCGACTGGATGACCACCATGGACCGGGCGCGGGGCTATCTGGGGCCGGATCAATACCACGCCTGGCAGGCCTCACTGACTCCCGGGAAGGAAGGAGCCTTTCTGTGCCGCATTGACGACCGCTTCGGTTCGGTGCACATCGAGACCGACCCGCCCCGGGTAAACGTTCACCGGGACGGCGTGTGGCTGGGGCTTTCCCCCCTGAAACGGGACCGGGTGCGGAAAGGGCTGGTGCGGTATGACTTCGATCAGCCGGGCTACCGCAGGGAAAGCGTGGAAGTGCGCGTCCCAGCCGGTCAGGAAGCCGCTATTCAATTGAAGCTCGAACCCGACCGGAGCGTGGTCTTTGATCAGCCGTGGAAGAACAGTCTGAGCATGGAGTTCGTGCCGGTATCGAAGGGGCTCATGGCTTCCGCGTTCGAGACCCGGGTCGTGGACTACCAGGCGTTTCTCGACAGCCAGGAAGAGGACAACGAGCCGACGCCCTCGCCAGGCTTCCGTCAGGACGAAACACACCCCGTGAGTGGCGTCTCCTACCACGACGCGGAAGCCTTCTGCCAATGGCTCACAAAGAAAGAGCGCGCCGAGGGATTGATCGACAGTACTCAGCTCTACCGGCTTCCCACGGATGTGGAATGGAGCCAGATGGCCGGGCTGGTCAACGAAAGCGGAGATTCACCCGAGGCGCGCGACTCCAAGGTCCGGGACCACTACCCCTGGGGCCCGGAGTGGCCGCCGCCGCCAGACAGCGGGAACTTCGCCGATGAAACCGCGGCCGCGACGCAGGGCAGAAGCAAGATCATTTCCGGCTACAATGACGGCTTCGAGAAGACCGCGCCCGTCGGTTCCTTCCGGCCCAATGAATTGGGAATCTATGACCTGGGAGGCAATGTCTGGGAATGGGTGGCCGACCGGTATCGTGAAGACGCCAATTTTCAAGTGCTGCGCGGGGGCGGCTGGAGCGGGTACCGTAAGGGCCTGCTGAATACTTCCTACCGGAACGCGGTGACGCCGGACTATCGCGGGAACCTTTATGGATTCCGCTGCGTGTTGGTGGATGCGCTGGCGGGGGCGGAGGGCGAAGACCTGACCGCTCGCGGGAATCCCCGGTAAGCCACCCCTTGCCGCTCAGGGGCTGACCATGATGCCGCTCTGGTAAGTGGCCTCCACGGAGTCCGGGTCTGGCTTGTAGTGAAAGAGCCGTTTGGCGGGTTGGTCTTTGGCCTTGGTGGCGTAGATCGCGATCTCCAGGCGGCGTTCCGTGGCGCCTTCCGGAAGCGGGAGCCGCGTGGTTTCCACTAAGATGCCGTTTTGGCCGCCCACGAGTCCGCCGTTGATCAGGTCCCGGACGCCCGTGTTGGTGGCCTGAGAGTGGTGAGTGGTATTCACTTTTACCGTGGTGTCGTAGCCGATGGCATCGATCCAAAGCTCCGCGATGTAAGCTGGCGGGTTCACCAGCGGTGGCAGCGGGGGAACGATTCCGGTCGGCGCGAACTGCGGGTCCTGAAGGAATTCCCGGTTTCCTTTCATGATCTGGGTCAGGATGGTCGGGTCGGTCCCGATGCGGACCAGGCGCAAGTTGTCGTATTTCCATTTTCCCGATTCCCGGAGAAAGTTCAGCACCAACAGATTATCCGGGATGGAGCCGGGCTCCGCGATGCCGAAGTCCACCTTGCCGAAGTAAATGGCCCGGGCCGTGTCGCCCTTCACCAGGATATCGATCAGCTTCAGTGGGGCGAGATCCGGCGCGTGCAGGGCTTCAGCGAAAAGGGACTGGGGGAAGGGGTCTTTCTGAGAGACAATGGCATTGCGAATGGCGGCCTGGCGATAGGCGGAAGTGACGAGTTTCCAGCTTTCGTAGTCTCCCTTTGCCATCGCGCCGCTCCAGGCATTATAAATGCTTTCGAACTCTGAACGGAGGCTGGGGACGCTCTCCTGGCCCGAGGCCAAAACCGGGAAGAGGAGGCAAATCAGGGCGGCAAAACCAACGAAGGGGGCTCGTAAATCCATGAAGCGGTGCATTTTCTATCGAAGTTATCATTCATCGGGGGTTCCGCGACCCACCATTTTCTTGAGGAACCTTCACGTTTTTGGAATAGCGCTTGAACTTTAAGGGCTTCTCCGTACGATCTAAGCCTTCCCCGGCAATAGTTCTGCCGCTCCCAATTACCTCTCATGAAACCGGCTGCGAACTCGGTCGTCCATCGGAACAACGAGTTGCTCGAGAAGGCCCAGACCTACGTTTACAAAGTGATCGAGGGTGGGCCCGATCTGCATGCTCATGTGTTCTACCCGGGCGGCCAGGTAAAAGGCGAGGACCGGACGGCCATGCTCTTCTTTTTCAGCTCCGGCTGGGATCAGGGTCAGGTCAGCCAGTTCGCGCCGCAGTGTCTCTATTTCGCGGGCCGCGGCGCGGTGACGATGGCCATGGAGTACCGGACGAAGTCCACCCACGACACCACGCCGCTTCAGGCCATGGCGGACGCCCGCACCGCCATCCGCTGGGCCCGCTGGAACAAAGACTACCTGGGCGTGGATGAATTCAAGATCGTGACCGTGGGAGCCGCGGCCGGCGCGCACATGGCCGCCGCCGCCGCGATGATCGCGGACTTTCCGGATGACGAGAAGGACGTGCAACTGTCTTGCGCGCCAGACGGTCTGGCTCTCTTCAGCCCCATTCTGGACACTTCCAAGAAAGGTTTTGGAGGTGATCGTTTCCCGGATGAGAAGAGCGCCAAGGAAGCAAACCTGCTCCGCCACATCGGGAAGTCCCATCCGCCGATGATCCTGCTGCACGGAACGGAAGACCGGTTGATTCCCTTCGAGAGCGTCGAGAAGTTCGCCAAGCTGATGAAGCGTAAGAAGAACCGCTGCGAACTCATCCCATTCGAGGGCAAGGGGCATGGCTTCTTTAACTTCAATGTGGACGTGGTGAGCTACGAAGCCACGGTGGGCTTGGTGGACCAGTTCCTGGTCAACCACGGCTTTCTCCTAGCCGATGAGGATGATGACGGATCTTCCCGGCTCATCTCCTGGCGGCAGCAGGAATATTGACGCGGGGTTTGACTGTTTGTTAGGGCGCAGGCGAGTCAGGGCAACAACCGAGACATCTCCACCGGCTGATCCGGCATCTGGCAGGAGTTGGGAATGCGTTGGGAAATCCGGTAGCGATGGTTGGCGACGTGGCGGTAGAGCCCATCGCGCCAGCGGCGCGGGATCAGGACTTTTGTCACGGCTGCCAGCAGGGACCAGGCGCCGCCCAGATCGCGGACCATTTCGAGCACCGCGTCCGATTCCACGAATAGCTCTGAGGCACGCCAGTAAACAATGGTGGTTAGCTCTTCCGCCCGGTATTTCTGGGGGACCAACTGGAGGGCGGTTTCTCCTCTCAGGGAGGCGAAGCGAAGGTTTCCCTCACGATCCAGCTTCAGCAACCAGCGGACCGCCCGCAGACAGAGCAGGCAGTCGCTGTCAAAAAAGACGATGGGGCTGTTTGGTGGTTGGGGACCCGTCGTGTCCTGGGGCAAGGCGGTGCGCGGGCTGGCGGCTAATTCTTCTTGCCGCCCACCTGCCACTTGGGATCGTCCACGTGGGCGTCCGTCATGTAAGCGATGGCTTTGGCGACCAAGTCAGGGTGGCGATCCGCCACGTTGTGTTCTTCGCCGATGTCTTCCGCCAGGTTGTAGAGCTGAACCTCGCCCGTGAACATCGGCTCGCGGATGGCTTTCCAGTCGCCAAAGCGCACCGCTTGCGCGCTGCCCCGCTCGTAAAATTCCCAGTAGAGGTATTCGTGTTTTTTCTGCTCGTCAGGCTTGCCTAGCAAGGTGGGCAGGAAGCTGATGGATTGGACGTTTTCCGGGGGCTCCACGCCGGCCAGTTCGCAGGCCGTGGCCATGAAGTCGCCAAAGTAAGCCGGGTGATCCGAGACGCTGCCGGGAGCAATCTTGCCCGGCCACCAGGCGATGGTGGGCTCGCGGATGCCGCCCTCCGTCAGGTCGCGCTTCATACCGCGCAGCGGTCCGTTGGCATCGAAGAGCTCGGGGTTGTTGTGGCCTTCTTTGTGATGCCCGTTGTCCGAGGTGAAGATCACCAGCGTGTCTTTGGCGAAGTCCTTCTCTTTGAGAAGCGTGATAATGCGGCCCACGTCCCCGTCCATGCGGGTAATCATGGCGGCCTGGCCCTTGTCCGGGTCCGGCCAGTCTTTGCCGGCATAGATGCCGTAGTCCGGCACGTCCTGGCCGTTGCCCGTTCCGCGTGAGCCTTCGTTGTTGGCGTGAGGGATAGTCAGCGCCAGGTAGAGGAAGAACGGTTTCTCAGCGCTTTGTTTGCCGATCCATTCCAGGGCTTCGTTGGCGATGAGGTCGTGAGAGTAATCGATTCGCTCGATGGCCCAACCGGCGCCATCGTCAGGCTCGTTCTTTTCCTTCTTCTGCGCCAGCCACTCGGGGGCGCTCACGTTCCGCAGCTTCACGATTTCCTGATTCCGGATGAGGAATTCCGGGTAGTAGTTGTGCGCGTGACGCTGGTTCAGGTAGCCGTAGAAGTAATCAAACCCCTGTTCGTTGGGATGACCGTCCGAGCCGAGTTCCCCCAGCCCCCATTTGCCGGTCAAGGCGGTCGCGTAGCCGGCGGACTTGAGCTTTTCAGCCACCGTGACGTCTTCGGGGCGGAGGGTTTGTTTTTCCGGATTGTCCCGGCCGGCGTTCCCCCGCACCCAGGTCCGGCCGGTGTGCTGACCCGTCATGAGGACGCTGCGGGAGGGAGCACAGACCGTGGCGCCGGCGTAAAAGTCGGTCAGCTTCATGCCGTCTGCCGCCAGTTGGTCCAGGTGAGGCGTCTGGATCTTCTCCTGTCCGAAGCAACCCAGGTCGCCGTATCCCAGGTCGTCCGCCAGGATGAAAATGACGTTTGGCTTTTCGGCGGCCGCGGCGGAGGGGGCGGGCGCCAGGAAGAGGCCCCAAGTAGCGGCCAGACAGAGCGACGTAGCGAGAAAGGTTCGGAGGGTCATACTCCTCGTTTAGCGTCTATCCGTCCGGGGAGCAAGTGCCGCAGTCGCGCCAAGCGGGCGCCGGGGTCACCACTGAATCTCTTTGCGGTCCCGGAAAAACGTACCGGTCAGCGAGGACGGGGCGGAATCCACCAGCCACACAATGGTATCCGCGCCTTCAGCGACCTCTCGAGTGGCATTGGGGCCGCCCATGTCCGTGCGTACCCAGCCGGGGCAGACGCAGTTTACGGAGATATTCTTCGGCTTCAGAGAGGCCGCCAACTGCCGGGTCACGGCGTTGAGGGCGGTTTTGGAAATGCTGTAGGCTGGCGCGTCATCCGCCATGTCGTGTAACTGGCCAAGGCCGCTGGAGACATTGACGATGCGGCCGTGAGGGCTTTTCTCCAGCCAGGGCCGGAAAGCCCGCGCCGCCAGGAGAGGGCCCAAGGTGTTGGTTTCCAGGGTTTTGCGGATCAAGTCCGCGCTGATGGTGAGAATGGAGTTGTCTCCTTCCGGATAGATGCCCGCGTTGTTCACCAGCGCGTCCAGATGCCCGTAGCGCTCTCCAAAAAGGCGGGAGGCTTCCGCGATGCTCGCGTCGCTGCTCACATCCAGGGGGATGAAGTCCGCCTCGCCAAATTCGGAAAGACCGGTCACGGCCTTCCTTCCGGCGGCTTCATTTCGCGCCGTAATTACCACGTGCCAACCCTTTGCCGCCAGTTGGCGGGCTGTTTCCTGGCCGATCCCGCGATTCGCCCCTGTGATCAGAACAATTCTTTCCCCAGCCATGGTTCCCTTACGAAATGGTAGAGACTATCGGTTGAGCGCGTTCCCCTCAAATACAACCTCACGCGTAATTTATAATAGCGTCCCGAAAGTCGTAAGAGGGGATCCAGGTTTCACTTGACTTGTCGGGAAGATCACTTCGGGAGGTCCAATTTGATCTCTTTTCTTTGTTCGAGCAATCGCTTATCTTTTCACGATCTACGAATCCGTCCAACGAACTCAATGCTGGATTTCTTTTCTCAGCTTCGGCTGAAGCGCAAGGGCTTCTCAAGCGGTAAGAAGCGTCGCAAACAGACCGACAACGAACTGTTGTTCGCACTACAGGAAGGGTGGCCCATCCGGGCCTTTCTCTTTTTCCTGTTTGCCGCGGGCATTTCCATTGTCACCGCGCTCGGCGCGGAAGAGGGTGCCATTTTCGATGGAGAGGCCCTGAAAGCCGTCTTTGTCATCGGCCTGATCTGCCTGACGCTGCTGATCCACTTCTACGTTAACCTTCCCGAGAGCTTCGCTCGAAACTCACGGGTCCTATTGCTCCTGGCCGTTATCGCCACCCAGTTGGGCTTTTTGAAGCTGACGGCTTTCCTGATGGGCGCCTTCGGGTTGGGGGACAACTACCAGTTCCTGGCCTTCCCGTATGCGCTGGCCCCCATGATCATGTCCGTGCTGTTGGGGCGGAACCACGGAACCTTCGTGGCCATTTACGCCAGTCTGTTCGGCGGCTTGCTGGTGTCGGCGGAAGAAGCCTTTCCGTTCATTGTCTTCAGCTTGATCTGCGGATTCATCGCGGTGTACCTGACTCACCAGGTCCGGCGCCGGGGCCGCTTGATCCGGGCGGGGGTCTATGTCGGGCTGGCCTGTATCGTGATTGGTTTCGCCTTGGGAACCATTCAGCTTCCTTTCGGCAATACGTCCGAAGAGTGGGAACTACTGGGATTGCAGTGTTTCGCGGCGCTGCTGACGAGCTTCCTTTCCGCCATGGTGGTCAGTGGCACGCTGCCGATTTTTGAGGGGCTCTTTTTCATTACCACGGACATTTCGTGGATCGAGAAAGCGGATCTGAACCATCCGCTGCTGAAGCGGATGACTCTGGAAGCCCCGGGCACCTATCACCACAGCTTGGTGGTGGCGAACCTTTCCGAAGCCGCCGCTGAGTCCATCGGCGCGAACGCCACCATGTGCCGCGTGTGTTCTTACTTCCACGACATCGGGAAGCTGAACAAACCCGAGTATTACATCGAGAACATCGCCGAAGGGGAAAACCCGCACGACGAACTGACCCCCACCATGAGCGCGTTGATCGTGATCGCGCACGTGAAAGACGGGGTCGACATCGCGCTGAAGAACAACCTGAACCGGGAGATCATCAACGTCATTCGCGAGCACCACGGCACCACGCTCATCTACTACTTCTACCACCGGGCTCTGAAACTCAGGGAAGAGGTGGAAGAGCAGGTGGCCGCCGGGAACGAACGCGAAGAAGACATTCCCGACGTGAAGGAAGAGGGCTTCCGCTATCCGGGACCGAAACCGCAGACCCGGGAAAGCGCCATCATCAGCCTGGCCGATGCCGTGGAAAGTGCCTCGCGCAGCTTGGTCAAACCTACGCCGCAGAAGATCGAGCAACTGATCGACGAGATCGTCCGCAACCGGCTGCACGACGGTCAACTGGACGAATGCGCGTTGACCCTGAGCGACTTGGCGAAGGTAAAGCGCAGCTTTTCCGTGACCCTGCGCAGCATGATGCACAACCGCATCTCCTATCCGAAGGAAGACAAAGAGGACCGGACCAAGGGCGGAAGAGACGCGAGCCTCAAGGAGAAGAGCGAAGCGAAGGCGAATCCCAAGACCAGTCGCGGAGAGAAGAAAGAGCCGGCCAAAACTCCCGCGCAGGTCTGAGCCCGGTTGGGATCGTCTAGCTCTTTTTTCGAACTTTCCCCCAGTCACTGATGGTTCCAGGCGCGCCCCATCCGGCACTTTCCGTTTACGAACATTGTGCGGTGGATGGCATTTCTCCTGACCGGCTGGAAGAGCTGGGGAGAACGGCGTTGCCCGCCTGCTTGCGGTCTCCTGGCGCTGGTGACGCGGTGTTGGCGGAGCTGGAGGAGGTCGAAATCAGCCTTATCTCCGATGCCTCCATCGCCGCCGTGCATGGTGAGTTCTTCGAGGACCCCACGCCCACGGACGTCATTACCTTTCCCCACGGAGAAATCCTGATCGGAGTGGAGACAGCGGCGCGGGAAGCCCCGCGGTTCGGGCACGAGGTGGAACGGGAGTCGCTACTCTACCTGATCCATGGCCTGCTTCATCTGAACGGCCACGACGACCGCGAACCTGAGGAGCGCGAGACCATGCATCGCCTGCAGGAAAGCATTTTGAATGACGTTTGGCCGTTGCCCAACGGCGCGAATGGTGAATAATAACCGCGAATATGAACGGCCAGCTATTCCAGAATCAGTTTGGCGAATCCCCGCGTCTCTATGTGGCGGACGCGGACGGAATGGAAGAGACCTGCCGTGTCATGGAGATCGCCGTCATGGGGGTGGACTGGGCCGAACCGGCTTTGTTTCTGCCGGAGAATTCAGATCCCGCCCCGCGCCGGAAAGAATGGCAGCAATGGCTGGAAGACCGCTTCAGTCTTCTGTTGGCGAGACATTTTTCCGATGTGTACGCCGCGTCCATGGAAATGCGGATCCGGCGGCTGACGGAGTTGGACAATGCTCTGGACGGCCACCTGACGGCGTTCGAAAGTCAGCGCAGCCAGCGTGCCGCGCGGGCCTTTCTGGAAGGGGAAAGCGAGGCGCGCTACCTCACACAGAAGCGGAAGTTTGCTCTGCGGATTGACGGTGGCGAATGTCCTGGCCATGTGACCACGGTATTTGCCCTTCAGGCGGCACTCTATCATTTGCCCCTGGTATCCGCGCTTCTTTCGTACTGTTATTATGAATGGCGTTGTGGCCATGCCGGATTTGGATTGCCGGAAGAAGAGTTGTCTCCTTTGAAATTTCAGAAAGTCAGCCCGGAAGGAGTTGGAGCGGTGCGCGCCTTTTTCGCGATGGAGAAAACGCGCCTGCGAACCCTGTAGGGAGTATTCGGGGCCGGTGGGTCGCCGGGAGACTGCAATCGCGGCTGATTATGGGCGTTAAGACGGAAGAGATCGGAGATGTCCAGACGAAAACCAGGGACGAAAAGGCGCCCCCTTGGAACGTGGTGGTCTTTGACGATCCGGTGAATCTGATGAGCTTCGTTACGCTGGTGTTCCGGCGGGTCTTTGGTTACTCCGAAGAGAAAGCCACCACGTTGATGCTGGAAGTACACCATCAGGGGGAATCCGTGGTATGGTCTGGTGAGAAGGAAAAGGCGGAGTTTTACGTGCAGCAGCTTCAGAGCTTTCAGCTGCTGGCCGCCATGAAAAAAGCCTGATCCGGCCTCATTGTTTGCACTGAGTGGGTCTGGCGCGATGTTCCCCCCTGACGGTTTATGAAGCTACTGGTGCAAGATGATGGATTGATCTTTGAAGATCTCAGTGCCTTGCAGTGGCTTTTTCTCCAGCGTTTGCCGGAGGTGGCTGCCGGTATTGGCATGGGCCATCTCTCCAAGCGGCGTCTTCTGCCCGATCCCCTGGATGTCTCCGCCGCGGAAAGGGCCCGCCAGGAGGGATTCCTGAAGGATTGGAGAGAGTATGTGCACCCAGATTTGAACGAGCATTTCGCGGAAGCGAGAAAAATGGTGGGTTTGGACTTGGCGAAAGTCGCGACCTCTGATTCCGAGGCTGACTTCAATTCGGAGTCGGGAAAGCTGCATACCCTGTCCGTGCCTGCCAGCCATGTTGAACAATGGTTTTCCTGTCTCAATCAGGCCCGGCTTCTTATGAATGAAGAGCACCGCCTGGCGGACGCGGAGCGGGAGTTCTTCATGGCGCCGCCAGATGAGATGAACGAGCGGTGGCTCCTTCTGGCCCAGTACACCTTCTACGGCTGGATCCAGAGTTTCCTGGTGGAGTACTTCATGCAGCCGTAGCTGAGGAAGAGCGGGTTCGGGGATTGTCTCTTTCCTAACCGAATACCACGGTGCGGTTCTGATGCACCAGGACGCGCCTCTGGGTATGGCGCCACACGGCGCGGGCCAGTACCACTTTCTCCAGGTCCTTGCCCTTGCGAATGAAGTCGTGAACGGAGTCCCGGTGCGTCACGTGCACCACGTCCTGTTCGATGATGGGCCCCTCGTCCAGATCTTCCGTCACGTAGTGGCTGGTGGCCCCAATAATCTTCACGCCGCGCCGGTGGGCGGAATGATAGGGCCGCGCGCCCGGAAAGGCGGGCAGGAACGAATGGTGGATGTTGATGACCTGGCGGGGAAACGCCTCCACGAAATCCGCGCTCAGGATCTGCATGTAGCGGGCCAGGATCACGGTATCCACCCGTTCCCGGCGCAGGAGGGCGATCTCCTGCGCTTCCACTTCAGGTTTGGTGGCTTCCGAGATGGGGAAATGGTGGAACGGCACGCCGAACCGTTCCGCGGCCGGTTCCAGGTCCTCGCGATTGCTGATGATGAGCGGAATGTCGATCTTTAGTTCGCCGCTCTCGTGGCGGGAGAGCAGGTCGTAGAGGCAGTGCTTTTCCTTGGTGACGAAAATGGCGGCGCGCGGCTTCACGTCGCTGAAGTGAAGAGACCACGCCATGGAAAAGCGTTCGAACAGCGGCAGCAGGCTTTCCTGGATGGCTTCGCGGGAAAGGCTGAAACCCTCCAGTTCCCACTCCATGCGCATGAAGAAGGCATTGATCTCCTGGTCCACGTGTTGGTCCAGGTGGACGACATTTCCTTGATGCTCAGCCACGTACCCGGACAGGGCGGCTACGATGCCGGGCCGGTCAGGACAGGAAAGCAAAAGGGTGGCGGTGGGGGACCGTTCCATTTCAAAATGCCAAAAGGCCTCTGTTACTTCCTTCGAATCCCGCCGGGAAAGTCCGGCTGGGAAAGAAAGTGCTCGAGGGGGGACTCGAACCCCCACGGGTTGCCCCACAGGATCCTTAATCCTGCGCGTCTACCAGTTCCGCCACCCGAGCGAAAGGCCAAGCGAAAAGGGGAACATCTGTAGAGTTGAAAGATGAGATTCGCAAGTTTTCTTTTGCTTCCAGCCTGGAGTGTACTCGCGCCCTGCTGGTCACGGCTTTTTCTCCGCCAGGGGAACCGGGATGGCTTCGCAGAACTCCCGCCAGCCGGGAAAGTTCCACTTGTTGGGAAAGTCGCGGCATTGGCCGGGTTTGACCGGCTGGATGGTGCACTCGATGCCTTCGAGAAAAATGCATTCGTGGTTTGGCTTTTCGATCAGGCTCAGGCCCCGGCGGTCGGACCTCAGACGGGTGAACTGCTGAACGAACTCCGTTTCGTCCATCGCCAGGAAGCGTGCGATCTCCGAAATTTCCTTTTTTGTGACCCTGACATCCCCCGGCCAGCGGCAGCAGTTCCCGCAGCGCTGGCACTGGTAGTACACCTCTGGATTTTCTTCGGGCATGCGGCAGGTCCTTAAAAAAGTGAGAAAATTCGCGTTTCCTTACAGCAAGTGTAAGACCATCAACAACAAACCACGGCTTGATCACTAAAAATCAAGGATTTGCGCATCAGATTAATTCAAGATCGTGGATAGGGTTTGTCTTGACTTAGCGTAGATGTGACTAGCTTTATGATGCGTCAACGGATCGAGCTTTCGCCCCGTCGGACGAATTTCATTTGGGAGTGAGGAACTGATCTGGATTTTGTCGGTGCCGGAGACTGCTCGGCGGCCCCATTTGGTTCTCACTTAGTATCATGACAATTTTGAATTTTGGCACTCTTTCAATTAATGTTCGCACGACTCTTTGGAGCGTTCTCCAGTGATATTGGGATTGACCTAGGGACGGCAAATACGCTGGTCAACGTAAAAGACCACGGCATTGTTCTGCGCGAGCCGTCCGTCGTCGCGGTTAAGTCGGGAACCAACCAGGTGCTGGCTGTCGGAGACGACGCCAAGCGCATGCTCGGCCGGACTCCGGGAAACATCGTGGCCATCCGCCCCCTGAAAGACGGGGTGATCGCCGACTTCGAAGTGACGGAAGCCATGCTGCGTCACTTCATCCGCAAAGTTCACAACAGCCGCCGCCTGGCGCACCCCCGGGTGGTCATCGCGGTGCCCTCTGGCATCACGGAAGTGGAAAAGCGCGCGGTGAAGGAGTCTGCCCAGCATGCCGGAGCGCGGGAAGTTTACCTGATCGAAGAACCCATGGCCGCCGCCATCGGGGTGGGGCTGCCGGTCCAGGAAGCCGCCGCCAACATGATTGTGGATATCGGCGGGGGCACCACGGAGGTGGCCATCATTTCCCTGTCTGGGATCGTTTACAGCCGCAGCGTCCGGGTGGCCGGCGACGAGCTGGATGAAGCCGTCGTCCAGTACATGAAACGGGCCTACAACCTCATGATCGGGGAGCGCACGGCGGAAGAAATCAAGATCCGCATGGGCTCCGCCTATCCGCAGGCCAAGGAAACCTCAGTGGAAGTGAAGGGGCGCGACCTGGTGGCGGGCCTGCCGAAGACCATCACGGTCACTTCGTCGGAGATTCGTGAAGCCATGCTCGACCCGCTGAACACCATTGTGGACTCCGTCCGGGTCACCCTGGAACGATGTCCGCCCGAACTTTCAGCGGACTTGGTCGATCGCGGGCTGGTGCTGGCCGGTGGCGGAGCGCTCCTGCGGGGATTGGACAAACTTCTGACCGAAGAAACCGGGCTCCCCGTGCATGTCGCGGAAGACCCCCTCAGCGCCGTGGCGGAGGGAGCCGGGAAGGTTTTGAACGAACTCTCCTTCCTCAAACGAGTGACCAATACAGATTTGTAAGAAAGACCGGGCGCGGCTCGTATGTGATATCATGTCTGGGGTAAGCCTGAGGATCGGATGACGCGGAGCAGTCTCATATCCCTGATCGCTTTTGCTGGAATACTTTTCTGGATTTTCTCGTTCAGTCAGGAACAGATACAGGCCATCCAATCCACCGCGCTGACCGTCATGGCTCCCTTCATGCAAGGGGGGAACCGGGTCCAGTCAGTGGTGGAAGTGACCGGAAAGGGCCGGTTGAGCTATGAGGACATGCAGTCCGAGTATGAGGCTCTGAAGGAAGAGGTCATGCTCCTGCGGATCAAGTCCCAGCAGGTCGATCAGCTTCAGGAGGACAACAACAGCCTGCACGACGCGCTGGGCTACGTGCGGAACTCGCCGCTCCGGCTGGTTCCGGCACGGGTGATCAAGCGGAATGCCTCCACATGGTACAACACCATGATTATCGACAAGGGCATGGAGGACAACATCCCTCTGGAAAGCCCGGTGGTGACGGATGAGGGCCTGGTGGGGAAGATCGTTCAGATCTCCAACGGAGAAAGCACCGTGATCCTGCTGACCGACGAAATGTGCCAAGTGGCGGCGCGGGTCTTGGGGTCCACGGAACAGGGAATTCTGTCCGGCCAAAGGACCGCCACGAACGTAAAGCCAGATTTAAGATTAAGGTACCTTTCCAAGACGGGGGAAGTGCTGCCCGAAACTCCGGTGGTGACTTCCGGCGCTGGGGGCGTGTTTCCGCCGAACCTGATGTTGGGTAACGTGAGGGAGTTTCAAAAAGGCCCCATTGCCGGTGAAGCCCTGGTCACTCCAGCGGTCGATTTTGGGGCTTTGAAAAATGTATTTGTGATTATTGGAGTGAAAAACTGAGTCTCGCGCATGCTTTACGCAGTCATCATCTTCGCCATCATGGCGGTGTCCTTCATCGTGCAGGAATTTATTCCCGTGGTGGAGTGGGCCTACCATGCCCGGCTGTTGCTGGTGCACACCGTGTTTCTCTGTGCCGCCATTACCGTGCCGTATCCGGTCATGCTGGGGCTGGCCTTGTTCGCCGGCTTTGGGTGGGACGCCATCAATTACGTCCCGACCAGCCAGGGCGGAGAACTGAACTTTGGCTTTACCATCCTGCAGTTCGGACTGCTCGGCTCTTTCATTCAGGGCATCCGGCCGCTGTTTCACCGGGGCCGCTGGGAACTTCCGGTCCTGATGGTGGGGCTTTGTATTTTTCTGGGATTATTGTTGGAACACTTGATCATCAGCTTCCAGCGGAGCGAACTCGTCTTCGTGGGAGGGATCTGGTTTAAGATATTAGCGAACTCGCTCTTCGCGATGTTGGTCTCGCCTTTCCTGCTCTGGGTGTTCAGTTGGCTCGCCCAACGCAGTGGCTACCGCATTCGCATGGAGGGCATTACCCGGAGGTTTACCTATGGTAACGAGATTTAGAATCCGGCTTTACCTGCTGGCCTGCATGATCCTGGCGGGATTTGGCCTGTTGGTTTCCCGCCTTTACGACATTCAGATCGAGCAACACGACGTTTACGTTTCCAAGCTCCCCGGCCGGAGCGAACTGACGGTCCGGATTCCCGGCATTCGCGGTGAAATCAAGGACCGCAACGGTATTACCCTGGTCGATAATGTTCCGAACTACGAGCTGCGTTTCGACCTGAAGGAAATCGTCGACGACTACAAGAGCCAGCACAAATCCGTTCCCAAGTACTCTTACCGCACCATTGTCAGCGGTCAGGAGGTAGAACGTGAAGAGATCGACATCGTTCAGATTGTCAAGGAAGCCGTGCTGCCCGGTCTCGCGGACTTGGGCATGGTGGAAAACTTCAATTCCCGCCAGCTCCGGGTGCACTACCGCAGCACCCAGGGCGTGGTGCCCTACACCTATCGCCGGAATCTCACCTTTAAAGAGTTCGCCACCTTTGCGGAGCATAATCTGGATCTCCCCGGTGTGACGGTTACGGCCCGGGGCTCCCGGCACTACGTCTATGACGCGCTGGCCTGCCACATCCTGGGCTACGTAAATCTACCTGACATCCAACGCGTGGCGGTCGAAAAGCGGCAGGAGTACGACCACTATGTGGGCGATGACTTCGGCGTGGCCGGTATCGAAAAGACCCTGGACCATCACCTTCAGGGGAAACCCGGGAAGCGGGTTCTCGAAAAGGACGAAAAGGGACGGATTGTCGGAGAGTTCTTCGACAAGTACGAAGCGCCGAAACCGGGCGCCGACGTCTATCTGACTCTGGACGCCCGCATTCAGATGATCGCGGAGGAGTCCCTGCGCAAGATCGGCCGGGGCGCCGCGGTGGTGATCGATCCGCGGACCGGAGAGATCCTCGCGATGGCTTCGGTGCCGTCTTACAATCCGAACGTGTTCATTCCGTCCGTCTCGGCGGAGGACTACCGGAATCTGACTTCCAATCCCACCAGCCCCTTCCTGGACCGGTCCATCAACCCCTATTCACCCGGATCCACCTGCAAGATTCCGGTGGCCCTGGCAGGGTGTCTTTCCGATTCCTATAAGAAGAATTTCTACTGCTCCGGCGGCGTGCAGTACGGCAGCAAATACATGAAGTGCTGGTGCCTTTCCAAGGGCTACACCCACGGCTCCGTGGATGTGTCCACCGCCATCAAATATTCCTGCAACGCCTTCTTCTACCAGTATGCCAATGACACCGGCATCGCCAACATCCAGACCATGGCCAGTTTGTTGGGACTGGGCCGCCCCACCGGCATTCCCATCCCCGGAGAAAGCGGCGGCCTGATTCCGGACCCCACCTGGCTGCGGCTCCAGGGGCTGCAGTGGAGCGATGCCTTCACCGCGCTGGTTTCCATTGGGCAGGGGGCCACGGAAATTACTCCTCTCCAGATGGCCAGCGTGACCGCCTCGGTTTCCAACGGAGGGAAAGTCTACCGGCCGAAGCTGGTGAGCAAGGTGGTGGAAAAGGACGGTACCGTGGCGGAACAGACGCCGCCCGAACTGAAGCACGACCTGACGAAAGAAGGACTGACCGCGGAGCAGGTGGAAATGGTAAAGCACGGTATGTGGCGCGTCGTCAATGAGCCGGGTGGCACCGCGGGGCGCGCCAGTTCGGAGATTACCACCATATCCGGAAAGACCGGCACCACCCAGACGGGCAAGCCGGACGAACCCACCAATGCCTGGTTCATTGCCTTCGCGCCCTACGACGAGCCGGAACTGGCCGTGTGCGTCTTTGTTCAGAATGGCTACTCCGGCGGCGGGGCAGCCTCTCCGATCGCCAAAAACATTATCGAAAGCGCCTTGGCCATGAAGCAGGGAATGGAAATAACCGTGAGCCCGCTGGAACCATTCGAGGGCAACTTCGAACGGATCATGGCGGTTTCCTTTACTGGCGAAGGCCTGACCGAATATGCCAGCGACGACGCGGACTCAGCGGTTGACGTGGCGGACGTCATGCCTTCTCAGTTGAGAAAACGGTCTTCTTCCTCCTCTCAGGCGCCTGTCGCCAAACCGTCCATCACGTCTCAAGCAGACCGCGAAGGTTCGGTTTCGGATCAAAATAAGAAAGCCAATCAGCGCTGGAAAAATCTTCGGCCGCTGAGGTTCCTTTTCGGAGAGTAGGGAGGGTGGAAAGCGTTGCGCCGGAAGGGGAAACGCCAGGAATGGAACGGTTTTGAAAAATTTTGGGAAAGCAGGTCCGGAAAGAGACCTGGCGCCAAGGAAAGAACAAGGGGTAATTTAATATGTTAAGCAAATTGAAAAAAGTTTTCGCGCCGAAGCGCTTGTTGGACGGTCACAAGATCGTCATTAACGTGGAAAAACTCGAAACCCGGGTCGCGCTCCTGGAAAATGGTTCACTGGAAGAATACTCCGTGGAGCGATCCGATGACGACAACATCGTCGGGTCCATTTTCAAAGGCCGGGTTAAGAATATCGAGCAGGGTTTGAAAGCGATGTTCGTGGACATCGGTTTCGAAAAGAATGCCTTCCTCCACTTCTGGGATGCCATTCCGGAAGCCTTGGACGCCGGCTTGGAAGAAATCAAGCGGGGAGACGGCGGTGGTGGCCATCCCAAGAAGAAGAAACGCATTACCGCCAAGGACATTCCCGATCTCTACCCGGTGGGTTCGGAAGTCCTCGTGCAGGTCACCAAAGGCTCCATTGGCACGAAGGGCCCTCGCATTACCACTAATATTTCCCTGGCGGGCCGTTACATGGTTCTCATGCCGCGCAACGATCAGTTCGGCATTTCCCGGAAGATCGAAGACCCCGCGGAACGCGCCCGGTTGCGGAAGATCATGGAAAGTCTTCATGTGCCCGAGAACATGGGCATCATCTTGCGGACGGTTTCGATGGGTCAACGCCAGCGCTACTTCATTCGGGACCTGAGCATTCTCCTGGATCAATGGAGCGCCATCGAAGAGGCGGCGAAGGCCAACAAGGCCCCCGTCTGTGTTTTTGAAGAACCGGACCTGGTGGAGCGCACGGTGCGTGACTTCCTCACCGAAGACATCGAGGAAGTGCTCTGCGACGATGAAGAAGCGGTCAACCGCATGAAAGACTTGGTCGGGATCATCTCCAAGCGTTCCCGGAGCCGCATCTCGCATTTTGCCAGCCCGGAGCCGATCTTCGAGAAACTCAACATCCAGAAGCAGATCGACGACGCGTTTTACCGTCAGGTCTGGCTTCGGTGCGGCGGTTACCTCGTCATTGACGAGACCGAAGCCATGATTTCCATCGACGTCAACACGGGCCGGAACAAGGGCTCCAAGAACGTCGAAAAAATGATCCTGGAGACCAACATCGAAGCCGCGGAAGAAATTGCCCGTCAGCTTCGCCTCCGGAATATCGGGGGCCTCGTGGTGGTGGACTTTATCGACATGCGAAGCCGGCGCGACCAGCAGGCGGTTTACAAGACCATGCGGGAACGCCTGAAGAACGACAAGGCGAAGACCCAGGTCCTCCCAATTTCCCAACTCGGTCTCATGGAAATGACCCGCCAGCGCTTGAACGAAAGTCTCAGCGTCACGGTTTCCGAGCCCTGCCCCTACTGCCAGGGCCGCGGCAAGGTGAAGTCCCCCATCACCATCAGTGCGGAGATTCAGCGGAAAGTCCGCTCCGTGGTCCACAAGTACAAAGGCCGCGTGTCGGACCTCATCATCGTGGTGCATCCGGAGGTGATGGAACGGCTTCGCAAACGGGACGACAAGCTGCTGGTGGACCTGGAGCGCCGCATGGAAGCTCGCCTGACTTTCCGTAGCGATCCGACGTTCCACCGCGAACAGGTGGTCATCGCCGACGGCTCCACGGGGCAGGAGATCACCACCTGAACAGCACGCGGGCCGGTTGCGCCAAGCGCCTAAGCGCTAGCGGCTGCTGTGCAGTCCATCCGCGCCCTGTACTCCAAGTTCCGACTCCACGGCTACCCACTTCCCGTTTTCCCGCCGGTATCCCTTGCCGCTGAAGATCCATTTTCCATCGACCCAGCGGTAGGCATTGCCCAAGGCGTGGGAGCGTTCCGGCACGACCTGGTAGGTGGATTTCACGTGATCCGGATGCGTGGGTGAGCGCACGTCTTTGTTCGGCTGACCCAGGGAGGCGGTCTCAAACACGGAAGGGGAGGGAGTCCACCGGCGGCGGGAACTGGCATTGCGGGCCCGGTCCCGGACGCGCTGGATCTTCAGGTGTTCTTCCGCCCGGAGCGCGATAAACAACGGCCAGGAAGGATTGTCGAAAATCGAAGGAATCTTCGCCGCGTAGGCATCCCGATAGTCGATAAAGATCCGGTAAAATTCCCAATTTTCCCGGGTAGTAGGGTAGGCGGTTTTGACCAGCTCGACGTAGTCGAGGTGGGACAACTCATCGCCGGGCTCTTCCTCCTGACTGGTTTCGCTGACGGGATCGTCAAACTTGGGCGCCGGTTCGCCCGCAAACGAGGTGGCGGTCAAGCTAAGCCACGCAGTGAGGCAACCTGCGGGAAGTGACGCCCGCCACAAAACGATGTTTAGGGATCTTGGCCGGAGGATTCTCAAGGTTGTCCGATTGTAGGGAAACCAGGATCAAAGAAAAGCTTTCGCTCAATGGCGCTGAGACTTTAAGCGCCGCTGGCGGACGAAGGGGTAGAATACGACCCACCAGAGCAGGGCGATCCCTCCCATGCCCTGGGAGAAGACATTGCCGTAGCGGGCGAAGAAGGTGTACGGCTGATCGCGGGCAATCTTCAGCGTGGCCGGCAAACAGCCCCGGGTGAAGACGCTGCCCGTGGTGTCATCTTGGATCTTTCGCTCGAAGGGGCGGCTGGATTCGCGGTCGTACAGGCTGCCGGTCTCGTCGATGAAGCAACTAACGCCCGTGTTGGCGGCACGGGCCATGGGGCGGCGCAGCTCGATGCAGCGAAACATGGCGTTGGTCATGTGCTGTTCCGCCGTGGCGCTTTCGAAGAACCAGCCGTCATTCGTGATGTTGACCAGGAGTTGCGGAGCAGGATCTTCATCCACAAAGCGCCGCGCCAGGTCCCCAATGGTGTCCTCAAAACAGATCAGGGGGACGATCTCGATCTCCGGTTTTTCCATTTTCAGGGGTTCGTAACTGTCCCCCGGAGTGAAGTCCGCGACCACCATGTCTCCGGCGAACCATTCGAAGGGAGGGAACTTTCCTCTCAGCGGCAGGTACTCGCCAAAGGGCACCAAGTGGATCTTCCGGTACATCTGGAAGTTCTCAGTCGAGTTCCGCATCAACACCGCGGAATTGAAAGATTCATCACCCAAGGGCTCGTCCTCTTCCGTGCCGGTCATCAGGTAGAAATCTTCCAGTTCCAGGATGGAATTGAAGAACTCCTGCACCCAGGGCGTGTAGAAACGGCCGGGGACAGCGGTTTCCGGCCAGATGACCAAGTCGAACTGGCCGCCCATGACATAGCCTTCCGTCAGATTCAGGTAGTCATCCAGGGTTTCGCGCAGGTTGTGAGGATTCCAGTCCTTGTCGATCGGAATGTTCATCTGCATGAGCAGGCACCGCAGTTCCACGGCATCTTCCTTTTTGGAATCTTTGATCCGGTCTAGGCCATAGAAAAACACCCCAATGACGAGGAGGATTCCCACCGCGAAATCCAGGTGCGGACGGAGGCTGCCCTTGCCGATTTCCCGGGTGAAACGCCAGACCGTGGTCGTGGCGATGACGTTGGAAAACACGACGAGGAAGGATAGGCCGAACACGCCCACCACATCAGCCACCTGTACGAGGATGAGATCATTGTGCAGAGCCACGCCCAGCCCGTTCCAGCCAAAGCCGGTGAAGGCCGTGGCTCGCAGCCACTCCAACCCGCACCAGGCCGCCGCGTTGAGAAAGGCCGCCTGCAGCGCCAGCAGGGAAGGCAGAAGAAGGGGCGACTTGGGCGCTTTCTTAAAGGGGGAAGCCGGCGGCGGTTCTCCGGCTCTGGGGCGCCACCGGCCCGCCGTGGCCGCGAAGGCCCCCCACAGGCCGAAGTAGAGCGCGACATAGGCGCTCAGGAGGATCCAGCCGGATAGTCCGACTGTCCAGGATTGCGCCACCCGGCGCAACTCGATCAACCACTGAAGATTGATGAGAAAGAACGTGATCCCAGCGGTGAAGGCCAGGCGGGCTCCGCGCCACCAGTACCAGCGGATCGGCCGCAGAGGCTCAGTCCACAACGCCAGGAGCAGCGGCGCCATCCAGAACCAGGCAACCGCGCCGAAGTTAAACGGGGGATAGCTTAGGCTCAGCAGCGCTCCGCTGCTTGCGGCCGCGAACCACGGCCAGACACGTGCCCAGGTGCTGGTCATCCCGCCAGCCGGGTATCGATGTCCGCCTGTAGCCAAGTCCAGAGAGATACCAGGCTCTGGGCGGTCTCTTCTTTGATCTGGGGCAGGTCTTCCGCCGAAATGCCTTCCGGTCCCGGCGCGCGTTTGCCAAAAAGGTAGTATTTGATTTTCGGTTCCGTGCCGGAGGGCCGTACGGCAAAGGCCCGCCCGTCTTCCAGATACACGAACATCATTTTCGACTTCGGAATGGGGTCGCCTTCCGGATCCACAATGTCATCTTTCGCGAAGTCCAACACCTCTGTCACGACGGAGCCGTCAACCTGGACCGGAGGCGCTTCGCTGTAGGACTCCGCCAGCTTGCGAATCTTGGCGGCGCCTTCCGCTCCTTCCATCTGGACGGAGTGCAGCTTCTCCAGGTAGTAACCGAACTGCTGATAGATGTGATCCATCAGTTCCACCAGGGTCAGGCCCTGGGACTTGGCGTAAGCCGCCACTTCGGCGAACATGACCACGGCGCCGTTGCCATCCTTGTCCCGGATGAAATCGGAGCCCAAGTAGCCGTAGCTCTCTTCTCCGCCAAAGACGAAGAAAGAGGAGTGTTCCAGGCGCAGGGCGCGGGTTTCCGCCTCTGACATGGAGCGGTAATTTTCGCGCAGGGCTTCCGGGATTTGCTTTTCGTACTTGGTCAGCTTTTCGCCGATGTATTTGAAGCCGGTCAGGGTATCGATGACGCGTACTCCGTAGGCTTCGCCAATGGCCGCCTGGAGGTTCGTGGTGACGAAGGTCTTTACCAGCACGGCGTGATCTTTGTTGGAATCGTTGAGGATCCCCTGGTCGAAGAAGGTCTTGATGCGGTAGTAGCCCATCAGGGAGCCGATCTGGTTGCCCGTGAGGAGCTTCATTTCTCCGGAGCCGTCGCGGACCACCACGCCCATGCGGTCGCAGTCCGGGTCCGTGCCGATCACGATGTCCGCGCCATCCCGCTCCGCCTGGGCGATGCCCATGGCCAGGGCGGGGGCGTTCTCCGGGTTCGGCGAATCCACGGTGGGGAAGCGGCCGTCTTCCGTGTCTTGCTCCGGCACGGTGTCGCAGTGGAAGCCCAGGCGGCGCAGCATCTGCGGCGCGATCTTTCCGCCGGTGCCGTGCAGGTTCGTAAAGACGATCTTCAGGCTACTTTCGCGCTTTACGAGTTCCGGGTCCAGCAGCAGAGACTCCAGGCGGTCCATGTAAGCGTCGTCAATTTCTTCACCCAGGTACTGAATCTTGCCCTGCTGATCCTCCGGCAGCGGCACGTAGCTTTCGCCCATTATGGCGTTTACCTGCTCGATAATGCCAGAGGCATGGGGTTCCACCACCTGGCCACCGTCGTCGCCATAGACCTTGTAGCCATTGTCGTGAGGAGGGTTGTGGCTGGCGGTCAGGACGATGCCGGCGCTGGCATTCAGGTGACGCACCGCAAAGGACAGCTCTGGCGTGGAGCGTGGTTCCTTGAAAAGATAGACGTCGCAGCCGTTTTCACTGGCGACCTTGGCGACGCATTCCGCGAACTCCGTCGCAAAGTGCCGCGTGTCGTGCGCCAGGGCCAGGGAAGGACGGCCGCCGATTCCCCTCCGGGCGCGGTCCGCCTTCAGGTAGCGGATGAGCCCCTGGGTGGCGCGGCTCAGGTTGTAATAATTCAACGCGTTCGTTCCCACGCAGGGGTGCTCGGGGCGGCCCAGTTCGGTGGGAGTTTCGTTTTCCGCCTCCGTGACGACTTTTCCAATGGAGCGGCCCCGCAACCCGCCCGTGCCGAAGGCCAGGGTCTGGAAGAAGCGGTCGTTGAGTTCCGCCCACTCGCCCTTCTCCACCAGTTCGTTGACGGCCTCGAAGTAGAGGGGTAGCGCGCTGGAATCAATCAGCGTGGTGATGTTCTCGGCGCTTGCGGGCAACAGGTCCCCCCGTTCGACAGCCTCGCTAAGCGTTTGGGATAGCGTCTCGGTCATTTCGTTTGCATTGTAGGAGTGGCCCGTCAGATTGCAAACCACCGCGATGGGCAAATTGTGCCAATTGCTTCAGAGTCCGCCAGATACAGAAACCGACGCCTACCGCATTCTCAGCAGTGGGAAGCTCGGTATTCAAGGCGTGAATGTGGACGTTTACAATGGTCACGGGCTGGTGCAGTCCGTGGGAAATGAGTTTCCCGGCAATTTGTTGGAGCTTTTCCCGGGCCAGTTTCGCTCGCTTTGGTGGAAAAATCTCGACAAGGAACTGAAGGAATCCCCGCGCCTCATGGCGGGTGAGCAGCTTACGGAACCCTTTCTGGCTCAAGAACATGGAGCCAAGTACTGGATCGATTTTCAGGCGGGCTATTCCCAGGGCATCTTTCTCGATCAGCGTCTGAACCGGCAGGAGGTGCGCAAGCGTTCCGCGCCGGGGCAGCGGGTGCTGAATACTTTTGCCTACACTTGCCCCTTTTCCGTGGTGGCGGCTCTGGGGGGAGCCACAGCTACGAGCCTGGACCTGTCCCGGCCCTACCTGGAATGGGGAAAACGGAATTTTTCCGCCAATGGCCTCGACCCGGAGGCCCATCATTTTGTGCGGGGGGACGTCTTTGAATGGCTCCGGCAGTTCGGAAAGAAAGGACGCACCTTTCACGGTGTGGTCCTGGATCCGCCCACCTTTTCCCGGAATCAGAAGGGGAAAGTCTTTCAGGTTAAACAGGACTATGCCGCGCTGGTGGAGCTGGCTGCCCGTCTCTTGGAACCCGGTGGCTGGCTGCTGTGCTGCACCAATCACTTCAGCCTGACCCGGAAGCGATTTGGGCTCATGATCGACGAAGGCCTCCGCGCCGCCGGGGTGAAAGCGCAAAAGCGGCGCTTCGCGTCCATGCCGCCGGAATTCGAGCCGGAGGATTACTTGAAATCCTGCTGGGTTGACGTTGCTTAGCGCCTTCCCTTTTCCGATCTCGAGCCATGCGTGTCATTTCCTATCAGCAGAAAAACTTCGCCGCCGCCATCAAGAAGCTCTCGCGGCGCTCGGTGCCTCTGGGGGAGGTCGAAAGAACTGTCGGCGAAGTGATCGCCGCTGTCCGGGAGAAGGGAGACCAGGCCCTGCTGGATTTCACGGCCCGTTTCGATAAGGCGGAATTTTCCCGCGCGGCGGACCTGCGGGTGAGTGAAGCGGAGTTGTTGGCCGCGGACGCCGCCGTGGAGCCGGAGGTGAAAAAAGCCATCGCGGCCTCGCGGAAAAACGTGACTGCCTTTGCCAAAAAAGGGCTCCGCAAAGACTGGCATGGGAAAAATGCCCAAGGCGCGGAAGTCGGAGAAATCTATCAGCCGTTCGAGCGGGTGGGGATCTACGTGCCGGGCGGGTCCGCGCCCCTGGTTTCTTCCGCCAACATGACGGTGGCCCTGGCTGCCGCCGCCGGGGTGCCGGAAATCGTGGTCTGCACCCCGCCCGGACCGGACGGCACGGTAAACGGCGCTTTGCTGCACGCCCTGAAAGAAGCGGGCGCCACGGAAATCTACAAACTGGGCGGCGCTCAAGCCGTGGCGGCCCTAGCCTTGGGAACGAAGACCATCGCGCCCGTCGTGAAAATCTTCGGTCCCGGAAACTCCTACGTGGTGGAAGCCAAGCGCCAGACCTTTGGCCTGGTGGCGATCGATCTTTTGCCCGGACCCTCAGAGGTGCTGGTGCTGGCGGATCAAACAGGTAACCCCGCCTGGATCGCCTCCGACCTGCTCGCTCAGGCGGAACACGGCGCGGACAGCGTCATGGGAATGATCACGAATTCTGAGAAGCTTCTCGAAGCGGTGCAGGCTGAGGTGGAGCGTCAGGTGAAAACCCTGACCCGGCAGTCTCAACTGAAGGGAGTGCTGAAAAAAGGCTGCTTCTTCGTCCTGGTGGAAAGCCTGGAACAGGGAGCGGACCTGGTGAACGCCTTCGCGCCCGAGCACCTTTCCCTGATTGTGGAAGAGGAGCCGGCTATTCTGCCGCGGATTCGCACCGCGGGGGCGATCTTCCTGGGGAACTACTCTCCGGTGTCGGTGGGAGATTTCCTGGCGGGTCCGAGTCACGAACTTCCCACGGGTGGCGCTGGAAAATCGTTTCCGGGTCTCACGGCCGATCAGTTTCAGCGCCGTACCAGCCTGGTGAGGTTGGACGCCGCCTCCATGGCGAAGTCAGCGCCTATTGTGGATACCTTTGCCCAAGTGGAAGGCCTGGACGCCCACGGACGCAGTGCCGCAATCCGCCTGGAGCCGTAGCCCTTGCGGGCAGGGTAGATCCCGGAACTCAGACCGCGGCGTCGTGTATTTTCCGGCGCTTGCGCATCAGGATGGCCACACCTCCCGCCAGGGAACACAGCAGCATGGACCCCGGTTCCGTTACCGGCGTGGAGGTCACCGCGAGGTTACTGATTTCCGCGAACTGCGTGCCAGCGCCGAGCGCGGCGGGATTCAGGTCTCCCGTGGCGGATAGATCTCAATAACAGGCTTAGTTAAAGCGGGTAAAAAAGGATGATTAATTATGTAAGCTGCTTAGCATGTATAAGGAAAAAACTTAATTATGCAGCGAAGTGGGGATCAAAATAAGTTGTCTAAGATTAAGGCTAGTGAAACTCCTTGTTAGTAGTGTGGCTAACTAACTCGGAAAGACATGGCGCTGGCCGGCGGTTTCTCTGGTAAAAGCGTTAGCAAAACCAATAAAAGTAAGCTGGGCGGAACTTTCTTGCAAAGCCTAACGAGAAGATGCTGAATTGCGCAGCCAGGGAGGGATTGGGGGCGGGTTTAAAGGAGAGCCGTTGTGGTTGGCTTGTTAGTCTATTTTTGATGGGTAGGCGTGCGGCGTAAAAATTTACAAACTAAACCGTTTGCCAAGAGTCTGCTCGTGAATCGCCCGAGCGCAAAATGGCTCGAGGCGAGGCGCTTTGAAGGAGCGGATTGATATCCGTGACCGAAAAGGAATGAAGCCGCGAGGGATTTGGCGCCGGGTCTCCACACTATCTGAGAGAAGCGAGCTATCTTCCTTCTTTCTCTTTAATTTCGATTTGCGAACAGACTTTTTGCAATCGGTCTAACCCCTCAAGAAGCCCGCCAGCGTGGAAAGAAGCTTCCTGATATTGAATACTCTTCCTCAGAGGCGCGTCCTACCCCGTGAACTGAATAATAAAGAATAGAGTAACTACAATCCATACACCTGAGACCATGAAAACACGTTTCACTAAACTCTCTCTGTTGGCGCCCGTGCTTGGACTGGCGGTTTTCGCGGCCCTGCCCGCCACCAGTCAGGCTGGAGACCGGCACGACCGTGACGATCATCGCACCTATTTCCGGTATGATGACCGCCACGATTCTCACCATCATTCCCAGTATGACTGGCAGAGACGGAACTCTCAGTCGCAGTGCGAAACCTCTCGCTTCTCACAGCATCGTGACGTGCATCAACACCGGCATTACGACTCCCATCGGGAATCATCGAACCCCGTTGCCCGCCACTTGGAACGGCGCGCCGACATCCACCGTTCCTTGCACCGGCTGATCTTTGGCCACTAAGGTCTGCGTTCACCTAATCGACATCAGAGAGCCGCCCGTGGAAAACCGCCACGAGGCGGCTCTTCACGTACCCCCGGCGACGGGACCTCGCCCTGAAGAGCGGTCAGAGCGCTAGAAGCCATCTCAAAAATAGTCTGAATAATTGGCGGGCAGCTTCCGTCGAATCTGGTGAATCGTAAAAAATTACGGATACAGGAAAATTCGAACCCAACCTTAATAACATGAAATCACGTTCCAAGATGCTTCTGGTGTTGGCTCCGCTGTTAGGCTTGGCGGCTTTCTTCGCCCTGCCGGCTGCCAGTCAAGCGGGCGACCGGTATGGCCGCGACTGCCATCAGAATTATTACCGGCATTATGATTACCAGAATTCCTACGGATACTCTCCGTACGAGTACCAGAGAAGGGACTGCCAGCCCCGGTATCGATCCAATTATTGCGAACCTCAGTACGAAGTCCGGGTGTACCGCCAATACGAACCGCGCTGCGAATCGCCTAGCCCGATCGTCCGGCACATCGAGCGTCATGTGGAAGTGCACCGCGCATTGCACAACCTGATCTTCGGCCACTAAGGTCCGGGATTGTTCGCCGAAAGAAATTTAAGGAGCCACCCGCGGAAAAGTCCGTGAGGTGGCTCTTCTCGTATTAGATTGAAGTATGATCAGTTTCGAATGCGGCCATTGCGGTCACCGGCTTTACTTTGAGAACACCCATTGTGAGTTTTGCAAGAGCACGCAAGGCTACCACTGGGAATCTGGCGCCATGATCGCCCTGAAGCCCGGGGAGGGGAGCGGCAATGGAGGAAAACCACCCGTTGAGTGGCGGGATGCGTCTGGTAAGTCGCCAACCCATTTTCGCCTCTGTGCCAATGCGGCCCATGGAGTCTGCAATTGGCTGCTCAGTGACGGGTCGAACGGGTCGCTCTGCCGTGCCTGCGAGTTGAATCGCGTGATTCCCGACCTGACCGTCGCCGGCTATCCGGTACAGTGGAAACGGTTGGAGATCGCCAAGCACCGGCTGGTTTACTCCCTGCTGAAGCTTCAATTGCCGCTGCTCAGCAAACTGGAGGACATGAAAAACGGGCTGTGCTTTGACTTCCTGGCGCCCACCCCCGGTGGACCTCCCGTGAGCACGGGGCACGAGAATGGGGTCATCACCATCGACATCGCCGAGGCAAACCCTGGCGAACGGGAACTGACCCGGGAAAAGATGGGCGAATCCTACCGCACCCTGCTGGGGCACATGCGCCACGAGGTGGGGCACTACTACTGGGACCGTCTGGTCCGGGATGGTGGGCAACTAGAAGGGTTTCGGGCCTGTTTTGGAGACGAACGGGAAGACTACGGCCAGGCGTTGCAGCGCTACTATCAGAAAGGACCGAAGCCTGACTGGAGGCAGAACTACGTGACGGTGTATGCCAGCGCCCACCCCTGGGAAGACTGGGCCGAATGTTGGGCCCACTACCTGCACATGCTGGACACCCTGGAAACCGCCTTTGCCTATGGCCTGCGGCTGAAACCTCAGAACGCCGGCCGGGATGCCACGTCCACCGCAGTCGACTTCCCCGCCTACCGGGAGAAAAGCCTCGACCGCCTGATGCGGGCGTGGTTGCCCGTCACCACCGCCGTCAACAGCCTGAACCGCAGCATGGGGCAACCGGACCTCTATCCTTTCGTGGTTCCCGCTCCGGTTTTGGAGAAGTTTCGCTACATCCACAACCTGGTGCGGGATACCGCCAAGAAACAGCGCAAGCCGGCGAAGGGAAGTATTTGGAAACGGGCCTTTGGCGGGGTCAATCGTTCCGGCGGTGGTCAGAGTCAGAGCCAGTTTCAGGCTGCGTCCTCCTGAGACAGGGGGGTGCCCCTGGTTGGGGCCTTCCCCGCCCCACTGCCTGGGACTATGGCAGGGCCAGGATGCGCTTGATCTCCGTCACCGTTTGCTCGTGATCGATGGCGTAGTGGTTATAGGGAACGATCGTCTCGGACTCGGCCCGGCCGATGTGGCTGCTCCAGTAAGGGACCACGCCATCGGAGGAGGCTTCCAGCGGACCGGCTTTGCCCCGGTTTCCAATGATGCTGAACTCCCGGACCGGCACGGCATTCGGCAGGTTGGCCAGGATCTTAAGGCTGGGCTGACGGGGCGACAGGGCGTGCACGCTGTCCAGCTTGCCCCGTCCCAGTTCGGCGTATGCCTCGGTGAAGGCGCCCGGATTTGCCGCGGAGACTCTTTCGTAGAAAGCGGCAAATTGGTTGGGCGGTTTGATCAGCCAGGTGCCCAACTGGCCGATGGGGTTGTCGGCGAAGTCGCTCCCCAAGTGCGGGACCGTGATGTAGACGATGCGCTTCACCCTGGGGTCGGGTTCCCAGAAGAAAGCTTCCCGCAGCGTTTCCCGGTCGTTCTCAGAAAGATTCAGGGATTCAAAGGGGCGGGTAAAGGCTGCGTCCCAGAACGCGTCTTCGGGACGGGTCACCAAGGAACGGGCCACGATGCCGCCCATGCTGTGCGCCAGCAGCGTGACGGATTGCGTGGCGGGGTCGTCGCCCTCCGGATCGAGTTCCAGGCATAGCTCGCGTAACTGCGTCCTCAACTGCCGGCCCGAATAGAGCGCGGGCGCGGACGTATTGTAGAGGAAATGCCACACCTGGTAGCGGGAGCGCACGGCTTCATCCGCCCACAATTCGTTGCTCAGCTTCGCCCAGACCAGTGGCGTATCGAGCAGGCCGTGGATCATGATGAGCGGCTCCCGGTTCGGATCGTAAGGCTCCATCAAGTACAGTTTGGGGTCCCGCTTTGGCATTGGGCTTAGGACGTCCGCCAGGCGCAATCGGCTCAGTTCGCGCGTACGGGAGAGCGCCATTGCCCACGGCACGGAATAGTCCGCCGCCAGGGGCCGTCTTTCGCCATGGTAGTCGATCTGTTCGTGGTAGAGCGGGCAGAGCAGGTCGATGCGCGCCTGGTTGTCGCTTTCCTTGGTAATGAGGGCGGTCAGAGGCCGGGTAATGGCTTCCGGCGGAAAGTGCTCTTCAATAGCTTCCCGCCCTTTGTTTTCCCGAAGCGCGGCTAGAGGAGCGCCCACGCCGTCTCGCTGAAAGTGCGGCAGCCGCTTGATCTTGTAGTCCACGGCAGGGCTGATCTCATCGAAATAGGTCAGGGGATAGCAGGGCATGGGGCCACCTGCGAAGCGCACGGTGAACTCCCTGGGAGTCTCGCCCTCCCCGGATGCTGGCAGACTGACCTTCCCAGAATCCTGGTCTCCCCTGAGGCGCTGCCATTGTTCCACGAAATGGGCCAGCGCGTGAGCGGACTCATCGGAAGCGGGATCGTCGAGAGATTTCTGGAGAAGCTCGCCCAAGCCGTGCGCGGCGTAGGAACACCCGCGCAGAGGACGGGGGCCCAAGTCGCTGATCCGGGTCACGGTGGCGGGCGCCACCGCGCAGCCTGAGCCCGAAACAGCCAGAGTGGCCGAAGCGGCAAGGAGAAGGAACGCGGAGGCGATGTTCGGGTGAAAGAGCATTTCAGCTGGAGTTGACGCGGGTCACTCGCCGAGCCTTACCGGGAATCGAGGGGGATGACAATCACCGTTGTAAGAAGGTTTTGTTGCGTGTTCCCAAGTAGCGCTTCTTCAGAGTGAAGCGGAAAAGTTGCTCTCCGGGTCTGCCGGGCGGCGGGAAGACGCCAAGCGTGTCAGGGCTCTGATGCCGCCAAAGGAATAAAAGCCCAGCCGCTCGCTGTGCCGGAACCAAAGACCGTGTTGGTGGAGCCAGCTGTCGGATTTGAACCGACGACCGGCTGATTACAAATCAGCTGCTCTACCACTGAGCTAAGCTGGCGTCGTATTGGCTCTTTTTGAGAAGGTCTGGTTGCTCCTTGTCCCGGGGGAAAGGAACTGGAGACCGGAAAAGGGACAAAAGCTACGCTACCGAAGGCGGATCGCAAGCAGGGAGTCGTTTTTCGAATTTCTTCAGAAATTTTTTCCGGGACCCTGTCTTGCCGGAATCGCTCGCGCCGGTGCAAGTGGACTTCAGATTAACGCCAAAATGGCCTGGGGTGGTTGGTTCTGAAATTTGGTTCGTCTCGCTCCTCTTCGGTTCGATGGGGTTCCGGATGAGCAGGGAGACCTTCTCGCTGCCGAAATGCAGCCGACTTATCTCAAGGCTTGGATTCAAGGCCCAAAGCCCGGAACGCCAGAGGTCTGACTGGCGGAATTATCGCTTAGCTAATTAGATCGGGGGAAAGGTTTGGTTTTGAGTCTAGCATGAGTAGTAGGAAACATGGGGTGGCGTGTTCTTGCTGTCTTGGGAAATGAGCAGAAAGGGGGGCTGAGCGGATTACTCTAAAATTCTGGTTAACGGCCATCCGGTATCTAACGACTCATGCAACCGGGGTATGGGAGACTTCGTAACCCTTCTCAACTTGCTGCTTCTAATCCTTTCATTCCGAATACTGATTTGCTGTTTGTGAGTCAATGAATTGATAGCTGTCTCAGCTATGACGTTTTGTGTTCGTTGCGATGAGGAAACTGCGGTTTCCGAGTCCTAACGATAAAAATAAGCCGTAAATTTGGTGATATGAGATCCTCTTTTCTCTTCAGTCTGACTGCCGCCGTCTTGTTTTTCTTTCTTATTTCTCCCTGAAACACACCGCAACCAAACCATTGGAACTCATCATATAAACTGACCTATGAGTAAAGAAGTACAAACAATCAGCCGGCGCTATGTCGCTGGTCTCTGCGGAGCCGTCCTGGCCCTCACGTTCAGTCTTCCTGTAGCCAGCAAGGCTGATCCCCTCGTTGACCTGGACGCAGTCGTCAACGCGACTGCCGACACGACTAACGCCGTGACGAATCTGTCGGATTCGATTTCATCTGGGCTGAACGCTCAGCTGGATCTCGGTGGAAATGTTTCCCTTGGCAATTCCAACGCCGACCTGAGCCTCGGCACGACGGGCGCTGTCGATAGTGCTACCACGGCTTCCGTGGGAACGCAGGTGTTCGATTCCAACGGAAACATCAATCCTAACGTGACCTTGGGCACCGCCGGACTGGCCGCGCTGGGAGAGATTCTGGGTGTCGATTTTTGTGTGGAACTGGGACTGCTCACCTTTGCCCCGGAAATCTGTGACCAGGTGTCGCCGCCTGACGACGATGACCCGGGCGACGGCGGTCCGGGAGGCGGAGGTCCGGACCTGTCGGACGAAGATCTGGAAGACATCGTCTTGCCGAACTTGATGATCTCCGATGATGTGTTGGGAGTCATTGCCGTTAACGCGCTTCCCGGCGCACTGGTGCAGCGGGAACTGGCGGGGTACGCCATGGCGGTTGGCACGGCAGACCTCAATGCGCGGATTCAACGGCTCCGCGGTGGCTTGAAACCGCAGGAGCCCATGGTGGCGGTGCCGCAGACCGTGCCGATCGAAGTCATGAAAGGAGCGAAAAGCCCGGTCGTCGAACAGGAAGTCTATATGACTCCGGAACCGTATGATTGGGAATTCTTCGTTCAAGGAGAGTTCGGTCACCGGGAACAGGATGACTATGTGTTGGGAGAGGACTTTGACGCAAATGTCTATTCCGGCATTGTAGGTCTGGAAAGGCGGCTCAACGACAAGATGGCTATCGGCTTGGCGGTTACCGGCCTGGGACTAGATAGTGAGATCGACGGAGGACTGGGCAGCACGGACATCGAAGGCATACTGGCCTCCGCGTATGTGACCTATAGTAACGGAACCCTCTATTCCGATCTTCTCTACAGCTACGGCTGGCTGGAACATGACCTGACCCGGACGACCCTGGCGGGAAGAAACGCACGGTCTGATTTCGACAGTGGCAACCATCTCATCGAATACAATATCGGACTGACTCTCGAGGTCGGGCCCGCCATCACTGGTCCCTATGCCAGTGTCCGGTACATCAATAGTGACATTGACGGCTACACCGAGAGAAACGGAGGTCTCCTGAACGCGGTGGTGGATGGTCAAACCGCGGAATCCCTCATCTCCGAGATCGGTTGGCAGATCTCGTTTCCCATCGAAGCTGGGAATACCATCTTCGTCCCCCACATCCGTGGCGCCTGGGTGCATGAATATCTGGACGACGACGATCCGGTGGGCGCAAGCCTGAAGGCCTTCCCTTCGAACCGCTTCAGAGCCACCCCGCCAAACCAGGAAGAAGACTTCGGTCTGGTCGGAGCCGGGATCGCCATGGCGCTCGGAGAACGCACCACGATCTCTCTCGACGCGGAAGCCACGTTTGCCGACGACTACTTCGGCATCCTGGGAGGCCTGATCCTGTCACACAAATTCTGAACCCACCTTCAGTGTAAATAGACCCAAAGGCGGCGGAGGGCAGCCCAAGCCTGCTCTTCGCCGCTGTCTATTTTGGAAGCGCCCTTGTGGGCGCTCTTCGAGTTTCATGGCTTGAAAGAGTCTCCCGCTTTCAGGGACTTCACGAACCCGGTGAGGAGACGGATGGTATTTTTCACATCGTTGAGATCGGCGACTTCCACGGCGGAGTGGGTGTAGCGAATGGGCAAGGCGACGCGGCAGGTGGCAATGTCTTCGCTCGGACGATGGAGGCTCTTCGCGTCCGTATCAGGAGAACTAGGCTTGGTCTCGTGCTGGATGGAGATGTCCAGGTCTTTGGCCGCCTGAGTGAGGCGCTCATACAGAGGAGGGTGATGGGCCGCTCCGCGGGTGATCTTGGGTCCGCCGCCCAGGTTGATGGTACCGTGCTTGGCTGTGTCGATGCCCGGGCTGTCGGTGGCTTGGGTGACCTCCAGCGTGATGATCGCATCTGGTGTGGTGTTAGGGACGCCAGCTTCTTCCTGTGCGGTATTCCGCGCGACAACACTAGCCTCGGGTTTGGCGCGACTTTCAGAAATCTGGCGGAGAACTTCGGCGACAACGAAACTGCCCAAGCGACGTTCCAGGCCCCGGCCCATCAGGCGATTCTTACCGAGTGTCTCCGCCGCGTCCGCGAACACGGCGGGGTGCCCCACGCGAATGCCCCTGTCCGCTACTTCTTGCGCGTTGGAGGCGCCAATGTCGACGAAGAGTTCGTGAACGCCGGGGGCCTTTGTGGCGAGGTTGTGTTCGCGAAGGTGGATGGCGAGATTGCCAATGATGCCGGCGACTTCGCCCCGGTCTCCCAAGATGCGCAAACGCCGCGAACGGGCCGCGGCCACTTTGGCGCCGCCCAGGCACTCCAAGCGCAGGAATCCCTCCGGGGTGATCTGGCTGACCAGATAGCCGGATTCATCGGCCCGGGTCAGTAGAAGGAGAGTGGGTGCGGCTGGACCCTGGCTGCCTTCCAACCGGGCCCAGGCGCTATCTGAGGGATCGCACGCCGCTTCGGGGGCGACCTTCCGGACGTAAGCGGCCCACTTGCGCTGGCCTTCGGCTTCGAAGCCGGAGGGGCTGGGGGTGTTCAGAAGGTCCAGGAGGAAAGCACGGGCGTCGTCGGTCATGAAGAGCGTTATCAATACTTCACACCGGTCAGCGCGGCCCAGTCTTCCCACTTCTTACCTAGTTCGGCGACCAGATCCGGATGTTCGGCGGCCAAGTTGTTCATTTCCGTGCGGTCGGCGGCCAAGTCGTAGAGTTCCCAGGCTTTGGCGCCTTTGTCCCAGTCCAGCTTCCAGTTGCCATGGCGGACGCCGCGCGTGCCGGCCCAGTGCCAGAAAATGTCTTCATGGGGCTCGCGCTCCTCGCCCTGGAAGATGGGCAGGAGGCTCTTGCCTTCCGCGGGGATGATCTGATTCCCATTGTATTCGGTGGGGTACGCCGCGCCGGCGGCGTCCAGGAAGGTGGGCAGAAAATCGATAATGTGGCCCACCTGGTTGGTGATGTTCTCCGGCTGAATGACGGCGGGCCAGCGGACCACCAGCGGGGTGGAGACACCGCCTTCGTGACAGTAGGACTTGTAGCGGCGGAAAGGCGTGTTGGAGGCGGAGGCCCAGCCGGGGCCCACATGGCTGTAAAACTCGCGCGGTCCGGGGACCTGGGCCGGATCGTTTCCGCCGGGAGTTTCGGAGCACCCGCCGTTGTCGGAAAGGAACAGGATCAGGGTGTTTTCCGTCGTGCCGATTTCCTCCAGTGCCGTGAGCAGGCGGCCAATGTTCTGGTCCATCCGGTCGATCATGGCGGCGTACACTTCCATGCGCAGGTTCTGCCAGTTTTCGTCCAGGGTCTTGGCTTCATCCCAGGGTTCCGCTTTGTCATCCAGGGGATCCATTTTCCAGAGTGGATCGACCAGGCCGTATTCGATTTGCCGCTGGTGCCGCCGCTGGCGCAGTTTTTCCCAGCCTTCTTTGTAGCGGTCTTTGTATTTTGCGATGTCCTCCGGCAGAGCGTGCAGGGGGTAGTGCGGCGCGGTGTAGGCCAGGTAGTGGAAGAAGGGCTCTCCCTTGGCGGCCTGGGCCTTGATGGTTTCGATAGCGTGGTCCGTAAAGGCGTCCGTGGTGTAGTAGTCGTCCGGGAATTCCGTTATCATTTCGTCGTTCCGGCCAAAGGGGCGCACTCTGCCGCCTTTGAACTTTGGGTCCGGTTGGGTGGGGTAGAAGAAATTGCAGCAGCCGTCCCACAATCCGTAGGACTCATCAAATCCCCGGTCGAAGGGGCGGTGGGGCGCTTTGCTTCCATTGTGCCACTTACCGCTCATGCCGGTCTGGTAGCCGGCCAGCTTCATGGCTTCGCCCAGGGTCAGCATGTTCGGGTCCAGCAGTTCGCTACCCTTGCCGCCTTTACGGGGATAGAGGCCCGTCAGCAGACTGGCCCGGGTGGTGGTGCACTTGGCGTTGTTGTAGAACTGGGTGAAGCGCATGCCTTCGGCCGCCAGGCGATCGATGTTCGGGGTATCGATCTCGCCCCCGTAGCAACCGATGTCCGACCAGCCCATGTCGTCCGCCATGATGAGGATGATGTTAGGGCGGCTGCCGGAGGCGCTCCCGGTGGCACTCTGTTGGGCATTGGCAAAGCGGAGCGGGACAATCGCAACCGCCAGAAACACTACCGCACGCAGGCAGGCGAGCAGAGAGACCCTGGTTCGAAACGAGTAAGGCCGGGAGCCGGTGGGAGAAACTTGTGGTCGGAGATTCATGGTGGAGAAGTTGGGCCGAGCGAATTTCGCGGAAGGCTAAGCTAGGCATGCGCGCAGGCGCTTCCAATCAAAAAAGCGTCGCCTGCGCGCTGGTGTGTTTCTCTTTCCGTCACTCCGCCAAGGTCAGAGTTGGGGCTTGCTTGCGGGGACAGGGCTGGTACGTTTCCTGTCATGCAAAACTCCCGTAGTTCACGCTGGGATTTTTCCAGCTTTTCGATCCTTTCCGGCTTGGCGGCCATTGCGTTAGCGTTTCCGGGGACGAGTCTCCTTTGTTCGGCGGCCCCGGAGTCCGTCGAGTTGGATCGTGACCGGGGCAGCATGAAACTGTCCAGTGAAGAAGGGCAGTACGAAAAGGGAGACCACTTTTCCACCTGGCGCTGGAGTTTGAAGGCGGACCGCTGGGGCATGTACGCAGTCCGGCTCCACTATTCGTCGGTGAGCCCCAAGATGGGCATTCAGTTTCGCCTGGGCTACGATTCCATCTTGAAGACTTACGTTCCCCGGACGGGTGAGAATGGCCGGGAGCGAGACTTTTTGCTGGGCAAAGTCTATGTCCCTGAAAGCGGAGAATACCCCATCACCCTCCTGGCGGGGGGCGACGCGAATGATGCTTCGTTCAATGTGACGGGTATCGAGCTGGTGCCCGCGCCCGAGGGGGACAAGATCGCGCAGGGAATTGACGGTAATATCGAACTACCCGCTGGTGGCGCCGCCACGTATTCCGAGATGATGCGTTATGAGCCGCGCGAGGAGAAGAACTGTCTGGGGTTCTGGAAGAACCCGGAGGATTGGGCGGAATGGGAATTCGACGTGGTGCACCCGGGCAAGTACCAGGTGGAAGTGGTTCAGGGCTGCGGGAAAGACCAGGGAGGCAGCGAAGTAGCCGTGGTGGTGGAAGACGTGAAAGAGCAGGAAATCCTGACGTTTGAGGTGGAGGACACCGGTGGGTTTCAAAACTGGAAGTCCCGGCAGATCGGCACGGTCTCTTTCAGCCGGGAAGGCCGGCACACTCTTTCCATCAAGCCGCTGAGCAAGGCCGCGAAGTCGGTGATGGACGTGCACAAGGTGGTGCTCACACCCGTCATGGAAGAGGCCGCCTCCAACTGAGGCGACAGTTCCCACTCTGGCCCCGCGCAATTACCGGGGCTTCAGCCCGATGAAATTTCTCACCCGTTTCACGGGGGAGATCAGAAAGTCGTTTCGGCCCGCGCCCCGGTCGAAGTAGAGGCCGGTGGAGGTGCCGCCGTCCAAGTTCAGGGCGCGCAGCAGGTGGAACTCGGTGACGATGTCCGGGTCCGCGAGGAGTTCTCCCAGTTCCGCCAGGCTGAGCGAAGAGGTGGCTCCCATGATCCAGTGGTGCCCACCATCCGAAGCCATGAAGGTGCGGCGGCGGGATTGGCCGGTGGAAAGGCTAGACACGGCCTTTCCTTGATCCACAAGGAAGGGGCCGCTCTGAATGAGGGCGGACACTCCGGGTTGATCGTAGCGGGGAAACTCTGAAGCGCGGAGGAGGCGCATGGTTCCCTGACTGTCCTGGAGCAGCACGCCGCTGAGTAGCTTGGCTTTTTGGAAGTGATTAATCCGCTGACCTCTATCCACGATCATTAGACCAGCGGGCGCGAAATCGGGATGGAAGAAGCCGCCGTTACAGCCCACGACGCAGAAGTTTGCCTGCATGGCCTCGGCAAGGCCCGGATGGGCGGGTTCTTCGCCGTCTCCCTGGTCGATGATCCGGAGGTGCACGTCCCGGCTGTCGAAATAGACCAGGTAAAGTTCCCGGCTCGCGAAAAAGCTGTAGTCGCCCGTTTTCCGGACAGCTTTCCGGACGTAGCGCATGTGTTCGCCGATCTCGAACGCATCGCTTTCGCCCGTCATTTCCCAATCCGCGGCGGGAAGCCTGGCGATCGAAAGAATCAGTAATAGGCTAGCCAAGGGGGCCCCGAAAAACGGGAATCTCCAGAATGTGCGCCGGTGGGTTTTTCGACGGGGCATGGCCCAAAATGGCACGGATTCCCCAAGTGGGAAGTACCAGCCCGTCACGAGTTTGCATCTTATGCTGCCGGTTTGTCCGCCAGCGCCATCAGGGTTTGGAACCCGGGCGTTTCTTTTTCCCGGTCCACGATGGCGAGGTCGATGTTCTTGAAACCCGCCTTTTTGAGGGCTTCGGACAGTTCCAGTTCGGAAAAGCCCAGCCACACGTCCGCGTAGAGTTCGCGGGCGTCTTCGAAGTTGTGCTTCAAGAGGTCCAGGATGACGACCCGGCCGCCGGGTTTGAGAATGCGGAAGGAGCTTTCCAGGGCCCGGCTGGGTTTTTCGGCGTGGTGCAGCGCCTGGCTGAAGATGGCCAGATCGACAGAGGCGTCCTTGATCGGCGGGTCTTCGATGTCGCCCAGGCGGTATTCCAGGTTCTTGTAGCCGTTTTCCTTGGCCACCTGGGAGCCGTATTCCACCATTTTTTCCGAGTTATCCACGGCGATGACGCGCTTCGCCCGCTGGGCAAGAAGTTGGGAGAGCGTGCCTTCGCCCGCGCCCAGGTCGGCGATGACCGTGGGCGGCATGAGCTTCAGGAGCGTTTCCGCCAGGCCCTTCCAGGAGCGGCCGGGGCAGTAGCTGCGGCCAAATTTACCCGCCAATTGGTCGAAGTACTGCCGCGCCTTGTCTTTCCGCTTCTGGATGGTCAGCCGCAGGGCGGCGCTGTCACTGGCGGCTTCCGGGATTTCTTTCGCCGCTTCGTCCACGGTTTCCAGAAGCTGGCTTTCCACCTTGTCCTCCGGGGTCTTGAAGGTGTAGATGATGTTCTTCCCAGAGCGCCGGTCCTCCACCAGCCCGGCCTGTTTGAGCTGGGCGAGTTGGGAGGAAATGCGGCTCTGCCCCATCGAAAGAATTTCCTGCAGTTCCGCCACGGTCAGGTCCTCCTGGCGTAGCACGGCCAAGATGCGGATGCGGGTCGGGTCCGCGATGAGACGGAGGGATTTTAAAATTGACGGCATGCTTTTCGAAAATAGGTTATCAACGCATCACGATTTGTAAATATTAGGTAAATACCTCCTGAATATGCCCACGAGCTACATTTTTTCCTCCGAATCCGTCACCGAAGGTCATCCCGACAAAGTTTGCGATACCATCAGCGACAGCATCGTTGACGCCTGTTTCGAGAAGGACCCGAAAAGCCGGGTGGCTTGCGAAACGATGGTAAAGGACAACCTCGTGGTGCTGGGTGGCGAAATCACGACCGCCTCCGAGTTTGACTACCGCGAAGTCGTTAAGGCGGCCATCACGGAAATCGGTTACACGAACGACGACTGCAAGTTCAATGCCGCGAATTTCTTCTTCCTCAACGGCTTGGGCCAGCAGTCGCCCGACATTGCCCAGGGGGTGGACGAAGGCGCCGCCGCGGACAAGACCACGGACGAGCAGGGCGCTGGCGACCAGGGCATCATGTTCGGCTATGCCGTGAACGAAACGGAGGGCCTCATGCCCGCGCCGGTTTATTACTCCCACAAGCTGGGCCGCGCCTTGACGGAACTGCGCAAGAGCGGAAAGCACACCTGGCTGCGTCCCGACTCCAAAACCCAGGTTTCCCTGGAGTATGACGCGGATCACAAGCCGAAGCGCATCACCGCCGTGGTGGTTTCCACCCAGCACAGCGCGGAAATCACGACTCCGGAGATCCGCGAGATCCTGAAGAAAGACCTCATCCAGGCCGAGCTGCCGGGCGAGCTTCTGACTGAGGAAACCGAATATCTCATCAACCCCACTGGCCTGTTCATCATTGGCGGCCCGGAAGGGGACTGCGGCCTGACGGGCCGGAAGATCATTGTCGATACCTACGGCGGCATGGGCCGTCACGGCGGGGGCGCCTTCTCCGGGAAAGATCCCAGCAAGGTGGACCGCTCAGCGGCTTACATGTGCCGCTATGTGGCCAAGAACATCGTGGCCGCCGGCCTGGCCCACCGTTGCGAGCTTCAGGTGGCTTACGCCATCGGGCACCCATACCCGGTCAGCGTTCATGTGGATACCTTCGGCACCAACGAAGTGGACGAAGCGAAGATCGTGGCCGCCGTGAAAGAAGTCTTCTCCTTCAAACCGGCGGAAATCATCAAGCAGCTCAACCTGCTGCGACCCATTTTCAAGCACACCACCAACTACGGCCACTTCGGCCGCGAGGACAATACCGACGCCCTGACCTGGGAGAAGAAGGACAAGGTGGAAGCCCTGAAGAGCGCCGCCGGAGCGTAAAATTAACCGGCCTGGACCATTTAAACAGCACCCTGACATACTTACCATGAGCGCAGCAGCAGACACCACCACCGCCCAGGACTACAAGGTCGCGGACATCAGCCTGGCCGAATTCGGCCGGAAGGAAATCGAGATTGCCGAACACGAAATGCCCGGCTTGATGGCCGTGCGTGAAAAGTATGCCGCGGAGAAGCCGCTCGACGGCGTGCGCATCATGGGCTCCCTGCACATGACCATCCAGACGGCGGTGCTGATCGAGACGCTGAAAGCGCTCGGCGCGGACGTCCGCTGGTGCTCCTGCAACATCTTCTCCACCCAGGACCACGCCGCCGCGGCCATCGCCGCCAGTGGAACCCCGGTCTTCGCCTGGAAGGGCGAAACGCTGGAGGAGTACTGGGACTGCACGCTCTCCGCGCTGACATGGCCCGACGGCTCCGGCCCTCAGCTCATTGTGGACGACGGTGGCGACGCTACCCTCCTGATTCACAAAGGTTACGAGCTGGAAAACGGCGATGACTCCTGGGTGAACAGCGAAAGCGGCAGCAAGGAAGAGCAGATCATCAAGAACCTGCTCAAGCGCGTCCACGGCGAAGACCCGCTGAAGTGGAACAACTACGTGAAGGAATGGAAGGGCGTTTCCGAAGAGACCACCACCGGCGTGCATCGTCTCTACCAGATGGCCAAGAAGGGCAAGCTGCTCGTCCCGGCCATCAACGTGAACGACTCCGTCACCAAGTCCAAGTTCGACAACCTGTATGGCTGCCGCGAGTCCCTCCTGGATGGCATCAAGCGCGCCACCGACGTGATGATCTCCGGAAAAGTGGCCGTGGTCTGCGGCTATGGCGACGTGGGTAAAGGCTGTGCCCAAGCCCTCAAAGGCGCTGGCGCACAGGTCGTGGTGACCGAAATCGATCCCATCTGCGCCCTTCAGGCGGCCATGGAAGGCTACAAGGTCACGACCGTGGAAGCGACGCTCGGCGAAGCCAGCATCTATGTGACCACCACCGGCAATAAGGACATCATCAAGGCCGAGCATATGGAGAAGATGAAGGACCAGGCCATTGTTTGTAACATTGGGCACTTCGACAACGAGATCCAGGTGGACAAGCTGGAAGCCATCCCGGGCATCAAAAAAGACAACATCAAACCGCAGGTGGATCGCTACACCTTCCCGGCGGGCAACCAGATCTTTATGCTGGCCGAAGGCCGTCTCGTAAACCTGGGCTGCGCCACCGGTCACCCCAGCTTCGTGATGTCCAACAGCTTCGCCAACCAGACGCTGGCTCAGTTGGACCTTTGGAAGAACAAAGACGACTACGCCGTGGGCGTCTACGTCCTGCCGAAGCACCTCGACGAAGAAGTGGCCCGCCTGCACCTCCAGAAAATTGGCGCGAAATTGACTACCCTCAGCCAGGACCAGGCAGACTACATCGGCGTGCCGGTGGAAGGGCCGTATAAGCCGGATCACTACCGGTATTAGGTCGAAGGGTGGGTCACCCTCCAGACAAGGAGACTGTCAGACAATCAGACAATGAAAGTCTCCCCTCGAGAACGTTTCACTTGAGGGGAGTGAGGGTCCATTTCTCCGGGCGGTTTTGCATGGTCAAGAGCATGGCGATCAGTTCGTCATACTTCAGAGTAAAGGGAGCGGGTATCCTCGGCGGAGAGGTATTCGCATTCGACCGCGAATTGAAGCCAGGATTGGGTTTCAGCGGCCTCGCCTTCGCTGTCGTTTAGACGGTTGATGAATGACGCGGGATAGCGCCGTTTGCGCCAGGCTTCGGCGATGTTCGCCGAAACGGCTCGAGAGGAGCGCCTGATCTGGTCCGTCAGAGAGAATCTTTCGTGGGTGGGGAACGACTTGCTCAGCCTGAAAATCTCCATCGCCGCGGTAAACGCCCGCCGATAGATCTCAAGGCCGGTGTGGCGGACGATTCGTTTCTTTTTCCCTTTTTCCGGTTCCGGTGAACTCACTCGGGTATTTTCAGGCTAATTCTAACCAATTGACAGATAATCTGAAGATCTTTGGAATCAGGCGAGAGACGAACCATTCCGTGTATACGGTCCCCAATTCAAAATTTTCATTGTCTGATTGTCTGACAGTCTCATTGTCTGGGGGAAACCTCCACGACTCGAAATCGATCCCTGAATCCCTTCGAGTCCACCGGAGCGAACCTTCTTCTATTGCCTTAAAGAGCACTTAGCGTAAGGAATAGCCTCCCGAAGACACCAGATTCCCCAGAGACCATGATCATTCAGCCTAAAGTCCGAGGATTTATTTGCATCACCTCCCATCCCGAAGGGTGTGCCGCGAACATCCGCGAGCAGATCGAATATGTAAAAAGCCAGCCCAAGGTGGAGGGCGATGGTGCGCCGAAGAACGTGCTCGTGATTGGGGCCTCCACGGGTTACGGCCTTTCTTCCCGGATCGTGCCGGCTTTTGCTTCCGGGGCCGCGACTCTGGGCGTGTTCTTCGAAAAGCCTGGTTCCGAGAACAAACCCGGCAGCGCTGGCTGGTACAACTCCGCAGCTTTCCACGAGGAAGCGAAAAAAGCCGGTCTCTATGCCAAGAGCGTAAATGGGGATGCCTTTTCCGATGAGCTGAAGGACCAGGTCATCAACATCATCAAGGAAGACCTCGGGAAGATAGATCTCGTCGTTTACAGCCTGGCTTCACCGCGCCGCCAAGACCCGAAGACAGGCGAGGTTTACAAGTCCTGCCTTAAGCCCATTGGCGAAAGCTATACGTCCAAAAACCTGAACACGGACAAGAAGGAAGTTCACCCCATCACCATCGAGCCTGCCACGGAGGAAGACATTGTCGGCACAGTAAAGGTCATGGGGGGAGAAGACTGGGAACTGTGGATGGATGCCTTGGCCGAGGCCGGAGTGCTCGCGGACGGCGTGAAGACGGTCGCCTATTCCTACATCGGACCCGAGCTGACCTGGCCCATCTATAAGAATGGCACCATTGGCCGGGCCAAGATGCATGTGGAAGAGTCCTGCGCCCGCCTGAACGAACGCTTCGGGACCGGTTCCGCTTTTGTTTCCGTAAACAAGGCCGTGGTCACGCAGGCCAGTTCCGCCATCCCCGTGGTGCCGCTCTACATTTCCCTGCTCTTTAAGATCATGAAGGCAATGGGCACTCACGAGGGCTGCACCGAACAAATCTACCGCCTCTTCGCGGATCATCTCTACGGAAAGGGTGAGCCCACCTTTGACGAAGCGGGCCGCATCCGGATCGATGACCTGGAAATGAAACCCGACGTCCAGAGCGAAACTTTCGCCCTGTGGGACCAAGTCAGCACGGAGAACCTGGATGAGATTTCCGATTTCGCAGGTTACCAGAGCGAGTTCCTCCGTCTCTTCGGCTTCGGGATCGAAGGCGTGGACTACGAAGCGGACGTGAATCCGGAAAAGGATCTCGTTTAATAGACAAAGTTTTTCCTCTCCTAGAGGCTGCCGGGAATAAGGTGGTCCTCGACCTCCGGGCGAGGAACTCGGGAACCGAGTCCACGAAAGCCAATCGGTGGGTTCTCTACAGTTACCGCAACGCCTTGTTTTCGAAGACTGGGTTTCCCTATCCTTCTATTTGAGTTGCCTCGTTGGCCCATCTGAACGCGCCCGGAGATCACGTTCCACCTTTCTTCAAACTTCGCGCCTGGACGAAACGGAAGCATGCGGGACCTTCGAGTGCCTCACTCAGGGCAAAGGAATAGGCGGCAGCTTGGCGCCGTAGTACTCCGCCTGGTGCCGGTTGTTATCGAAGGCGAAGTGTAGCCACGCTTTGTCCGGGCTGACAAAGCCGTCGGGATAGTTCAGCCGTCCTTTTGGTCCGTCCGCGGACTCCGGCACGAGGACACGCTGGTAGGGCCAGGTCTTCATGCCATCATAGCTCACCCAAAGGGAGAGAGGGCTGCGGTGCTTCGGGTTCGGGTTGTGAAGAATGGCGACCACGTCTCCGCCCAGGCCATACAGGGTGGCCTTGGAGCCGGGGTTCGGGATGTCGGTCTTTACGGCGAATTCCGGCCAGGTCTTTCCGCCGTCGGAACTTTCCGCGTACCACAACACGCCGCCCAGCCGGTCGCCTCGGATGATCATGGCGATGCGGCCATCGGCCAGTTCCACGATGTTGTTTTCCGCCCAACCGTGGTAGCTGTCGTCTTCCGTCAGGCGAATGTCGCCGTGCTCCGCCCAGGTTCTTCCACCGTCTTCGCTGATGAGCACGCCGTTCCTGGGGTTCCTGACATTGTAAGCATGCACCCGTTCCTTAGGTTTTTCGGTTCCGGGTTCTGGTCCCAGGTAGTGCTGGAAGGGAAGCATGAGCCGGCCGTCGTGGGTGGTGATGCAGTTCCTCACAAAAGTCCGGTCGTGGAGCCGTCCGGGGACCGGTTGAGGTTGGCCCCAAGTCTGGCACTGGTCTTCGCTCGTCACCATCCAGGCTTTCCATCCGCCGAAACTACCGTCGTGAGTGGAGACAAACAGAATGCAGCGGTCTTCCAGCACCGTCAGCTCGCTCGGTACCATGGCGATGGTATTTCCCTCGCGCTTGAAGCCGAGATCGATGGGTTCCATTTCCGGCCACGTCTTTCCCTGGTCCTGGCTGCGGGAAATGAAGACGCCGTTTTCCGGGCGGGGCTCGGCGTCGCCGCCGCCCAGCATGACCATGACCCAGGAGCCGTCCGGCATCTGGCGGAGCGTGGTGTCACAGGCCAGTTTGTTGGGCGAGACACCGTCAAAGATGAGCGTACGCCGGTCTTTCGCGGCGTCCTGAGCGGCTTGCTGTTCCCAGTCCGCGTCAGCGGCGAACGCCTGCGAAAAGGTGAGAAAGATGCTAGTCAGGGCCGTCAGGCCGACTGCCATCGTGGAAAGGGGGGATTTGCTTCTCATGGGAGGGTTTGCTCCTGAACTAGACTCATTCAGGTGTAGGGGGAAGACTTTTCGGTAAGGTGCCGCTTGAAGAGAAGACCGCTTCGCGGTCAGATTGCTCAATGATCGCGCGCCTCTTCCGCTCCTTCCGCTACGCGTTCAGCGGCCTGTTCCTGGTTGTTCGCACCCAGCAAAACATGCGGCTGCACCTGGTGGCCGCCGGGATGGCGGTGATCCTGGGAGCGCTTTTCAAACTCACGAATGGGGAGTGGGCAGCCGTTCTCCTCGCCATCGGTCTAGTGATGGCGGCGGAGTGTTTCAATACCGCGCTCGAAAAGCTGGCCGATGCCCTGCACCCGGAGCAGCATCCGCTGGTCGGACAGGCCAAGGACATGGCCGCTGGGGCTGTGCTCTGCGCCGCCTTCGCCGCCGGGGCGGTGGGACTGGTGGTATTTGGCGGTAGAATTCTGCGTTATTTGGCCTGAAAGGTAGCCTCGTGAATGAAGTCCTGGCCGGGCATCCGCTCCGGGACCATCCATGATGCCATGAATCCGGAAACGCTCGAAGCCACGCTGATCGAACTTCTCGGGGGAGACGCCAAGAAAGTCTCCCGCGCCCGGGACGTGATGGAGCAGCACAGCATCGATAAGTGGTACGCCCATCACCTGCCGGACATCGTCGTTTTTGCCGAAAGCACCGCTGATGTCCAAGCGGTGATGAAGTTCGCCAACGAGCACGAAATCCCCGTCACCACGCGGGGCGGGGGAGTGGGCTATGTGGGCGGCGCCGTGCCGTGGAAAGGCGGCATCGTCCTGTCCGTGCGGCGCATGGACGAGATCCTGGAGATCAATCCCACCGACGGCGTGGCCGTTGTTCAGCCCGGCGTGATTTTGGGCGATCTGCAGAAAGCGGTGCGCGACCAGGGCTGGTTCTACCCGCCGGACCCTTCCAGCCTGAAAGAGTGCACCGTGGGTGGCACTGTGGCAACGAACGCGGGTGGTCCCCGCTGCTTGAAATACGGCGTGACCCGTCACTACGTGCTGGGCTTGGAAGTGGTGCTGGCGGATGGGCGCGTGCTGCGCACCGGGGGCCGTTGCCACAAGAACAAGACCGGCTTTGACCTCATCGGAATGTTCGTCGGCTCCGAAGGGCTGCTCGGCGTGGTCACGGAAATTACCGTCCGCATCATTCCGCATCCTCCGGCGCGGGCCACGTTTTCCGTGGGCTTTCGGGAATTTCGCGAAGCCGCCACCGCCGTGCAGCGCATCTTTGCCGAAGGCTACCTGCCGTCCGCCCTGGAAATCGCGGACAAGTTCACCCTGGAAGCGGCCCGGAATTATCCCGGCAACGATTTCATCCCGGACGGCGATGCGCACCTACTCGTCGATCTGGACGGGCAGGAATCTTCCGTGAAATCGGAGGTGGAAAGCCTGCGCGGCCTTCTGGAAAGCCTCCAGCCCTTATCTATCGACGTGGCCTTTGGTCAGGACCAGTGCGAGCAGCTTTGGGAAATCCGCCGCAGTTTTTCCTACAGTCTGCGGGACACCGGTTTGAAGAAGCTGAACGAAGACATAGTGGTGCCCCGGAGCCGCCTCATGGACCTGGTGCACTTCGGCCAGCAACTCCAGGAAGAAACCGGCTATGCCGTCGCGTCCTTCGGCCATGCCGGAGACGGAAACATCCACGTAAACATCATGGTGGAGGAACGCGTCCTGGTGGAAGAGAAGGACAAAGTGGACGCCGCCCTGGACAGGCTGTTCCACCAAGTGCTGGACTGGAAAGGCGTCATCACCGGCGAACACGGCATCGGCCTGGCGAAGAAGCGCTGGTTCTCCGCCGCGACCTCAGACGTTTCCCGCGAGGTGCATTCCGGCCTGAAGGCCATGCTGGATCCGAAGGGAATTTTGAATCCCGGGAAGTTTGTTTGAGGCAAGTACGTGTCCAGGATTGGAAGCGTGATTCTGCCATCCCTTCCCAAAGTCCCAGCGAATTTGGGTAATGAGCGATTCTAAGGTGGTGCGGGACGCCTAAACCCACTTGGGCCAAAGGCCCAACGCATACCAGCCTAGGCCGCAAGGCCTAGGAATAGTATCGGTAAATTTAACGAGGGCTGAAAGCCCGGCGCATCCTCAGGGATTGCGTAGTCGCAAAAGATGCGTCGGGCTTTCAGCCCTTGTTCTTTAATCGAATAAGGTTCCTGGGGCTCGCGCCCCAGGCTGGTATGCGGCGAGCCTTCGGCCCTCCTTGCGAGGAGTGAGTGCCTTTTGTGAGAAGTAAACACCCCTTTGAGTATTGGTATCTAGAGATCGGCTTAGAAAAGAAGTGTCGGGAAGAGCTGGCGTCATTGCGGCAATTTGCGGGTGGACGCTGGGGGAAAACCTTTCAGAATAGGGTTTCCCCCCCAGAATTGCCTATGAAACACCCGCTTCGTTTTTTGCTATTGCTGCCCCTGTGCGTCCTGGCTCTGGCCAACCTGCCTGCCCAGGCCGCTGAAACGCCAAACATCATCATCATCCTGGCGGACGACCAGGGCTTTGGCGATGTGAGCGCGCTGAATCCGGAATCGAAAATTCCCACGCCGCACGTCGACCGCCTGGCGAAGGAAGGGATGGCCTTTACCGATGGGCACACCTCTTCCTCCGTCTGCACGCCGACGCGTTACAGCCTGCTGACGGGCCGTTACCACTGGCGCAGCCGCCTGCAGAGAGGCGTGCTCGGTGGGTTTTCCCGGCCCCTCATCACGCCTGACACTTTGACTATTGCCGGGCTCTTGAAGCAGAAGGGCTATCACACTGCCTGCGTGGGCAAGTGGCACCTGGGGATGGACTGGCCGTTGAAGGGCGGCGGCTACGCGGACGACCAGGGGAACTTTGGTAAGATTGCTGATTTTCCGGACGCCTGGAATGTCGATTATGAAAAACCCATCGCCAATGGACCGACCGCCCGGGGGTTCGACTACTACTTCGGCATCAGCGCCTCGCTGGACATGTTTCCTTATGTCTACATTGAGAACGATCACGCCACGCAACCCGCCACGGTGGAGAAAGCCTTCCACAGGCCCGGCCCGGCGGCGGAAGACTTCGAAGCCGTGGACGTCCTGCCCCGCCTGACGGACGTGGTGTTGGACTACATTGGCGAGCGCGCGGCTGACGCGAAAGCTGGGAAGCCCTTCTTTCTCTATTTCCCGCTGAACGCACCCCATACCCCCATCGTGCCGACGGAGGAATGGGTGGGAAAAAGTGGGATCAACATCTATGCGGATTTCGTGCTGCAGGTGGACGAAACCGTGCGCCAGGTGCTGGAAGCACTGGACAAGAACGAGTTGACCAATGACACGCTGATCGTCTTCACCACGGACAATGGCTGCTCCCCGGCGGCGAAAATAAACGAGCTTCAGGCCGCCGGTCACGAGCCTAGCTATATTTACCGCGGACACAAGGCGGACATATTTGACGGCGGACACCGCGTGCCTTTCTTGGTGCGCTGGCCGGGTCACGTAGCACCGGGAACCCGCTCGGCACAGCTGGTCAGTCAGGTGGACCTGATGGCCACGGCGGCGGACATCGTGGGCGTGCCGCTTCCGGAGAACGCCGGGGTGGATAGCGTGTCCATCCTGTCCGCCATGTTGGGAACGGATAAGGAACCGATCCGCGAAGCCCTGGTCCACCAATCCATCAATGGCGCCTTTGCCATTCGCCAAGGCGATTGGAAGCTGAACCTTTGCCCCGGCTCCGGCGGCTGGAGTTCCCCCCGGCCAGGTAGGGAAGATCTCTCCGGCTTGCCGAAGTATCAGCTCTACAATATGGCGGATGATCCGGGCGAGACGAACAATCTCCAGGCGGAGCATCCTGACATCGTCGCGAATCTGGAAGGCCTGCTGCGCACCTATATCGACCGGGGCCGTTCCACGCCGGGTCCCGATCAGGAAAACGAGGTGCCGGTCGAAATGGTGAAACCCATTGCCAAGGCACCGGCCAAGAAGCTGAAAGATCCTTGAGATCTGGAGCCAAGTTCCACTAAACCGGTGTTTTAGCAGTTGGTTGTTGTAGGATAACTGGCTTGTAACGAGCTGGTTATGGGGGGTGGTCGTTTTTGTGAGGGTTCTGGAGGGGAGCCGTGGTTCGTAACCTGTTTATGAACCCCGTCCCCTCATACCCATGAAAACAACCACCCTTATTGCAATTTTCGCTTCAGCCACCATCGGCATTGCCGGCGTGGTTCAAGCGCAGACGACCGTCACCAAAACCACCACGGTCGAGACCACGACCTACTCCGATGGCACGGTCACGGAGTTTGATCCCGATTCTGCCATCGTCGTGAAGACCAGCGCGGACGTCAAACCGGTGAGCTATCGGATTCACCAAGAGATCACCTACGTGAACGACCAAGGCGAACCAGTGAAAATGAGTTCCGTGGTGCCTGGCACGGTAGTGAAAGTCGATTATGTGGAAGAAGATGGCGAGTTGTTCGCCCGCCGCGTCGTCGTTCCCGGCACGCCAGCCGTAGTGGATGCCGATGCCGTGGTGGAAGCAACTCCCGCGAGAATCACCACCGAAGAGGTTGAAAGCGTGAAGATTCAGAGCACGCCCACCGGCCTGAAAGCCACAAAGGTCGTGACCACGACGACGAAGGATGCTGTCGTCACCCGGCTGGAACCCGGCAAGGAAATCCTGGTCCATACCGTGGACAGCCCTGACGTCATTACCTATCGCCTGAAAGACGACACCGTCTTTGTGACGCCGGATGAGGAAGTGGTCGAAATCCAGACCCTGTCACCCGGCACACCCGTCACGGTTTACTATGACACCACGGACGACGACACGCGGATCGTGAGGAAAGTCGTCGTGCAGGAACTGATTGCCGGTCCAGGGCGCTAAGCCTTGGGGCAATCCTTCAATCAATTGATCAACCCTCCTAGAAACCCGGTGTGCCCGCGGCTGAAGCGAGCGCCGGGTTTCTTCTTTTCCCTCGGGGCAGAAGAAAGGATCGGGCAGCACAGCAGGGCCGGTCAAGACCGAAAGGCACCGCTACGACGAAGGCTCGCTGTCTAATATGTTGGCCGGTTTCCCAGGGACGTTGGACTCACCCGTTTCGAGGTTCAGTCCACTTTGCTTTCGCCATTGTTGCAACCGTTCTTGCAACCGTTCCCGTTGCGCTTCGTCCAAGAACTGATTGATGCGCGGGATGTATTCTTCGACAAAGAGGCGGTCGGTTCTCTCCCGGTATTCCTGGCGCATCCGCCAACGTTTTTCCAAGCCTTCCGCCACGATGGGTTGCAACTGTTCGCGTTGCTCTTCGGAAAGGTCCAGGAAACCGGACAAGTGATTTGTAATGAAGCGCTGGGAAGCTTCGGTATGCCAGTTTTCCGCTTTCCGGGCAAAATTGGCGACCATTATCAGGCAAAGGAGGAAGCCGAGCACAAACCCCACGCCCAGCAGGGCGGACAGGCCGCAGCCGATGGAGAACTTTCGTTTCAGACCCATGCGAGTTTCTAAAGGAAGGTTTGGATGATCTTAAAACGAACCAATGGAGAAATACTCGGTCAGTTGGCTCACGGCGTCGTAGGAAAACGGACTCAGGGATGTGCCGGAGGAAAACCACAACCAGGCACCGAGAACGATGGCCACGGGCGCGAGGCTCGCCGCGCCGCCCCAGGCCCAGCGTTGCAGCTCATCCCAGAAGGAGAGGACGTTCTCCCTTCCCGCCGCACTCGTCTCACGCAGGCGGGCCATGAGGCGGGTTTCGAAACCGAGTTCCGCGCGGGAGGTGTCCGGGGTGTGCTCTGCCGCCAGCCGTACTAGGGACTCAAAGTCAGGTTGGTGAGGTGAGTTCATGGTTTGAGTTGGAATCTGGTTTCGTAGATTTGCCGCATCTTTTTGCGCGCCCGGTGGGCCCGCACTTTAACGTTGGATTCGCTGAGACCGGTCAGGCCAGCCACTTCTTTCACGCTTTTTTCTTCCAGGTCTAACAAGGTTATCACCAGCCGGTCTTCCGGCTTCAATTGTTCAAGGAGTTGGCGGACGGTGTCCCAAGCGTCTCTCCGCCTGCGGGTAGCGTCTGTTTTGGGAGGGCTGGCCGCCGTGTGGCCGCCGTCTGGTGGGGTTTCGTCCACCAGCACTTCGTGTTCGCGTCTTTTTCGGTTTTTGCGGAGAAAATCATAACAAGTGCGCACCGCGATCTTCATGATCCAGTGCTCAATAGGGGCGTCCCCCCGGTAGCCCGCCAGACCTTTCCACACGCGGAGGAAAATGTCCTGCGCCAGGTCATCCAACTCGTGCCGGTCCCGGGCAAAGCGCGCCGCCGTGGCAAAAGCCCGCGTACGGTAGCGCCCCACGAGCAGGCTGTAGGCCGCCTCGCTTCCCGCCAGAGTCTGTCTGACCAGTTCTTCATCCGGGTCATCCGTCACGGAAATGGTGTAGCTGATTTCCGTTCTTCCCTTCAAGCCAGGGACGCGAACGGGTTCCGTCTTTCATCTTCAATTCGTCACTTCAACGGGAGAAGACGCGCGGGTAAAAGGGATGGTTACAAAATGAAGCGACCCGTGACCCGGGGCGTGGCCGTTGTCTTCTTGGTTGCGGCGTCAGGGGCTTTCGCGGGCGCCCCAGGAAACGCTTCTCCTCAAAACGGCTACCGGGGACCGCCAGAATTTCCAGCGGTCCCCGGCCATTTCCTCCGTGTTTGGGAAAATTGCGAAACGAATCTCGTAAGCCGAATTTTGTTCCACCGGCCCGGAGGCTAGCGGGACGATCATTTATCTAGCCCCCGCCGAAGCGGGAACTCCCCACCTAACGGCGGGGTGCGACTATTACCCGGGCTTATCCCGCCGGAGCGGGGCCGGGCAGGCGGCCCGTTTGCCCTGTTCTGTCTTGCACCGCACGGGGTTTTTCCTGCCTCCTTGGTTGCCCTTGGAGCGGTGAGCTCTTACCTCGCCATTTCACCCTTACCGTTCCCCGGGCCGAAGCCTGGAGAGGGCGGTTTATTTTCTGCGACACTGTCCGTCCACGGGCGTTTTCACGGCCCGCGTCCCCCGTTTTCACAGGGCATGCTGCCTTATGGTGTCCGGACTTTCCTCTAGCCCCGCTCCTCCCCGAAGGAAGGAGGCGACCAGCGATCGTCTCCGACTCATTTCGCGAAGAGGACTATACGGTTCCGAGCGGTCCGTTGCAACTGGCCTTACCGATTGTCCGCTTGGCGCTCGTACTCCTGAGGGCCAAGGTGGTCCTCGACCTCCGGGGTCCGAGCCGGACTGGCAGGAAACTCGCGGACCGGGATAACCCTCAAGGACGGAGGAAGCGCTGTTATAAAGAGAGAGGAATACTGAGAGTGCAGGAGGCGGCGTTGAACTATCGCTCTGGTTGAGTGGCCGTTGGGGCGCTTCGTGAACGCGCTCGGAGATCGCGTCCCACCTTCAGCCGCGAACCTTGATTGGCGATTCGAGACCTTTCGAGACCTTGTTCGCTCCTACGTCGCCACAGGCGCTTCCGTCCCGTGCAATTCCGTCAGGCTTTGCCCGGCTTCCTCCAGCCAGTCGTGACCCGGCAGGGCATAGGGCCGGAAGGTTTCCAGGTAGCCTTCCTGCTCGTTGTAGAACAGGGCGCGGTTTAGGCCGAGGTCGCTGGCCTTGGGGCTGTCGATGAGGCTGGCGGAATCGTTGGCGCTCATCTGGAAAAGCACCCGCATTTCGAACTCGGACAGGGCTTTCCGGCTGAGGAAACGGTTCAGGTTGTTGTAGGTGTCCAGCGCCAGCACCAGGTGATAGCCGTGGGAGGGGCCCTCGGTGATCAAGTCGTTGAGCGCCGCGCCGGGGTCGGCGGAAGATTCGGTGTCGTCCATGGAAAAGCCGAAGTCTTCTTCGAACTTCAGTTTCTTGAAACGCTGTAGGCCAAAGACAAACAGGAACCGGGCAGGGACTTGGCTGGAAGCACCCGAGTCGTCGCCAGCGCGTTGCTTCATTTCAGCGGCGAGTTCCACGATGGCGTCCGCCGCATTGTTGCCCCGGTAGAGTTCGATGGTCTGGGGAACGGCCGCGATGGCGCGGTCCAGGAAATCGCGATAGGGAGAGTCCGGCGCGTTGCCGTCCAGGACCATGAACTTCACGCCGTCTCGCGGGTACTGCGCGGAGAGTCCCACCAGTCCGGCGGCGAAGATGGCCAGCGCGGCTTCCTCGCGCTGGCCCACGATGAGCAGGTTGTTCCCGCTCTGGCGGTGGAACACGGCTTCCGTCGGGCCCTTGATGGAGTTGGGCGCGCCCAGCCAGAGGTGCGCCGCGCCCGGCATTTCCGCGGGCCTGGCCGTCAGGGCCTGGCGCATGACGTGGTTTTCGCGGATCTCCGCCGGCGCATTGCCTTCGAAGACGATGGGGCCGGGATAGTTCCGGCCCGTGGCGTCCGCCAGGCTGCGAGCTTTGGTCAGGTATTCGTCGCGTTCGTCATCTCCCAGCCACACGACCTGGAAGGGACTGTTTCCTTCCAGCGCCCCGGCGGCATCGTTATAGATGCCCTCGCCCGGACGGGTCAGTAGGCGCGGGGCGGGGTTGTTGTCGTCCATGATGAGATAGGCGTCCGCTTCGTTGCATTGAAGGGCGATGCGGATGACCATCTGGCCGAAAGTGGTCCGGGCTAGCGTATAGGCTCCGCCTAAAGTCTGGGAACCCAGCAGGACGTGGATGCCAAAGGCGCGGCCCTGGCGCACGATGCGGTCCAGCAGCACGGCGGCGTTTTGGGAAATGCGGTCGTCTTCCACGAAGTATTCCTGGAACTCGTCAATCATTAGGAGCGAGCGGGGCATGGGCTCCGTGCCGCCGGCTTTCTTGTAGCCCGCGATGTCCTGAACCCCGAGTTTCCGGAAGATGTCTCCACGGCGTTTCAGTTCCTCATCCACGCGCTGGAGGACGGACAGGGCGAATTCGCGGTCCGACTCGATGGCCACCACCTTCGCGTGGGGTAGGTGGTGCGTGGCATAACACTTGAACTCGACCCCTTTCTTGAAGTCGATGAGGTAGAAATCCACCTGATCCGGGCTGCACCAGAGGGCCAGATTCGTGATGATGACGTGAAAGAGCGTGGACTTACCGGAACCGGTTTTCCCCGCGATCAACGCGTGCTGGCAGGTGCCCTTGCCGATGGACAGGTACTGTAGCTTGGTGGCGCCGGTGCGGCCGATGGGAACGTTGAGTTCCTTCGTCGTGTCCTCGGTCCAGTAGGCTTCGTTTTGGGGGATGACGTGGGAGAAGGGCACCTCCACCCGGCTGGAATCGATGCTGGCCTTGCCGATCTTCTGTATCAGCTCGGTGCTCAGGGCCGGGTCCGGCGGAGCGTCCAAGGTGATCTTGGCGCCTTGGCGTGGCTCGCCCGCGAGCAGGGCGCTTTCCTGCCCGGCTTTCATCCAGACGCTGTTGGCCTTCAGTTCGTTGCCAACATTGTCGTAGGGCGATTTCTGCCGCCGGTCCCAGTGCAGCAGGGTATAGACCCCGCAGCGGGCGCCGCTGGTGGCGATGCTGAGAAGGTGTTTCGCGGCGACTTCGCTGAAGCTGTTTGGAAAGTCCGCGACGACGAGGAACTGGTACTTCTCGGCGATAGTCCCAGCTTTCTCGTTGTACTCCGCGATGGTGGCGTACTCATTGCGGAGGTACATCTGGATGACCTTTTCCATGTGCTCGTTCAGCTCGCCCAGGCGCTGTTCCATTTGACCGGTCTGGGTCCAGATGCGGCTGTGGATCAGCGATTCCTCGAAGTCCGCCAGGTGCATGACCCCGGCGAAGTTCTCGCCCAGGCCCACGGGATCGAGAATGGTGAAGCTGACCCGTCCGGGAGGCGCCAGGCTCAGGATGCGGAGAATGACGTTGTTCAGCGTGCTCACGGCATCCGCCCGGCCCTTTTCACCCGTCTCCAGCAGCAGCGAACCTTGTTTGGGCAGAGTGAGGGACAGGGGCAACTCTAGGTCCGCCGGTCCGGGCAAGGCCAGGCGCTCGTCTTTCGGACAACCGTTCGCCAGCTCCGGCACGCTGATGTGAAAGGTAGCAAACCGCGCCGCCGCGGCGAAGTCCCGGGGCGGACTCCAGTCTTTCCAGTTTTCCGGAATCCAGGCGGGGCAGCAGGCAGCGGCCTGTTCGTTGGCTTCGGCCACGGCTGTGTAGAGAGGAGTGATCTCCTGGCGCCAGTCCTCTTCCAGCTTAGCCCAGTTCGTTTCGTAGTCGGAAGTCAGCTGAGCCACCTTTTCGTCGCGCGCCGCTTGGGCCTGGTTCAGTTGGTCTTCTCCCTGGGCTTTCAATTCCGCCAGGCTGGAGGACTTCTCCGGATCGATTTTCGCGGCGGCTTCGTGGTGCTGCCGTTCGTTGGTGGCCAGGGCGCGTTGCAGGCGGCCGTCGATCTCCTTGGGGCTGGATTCCCGCAGCTTGGCGACTTCGCTGGCGGATTGTTTCCATTCTTTGTCCAGCTGGCTGACGTAGCTTTCGTGGCCGCTTACGAGGGCTTCGGAACGTTGCTGGTAGCGGGTTTCGAACTCCGTGGCGCAGGCATCGTGCAGGCGCCGGGCCGTGGCCACCAGCCGGGCCAGGGACGTGGCGGGTGCGTTGCTCCGGGCCCGGCCGGTCAGGTAGATCAGGAACAACGCCGCGACACTGGCGCCCAGCGAAATGCCGAGCGTGGTGTAGGAAGGCGCGGGAAAGTCAAAGTTCGCCGCCAGTGGAATCACCGCGCCGTGGCCCAACACCAGGAGGATGAACAGCAGAGAAAAGGGCAGGAACTTGAAGAAAGACGGAAGAAAGCGTTGCCGGAAAAAGGACAGCTCGTGCTGGGCCTGAGCGATCAGACTTTCCAGTTGCTTCACCAGTTCCGGTTCGCTGGCGGTAAGGTCAGGTTCCAGGGCGGGATCCTTCCGCGCCTGCGCCATTTTCCGGCGATAAACGGGGTAGCCGCCGAAGGCACGGCGCGTGTGGGTTTCCAGCGCGCGGAGGGTCTTCGCGTGACCGGCCAGGGCGGCCCGGTGAGTCTGGAGGGCCTCGGTCAAGGCCGCCAACTCCGCTTCCTGCTGACGGCTGGACGTGATGACTTCTTTTTGCAGGTGGTACTTCCGTCCTCCTTCCTGTTTCCGGATTTCGGTCAGGAGAAACTGCTTCGCGGCTTTGTGCGCCCGGTTGATCCGCCTGGCGCGGTTCTGGTATTTGGCTTCGGTCTGTTCCCGCCGGGATTCGTAGAGCGCTTCGGTCTCGGACAAGGTGGAAGCGCGTTGTTCTTCGAGTTCCCGCAGCGTCTCCTCGTGCTCTTCCTTGGTGGTGGAAAGGCTGAGCCGGTAGGCGCGGGTCAACTGCTCTTCGCGGGCGGAAAACTTCCGCACCGTCTCCCCGAGGCGGCCGATCAGGTCCAGCGTTTCGTCCACGGCGGGGGGGTTAGTGTTCTTCTTCACAGTCTTTGATGATCTTTGTCAGCACGCGGTCGAGTTCCTCCATGACGGTCAGGGCCGATTCCACCCCACCCATCAAGGGCGTTATGTAATGGGCTTCGAACTCCCGGCGCTTGGCGTCGCGCCAGCCGCCGGCGGTCTCGTGCCACTGATTGTTCAGCTCTTTGGTGAGCGCCGCGAGCCGGGCTTTTTGTGTGTTCAGTCTCATGGCGCGCCGCCGGTGTCTTCGTTAGGATTGTTCTCGCCGGAAGCCTCTTCCGCCTCCCACGCGTCGCCATCCCGGGTCTGAGGCACGGACTCCTCAGAAACGGAAGCCTTCGACCCGGCGTAGGCGTGCAGGGCCTTCGCCGCCTGGGCCAGAAAGGCGATGCCTTTGGGTACGTCGGTGGCCAGCAGGTAGTTCACCCCCTCCAGTTTCTTGGCCAGGGGTTCCACCCGGCTGTCAAAGTTCCGGCTCCACTGTTTTACCACACGCAGTTTGTCTTCCGCTTCGCGGAGCTTTCGCCGCAGCTTCTGCACCTGCATTTGCTCGTGCGCGCTGGGTTCGCGAGAGGCGGACAGCCGGGAACTGAACAGCGCGGCCTCGGCCTCTTCGAGCTGCTTCTCGATCCGCCGGATCTGGCCTTTCCAGAAAGCCGGTTGATCGTGCTGAAGCCAGAGGCGAACCCGTTTGATGGTGTCCGACACCTCATCCATCGTGATCGTCGCCTTGTCCTGATAGACGATCATCCGGGACCGGAACCTGTCCAGGACCTCCACGGAAGTGACATTGGCGCTTTCGGCCATGGTGGGGGTATTGCGGGTTTGGGAAAGGTGGTTTTGTCAGGGGTGACCCAGTTAGCGTTGCTGGAGATACTCTTCGATCTTCTGCGCCTTGCGCATCAGGAATGGCGCGTAGCGGTTGGACGATTCCAGAAACTTGCTCAGGGCCTTTACGGTCTGCTTGAACTCGTCCTCAAACTTGTCGTGTTCCTGGTCCTGCCAGGTGTCACCCAGCGCGCCGAAGCGTGCCTGGAGGGAAGTCATCCGGTTCTGGAGATCGCTGTTGAAACGCTTCAGTTCCTCGGCAAAACGCCGCAGTTCTTCGGGGTCGATGATTGCCTGTGCCATAGCGGGAAAGCGAGTCTTTGGGGTTCGGGGGAAAGCTCTTTCTTATCGATTCGGGGGAAAAGAGGCAATCATAGGATACCACAGGGCCGAGGTTTTCGTTACCCTTTGGCAGGGACCAAGGGAGTGACAAGAGTCCCACGCCAGGGTGGTGTTCATCCTGGTTCGTCTCAGGTTTTGTGTTTTTCCTGAGAACTTCACTCCGGAATCATCCGGTAGATCACACAATCCCGGTGCGCGTATTCCAGACCGTAGAGGTGTTTCACTATCTCAAACTCGTTTGGATCGGTGAAAAGCCGGAACAGGTCGGGTTTGGCTGACTGAATGAGGGAGAGATAGTTATACGCCAGAAGCAGTTCCTTGTTGTTCTGCCTGGCGGAAGTCATGAGAGCTTCGAGTTCTTCTCTCGAAGTGACGACGGATAAGTCTTTGTTGTAGTAGGGAAGGTTGGCGTGGGAGGAGGACAGGATGGTCTCTTCGGGAGACTGCGCGGCGAGTTGATCCATCAGCGCCACCGTTTCTTTGACGGGTTCTTTGGAGTGGGTCTTGACGATCGTTCTCTGCTGGTGAGTGAAGACCAAGAAAAGAAGCGTATAAGCGCCAAGCATGGCGAACCCGAGTTGTTGCAGTCGCTTAGCGCGGGCACTGGTTAAAAATTGCAGTCCGAGAGCGAGGCAAATCAGCAAGGCGGGGAGGGAGTAGATGACATACCAGATAAACAGATAGGCATCGGTGGCGGAAGCATAGATCACGGAAATGACCGCGGCGGCGATGAAGGAAATCAGCGCGGCGGCGAGGAAACGCGACTTCCGGAAAGCGTAAACCAGACCCGCGGCGGAAAGGAGCGCGGTAGCGGAGACGAACAAGGTGGTCAGGACGGGGTGTTCCGAAAAGTGGTCGGTGAAAGACTGGCAGACCGGGCTCGTAGCGTCCCAGTCGAACCAGGTTTCGCCGGAAAGGAAATAGCCGGAACAGTTAAGAATCCATTCCTGGTCCGGACCGCCTTTTGGAGCGAAGTGTTCCAGGTAGATTTTCAATTGCGGGAGGCAGGGCAGCATGAGCGGGATGATGGCGGCGGACATGCAGAGATTGACCGCGAAGAACCGGGCCACCTGGTCTTTGGCGGGCCCGTCGCTTTTCCCGCGTACGATCATGATGAGTATGAACAGGGACAAAGGCGCCAGGATGTAGAGGGCGGCGGGATAGGTGAAGAGCAGGGCAAACTCCGCGGCGGCGAAAGAGATCCACCAGCGCCAACGGCCGGTCTGGATGGCTCGAAAGGCGGTCAGGCAGACAAGAGCGGAAAAGAGAAAGATGAACGCATAGCCCCGGACTTCGACACTGTAGGTAATGTGCCAGGGATGAAAGGTGAGCAGCAGCCCGGCCAAAACGGCGGCCACGCGCAGCCCCAAGAGCCACAGCCCGGTGAAGATGACCAGAATGGACAGGATGCTGGTAATCAGGGAAGGGAGCCGGAGGAGAGTGACATTGTAGGACTCAGGGGACTCGCCCAGAAGTGATTTTCCGGCTTCGTGAACCAGACGGGAAACGACACTGAAAAAGGTGTGATTGTTAGGGCGCCGGTAGCCCCAGACGGTGTCCGTCCATTTCACGGGACGAAACTTGAGAACGCCTTCTTTGTCGGGCCGGTATTCGCCGTGAATGAAGTGACTCGTGGAGTAAATCTCATCGCCATAGAGGCTCAGATCGAGCCTGGGAACGCGTTGGAACAAGGACAGGGCCGTGATCACAACCAGAACGCCCCAGTAGACCGGTCCAAGTGAAGGGCGGGTAACGGGTCTCTCCGAGTGCGATCGTTTCAGCCAGACTGGAACGGTGCCGAATAGCAGCGACAAAATTCCGAAACTGGCGATCAAGCCATACCAGGTATAGACCGTGGCGAATTGTTCTGGTTTGGGAGACTTCTTGCTTTGCGCGATGACTTCCCGCGTTTCCTGAAAAGCGCCGAAGGAGGCAATCAGATGAACGAGAATCCACAACAGAAGAACGCCCAGAACCAGCCGTGTAATGAGAGCAGGCGACAGCTGGCGCGCCTTCGAGATGAGATCCCGGAGGGATTTGTGGATTTCCATTTCGCTGAGGTCTGCCGTTTCGGTAGCGGATTGTTGGTTTGAAGATGCCCGGACGGTTCGGAAACCTGACACGGTCCATGGCTCCGCCGGGGGCCGCTATCGACCCCTAAAAACTCTTCCGGCACAAGTGTAAACGGCGCCAGTTTCAAGGAACCTTGTTATCTGTTCCTTCCAGATCGTTCACCGCGCGGTTGGCGACCCGAATGATGTACTTGTTAGGCTGATCTTTCAGAGCGGCTTTCAGTTCCGGCAGAGCGGGGCGGGCGGTTTCGTCCAGATAATCCAAAGCGATGGCGGCCTGAAGGCGGGCCCACTGGTGCTCTCCGCTGAGTTCCTGCCGGAGGACCGGGAGACCTGCCGCGACTTCCGCTTCGGTACCCATGCGGCACAAAGCGCGGGCGGCGGCGATACGGACGGCGGGGGAGTCGTCTTGCAGGGCGGCTTTCAGCGCTCCGGTAGCCTCTTCGCCTGAGGCCGCTGAGGCTTCGGCAAAGTTCCCCAACCCGGTCGCTCCCCAGTAGCGGACCGCGGCGTCTGGATAGCTTTTCAGAGCCTCGGTGAGAGTGGGGATGGCCTCGGGCCCTTCAGAAGCTTTGCTGGAGACGTCGATCAGCTTGGCGATGAGGGCGGTGCTTTCTTCTCCTTTGCCGTGGAGGATTCCGTAGGTGGAACCAGCCTGGGGTTCGCGGACTTCGATCTCCGACTCCGGCAGAAGTCCCAGGTCGCGCACCTCGAACTGCCAGTCGCGGCAGACCTGGCGCATGGCCTTGAGCCGCTCCTGGTGGGCGGGATCGGAGGCGAGGTTATGGATCTCGTGAGGGTCGTTTTCCAGATCGTAGAGTTCTTCCACCGGTTTGTGGTCCGCGGAAAAGAGGGCCATGGCTTCGCTCAAATTTCCGGCGGCTTCAGCCTTTCGGATTTCGCCCATGGTGGCGCCTTTTTCCGGGGTGTTCATGTACTGGTAGTAGGGCTTCAGCGGCTCGTAGTTGCGGATGTAGCGATAGCGGGGACCACGTACGGCGCGGATGATGTCGTAGCGTTCGTCCATGCGGTCGCGGGCGCCGAAGATGTAGTCGTGCGGCGGGGCGGCATTTTCACCCAGGAAAGGTTGGCCCTGCATGTAGCCCGGCACGGGCACGCCGGCGAGATTCAGCACGGTGGGCCCGAAGTCCACGGAACAGATCAGGCGGTCTTCCACCGAATGGGGCGTCCCTTGGTCCGCGGCCCGGTAGGGTGCCGGAATGCGGACGATGAAGGGAATACGGGTGCCGGAATCGTAGAGCCAGCGTTTGGCGCGGGGCAGGCCCACGCCGTGGTCCGACCAGAAAAAGATAATGGTGTTCTCATAGAGCCCCGCGTCCTTGATCTCCTGGATGAGATTCCCGGCCCAGGCATCCATGGCGGTAATGAGTTCGTAGTTCCGTTTCCAGTCTTCGCGGACCACGGGCGTGTCCGGATAATAGGGCGGCAGGGTGGTGAGTTTGTCAGGGTCCTGACGCTGTTCCGGGGTGAGATTCTTGGTTACCGATTCGTATTTGGATTCACTGGCGATGCCGCTCTCGTGACAGCCGGTGAAGTTGAACACGGCAAAGAAGGGTTTTCCCTCCGGCCGGTTTTTCCAGTGAGCGGAGCCGGAGCACTGGTCCCAGATTTCGTTCTTTCCGGGCTCGGAAAACTGGTAGTCGGTTTTGCTGGCGTTCGTGCAATAGTAGCCCGCGTCGCGGAGGAACTGGGGAAAGGGCCGGATGAAGTCCGGCAGTTTCGCGTTGCAGCGCATGTGATGGGTGCCGATGGAGTTTTGATACATCCCGGTAATGATGGTGGACCGGCAGGGGGCACAGACACCGGCGGCGGTGAAGGCGTGGCTATAGCGGACTCCCTCGACCGCCAACTGGTCCAGATTCGGCGTGATCGCATGAGGATCTCCGTAGCAGCCGAGGTGGGGGCTGATGTCTTCGCAGGAGATCCAGAGGATGTTGGGGCGGTCTTCGGCTGCCCGGGCAGACAAGCCGAACAACACCAAGACCGCGGCAAGAACCGGAAACGTCAGGGGGTGGGTGAAACGAAACATGCCTTCTTTGTGACATGCCGGACGGGTTTCTGCAATCCCCGCTCCCTGGCGCAATTCGGCACCCGCGTGCAATTTTCGGCCACCTGAAGACCTGGCTGGTGCGTAACGGAGAGTATGAGAAAAGTGTTCTTACTCTTCCTGGCCGGCATCGGCCTTTTCGCTTCGCTCGCCCTCAGTTCCTGCAATACCACCCGGGGTTTCGGGCAGGACTTGCAGAAGCTGGGTTCAGAAATCGAGCAAGGCTCAAATGAAGTGTATCGCGGCTATTGAAGCGCTGGCCATTCGCGCTTCCGCTTAGCTGAGTCATTCGGCACGTTTCCGGTTATCCGCCGTGAAACCTGGCCGCCCGGAACTTTTCCCCAACCTACAACCCAATCCCTCAATATGTTACCTTATCTCGCTGATTTTACTGTGCAATTCAACACCGGCGCCGTAGTCGCGCTCGTGGCCGGCATTTCGATCCTTGTCGTGCCGAAGCTGCTTAACTACATTATTGCCGCCTACCTGATTGTGGTGGGTATCCTTGGGCTGTTCCCTGGATGATCTTGCTCAATCCGCGGCGGCGGCGAGTTCCTCCGAGGCTTTCAGCCGCATGCCCAGCAACACGTAGTCGTGATACAGGGCGTTCATGTCCTGTACGTAGCCGGGCAGGCGCATTAGTTCGTCGAAGCCCGCTTTCTGGAAAGCGAGGATACCGACATCGCGTTCGCCGTTGAACTCTGCCTCCAGCCGCATCAGGCCGGCTTGGCGCGAGATTTCGACGAGTTCGTTGATCAGCAGATCGACGATGCCGCGTCCCCGGTAGTCCGGGTGGGTGACTACGCTGACCAGTCCGATGTGGCGTTTCCAGCCTCCCGCGCGCTGGTGCAGGCTGGCATCCGCCACGATCTTGCCGTCAGCAAATGCCAGAAGAGGCAGGTGACGGAAAAAGTCGATCTTCTCGGGCCAGACGTGGAACACCGCGGTGTCCAGGAAACGGTGCTCCACAAAGAGCCGTTCTTCGTCCGGCATGAGACGGAGAAAGGTTTCGTAGGCGTGTCGATCACCCGCTTGAAGGGGACGAATGAAACACTGCAAACCGTCCGGCGTCGTGAGGTAGCAAGGGTACTTTTCGAGGGCTAATTCCAGCACGAAGAAAGGAAAGAGCACGCTTCGTGCCACGGCCCAAAATGAAGGCGCCTGGCGGCGGGGCGGGAAACGGAGATAGCCTGAAAAAGGATTGTCCCGCGGCGGTCGAGAGAAACCGCCGCGGGACTCACCCCTGGCAGGATGCACGGGCCCGCCAGCGCTTCCGGTAAGAAGAGGATGTTGGGGGCCGGCCCGGACACCGGCCCTCCTCAAACAACGACAACAACCAACGCTAGAGAAAATTTGTCCGCTGCCATGCTGTGTCTCTTACCGGGGAGGGAAGCCTCTCTGGTCCGGGCGGCGATGGCGATTGTCCCGGCGGCTGTCTTCGCCTTCGTCATCGGACTCCTCTTCGGAAGAGGCCGGTTGAATCTCTTCAAGAGTAAGTTCTCCATCGCCGTTGGTATCGAAGGTCAACAGTGCGTCTGAAGCGCGGCGCAGCTCCCGTTTCGAGATCACGCCGTCATGGTCGGTATCCAGAACGGCCAGGAAGGCCGGCGGTCTCTGGGGTTGGGCGCCGCCGTCTTCGTTTTCCGTACTGGAAGAAGGTGAGGAGGAGGAAGCTCCTCCATTGTCTTGGGCCGGCAGCCACTGGCTGCTGACGGCCATCAGGCTGTTCAGAATCACTAGCGTTTTCATCCAGCGTTTCAGAGCCGTGGTGTTCATTTTACTATTCATGTCGGGTCGGGTCGGGTGCGGGGTGACGGTTTGGGTGAAAGCCCGTTCGCGGATCTTGGTTTGGGTTGGCACGGATTCACGAACGAAGCGAAATGGGTTGGAGAGGCGAAGCTTACCGTCTGCGGTCTTCCGGTTTGGGGCGGGGTGGGCGCGGGCCTTCCACGGAGGTCAGCATGCGCGTCCGGCGTTCCACTTCCGGAGGCACGATGAAGACGTTCTGTTGCAGTTCTCCGCCGATGTCCGTGTTGCGCCGGATGATGGTGGCCAGGGTCTGGCGCTCCAACAGATCCGCGAGTGACGGCGGGAGGTAGTTGCGGTAGAAAAAGCGGTCGCCGTCCCGCAGGCGGCGGAACTGATCGCTGAGGATGCGATGGAAGGTTTCTCCCACCTGAGCGCGGGGCAGGTGATCTTCCGCCAGGCCGCCGACCCAGAGATCTATCTGGTCGACCGATTCGTAAACGGAGGCCAACGCTCCGGAAATGCTGGAGTCCGAGGAGATTTCGCTGAAGTCCGTGACGGGTTCCAAGCCCATCGCGACGCGCACCGTGTTGTAGTCCGGCAGGCCGTGGTCCCGGCCGCGCTGAATGTTCAGTGCCGCGAGGTCGAAGCCGCCGGCGCCGGGAGGGCCGAAGAGAAAGTTCCGCACGTCATCCACGAGAAAGGGATCGATTTCCTGGCAGACTTGAGCCGCGAGGCCGCGCAAGACCGGGGCGATGCCGTTGTCCTCGACTTCCGAAGGCTGGAAGAAAGCTTCGGCAAGCGACAGATTGCCGGCGGCAATCGTATTACCGGAAGCGTCCAGCCGTAGCAGTTCCGTGGAAAGCATGCTGTGCCCCAACCGGTAAGAGGCCGTGGCGAATTCATTGGAAATGCCAGGGTTCACCCCTTTCCGGTAGCCTTCATAGGGAGGCAGGGATTTGGGACCCAGGAGCAGCGGCAGAAACTCGTGGTAGGTGACGATCTGCAACTCCGCCGCCACGATGGCCCGCGCCATTTCGTAGATCTCGTCCCCGCTCAGGCCAGGATTGGCTTCGCCCAGAATGCGAGCCATGAAGTTGTGCTCCCGCACGAACAGGGTGTGCATGCAGGTGAGGCCGACCTGCTCGTTCGCCCGGACATCTCCAGCCAGGAACCAGGTGTCGCTGCTGTCCGGCACGTTATCGACACCCTCTTCGTTGTAGGGAAGCAGGCCACCCTCGCTGGTCTTCAGGCGGCCCGTTCCGTCCAGGGTGCGGAGGGCGTCGGCGCGTTCTTCATCGGACCCATATACATTTGAAGCATCGATGAACGCGGTGATGAGATTGAGCTGTTCCCGGACGCCGGTCTCCAAGGAGTAGAGCGAGCGGTTGAGCGGGATGACTTCCTCCCCCGTACCGGTGGGGTCGAAGTAGGGGTCGCCCGCCGGGACTTCGATGTCGAAAGGCTCTTCCGGGCTGGCGACGGGCGTTTCAGTCAGATCGTGATCCAGGAACTGGCCCCATTGCCAGAGATAGTCCGAGGCCTTGTGAGAATTCGGAATGGAACCTTCCTGCGCCATGACCGCGTTGCTGATCTCGCGGGCATTGGGCCGGTCCAGGCCGGAGGGGAGTTCCACTCCGTCCGCGTAGGCCGCTGGCAGCAGGCGGAGAAAGGCGGTTTCGGCCGCGCCCCATTCGATGTGCTCGACGTTGTTGCTGGAGCCGTCGACCGTGCGGTGTTCGCCACCGAATTGGGGGGAGGGATCGCCGGGTTCTCCGGAGGAGTTGGAGTGTGCGGCGTCGCGCACCTCTTGCGGCACGTGCCGGCTGCGTTGATCCGGCGCGGGAGGGCGGCGGTTGTCCGAGGGGCCGTCGCGGCGTTCGGCCCGTGCCAAGGGTAGCAGAGACAGTAACGCGGCCGCCGCCAGCAGCCGGGCGGAAGCGTGCATGGAGCTTACGAGGAGGGTGGAGTGTGCAATCATTACCGGGGTTCTCGTTTCTGGGTTACAGGGGTTTCAGCATTGTGCGGTTTGGGCAGGGTCCTGGCTGCCGGGGTGCTCGTTTTTCACAGGGTCAGAAGACCACCCCTGTGTTAAGAAAGTATGAGGACGGGGCCGAAAAATTGTTAAGGGATTGTAAAAGCAGGCCCGTTTCTGGCGGAATCTCCTTAAATTTGCCTTCCTCAACGGCCCCATGAGCGTGGACTTCGAAAAACACCCCATCCTCGTCATCGACGATGACCGGAAACTTTGTGGCTTGGTGAAAGAGTATCTGGAGCCCTTAGGTTACCAGGTTAGTCTGGTTCACACGGGTCCCGAGGGATTGGAAGCCGCCCGGGATGGAGACTACGAAGCTATCCTGCTGGATGTGATGCTCCCAGGCATGGACGGTTTCGAGGTTTTGCGGCACTTGCGAGAGTATTGTGAAACTCCGGTTTTGATGCTGACGGCGCGGGGGGACGAGGCGGACCGCATCGTGGGCCTGGAAATTGGCGCGGACGATTATCTGCCCAAGACTTTTTCCACCCGGGAACTTTTGGCCCGGCTCCGCGCCGTGACCCGGCGGTCCCGGATGACCACCAGCACGGCTCCAGTTTCGCGGGACAGCGAGCTGCCTGACGAAGACCTGGCCGTCGGGCCGCTGACACTGAACCTGGCTACTCGAAGCGTTTTCCTGGATGCTCAGCCGCTCATTCTGACGCCAGTGGAGTTTGAGTTGCTCTCCTCTCTATTGCGCGCCAAGGGCCGGGTGAAGTCCCGGGAGCAACTCGTGGACGAGATCGCGGACCGGGAGTTTGACGTGTTTGACCGCAGCGTGGATGTGCACATTTCCGCCCTGCGCCGGAAACTGGGAGACGACCCGAAAGCGCCCCGCTTTATCCGTACCGTCCGGGCGGTTGGTTACATGCTCATTGACCCTAACCGGTCCTGATTTTTCTTTCTTCGTAAAGCTATCGGCTTGCCCATGCGCCTTCCCTTTCCGCTCTATTCGAAGATTCTGTTCTGGTTTTTCGGGAACCTGGTTCTGCTGGGCGTCGTGTTGTATCTCATGCTCTTCGTGCAGTTTGACTTGGGTCTAAAGCAATTGGTTACCCGCTATTCGGGCCAAAGGCTTTTTGCCCTCAGGAAGTTGGTTGATACGGAATTCCGCTCGGCGGACGAGACTTGGCAACAGGAAGCCGTGCTTCGGCGTTTCACGCTTGCCTACGGGGTGGGTTTTCAAGTCGTGGACGCTTCCGGCAACACGGTGGTGGGAGAGGAGGCGGTGGTTCCCGCCTCGGTGGTTGAGGAGATTGAACAGGTTAGCCGGCAGATCAAAGAATCGGCGCCGGGAGCCCGTTCTCGTCCGGGAGAAGGCGCGAGAGACCCGGAAAGACGCCCTCCACGCGACGGCCAGGAAGGGGACCCGGAACGGAGTGGATCTCCACCACCGCGGCGGGGTGAAGAAAACGGAGAGACCATGGAGAACGCTGAAGGCGAACCCATGCCTCCGGAAGGCTCTCCGCGGCCCCGTCCGCCTCGTCCTCCGGGAGAGCGGCCGCGCGGGGAAGGTATACCGCCAAATCCCGGAGGTGGCCTGGGTCCGGGAGGAAATTGGGAGCCTGGAGGCCCGGACCGTTTGCCTCCAAGAGCGGGTGAGAGGGGCGGCGAACTTCGTTCCCAAGGACCGCCCCGCCGGGAAGGAGGACGGCCTGGTGGGCCGCAGGACAACTATTTTATCGTGCAAACAAAAGATCCCCGGGCCTACTGGATCGGCTTGCCCATGCTGGTCAATGACCTGGAGCGGCCGGGCGGCATGACCCATGGCTTTCTTCTGGTCCGGTCGGAAACCCTTTCCGCAAACGGCCTGCTGTTCGATCCCGTTCCGTGGCTGATTGTGGGCGTTAGTGTATTGGCTCTTTGCGTCGTCTACTGGATGCCGTTTGTTCACGGCATCACGCGCTACCTCCGGCAGATGACGGCCGCCACGGAAGCGATTGCCAATGGCCGCTTTGGGAAGAAGGTGAACGAAAACCGGGGCGACGAGTTGGGCCGCCTGGGCACGGCCATCAACCGTCTTTCGACCCGGCTGGAGGGTTTCGTGACCGGACAGAAGCGCTTTCTGGGCGACATCGCTCACGAACTGTGCTCGCCGATTGCCCGCATTCAGATGTCTCTCGGCATCCTGGAACAGAAGACGCCGCCTGAGGCGCGAAAGTACATTGATGGCGTGCACGAGGAAACCCAACACCTGTCGGAGATGGTGAATGAGTTGCTCTCTTTCTCCAAGGCCTCCCTGCTGCCGAAGGAGGTGAAGCTCGAGACGCTGTCCGCAGGTGAGATTGTGGAGGAAGCCATCCATCGGGAGGGCGGCGGAGCGGAGATTGAGGTGAAATTGGAAGAAGAGCTGAGTGTTCTGGCCAGCCGCAACATGCTGCTGCGCTCGCTAACCAACCTCATCCGCAACGCGGTGCGCTACGCGGGAGACGCCGGACCCATTACGATCAGCGGAAAGCTGGCGGATGATGGCGAGTGGGTCGAACTGGTAGTGTCCGATCATGGACCCGGCATCGCCCGGGAAGCCCTGGATTCGATCTTCGATCCCTTCTACCGGCCCGAAGCGGCGCGGGATCGGGAGTCCGGCGGCGTGGGCCTGGGGTTGGCGATTGTGAAGACCTGTATCGAAGCCTGTGGGGGCACGGTCACCTGCGCCAACCAGACGCCCCGCGGACTGGATGTGACGCTCCGTATCCCGGCGGCGAAGTGAGTTGCCAGCTCTGGACGCTTCGCTTCAGGAAGCCACGGCGACTTCGCCGGACAGGCCGAAGGCCTTGTGCATGACGCGGGCGGCTTCGTCGATCTGCGCTTCGCTGACGGTAACCGTGATCTTGATCTCGGAGGTGGAGATCATCTGAATGTTGATCCCCGCGTCCGCCAGGGCGGCGAACATTTGGGCCGCCACGCCGGAGTGGGAACGCATGCCGATGCCCACCACGCTCAGCTTTGCGATGCCGCTTTCGGCTTCGATGCTGGCGTCCGGTCCGAGTTCCGCGAGCACCGGAGCCAGGACTTCTTTCGCCTTGCCGAGATCCGCTTCATTCACGGTAAAGGAGATGTCCGTGATGCCGGTCTTGGAAACGTTCTGGACGATCATGTCCACGATCAGGTTCGCGTCCGATACCGCGCCAAAAATGCGGCCCGCCACGCCGGGTTCGTCGCGGACGCCTTCGATGGTCACTTTGGCCTGTTTTTTCTCCAGGCTCACGCCTCGGATGACGACGGATTCCATGCTCATGTTTTCTTCGCAGACTAGGGTTCCCGGATTGCGGTTCAGGCTGCTGCGCACCTCAAAGCGCACGCCGAATTTCTTGGCGAACTCCACCGCGCGGCTCTGCATTACCTTGGAGCCGGAACTGGCCATTTCCAGCATTTCATCGTAGCTGATTTCTTCGATTTTCTTCGCGTCCGGCACCACGCGTGGGTCGCAGGTGTAAACGCCGTCCACATCGGTGTAAATCTGGCAGAGATCCGCGTCCACGGCGGCGGCCATGGCGATGGCCGTCAGGTCCGAGCCGCCCCGGCCCAGGGTGGTAATGCGCCCTTCCGGGGTACGGCCCTGGAAGCCGGCCAGGATGACGATGTGTCCCTCGTCCAGCATGCGATGCACTTCGCTGGGGGTGATGTTGGAAATCCGTGCCTTGGTGTGCACGCCATCGGTCTCGATGCCCGCCTGCGCGCCGGTCAGGGAAATGGCGCTGGCGCCCATGGAATTGAGCGCCATGGCGGTGAGGGCGATGGTGGTCTGTTCCCCGGTGGAAAGCAGCACGTCCATTTCCCGCTCGGTGGGGCGGCCGTCGCCCGTGACCTCGGCGGCCAGTTTCAGGAGGTTGTCCGTCACGCCCGCCATGGCGGAGACCACGGCTACCACGCGGTGCCCGGCTTCCCTGGTTTCCAGGATGCGGCTGGCCACATTGCGAATGCGCTCCGGCGTGCCGACGGACGTGCCGCCGTATTTCTGGACGATGAGGCTCAACTGACTACGTAAATTTCCTGGGGTGAAATGGGGCGTTACTGGATAGCCACTTTTTCCGCGTTTTCAACCGGCAGCCGTGCCTTCAGGCGGCGTGATCGCGGATAAAGGCGCTGACGGCTTCCGCGGTGGCGGCCACTTCGTAGCGGACCTGCTCCTTCTGTTTCAGGGCTTCCAGCGCGGGATGGGTGGGGTGCTCGCCGATGGCTTCCTCGATGGTGTCCGGGAACTTCGCGGGATGGGCGGTGGAGAGCACGACCCGGTGGCCGGAACCCGCGCCGCCGCCGGTTTCGAAGCCGCAAGCCGTGTGGGGATCGATGACGTAACCGTATCGGTCCCAGGCATTTGCAATGTTTTCCAGGATGCCAGAGTCCACCGTGCGGGTGGCGGAAAAGGTGTCCGCGCGGAAGCCGGGAATCTCCAGTTCGCCCTGTGCCTTTACCGTGGCCATCATTTCGGAAACTTTCGCGCCGTCACCTTCCTGGAGGTAGTAGAGGAAGCGCTCGAAATTCGACGCCACCTGGATGTCCATGGACGGGGCCAGGCTGGGCTCCACGGCGCCGGTCTTGTAAATGCCGCTGTTGAACAGGCGATAGAGAATGTCGTTCTGGTTCGTGGCGATAACGAAGCGCTTCGCGGGCAGGCCCATCCGCTGCGCCAGCCAGCCGGCGAAGACGTTGCCGAAATTCCCCGTCGGCACCACGAAGGTCAGGTCCTCCCGCTCCGCCGCGCTCAGTTGCAGCCAGGCATGCAGGTAGTAGATGGACTGCGCCAGGACTCGCGCCAGGTTGATGGAGTTCACCGCCGAAAGCCGCGCCTCGTTCTTAAACGCCAAGTCGCCGAACAGCTCTTTCACGAGGCTCTGGGCGTCGTCGAAGGAACCTTCGATCGGCAGCGGAAAGATATTCGCCGCGCCCGTGCAGGTCATCTGGCGTTCCTGCAAAGGGGAGATGCGGCCCTTTGGATACAGGATGAAGACGTTCACGCCCTCCTTGTCCGCCAGTCCGTGGATGGCGGCGGAGCCGGTGTCGCCGGAAGTCGCGCCCAGGACGTTGATGGTCTGGCCGGTGCGGGCGATCTGGTCTTCGAAGAGATTGCCCACCAGTTGCAGGCCGAAGTCTTTGAACGCCAGCGTCGGGCCGTGGAACAGCTCCAGCACGGAAAGCTGGTCGCTGAGGCGCCGGAGCGGCGCCGTCTTGGGATGGGCGAAGTTCGCATAGGACTTGTCCACCAGCGCGCGGAGGTCTTCCGGGGCGTGGTCCGTGTCGAAAAGCTTCAGGAACTCGAAGGCCAGGTCCGCGTAGGGCACCACCTCTCCCGCCGCCACGCAGTCCGGCAGACTGGGCAGGGCCTCCGGCACGTAGAGCCCTCCATCCGGCGCCAGCCCGTGGGCGAAGGCCTCGAAAAATCCCACCGGTTCGGACCGGCCTCTGGTGCTGACGAAACGCATGGGAGTTACAGGCTTTCCACCCGCATCAGCACGGGCTGGGCGCGCACGCAGTCCAGGTCCGCGATCTGGCGCAGGGCTTCTTTCATCCGGCCAAAGGTGGCGTAGTGCAGCATCAGCACGATGGGGGCGATGCCTTCCTCGTGTTCCTCCGGCTGGATCATGGAGGAAATGCCGATGTCCAGGTTTCCGAGAACCGTGGCAATCTGAGCCAGCACACCGGGATTGTCCGCCACCTGGAGGCGCAGGTAGTATTCCGAGACCGTGTCATCGATGGCCACGGGTTGGCCATACAGGCCGTGGGGCACGAAGCCCGTGCGGCGTCCTCCGCAATCACCCAGGCGCGCGGCGGCGTCCGCCAGGTCGCTGATCACCGAGCTGGACGTGGGGTCCTGCCCCGCGCCGGAGCCGTAGAAGAGCGTCTCGCCCACCACGTCGCCATTTACTAGGATGGCGTTGAAGACTCCGTTGACCGAGGCCAGAATGTGGCCATTCGAAATCAGGGACGGCTGCACCCGCACCTCGATGCCGCCGGACTCGTCCAGGCGGATCACCGCCAGCAGCTTGATCGTGTAGCCCAGGCTGTCCGCGAACAGGATGTCCACCAGCGAGACGTCCTGGATGCCTTCCACGTAAATGTCTTCCGCCCTCAGCCAGAAGCCGTAGGAGAGCGAGGCCAGGATGATGGCCTTGTGCGCCGCGTCCCAGCCATTCACGTCCAGCGCCGGGTCGGCCTCCGCGTAGCCCAGGTCTTGCGCTTCCTTTAGCGCCTCCGGGTAGTCCAGCCCTTCCTCCGCCATGCGGGTCAGGATGTAGTTGGACGTGCCGTTGATGATCCCGATCATGGAATCGATCCGGTTCCCCACCAAAGATTCCTGAACCGTCTTGATGATGGGGATGCCGCCGGCCACCGCCGCCTCGAAATAGATCGGCGTCTTCTGCTTCTCCGCCAGCGCGAAGAGTTCCTTCCCGTGCTCCGCCAGCAGCGCCTTGTTCCCCGTGACGACGATCTTCTTCCGCTCCAGCGCGGATTTCACCAGGGTAAAGGCCTGATCGATGCCCCCGATCAGTTCCACGATGATGTCGATCTCGCCGTCCTCGATCAGGTCGTCCAGATTTGCCGTCAGTAATTCGTCCGGCACCGCCACCGTGCGTGGCTTCGAGGGGTTGCGCACCGCCACCTTGCGGATCTCCATGGCGCGGCCAGTTCGCTCCTGGAGCAGGGAGCGATTCTTCAAGAGATTCTTATAAACACCGGCGCCGACATTTCCGAGGCCGGCCAGTCCGATCCGCAAGGGCTTTGGTTGGTCCGCCATAGTAAAAAAGGGACGCCACTATGCGTGCCGGGGTGGGACGGCGCAAGGGGGGATTGTGGGGCGTTTCGGACGGGTTGAGGCGGGAGGGGCGCGGCGAGGCGCTGCAGGGTGGTTGGTGAGGTTTGGGGCGGGGTGAGGCGGACAAGGAGACAAGGAGACAAGGAGACAAGGAATTGGAGCGAAGCGGAAATAGACGGAGCGTAGCGAAGTCAAACAAGGAATCGGAGTGAAGATAGACGACCGAAGGTAGCCGGAGCATAGCAAAGGCAAAACGCGGTGGAGTCAAACAAGGAGAAGTGCGCCCGCCGATTCTGACCTTTACCCACAAGTCCACATAGGCTCCGCGGTACCGGTTTCGCTTCTCACGAAGTCTTCCCGAACCCCAACGCTAGCAAGGACGCTGCGCTTCCCCGAAAGATAAGGGATTCGGCGGACAGTTTCGACTCAGTTGGGCTTGCTTTTTAGTCAATGTGACCTGTGGGAAAAGCTCAGCACCGATTCTCGGAAACCGGCCGGTTTCAACCCTGAAGCGCCGTCATCCCAAACCGCGAATTTGGGGTGCGCGTGGCAGAGGAAGGCGCGTTAGCGGCTTCCGGCGACACTGCTTTGGGAGCGGGCAAACGCTTTTCCACGCGGGGTGAACGGCCGCAGGCCGCCAGAAAATTCTTCCGCCACCTTGCCTCCACTCTTCCTCTCCAGCAACCCACCGCCCAACTGTTCCGCCCCGTTTTCCGCCGGACTGTACCTGTCTCCTTCCCTCCTTCCGTGGCAAACTGAAGGGTCATGCCGGACTCAGATTCAGAAACCATCTACGTCCTGGGCGCGGGGGCCGTCGGGATTGCCCTGGCCGCGAATCTTGCCGCGCGGGGGAGGAATGTCATCGCCGTGCGGACCAGCGGTCCGGACCGGGAGGAAACGGAAGTCACCCTTCGCGTCACCTCGCCGGAAGCAGAAGCGCCGGGCGAAACTGGCGGAGCCGGGGAGTCCGCCCCAGCTTCGCTGATCGTCCCCGTCCGCAGCGTTTCCCTTTCCCGGCTGAACAACCTCTCCGGCCTGGCCGCCGTGACCGCCAAGTCCATTGCGAACCCCGCCATCGCCGCGGCCCTTCGCGAAAAGGGCTTCACCGGCTCCGTGGTCCTCCTGCAAAACGGTCTCGGAGTGGAACGGGCGTTCGCCGCCGCCGGTTTCACGGAAATCTACCGCGCCGTCCTCTACCTGACCGGCGAGAAAACCGCCGATCACGCCGTGCGCTTCCGTTCCCTGGGTTCCTGCCCCGTGGGAGTGGAACGCGGCGCCGCCGAAGGGCTGCAACACTGCGTCGCCGCTCTCCACACCCCCGGCTTTCCCTTCCACGCCGATCCCGCCATCCAGACCAGCATCTGGAAAAAGGCCATCATCAACTGCGTCTTCAACACCCTCTGCCCTCTCCTGGAAACCGATAACGGCATCTTCATCCGCAACCCCGAAGTCACCGCCATCGCCGCCACCCTGGTCCGCGAATGCATGACCCTCGTCCACGCCAAAGGCATCCCCGGCCTCACCCAGGAAGCCATCATGGACCAGATCCTCACCATCAGCCGCGGCTCCAACGGCCAACTCATCTCCACCCTCCAAGACATCCGCCATGGAAGGGAGACCGAGATGGCTTATTTGAATTTGGAAATGGCGAGGGTGGCGGCGGAAATGACGCCTGAGGTGGAGTTACCGTTGACTCAGATGTTAGGCCGAATGGTTGAGTTGAAGGCGGCTGAAAGCCATCGCGACTAGATCGAAAAGGAGGCGTAGCGATGACTAAAGTAGCGTTTCAAAGATCAGTGAACTTGATTGCTTACCTTTACTGGGAGAATTGACCAGAAAAAATAAGCCGAAGCATGGCTTCCGATGGGCCTTTACACCTCCATTGCCATTCACTCCTCCGACCAGCGCTTTGTTCCTGATGAAGCGTTTCTCTGGGATCTTTTGGGCTACTTTGATACGCCGAAGATCGAAATCGCATCAGGGGAACGAACCCGCATTTGGGGTGAGCCCAAAGAACTTTTCTTTCTGAACAACGTCAGTCTCGACTATGCCTTGGCTCAGTATCGGGAGAAACGCGCAAACTCCCTGCACCTGATGTTGCGCTGCGAGGGGAGACTCAAAGTCATGGCGGATTCCCTGATGAAAACTATTCCCGAGGCGACCTATGGAGACTTCTGGCCCTGGGATACGGGGATCACTTTGGGGAAATGGGCTCACCTCGGTTATGACACGGGAAAGAAAACTGCGTCCGGCAGATTTGCCATCTCTAAAAGTGCCAGCGGCTGTCCGCCCAGTTTAAACGACTACTTGGAGGCCTTTCTATCAGATCCCGAAGTCGAAGTCTTCCTGGAGTACCTGAAGACGAAGACAGGGAGAGTTTGGCGATGTTCCATCAATTTGACTTAGTCTAAATCTTCAGCGACGGGGGAGTCTGTTTAGAGGTTCGAGCGACAAAGAAGCTGGTATTCTTTGTTGACTAAGCATTGCCGTCCCTGCAGAACGGGTCCGGCCCATGTCAGAGAATCCGTACAGCCCGCCCCGTGTAGAGATTGTTGCCCCGGTGGCGGCGGAAGATAGGGAGTCGCTCTTTGCTCTTCGACGTAAGTTCCTATGGCGAGAATCCTTCGTCAAAGTGCTGGGCCTGTATCACCTGCTGTGGGGCTGCCTCATTCTCGTTTCCTCTGGTGGATTCTTCATAGGCGCAAGAGAAGCGGGAGAAGAGGCGCTGCCCATCATTATTGGAGGCCTTGTGATGGCCGCATTTGGGTTGGGACTCATTGTCATTGGGCTAGGAGTGCGGAGACTTAGCCCAGCCTTCCGTATTGTGGCCGCTGTCATTCAAGGCCTTAGTCTCCTGGCTATTCCCATAGGGACTTTGAGCGGGACCTTGTTTCTGATTCTCTTACTCAACAAGAAGGGCAAAGCTGTCTTCTCCGCAAACTATCATGAAGCGATCAAACATGAGCCTCGGGTGTCTCGATGGCTTCAGGATTTTGTATGGTTCATGGTATTGTTTTTTGTTTCTTTGGTGGAGTTCTTGTTTGTGCTGGCATGGTTTTCCAAGATGCCGGGTGCTTCTCAGAACTAATAGGTCCGCCGCGGAAGAATCCAGCCGAACATCTCGAAATGGGGCATGGTCATGCTTTCTTTTTGATTCGTTTCCAGGCAAAGAACTCCTTGCTTCGACAATCGCGAGATAGCGAAGCCCGCACCCCTCTGTTAAAGGTAAAAGGATCATGAGAACCGCCCTCCTCCTTGACGACCTTTACACTCGCCACGATACCGGGCGGGGGCATCCGGAGACGGCGGGGCGGATTCAGGCGATCAGTGAACGGTTTCATAAGGACGACCTGACGACGTTTACGCATCCCTTGACGGCGCGGGAGGTGACGGATGACGAGGTCTTGCTGTGTCACACGCCGGCGTATTTGAAGACGGTGCTGGCGGAGATCGATGGGAAATCTTCGGGGATGCTCTCGACGGGGGACACGGTTTTCAGTCCGGATTCGCTGGAAGTGGCGCGGAAGGCGGCGGGCGGGCTGCTGGTGGCGGTGGATGCGGTGATGAAGGGGGAGCGAGACAATGCCTTCTGCGTGGTGCGGCCGCCGGGGCATCACGCGACGCCGTCGAAGGGCATGGGGTTTTGCATTTTCAACAGCGTGGCCATCGCCGCCCGGTATGCGCAGAAGACCCATGGCGTGGAGCGAGTGGCCATCGTGGATTGGGACGTGCATCACGGGAACGGGACGCAGGACATTTTCTATGAGGACGGCAGCGTCTTCTTTTTCAGCACGCACCAGCATCCCTGGTATCCGGGCACCGGCATGGCGGGCGAGACGGGCGAAGGCGCGGGCAAGAAGACGACGATGAATTTTCCTCTCCCGGCGGGGACGGGCATGGCGGACATCGGCGCGGCGTTCCGCAAAGGGCTGGCGCCGGCGATGAAGGACTACAAGCCGGACCTGATCCTGATTTCCGCCGGGTTCGATTCGCGGGTGGACGATCCGCTGGGGCAGTTTCTGTTGAGGGATGCGGATTTCGCGGAACTCACCCGCATCGTCCGGGACCTAGCGGAGGAGTATGCGGACGGGCGCCTGGTTTCGGTGTTGGAGGGGGGGTATAATTTGAGCGGCCTGCCCCTGGCGGCGGCGGCGCATTTGAAGGAATTGATGGCGTAGAGGAGCGGAGCTGGATGGGAAAAGGTGGAACGCGATCTCCGAGGTTCGGGCCGGATGGGCGGGCAGTAGCACGACGCGGATCGGAAGTCCGAAGACAGCGGCTCATGGGGTATGGAGAGTTCCATGCCAGAGATACCGGCGTTTTTGTGGTTCCTTGGCGCGCCGGATTGATTGATGGCTTCAGGCTGGACTCCGAATCAATTGGCGGGACGGAACCGAAGGGCGGCCTCCAAAGAAGAGAAATCCGGACTGGAGGTCCGGCCGCGCAAAGCGAAGCCCTTTAGGGCTGGTACGGCGGGAGGAAAGCCGGTTGCGGGCCGGAGGTCCGCTCGCGAACGGAATTTGCGGTTTGGCTGCCGGTCTATCCAGCGGGAGAGGGATGGATTGAGTATTTGGAAAGGACTCTCGCCATGGTCTGGCCGGTGGCGATATTCGGCCGGAACTGGTGAAAAGGGACGTTCGCGAGCGGACTTTCAGCCCGCTATTCATGGGCGCTGTAAATTACCAGCCCTAAAGGGCTTCGCTTTGTGCGTCCGGCCTTCCAGGCCGGGAAGTTAGGTGATCGGGTGGATCGGGTGGATCGGGTGGATCGGGTGGATCGGGTGGATCGGGTGGATCGGGTGGATCGGGTGGATCGGGTGGATCGGGTGGATCGGGTGGATCGGGTGGATCGGGTGGACCGGGTGGACCGGGTGGACCGGGTGGACCGGGTGGACCGGGTGGACCGGGTGGACCGGGTGGACCGGGTGGACGCCTACGAGCCTGGCGGCGGGTGAGAGTGGGGGGCGAAGCGGAAAAAGAAGAGGCGACGCCAGCAAACATGGAACCCAACAGCCACTGGCGCCGCCCCTAACCCCTCAACACATAAACAGATCTTCAACGATACCGCGGTGACGGCGTAAACTGAAGGCCTAGGTTCGTGTTAGACTATAAAAATCATAATTACAAGAATAAAAGGATTGTCCTTTCCGGAACCCATGTTTCAGAAATAGCCGTCATGAGCGGTGCATTCGAATGTTTGGCAACCCACTCTTCACGAGATTCTTATGGCATGACGCCTTCTGGTATGGATGATGCCGTCAGCGGAAAGCCGGCGACTCGTGAAGGAATTGTTACATTGGAACGACCCAGTGCCGCGTGACGGGGCCCTGAATATGGCCATCGACGAATGTCTGGCCCGTCAGTTGGATCAGCCTCTGCTGCGGCTGTATCGCTGGGCGGAGCCGGTCTTCAGCATGGGGTATTTTTTCCCCTGGGAAGCCGCGGCCGCCGAAGTGCCTGGAGGCGTTTCCCTGGTCCGGCGCTGGACGGGTGGCGGGCTGGTGGACCATCGCCGTGACCGGACGTTTACGCTTTTTCTGCCCCGGCCGGGTTTCGAGCATCTAATGACGGCGGGTATGTCGTATAGATGGGTCCACGAGTGTCTGGCTGCCGCGCTGCGGCAGACCGGAGTGGAGGCAACGCTGGTGGCGGAATCCGTTTCCACCGGTGGGAATCGAGAAAATGGAAGCTGTTTTGAAAGACCTGTTACCTGGGATGTGGTGCTGGAGAACGGAGAAAAACTGGCCGGGGGCGCGCAGCGCCGCACCCGGAATGGCCTGCTGCACCAGGGCAGCGTTCAGGCGCCGGACAACGGATGGGAGGACTTTTTTGTAAAGATGCTGGCGGAAGAGTCCGAATGCTTCAAATCTTGGGAACCTTCGGAGGAAATCCTGACGGAAGCCCAAATCCTGACAGACACCCGGTACGGAACGGGTGAATGGCTCAGAAAGTTTTGAGGCCCAGGGGGTTCGGGTCCTTCGCCCTTGTGAATCATTTGCGGTTTGATACGATCTCCGGCTTGGGCTCAGCGCTCCTTTACCAGTACGTTCTATGCAGGGATGGTTTCGCCTTGAGGTTAATGGGCAGGATACTCGTGTCGAAGGAGTCGACGCAGGTCTCTCTCTGGGCAGGTATTTAAGAGAGCGCGGGTTGATCCCGGACTGGGTGCCGGGTCTGGCGAACAGTGGCCCCTTGGTGCTGATGGCGGACGCGGACGCGGGGGGATTGCTGACCTACCGCAGCGTGGATGGCGCCCGGTTGAAAATGCCTCAGCTGGCCGGGCGTTCGGTGCTGACGCCGGACTTCCTGTCGCAGGCCTTTCCGGATCACCCGGTGTCCAAGAGTCTCGCCCGCCTGCCCTGCATGGAGGCAACGGTGCTGGGCCGGTCCAATCTCGCCGCGCTGCTCTGGGAGGCCTACTACCGGCGCGATCTGCGGGCGGTAGGCCAGTTGGAAGAGCAGTTCGACGGCTGGATTTCGCGCAGCGCGGACTATTACTCCCTCCGCGCGGCGGGTTTGCAGGTTCTGTCCGTGGCGGCCCGCCGCCGCCAGGAGGCCGGCCAAATGGAGGCCCACTGGGAAGAGATATCCGAAGCCTGGCTGGTGAACCGCTTTGGGGAACGGTTTCGCGGACTGGACGAGATTCACTATGTCGACCCGGCAAAGCGCCGGTATTACCGTCCGCTGACGCTTTTTGAATGCCAGACCCTGCGCCGTCAATATACGGAGGCCGTGACGGTATCCGGCATTTCGCCGGGCATCGGAGACCGCGACTGCTGCATCAGCCTGGACGGCGTGGTGGAACTGCGGCAGATCGTGGAGCGGGAGGAGGGCTACTGGGAGATCGGTGGCGCGGCGCCCCTGACGCAGGTGGCGGAGCGGCTGGCGGAGTCTCTGCCGGTTCTTTCCGAGGCGATTGTGAACCAGGATTTCCGTCCGGCGCGAAACCTCATATCCATGGGCGGTTTCCTGACTTCCGCGCCATCGTTTGGCGGACTGGTGCCCGCGTTGATGGCTTTGGACGCCATTGTCCGCCTCCAGGCGGTCGACCGGAGCGAGCGGGATGTGCCGGTCAGCGCTTTTCTGGAGTTTCCGGCACGGCCCGAGATCCGGGAGGGTGAGTTTATCCGTAGTGTGCTGGTGCCCGACTTTTCCCAGGAAACCATCAAGCGCCGGGGCGCCCGCCGCCGGCTCTGCCGCGGCTACCGGATTTCCCGCCGCGCGGCATATCACCCCGGCAGGATCGACGCCGTCTTTGCGGTGGAGTTGACCGATCAGAACATCATCAGCGATGCCTGGCTGGCCTACTCAGGAGTGCTGGACCGTCCCGGCCGGGCTCGCCGGACGGAGCAAAAGCTGGAAGGGAAACCCTGGGGGGAAGATACCATCGTCAATGCCCTGGACACCCTGACCAACGACATGGCCTCGCGGGAGCTGAACCGGCCGGAGATGAACGCGGACTACCTGGGGCAGATGGCGACGACCTTGTTTCAGCGGTTTTTCTACGAACACCGGGAACCCAGGACGGGATGGCAGCCGCTCTCCATGACGGATGAGCTGCTGGCGGAAAAATCGCCTTTTATTGATACTGTGACCGGCGGTTGATTCCCTGACCGGGAAGCTGGACCGCCAGCGGACATCGCGCATCCTATCATGATGGACTGGAATGGAAGCACCCCGGCGAACCGGCAGCATTGCGTCTATGCGTTGCCGGTGGGGGCGCCGTGCGCCAGCGCCAACCTGGCCCAACTGGACTCCGGGCGTGCCCGGGACGTGGACGGCGTCCTGGGGGTGTTCTTCGCCTCGGACATTCCGGGGATCAATTCCATCCAGACCGAGCGTGGCAACGACCCCCTCTTGGCGGAGGGCGAGGTGACGTACGCGGGCCAGCCGGTCTGCGTGGTCCTGGGCCGTTCGCCGGAGGCCTGCCGGAACGGAGCGGAGGCGCTGAACATCGAGTTTCACCCTCTGGCCTCGATCCTGGATCTGGATCACGCCCGCGCCATGCAGACGTATGAAAAGGAGCCCCAGGTGCTAAGCCGTGGGGACATCCAGGAATGGCTCGGCCCAGGGGAGCCAGTCCTGACCGGCAGCGTCTCGCTGGAAACGCAGTTGCCCTTTCCCAGCACGGCGATTGTCGCGCGTTGCCGCCGCCGGCCCGATGGCCGGGTGGACCTGGAGGTGAACGGTGGCATTCCCTCCGACATCCGCTCCGTGGTCAGCCGCATCATGCGCATTCCCGAGTCCCGTGTGTTTGTGAACTACGAGCCCGTGGCCAGTTGCGCGGACGGCGGGGAGCGGGTGGCCCGGATGGCGGCGGGGCTGGTGGCCCTGGCGGCTACCCGGACGACCGACGAAGTCAGTCTGGTGGTGGACCGCGAATGGGATACCCTGCACCGGTCCAAACGCCGGGCCGTCTATGCCAAGTATGAGGTTAGCTGCGATGAGGAAGGGCGCCTCATGGCGGTGAATATTGACTACCTTCTGGAGGCGGGACACATCCTGGACGAATCTCAGCCCGCGCTGGACCGGCTGCTCCTCCACTCGGATGGCGCCTACTACATTCCGAATTTTTGCGCGAGCGCCCGGCTCTGCAAAACCAACTACGTAGCCGGTTCCGATCTCGCCGCCGAAGGCTCCGCTCAGGGTTCCTTTGTTATCGAAGAAATCCTGAGTCACGTGGCCCAACATCTAGGGTTGTCTCCGGAGCGGGTTCGCGCCGCAAATTTCTACCGGGAAGAGGAGGAGTATTCCAAGACCCCGTACGGCCAGCGGGCTCCCGCGGGGTTGATCTCCCGCATCTGGCGGGAGACGCTGACGCTGGCCGAGCTGGAAGTGCGCCGGGAAGAGATCCGCAACTGGAACGCGGAGCATCCCTACTTCAAACGCGGAATCGGCATGATTCCAGTGAAGCTGGGCGTTGGCGATCCCCGGACCGAACGGAATCAAGCAACCGCGGGCCTTCAGATGTTGCCGGATGGCAGCGTGCGCGCCTGGGCGGGTCTGATTGACAACGGAGAGCCCTGGCGGGTGCGCATTGCCGAAACGGTGTGCCGGAACCTGGGCCTGGAGCCGGACCGCGTCTGGGTCACCGCGCCGCACTCCGACTCCGGCATTCGGAACGCCGCCAGCCTGGGGGTGGACCCCGTTCACTTGGCGTCCCAAGCCGTCAGGGAGGCTTGCCGCCAGATCAAGCAGCGGCTCCGCACCGTGGCCGGGCAGATGCTGGCCGCCTCCGGCCAGTCCAGCTTCGAGGTGGAAGACATCCGCTTTGGAGACGGCTGGGTGTACGTGGGGCCGAACCCCTCCAGCGGTTTCCGGCTGGAGGAAGTGAGCGCGGAAGCGCGCCGCCGCCGCGTGGACCTGGGCGCCACCGGGCACTTCCGGACCCCGAATCTATTGTGGAACCCCGCTGCTGGCGAAGGGTCTCCATTCGAGGACTTTGCCGTGGGCGCCGCCGTCTGCGAAGTAGAGCTGGATGCCTTCTCCGGAGAGTGCCGCCTGTTGCGGACTGAGATCGTGCACGACGCCGGAGATTCGTCCAGCCCGGCCTGCGACCGTGGGGTGATCGCCCGCGGTTTCGCCTTTGGCTACGGGTGGCTGTTCTCCGAATCCCTCGGATGGACGGCGGACGGCACCCTCACTCAGGATGCGCTGGACAGCTATGCCTTGCCCGGTTACTCAGACACGCCGCTGGCCTACCGGATTGCGTTGTTGAGAACCTCAGGTGTTTCCCCGGATGGCGGCGAAGGTGGCCGGGCGGCGCGTTCCCTGCGGGAGTCGCCCGTGGTCCTCTCTCTGGCCGCCCGGGAAGCGGTAAAAGACGCCCTGCGGTCCTTTGGCGCCCCCCCAGGGCTGGTGGTGAATCTCTCGTTTCCCTGTTCGCCCTCCGCGGTGATGAACGCGCTTCGCGATCTCGCGCAGAGGGTGGTCAGCCACGGCAGGCCCCGAGCTTCCTGAAGCCGGCAGCGAACTCCTTCCCCAGCCGGTACCTTTGATTGACCAGTCAGGCAGGGTTGCGGAGTAAAGACGGCTTGCCAAGAGTCTGGATACTTGCCGGAATCTTCTCCCCCCATGAAAACCTCCTACCGTACTTCTCCGATTGCTATGTCCGCTGCCCGCCGGGCGGCCCCTTTTCTGGCTCTCTGGCTGGGACTCCTCCTGGCATGTGGCTCAGGTGACATTCTTCAGGCCGCCGAACCTGGGGTGGAGGAAGTGGAGTTGTGGAAACAGGGAGACAAGGGGTACCACACTTTTCGGATACCCTCTTTACTCGTTACCCCGAAGGGAACGGTTTTGGCTTTTGCCGAAGGCCGGAAGAACGATTCCAAAGACCACGGAAACCTGGACCTCGTCATGCGCCGCAGCACGGACGGTGGCAAGACTTGGTCGGATACCCAGGTTGTCTATGAGGAGGGCGGAGATGAAGAAATCACGATTGGCAACCCCTGTCCCGTGGTGGACGAGACCACGGGCGTTCTCTGGATGCCCTTTTGCAAGGACAACAAGGAAGTGCTTTTCACCACCAGCACTGATGAAGGACTGACCTGGACCGAGCCGCGCAACCTGACGGCGGACTTGGTGGAAAAGAACTGGTCCTGGGTGGCCACGGGACCGGGCGTCGGCATTCAATTGCGGAAGGGACCCCACCAGGGACGGCTCGTCATTCCCAGCGATCACCGGGTCACGGGACCGGATGGCAAGGATTTGAACTTCTCTCACATGATCCTGAGTGACGACCATGGTAAGACGTGGCGAAACAGTGGCCGCATCGGCGCCGGAGGAAACGAGTGCCAGGTGGTGGAACTCCAGGACGGGACCCTGCTGGTAAACACGCGGATGCAGCAGGAGTTCCAGGGAATGCGCGGCATCGCGACAAGCTCGGACGGCGGAGAAACGTGGACGGAAATCACACACGATCCTCACTTGCCGGGGCCGCGCTGCCAGGCCAGCCTGATCCGGCTGGCGGGCACGGGCGAAGAAGGTCCGGCTCATCTGCTTTTCAGCAATCCCCAGGGTCAGGGCCCGGGGAAGAATTCAGGCAAGCTCCTGCGGCGGCGGAGCCAGATGACGGTCCAACTCAGCGAGGATGAAGGGAAGACCTGGAAGTACTCCCAGGTGTTGAACGAAGGTCCTTCGGCGTATTCCTGCTTGGCCGAGTTGGAGGACGGGACCATCCTTTGCCTCTACGAAGGGAGTGACGAAGGCGCCTACTTCTCAAGCATTCGCCTGGCGCGGTTTCCTCTTTCCTGGGTGAAGGGAAATTAGCTGACGCAAATAGCTATGCCTTCGCTTCCTCCAGGCGGATGACCGTGCGAAATTTTCCCTGAGCGGACACCTCCGGGGGATCGGAGTCCAGTGTCACCGTGACATTGGAGAGATCGTGATCGATCAAGAGTTGTTCGATTTCGTTTCTCGCTTCGCGCCAGACCTCGCCGGCGTTGGCGTCCGTGGCGGTGCGCAGGCGCACCTGGATTTTGGTGGGGGAGGCTTGCACGATTTGAAATAGTTCGACTCCCGGAATGTGGTCGACCTCGAAAGCGAGAGGGGGAATCGAGACAGGTTTTCCGCTCTGAGTGTGGAATTTCAGCATGTCGGCGGAGCGGCCTTGAACGCGAATGGCGGGTAGGGGGTTACCGCAGGGACAGGGGCCGGGCTGCTGCACGACGCGGTCACCCAAATCATAGCGGAGCACAGGCTGAACACGGTTGGCTAGATTCGTCAGCAGCACGGTGTGGGAGGTCTCCCCTGGGGGGACGGGTTGGTAGTTCGCGTCCACGGGTTCCAGGATATACCAGTCGCTGTTCACATGGAGCCAGCGCTCGTCGCAGCCAGAGCTGAGAAAGGGGGCCTCTCCCGCCGCGTAGTTGTTGCCCACCTTCGCCTGAAACACGCGGGCCAGCCGGTCATACTCCGCTACCGGCAAGCCCTCCGCGATGGTGGCCACGAGAACGGGGTCCACGCACAAGCGCCCGGCTTCTTTCTCCGCGGCCAGCAGCTTGGCCACGCTGGCATAGGCGATGAGGATGGAGGGCTTAAACTCATTCAGCTGGGCCACTAGTTCCGGCAGCGGCAGGTGAACCGAAAAAGTCCTGACATTGCAACCAACGACCGGAAAGTCTTGAAATCGTTTTGCCGAAACGGTGCTGGCCGCGTGGCCGCCCTGGGGAACGGTAATGGCGATCCCCCAGCCGCGCGCCACCACGCGGGCAAAATCTTTCAGGCTGAACCAGGCAAAGATATTCCTTAGAACGAGAAAATTAGCCACCCGCATGGCTTTGCGATCCTGCACGAAGATTCCAGGCGTTCCGGTCGTTCCCGAACTGGTGGCAATGGTGTATTTCTTGAGGAAATGACTGCCCACCAGGTTGGGTCCTTCCGCGAAGGCACGCGCTTTTTCATAGGTGACTTCCGGGTCCGTCACCCAGTCGTCGAAGCGTTCCATCAATTGGTTTTTATTTGTAATGGGCAACCGCGCGACGTCGGTGACTCGCTCGGGGAGATCGCGGAGGGACTCTTTGTAAAAAGCCGAATGCTGGCGCGCGTGGGCAACCAGGCTGGCCAGGCGGGAACGTTGCTGTTTCGCGATGAATTGTGGCCCATGTCTCAGGCGCCGGTAGGCATAGAGCACCATGCCTCTTTTGAAGGCACTCTTGGCGGTAATCTCCGGACGGGGTGGTTCCATGGGGTGGATGGAAGAAGGGATTCAAGATGAGACACCAGATTGAGCAGGGCCGTTGCGCTCAATTCGCTGAAGAGCCTTTCCAGCGTCTCTACAAATAGGAATACTCAGGCGCTGGCGCTTTGGATCACCATCCAGAGGAGCCGGCTACCAAGGAAATTCACACCGCGTCCCGGTGCACTGTATCCGGAGAAAAAGCGGGCAGACAGACCGCGAGGTATTCCGCTCCCTCGGCTCCGGGCGTGGAATAACGGATCCACTCGCCCGCGCGGCAGATCACGGCTTGTCCTGACGGAACCACCAGCGTTTCGCCGCTTTCCGTTTCCACATGGAGTTCGCCCTTCAGAACCAGGGTGAACTCATCGAACTTCGGCCGCTGCCCCGGTTCCTTCCAGCCTGAGGGCGAGGTCATCCGGGCCAGGGACAGCCTGGACTCGCCGTTGTTCACCCGGCCAATGAATTCCTCGATCCGCTTGGGCGGCGTTCCCGCCGCCTCAATGAGAGTCGCGGATGGAATGAGTTCGGGCATGGGCCGGGGGTATTGGGGAGAAGCGGACGAATTACTCGTCGCTCTTACTCTGGCCTTCCTGGAGGGCGGCCACCACGGCGAAGTCTTCCAGCGTGGTGGTGTCCCCACTGATCTTGCCGCCGGCGCAGATTTCCTTGAGCAGGCGCCGCATGATCTTCCCGGAACGTGTCTTCGGCAAGGCATCCGTCAGGATGATGTCGTCCGGCTTGGCGATGGCGCCGATAACTTCGCCTACGTGGTTGCGAAGCGTTTTCTTCAATTCGTCCGTCTTCTCGTAGCCACCCTTGAGGATGACGAAGGCGACCACGCCCTGGCCTTTGATCTCGTCCGGGCGGCCCACCACGGCGGCTTCCGCCACGGCTTCGTGAGCGACGAGAGCGCTTTCCACTTCGGCGGTGCCGAGGCGGTGACCGGAGACGTTCAACACATCGTCCAGACGGCCCACGATCCAGAAGTAACCGTCTTCATCGCGGCGCGCGCCATCCCCGGCCAGGTAGGTGTCTTGGTATTCGCTCCAGTAAACGTCTTTGAAGCGCTGGTCGTCGCCCCACAGGGTGCGGAGCATGGAAGGCCAGGGCTTGCGGATGACCAGCTTGCCGCCTTCGTTCGGGCCGCACTCGTGGCCCTGCTCGTCAAAGATCGCGGCATCCACGCCGAAGAACGGCAGGGTGGCCGTGCCGGGCTTTGTCGGCGTCACGCCCGGCAGCGGGGAGATCATGATGCCGCCGGTCTCCGTCTGCCACCAGGTATCCACGATGGGGCAGCGTTCCTTGCCGATGACGGTGTGGTACCACATCCAGGCCTCGGGGTTGATGGGTTCGCCCACGGTGCCTAGCAGGCGGAGCGAGCTGAGGTCGTGCTTTTCCGGCAGTTCGTTACCCGCCTTGATAAAGGCGCGGATGGCGGTCGGCGCGGTGTAGAAAATGGTCACCTTGTGATCTTCCACGATCTTCCAGAACCGGCCGAAATCGGGGAAGTTGGGCGCGCCTTCATACATCATGATGGTGGCGCCGTTGGCCAGAGGGCCGTAAACGATGTAGCTGTGGCCGGTGATCCAGCCCACGTCCGCCGTGCACCAGTAAACGTCGTCTTCCTGGAGGTCGAAGATGTACTTGCTGGTCACATAAGTGCCCACCTGGTAGCCGCCCGTGGTGTGGAGAATGCCCTTCGGCTTTCCGGTGGAGCCGCTGGTGTAAAGAATGAAAAGCGGGTCTTCGCTGTCGTGACCTTCCGCCGGGCAATCCGCGCTGGCGTCCGCCACGTCGTCGTGCCACCAGGAGTCGCGGCCCTCCTTCATGGTGATGTCGTTTTCGCAGCGCTTCAGCACGATGACATGTTTCACCTGGTCCAGACCATCCACCGCCTTATCCACATTGTCCTTCAGCGGTACCACGCCGCCCCGGCGCCAGCCGCCGTCCGCGGTGATGACCGCGACGGCGCCGCTGTCTTCCACCCGGTCCTTGATGCTTTCCGCGCTGAAGCCGCCGAACACCACGGAGTGCACCGCGCCGATGCGGGCGCAGGACAGCATGGCAATGGCCGCCTCCGGCACCATGGGCATGTAGATGATGACGCGGTCACCCTTCTGGATGCCCTTGCCCAGGAGCGCGTTGGAGAATTTGCTGACCTCCTCGTGCAACTCGGCATAGGTCAGCTTGCGGATGTCGCCCGGCTCGCCTTCCCAGATGATGGCGGTCTTGTCCTTGCGGGGACCTTCCAGGTGCCGGTCCACACAGTTTTCAGCGATGTTCATTTTCCCGCCGGCGAACCACTTGGCGTGCGGCGGGGTCCATTCGAGTACGGAGTCCCAAGGCTTCTGCCACTTCAGTTCTCCGGCTTCACGCGCCCAGAAAGTCTCGGGGGAATCGATCGATTCGCGATAGAGCTCCTGGTACTGCTCCATGCTGCTGACTCGCGCCTTGGCCTTAAACTCGTCCGAAGGCGGAAAGACGCGGTTTTCGATCAGGTGAGATTCGATGTTCGTGCTCATGGTGGTTTGGAAAAAAGTAAAAACTCGGGGAAAAGAAGGAGCACGCTAGCAACCATACCGGTTTGTCTCAACGCTTTTTCCGGGGCGGCTGAGACGGAGGATTGCTGAGCAGACGAAGATCCGCGGCGTTCAGTATGCGCCATTCGCCGGGGGGGAGATCCGGGGCCATCAGTTGGCCGATGCGGATGCGCTCCAGCTTCTTTACCTCATAGCCCAGAGCGTGAAGCATTTGCCGGATCTGACGTTTCAGGCCCTGCGTCAGGACGATGCGCAGCCGGCGGCGGCTGATGGGCATGACGGACTCCGCCTTGGCCAGTCCTTCGGGGATCTGGATGCCCTCCAGCAGCCGCGCCGTGTGATCGAAATTGTAGAGCGGTGCGATGGTGACCACGTATTCCTTTTCCAGGCCGTGGCGCGGGTGGGTCAGCTTTTGGGTGACCTCGCCGGAATTGCTCATCAGGAGCAGCCCCTCACTTTCGCGGTCCAGGCGGCCCACATGGGAGAGGTGGTGAAACTTCGGCGGCAACAGGTCGTAGACCGTCTGGCGGTCATGGGTGTCGCCCCGGGAACAGAGGTAACCCTTGGGCTTGTGCAGGAGGAGAGTGGTCTCCCGCTTTTGCCGCAGTACCCGGCCGTCCACCCGCACGGAATCCTCTGGCGCGACCTTGGTGGCCAGCACCGTGCAGATCTCGCCATTGATTTCCACGCGGCCCTCGGAAATGAGGGTCTCGCATTTGCGGCGAGAGCCGAGCCCGCAGGAGGCGAGAAATTTGTTGAGACGTACGGCGCCTTCGGACGTTTCGCCCATGGCAGGAGGGAGAGGGGAATGAGGCGGCTAAAACGCCAGCCCAGGCCCAGGCTCGGTGGGGAGCCGGGTAACCGGCGGATTATTCCGCCGGTTTGGTCTTGCGCAGACCGATCGGGCTGGTGCCTTCTTTCCACTCGCCACGGGCGCGCATCAGCTTGATACGCTCAAAGCGCTTCAAGACGCTGCGCTTGGCGCCGACCGTCTTGGAAGATTTCAGGCTGGGATGCTGAGACATGGCTCGCGAAAGGTTGGGTTAAAAAGCGGTAAACGTTACGAAAATTGACCGGCACCAGGATGCTCCGGGTGTGGAGCGCGGAAGATAGGAGCAGTCAGGGCGATTTGCAAATGGCTTTTTCCGTTGCCGTCAGGCGGCGCTGGAATTTTCGCCCACGCCGGGAATGGGTTCGCCGGTGCGTTGGCGGAAGACTTCCGCTTTGGCGGCTTGGCCATTGGCTTCCAGGAGATCCGCGTAGTTGCTTGCCACCGCGTAGTAAGAGTCCGGATCTTCATCGAAACTCTTCTTTAGGATACCCAGGGCCCGTTCGTAATTTTTTCCTGCTTTCTCGAAGTCGCCGAGGTCTTGGTACACCGCCGCGAGGTTGCAGGCGGACTGGCCGATGTCGTGGTGATCCTTTGGCAGTTGGTCCCGGCGGATCTTCAGGGCCCTGACGTGGTAGTCCCGCGCCATTTCCGGGTGTCCCCAGGCCCAGTAGAGGCTGCCCAGGTTGTTGCACACCGTGGCCACGTTGAGGGATTCTTCGCCGTCCAGGCGCTCGAAAATGTGGACCGCCTGCTGGTAGAAGCCTTCCGCCCGGTCGAAGGTGCCCTGGCGGCGGTAGATCATACCGAGGTTGTTAGCGATATTGGCGATGTCTTCTTCTGGCGCGGGTTCCAGCGATTCCAGGCGGGAGATAGCCTCTTCGTAGTGAGGGGCGGCTTCCGCTTCTTCGCCCTTTAGATCGAGGAGAACCGCGTAGGAATTGTGAAGCCGGGCCAGGTTCTCGGGGTCGAGATCGCCGGCATGCGCGCCAGCGTATTCCAGGGCTTCCCGGAACAGGGCCTCCGCCACCTCCATTTTACCCTCGTGGCGGTTGATCTCGGCGGTTTGGCGCAAGAGCGAGACATAGATGCCGAAGTGTTCCTGCTCTGGGTCCAGCGCCCGGCGGGCCGCTCCAACGGCTTTGCCAGCCATGCGGCGGGCCTCTTCGGTCTCCCCTTCCTGGAAGTGCGCTTCAATACGCCCCTGCAGCACCTCGAAGAGTTTGGCCTGCTCGGATGTCATGGCAAAGAAAGAGGGTGACGGCAACATGCTGAGACCCAGGGGGTTAAATTGGCAGGTCCCAATCTTGCCGGTACGGAGCAAATTATACCTGTTAAGTTCCGGAGCGGCAATGCCTATTCGCGTATACTACGCAAGGCGGCCGATGAGCTCTTCCCGCTGCCGCGGAATCTGTCCGAAGGTGTCCGCGATGCAATTCACCGGCGGGCGGCCCTCTTCCGTCAGGCCCAGCAGCCGGGTGAGTTCTTTTTCAAAGTGAAGCAGCGCGCGGAGATCCGCCGGAGACTTGTCCAGGTAGTCCAGGGCCCGGTTCAGCAGGTCCCAGAGATCCATAATGGGTGTCTCCGGTTCGGCCACCAGGTCCAGCAGCTTCACGAAATAACTGGCTGCCAGGGTCTGGACATAGCTTTGGCGAAGGCCCAGGCGGGACTTCAGAATGGCCAGGTCTTTCAGGGTATGCAGGTCGCTCTTGCGGCTGCGGACCAGCTCGATTTCCGCCTCGTAAAACAGGTCCAGTTTCCCGGCAAAGGGGCTTCCGGGACGCCGGGCGCCTTTCGCCACGGTCTTGATCAAGCCGCACTCTTTCGAACACCAGTGCACGATGAGGCTGGTTTCCGTCAGGGCCGTGCGGCGGACCAGGGTGGCGGTCGTCTTTTCCAAGTTCGAAGAAGTCGAGTTACGGGCAAAGGAGGCAGGATTCGGGCGCCTTACCTTGACGGCTCCTGAATCAGCAGTATTTAACTAACCCCTCCCGAATATGGAAAACAACAAGGACTCCGGACTCATCGATCTCCAGGCTTACGACACCGAGTCGCTCAAAGCCCGGCTCGGCGAACTCCGGAGGTATCTTTGACTTCTCCAGTAAAGAAGAACGCCTCAGCGAGCTCGAGGCCGATATGAGCACGCCCGGTTTCTGGGACGACAAGGAAACCGCTCAGAAGACCGTCGATGAAGTGTCCAAGCTGAAGGGGGCCATTGTGCCCGTGCGGGAGTTGCAGCAAAAAGTGGACGACTTGGCGGTGCTCCACGAATTGGCGGTGGAAGAAGAGGACGCCTCGGCCAGTCAGGAGTTTGCCTCAGAGTTCGAGGCTGTGGAACGCGAATTCGAAGCCCTGGAATTGCAGACCCTGCTCAGCGGTCCGCACGACAGCGATAACGCCTTCCTGACCATTCACTCCGGCGCCGGCGGTACCGAGGCCTGCGACTGGGCGGACATGCTTTACCGCATGTATCAGCGCTGGGCGGAGAAACGCGGCTTTGGGGCAGAGATCGTGGACATTCAGCAGGGGGAAGAAGTGGGCATTCGTTCCGTCACCCTGCTTATTTCCGGAGAGAACGCCTTTGGTTACCTGAATACGGAACGCGGCGTGCACCGGCTGGTGCGGATCTCTCCGTTCGACGCGGCCAAGAAACGCCACACCTCCTTCGCCAGTGTGGATATTTCTCCCGAGCTGGATGAGGATGACGACGTCGAGATCGACGAGAATGACCTGAAGATTCACACCGCGCGCAGCGGCGGCAAGGGTGGTCAGAACGTGAACAAGGTGGAGACCGCCGTGCACCTGACCCACGTGCCCACCGGCATCATCATCCGGTGCAGCGTGGAACGCAGCCAGCACAAAAACCGGCAACTGGCCATGAAGCTTCTTCAGGCCAAGCTCTACCAGCTCGAAGAAGACCGGAAGCGCTCGGAAATGGAGCGGCAGTATGGTGAGAAGGGCGACGTCGCCTGGGGCAGCCAGATCCGGTCCTACGTTTTTCAACCCTATCAGATGGTGAAAGACCACCGGACCGGGTATGAGGTAGGGAATATTCAGGATGTCATGGACGGAAACATCGACGGCTTCATCGAAGCCAAGCTGCGCGGCCAGAAAGCGGACAAGGGCCAGTCCAAGCAGTCCTAACCGCCTCCTGCGGGTTTTGGTGGGTTTGTCAGGGCTGGCGCTGTCGCAGGCGGTACTCGCGGATCCGCCGGGCATCGATCCAGACCTGGGAGTGGCTTTTGTGCGGGCGGGCGCGGACTTGCCGCCAAACACGCGGCCCATGAATCAGAGGCTTTACGAAACGCCGGACATTGCCTGCGGGCCGGCTTCCGCCATCAATTTCCTGCGCTTCGGCACGCCCCCCATGCGCGCGGCGGAGGCCGGGCTGATGGGCACGGACGACGGCGAGCGGCTTCGCTACGTGATCCACCGCTATTTCCTGGGCCGGAAATCCGTGGATGTGCCGGGGGCGAAACGGCTCGAATTTGGCGGCGTCACGGTGAACGACTTGACCGCCGCGATAGCGGAAGTCTTCGCGGACCACCATCTGGGGACGGTCAGGGGACGTTTTCTGGACCGGAGGCTTCGCGAGAAAGACGGAGAATTCGTGCACCGCGTTCATGGCTTGCTGAAAGATTCGCTGGAGCAGGGCCGGCCCGTGCTGGTCAGCCTGCGTTCCTTTGTGGCCAGTTACCACGAAGACCACGAAAAGATCCTGTGGGACCGGGGGGAGCATCACTACATGGTGGTCACCGGAGTGCCCGCCGTGTTGGGAGAAGGCGAGCGGGGTTTCACCTTCGAGTTCATCGACTCCGATGGAGCGGAGCGGAGATCGGGCTTTGTCCATGCGGAAAGCCGCCAGCCATTCAGCGCGTTCAAGGGCAGCACGGAAGAGGGGGAGTGGCTGAACGGCAGTCCCTTCCTGTTGGTCACCGCTCCCACGGTGGGCGCCGTCCGGCCGCGTGATCTGGAGTGGAGCGATCGCTGGCTGATCACGCTGAACTATGCCATCTGTGCCCAACCCGCACAGCCATGATCGTCGATATCGTCACCATCTTTCCGGAAATGTGCCGCGCGCCCCTGGCGGAAAGCATCATGAAGCGGGCCCAGGAAAGCGGCCTGCTCACGCTGCGGATTCACGACCTGCGCGACTACACCACGGACAAGCACCGCAGAGTCGATGACGAGCCCTACGGCGGGGGACAGGGCATGGTCATGAAACCGGAGCCCTTTTTCGCGGCTGTCCGGGACCTGAGAACGCCGGGCAGCCGGGTGGTTCTGATGACTCCCCAGGGCCGGACGCTGAATCAGGCCATGGCGCGGGAGTTTTCTGGGGCGGAACACCTCATCGTGCTTTGCGGCCATTACGAAGGGGTCGATCACCGCGTGGTGGAGACCCTGGTGGACGATGAAATTTCCATCGGCGACTACATCCTGACCAATGGCGCCGTGGCGGCCGTGGTCTTGGTGGATGCCGTGGTCCGCCTCATTCCCGGCGCCTTGGGGGACGAGCGGTCTTCGGAAGAAGAGAGCTTTTCCGAGGCTGGCTCCGGAATTCTGGAAGGCCCGTGCTACACCCGGCCCGCGGAATTTGAAGGAATGAGCGTGCCGGAAGTGCTTCTCTCCGGGCACCACGGAAATATCGCGGAATGGAAGCGGGAACAGGCCGTGGAACGAACCCGGAAGAACCGGCCGGATTTGCTCGCAGATCCTCCCGGGATGGGCCCCGCGCGAGAAGACGGCGCCACGCCCGCCGAGGCAGAGTAGGGGGAGATCAGTTGCGCTGGGGCAGGGGTAGGCACCTTTTTCCTTGAGCCACCAAGCGTTCCACCACGGGAGCGTCAGTGCGGGTGTAGTACACCGGTCACCGGAGCGCCTTGGTTGATGGTTTCCACGGAGATCAATTCGCCGTTGGCGTCGTAGTAGCGGACGCTCTTGCTCAGCGGATAGGCCACGGGCTTCGTGGTGGTTTCCGTGCGGACGAGCATGCGGGTACCAGGCTCATCGGTGGTCAGCGTACCGGTGGTGGTTTGGTATTCGCTGACAATCACTTTGTCCACGACGCGTCTGTCGCCCTGGAAGGAGGGTTCCGCCAGTCGAGGACAAGAAAAACGCCGCCCGGAATTGTCCGGGCGGCGCCGAGGTCGAATAGGTGTTTCGAGGGGGAGTGAAGATTGGGGAGACTTCCCCGCGCGTTTACTGCTCCCGATAGATCACGTGGCGTTCCACCAGCGGCGCTTCCGCGGTTTCAACCACATGCACGGGAGTGGCGGAGCGTTCGTAGACCACGGTCTGTTGCGGTTGGGCCACATAGACGTTCCGCTTCTTGTTGTAGGTATGGGTGTCCGCGGTTCCGAAGGTGATGATTTCGACGGCGGTATCCGGGACGAGCGAAATGGTGTCACCCGCTATCTGCAGCAGGGCAGTGACTGGATTGTTCGGATTTTCGTCCGCCTTCGCCGGAACGGCCGTGAAGGCCAACGCGAACGCACCGATTGCGAGGGTAGTGATTATGGTTTTCATGGTATTATTGGGTTCGATTAGAAGGGGCTCCTGGAAAGAGCCGGGGGAATGAAAAAGCAGAATGTCTGTTCCATGCTGCTTTGGCGGGAAGCACCCGCCTTTGTGAATGGTTACGAGCCGGGCCGGCAGAGGGTGGCGGGAGAGACTTTTACAACGGGGAAACGCTTCCCGGCTGATAAGAAAACCGGGCCAGAAAATGGGGGGCGGAAAACCGCCATCCGGTGAACCTTTGGCCGCTTCCGGGCATGAGATGCCGTCACACAATCCCTGTTGACCTAGTTCGTATTTCTTAATATTATTGATTTAGGTAAATCTCGTATTTGTTAGAGTACAACCCGCAATATTGGAGTCCCTATGAAATGTCCCCGCTGTTCCAAGTCCGTTACTCACCGCAGCACGGCGTGTGAGGCCTGCGGGTACACGCTGGCCGACGTCCAGAGTCTCTACGGTTCCAATCACGTCCAGATGGACCGCCTTCACGACGCCGCACACTGCCTGCTGAAGGGTGAGCGGGATAAACTGGACGAGTTGTTCGACAAACTGGAACGCCGCTTCCCGCAGTTGTGCTTCTTTGCCTATCTGGGCGCGCTTCCCGAAGGGACTCGTCTGAATGAGCTGAGCTTCTGGCTCATGAATCACGCGACCATCCAGACATCGGACGTCGCCCGTCCCAGGGAAAACGGGATCTTGTTGCTCCTGGATACGAATTCCCAGTGGGCCGGTCTGACCTTGGGCTATTTTGTGGAGCATTACTTGAGGGATGAAGACCTTTCCGTCTGTCTTCGGGCGGGTCAGGGCCAACTGGCGGCTGGCAATTACGGCGAAGGGTTGCGCCTGCTTTTCAATAAGATGGGCAAAGTGCTGGCCCGCAGATCCCGCCACATCAAGCGTCTGCCCCAGCCAGCGGAACCCTCCTTGCTCAATCCCTTCGGCGCCGATGTCACGGGTCTTCCTTCCCTGCGGTCCACCCGCCGGGTCAGTCCTCTGATGCCGGAGGGTGGGGACCGGGTGTATTCCTGACCGGGCCCCGTTGGCCTGCCTGTTTCTCTACTAAACAAAGATGAAGTGGTTCTGGGTCTTGCCGGCAGTGTCATGGGGGCTTCTGCCGGCCCAGGTTTCCGCGATCGATCTGCCTGAGTGGAACGCGGATGATGAAAGGCAACTGGCCCGGCAAGCGCCCGTTTCCCTGGGGGGGGGGTTGTTGCCTAACCCGAACGGAGAGCCGTCCGCCTCAGTCAAAGACGAAGGAAAGGCCGCGCCCCCGGGCCAGACAAGCTCCGGCGGAAAGCCGGACACGCCGTCTCCCGGTAATCAGGGGGAATCCACCTTGCCCAAGGCTCCGGACTTTCATCTCAAGACGCCGGAGCTCAACGTGGGGCCGGCTCCTTTCACGGAAGAGATGACGGAACGCGGTCCGCTGACCCCGGAACTCATCAAGGAATATTTTGCCCGGCGTCCTCCCCAGTTCCTGGTGGACCCCCAGCACCTGCTGACCGAGCAGAAGATCAACGACTTGGAGCGATTCCTGGAATATCACTCCGAGGAGTCGCCCTTTGACATTTACCTGATGGTCTTCGGTCCCAACCAGACAGTACCGGATGAAATTTCGCTGGCCGCGAAACATCAGGAATGGTTCGGGGGAAAAGAGAACGCCGTCCTGGTTGCTTACCGGATGATGGAGCCGGACAAGACCGCCATTGAGATGGGCAGCAAGGTGCGGTCGTCGCTGCCGGAGTCCGCCTTCCAGAAAGTTTTCGACCATTGCGTCGGCGAAGCGACAGTGGCCTCCATTCCCGCGGATCAGTTGGAACGTCTCGCGATCGAGCTTTCCATCCGCCTCTATTGGGTTTCCGATGTACTGGAGCAGCAATCCCAGGGAGCCAAGTTGACGGAGACCCAGGTGGTAGAGGCCGTCACGACCGTCACGGCTGTCGCTCCCGGGGAAGAAGCGCCGCCAGCCAAGCAGGATGGTGGTTTCTCCTGGCTCCCCGCAATCATCGCCACGGGTGCGGCTCTGGGCGTATTGGCCTTGATCGTTTTGTTGGTACGAATGGTCCTGGGAGAGAACCGGATCTACCTGTTCCCCGAGCGGCGAAGCGACGTTCGCCTGGGAGCCCGGTATTCGGGAGGTTCTTGTGTGTCGATGTCGTTTGGCGCGCCTGCTCCGGAGTCCGGAGCGTGAGGGGTTCTTACCGCGCCGCCGCCGGGGGTTGAGCGCTGACCTTGGTGATGGGGCGAATCAGTTGCCCGAAAGTTTCCCAGGAAATAAGGAACACATCTGGGGAGCCGTCGATCTGGCCGTAGTAGTTGGAGCGCGTCGCGGTGCCGGTTCCGGCGGGGGCAAAGCGCAGTGTGTGGGTGACCGGCCGGGGTTCGTTGATGGCGGGATCGATCTCTTCCAGCGTCACGTCTATCTCCAGGGCGGGCGTGGTCAGGCTCTGCATCGCTTCGCCATCTGACAGTACCCAGTCTTCGATGGTGAAGGATCCCAGCAGCCGGCTCAGTTCGGAGAGAGCGCGCCCGTCCAGGCGGGAGGAAATGTCTTCGTCTCCCTGGCGGCCTTCCCAGGAGTTCCGGGTGTAGTCGTACACCAGATCCACATTTGGAGTGTCCGGCCTGCGCCTTGCCATGCCGCGCAGGCTGAATTCATTGAAGTTGAGTATTCTAAGGCTCTTCCACTTCAGGGGGTGGGTCGGTACGTTGGTGTTCAGGAAGGTGGGATCCAGAGAATAGACATAGGGTTGCCCCACGTAGTTGACATAGAGGTCGGTAACTTCTTTTCGTCCGAATTGGAGAACCGATTGGACCTCTCCCGCGCCCGGCGTGGTCTGCGATGGTTCCTCGGCCTTTTTGCTTTCCGGTTGAGGGGTATCCGAGATGAATGCCAGTTTCAGGAAAGGTTGGTCCAAGCCAAAGGGCTCCAGATCCGAAACGCTGTCGGAAACAAAGCTGAGGATCTTCTCTTCATTAAACGCCCGGATCAGCCGTTCCACCCGTTCCAGATTGGCGTTTTCCTTTTTGGCGTTGCGGTGGGAATACCAGCGCTGGCCGTCCTGCACGAGTACCACGCGAGGATGGACGCGGCTCTCAATGATGATGCTCTTCAGCCACTGCGGCTCGATCCGCGCCAGGTAGGGATCGCGAAACAGATTGGGTCCGGAGGGCAGACTTTCGAGCAATGCCGAGCGCACGCGGAACACTCCTTCGCGGTCTGACAATTCCGCGGTCAGCAGGGGCGCGTCCGGAACGGCGTCGTCCGTTCCGGGAGCCTCTTCCGGGGCGGGACTGAGGATGAGCTGAAGGGGCTTCTCCACGCCGAAGAGCTGAATGTCGATGACCGCGCCCTTTTCGGGGATCTCCTGTTTCCGGACCGGGCCCGCGCTCCGGTCGAGGAATTCCTCCACCTTCAGGGACTTCAAGCGGGAGATCAGGTTGTCTACCAGGTCCGCGTTGGCGCGTGTCTGCAAGGGCTTGGTCAGGGTCCACCCAGTCACCGGAGGAGTGATCTTGCGGCGCAGTTCGATTTCGCTGTCCGCGGTGCGGATCCCGATCCGTACGATGAGTTCCGCTGGGGAATCCAGCAGGTTCCGGTCGCGCAGGCTGGCAATGGGGTCTTCCAGATACTGACGTGGATTGCCGTCCACCACGTAGGTGGACTTGTCCTTGTTGTCCGTGCCCGAGGGCCGGGCATAGATGGTATTGGACAGGGGCGCCGTGGTTCCCACCCTAAGCTCCACCGGTGGCAGTTCCCCGGCTCCGCTCAATTTGACGGAAAGGGCATGTCTGCCGTCAAACCCAAGCGCTTTGTCGTTCAGGTCCTCTCCGCCCAGTTCGGAGGCTTTGATCTCATCGCGAACCGTCAGGTGGCTGAGCAGGTCCAGCAGCGTGTTGATCGCTTTCGGGTCCGCCCGGTCGGTGATGGGGTCTTCGAATCGCCAGGATGTCTCTGTCCGATTCAGCGTCACGTTCCAGGATTTGTGCCGGATCTCGATTTGCGAGATGTCCGCCGGATCGAACCGCGCCAGGACCCGGGCCGTGTCTGTTTGGGTGACCTGGGTGCTCTGGTTTCGCTCGAAAAACGAGATGTAGATTCCCAATGAAAGGGAAATAACGAAAAGAACCAATGTCGTGCGAAGACTCATGGGGACTGCCAGGGGGCTTCTTTAACGGCGCCGGAGAACCCAGACCGTGGTTCCCCCGGCCACGGCCAGGAGCGGCAGGACCAGGATGAACAGGATCTGAACGACGCCGAACTGCGTGCCGGTAATGCTCAGGGTGTAGATGGAAGGTTTACGCGGAGAAATGCCGATCAACTCGGAACGTCCGATCATCCAGTTCAGCGACGCCATGACGAAGTCGGCATTCGCTTTCCGGGTGTTCCCGGCGGGATCGATCAGATTGGGGTTGCTCACCACCACCATGCGCGAAGTGCGGTTCTTCCCTTCGCCCCCGGTCCCGCTTTTTTCAATCGATGCCGCCGTGAAGAGGGGAGGCAAATGATCCTGAGCCTCGGAGGCGGACACGGCGTCTTCCTGGTAATTGGTCTCACCCCAGAAACGCGGGTCCGTCGCGACCAGCGGGGTGGCGTCTATGTTCCGGGCCTTCATCTCGTCGGTAAACACGGCCAGGGACTGGGTCTGTCCGGTGAGCAGGGTCTGAATGCCCGCCAATTCTCCAGTGATGGGTGAGGTTTGGAGGAAGACTGCCGGGACGTCGTACGTTTTGCGCGAGGCCACGCCCGGAATGGTGGCGACGGACAAGATCCGGTCGTCGCGGGGCGCCACCCCGTGTTCCCGGAAAAAGGAGGAAAGGTTCGGCGAGTCCGCGGCGGGATTCAGCAGGATGAAAAGGCCGCCTTTGCGCTCTTCCCAGTAAGTGCGCAGCATGGCTACTTCGCGCTCGTTCAGGTCGCCATCCGTTCCGGCCAGGACCACGGCATCCGCGTCTTGTGGGATTTCCGTGATGTTGCCCAGGCCCAGGGTTTCCAGCCGCGCGTTCTGGGCGGAAGCCAGGGGATTCAATTGTTCGTAGATGCCCCCCAACTCCTCAGCCTTCCGTTTACCGGTTACAAAGTAGATGCGCTTCTGCTGCTTCTCGGACACTTCCAGAAGCGACGAGGTGAGCACTTCTTCGCCGCGAAACTCCATGACGCGCCGGAAGCGGTCGTTGCTGCGGGTCACCAGGTCTTCTTCACCGATGATCTTCACCCGGCCGCCCGCCAGCAGGACGATGGCGTTGCGGGAGAAGGTCAGGTTATGCTGGTTGGCGAGGTCGGTCAGCCGGCCGCGGTCGCGGCTGGGATCGACGAATTCCACCTGGATGTGGTCTCCTCCGTTCCGGCCGTACTCCGTCAGCAGGCCGCTCAGGTCTCCGTAGATGTCGGAGTTCCGGAGGAAGGCCATCACGATGTGGATGTCAGAGTCCAGGCTGTCCAGGAAGTTCAGGCTCTGCGTGGAGAGGGTGAACTTCCGGTTCTGTGTCAGGTCCAGCCGGTCGTAGTGCCGGCAGCCCAGGTAGTTCACCTGGAAAAAGATGATGAATACCAGCAGGATCTGAAGCGCCACGTGGGCGGCAATAGTCAGGCGGCGCACCTGGTAGGGGTGGCTTTCTGAGATCCGGTTCAGTTTCCAAAAGGAAGGCAATCGCATGGGGTTCGGGTGGTCAGACTTTCCACTTGCGATGTTCCAGGACGTGATGCGTCAGCACCAGGATCACGGCGGAAAAACTGACGTAGTAAACAATCGGCCGGGAATCGATGAGGCCGTCACTGTAGGCCCGCATGTGTTCCACCGTGGAGAAGTAGCTCAGTTTCTCGGCCAGCAGGGAAGACGTTCCCGCGCCGAAGTACTGGAGGAAGCCCAGGAAGTAATGAATCAGGACTCCCACGAAGGCCAGCATGGCGGCGATCAACTGGTTTGACGTTAGCGACGAGGCAAAGCAGCCGATGGCGGTATTGAACATGCCGATCAGGACGAGGGCCAGCGTGGTGCCCAGCAGCGAGCCCGGAGTGAAGGCGGCGGTTTCTCCCGTGATGGCTTGGAAGAGCAGAAAGTAAAGAATGACCGGCGCCAGCACGATCAGGTAGAGCGTCAGCGTGGCGAAGTACTTTCCCAGCACGACCTGAGAGGTGCGGACGGGGGCGGTAAAGAGCGTCTCCAAGGTGCCCAGTTTCCGCTCTTCGGCAAAGAGCCGCATGGTCAGGAGCGGGAAGAGGAAAAAGTAGCCCATCCAGAACCAGCCCGGCTCGAACATCAGGTAGAGCAGGCTGTGCTGACTGGCCTGCACCCGTAAGGCTTCCACGAACCGCGCCAGGAACCAGCCGTTCATGAACATGAAGAGGGCCATTACCACATAGGCCAACGGGGACAAAAAGAAGGCGCGCAGCTCTTTGAGGAACAGTATGAAAAACGGTCGCATTCCAGAGGGTGGGGGGCTCAGTCAGCGGTAGGGGTTTGGGTCAGGTTGACGAAGGCGTCTTCCAGAGAAGCGGCTTTCCGGTACAACTCGCGGAGTGGCCACTTCCGCCTCAGCACCAGGGCATGAATGTCTTCGCGGACGTCCGTGTTGGATTCGGTGGTGACTTCCAAAGTGTACCAGTCTTGCCGGGTTTCCAGAAGCACGGCATCTTTCACTCCGGGCAGACGCTTCAGCGCGTCGCGGGCCTTGTCCGGAGGGGCCTGAAGCTCCACCCGCACATTGCCGGAGGCGCGGAGGCGGCGTACCAGGTTCTGGGGCGTGTCGGAAGCTTTGATGTGACCGCCGTCGATGATGATGACCCGTCCGCAGGTCATCTCCACCTCTGGCAGGATGTGGGTGGAAATAAGGATGGTGTGCTTCTCGCCCAACTGCGTGATCAGGTCGCGCACCTGGCGGATCTGGTTTGGGTCCAGGCCGCTGGTCGGTTCGTCCAGGATGAGCAGGTCGGGCTTGTTGATCAGCGCGTCCGCCAGCCCGACCCGTTGGCGGAAGCCTTTGGAAAGAGTGCCGATCATGGACCGCCCGACTTCCTTCAGGCCACAGACGTCCATGACCTCTTCGGAGTTCCGCTTCACGTCCTGTCCGCGCAAGCCTTTCAAGCGGGCCCGGAACAGGATGTATTCGCTCACCCTCATGTCGGTGTAGAGCGGCACGCTTTCCGGCATGTAGCCCACTCGCCGCCGGACCTCGATGGACTCGCGGAAGATGTCATGCCCCGCGACTTTGGCGGAACCGGAGGTGGCGGAGAGGTAGCAGGTCAGGATGCGCAGCGTCGTGCTTTTCCCCGCGCCATTGGGTCCGAGAAATCCCACGATCTCTCCTTTGCCCACCTCGAACGAAATCTGATCGATCGCGGTACGTCCCGGGTAACGTTTGGTGAGTTTGTTGACTTCTATCATGCGGGCTGGGTGGCGGCGGCCGCCCCTGCGGACCAAGGCAGGGCAAGGTTATGAGGATAATGAAGCCACGATGAAAGGCAAATGTTGCACCGTTTGCGGGAACCGGCCCCGAGCCGGGCTATTCAGGGGTTTCTTCGCAAAGAGTTTATAAATTAATGCTCGATTTGAGCGGGAGTCGAAGAATAGTGAAAGGGTTTAGGCTGCCCATTCGCGATCCGCAACGCCACCCATCCAAATGAGTTCGTCCGTCTCCGCCCGACTGAATGCAGATCTTCTAGACGAGAAGTATGCGCAATGGAAAGAGGACAAAAAGTCCGTGGAACCCACCTGGTCCGCTTTCTTCGAAGGGTTCGAACTGGGGATGACTCAGCCCAAGCCGAAAAAGTCCGGGGCCGCCGTGGCCGAAACCGGCGGGCTTCCCATGGCCGTTCGCGCCCGGGTGGTGAGCGCGGTTTATGCCTTCCGGACCCTGGGTCACACCGCCGCCTGGACGGATCCGCTCAGCACCGAAGCGCCAGAGCAGCCGAAGCTGCGGCTCAAAGAGTTAGGCTTCAAAAAGGAACATCTGGACGAAGAGGTCTCCACGTCCTTTTTCGAAAATGGCCGCAGCATGAAGTTGCGGGAAATGCTGGACCTGCTGCGCAAGATCTACTGCGGGCGCATCGGGTTCGAGTTCATGCACATCCACAACACGGAGCCGCGGAACTGGTTGCTGGACCGCATCGAAAACCGGCCGCGTACCGTGGAGCGTTCCACCGCCACGAAGCGGAACGTGTTCACCTGGCTGTCCCATGCCGAGCTGTTCGAACGCTTCCTGCACCGGAAGTACGTGGGCCAGAAACGCTTCTCCCTGGAGGGGGGCGAGTCTCTTCTCGTGGCCTTGAACGCTATCCTGGAACGCTGTCCCGAAAGCGAAGTGAAGGAGATCGTCATGGGCATGGCGCACCGCGGCCGTTTGAACGTGCTGGCGAATTTCCTGCACAAGCCGCTCCAGGTCCTGCTCTACGAATTTTCGGAAAACTACGTGCCCAACATGGTGGCTGGTGATGGGGACGTGAAATACCACCTGGGTTTCGAAACCACCCGCCAAACCCTGGGTGGTGAAGAGGTGAAAGTCTTCCTGGCCGCCAATCCCAGCCACCTGGAAGCCGTCAATCCCGTGGTGGAAGGTAAGGCCCGTTCCCGGCAGCGCCTGCTGGGTGAAAATCTGGACCAAGGCGTGGTGCGGAAACCCGTGCTGCCCATCCTGATTCATGGAGACGCGGCCTTTGCCGGTCAGGGCAGCGTGGCGGAAGTGCTGAACCTTTCCCAGCTTCCAGGTTACCGCACCGGCGGCACCATCCACATCGTGGTGAACAACCAGATCGGTTTCACCACCATGCCGGCGGACGCGCGTTCCTCCAACTACTGCACGGACGTGGCGAAGATGATCGAGGCGCCGGTCATCCATGTGAACGGGGACGAACCGCTGGAGGTGCTCTACGCCGCCCAGTTGGCCCTCGATTACCGCAATCTGTTCAAGCGCGACGTCGTCATCGACATTGTCTGCTATCGCCGCCACGGGCACAACGAGGGGGATGAACCCGCCTTCACTCAGCCCCAGGAATATCGCGAGATTCGCAGCCACGCCTCCACCGCCGAGCTGTACCGCAAGGAACTCCTCGAAACCAACGGCTTGCCGGAGGAGGAGATCGAGAAGATCGAGAACGAATACACCGACCGGCTGGACCGGGAACTGGAAGAACTGCGGTCCCTGGAGCAACAGGGCGCGGGCCATGCCTTCATGGGCGCCAAGTCGGAGATCCAGCCCACCTACTCTCACGATCCCGTGATGACGGGCATCCCGGTGGAGCGGCTACGGGAACTCGGTCAGAAAATCGCCAGTATTCCGGAGGATTTCAAAGCGAACGAAAAGATCCTGAAACGCTTTCTGGAGCCGCGCCGGAGGGCGGTGGAAAAAGGCGGCCCCTACAACTGGGCCTTCGCGGAGTCCCTGGCCTTTGGGACGCTGTTGACTGAGGGTAAGTCGGTTCGTCTTTCCGGACAGGACGTGCGCCGCGGCACCTTCAGCCAGCGTCATGTGGTGGTGTACGACAGCCGCACCCGCGAGCGCTACATTCCCTTGAGAAATCTGGCGGAAGACCAGGCCACCTTCTGGGTTTATAACAGCCTCCTCTCAGAGTTTGCCGTGCTCGGCTTCGAATACGGTTACTCCCTGGTCGCCAATGACATGCTCATCATGTGGGAAGCCCAGTTTGGAGACTTCGCCAATGGCGCCCAGGTTATTGTGGACCAGTTCATCGCTTCCGCCGAGTCCAAATGGCAGCAGCCCAGCCACCTGGTCATGCTGCTTCCCCATGGTTATGAGGGCCAGGGGCCGGAACACTCCAGCGCCCGCATGGAGCGGTTTCTTCAGCTTTGCGCGGACTCCAACATGCAGGTGTGCAACCTCACCAAGCCCGCGCAGTATTTCCACCTGCTGCGCCGCCAGATGATGCGCCCCTTCCGGAAGCCGCTCGTCCTCATGACGCCGAAGAGCCTCCTCAACCATCCGGGCTGCGTTTCCTTTGAGAACGATTTCGCGGAAGGCACGAGTTTCCAGGAGATCATCGATGACGACCAGTTCCAGGATAATCCGCAGCGGGTCAACCGGCTGATTTTCTGCTCCGGGAAGGTTTACTACGACCTGCTGGAGTTCCGGAAGGAGAACGACATCAGGAACGCCGCCATCATCCGGGTCGAGCAGCTCTACCCCTTCCACGATGCCCGCATCGACGAGATTGTGAGCCGCTACCCCAACGCGAACACCAAGTGGGTCTGGTGTCAGGAGGAACCCCTGAACATGGGCGGTTGGACCTTCATTGGGCCCCGGCTCCAGAAACAGACCCTGGGCCGCGTCCGCTACGCGGGCCGGGACCGGGCCGCCAGCACCGCCGCCGGCGCCAAGGCCATTCACGTCCGGGAGCAGAAAATGCTGGTGGAAATGGCGTTCTCCGTTTGAAGTCTTTCCGCCGCGTTCGAATAGTCGAAAGGTACATTTTCGTTTTCCCGCCCACGCTCCCACCTATCCATGGCCCACGAAGTTAAGATCCCGACCGTAGGAGAATCCATCACCAGCGCCTCCATCGGCGAGTGGCACAAGAAAGATGGGGAGGCCGTCAAAGCCGGCGACGTCATTCTGACGATTGAGACCGATAAGATTTCGACCGAGATCGAAGCTGGCGCCGATGGCGTGCTGCATCACCAAGCCGCCGAAGGCGACGAGGTGGATATCGGCGCCGTGGTGGCGACTATCGACGAAAGTGGCGCCCCGGCCTCCGGCGGCGGTGATAGCGAAGCCAAGGACGAGCCGAAGGCGGAAGACAAACCGGAAGCCGAGGCTGGTGACGATGACGAAGCCAAGAAGTCCGCGCCTGTTTCCCCCTCCGTCCGCAAGATCGCGGAAGAAATGAATGTGGACCTTTCCAGCGTGGAAGGTTCTGGCAAGGAAGGCGCCATTACGAAAGCCGACATCGAGTCAGTGGCGAAACAACAGGAAGACAGCGGCGCCGAAGCCAAGGCGGAGAAAGAAGAGCCCAGCCTGAGCGTGGTGCCCGCCCCGGCGGAGAAAGAAAAGCCCAAGGTGGATGACTCGGGCCGGGTCACCCGGAAGAAGCTTTCCCCTCTGCGGAAAAAGATCGCCACGCACCTGGTCAATGCCCAGAACGACGCGGCTCATCTCACCACCTTTAACGAGTGTGACATGGGCGAGGTCATGTCGCTGCGGAAACAGATTCAGGACAGCTTTGTCCAGAAACATGGCGTGAAGCTGGGCTTCATGTCCTTCTTCATCAAAGCAGTGGTGGATGGCCTGAAAGCGGTTCCCCAAATCAATGCCCGGCTGGAGGGAGACGAACTGGTCACCAACCACTTCTACGATATTGGCGTGGCCGTCGGAACGGAGAAAGGGCTGATCGTCCCGGTCATTCGCGACTGCGACAAGAAGAGCTTCGCCGAGATCGAAAAGGACATCATCGACTACGCCACCAAGGCCCGCGAAGGGAAGATTCAGTTCGAAGACCTTCAGGGTGGCGTGTTCACCATTTCCAATGGCGGCATCTACGGCTCCCTGCTCAGCACGCCCATCCTGAACCCGCCCCAATCCGGCATCCTGGGAATGCATTCCATTCAGCAGCGGCCCATGGCGGTGAATGGCCAGGTGGTCATCCGGCCCATGATGTATCTCGCGCTGAGCTACGATCACCGCATTGTGGATGGCAAAGAAGCCGTGACCTTCCTGGTGCGGGTGAAAGACTGCATCGAGCAGCCGACCCGGCTTTTGGTGGGTGCCTGAACCATTGGGGGTCGTTGCCGCTGGCTGTCACTCGAATCCTCTTGCGGCCCTCAGGGGCGTGACCGACAGATTCGCCCTATGAACTGGCTTTGGGTTTTTCTGAAGGGTGTGGCCATGGGGGCGGCCAACGTGATCCCCGGCGTCTCGGGCGGGTCGATCGCCTTCATTACCGGCATCTACGAACGCCTCATCAATGCCCTCAAGAACCTGAACCTCAAGGCCCTGAAGCTGCTTCTGGCGCGGGACTTCGGCGGTTTCGCCCGGCACATCGATCTCTTTTTCCTGATGACCCTGGGGGTGGGCGTGGTGGCCGGACTGGTCGGCCTGTCCAAGATCCTCGGGTTCATGTTCGAGAAGAATGCCGTGCTGGTTTGGGCCTTCTTCTTCGGACTGATCCTGGCCTCGATTTACTTCGTGGGAAAGACCGTGGGTCGCTGGGGTTTGGGAGCCGTGTTTGCCCTGGTAGTGGGAGTGGCCGTGGCGGCGGGCGTGGCCTTTCTCACCCCGGCTTCCGAAAACGCCAGTCCGCTCTATCTCGTTCTTTGTGGTGTCATCGCCATGGCCAGCATGATTATTCCGGGCATTTCCGGTTCTTTCGTCCTGCTTCTCTTGGGCAACTACAAGCTGATCATGATCGACAGTGTCGGCAAACTGCCCACGATTGAGTGGCACATTTTCATTCCCGTGGGCATTGGAGCCGTAATTGGGTTGCTGACGCTGGCGCACGTCCTGGCGTGGATTTTCAAGAAGTACCATGATCTGGCCGTGTCGCTCATGACTGGGTTCGTGGCGGGTTCTCTGGTGGTCATTTGGCCCTGGAAGACGGAAATCCAGGAATCCTTTACCCTGGCGGACGGAACGGAGAAGGTGAAAACTGTTGCCTACGACTGGCATTTTCCAGCGGCCAACGGGGAAACTCTGCTGGCGGTGGGAGTCATGGTGGCAGGCATTCTGCTCGTGTGGTTAATTGAAGTGATGGCCCGTAAGTTTGAATCTGCGAAAAGCGTCTGACTCGACCGGGTGCTCCGCACCGCTTGCTCCTCCCCCAAGTAGCGGTCCAAACCAAATTTGGGACGGCTGACGGTGTGCGAATCGCTGTCTAAAACCCGTTTCAAATTTTCCCATGTCCGCGCAAGACTCATCCGCCACACGTTCCACCAAGAAAGGGGGGAACGGCCATCGATGGTCGCTCCTCGCCGCGTTGCGGAATCGCTTTCTGGCGGGACTTGCCGTGGCCATTCCGTTGATCGTTTCCATCTGGATCCTGATCCTCACCTACCAGTTCATCCTCACGGTGGGGAAGCCGGTTATCGCGTTTGTCTTTCACCTCATCGAACTCGAACCGCCGGACTGGGTCATCAATCTCTTCGGCATTGTCGCGCCCATTGTGCTGCTGGTGGCTCTCGGATTCATGGCCACCAACGTGATTGGCAAGCGCATCATTGCGGTGGTGGACCGGGTGTTGAGCCGCTTCCCCATGGTGTCTTTCATCTACACGGGGCTGAAGCAGGTGATCGATTCCTTCAAAGGCTTCGGCGCGGGGCGAAGCTTTAAGCGCGTCGTTTACGTCGAGTATCCGGCGCCCGGTTGCCGGCTGATTGCTTTCGTTACCGGCCAGTATTTCGATCACCAGTTGAATACCTCGGTCACCAGCGTCTTTATTCCCACGTCGCCCAACCCCATGACCGGCTTCGTCGTGGTGGTGGACAGCGACAAGCTGATGGACGCCGCGCTGACCATCGAGGAAGCCACCAAGGTCATCCTCTCCGCCGGTCTCGTTTCGCCGGAAGATTCCCACATGCCGCACCGGGAACTGGTGGCTTCGCTGGCCAAGAACCCGGGCTCTCTAAATTCACCGGGCGCTTCGCCCAAGAAGCGGAAGGCCGCTCAGGCTTCCGGTGGGAAGAAGGAAGACAACACCGGCCCGGAAGAGAAAAAGAAAACTTCACCCGAGTGGGCGGACACGCTTTGATCACGCGCATGAGTTTTTCCTGGCTGTTCCGTTGCTTCGCGCGCCTGTCCACCGGTGGCTGCGCCTTGCTTTTTGCGATGGTCCTGACCGGATGTGGCAAAGGCGACGGACCGGGACCGCTGGTGGTGGGCATGGAGCTGGCCTATCCGCCTTTTGAGATGCGCGGTCCGGACAACGAGCCGGACGGAATCAGCGTCCGCATGGCGGAAGACCTGGCCGCCTACCTCGGCCGGCCCCTGGAGATTCGGGACACCCAGTGGGATGGCATCATTCCAGCCCTGACCTCAGGGAATATCGATCTCATCATCTCCTCGCTGTCCGTCACGCCGGAAAGGGCGGAAGTCATCGACTATTCCGACCCCTACGTGACCAATGGGCTCTGCATGCTGGTGGCGAAGGAGTCCGATATTCAGAGCGTGGATGACATTCAGGAGAGCGGGCTCAAGATCGCCGTGAAGCTCGGCACCACGGGACACACGTATGCGCAGGCCCACTTGGAAGGCGTGACGCTCACGGTGTTGGACGACGCCCCCACCTGCGCCATGGAAGTGGCCCAGGGAAAGGCTGATGCCTTTATCTATGACCAGGTCTCCATCTATCAGCTGTGGCAGCGGTTCGGTGACGAAACCCGGCCGATTCTGAACCCCATCCGCAGCGAGTCCTGGGCCGTGGGCATCCGGAAAGGAAATGACGAACTGCGGGAAAAGGTAAATGCTTTCCTGGCCGAGTACCGGGCCCAAGGAAAATTCGAAGAACTGGCCGAACGCTACATGTCGGAGCAGCGAAAGGCCTTCCAGGAGATGGGGGTCCCGTTCATTTTTCATTAACACGCCTCTGGCGTGGCTGTAGAGATAGCCTGTCTCGTGACCCATTTTTTTGACAGGCCCCTGGTAAAGAAAGCTCTTCCCTGGCTTTTGGTGTTTTTGTTGGGAGTAAGTTTCAGCTTCTTCCTTTTTGTGCTTTTGACACACGACTACCATTGGTCGCGGGTAGGAAAATATTGGGGCAATCTGGTTCGGGGCTGGGGTCTCACCATTGGTTTATCCGCCGTGGCCTTGCTGTTGAGCACCCTCTTTGCGGCTATACTAACCGCGGGCCAACTGTCCCGGCTGGCTCCGGCTCGCTGGTTGTCCAGGTGCTATGTGGAAGTCATTCGCGGCACGCCGTTACTCGTGCAGATCATGATCGGGTCCTACATGATGGCGAATGCCTTGGGAATCGACAACAAGCTGGGTGAAGGCATGGTCATTCTCTCTGCATTTTCGGCTGCCTATTTGAGTGAGATTTTTCGAGCCGGGATCGAATCGATCCCTCTGTCCCAGCGGATTTCGGCGATGGCGGTGGGGTTCACACCCACTCAGACGTATCGCTATGTCATCATTCCGCAAACCATCCGCCGCATTCTTCCCGCTACGGCGGGGCAGTTCGCCAATCTTGTCAAAGACTCTTCGCTCTTATACGTCATCGGTTTGCCGGAGTTCACCAGCCAGGCCCGTGAAGTTCACAGCAACAGTTACGCAGGTTTCGCCGTCTATCTTCCTCTGGCGATCGGTTACTTGATCCTGACCATTCCGATCTCTCTCTGGACACGGCGTATGGAGGAGCGTTTCCGGTATGAACATTGAACTGCACGACATTTCCCGAGTTTATGGAGAGAGCCGTGCGCTTCATTCGCTGAACCTTTCGATTGGCGAGAGCGTTCGTGTGCTGGCGCTCATCGGACCTTCGGGGGGTGGAAAGTCTACCTTGCTTCGGCTCCTGGGTGGCCTGGAGGTGCCGGATACCGGAGAGATCCGGATCGGAGGAAAGAACCTGCCAAAGGACGAAGCAGGCCTGCTGGCCCATCGCCGAGCCAACGGCTATGTGTTTCAGAGCTTTAACCTGTTTCCTCACCTGGATGCGTCTTCCAACGTGGCGCTGCCCCTCATAAAGGTGCACGGCCGTGGGGAGAGTGAAGCCCGTTCCCTGGCTCAAGCCAGCCTAGAGCGATTCGGCTTGGGGGCTCACGCCCGCAAGTTTCCCGCTGAGCTTTCCGGCGGTCAGCAGCAGCGGGTCGCGCTGGCCCGCGCCATTGTCTCGAAGCCAAAGCTGCTGCTCTTGGACGAGCCGACCTCCGCGCTGGATCCCGAGATGACCAGCGAAGTGCTGGAAGTCGTCGCCGAACTGTGCCGGGACGGCCAGGAGATCATCCTCGCCACGCACGAGATGGGCTTTGCCCGGGCCGTGGCGGATCAGATTGTCTTCCTGGATGAGGGAAGCATTTCCGAAACCGGTCCGCCGGATCAGCTCTTCGACCGCCCCACCCACGAAGTGGTGAAGCGGTTCCTCGGAAAAGTCATGCGCTGGTGACGCAGGCCGGGAGCGAAAAAGCTTCTTACTGCTTCTTCGCTTCCTCCGCGGCGGCTTTTTCCGCGTCGCCACTTTCCTGTTTCGGAAGCATGGCCAGATACTGGGCCTTCAGTTCCTCAATCTTCTTCTGCTGGGCGGCCAGTTCCGCCTCGTGCTTCTTGAGAACTTCTTCCGCCTTCTTGCGGTCGGCTTCTTTCTGGTCCTCCGTCTTGGAACGCTCGTTGATTACCGCCGGAGTGGTCTTGGCCACTTCGCTGGCTTCCGCGATCGCTTTCTCCCGGTCCGCGGCTTCTTTGTATGCCTGCTGGATAAAGGACTGTAGCTTGCCAAGCCGTTCTTCCATGGCGGCCACCTGTCCGGAAATGGAGTCGGCGTTGGCCTGGTCCGCCTTGGCGGCTTTTTCCTGGGCCAGTTTCAGCGCGGTTTCCAGGACTTCCGTGGTCTTGGACGCAAGCGCCTTCTCATTGTCTTCGATGGTCTTCTGAGCCTTCTGCAAGGTGGCTTTGGCATCGGCCAGGTCTTTCTCCGCCGCCTGATGGGCCGCCAGCGCGTCGGTGGCGGTTTGCTTGGCGGATTCGAGTTCCATCTCCATCTGCTCCAGGGCTTCCGAGGACTGGTGAGCTTCCAGGTTCAGAGCCTCAGCCTTGTACTTCTTCACCCGGTATTCGTTCCAGGCCAGGTCCTGCTGAGCTTTATCCAGGGCCTTCTTGGCTTCGGCGGCCTTGGAGGCCATGTTCTGGTAGTTCTTCTCGGCGGCTTCCTTTTCCTTGGCCATCTTGTCTGCGTCGGAAGCGGCGTTCTGCGCTTGTTTCTCAGCGGCGGCCAGCTTCGGCTTCATGTCGTCCATGGCCTTGTTCTGCTGAGCGACCAGACCCTGAGCTTTGCCCAGTTCCGCCTTGGCGACGGCTTCGGCGTCCTGCGCGGCCTTCATCTGAGCCTCACCGGTTTGAATGGCCTTGGTGGCGGCGGCGAGCTTGTCTTGAGCTTCTTTCAGGGCCTTGGCGCCGGCCTGTTGATCCGCGGTCTGCTTGGCGAGCGCGGCCTGGGCTGCTTTTTCCTTCGCCACGGCATCGGCTTCCGCTTTCTGCAGGGGCTGCAACTGGGCGGCCACTTCACTCAGGCGTTTACTAGTGGCTGCCAGTTGGGCATCCGCTTCTTTCAGTTCCTGTGCCGCCGCCTTGTGCGCGGCCACCAGTTCCGCCGCGTTCGCGGCTTTGGCTTCGGTGGCGGCCTTGGCCTTGGCTTCCGCGTCTTGGACCTTTTTCTTCAGCGCGTTCACTTGCTGTTGCGCCTGGCCGTGCGCGCTCTTCACGCTCTGGTGCGCCGTGGTGGCGTCCGCCAGGGACTTCTTGAGCTGCTCGTCCACCTTCGCGCCGGCGGCGGCTTTCTTCGCGGCTTCCAGGGCGGCAGCCAGCTTATTGGCGGCGTCCTGACGCTTCGGCAGTTCGGCCTGCCACTTTTTCATTTCCGCCTGAGCGGCCTGCACGGCCTGGCTGGCGGCTTGCACCGCGGCGGTGCGCTTCGCGAGTTCGCCCTGCTTGGCGGCCAAGGTCTGCTGCGCCTGCTTTTGAGCGGCGGCGATCTGGTCCGCCTGGCTCTTCACCGCGCCCAGTTCCTTTTCCATTTCCGCCTGGCGGGCTGCAGCGGCGGCGGCGGCCTTGCGGGCTTCTTCCATGGCGGAACGCGCGGAATCGGTCTGGGTGGAGGCGACCTTGATGCTCTCCTGAAGTTTCGGGAACGTGCCGTTCAGCTCGCTGATCCGCTTTTCGGAGTAGACAATCTGTTCCGAAATGGGGCGCGGATTGACTTCGATGGAGGCCAGTTCTTCACCGTTGGCCGCGTTCCAGATTTTCACCTTCCCATTGTAGTCGCCGCTGATCACGCGCTGGCTGTCATTGGAAAACACCGCGCTCATCACGATGTCATCAGAGGCATTGATGGTCCGCTCTGCATTTCCGTCTGCTTTCCAAATCTTCACCGTTTTATCCCGGCCACAGGAAACCAGGCGGCCGTCGGGAGCGAAGTCCACGCTCATCACGCCTCCGGCGTGGGCGGTCCATTTTTTGACCTGCTTGCCCTCCTTCATCTCCCACATGATGATGGAGCCATCTTCACTGGCAGAAGCCAGGACATTGGAGTCCGCCCGCCAGGAGATATCCGTGACGGCGGCGGTGTGGCCTTTCAGGTTCCAGAATTCCATGCCGGTGGGACCTTCCCAGACGTAGAGGTCCGCGTTCCGTCCCCCGGTGGCGAAAAGCACGCCATCCGGGCTGAAGTCCGCCGTCAGCATCCAGTCCGGATGCTTCTTGATGGTGTCGGTCTGTTCGCCCGTGGTGGTGTCCCACAGCTTTATGTTCTTTCCGGGACCACCCAGCACGACCTTGCGGTGGTCCGGGCTGATGTCCGCGCCCAGCACGGTGTCGAACTCTTTTCCGACTTCGATCACCCGCTGGCCCGTCTTGACGTCCCAGGCCACGGCGTTGCCGTTCTTGCCGCCCCGGCCCCCGCCGCAGAGCAGCAGGCTGCCGTTTTGGCTGAAGTTCAGGACTTCCGGAAACCCTTCCGGGTAGGGCAGCACGCCGAGCAGTTCACCCGTTGCGCTATGGAAGAGCAGCACCTGCTTCTGACCGCCCACCGCCACGATCGGCGCCCAGGGACTGTGTGCCATGGCCACGACCGTGTCTGGCCGGTCTGTGACGACTTCGGGTTCCAGGAGGAGATGCTGAGGCATCGGCGGCGCCCCTTCGGGTTTGAACGAGTTCGCGTTCGTCAAACTCATGTCCAGCTTCGGCTTGTCGCTCTTTTTCGCGGTGGAGCCGTCGTGCTCCAGGATGCCTCCCAGAATCCACTTCTTGATGATTTCCAGCTCCGCTTCCGGACGGACCGGTTTTTCCGGCGGCATGTGGGGCTCTTCCTTGTGGGTCATCAAGGTGAAGAGCCGGCTGCCGTCCGGGTTTTCCGGGTCGATGATGCTGCCGCCGCTACCGCCTGTCAGGGTGGCGCCATAGGTGGAAAGATCCAGACCGCCCTTTGCCTCGTCGGGGTTGTGACAGTTCAAACAGTTGTTCTCAAAAATGGGCATCACATGGTCACGGTAGGTGACCTTGTCTTCCTTCTTGGCGTCGGCGGCGAAGGAGGTCGCTCCGGACGTGGCCAGAATGGCGGCGCCTGACACGGCGAGCCGGAAGAATGAGGAGGCGAGGGTACTCTTGCTCATTGGATTGTGGTGGCTGGATGGCTATTGGAAAAATATCCCGAGGCGTGAAAGCGTCCGAAAGGTGACGATCGGCTCGTTTGGCGGCGCAAAGGATCCGCAAAGGGCGGAGTTGCCGAACAACAGGGCCGAACCGGAATCCGGACGATATTCCGTCAGTGCCGGGTGTTCTGTTCAGATGATTCCATGAAAATTACCAGAATTTCCCAGGATTTTCACTAAGAAAGCGGCCTTCCGCCAGTTGCCCAGCGGGCCAAACGGAGAGACCGGTCAACGTTTGGAAAAGCCGCCGGGTAATTTGTTCAAAATCCGGATTGCCGCAATCGGGGAAATTCCCCTCCTTATTCACTGTCGCCGTTGTCTGGATTCGCCGGGACAATTTGCGGCTGGCCCTGGCCCTGAAGCTTGGGCAGAGACATGTCCCGGATGCTGGGGAGATGTTTGGGCCGCCACTCGGGTTCGGACACCTTTCCGGAGGCGTGAAATTCGAAGATCTTGCTGATCATCTTTCCCACGGGTCCCAGTAGAACGCCCGCGGTGCCGCGAATCTGGATCTTCGCGTCGAAATCGATCCAGTTATCGACGAAGCCCAACTCGCCGTTTCCCACCAAGCGGAACGCCCGGGTCAGGGCCTCGAAGTCGTCCGTTTTCAAAACGCCGTCTTTCATGGTGAAAGACATGGAAGCTTCCCTCGCCACGGAATAGCCCGCCCTGGGCTGGGGCAGCACGTCGCTCATCAGCTTGGAGAGGGGTCCGAAAATGGGGATTGCGAAGACGTCACCGTTTTGAATCTTCGCCAGACCATTTCCGTTGATGGTCCGGGGATCGTTCAGGCTGCCCCTCATCTGGACCTGCCCGGACAGGCTGCCCTCGCTACTCTGGTAGTCGCTGTAAAGTCCGGTCAGCTCGCGAAAGTCCAGGTTGTCCACGGACACGATGGCATTGTACTGCTTGGTATTCTTCAGGTCGCGGGCGTGGAACGATGCATTCAGGGTGCCATCCAGGACCCCGGCTTGAAACTGTTCGAGGTGTAAGTCGTCACCGAAGAACTTCACGAGTCCCCGCGGCCTCTCGAGGTCCAGTGTCTGGCCCAGGAAGTCGTATTTAGCGGGATAGTCGCTTTCAAAAGTGACGATGAAATTGTGGTTTCGCGGCTTGCCGCCCAGTTGCCCGTCGGAGCGTTCGTCAATCACGCCGGACAGGCCCAGCACGGGGGGCTGTTCGAAGCGGTAGGGCTTGACGAGATCGGACAGCTCCTGGTTTACGCAGCGGCAACCCGCCACGGGGTCGATGGTGGACAGGGCGTTTTCCACGATCAGCTTCCGGGCGTCCAGATCCTTGAACACCAGTCCGGTTGTCACTTCGCCCTCCGGCCGGACCAGCCGGACATCCCGGAAGTACTGGAGCCGCTTGTTGGTTTCGAAATCCATCCGCAGTTGATCGATGGGCACGCTGTTGAACTCGAAGTCCCGCAGATCAATCTCTCCAGTGGTCTTCCACGTGTTCACATCCAGATTAGGGCCGCCGCCCTCCGTGGCTACGTAGATGGAAGATTCGTCATCGAAATTAAAGGACGACACCAGGTGCTGCATGCCTTCGTCGTTGAAGAAGGGCAGGAAGGCGCGGGGGTCCATTTTGATAATGGATTGATACTGAAAGTGTTCGGGGTCGTAGAGGGCGTTGGCCAGGAGCACGCCCGTCTTGTGCCCTAGCCGGACGTTCCGGAAATAGGAGCGGCTGCCATCCACGCTGAAATCCGTCTCGAAGGAGTCGAAGACCTCTCCCTGGGAAACGAAGCGGTCCGTGGCGATCCGGCCCACGCCTTGGACCGGCAACGACGGCGGGGCCACGGGCTGATCCAGGTTCCACACGCCTTCCAGAGTCACGCGGGGTGGATTGAAAAAGACCACTTCCCGCAGGACGGACTGGGGAACGATGGAGGCGATCAGCCGGGGCAGGTCCAGATTGGATTCCAGGTCGAACTCAATCTGGCTGCGTTCCAGCGGCCAGTCGGCCCGCAGCCGGAAGGCGCCCCGGGTGTCGCGCATCACAAATTCCCGCACGGAGATGAGTTTCCGCTCGGGATCGTACTCCACATAGGCCTTCAGGTCCTCGCAGCGGTAACCCTGGTGGGTGAGGGGACCGGCGCTGATCGCCATGGTGGCGCGCAGGGTGTCCAGGTCCGACAGGTCCCCGTGAATTTCCAGTTCCACCCGGGGCCGGTCTTCCGCTTTGAACTCCAGGCGGCCGGCCTGCTCCAGCACCTCGCTGATGAGGTGCCGCCGTTCCCGCAGGAGGTCGAGCTGTTCCTTTCGCTTCTGTTCGCGGTCCTCCTTGTTCTCATCTGAGTCTTCCGGACTTTCCTGGGCTTTCAGAAGCGATCCCGTGACGGTAATACGGATGCCCTGGACGTCGGCCTGGGCATTGACGATGTCGATCCGCTGCTCCGGCATCAGGATGCGGGCACTGCAGCGCCGCAGTTCCAGCCGTCCGGCCTTCTTGTCCTTCGGATCGATCGGCAGCGAGAGATCCGCGTCCTTGAAGTCGATCGTGTTTAAAGAGATCTCCTTGTCAAAAACCTGGCTGAGGTCCAGGTCCAGCGTCGCCGCGCTGATCCGGGCCAGTTCCACTTTGTGGTCCGGCTCCTGGTAAAACACGACGTCCCGCGCCGTCAGCCCGCGAAACGGGTCCAGCGTCAGCTTGTCCATCCGCACGTAAAACCCGCGCTTCGCGAACTCCTCCGTCACCAGGTTCCGCCACGTTTTGGTGAATCCCCGCTTCCGGACATACACCGCCCCCCAAGCCGCGCTGCCTAACAGTAGCAGAATGAGGATGATTGAAATGACGCGCCGGATACGCATGGAAATCTCACAGAAAACCGGTCATGAAAGCACCGGCTGCCGAAGGGTAATGCAAAGCCCCAAGGGCGAAAAACAGAATCTTTTTTTCCGGTCACTTCCCGGGGTCGAAGACGGCTGTCACCGAAAAACGGTTGTTTAACGGGGCTTAAGTAATTAAGCTCGACCCTATGCTTCGATTCTCCGTCCTGGGCAGTGGCAGCGCTGGAAACAGCGCGGTGGCGTGCTCGGGACAGACCCGGATCTTGATCGACGCGGGGCTCAGCGCGCGGCAGCTTTGCCTGCGGCTGGAGACGGTGGGAATCGATCCTAATTCATTGAGCGCCATTGTGTTGACGCACGAGCATGGCGATCACGTGCGCGGGTTGGACGTGTTTCTGCGGAAGTGCCAGGTGCCGGTGTATGCCACCAGTCATACCTGTCAGGTGGTGCGGGAAGGCCTGCGGACCCAGCCGGAATGGCGGTTGTTTGAGGCCGGGGACTCCTTTGCCGTGAACGACGTCCAGATCGAAACGTTCTCCGTGCCGCACGATGCGGTGGACCCGGTGGGCTTCGTCCTGGAATGCGCCCGGACCCGGGTGGGGGTGCTGAGCGACATCGGCCACGTCACCAACCTGGTCCGCGCCCGGTTGGCCGGGGTGCACACGCTCTTCGTGGAGTCCAACTACGACGAGGTGATGCTGCAAAATGATGTGAAACGCCCCTGGTCCACCAAGCAGCGCATTTCCTCCCGGCACGGTCATCTTTCCAACGATCAAGCGGCGGAACTCGTGGCCGCCATGGCGAGCGCTGAGCTGCACCGCGTGGTGCTGGGTCACCTGAGCCGGGACTGCAACGCGCCCAAGGTGGCGGCGGAGACGGTTTCCGCCGGTCTCCGGAAGCTGGGTTTTTCCGAGGTGGACGTGATTTGCGCCGGGCAAAATGAGCCGCTGCCGCTGAGGGACGCGGCGTTACTCATGGCTGAAGCGGTGGTGGCGGAGACTCTGGAGACAGTAGATGCAGCCGCCGCGGATGGGGCTGCTGCTGGTGGAGCTTCGGCTCGTATGCGCGAGGAGGAAGAACCGGTGGACTCTTCTGAAACTAAGACCAAGCCTCAGGCGAAAGCGAAGGGGAAGAGCGACGCGGCGAGTTCCCGTTCCGAAAAGGCTTCAGCCCGCCACCAGAGCCAACCTCACCAGCCCGATCTATTTGGGGCCTGGTCCGCTCAGGCGGGGTAGGAATTCCGCAGCACGCTGCGGGGGCGGAGAGAAGGGAGGGCATCAGAGCTTCCGGACCGCCGTTTTGGAGGCGTGAGCCCGGTTCGCGAGTTCCTCGCCCGGAGTTCGAGGACCACCTGTCTGAAGCGTTCGATTCAAAAAGGTGGAACGCGATCTCCGAGCGCGTTCTCGAGTGGCCTTGAAGCTTGCCTGATGGCTTTGCTAGGAGAAATCGCTTTTTTCGCAAAGTCTCCGATGCCACCCCTCTCCGCCAGCCAGCGCCTCAGAGCCCCAGCACCTTATCCATTCGCTGGGCTATGTCCGCCAGCCGGTCCCGGTTGCCACCGCCCACTTCCGCCGTGGCCCAGCCCTGGTAGCCGATGTCTTTCAGGGCCTGACGCACGGCGGCCCAGTCGATGGTGCCTTCACCCAGTTCGGAACTGAACCCGGCCCGGAGACCCTCGTCGCGGTGCTTCTTTTCGTCCCATTCCTTAATATCCAGTTTGCCGATGCGTGAGCCGAGCAACTGGATCCAGTGCTCCGGCACGCCCCAGCGCACGTTGTTGCCAACGTCGAAGTAAGAGCCGAACCATGGGTGATCGATCTCATCCACGTAGCGCACCGTATCCAGCGCGCTAATGAGGAACCCGGCCCAGACGTTTTCCACCAGCACCTTGATCTGGTGCTTTTCCGCCGCGGGCAGGGCTTGGCGAATGGTCTCCTGGGTGCTCTTCCAGCTTTCCATGAACGGCACTTTGCGGTCGTAACGCGCTACGAACAGCACGCTGGTGCCGCCGACGGCCTTGGCGAATTCGATAGCCGCCGTGATGTCGGGATTCGAGCTGTTCACCACGCCGTGTACCGGCAGGCCGGTTTTCTCGATGGCCTTGATGAACTCGGCCTGTTTCTCCACATCCCCGGCTCTCAGTTCCGTGCCGTCGTAGCCAATGTCCTTCAGCATGCGGAACTTGTCTTCGATGGACAGATCCGGCTCGTTCACCATGGAAAACTTGCAGGCTTTTCTGATGACGCCGGTGAACTCGCCCGCCGAAGCCTTGGGAGCGGAGGAAGTCAGGGCAAGTCCAGAAGCGGAAGCGGCCAGCGCCGCTGAAGTGGAGGTTTCGAGAAAGGCGCGCCGTTTCATTGGGGGGGATTTGGGGGGTGGTTGGGGTTGAGGCTCAGGGAGTTAAACCACAGAGAGCACGGAGGACACAGAGATTTTGACCACGGATGGCGCAGACAAGATGAACAAGGGCGTAGGCTGGATGATTTGGGGTTGTGTTCAAGTCTATTGGCGCCAACGGGAGCATTCAAGATGAGCGCCCAAGAACACAAACACTCTGTGTCCTCTGGGCTCTCTGTGGTTCAAAAAATTTGCAGCGTTCCCCGATGCCACAAATATCTGTGCCATCCGTGTCATCAGCGGTTGCAGACGGCTTGGCCTAAGCCACCGGATCCTTGGTCATCTTTCCATCGACCATCCGCCAGATCTTGCGGGGGTTGTCGTTTCTTAGTTCTTCGGGCAGGCTCTCCTGTGGCCAGCCCTGGTAGCAGACGGGCCGGACGAAGCGGTAGATGCAGCGGGTGCCGATGGAGGTGAAATAACTGTGCGTGGTGGCGGGGTAGGGGCCGCCGTGGTGCATGCCGTGGCAGACTTCGATGCCGGTGGGGTAGCCGTTGAAGATCAACCTTCCGACCTTGGTTTCCAGGATCTCGATCAAGCCCTTGTGGCTTTCCAAGTCCTCCGGGGTGCCGTGTAAGGTGGCGGTCAGGGAGCCTTCCAACTTGTTGGCGAATTCTTCCAGCTCGCCGGCGTCCTGGCAGTTCACCGCCGTGGAGACGGGACCGAAGACTTCTTCAAAGAGGGCGGGATTCTGGCGCAGGGTCTCGCTGTCTGTCTCCAGGAGATAGACGGCGGCCTGGGCCTTGGCGGCATCCGCCTCCGTGCTGCTCTGACCGGCTACTTTCACCCCGGCGATGTCGCGCAGGCGAACCACTCCGGCGTTGTAGGCTTGATGGATGCCGGGGTGCAGCATGGTGGAGGGAGCGGCCGCGGCCGCGTTTTCCGCCGAGGCGGAGATAAAGGCGCCAAAGGACTCGCTCTTCATTCCGAAGACAAGACCGGGGTTGGTGCAGAACTGGCCCGTGCCCAAAGTGAGTGACTGCACAAACCCACTAGCCAGGGCGTCGGCGCCGTTGGCCAGGGCCCCGGGCAGGACGAAGACCGGATTCACGCTGCCCATTTCCGCGTAGAAGGGAATGGGATGAGGGCGGGAGCAGGCCACGTCATACAAGGCGCGGCCGCCCCGGAGGGAACCGGTAAAGGCTACGGCCTGGGTCTTCGGGTGTTCCACCAGAGCCATGCCCACCGCGTTGGTCTTGCCCTGGACCAGGGAAAAGACGCCTTCCGGCAGGCCGCAGTCCTCCGCCGCTTTCACCACGGCCTGGGCCACGGCTTCGCAGGTGCCGGGGTGGCCGGGGTGCGACTTGATGACTACCGGGCATCCCGCCGCCAGGGCGGAAACCGTGTCCGCGCCGATTACGGAGATGGCCAGGGGGAAATTACTCGCGCCAAACACCACCACGGGGCCCACTGGCTGCATGAGGCTGCGCACGTCCGGTTTCGGCAGCGGCTGGCGGTCCGGCTGGGGAAGGTCGATTCTCGCGTCCACCCAGGAGCCTTCTCGCGCCAGTTCCGCGAAAAGCCGGGCCTGGCTGGTGGCGCGGCCGCGTTCGCCGGTCAGCCGGGGCATGGGCAGGCCGGTTTCCGCGTGGGTCAACTCCAGCAGGGCATCTCCCAGGGCCTCGACCTCATGGGCGATGGCTTCCAGAAAAGCCGCCCGGCGCTCAGCGGAAGTGTGGCGGAATTCGTTGAAAGCGTGGGCCGCCAGGCTCATGGCGCGGTCGATCTCACCCGAGGTGGCTTCATGAAACGCGGTGGGCAAGTCCTCGCCGGTGGCGGGATTCTTAGCGTGGAAGGTATCGGAAGAATCCGCGCTGACGGCATGGCCGATGTAGTGTTTTCCGGTGAGGTTCATGGATGAAAAAGAGGTGAAAAAGGTGGGGCGGTATTCAAGTGGAGCCGCGGCGTGTTGCCGCCTGGCCTTGAAAATTCATAGATCCAATCCCGGACGGACAAAAACCAAAAAATCCGGGGCTTTCCGTGTCCGTCAATCTTCCAGAGCCACCAAAGAGGGCGAAAGGCGTTGGTCCAAGGCGAACGAGACTCGCGTCACGCCGCCAACAAATCCTTCACGGCTTCACTGACTTTCTCTTCTTGAATGGAAGTAAGAGACGAGAACAAAGGCAGGTGGGGCCCCGTTTTGGCGATCCCGGCCAGGCTTACGGCTTCATGCAGCACCCGGACTGGACTAACGGCGTTCCGGTGATCTTCCAGGGGCCGGAAAATGGCGCGAATCTCTTCGGCCGTGTGCCAGTCTTCCGCCTGAATGGCTTTCAGCATTTTCATACTGAGGTCCGGCCGCACGCAAACGCAGCCGGAGGTGAATCCCATCAGGCCAAAATCGCGCAGGTGAATGATGGCGGGCTGTTCGCCGATGCCGGAGACAATCATTTGCGGGTCCACCAGGTTGACCAGGCGCCGCAGGTAGGGATCGTCGCCGGGGGAATCGCGCACGATGGCGTATTTGATCCAGGAGATCAGTCCGTCGTCCACCAGCTGGCGGACATTTTCGGGTTCGATGTAGGGCAGGTCCTTGATGTAAAGCACCGCGGGTTTGCCCATGGCTTCCACGAAATGGCGGATGCCGGTTTCCACACCGTCGGGAGTGGTCATGCCCCGGCTGGGCAGCACCATCGCGGTCGGAAACTGGGTTTCCTTCAGAGCCTTCGCCTGATCCATCATGGTTCCGTAGGCGGGCCCGGCGGAGGGAACCACCAGCGTGTCTTCTCCCGCCGCTTCGGCCAGGAATTCCAGCAGGGGCATGTACTCCGAGGGCCGGACGTGGTAAAGATTCGCGTTGCCGCCATAGAGTAGGGTCGAGACGCCTCCCGCTTCAATGTGCCGGATGATCTTAAAATTTTCTTCCGCGTTCAGGGAAAGGTCTTCGTTCCGGGCCAGGGGCGGGACGGCGATAATGCTGGAAGCGAGACGTTCCGATGTGATCTCGGTGGTTTGCATGGATGCTGGTCGGGTTTGAATGCTGGGGTCGCCAGGTGGGGTGCCAGAGGGCTTGGTTTGCGTCAGACTAACATGACCCGTGGCAATTTGTTAATAAATGTCGGGTTCAGGCGTTTCGGGACCGCCGCCGGGTTCGTGATGGAGAAAGCGGAAGTCGCAGCCCTCATGGGCCTGGGTGATTTCTTCACTGTAGAGGCGCCCGTAGCCGCGGGCGTAGCGAGGTTCCGGCGGCGACCAGTCCGCACGCCGGGCGGCGAGTTCTTCGTCGCTGACTTTCAGGTTCAGCGTGCGGCCATCGACATCGAGTTCGATCAGGTCTCCATCTTTCACCAAGGCGAGCGGGCCGCCCACGGCGGACTCCGGGGAAACGTGAAGGACGCAGGTGCCGTAGCTGGTGCCGCTCATGCGGGCATCCGAGATGCGCACCATGTCGCGGACTCCAGTCTTCAGGATGTGGTCCGGTAAAGGGAGCATGCCCCACTCCGGAATGCCGGGCGCGCCGATGGGACCCGCGCTCTGGAGAACGATGACGTGGTCCGCCGTGATGCCCAGGCCCGGGTCGTTCAGGCGGTTCTTGAGGTCCGTGTAGTCCTTGAACACCACGGCAGGGCCGGTGTGCTGGCGCAGGCGCGGATCGGAGGCGGTGGGTTTGATGACGCAACCGTCGGGCGCCAGGTTGCCCCGCAGGACGAAGGTGCCGCCTTGGGGCGCGATGGCCTGGTCCGCGCTCCGTATGACGTCGTCGTTGAACACCTGGGCGCCCGCGATGGCGTCGCGCAGCGTGCCGCCGCCGACCGTGAGACAGTCGAGGTGAAGCCGGTCGCCGCCGAGCTGGGCCAGCAAAGCAAGCAAGCCCCCGGCGTCGTAAAAGTCCTCCATCAGGTATTTTCCGGAGGGTCGAATATTAGCCAGGAAGGGGGTGACTTTCGAAAGCTCGTCAAAGCGGCCGATGCTCAGCTTCACGCCTGCCCGGCCCGCCATGGCGATGAGGTGGATGATGGCGTTTGTGGAACCGCCCAGCGCCATGTCCGCCACGATGGCGTTGTCGAACGCTTCCGCGGTGAGCAGGTCGCGCGGCTTCAGGTCTTCCCAGACCAGGTCCACGATGCGCCGGCCGCATTGCGTGGCCATGCGGGCGTGGGTGGAGTGAACGGCGGGAATGGAGGACGCGCCCGGTAGGCAGAGACCCAGCACCTCCGCCAGGGCCGTCATGGTGGAGGCCGTGCCCATGGTCATGCAGTGGCCGGGGGAGCGGGCGATGCCGTCTTCCAGTTCCATCCAGGCATCGCAGCCCAGGTTTCCGGCGCGGCGTTCGGCCCAGTATTTCCACATATCGCTGCCGGAGCCCAGAGTCTCCCCACGCCAGAAGCCTTTCAGCATGGGCCCGGCGGGCATGAAAATGCTGGGCAGGTTTGCCGAGGTGGCGCCCATGATGAGGGAGGGCACCGTCTTGTCGCAGCCGCCCATCAGCACCGCGCCGTCCAGCGGGTAGCAGCGCAGCGTTTCCTCCACCTCCAGCGCCACCAAGTTCCGGTAGAACATGGAGGTGGGCTTCATGTAGGTTTCGCTGAGCGTCATGATGGGGATCTCCAGTGGAAATCCCCCGGCCTGCCAGACGCCGCGTTTCACCTCCTCCGCCCGCTGGCGGAAATGGGTGTGGCAGTTGTTCAGGTCGCTCCAGGTATTGAGAATGCCAATGACGGGCTTGCCCTCCCAGTCCGGCGTGTCGAAGCCCATCTGCTTGGCGCGGGCCCGGTGACCGAAGGACCGCAGATCGTCCGGCGCGAACCAGCGGGCGGAACGGAGCCGGGAGGGGTCGCGGTCTGCGGAGGAAGAGGATGGGGAAGGGGGGGCGCTACTCACTCGCGGTATTTAGAATGGAAACGGCTCGAAGACAAGGAATCAGAGCGCAGCGGAGCAAAGCCCGATAAGGCAAAGAGGTATTCAGGGCCGGTCGTGGTGTGCTTTTCGGAAAAGCGTTAGATCCGGGCTTCCCTCTCTAATACCTCCGTGTTATCTGCCGGGGTTCATCCATGAGTCTGTCCCGCATCTGTGAAAAAATCATCCGGCACATCGGCGCAGTCTGTGCCTGGTCGCTGGCGTTGCTGGTTGTGACGATCCTGGCAAACGTGGCGGCGCGGTACGCGTTCAACCGGCCGGTCACGGTTTTTGCGGAGTTGCAGTGGCATCTCTACGGACTGGCGGGGATGCTGGGCATGGCCTACACCCTGGCGGAAGACGGGCACGTCCGGGTGGACCTGTTTCACATGAAGTTTCCGGATGCGGTGAAGCGCTGGCTGGAGGCGGGGATTCTTTTGTTCCTGGTGATGCCCTTCAGCGCCTACCTGGCGTGGACCGGCTGGGACTTCGCGGCGGGCGCCTTTCGCATTGGCGAGCGTTCCGCCCTGCCGGGAGGCCTGCCGGCGCGGTGGATCGTGAAAGGGCTCATCCCGCTGGGGGCCGCTATTCTGTTCGTGGAGGCGCTGGCGAAATTGGTGCTGGTCGTCACCGGAAAATGGCCGGTCGAAAAGTCGGACGAAGTCACCTCGCTGGACTGAGGCGCTGGGCCTGAAGACTCTCTCTTGGTTATCTGAGGAAAAATGGATGCGCACCCCGTGATGATCGCCTGCCTGTTCGGCGCCTTCGTGGGCCTGCTGATGGCGGGGGTGCCGGTGGCCTGGGCCATGGGCGGCTCCGCCCTGCTCTTTACCGCCATCTGCGCGGGGGCAAACGCCTGGGGCGGGGCCGACTTCGATCTGGACTTCAATACCTTTTCCCTGGTGGCGGAGCGTCTTTACGGGCTGGTGGAAAACGAACTGCTCGTGGCCTTGCCGATGTTTATTCTCATGGGGCACCTGCTGGACCGTTCCGGCGTGGCGGAGCGGCTGATGACCTCGCTGCAATCCCTGCTGGGAAATTTGCGGGGCGGGTTGGCGCTGAGCGTCACGCTTATCGGCGTGCTGTTGGCGGCCTCCACGGGTATCATTGGGGCTTCGGTGGTTCTGCTAGGTTTGCTGGCCTTGCCCACCATGCTCGCTCAGGGCTACAAGAAAGAGCTGGCCGTGGGCACGGTCTGCGGCGCGGGCACCCTGGGTATCCTCATTCCGCCCAGCATCATGCTCGTTCTCATGGCCGACCGGCTCCAACTTTCCGCCGGGGCGCTTTTCATGGGGGCGATGCTGCCGGGTATCCTGCTGGGAGCGCTTTATGCGATCTACATTTTGGTGTATGCCGCGCTGAAACCGGCGGTCGCGCCGCTGCCATCGGAAGGCAAGATTCCGGACGCTGAAAGCGGTCCGGCCGGCGCGAAGGCGGATAAGCCAAAATGGGGGGCGCTGATCCTGGCCATCTTGCCCACCATGGGGCTTATCCTGCTGGTGCTCGGCTCCATCTTTTTCGGGATCGCCACTCCCACGGAGGCCAGTGGCCTGGGCGCGGCGGGCGGCGCGGTGTTGGCCGCCCTGAACCGGCGGCTGAGCTGGGGCGTCATGACCGATGCGCTGAAAGCCACTCTGAATACTCTGGGCTTCCTTTTCGCCATTTTCGTGGGCGCCACCTGTTTCTCCCTGGCGCTGCGCCTTCTGGGCGGCGACGAAATGATCGCGGGATTTCTAAACAGCCTGAACCTGTCGCCCCACGGTCTCGTGGTGCTGATCCTGGTGGTGGTGTTTCTGTTAGGGTTTTTCCTGGACTGGATCGAGGTCACCATCATCATCCTGCCACTGGTTTCAAGCGTGGTGGGAAATCTGGACTTCGCCTGGGCGGCGGACGCCGGTTTGGAAAAGGCGCCGCAGGTCTGGTTCGCCATTCTCTGCGCGGTCACTCTCCAGACCTCCTTCCTGACACCCCCGGTCGGCTTCGCGCTTTTTTACATCAAGGGAGTCTGCCCGCCCGAGATTGGGTTACCCCACATCTACCGCGGCGTGGTGCCCTTCATCCTGCTGCAACTCATCGCCCTCGGGCTGACGGTGCTGTTTCCCCAGTTGGTGACTTGGCTGCCGGGGCTGCGGTATTAAATGGTAGCCAAAGGAGTAAAACTTACAGAATCACCGGAAACCTAACGGGGAAGCGAAGCTTCCCCGAGCCCATAGAGATAGAAGAAAACCAAAAAGCGAATGCTACTTCTCAAAATTCGGCGCTCCCGGGCTTCCGCCCGCCTCAATAAACGCCAGCAGATTCAGGATGTCTTCCTGGCTGAGGGTGTTGAGCAGGCCGGGCGGCATGGGGGAGATTTTGCTGGGCTGACGGGACTGGATGTTGGCTAGGGGGACTTCGGTTCGTTGCTGGGTGGCGGCGTCGGTGATGAGGGTCAGGTGATCGTCTGTTTCCTCAATCAGGCGGCCGTTGAGGGTGGTGCCGTCTTTCAGGGTGACGGAGGTGTTGTGATACTGCTCCATGACGGTTTTCGAGGGATCGAGAATGGCCTCCAAAATGTCGCGGCGGCTGAAGCGGCTGGCCACGGCGGAGAGATCGGGACCGATGGCGCCGCCTTCGTTGAACATGCGGTGACAGGTCAGGCACATGGCATCCCGGAAAGCGGCTTTGCCTTGGGAATAGTCCCGGCCACGGGCGACTTCCTCCAGGTGAGGTTCCAACTCGGCGAGGGTCCACGCTTTCACGAAGGGCCGGATCTGCGGTGCGGCGGGCGGGGCGGTTTCGAAGTTGGCGATGATGGCCTCGCCCAAGGCGGCGCGTTCCGCTTCGGTGAGGGTGGCGACGGCGTCTTCTTTGAAGTTGGCGAGGTACTTGTAGAAGCTGACCCCGCCACGGTAGTTCGCGGCGGCGTGGTCGAACCAGGCGAAGTACTGTTTCCGCTGTTCGAGAGTCCAGCCGAATTTCATGTTCCGCAGCACGGTAATGTAGTGAATCTCCTCTTCCTGGGTCTTCGCGTTTTCGACTAAGGCCAGGCACTTGGCAATGGTGTCAGGGTGTTCCAGGAAGACCAGGAGGCGGGCGAGTTCCCGGTTGAGATCAAAGGCATCGTCCGGCGCGGGGAAGCGGGCGTTTAACTCGTTGCCCAAAGCGGTTCGAGTTTTCGCATCCGGCGGCCCGAGACGGCTAAAGGCGACCTGGTAGGTGCGGAGGAGCGAGAGCTTTTGGGGCTTGGACAAAGCGGGCCAATCCAATCGAGAAAGCAGGGTTAACAATTCGGGCAGATCTTCCCCACTGCCCAGGCGGGCCAGGGCGAGCATGGCGGTCAGGGTGGCGTCCGGTTCTTTTGGGTCCTGCGCCAGGGCGCGTGCTTTCCATTCCTCTACCGGCCGGGTTTCGAGAGCCACGCGGGAGGCGTAGCGGAGCCAGCGGTCGCCGTCGCCTAGGTGATCCCAGGCGGTTTCGTACGTCATTTCCCGGCGCCGTTTGCGGGCTGCCGCGCCTTCGGATTCTTCAGAAGTTGAAAGAGTGGGCTCGGTCTTGTCCTTCCCGGTGTAGGTCACGCGGTAAAGGGCGGACTGGGTGTCGTTTCCGCCGGTGATGAATATCAAGGCGCCGTCGTCCGCGAAGGCGAGGTCCATGGCGTTGAGCGGTTTGCCCTCGGCGAAGATCTTAAAGTCCCCCCGGTAAGTGGCGCCGTCGGGTTCGGTGAAGACCGCGTAAATCTTCCCGTATGCCCAGTCGCACATGAGGAGGGCGTCTTTCCAGGGCTGAGGGAAGTGGCTGGCATAGGCGAACTTCACGCCGCAGGGCGAGCCGAGGCCAATGTCCGTGATCGGGGGCAGGGAGTCCGGGTAGTAGTAAGGCCACTTGCCGGTGCCTTCGCGGTGGCCGTAGTCGCCCCCTGGCACCAGGTGATAGACGCGGGTGGGGCGGTACCAGGGCAGGCCGATGTCGTACTCCATATCCGCGTCGTAGGTGAAAAGCTCGGCGTCGCGGTTGAAGGCCAGGCCGTAGGGATTTCGGAGGCCGCCGCAGACGAGTTCCCAAGTCTTCCCGTCCGGGGTGAAACGCTGGACGTGACCGCAGGGCGCCATGACGCCGCGTCCGTGCCCGGTGGCGTCCCAGCGCCGGGGGAGGAGCAGGTCTTCCGCATAGTGCTGAAAAGGGGAAGAGTCGGCCAAAGCATCCACCGGTTTCGAGTAGTCGCCCGAAACATGATAGATCCACCCATCCGGCCCGATGGTCAGGCTGTGCGGACCGTGAGAACCGCCCCGATTGAAGACTTCCTTCAGAAATTCGGAGGTGTCGTAGCGGTCGTCCCCATCCGAGTCGGTCAGGCGGTAAATCCCCAAACCCTCCGGTCCTTCGCCCTGGACGTAAAGCGCGCCGAAGCCGTAGGCGAGCCCTTGAGCAGCGCCCACGGGCAGTTCGATCCGTTCTTCCGTGGCGATTTGGCCGTCGCCGCTGAGGGTGACGCGCAGCAGACCGCCCCATTCCTCCGAGGGCGCGTGCTGGGCACCAAGGATGAACCGCCCCTGATCGTCCCGCGTCAGGGAGACCCAGGTGTCCTCGCCTTCCTTGGCCACGCGCAGCACCTCCGCCCGGAAACCCTCGGGCAAGGTCAGAGCGTCTCCTTCCGCCACGGCGGGTGGAGTCAGGACCTGAAACCAGGGATTGTCCCCTTCCTCCGCGACGACGAGGGCGGGTTTCCAGCCCGCGGACGCCGCGTCGAACTCCGCGGCGGCCCAGGTTTCCGTGATCTGTTTGTCATCGTCCGCCGCCCCAGTGGTCAGCCAGGTGTCATCCGAGCGAATGGTGAGGCGTTGACCATCTTCCGTGACGACTTTCAGTTCCAGGAGAAACCCGTAGGGACCGCCCCGGTTCTTCGCGGCCACAAGACAGGCATTCTCGCCGGGTTGAAGCAGAGACGCCACGTCCCGCACCTCCGCCCGGTAGCGCGGCCCGGTGGGTTCCTTGCTGCGGACGCTCAATTCGCCCAGGGATTGGCCGTTGAGAAAAACTTCCGCGGAATCGTCGGCGGCGACTTTGAGTTGGGCGCTTTCCAGTTTTCCCGGGATGTCGAAGCGCTTCCAAAGGTGGACGGCCTCTTCACCGCCCGGGGGCAGGTCCGAGTCCGTGGCGTGCCAGATCCACTTCGGAAGAGGACTGGGCGAGTCGTCAGACTGAGCGGAGACCTTTCCAGTTGTGGAAATAAAAACCAGGACCAGGAAACATTGTGGCAGGACTTGACCAGCGAGGCGGGCGGCGGGTGACATGGGGGTAGTCGTGAGAGGTTCGGGGGTCTTTTAACAGACAACGGCACCCCAGCGCTCGCTCGGAATTTGAGTCCGGGAATTAAGCCGGGCAGGTCTTTCCCTTCTCCCGAAGACTGCACGGGGGCTCCAATATTCCGAACGTCCCTTTCTGAGAACGCGTCTAACCAGAGTGAAAGGGGATTTCCGCAAATTGTGGGGGAGGGTCTTTTCCCGTAAGATCGGGCGATTTCGGGAGTTACGTCATTGCGCGGCTTTATTTGGCTCCTGAAAACGTGGTAAATTAACATGACCAAGCCCCGAGACTGGTCAGGGGAGTTGCAAATTTCGTAATTTCCCTTCCCCCGAGACATTTCCTTTCACAAAGGCCGTCGCGCCTTTCCGAAAAATATCCCTGCCTAGCCCACCTAGCTACTCCACATGACGACGATAGAGGTCCCCCGATTCCTTCGCCTTCCCACCCTTTGCGCGGCCGCCACTGGTCTGTCGCTGAGCGCCGCGTTTTTCCTGACGGCCCCACTTTCATCCGCCGCCGAAGGTGATGGAAAGATGGCCAAAGAAGGCAGCACCGAGATAAAAAAGGTCAGTTACTGGGAAGAAGTGCGGCCCGTGCTCCAGGCGAAATGCCAGGGCTGTCACCAGCCGGCCAAGTCCAAAGGCGGCTACATCATGACCGAGGTCGCGAAGCTGATCGCCGGGGGCGAAACGGACAAAGCCGTTGTCCCGCACGAGCCGGACAAGAGTTTCCTCGTCGAGCTGACGACGCCGGTGGATGGCGAGGTGGAAATGCCTCCCAAGGGCGACGCGCTGACCGAAGCCGAGCTTCACTTGGTGCGCCAGTGGATCGCCGAGGGCGCGGTGGACGACACGCCGGACAATGCCCGGCAGCAGTTCGACATGAATCACCCGCCGAAGTACGCCGTGGCGCCGGTGATCACCTCCATGGACTTTTCCCCGGACGGCAAGCTGCTCGCGGTGTCCGGTTTCCACGAAGTGCTCCTGCACAAGGCGGACGGTTCCGGCCTGGTGGCCCGGCTGGTCGGCCTTTCCGAGCGCATTGAAAGTGTCCGCTTCTCTCCGGACGGCAAATCGCTGGCCGTGACCGGTGGCCTGCCCGCCCGGATGGGGGAAGTACAGATCTGGGACGTGGCGAAGAAGGAGCTGACGCTCTCCAAGCCCGTGGGCTACGACACCGCCTACGGCGCCAGCTGGTCGCCGGATGGAAAACTGGTCGCCTTTGGCCAGCCGGACAAGACCGTGCGTGCCATCAATGCCTCCAGTGGCGAGCAAGTCCTCTTCATGGGCGGTCACGATGACTGGGTACTGGACACGGTTTTCTCCGTGAAGGGCGATCACCTCGTCTCCGTCGGCCGCGATATGGCGGCAAAATTGACCAAGGTGGAGACCGAACGCTTCATGGACAACATCACGTCCATTACGCCCGGCGCCCTCCGCGGCGGACTGCTGGCGATCGACCGTCACCCCGGGAAAGACGAGATCCTTATCGGGGGCGCGGACGGCGTGCCGCAGATCTACCGCATGTATCGCGAAACCGCCCGGCGCATTGGGGACAACGCGAACCTGATCCGCAAGTTCCCCGCCATGAAAGGCCGCATCTGGGGCGTGGCCTACAGCCCGGATGGAAAGCAGATCGTGGCCGCCAGCAGCCTGGACGGGAAAGGTTATGTGAACATCTACTCCGCGGACTTCGACAGCGCCCTGCCGGAGATCGTGAAAACCGCTTTCGGCAAGGTTGCCACCACCCGTACCGCTGAAGAAGTGAAAGCGGTGGAGGAGTATTCCACGAAAGACGTGAAGCTCATCGCGGGCCTGGAGTTCCCCGAAAGCCGGGGCATTTACTCCGTGGCCTACAGCCCGGACGGAAAGACCATCGTCGTGGGCGGCGCGGACGGACAAGTGCGCTTCCTGAATGCCGCGGACGGTAAGCTGGCCAAGGCCATGACGCCCGTGACCGTGGATGGAGGCAAAGCCATGGCTAAGCGCGATGCCAAGCCGGTGAAGCTGGATGAAGGAACCGCCGACCGCAGCGATCCGCTGCCGAAAGGCGATCCGGTGGTGGCCCTGGACGTGGTGCCGAAGACCATCGATTTGTCCGCGCCGAACGCCTACAACCAGCTCGTCGTGACGGCTCAACTCAAATCCGGCGCGAAGACGGATGCCACGCGGAACGTGAAATGGGAGCAGGCCACGCCGCTGCTGGAGATCAGCCGCCGGGGCATCGCCAAGCCGGTGAAAGAGGGTGAAGCCGTACTGATCGCCGCCCTGGGCGACATCAAGACGGAAGTGCCGGTCAAAATCAGCGGTCTAAACCAGGAATTTCACCCGGACTTTGTGCGCGATGTGAACCCCGTCATTTCCAAGCTTGGCTGTAACGCTGGTACTTGCCACGGGGCCAAAGACGGGAAGGAAGGGTTCAAGCTTTCCCTGCGCGGCTACGATCCGATCTTCGACGTGCGCGCCTTTGGCGACGACCACGCCGCCCGCCGCGTAAACTACGCCTCTCCCGACGACAGCCTGATGCTGCTGAAAGCCACCGCCGCCGTGCCTCACGAGGGCGGTCAGGTGACCAAGCCGCACTCCGAGTACTACGACATCGTCCGCCAGTGGATCTCCAATGGAACGATGCTGGATCTCACCACGCCGAAGGTGAAGCAGATCGAGCTGTTTCCCAAGAACCCCGTGCTCCAGCGGATCGGGGAGCGTCAGCAGATCCGCGTGGTCGCTACCTACGCCGATGGGGCGAAGCGCGATGTGACGGCGGAAGCCTTTGTGGAAAGCGGCAACCTGGAAGTCGCCACCCATGACAAGTCCTGCCTCATCACCACCATCCGCCGCGGTGAAGCGCCCGTGCTGGCCCGGTATGAAGGCGCCTACGCGGCTACCACGGTCACCGTGATGGGCAAACGGGACGGCTTTACCTGGACCGAGCAACCCGAGTGGAACCCGGTGGACAAGTTCGTCGCCAATAAGTGGCAGCGCATGAAGATCCTGCCTTCCGGGCTGTGCACGGATGAGGAATTTCTCCGCCGCATATATCTGGACCTGACTGGCCTGCCGCCGAGCGCGGATCAGGTGCGCGCCTTCGTGGCCGATAAACAGGAAACCCGTCAGAAGCGGGACGCCGTGGTGGACAAGCTGATCGGCTCGCCGGAGTTCGTGGACCACTGGACCAACAAGTGGTGCGACCTGCTCCAGGTGAACAGTAAGTTCCTGGGGAAAGAGGGGGCCGAAGGTTTCCGTACCTGGATCAAGAACCATGTGGAGAAGAACACGCCGTATGACGAGTTCGTGTATTCCATTGTGGATGCCTCCGGCTCGAACGCGGACAACCCGGCGGCCTCATACTACAAGATCCTTCGCACCCCGGAAGAGCTGGTGGAAAACACGACCCACCTTTTCCTGGCCACGCGCTTCAACTGTAACAAGTGCCACGACCATCCCTTCGAGCGGTGGACGCAGGACCAGTACTACGAGACTGCCGCCTACTTTGCCCGGGTGGATCTGAAGACCGATAACAAGAACAGCGCTGGCAAGAAGATTGGCGGCACGGCGGTGGAAGGCGCGAAACCGCTTTACGAGATTGTGTCCGATAAAGCGGAGGGCGAAGTGAAGCACGACCGCACCGGAGAGATTGCCGCGCCCGAGTTTCCCTACCCGGTGAAGTTTGAAGAGCCGAAAGAAGACACCCGCCGCGCCGAACTGGCCGCCTGGATCACCAGCCCGGACAACCAGTATTTCGCGATGAGCTACGCCAACCGCCTGTGGGGCTACCTCATCGGCACGGGAGTCATCGAGCCTCTGGACGACATCCGCGCCGGTAACCCGCCGAGCAATCCGGAACTGTTGAACTGGCTGACCAGCGAGTTCGTTAATTCCGGCTTCGACGCGCGGCACGTCATGCGCCTCATTTGCAAGAGCCGCACCTATCAGTTGTCCGTGGCGAGCAATGAATGGAACGAGGACGACACCATCAACTTCTCTCACGCCAAGGCTCGCCGCCTGCCGGCGGAGGTGCTCTTCGATGCCGTGTATGCCTCTACCGGTTCCGTGCCGAATATCCCCGGCGCCAAGCCCGGCATGCGCGCCGCGCAGTTGGCGGATTCTCAGACCGACCTGGCGAGTGGCTTCCTGGCTGGCTTGGGCCGGCCTCCACGGGAAAGCGCCTGCGAATGCGAGCGCAGCAACGACGTGCAACTTGGCAACGTGATGTCGCTGCTCAGCGGCCCGACCATCGCCGACGCGGTGGGCGATGAGAAGAACGCCATCGCCAAGCTGGTGAAGCAGCAGCCCGACGACAAGAAACTGGTGGAGGAAATCTTCCTCCGCATCCTGAATCGCAAACCTTCCGAAGCCGAAGTGAAGGCCGCGCTGGAAAGCATGTCTCAGATCGAGGAAGACCATATGCTGCTGGTTGCTTCGCTTGCCAAGAAAGAAGGGGAGTGGGTGCCGGTCCGCGCCGAGCGCGAGCGGAACCGTCTCATCGCCATCGACAAGGCCACCGCTGATATCGCGGCTTACCAGCCCGAGCACGACAAAAAGGTGAAGGAAGCCGAGGCCGCGCAGAAGACGCGTATCGCCGAGGCGGATGCCGTGCTGAAGAAGTATGAGGAGCAACTGCCGGGCCTCGCCCAGGCGTGGGAGAAAGAGCTGAAGTTGGATCGCCTTTGGACCACTTGGCAGCCGCTCATGCCGAAAGACGTGAAGGCAAGCAAAGCCTACGAGGCCAAGACCCTGGAGAATGGCGCCGTCCTGATCAGCGGCCAGCCGGCTAACAACGCCGACTACGTCGTGACCATTCCCGCCAGCCAGAAAAATATTACCGGTCTTATGGTGGAAGCCCTTCCGCACGATGACCTTCCTGGCTTTGGACCGGGCATCAATCCGAACGGAAACTTCGTGGTCTCCGAAATAGAGCTTCAGTACAAAGACGCCGGCGATCCGAAGGCCAAGGCCGTGAAAGCGAAGTTTGTCAAAGCCGAGGCGGACTTCAATCAGAGCAGCTTCGACGTGAAGCGCGTCATCGATGGCGACGTGGCCCGGAACAACAAGGCCTGGGCCGTTGGGGGTAAAGAGAAGAACCCGCATTGGGCCCGGCTTCAGCTCGACAAGCCCATCGCCTTCGAGAAGGGCGCCGAGCTGACGGTGACCATTCGCTGCCGCTACAGCAATGGCGATTACCCGCTGGGACACTTCCGCCTCTGGATGACGGATTCCGCGCAACCGCTGAACCTCGGCCTGCCGGAAGCCGTGGCCGCCGCGATGAAGGTGGCTCCGGAAGCGCGGAGCGCCGAGCAGAAGCAGGCCCTGGTGGCTTACTACCGCGATCAAGACAACGAGTATCTGAAGCGTCGCCATGCGCTGGCTGGCGAAAAGCGGCCCTTGCCCGCCGACCCGAAGATGGTCGGCCTGAAAGGCGCCTTGGCGAAGGCCGAACGGCCCATTCAGCAGGACGGCCAGTTGCTGCAACTCCGTAAGGATGTGGACATGAGCATCCAGCAGTCAGCCAACCGCCGCCTGACCGCCGCGCAGGACTTGACTTGGGCGCTCATCAATTCACCGGCCTTCCTGTTCAATCACTAGGCCCCGCCAAGACTTGAATCGAATTTAGAAACGACGGTTTTCAAACCAATCGCTGACAAACTGACACTCCATTGAACTCATCCGGCCCCGGGGTTGCGGCAGCGATTTAGGCTGTTCACCCTGAGGCGGTTGTGATTCACTCCTCTCCAACCACCTAACCCTGTTTACTACCATGTTCCGGATCAAAGGCGCCAAAGGACTCGACCTCTGTGACTCTCACCTGAAGCCGACCCGGCGCGATGTCATTCGCATCGGCGGCGCGGGCATGCTGGGCATGAGCCTGAACACCATCATGCGGGCCCAGGCCGCCAGCGAGCATAGCGCCCGCGCTGGCGCTCCCGGCTGGGGCAAGGCCAAGAGCGTCATCATGGTTTACCTCCAGGGCGGTCCCAGCCACCTGGACCTGTGGGACCCGAAAGAGAACGTGCCGGACAACATCCGTTCCGAGTTCAAGACCATCCCGACGAAGATCCCGGGCGTGCACTACACGGAGATCCTGCCGAACCTGGCGAAGATCAACGACAAGTTCACGATGATCAATTCGATGAGCTATACGCCGAACGGTCTCTTCAATCACACGGCGGCCATCTACCAGATCATGACCGGCTACACCACGGACAAGGTGAGCCCCTCCGGCCAGCTCGAACCGCCGAGCCCGAAAGACTACCCGAACTTCGGCTCCAACATCATTCGCCTGAAGCCGGTGGACGAGCCCATGCTGCCCTTCGTCATGATGCCCCGGCCTCTCCAGGAGTCGAACGTGGTAAACAAGGCGGGCACCGCCGGTTTCCTCGGAAAGGCTTTCGATCCCTACTACCTCTTCCCCGAGGGGGATGACATGGACATGGACAAGATGTCCAAGATCAAGATCGAAGACCTTCAACTCCGGCCCGACGTGTTCTCCGTGCGCCTGCAGCGCCGCGCGAACCTGCGCGAGGCCATCAGCGCTCAGATGCCCGTCATCGACAAAGCCGTGGAGGACTACAACCTGGACGAATATTACAGCCGTGCGCTAAACCTCATCGTCTCCGGCCGGGCCCGCGAGGCCTTCAACCTGGGAGCCGAGACTGAAGACATGAAGGAGCGTTACGGCAGAAACACCTTCGGCCAAAGCTGCCTCCTGGCCCGCCGCCTGGTGGAAGCCGGCACCCGCGTGGTGGAAGTGATCTGGCCGAAAGTAGCGAACTCCGACAACCACAGCTGGGACCACCACGTGGGCCTGACCAAGCGCATGAAAGACCAGTCCGGCCCCATGCTGGACAAAGGCCTCAGCGCGCTCATCGCGGACCTCGACAGCCGCGGTCTGCTGGACGAAACGCTGGTGGTCGCCATCGGCGAGTTTGGCCGCAGCCCGGAAAAAGGCGTCAGCACCTCCGGCAACAGCAACAGCGCCGACGGCCGCGACCACTGGCCCTACTGCTACACCTCCGTGGTGGCCGGCGCGGGCATCAAGCGTGGCTACGTGCACGGCAAGTCCGACAAAACCGGCTCCGCCCCGGTGGAAGATCCGGTTCACCCCGGCGAACTCCTCGCCACCATCTACCACGCCGTCGGCATCGATCCCGAAACCATCATGCTGAACCACCTGCAACAGCCCCGCGAACTCGTGAAGGCTCAGGCGGTGACGGAGTTGTTTGGGTGAGATTGAATGCCGGATTGGAAAGAACCCGGCAAGAGTAGCAGAAATCTTGTAAGAACCACTGTCCTTTGCTGGGCAGTGGTTCTTTCCATTTCCGGGATACCGGCAATCCGGAGGGGCATTGCCATTTGGGCAAAGACTTCGTTCGGTGCCCCGGAAATAGAAACCTCGCCAGTTGATACAAGTCTGGTCGATTCTTGAGCCCAAAACCAGAGTTGACAGCCTCGGTCGCATCGCTTGGTATGCCCGGTGATCTTTTTCTCGCGGAGGCTTTCGGTGCCGGTATGGCTGGTATTACTCTTGGCGATCCTGGTCGTCTTGGGCGCGCTGGCGGGTATCCGTCAGATGGCGAAATTTCAGGAGGAAATTACCGCCTTGAAAGACCGGCCAGCGTTCACTCCGGTATCCGTTGATCCTGAAGCGCGGAACAACAAGCAGCGCCTGATCGTGCATGCCGCCGTGGTGGAGGTTTCGGACATTCCCGAGGATCTGGAAAAGAATCCTTATCCGGATGCCTTCCGGCTCATCCGGGTGGAACCGGTGCGGGTGCTGCACGGTACCTTGCCCGCGAAGAAATTGACTGTTGCCGCCTGGGCCATGCGGCAGCGGAAGGTTCTGTCCGGCAGGGACTTCAAGGTGGGCGACTTTGTGACCTTTGACCTCCTGCCAGCCGAGCTGGCCTATGGAAACGTCACCTCCATCCGGCAGATTGACACCATGGAGCCGGACTTCGAGTCTCCGCTCTACTATGAGTCGGCGGAACACGCCCTCAGGATGAATGCCCTGACCGCAGCGGACTGGCGGGAGACCGGGCGCTTTCGGCGGGAAGTCATTCCCCGGGCGGAGTTCGACCACCAACGAGAGGAGATTTTCCAAGCCTACCAGCAGGACGTGCTGCCGGGTCTGGTGAAGGCCTCCAAGGAAAACAAGATCGATTCCTATTCTTTGAACTACCTGAAGGCGACCGATCTGTTTCAACCCGTCTATGGCGGCACCACCCCAGCGGCTGTGATGGTGGACTTTGCCAGCTTTCTCGAAAGCCGCGGCGTGGATTTCCTCCTGGTGTCCATTCCCTCCGAAGTGGAAGTCTATCCGGAACACTTCGCCTCGCCGGTGGCCTTTCCCCAGTGGATGGCGCCGCAGCGCTACGAATTCCTGGCCGCCCTGTCAGACGCCGGCATCCGCGTGGTGGATGGCGCGCAAAGCCTCCGCGAAGCCAAAGCCACCGCCTCTGGGCCCCTGTTCATGCCGGAAAAGGATCCTCACTTGTCCAGCGAGGGCTGCCGGGTGGTAGCCAAAGCGATGGCCGCTCCTCTCCGCGACTACGTGGAAACCACCCAGGCGTTCACGGAGAAGACCGTGGACTACAAGACAGGAGACCACAAGCTGAAGGCCTACCAGGTGCAAGCCGATCCGGGTGACCTCTACCAGCCAGACAATACCTCGCCCATCGTGCTTTGTGGAGATTCGAATTTGTTCTGGTGGCAGTCCATGCACTGCGGTTCCGCCGGGATTGGGGCGCATGTCGCCAAGGAACTTCAAACGCCCATCCAGGAAATCGCCGGGGCTGGTCTCCAGCCCCAGACCCTGCGTTCCCGTTCCAAGGAATTGGCCACCAAAAAGTGCGTGGTTTATATCAGCTCCTCCTGGGTGCTATGGGACGACCGGAACCCCTGGCGTCTCTATTCGGACGGCCATTCCACGGATCTGAAATAGGGAAAGGACGGCGAAAGTTCCCATTGTATTCAGGGAACCAACCTCATAGAAATGCGGTTGGAGAATTCCTTCCGCTTTCGCTCAGTCCTTAACCGGCATGTCCCCATGCCAAAACCCATCCTGCTCATGATCCGTCGCTTTATTCTCTGCGTGGCGCTTGCCGCCGCTGTTTCCTCTGTCTGTGCCATCGCCGCCGATCTTCCCCGCGTTCCCAGGAAACCGTTGGCCGAAAAGAAAGAGCTGCTGTTCTCCGATGACTTCTCAAGTGCCGAACTGGCGGCGCCCTGGCACAAAGTCGTTCCTACGTTTGCGGTCGAAGACGGCGCTCTGAAGGGAACTCAGACGCGTGACAAGACGATCCCGGCGGCGGATGGAAAACCCGAAGTCAGAGCCCACGCCGCCGTGCATGGCCTGGAGGTTCCCACCGGAGACAGCATCGTCGAGGTCCGCATCAAGTTTGAAGGCGCTACCATGATTGATGTCGAGTTTGACGACCGGCAGTACACCGGTTCCCACTACGGGCATCTCTGCCGCGCTCAGGTAAGGCTCGATGGCGTGACGGTCATAGACGAGCGCGACGGAACGATGGCCAACGCGGTGTACGAAATGAAGAACGATCCCACCAAGAAGGCAGAGGTCGCAAAGCTACTGGAAGGGCGTCGCGTCACCTATCCCGCCGAGCTGGAGACCGGAAAATGGTACGACCTCTGTGTCGAAACCGTGGGCGACGAAATGCGCGTGACGATTGACGGCAAACCCGCCGCTTACCTGAAATCTTCCGGCATCGCTCACGCCACTAAGTCCAAGATCGAACTCGGCGTGGCGGGGAAGGACGGCTACTTCGACGACATCAAGGTCTGGAAGGCTGAAGCCGCGAATTGAGGGAGAGCCAGCACTTCGTCAACTTTCCGGTTTCCGAAGAAGTACCTGGCGCAGACCAAAGCGGAAAACGGTGAAGTTTCGTCCCGGCCTCTTCGTTTTCGAGCCGTGGCGGAAAGTTTCCGCGAAACAATTCATCCGAAATTTCGCAAGCACTATTGGTGAGTTCGCTCTGCCAGTGGGGTCGGCGGTAAGTTTCCGGAACCGGGCGAACGTACCCCTCCTTCACCAACAGCATCAGTCTTTCGCTTTATGAAAACAGTCAGTCATTCCGTGAGCGGTCTAATTGCCCTCATTCTGCTGAACCCGGTGATTCTCGCGTGGAATTGCCAAGGCGCGGACGAAACCACTCCTCCCGTGTTGCTGACGCCTCAGTCGAACTGGCACGAAACGCTGCAACAGATGCCTAACGGTACGGAGGTTCGTTTCGCTCCGGGTGATTACATCACCCCGCCAGACGGACTGAGTCTGGTTGGAAAGCGCGAGATTACTCTGATCGCGGAAGGACAGGTTTCGATCGTGTGCGAACGCATCGACCGGGTGGTGATGACTCTGCAAGACTGCAGCAACGTGGTACTCCAGGGACTGCATCTGACGCACCGTCCGCCGGTGTCTGACGGAAACTGCGCCGGTGGCGTGCTCGATATTCAGAGGAGTAGTTTGATCTACCTGACAGACTGCCATCTGGACGGTTGCGGCGCCTACGCCATCACTTCCAGCGAGAGCTATAACATCAGCGTTTGGGGCGGCAAAGCCACTCACAATTCCCTGGGCGTTTTCTGGTTCGGTCAGTCAGGCTCTGTCCGCATTGTAGGCGTGGAGGTCTCGGGGAATTACAAACCCGGCGACAGCCAGTGGACTCACCCGGTCTTGTCGGGCTACGACACCTACCGGGTGCTCTTCTCGAACAATTTGGTGAAGGACAACAAGAATGGCGTGTTCTTCGATCAAGGGCTGAATGACATGGGGATTTTCAATAATGAATTTTCTGGGAACGAGTTCGAGATCTACTACCAGTCGGAGTTGCCCAGCATGGGTTTGCTAGGGCGGTGGAAAGACGAGGGAGGGCAGCGCTACGACATTGATATGGAGCCCACGAGCGAATACGTGAGCCGCTACTATCTGACGGTGGTTCCTGTTTCTCCCGAAGCACGCCGCATCTGGACCATGGGAACCGGGTTCTTGGCCGGGGCGCAATTGAGAATGGACAAGATTCCCGCCGGGAGGTTTGAGGAAGAAGAGTATGAAGGCGAATCCTTTGACGGGGAGCCGGGGTTACTTCTGGAGCAGGCCGACGGCAGCGCCACCATTCAGTGGGAGAGCGGTGAGATCTGGACCCGCGAAGTTCCCGCTTACGCCGGTGGAGCGATCGGCAACTAGTGTTCTGTCAGGCCCGGTCCAGCCGTATCCAGGAGGCAAAGCAAACCTCTCTTTCATCAGCTGTTGAGGGGGGGCGCCATACATGGTCCTGAAGCCGGGAGCGCCATTGGGAAAATTCAGATCGAGTGGCGATTCGGGATGAAAGATAGGCTTGCTAACCTATTCGGAACTGCCTAGCCTCCGGGCAATGGTTTGGTAATCAGGTGGTTACCGGCCAGCACAAAAATCTCATCTAAACTATGGAAATACTTGGGTTCGCACTCCTGGCCATCGGCGTCATTATCGGGTTGATCTATGGTATCATCCTCCTCGTGAAAGCGTTTCAAACCTCCGTGTGGTGGGGGCTTGGGTATCTGTTGCTGTCGTTTCCTGTAGGTCTCATTTTCATCATCAAGTACTGGGATGAGACCAAGAAACCGTTCTTGATGTCCCTGCTGTCGATTCCTTTCATGGTGGGGGGAGTACTGCTGATCGGACCTGCCTTGGAACAGCCAGCCGCGTAACCGGGCGACGGGATACGGAAAATACCGGTTTGCTGGGTGGAGTAACCCGCGGGCTGGAATGGTTTCTTGAGTGGAGGGCAGTCCCCAAAAGACTGCTCCGGTGGAGCGTTCGCTTCTTCGGAGTTGAAATCCGTTGGCCGGAATGATCTGACCGGTGCGGATTACGTGGATTCCGCTTCCAGACGTGTGGAAGTTTTTTCCAGGGTTGCGCGTGGGAAAGGAATCCCCCATCTTGGCAGACTTTATCCCCCCTTGTTTGCAATCCCCGATGGATGGTTCGTTTTGTAACAGCGGCTTTAGCCGCTCCGCAGCCTTTGGATTACTGGTTCTCGCTCTAGTCGCGGCTGGCTGTTCGGCGCCGAAACTGCCAGAGGTGAATCTTGGAGAAGTGGCCACCTTCCCGGCCAAGATACCGGGTCTGCTCAATCCCTTCGACAAGAGTTCGAAGGAAAAGAAAGAGCTCCGGGCCGAGGCGGAAGAGCATTTGACCCAGCCGCGTAACCTTACCGTGGGAACCATTCAGTTGGTGCATCAGTCAGGGCAATTCGTCCTGATCCGGACCCAGGGAGGTATGGACCTGCCCGCCACGGGAACCTTGTTCAGCTATGGGCCTGACATGCGTCCCACCGCCGAATTGCGGCTCAGTGGCGAGCGGAAGAGCGGTTTCCTGGTGGCGGACATCGTCAAGGGCGATCCGGTGGCCGGGGACTCCGTAATTTTTCACCAAGACCCCGTCTTGCCTCCCGCGCGTAGTAGCGATACGGGGACGGAAATCCAGTATTTGGAATGATAGAAGAAGACGAAGCGCGGAACAAAATCTTGGAACGTACTCCGATCGGATCCGCGGTTCGGATTCCGTTGGATGAAGCGTGCGGCGCATACCTGGCGAAGGAGTTGTTGGCCACGGTGGATCTGCCTGGCTTCGATAATTCGTCCATGGATGGCTACGCGATCCGGGCGGCGGACCAGCAGAATTTCGAGACCCTCCGTGTCGGGGGCGAACAGCCCGCGGGCCCAGTCTTGCCGCTGCCCGTGGCGGAGGGAGAAGCCATTCGCATTTTCACCGGGGCTCCCATTCCCGATGAAGCGGACGCGGTGGTCATGCAGGAAGACACCCAGGTGGAAGAAGGCGCCGATGGGGAAAGATGGCTGCGGATTACGGACCCCGTGGAAAAGGGAGAAAACATTCGCGCCTGTGGCGGCGATCTTTGCGTGGGTCAGAAGATCCTCAGCGCGCATGATTTGCTGACGTCCTCTCGAATCGGCTTGCTCGCCTCGCAAGGTCTGGACTGGGTGGACGTGATTGGGAGCCCGCGAGTGGCCATCGTCGTCACGGGCGACGAACTGGTGCCAGTGGGCCGGCCGCTTCGCAAAGGGCAGATCTACAACAGCAATGGCCCCATGTTGCAAACCCTGGTTCGCCAGGCTGGCGCCAAAGTGGAAAGAGTCTTTCACGCCAAGGATGACGTGGAGACCGTGGAGTTTTTCCTGAGCGAAGCCCTGGAGCACTGCGACATCACAATAGTGACGGGTGGGGTTTCCGTGGGAGAGCGGGACTTGGTCAAAGACCGGCTCAATGCGCTGGGAGTCGATACTGGCTTCTGGCGGGTGAAAGTGAAGCCAGGCAAGCCCTTCCTGTTCGGCACCCGTGGTGAGGACCGGCTGGTCTTTGGCCTGCCGGGAAATCCGGTTTCCTCTTACGTGACCTTCCTGCTGTTCGTATTGCCGGCTCTACTCAAGTGGCGGGGCAGGGTCCTTGACGACGAGAAGGCAACCGTCCCGCTTCAGAAGTTCAAGGCCCGTCTCCTGACGGAGATGAGCAATCCGGGCGACCGCCCGCATTACATTCGCGGGCGAGTGAATGTGGAAAGAGCCACCTTTGAACCCCTGGGGCTACAGGAGTCCCACGCGGTGTTTGGGTTGAGCCAGGCGAACGCGCTGCTGCGCCTGGATCCGCAAGTGGAACTGAAGAAACACGCCCGGAGGGACGTCTTCCTACTCGATCCCGCCTGGTAAGGAGGAAAGTGCAGGCTAGAGGGCCGGTTGCTCGCGCTGGCCGGCCCGTGGCACGAAGACGCTGGCCATGCCCGCGGCGGCGGCGGCCCGCAGGCCGGACTGGCCGTCTTCAAAGACCAGGCATTCTTCCGGTGCTACCTGCATGCGGCTGGCCGCGAGGAGAAACATGTCCGGGGCCGGTTTCCCGCGCTCCACGTCCTTGGGCGTGATGACGATCTCGAAAAAGTCCCAGAGTCCAATGTGTCTCAGTTCCGGCTCCACGATGGAAAGATCGCTGCCTGAAGCCACCGAGACGGGCTTCTTCCCGTGGATGGAGCGAAGCTGCTCCTCCACCTCCGGCACGCTTTCCAATTCGTTCATGTGTTCGACGAAGAAAGACTTCTTGTATTCGTGAACTTCGTGAGGATCCAGGGAGCAGCCAAACTCCTGGTTCATGATCTCCACGATGGTCGCGTCCGGCACGCCCGCCAGGGAGTAGAACCGCTCTTCGGTGAACTCGAACGGAGCGCGATGGTGGACGAAAGACGCCGTCCAGGCCCGGAAATGGAGCGGCATGGAATCCACCAGCGTACCGTCGCAGTCAAAGATGTAGCCGGCGAAATCGCCTTCCGGAAGGATCAGAGACATAGGGGCAGGGGAGGAAAGAGAAGAATCGTGGGGAAAAGGGCCTCGACTCGCCTGCGCGAGGCGAGCTGATCGAGCTTCCGTGAAGGGCAAAGCAGCTTTCGGCGGGTTACGCCGTGGCGCTGCTCTCCGCTTTTTCCGTGCTTTCCTTCGGGGCGTATTTGGAGGGTTCGGCCGAGGCGGAGCTGCTGCTGTTGGACGGCTGCGGAACGCTCTCGTTGACCGGGCTGGGAGCCTTCTTCTCCGTGCTTTCCGGCTTTTCCGGGGTGCTTTCCACGTCCCGGTAATTGTCAGAGGTGCTAGGCAAGTTCTTCCGCGAGTCCTGGGCTCCGCTGCCCCCGGCAAAGATTTTTCGGAAGATTCGCCGGGGCAGGCTCTTTCCCTGCTCTTCCGCCTCGATCTCTTCCATGGCGCGGTTCTTGGCCGTTTCCCACGCGGGCGCAAAACCGGGAGCGTTCATGACCATGGTCTTTTCGGCGCGGGCATAGATTTCCAGGTCCCGTTCCACGTTGGCGCCGTTTTGGCTGGAGCTGCTGCCGATCTTCAGGCGCAGGTTTTCGTTCTCCTGCTTGAGCTGGTCTTTTTCTTTCTTCAGAAGTTCGAACTGCTGGGCCTCAATCTCCAGCTTGTCGCTCAGGTGTTTTTGATACCGCTTGAGTTCGCGCTTGGTTTTCAGGTGCGCGAAAAAGGCCATACCCCAGAAGATCAGGCCCAAGACCAGGCCCCAAACAAAAGGGTTGGTGACGATGTCTTTGAATTCCATATGCCAAACTATACGAGCGGGAGAGGTGGAAATCCACCAGGCAACCGGGCCGATTGAGGCTGAAATGCAAAAAAACTGGCGCAAAACAAGTAAGACATCTAAATACTTTAGATTACTTAAGTAATTATTCCTTCTATTATAACTATAAAAAATTTGCAAAATGCCCGGTTTTTTCTCATAAGAGAGTCCAGCGCTGGAGAATCTAACGCTTTTTCCTCTCAACTACAGGACCATGCCCAATCCTTACCAGGAAGACGTGTATTCGTCTGTTAGCACCTCAGTACCAGGTGTTCCGGAAATACAAAATAATGCTTTTTCCCGCTGTATCGGTATTTTGGAACGCTTAGTCCGGGACGGTGAACCGGGCTTTTCGTGGGGTCAGGTGGGCCGGACGGTGCTGATTGCGGCGCCCCGGGCGGGGTATGGGAAGAGTCATTTGGTGGGCCGTCTGCGTTCCGTGGCGGGTCACCTGGTGGCGATGACGGATCTCCATTTTGGGCGGGAGATTGGGATTTCCTGGCGGGACACCCTGGAAAGGACCGTTCGTCAGTACGCTGGTTTGCGTTGCCCTGGCGGCGCTTGCGCGCTGCTGGACGAAGTGGGCCGGTGGTTTTTTGCCCGGATGGCATTTCCCACGGCGAGCCGCGCCCCGGAAAGCTGCCCGCTCCCTTCAGATGAGGCGGCGTTGAATGGGCAATTCCGTGAGATTTTTGACCCAAACGCCTCCACGGCGGGCCTTTCCTGGCTGGACAGCCACTACGACTCCCTCCTGGAGGACGCGGAACATGAGTTGGCTCGGCGCTGGCAAATGCCGCTCGATTCCGTCCGGTTCTGGGCCCGTGTGCTTCAGGACTACGCCGGCACCGCCTCCACGGAGTTGGAGAAGCGGGAAGAAGCCCTGCGCGAGGCGGCTTCCGGGCACAATGGCGAGTCTCCCGGCGAGAATGCCGAAGGCCTGGCCAGGCGGCGCTTTGGGGAGTTTTTCCGGCTGGCCTCGGAGGTTCGGCCCGTGGCTTTTGTGGTCGACCATCTGGACGCTTTTTTCGACGACAGCTCCGCCGGCATGGACATCGCCAATCTCCTGGTGGCGATTCAGGAACAGGTGCCCCGCAGCGTGACCCTTCTGTGCCTGAATGAGGATATCTGGGACGCCATTTTCCAGGACCGGGTGCCCAGTGCCTGGGTGGACCGGCTGACCCGGGACAGCGCTTCCCTGACGGCGGTCAGTCCCACCATGGCGGAGAGTCTGGTCCGGCAGCGGCTCCTGGAGCGGGGGTATTCCGAAGAAGTGGCGAACCGTTTCGCGAGAGATCTGAGGTCCGGTCAGCGGTGGGATTTCGCGGCGCCCGGGACTCTCTATCCGCGTTTCGTTCTACGTCAGGCCTGCGAGGCATGGGAGGCCTTTCACGCCATGCCGGATACCGGCGTGGAGACTTCCGCCGAGGAATTTTTCCGGCGGGACACCCCAGAGGCGGCTCCGGCAGTTGGACCGGTGGGCATCGTGGCGCTGCCGGAACCCGGACCGGAGACTTCCCCGGAGACCCTGAACGCTGGCGAATCGTCCGGGGGCGTGGCCTCGGAGCCGGAGGTCGAGTCCGACATCATGCCCGAACCTGTCAGCGAACCCTTTCCAGTGGCTGAGTTTGCGCAATACGAGTCCGAATACCAGTGGATGGCGGTCGAACCGTTTGAGAACAACGGGGAGCCCGGGAACCCAGATGAGGCGGGGAATCAGCCCGAAACTCCCGAGGTCCCAGCCCTGGAAGGGCCAGTGGCCGAACCGCTCGAGTCGGCGGTGGAATCTTCTCACCAAGAACCGGTGACCGAGCCAGAGCCATCCGAGCCGTCCGCCGAACCGGTTGTTGAGGAAGTTTACGCCGGACTGACCGAACCAGCCGCCGAACCCCAGGCCGAGGAAATTGCTGCGGAGCAGCCCGAGCCGGAGCGCGAATCTGAAAATGAGGAGATGGCGGCGGAAGCGGCTCCAGACTCTGAGCCAGCCTTTGAGACTGAGTTCGTTTCCACCGCCGGGAACGTGCCGCTGCCCTCGGCTTGGAAAGAGCCCGAGGCTGAGATGGACGTAGAGCCGGAAGATCTGGAATTTGCTGAAGCCGAGACGTCCGGGGTCAGGCCGGCTTCAGAGGCGTTTGGAATCTACTCCTTCGAAAGTTCCGGAAAATTTACTGATGAGGACGAGGAGGAAGAGGAACCGAAGGGCATCCCGCACCCCCGGGTACCGGTGGACCTGGACGCCATTGTGGCGGAAATCCGGCGCGGAGCGCACCGGGTGAGCGACATCCAGGAAGGCCAACGAAACGGCATCGCCAACGGCCGGCATCGCCGGAACGAGCCCGCCATCAGTCCGGTGGAGGCTCGCCTGGAAGGATTGCGCCTTTCCTACCTCCGCCGCATGGACACCCTGGCCTGGCGGCCGCGGTGTCTCGGTTACCTGATCCAGACGGTGGGAGATCACTACCCGGCAGTTTCACAGCGGCGGGTAAACCTAGCCGAAGCCACGGAAGCTTCCGGCGCGATTCAGTGGGTGGTGAACGGAAACGGCGTCTTGATGGGCTTTGCCCCGCCCGCGAATCACTCCTTCTGGCGGGAGTTGCTGGAGCACACCGTTCATGTGGACCGGCTTATTGCGGACTCGGGGCATGGAAAAGCGAAGCTGGCGGTGTTTTCCCACCGTTCCGCCCCCTACACACCTGGTGGCTGGCTCACGGAGGACGATCCGGAGACGATGCAGCAGCAGTTCATCGATGTCGTGGAATTGGATGATGACGAGCTTTCTCTGCTCTACGCCGCCAGCGACCTGCTGAATGAAGTGCATGCCGAGGCTAAGAATGGCGATTTCCGGCACGCGGTGGAAAGCGTGGCGCGCCGGCTGGACGACTTTTGGAGGCGGATCACTCAGCCCATGGTGGAATCATCGGACCCAGGGTTCTCCCCCTCTCCCCCTCTCCCGCCGAACCGGATGAGGTCGTGAAAGGCCGCCAAGAATCCTGATCCAGCCCGCGACGGGAACTCCGAACCAGCGCGGTTAGTTCAGTGACACGTCGTCTGGCTCGTCAGCCAGCAACGCGTACCAGGGGCTCAACCCCCGAAGCAGGCGATTCCAAAGCGTGTCCAGGTTTTCCGTTTCCAGGACGCGTTTTTCCGGTTTGTGAGTGATCCAGGCACGTTGACGCATTTCATTCTCCAACTGACCTTCGGACCAGCCGGAGTAGCCTACAAAGGCGCGGATGGAGAAGCCTTCCGCCTGGTGGCAGAGCGCTTGTTTGGCGGAGAGATGCGTGGTGTATTGCAGCGAATTTTCCACGTCCGACCAGCCTAGAGAACTGAAGGTCAAGTGCTCGGCGCTAACGGGGCCACCGATAAAAACGGGTACGTGTGCTAGGTCCTCAAACTCTTCCGCGGCCAGCAGGTCGCCCACGGTCTTGCCGAGGGGACGATTCAGGATGTAGCCATGGGCTCCGTCTTCCTGCGAGTGCTCGGTCAGGAGCAGCACCGTATGGCGGAAAGTGGGCTCCCGCAGGCTCGGGTCGGCCAGGATGAGAGAGCCTTTTAACAAGGCTGGCTGTGTGGTTTTTTCTTCGCCAGACTTCACCGTGAATGAGGTGTTGGATGGTGGGCTGCGGAATGCTTAAGAAGTCTAGAGTACATTGTGCCTGCCGCAAATATCTGTTGCATGTGGTGGTCAAATGTCGAGCATGCCCCTTTCAACCGCGTGCCACGGTGACGGAATCGACCCCTATGAAAGCATTGATCGAAACCATCGAGAGCGGGGCTCATCTCAGCCGGGAACAGGTGTTTGCCGCCGGGGAAGCGCTCCTTTCGGAAGACGCCGGTTTGGAAGAAAAAGCCCGCTTTTTGACCGCCCTTTCGGAGCGGGGCGAGGCTCCCGAGGAGATCGCTTTTTTTGCCCAGTCTTTCCTGGAAAAAGCCGTGGATCCTGGCCTGAAACCGGGAGACGTGGGGGGCCCGCTCATGGACGTGTGCGGCACGGGCGGGGACAAACTGAACCTGTTCAATATATCCACCACATGGATGTTCGTCCTGGCGGCGGCGGGCGCCGTGGTGGTGAAACATGGGAACCGTGGCATCACCTCGAAGAGCGGCGGCGCGGACGTTCTGGAATACCTGGGCGTGAAGCTGGACCTGCCGCCGGAACGCTTTGTGGAAGGGGTCAAGCAGACCGGTCTCGGCTTTCTCTTTGCCCCGGCCTACCATCCGGCGTTCAAGTCCGTGGCGCCGGTGCGCAAGATGCTGGCGGAGCGAGGACAGCGCACCATGTTCAACATCCTGGGACCGCTGCTCAATCCCGTGCGGCCGGACTACCAGTTGATCGGTGTCTTCAGCGAACACCTTCAGCCCGGATTCGCGGAAATTCTGACTTTGTTAGGCCGAAAATCCGCCTGGGTGGTGCATGGCAAGACCGAGGCCGGAGCCGGCATGGATGAAGTTTCCGTGAGCGGTCCGACCCAGGTCTGGAAAACGGAGAGCGGTAAAATTTCTCACGAGACCCTGGAGCCCGCTTCGCTGGGGGTGGAAGTCCGTCCCGTTGGCGAACTCAAAGGCGGTGATGCCGCCGCCAATGCGTCGTTGCTAACCGGCATCCTTTCTGGGGAAATCCGGGACGCGAAACGGGATGTCGTGCTGCTGAATGCCGCGGCGGGACTCACGGTGTGTGGCAAGGCCTCCAACATGGAAGAGGGCCTGCAACGGGCGGCGGAGTTGATCGACAGCGGCGCGGCGAAGCAGAAGCTGGACGCGTTTCTCGCCTTTCACTCGTAGAGCAGAAACGGCTGGCGCCGTTCTAGAAACTTTTCCGCGTCAGGCTGCCAGGTGGCCCGCATTTCCGCCAGGGAGCTTCCGCGGAGCACCGCTTCATAGGTGGGCGTGTGGTCCAGCAGGCGGTTCCCTCTTTCCGAAAAGTTGTACTGCTCCGGATACAAGCGGCAGAGTTCCCGGCCCACGGAAAGGCCCAGGTCCAGCGCGCGAAACGTTTTTCGGTTCGTTATCTTGAATCGCACTCCGCCGCACGGCAGCCCTTCATGCACGCTGGACTCGGGGGTAAAGGAGACTGGTTTTATCTTCACCCCGGGCAGGTCCAAAGCATTCAAGCGGTCCGCGAGGAGCGGGCCATCGATGAAGGGAGCGCCCACGAGTTCGAAAGGCGTGTCCGTACCACGTCCGACGGAAAGGTTGGTAAATTCCAGCAGGCCGATGCCGGGGTAGAGAATAGCTTCTTCCAGCGAACGCATGTTGGGCGAGGGATTCACCCAGCGCAGCCCGGTCTGGTCAAAGTAGCGGTTGCGCTTCCAGTGGGCCACGGGGATGACGGTCAGGTCCAGGCCCAGCTGCTTTTCGTGGTTAAAGAGTTGGGCCAATTCGCCCACCGTCATCCCATGCTGAATGGGGAGGGGATGGTAGGCCGTGAAATCAAAACCGCCTTCGCGGATGGGGCCATCGACCCGGACGCCACCGATGGGGTTGACCCGGTCAAAGACGAAGAACTTCAGCCCGTGCGCCGCGGCGGCTTCCATGCACAGCCCCATGGTGGAGATGTAAGTGTAAAAGCGGCAGCCGATGTCCTGGATGTCGAAAGCCAGGGCATCCAGCCCGGCCAGTTGTTCCGCCGTGGGGCGGCGGTCTTCGGTTCTGTAGAGGCTGTAGATTGGAAGACCGGACTTTTCGTCGCGGCTGTCATCCACGGACTCGTCCGCCGTGCCGCGAATACCGTGCTCGGGTGAGAACAGCGCGACGAGATTTACGTCCGGAGCGGCGGCCAGGAGATCGATCGTGGAGTTTCCCTCCCGGTCGAGTCCCGTGTGATTGGTGACCAAACCAACCCGCAGTCCCTTCAAAGGAGCAAAGCTGTCACGGGCCAAGACATCGATGCCATTGAGGACCGGACTCCGGGCGAATTGGGCGTGCCCCGCGGAAGGAAAACCGCAGGTCATTCCGATCAGGGCCAGAATCCAGAGCCATTCCTGGCAATGAGAAAAGCGGCCCTGGCGTTTCTGAAAACACGGGGGTTTGGGTGACGCAGCCCTCATGAATGACTGGTTTCGTTTGAGGGGTCTTGGATTTTTCCGTTCCGGGAAAGCCGCCGGTAAAGCTTGCCTACCGTGAGTCCCTGAACCGCGATGGAGAAGACGACGACGACGTAGGTGAAATCCAGCAGGAAGTCCCGCCCGGCGGTTTCCGGCAGCGCCAGGGCCAGCGCGATGGAAATGCCGCCGCGCAGGCCGCCCCAGGTCAGCATGCGGGAAGCCCCCGGACTGAAAGCGCGGAAGGGACGCAGCATCGCGATGGGAATGCTGACGGAGACAAAGCGCGCCCCGAGCACGAGCGGAATACAGATCAAGCCCACCAGCAGAGTCTGCCAGGTAAACGGCACCACCAGCAGTTCCAGGCCGATCAGGGCAAAGAGCAGCGCATTCAGGATTTCGTCCACCAGTTCCCAAAACAGGTCCAGATGCTCCCGCGTTGTGTCGGACATGGCCAGGGCCCGGCCGTGGTTCCCGATCATCAAGCCGGCCACCACCATGGCCAGGGGGCCGGAGGTGTGGAGGTAGTGCGCCAGGCTGTAGCCGCCCGTGACCAAGGCCAGCGTGATCAGCACTTCCACCTGGTAGTTGTCGATCATCTTGAGCAGGTAGTAGCCCACGAAGCCCAGGGCAATGCCGAAGGCGATGCCGCCCACGGCTTCCACCAGGAAAAGATGTCCCAAGTGGGCCCAACTGAATTCGTGCTCGCCCGTGGCGATCTCAAAGAGGGCCAGGAAGACCACCACGCCCACGCCGTCGTTGAAGAGAGACTCCCCCGTGACCTTGGTTTCCAGGCTCTTGGAAACGTTGGCTTTCTTCAAGATGCCCAGGACGGCCACGGGATCGGTGGGAGAAATCAGCGCGCCGAACAGCAGGCAGTAAATGTAGTCCAGCTCCATTCCGAAAAGGGGCAGCAGGAAATACAGCGCCGTGCCAACCAGGGCGGTGGAGATGACGACGCCCAGCGTGGCCATGGTGCCAATCAGGCGGCCCTGGCGGGCCAGGTCACTGAGATCCACATGCAGGGCGCCGGCGAACAGCAGGTAGCTGAGCATGACATCGAGCAGCGCGTCTTCGAAGTGGATTTCGGAGACGATCGTGCCGGCGACCTCGGTGATGATGGGAAAAAACTGGCCCGCCAGGATCAACAGGAGCGAAGCCATCAAGCTCATCAGCATGATGCCGATGGTCGTGGGCAGCCGGACATAGCGGATATTGATGTAGCCGAGGATGGCGGCAACGGTCAGCAGAAGGGCGACGAGGTCAAAGATGCTCATGGAAGTGGGAATGGTTGGCGGATGCGTCAGAGTGTCACCGGGTATCGTGCCAGGGCAAGCCGCCAATCGTGACGCTTTGCGGTTTTCCGCCGCGTCTCACTGGATGAACATGCAATCGCCATAGCTGTAGAAACGGTAACGTTCCGCAATGGCGGACCGGTAGGCTTCTTCCATCAATTCTTTGCCGGCGAAGGCGGCCACCAGCATGAGCAGGGTGGAACGGGGCAAGTGAAAGTTGGTGAGCAGAGCGCCCACGCTCTTAAACTGGTAGGGCGGATAGATGAAGATCTCCGTGCTGCCGGACCCCGGTTGCAGGGGCAGTCCGTCTTGCGCCGCGCAGTGTTCCAGCACCCGGACCACGGTGGTACCGATGGCGATGACCCGCTGAGCGTCCCGGATCGCCGCCGCCGTTTCGGGGCTGAGCGCATAGGTTTCCCGGTGCATGGGGTGGGTGGTCAGGTCTTCCACCTTCACCGGTTGAAACGTTCCCAGACCGACGTGGAGGGTCACGAAGGCATGCGGAATTTGGGTCAACATTTCAGGAGTGAAGTGAAGTCCCGCGGTCGGAGCGGCGATGGCGCCTTCCTCCCGGGCAAAAACGGTCTGATAGCGTTCGCGGTCCAGGGCCTCGTCTTCGCGGTTCATGTAGGGAGGAAGGGCCAGGTGCCCATGTTCCTGGGAATCGATCTCCCGGTCGAAGACGATGAGGCGTTCGCCCTGCTCCAGAATCTCCGTGACCGTGCCGGTGGCGTCGCCGATTTCGATCTGGCGCCCGATCTTCATTCGCTTGCCCGGTTTGACCAGGCACACCCACTCCAGAGGCGAGCGCCGGTCCAGGCAGAGGATCTCGAGCCGGTGGTCGTTGGAATAAAAACGCGCCGGGCGAACCCGCGTGTCATTCATGACCGCCAGGTCGCCGTCCCGAAGCAGTCCGGGAAAGTCGCGAATGCTGCCGTGCTCGATGCAGCCGGTGGCGCGGTCGATCCGCATCATGCGGGCGTCTTCCCGGCGTTCGGGTGGACGGGCGGCGATCAGTTCGGATGGCAGGTGATAGTCGAAATCCGAAGTATTCATTTCATCACGTCAAAGCCCAGTGCCGCCGCTCGCTCGCCCACATGCCGCTGAATGCGGCGGTACCAGCCGTAGCGGGCCCAAACCGGGGCGGAAAAGAGGGCCGCCAATGCCAAGCCGAGGGGCCAGGTCAGTGTTCCCAGTTTCCAGAGTAGACCTGCCGCCAGGATGAGGAAAAATCTTAGCAAGATCGTCAGTCCCGTCGGCTCGGAGTCGATGCGAATGCGGGTGAGGACTCGATTTTGGGAATGATATTCCGAAACGGTGGCCAAATGCAGCGTCCAGAAGATGCTGAAAGAAAGCTGAAGATCCCAGGTTTGCCAGCCGTCCCCGGCGGAAACCGGCGCGCGTTCCGCCTCCCACTCGTCCTTCAGCCGGGCGAGGAGTTGATCGCGAGCCAGGCCTCCCTCGCTCCAATAGGTGAGAAGCCGGGCCGGATTCCAGAGTTGCAGCCGGGGGAGAAAAACGGGCTTACTTAACAAGGGAAGACCTAGCGGCAGCCGGGTATGAGGCAGGCTGCCAAAGTAGCGCCGGATGCCCCGGATGACCGGCTGCACCAGGGCCAGTCCGCTGACGCAGAGGCGAGAGCGCCACGAACGCTGCGGAAACGCGATCCTGGCGTGCCAGCCGAACTTCATGGCGGTGAACAGGGTCAGCAGCAGCATGGCCGCGCTGAGTAGGGCGGCCAGGAAGAATACCAGCCCCACCAGTCCCAGTGCGAAGGCCAGGAAGATCCACTGAAAACTGCTGAAAATGTAGCCCAGTCCACTGGTGGGCCCGCCATAGATCGCCTGGTAGGGGGCGTAGCCGAAGATGCCCTGGTAGATGGCGCCCGCGGCATCCAGGTTTTGCACGAAAGTCTGGTCGTAGATGTACCCTTTCCACCGGGCGCCGCCCACCACGCCAAAGCGTTCCGGGTGCAGGGGGATGAGAATGGCTTCCGCCTTTCCGTAGCCGATCTGCTGTTTGAAGTAGCCCTGAATACTGAAACGGCGGTAGTGCCAGACCATGGCCCCGCCGTGAAAGCCGATCCGGTAGCCGGCTTTTTCCAGCCGCCAGCAGAAATCGACATCGTCACCCGCCACCCAGAACCGTTTCCGGAATCCTCCGATCGCGTCCAGGGCCGCCTTGCGCACCGCCAGGTTGCAGCCCGGGACGTGCTCAGCCTCCCGGTCTGTCAGCAAGACGTGGGAGGGGCCGCCCGGGGCCGCCGCGACGCAAGCCTGCTCGAAGGTCTTGGGCGGGGGAGGAATGTTAGGACCGCCCAAGGCATCGACCGTTCCTCCTTCAAAACCCACCGCCAGGTAGGTCAGCCAGTCTTCGTCGGCCGCGCAGTCATCATCGGTATAGACGATGATGTCGCCGGCTGCGTGCATGGCTCCGAGATTTCGCGCGGCGCTCAGGCCCAAGTGCTCCATCGGCAGGTGGCGCACGCCGGGAAAACGCGTCGCAAGTTCCGCCACTGACGGAGTTCCGCCATCGTTGACCAGCAGGACTTCGTAGTCCGGATATTTCAGATCTTGCAGGGAACGCAGGCAACCCTCCAGCATGGGGTGGCCCTGGTAGGTGCAGACGACGACGGAGATTTTAGGTGGATTCGCCAGGGTCACGCCGTCCGCGGGCGATTCGACTCCGGACCATCGCCGCCGGACCACGTCGTACGCGGGCTTGGGATTTCCTTCGCGGCTGGTGATGCCAAAGTCCCACTCCAGGATTTCCCGCTCGCCGCGGTACCAGCGGTCCGACCAGGCATACACGGTGGCTCCAGCGGTTCCGGCCCGGCAGCACTCTTCCAGGTACCAGTCCAGCTTCTCCGCCTGCGCCTCCACACCATGAGCCTGACTGTCCAGGCCGAACTCGGTAATGACGAGGGGTTTGTCTCCCGCCAGGTTTTGCAGGCGGCCCAGATAGTTGGTAAAGGTATGCCGATCCTCCAGGAAGACGTTGAACGACATGAAGTCGCTGTTCTCCGGGTTTAAATATTCCGTGGACGGGTAATTGGCGTAGGAGAAGAGAGCTTCAGGATCGATGGCCCGCCCAGCCTCGATCAGGGTCTCCAGGGTCTTCTTGACCCGGCCCGGTCCCATCCACCGCACCAGGGGGGAGGGGATTTCATTTCCGACAAGGTAAGCCGCAATGGTGGGGTTGCCCCGGAACCGCTCCACCGTCTCGCGCACCATGTCTATGCCCGCCTTCAGGCAGTCGTGGTTTGCAAAGAAATCCACATGGTGCGCCCAGGGCAGGGTCAGGAGCAGGCGCAGCCCCGCCTCCGCGCAGTCTTCGACAAAGGCTTCGCTGGGAACTTCGTATAGGCGCAGCGTGTTCGCGCCGAGGTCCCGGACCGCCGCCAGATCGGCAAGACGGCGGGTTCTTTCCGCGTCATCCTCCGGGACCGGGGGAAACGGGCCGTAGGTGACTGCTTTCAGGAAGTGCTTGGCGGAACCAAGCCGGAAATATTTTCCCGCCGTCCGCGGGCGCTGTGGGTCCGCCGCCATTCGGCGGCTATTCTGACATATCTTGCGGCGGTCACAAGGGGGCAGAGGATCCTCGCAGGGCTCCCCTTCTCAGGAGGTGGGGCCCTGCAGGCGCCGTTTCAGACGGGCCAGTCCACGGCGGACCCGGGCCTTGATGGTGCCAAGAGGCTCGCCGAGATCTTCCGCGATCATTTTGTGCGTCCAGCCTTCGAAGTAAGTCAGTTCAATGGCTTGACGTTGCTCCGGCGTCAATTCCAGAACCGCGCGGCGGACCCGCTGAGCGTCGTCTTTGATCTGGGCCAGCTTGGTCGGGTCGTTATCGTGAATCTCAAAGCCGGTGGCATCGGCTTCACTTTCATAGGCTCCGTAGTAGTTGGCGCGGCGTTGCTTCGAACGCAGACGGTCAATGGCGCGGTTCCGGGCCATGACCGTCAGCCAGGTGGCGGGCTTGCCTTTCTGGGCCCGGAAGAGGTGGGCCCGGCTCCAGACCCGGAAGAAGACTTCCTGGGTAACGTCTTCGGCGTCTTCGTGGTCGTTGAGCACTTTGAAAACCGTGGCATAGACCAAGCCGGCGTATCGATCGTGGAGGGCACGCAACGCGGGCCGGTCGCCATTGGCGATCGATTGAATGAGAGCGATGTCGTCGTCGCCATCAGCTCTTTCTGGGGGAACAAGGGGATAAGCGGCGTTCATATAAGCAGAGTTTATTTTAGGACAAAAAATGCACAATAAGAAACAGCATTAGAGTTTTTCATGTCAGAATCAGGCTGAATTCAGTGGGCTTATACGCCTTTTTCAGATTGCTCTCTTGCGGCTCCTCCCGCCCTGCGGCTTGGTGAATTGAAACCTTCTTCGCCTTCCCGTGAAAGCCGTTCAGTTCCACGAATTTGGAAAGAATCCCGCCGATGCCGTGAGGGTCGAATCGAGCCCGGTACCCAAACCTGGCCCGGACGAATTGCTGCTGCGGATGCACTTCGCGCCTATCAACCCGGCGGACCTGAATTTCATACAAGGTACCTATGGGGTGCTGCCGGAGTTGCCGGCGGTCCCCGGAGGCGAAGGCTATGCCACGGTGGAAGACCTCGGTGGAAACCTGGAAGGGCGCTTCGCGGTGGGAGACCGGGTGATCGTGCTGGGCCGGATCGGCACTTGGCGGCAGTTCGTGCTGGCCGGCGCGGACGACGTGTTTCGGTTGCCATTTGAAATCGAACCGCAACAGGCCGCCATGCTGGGCGTCAATCCAGCCACCGCTTGGCTGATGATCGAGGAAAACGGCCCCTGGGAGCCGGGCGACTGGCTGGCACAGAACGCGGCGAACTCCGGCGTGGGCCGGTGCGTGATCCAGATTGCCCGCCAGAAGGGCTTGCGCACGGCGAATCTCGTCAGGCGGGAGTCCCTGGTCGAAGAACTCAAAGCCATCGGCGGCGACCTGGTATTGCTGGACCGCGAAGGCGTGGTGGAGGAGATTCGTCAGGCTGTGAACCCGGGTGCCGTGAAAGTGGCGCTAAATGCGGTGGGGGGAGACAGCGCCCTCCGCCTGCTGGGCGTGTTAGGTTCCGGCGGTCGCCACGTTACCTACGGAGCGATGAGCGGGCGCAGCCTGAAAGTGCCCAACGGCCTGTTGATTTTTCGGGAGCTCACGCTTCGCGGTTTCTGGGTGAGTCAGTGGAAGAAACGAAAGTCCACGGACGAGATTGCGGCCTTGTACCAGGAACTGGCGAAGATGGTGAAAGAAGAAACCCTGATCCAGCCGGTGGCGGCGGTCTATCCCATCGACGAAGCGCGGGAGGCCGTGGCCCATGCCGCGAAGGATTCCAGGGACGGGAAGATTTTGTTGAGCTTGTAAGACATCCCTTCGCATGCCGCCCAGCCAGTCATCGGGAGATCAGGTCTATACCGTCAGCGAACTGACCGGAGGCATCCGGGAATTGCTGGAGGGGGAGTTCCACGACGTGTGGGTGGAAGGCGAAATCAGCAACTTCCGTCCGCACAGTTCCGGTCACCAATATTTCACGCTGAAAGATGCCTCGGCGCAGCTTTCCTGCGTGTTCTTCCGCGGCTATGCGCGCGCCGCCGGATTCCGATTGGAGGAAGGGCAGCAAATCCAGGCCTTTGGCGATGTCTCCATCTATGAGGCCCGGGGCCAGTATCAGTTGGTGGTGCGGATGGTGCAGCCGAAAGGGTTTGGAGCCCTTCAGGCCAAGTTCGAAGCGCTCAAACGCAAACTGGACGCGGAGGGGCTTTTCGATCCGGCCCGAAAACGGCCCATCCCCTTTTTCCCACGGACCGTGGCGGTGGTCACGTCTCCCACCGGGGCGGCGGTCCGGGACATTCTGAACATTCTGAGCCGCCGCGCGCCCTGGCTCCGGGTCTTGATCTGGCCGGTGCGCGTGCAGGGGGCAGGCACCCATGGCGAGATTGTGGAAGCCCTCCAGGAATTGGGCCAAAGGTCCGGTTCGGCCTTGCCGCGCATCGATACCGTCATCGTGGCTCGTGGTGGGGGCAGCATCGAAGATCTGTGGAGCTTTAATGAGGAAGACGTGGCCCGGGCTATTCATGCCTGCCCGATCCCCGTGATCTCCGCCGTGGGGCATGAGATCGACTTCACGATTTCCGACTTCGTGGCCGACCTGCGCGCGCCCACGCCCAGTGCCGCCGCGGAACTCGTGGCGCCAGACGGGGGAGACTTGCGCCGCCGGCTTCAGGGGAACCTGGCGGCTCTGAACCAGGCCGCCGCCGGGCAGATGGAGCGCCGGCTGGCGACTCTGGGCCTGCTTCGTTCCACCCTGCGTGCCTACGCGCCCTCCCGGATGGTGGAAACCTACGCCCAGGAGCTCGACTACCTGATGGACGCCGCCGATTCCAGTTTGGGAGACCTCTTGAAAGATCACCAACTGCGCCACGAGTCCTTGGGGCGGCTCCTTCAGATGCTCCGCCCGGAACAGCGCATTCGGGACGGGCGGGAAACCGTTTGCGATTTGCGCCGGGCCTTGGATACAGCCTATTCCGTGCAGAGGGACCGCCGCGAGGCGAGGCTGGAGTCCCTGGGTGACCTGCTTCAGTCCCTGAACCCGGAAGCGGTTCTGAAGCGTGGCTTTTCCATCACCTCCCTGGAAACGGGAGAACCTTTGGCTTCGGCGGAAGAGGCCGCGCCCGGCTCGACGGTCGTCACGCGTTTGTGGGACGGCAGCTTCCACAGCGTCGTGGAAGACGCTGGCGAGACGCCTGAAAACAACTGAGCCCCACTCGTGAAAGCGGGGCTCAGCAGGTTTTCGGGGGTAAGGTAAGTATTTGGTCCGCTGCTTACGGCAGCAGGATGTTGCTGGTATCCGTGGCGAGCAGGCCGCCGCCGGAAGAACCACCTTCGTCATCGCCGGAGCGCTTCATGAAGATGTCCTTGATCCGGTTGTCCTTGGTGCGGACCGTGGCTCCAGGTTGGCTGTCGGTCAGGAATTCCGCCGCGACGTTGCCGCCGCAGTAGCCGACCACTGCTTTTTTGGACTTCAACCAGGGATGGTTTTCTCCGTAAGTACCGGGGCTTTCCATCTCGTCGGCCACCAGGGGAGACCGGCTGAAGGTCGTGTTGGTCTGACCGCTCACATAGACATAGCTGTTCTCGCTTTGTTCCAGTTCGCTGTTTTCACTGGGGGCACGCGGTTTGTCCGGGTTGCCCGCCGTGTAGAAGATGGACTCCTGGTCCACGTAGTCCGGAATCAGGACGTTGAACGCGTCCGTGGACGTACTGAACGAGGAATCGTCACCTTCCGACTCGGGATCAAACGACGGGAACAAGCCGTCGTAATCGCTCGCGAAGGAGTTGCAGGACAGGATGATCTGCCGTGCGTTACTCACATCCTTGGTGATTTTCGCGCTCTCTTGGATCTTGGTGTAAGCCGGCATGGCCAGGCTCGCCAGAATCGCAATGATCGTGATCACCACCAACAGTTCGATCAGGGTGAAACCCTGATTTCTGAGGTTTCCTTTCATTGGGTTTACTTGGGGTTTAGTGTTTCGATTATGTAGTGCCTTTCGGCGTATTCACTGCAGTTAGAGACGCTAGTACACCCTGAGGGCGCATGGCATGCTCTGTATTCACTGTGCCATTCCGAACGGTCCGTGGCAAGGAATTTGCAATTTGTGTCAAGGCGAATTTGGGCCGTAAACGAGCCAGGCACTACCTCTCGAGCTTGAAAAACACCGCCGCCAGCGGGGGCAGCTTCACCTTGATGGAGCAGGGACGTCCGTTCCACGGAATGTTCTCGGCGTGAACTCCCCCCATGTTTCCAATATTGGATCCGCCATAGATCTGGGAGTCTGAATTCACGATTTCGCGGTAGTAGCCCATCTCGGGGACGCCGACACGGTGGCCGAGCCGCGGAATGGGGGTGGCGTTGATCAAAACGAGGACGGAGTCCCCGCCGCGGGACTTCCGGAGAAAAGCGAAGAAGCTGTTCGCGCTGTCCAGGTGATCCACCCACTCGAAACCGCCGGATTCGTGATCCAGATCGTGGAGGGCGGGCTCATTGACATAGGCGTGGTTCAAGTCCCGCACCAGTTTCTGAACGCCGCCGTGATCGGGCTGATCCTCCAGATGCCATTCCACGCTGTAGTTATGGTTCCACTCCGGTATCTGGGCCAGGTCGTTCCCCTGGAAGAGCAGCTTCTTGCCCGGGTGACCGAACATCCAGGCGTAGAACATCCGAAGGTTGGCGAACTTCTGCCAGCGGTCTCCGGGCATTTTCCCGAACATGGAACTCTTCCCATGCACCACCTCATCGTGGCTCAGTACCAGCACGAAGTTTTCGTGATAGGCATAGATCATGGAGAAGGTGGCCTCGTTGTGGTGGAAGCGCCGGTGAATGGGGTCGCGGGAGACATATTGCAGGAAGTCGTGCATCCAGCCCATGTTCCACTTAAAGCCAAAGCCCAGACCGCCCTGGTCCACGGGCCGTGAGACGCCGCCGAAAGCGGTGGATTCTTCCGCGATCATCATGATGCCAGGGTGCGTCTCGTAACAGACCCGGTTCAGTTCCCGGAGGAAATGGATGGCCTCCAGGTTTTCCCGTCCGCCGTGCTGGTTGGGTAGCCACTGGCCCTCTTTCCTGGAGTAGTCCAGGTAGAGCATGGAGGCCACGGCGTCGACCCGCAGGCCGTCGATGTGGTATTTTTCCAGCCAGAACAGTGCATTGGAAATGAGGAAGTTACGCACTTCATTTCGGCCGTAGTTGAAGATGAGGGTACCCCAGTCTTGATGCTCGCCGCGCCGCGGATCTTCGTGTTCGTACAAACCCGTGCCGTCAAAGCGGGCCAGGCCGTGCGGGTCTTTCGGGAAGTGGGCCGGCACCCAGTCCAGCACCACACCGATGCCGGCCTGGTGGCACTTATCGACAAGGTAGCGGAACTCGTCCGGCGTTCCGAAGCGGCTGGTGGGCGCGAAGTAGCCGCCCACCTGGTAGCCCCAGGAGCCGTCGAAAGGAAATTCCGAAACGGGCATCAGTTCCAGGTGGGTGTAGCCCATTTCCGAGACGTAGCGGACCAGCTTGTCCGCCATTTCCTGGTAGGTCAGGAAACGGTCGCCCTCTTCCGGGACGCGGGCCCAGGAACCCAGGTGCGCTTCGTAAAAGCTGACAGGCTTGTGATAGAGATCGTGGGTTTTCCGGCGCTCCATCCAGTCGGAGTCGCCCCACTCATACTCTTCCAGAGACCAGGTGATAGACGCCGTGGAAGGTCCGTGTTGGGAAAAGAAGGCGAAGGGGTCCGCCTTGTTGAAGAGATTTCCGTGGGTGCCGACCAGCTCGAATTTGTAGTGGTGTCCGGAGTTGACGCCTGGCAGGAAGATTTCCCAGATGCCGCTTTCCACTCGCTTCCGCATGGGGTTCACGCGGCCATCCCAGTTGTTGAAATCGCCCACGACGCTGACGCGGCGGGCATTGGGAGCCCACACGGCAAAGGCCGTGCCCGTCACGCCATCCACGGTCTTCAAATGCGCGCCCAGGACGTCATAGGCCCGCTGGTGCGTGCCTTCGGAGAAGTAGTAGCAGTCCTGCTCGCCCAGAACGGTGCCGAAACTGTAGGGGTCCGCCGCTGGTTCGGTCTCCGTGCCATCATCGTAGCGGAAGACCAGGCGGTAAGAAAACGCGCTCCCGGCGTCAGGCAGAACGATTTCGAAAAAGCCCTCCGTGTGAATGCGAGTCAGTTCCAGGCCTTCGCCGGGCTGGTCCGTCTTGATGACTTTGACGGAAGAAGCTCCGGGGCGGAACACACGCAGCACGTACCCTCCCGAAGGTAGAGTGTGAAGGCCCAATACGCCGAAGGGATCGTGGTGGATCGCCTGCAGGATCAGGTCAAGGTCGCTGGGATCAGTGGTGGCGGGAGACGCCGGGCCTGGATTGGAATTACCGGTCAGATCGTTCAAGGTTCTCGAAGGCTGGGTTACGATGGTTACTTTGGCTCAGTTCTGGGTTTGGAAAAGCGGCGCGAGGTGTTGTTCGAATAAGGAGGACCAAGCGTACTTTCGCAGCATTTCCTTTCGCTGCTGGTGGGAACCGTCTTGGAGGAGTTTTTGTAACATCCACGCGGCTATGGTGTCAGGAGAGTCGTTCAGTGGAAAGAAGTGAATCCGGGGCGAGCGAATTTCATCCAGGGGTGGAATGCCGGAACAAAACACTGGCAACCGGGCCAGGCTGCCCTCAATCAGCGGAAGGCCAAAGCCTTCCTGGCGTGAAGGATAGAGAAGAGCGTCACTCAAAACATACAACGAAGCCAAGTCGGCATCGGAAACCGGAAAGCGCTCCGAAAGGAAGAAGAACGAATCTTCGAGCCCTTTTTCGGCAATGGCTCGCCGCAAGCTCTCCCGATAGGCCTGGGAGTCCGCATTATGCGGGTCCGCGGCTCCCGTGACCAGGCAGGCAGCGTTTTGGCCCGTGGCGCGGATGGCGGCCAGGATCTCGATGGCAAATTCCACGTTTTTCCGCCGCAGGAGGCGGGCCGGATAGAAGAACACGATGTCCCGCTCGAAGAGCGCGCGGTCCCGGGCGAGCTGGGCGACCGGTTCCGTCAGGCCGAGAATCTCCGAGGGGTCGATGCCATTGGGAACCACACGGCAGCCATCGCCGGAAAGTCCAAAGAGACCGTCCGCTTCTTTCTTTCGATGTCTGGAAACGGCGATGGGAAGCATGCGTGGATGGCAGTGGGTCAACAAGTCCCAGGGTGGGCGGGAATAAGGCAGTGGATAGTCCGGGTTCGTGGCGGCCAAATCATGTATCCAATTGAAAAAGCGCGCGTTAAGCATATCGGATGCCAGATTCCACAGGGCGGCGGTCGCCGCCGGGTTAAAAGGCATCGTCATCAGGTTGTGAACGAAGACGTACTGGCAACCCTCCAGTTCGCGGCGAAGGTCTGCTTGCAGGGCGTTTCGCAAGGCCGGGAAATCTTGCGGCGTTTCTTCTTCCAAGAGCGCCTCACGCATGGCCTTCGCCACGGGATCCGCCGAGGAAAGCCCAGGCACCACGCGCAGGCTGATTTCCGGAACCGTATTTTCGCCCGAACCGGCCAAGACGCGAACCTTGAACCGGCCGCGGTCCGCCAGCAGCCGGGCGTGTTCCGCCACGACCCTTTCCACGCCCCCAATGGTGGGCGGGTAGCTGTAGTGGATGAGCGCAATTTCGATCATGCGGCGGGCCGAAAAGGCAAGGTGGAGGCAGTGCTGCTCCTGGCCAAAGAGAAAAACAACCGTTTGGTTCTAAAAGGCAGGATTGCCCTGCGTCCTTCGTAAGCCCTTGAGACGAGAAGGGCGAGTACTACTAATTTGGCTTTCTTGTGCCATCGCCGGGAATCGGACCCTGACATTTATCCCAAATTCACAAGGTTTCACGCAATTGCGCGGGCCGCTGGCATTCCGGGTGCTCAAGGAGTGGATAGGGTTTAGCCGGGACTTGAGCGTCGAGCTTTCGTCCCGGGGTTTTGATTTGAGACAGTTTTGTGTTTCTCCTTTTTCGAAGCAAAGAAACACGTGCTCGATACTACTACTACTGGATGCCCTGTCTCGCTGGCAGCGAGACAGGGTCTCTTGTTTTCAGGATGGGAGCGGAGCCGGAATCCCATTCCCTTGATTGATTCGCGTTGCCGGGGTGCGGGGCGTCGATTAGGTAGGTGCCATGGGCAGTTTGGGGCGTGTTGAAACCGTGGATGTGATCCTGCCTTTGGAGAAATCCGAAGACCAGCAGGCGTGGCGGCGGGCCGTGGCCGCCAAGCTGGAGATCGACCCCGGCAGGATTGGCGGAATGAAGCTCCGCAAGCATTCCATCGATGCGCGGAAGCAGCGGATCAAAGTGCAACTGCGGCTGGAGGTGGGCATCGACGGCGGCGAGCCGGAGGAACGATCCCTGGTGGCGTCCTACCCGCCGGTCAGTGCCGGGGCTCCCGCTGTCGTCATCGTGGGCTGCGGTCCGGCGGGACTGTTCGCGGCTCTGCGCTGCCTGGAACTTGGAATGCGGCCCATCGTGCTGGAGCGGGGGAAAGACGCCTCCGCGCGCCGCTTCGATCTGGCGCCCATTATGAGGCACGGCACGGTGATCGAGGACTCCAACTACTGCTTTGGAGAAGGCGGCGCGGGAACGTTTTCCGATGGCAAACTCTACACCCGTGCCACCAAGCGGGGACCGGTGGCCAAGGTCTATGAAACCCTGGTGGTCCATGGCGCGCCGGAAAGAATCTTGATCGACGCGCACCCTCACATTGGGTCGAACCTGCTGCCTAATGTGGTGAAAGCCCTGCGCGAGAGCATCCTCCAGGCAGGTGGCGAAGTGCACTTCGAGACTAAGGTCTCGGACTTTCTAATGGAAGAGGAAAGCCGGCGCACCCACGGGGTCGTGACGGCTGACGGCCGGGAGTTCCGGGGAGAGGCCGTCATCCTGGCGACTGGTCACTCGGCACGGGACATTTACCGATTGCTGAATGAGAAGGGAATCTTGCTGGAGCAGAAACCTTTCGCCATGGGCGTGCGCGTGGAGCACCCGCAGCCCTTGATCGACAGTCTGCAATACAGTTACCCGCGTGGGGAGAAACGGCCCCTGCTCCTGCCGGCGGCGAGCTACAGCCTGGCGACGAAGATTCACGGACGGGGCGTGCATTCTTTCTGTATGTGCCCTGGCGGCATCATCGTTCCGGCGGCCACGGAGAATGACGAGGTCGTGGTGAACGGGATGAGCCTTTCCAAGCGGGATTCCCCCTTTGCCAACAGCGGCATGGTGGTGAGCGTCGAACCTTCCGATACCAAAAAGTACCTGGCCGAACATGGCGTTCTCGCGGGGATGGCCATGCAGAAAGCGTTGGAGCAGTCCGCCAAAGCCGCGGGCGGTGGAGGTCAAGTGGCCCCCGCGCAGCGGCTGACGGATTTCCTGAATGGGCGCGACTCCGCCGATCTGCCGGAATGCAGTTACCACCCCGGCCTGCGTCCGGCCCGGTTGGATGAGATCCTGCCCAACTGGATGGTGGGCCGCTTCAAGGAAGGGCTGTCGTTTTTCGGCCGGAAAATGCGTGGCTACGTCACAAGGGAGGCGGTCCTGGTGGGATTTGAAACCCGCACCAGCTCTCCGGTGCGGATTCCCAGAAAAGAAGACACCCTGGAGCATCCGGACGTGCCGGGGCTGTTCCCCTGCGGGGAAGGGGCGGGTTACGCGGGCGGGATTGTCAGCGCGGCGTTGGACGGCATGCGGTGCGCGGAGGCGGCAGAAGCCGCGGTTCACCACCTGACCTGACGGTTTTTTCCGTTGCCGGCAGCCAGTTACTCGCCGTGAAAAAGCGTGAAGTAACCGGCGAGCACAAAGATCAATCCAAAGACCAGGAGTGAGGTCTTTCATTGCAGGCAGGACTTCCAGATAGACGGAACCATGAAATCAGAAGATACCGGTTGCCCGTTTCAAACAAGGGCGGTCACAGAAGGATTACTTCTCAGTTCACAAAGAACACATCCGCGACATACCAGGCGATCATCGCGATGGCGATGACCAATTTGAAGGCCATGCCGGTGAGTCCCCCCACCACGGTACCCCAGGTGGATTTGGTGGCGGCCTGCCATTCGCGCCGGGCAAAGATGAGTTCGCCCGCGAACGCGCCGACCAGGGGGCCCACAATCAGCCCGGGAAACGGGAAAAAGATTCCGGCGATGCCGCCAACGATGGCGCCAATGGCGCCCCACTTGGTGGCGCCGTAATACTTGGCTCCCAGGGCGCCGCTGACGTAGTCCACCACGACGGACAGGATGAGGAGCAGGCCCATCGGGATGAAGCTCCACACCGAAAAACGGCTCTCTTCCATGCCGAAGAGAAAGTAGTGGGCCACGGCGGCGAGGACGATGAAAACCGCGCCGGGAATGATGGGAATGAAGGTGCCGAGGAACCCGCCGACAAGGAGCATCAAGACGAGGAACCACTTAAGGATGTCCAGAGTGCCGCTGCCGAGGTTGGAAAACCATTCCGCCATATCAGGTCTACGTGGCGGACCTTACGGCTGGCTTTCGCCGCCATCAAGCCACGTTACCTTTTCCGACATGGGATTGCGTTGCCCCTCGGGCCAGGCGTCGTCCCGGGGCCAGCCCAGATAGAAAAGGCCCAGGCACTGGTCCTGGGGGCCCAAACCCATGAACTGAGCCATCTCTGGCGTATAGACGATGGGCGGGGTGGACCAGAACCCGCCGATGCCGATGGCACAGGCGGTCAGGTGCATGTTCTGCACGGCGCAGGCCACGGCTTCCACTTCCTCGATGGCCGGGATCTTTTCGATATCCTGCCGCTTCATGCCCACCAGAATGGCGACGGGGGCCTGGAGCGGACTGGCGCCGAGCTTTTCGAATTTGTCGTCGCGGAACTCTTCCTTGGGCGTCTTTTCCCGGTAGAGGGCCTGGAGGAACCCCGCCAGCCGTTCGCGGGCGTCGCCGGTGAACACGGTAAAGCGCCAGGGTTCCGTACGCCCGTGGGTGGGGGCCCAGTTGGCGTTTTCCAGAATGGCGGCCAGGTGGACGCGTTCCACGGGCCGGGGGTCCATGTCCGCCGGCTTAATGCTGCGCCGCCGCCGGATGAGGGCATTGGCGGCGGTCAAGCGGAGCGTGAGCGGGTCCAGTGAAGGCCGGGGGGACTCGGAGTCATCCATCATGGGCAAGCTTTCGCCGGGGCCTCTGCCGGTGTCAAGAAAGGGAGCCCCTTTGTCCAGTCTGGCCCCGGGCTGGCGGTTCTGATAGGGTAGTGGGGTTATGTTGAATGGCGATCAGTTGATTGAGCTGGAGGTGCGGATCGGGGAAGAGATCGAGCGGCTTCGGGCGGAAATGGATTCGACCCAGGAAGAACGGGAAGCGGTGGCGCCGGACGCCGCCATCGGGCGCTTGTCCCGGCTGGACTCCATGCAGATGCAGGAAGTGGCGAAGGACGCGCAACGCCGGCGGGAGGAACGGCTCAGTCTGCTGGAGACGGCTCAGGAACGCATGGACGCCGGGGAATACGGCCTCTGCGAAGTCTGCGGTGGGGACATTTCCTGGGAACGGCTGGACGCCAAGCCGGAAGCGGTCCGCTGCGGGAAGTGCGCGGGGTGAGGCGGGAACGCGCGGGTGGGTCAGGGATTTCACGGTTGACCCTCCATTGGCACTTCTTATAGTGGCCGGACTTTCACTCCCGTAACATTCAACCAGACCAAACCACACATTTTATGGCACTTTCAGTCGGCGAAAAAGCACCGGACTTCGCACTCACCACTCTGGGCGCCGGTGGCCCGGAAATTCTGAAGCTGAGCGACAAGATCGGCTCCTCCAACATTCTGCTCCTCTTTGTGCCCATGGCCTTTACCGGCAAATGCACGGAAGAGTTCTGCGCCATCAGCAACGAGCTGGAAGAATTCACCAAGCTGAACGCCACGGTCATCGGCATCAGTGGCGACAATCCTTTTGCTCAAAAGGCGTGGGCGGACAAAGAAGGCATCACTCTCACGCTGGCCAGCGATTACGAGCACGATACCGCCAAAGCCTACGGCGTGGCCTACGACTCCTTCCTGCCGGCCAAGAACCTGACCATGGGTGGCGTGCCGAAACGCTCCGCCTTCATCGTGGATAAGGAAGGCGTGATCCAGTACGCCGAAAGTAACGATGATCCGGGCCAGTTGCCCAACTTCGAGGCCATCAAGGCCAAGTTGGGAGAACTAGGCTGAGCCACCGATGTTCGCGGCTTCTGAAGCCATTTTTGAAGTGGGGGCAGGACGAAAGTTCTGCCCTTTCTTTTTGCATACCCGGAGTCCGTATCGGCTGGCACTCTCTCTCTTGCCGAATACGCTGTTCGCGCTAGTATAGAGCGCCTTTTTCGGGGGAAAGGAGGGGATTTTCCCGATTCCTGCTACGGAAGAGGCGTAACAGATTAATACCGCCACTTAGACCATGAGCACATTTGACGTCGTCCGCTCCTTTACCACCGGTTCCGGTGCCGAAGGAAAGCTGTATTCCCTGCCCGCGCTAAAAGAACAGGGGTTCGAAAAGCTTTCCCGGCTGCCCGTGAGCATCCGCATCGTATTGGAGTCGTTGCTGCGGAATTGTGACGGCAAGAAGGTCTCGGATGACGACATCAAAAACCTGGCCGGCTACAATGCTCAGGCCCCGGGCGACTACGAAATTCCGTTCACCGTGGCGCGAATTGTCCTGCAGGACTTTACGGGTGTGCCGCTGCTGGTGGACCTGGCGGCCATGCGCAGCGCGGTGGACCGGATGGGCAAAGACGCCACGATGATCGAACCGCTCGTGCCGGTGGACTTGGTGGTGGACCACTCCGTGCAGGTGGACTTCGCGGGTTCGGCCCTGGCTTTGCAGAGGAATCTGGACATCGAGTTCATCCGCAACCGGGAGCGTTACGAGTTTCTCAAGTGGGGTCAGCAGGCCTTCAGCACCTTCAGCGTGGTGCCTCCGGGCATTGGCATCGTGCACCAGGTGAACCTGGAGTACCTGGCCAAGGGCGTGCTGAGCAAGGATAGCGTTTTTTATCCCGATACCCTGGTGGGCACGGACTCCCACACCACGATGATCAACGGCATCGGCGTGGTGGGCTGGGGCGTCGGCGGCATCGAGGCGGAAGCCGGCATGCTGGGTCAGCCGGTGACCTTCCTGGTGCCGGAAGTGGTGGGCGTTTACTTGAGTGGTGAACTCCAGGAAGGCGTGACCGCCACCGACCTGACGCTGAGCGTGACCCAGATGCTGCGCAAGCACGGCGTGGTCGGCAAGTTCGTGGAATTCTACGGCCCCGGCACGAAGAGCCTGCCGGTACCGGACCGCGCCACCATAGCCAACATGGCCCCCGAGTATGGCGCGACGATGGGCTTCTTCCCCGTGGACGAGGCGACCGCGACCTATCTGCGCCAAACGGGACGTAGCGACGAGTCCGTGACGACCTTCGAGAATTACTTCAAAGCACAGGACCTGTGGGGCATTCCGGACCGTGGCGACATTGACTACACGGCGGACCTGGAATTGGACCTGGCGACGGTGAAGCCTTCCGTGGCGGGACCGAAGCGGCCGCAGGACCGGATCGAGGTGAGCGCCTTGACGGAGAAATTCAACGCGCTGTTTGAAGCGCCGGTGAGCGAAGGCGGGTATGGCAAGTCCGCGGCGGACCGCGAGGCTAAAGCGGCCGTTGTAATGGCCGAGCCCGCCGGGGTTTCGGTGGATTCCCTGCTTTCCACGGATGAGAACCACGCGTCCTTTGAAGGCGAGTCGCGGAACCAGACGGAAATGGTATCCAACCGTCCGACGCCGGACTCCGTTTCCAACGCGGATGCCTTCCCGGACGGTCCGCGCGAGATCGAGATCGGACACGGTTCCGTGCTGATCGCCGCCATCACCTCCTGCACCAACACCTCGAACCCGAGCGTCATGTTGGGCGCGGGCCTGCTGGCGAAGAAGGCGGTGGAGAAAGGCCTGGAAGTTCCCGCGTATGTGAAGACTTCCCTGGCCCCGGGCTCCCGCGTGGTAACCGACTATCTGAGCAAGACTGGCTTGAGCGAATACCTCGACCAACTGGGCTTCCAGACCGTGGGCTACGGCTGCACGACCTGTATTGGAAACTCCGGACCGCTGCATCCCGCGCTGGAAGAAGGCATTAAGAGTAAAGACCTGGTCTGCGCGTCGGTGCTTTCCGGGAACCGGAATTTCGAAGCTCGCGTGCACCAGAACATTAAGGCGAACTTCCTGATGTCTCCGCCGCTGGTGGTGGCCTTTGCCCTGGCGGGCCGGGTGGACTTGGACTTGGTCAACGAGCCGCTGGGCGAAGACAAGGACGGCAATCCGGTGTTCCTGAAAGACATCTGGCCCTCGCTGGATGAGATCAAGGCCGAGATGCAGGCCGCTCTGAAGCCGGAAGTGTTCCAGAAGCTCTACAGCGATTTCGCGGAGCAGAATCCGAAGTGGAATAACATTTCCAGCAGTACGGGCGAAGTCTATTCCTGGAACGAAAGTTCCACCTACATCCAGGAGCCGCCGTTCTTCGACGACTTCCAGATGGAGCCGAAGGACATCGTGGAAATCAAGGGCGCGCGTCCGCTGGGCATCTTTGGCGACAGCGTCACGACGGACCACATTTCTCCCGCTGGCGCCATTAAAGAAGAGTCTCCCGCCGGCCGCTACCTCAAGGCCAACGGCGTGGAGAAGGCACAGTTTAACAGCTATGGCAGCCGCCGTGGCAACGACCGCATCATGACGCGTGGCACCTTTGCCAACGTGCGCATCAAGAACTTGATGGTGCCCGGCGTGGAAGGCGGGGTGACAAAATTCTTCAACGGCGACCCGGAAGGGGAGAAGCTGGACATTTTTGACGCCGCTGAAAAATACGCCAAGGAAGGCAAGCCGCTCATCGTGGTGGGCGGTGAAGACTACGGCATGGGTTCGTCCCGTGACTGGGCCGCGAAAGGCACCCGCCTGCTGGGCGTGGAAGCCGTCGTCACCAAGAGCTTCGAGCGCATCCACCGCTCCAACCTCATCGGCATGGGCGTGCTGCCGCTGAACTTCAAAGATCCCTCTGATTACGAGAAGTTAGGTCTGGAAGGAACGGAGACCTTTGACGTCATCGGCATCGACAACGGCCTGAAGCCTCGTGGCGACGCCACTCTGGTGGTGCACCGTAAAGACGGTTCCACGGACGAAGTTCCCGTGGTGGTGCGCCTGGATACCCCGGTGGAAATCGACTACTACCGGGCCGGCGGCATCTTGCCGTATGTCCTGGCGCAGATCCTGAAGGGAGCGGAATAAGGACGGAAAACAGGTTTGGAGCCCGGGTGGTTCAGCCCGGTGCTCCCCTACATTTTCTACAAATTCTAAAGCGGGAGGCGGTCGTTGACTGCCTCTTTGCGTATGGCCTTGGCAAAGATCCTGATCCGGGTGCGCTTGTTACTTTTCTCAACCACGACAAGTGCTATTGATAGACCTCTGGGACGGGTTCTTGGCGGGCCAGCATTCTGAATTTCGGTATGGTGGCGCCAGACTCGTCCTTATTGCTGCTGCTGTTCTTGGTTGATTGAAGCTTCCCTTTGTGAGCCGATCAGTCATCATAACATTCAAATGATAGAATTCTTTCGGCGTCTCTTCGAAACCGAAGGGTTTCCCCCTAGGTGGAATTGCGGGACGGCCTGGTCTGAGACGCCCGCGTTGGGTTGGCTTCACATTGTTTCCGATCTGGTCATCGCCACGGCGTACTTCGCGATTCCCGTGCTGCTTGGCTACCTTGCCATCAGGAAGAACAAAGACATGCCGTTCATCCCTCTCTACTGGTTGTTTGCCGCCTTTATTCTCAGTTGCGGCACAGTACACTTGGTAGAAGCTATTTTGTTCTGGGATCCGATCTACCGGTTTTCGGGTCTGGTGAAGGTCATTACCGCGGTGGTATCCGTGACTGCCGTCATCGTATTAGCTCCTTCGCTACCTAGGATGCTGGCATTGCCGGGTTTGCTGGCGGTGAAAAAGCAACTCAATGAAGAGACGGACCACCGCAGGGAAACAGAAAACCGGCTGAGAGTCATCTTTCAGTCCGCCAGCGATGGTCTTTGGGAATGGAATGTTGCGAAGGACCGGCTGTGGTATTCGGATCAATTTTTGAGAATCTTGGGACTTAGAGAAGAGGAAGCGCCCGTGATGTTGGAGCGGTTCCTGACACGCTTGGTTCACCCGGAGGATATCGTGGCTACCCGGGAAATGCTGGAGAAGCATCTCAAGGGCGACACGCCGTATGACATCGAGCACCGGCTGAGACACAAGGACGGCTACTACCTTTGGCTGCACTGCACGGGGCGGTGCGTCAGAGATGAAGAAGGAAAACCGCTCTACATGGGTGGCTACATAAAGGATCTGACGGACAAAAGGCAGCAGGAGCAGCGGTTTCAGGCGGTCTTCGAACAGGCGGCCGTCGGAATCGCCCGCGTCAGCCCCTCGGGAGACTGGCTGGAGGTGAATCAAAAGATCTGCGATATCGTCGGGTATTCCCGAGAAGAATTGATGGCGCTGACGTTTCAGGAAATCACTCATCCTGAAGACTTGGATAAGGACCTGAAGTTGTATCAGCAACTGAAGGCGGGAAAGATAAAGAACTACTCCATGCGGAAACGCTACTACCACAAGACTGGGCGAATCGTGTGGATCAATCTGACCGTGAGCCTGGTCCGCAACAGCGAAGGCGTGCCACTCTACGCGGTGTCCGTCGTGGAAGATATCACGGAAAAGATACAACTGGAAATGCTGGCGGGAATGGCGCCGGAACCGAACGATTCGGGATTTTCGGTGTGAACCGTGAGTTTCAGTCCGGTGTGTTTTTCCCGTGGTGGGGAATGTCAGAGTTTGGCTGATCGGTTTCCAGGTTCATGGGCAACCCCGAGGCGGAGGCAGCCGCCAGATCGCTCAGGTCCACTGCATCGGCGGGGGCGAGTTTCTCGGCGGCTTCCGCTGTTTCCACTCCTCGCCGCAGATTGACCAGGAGCCATAGCAGAACCATTCCAATGACGAAGAAGAGCGTGAGGATCGTGAGGGAAGAGACCGATCCCAAGCGCGAACGGATGGCGCCAAAAACCGGCAGGCCAATGACGCCGGCCATCTTGTAAACCAGCCCCCACAGGCCGAAAAACTCCGCCGAACGGTGGCTGGGGGTAAAGACGCCCACGGAGGCTCGCGTGGCGGTCCCCAGTCCCCCCAGTCCCGCTCCGATGCCCAGGCCCACCAGCCAGACGGGTCAGACCGGGAAGCTTTCTGGATTCGCGGAAATAGACCGCAAGTGGGTGATGAGAGTCAGGCCCAGGCAGGTGACCGTCCAAATGACAAGGAAAGCGGTGAGCGTCGTCTTATGGCCGATACGGTCCTGGATGAAACTCGTGGAAATGGCGCCGGCCCCCGCGGCCAGGGTGACCACGGCGGAGAAGACGAGGATCTTCAGCGTGTCGAATCCGAAATCGTCCTGCGCGATGACCCCGGCAAAGAAGATCACTACCTGCATGCCCATGGCATAGACCAGAAAGGCGATCAGCAGTCCGGAGAGATCGCGGAAGGAACTTACTTCGCGGACGGTTTTGACCGTGCACCGGACGGCTTCCTTGACCACCGAGACTTGGCCCGCGTTTTTTGCGCGTTGCTTCTTCTCCGGCAGGAAGAGGGCGGTGGGGGTCATCATGAGGGCGAACCAGGCGCCCGCGAAGAACAGGATGGGGCGGAAATCTTTCGGGCCGTCCAAGCCAAAGATCAGGCTGGCGATAACCACCGAAACCAGCAGAATCAGCGCGCCCACGTAGCCCATGGTCCAGCCAATGGCGGAGATGCGGCCCATCGTTTCCCGCCGAGAGATCTCCGGCAGGAATGAAGCCAGGATGTTTTCCCCCACATTGAAGCAAATATTGGCCGGCACATAGACCAGCACCGCCACGGTCAGCGCCGTACGGATTCCGACGGAGGCGGATGCGGGGAGAAAGGCCAGGCAAGCAGTGAGCACGGCGCAGCAAATCCCCGTGGTGATCAGGATGCGCTTCTTGGCTGCATACACATCCGCCAGTGCCCCGATGATCGGTGCCGTCAGCGCCACGATGGCTAAGCTGACCGAGCCCATGAGAGACCAGGCAAGGTCTCCATCTTGGTGGCCGCCCACGATCACCTCTTTCAAAAAGAGGGAAAAGAGCAGCGTATTGATGAGCAGGGTAAAGGACTGGTTGGCCAGGTCAAACATGCCCCAGGCCCAAACCTGCTTCTTATTTTCGATGCCTTTAAAAGGATTCAAGGGGAGTGAAAATCGGAACAGGTGGAAATGCCGGACTTGGTCTCACCGCTCATCGCCTTTGCCCGAATCCGTGGTTTCAGACAGTTAACAGCAAGAGAGTCCGCCGGGAAGCGATTTCCCCGCGCGGACGGCAATTCCAAGCGTTTGAGAAGGGTGCCTACTCTTTGCCCTTCCCCTTTTTGGGAAGCGGCTCGATCTGATCCCGGAGGGCATCGTATTCCGGGTTTACACAACGGTCGCCCCATTGGTAAAGAACCTGGATCAGGCCGGAATCCGGCTCCGGTTCCAGACCGCCGCCGCCCGTTTCCTGGATCCAGCCGGAAAGCAGCTGACGGTGCTTCTCTAGCGCGTCCCGGTAGGCCGGGTCTCCAGCCAGATTGTGAATCTGGTGGGGATCGTTTTCCAGGTCGTAGAGTTCTTCCTCCGGCTTCGTGTCTCCAAAGAAGATGAGCTGTGTTTCGTTCATCTCGCCGTTGGCCATCATTTCGCGGAATTTCTGGGAAACCGGCCAGGGATCTTTGTAGCTGGGTTGCATGTAGGGACGGCCGGTCAGGTAGTTTTTCAGGTATTGGAACTTCGGCGTCACGATGGTGCGGATGCGTTCGATGGTGTAGTCGCAGCGGTCGCGGGCGGCGACGATGAAGTCCCGCGGCGTGTAGTCCTTCGCCAGGAAATCGCGGCCTTCCATCCACTCCGGCACGGGCAGCCCGGCGGCGGCGAGGGAGGCCGGGGCCAGGTCTATCCCGGAGATGAGATCCTCGCGCACCTGGCCGGGCGCGATGCCGGGGCCGGTGACGATGAGAGGCATGTGGATGCCGCCCTGATACAGGAACTGTTTGTGGCGGTGCAGCTTGTAGCCGTGGTCGGAGTGAAGAAAGATGTAGGTCTTTCCGTAGAGCCCCTCTTCCTTCAAGGCCGCGATGATTTCACCGACCTGACGGTCCGTCTCCAGGATGCAGTCGTAGTGGTGCGCGATCTCTTCGCGCACGAGATCGATGTCCGGGTAGTAGGGTGGGACAGGCACGGAAGCGCGATCGATGACGGTGGGCGCCTGGCCTCCGAGCTTTCCGCCCTTCAGCTGGATCTGGCCAAACCAGGGCCGGCCTTCCGGGGCATGGTGCCAGAGGGGCTCGTCTCCGCCACCGGTCAGGCCCCAGCCTTTGCCCCGGCCGAATTCGCCGGGGAAGTCATAGAGATCCTCGGCGGACCAGACAAAGTTGTAGTCGTCTTTGGCGCCGCTGTTGTAGGCGAAGTAACCGCCCGCGCGGAAAAGTCCGGGTAGCGTCTTAACTCCTTCGGGCAGGTGAATCATGCCCACGCCGTCGTGCTTCGTGCCCGCGGCGATGTTCCGGGAACTGCGGTGCTGGTGCACCCCAAAGGTCGTCTGCATGGTACCCAGGATCTGGCCGGACCGGGTCGCGGAACACACGCCGGCCGGGGTGTAAAAGCGGTCGAACCGGATGCCGTCCGCGGCCAGGGCGTCAATGTTCGGGGTCTCGATCAATTCCTCGCCATAACAACTGAACCAGCCGGACACGTCTTCCAGGTAGATCCAGAGCACATTGGGCTTGGGCGGAGCGTCCGCCGCGTTGGCCCCTGGGATGAAAAAGAGCGCTGAAAGCGCGATGAGAGCGAGAAGGAGGTTTCGTTTCATGAGCCGGTGAGCGGTTTGGGGAGGAAAAGGCCCCTATCTCAACCGCGAAGAGGTCTTCCGTCAAGGAATGCCGGGAACGCCGCGCGCCGCGAAAATGGGTTTTTCCGTTTCGTGGACCGTGCTACATAAGGAAAAACCATGAATGCCATGAAACCCTCTTCGACTTCTCCCTTTTCCCGCCGGAATTTTCTGATTCGCAGTTCGCGGGCCGCCGCCGTGGCGGCGGTGTCCGCGTCTTTGTTCGAGCGTTTGTCCGCTGAAGAAAAAGCGGCCAAGGAAGCGGGCGGCGGGACGCCAGTGCATCACTCCGTGTGCAAGTGGTGTTACAAGGGCATCGAGCTGGAAGACCTCTGCGTGGCGGGGAAGGAATTCGGCCTGGAGTCGGTGGAACTCTTGAACCCGGAAGATTTCCCGGCGCTGAAGAAGCACGGCATGCACTGCGCCATGGTCAGTTTCCCCACCGGCGCCACCCCGGATGGGACGAAGGTGGGCGGCATCCCGAAAGCCTTCAACCGGGTAGAACACCACGACACCCTGGTGGAAATTTACGAGCCGCTCATCACCGCCTCAGCGGAAGCGGGCTTCGACAAAGTCATCTGCTTCTCCGGCAATCGCGACGGCATGGACGATGAGGAAGGCCTGAAAAACTGCGCCACCGGTCTGAAGCGCCTCATGAAACTGTGCGAGGACAAAGGCGTGACCCTCTGCATGGAACTGCTGAACAGCAAAGTGAACCACAAAGACTACATGTGCGACCACACCGCCTGGGGCGTGGAACTCTGCAAGGCCATCGGTTCGGAGCGTTTCAAACTGCTCTACGACATCTACCACATGCAGATCATGGAAGGCGACGTCATCCACACCATCCAGGACTCCCACGACTACCTGGCCCACTACCACACCGGCGGCGTTCCCGGCCGTCATGAGATCGACGAGACCCAGGAACTCTACTATCCCGCCATCGTCCGCGCCATCCAGGAAACCGGCTACACCGGCTACGTCGGCCAGGAGTTCATCCCCGCCAGGGAAGACAAAATCGCAAGCCTCCGGCAGGGGGTGGAGATTTGTACGGTTTGAAGATTTTCGGGTCGCCAGGCCGGGCCAGTTTGGCTTGAGCCTGGACTCTGACGTGCGGATGACCGGTGCCGTCGCATCGGCATAGCGCCAGTACATGGAAACGGCCTGCGGTGAAGCAGGCCGTTGCGTGGGTTTTCTGGGTTAAATCTGGTTTTTCGGGGCTGGCCCGAAGGTTGACCTTGCGATCAATCCTTGTCGTCGTCTTCCAGGTTGTCGTAGATCAGGTAGGCGACACCGGCGACGAGCAGGAGGGTGAGGAGGCCGTAACCATTGGCCAGACCGGCCGTGGTGCCTTGAAGCTCTTCCTGGTCGGCGGCCTGCTGCTGGTTCAGGGCAGCCATCTCATTGAGCTGAAGCGGCTTTTTCTGGGCTTCCGCGCCGAAACAGAACTGGGCGACGCTCAGGTTCATGAACGCGAAGATGGAGAAAATCGTGATGAGGAGCTTCATAGAGGCGGCGATTATTGCCTTTGGCGGAGGAATGTCAAGCCTAGTACCGGTTTCAAATCGCATCAAATCGCGCGATTTCCGGGCCTTACAGGGACGAACAAATGAGCGCGGCGTAGCCTTCCAGGCTCCAGAAGCGGAGGAAATCTTCGCTATCGATGCGGACGATGCCGTATTTCGGGTCCATGCAGAGCACTTCCCGCAGGCTGCGGCCGATGACGACCACGTAGTGAGATTTCCACTCGTTCCCGGTGGTCAGCAGGGTGCGCCGGTCCAGGGTTTCCACCAGGGGCACTTTATCGCCAAAGTAACGGCCCCGGGGGCACTGGATGGCGGCGATGACGGGCCGGCCCTGCTCCACATGCTCGGTGAGCTGGCGCCAGGGATTTTCATCCAGCTTCACGGCAAACGCGGCGAAGCCCTTCAGCGCGGCGATGTCCCGCAGTTGAAAGAGGGGATAGCCCTCCTCGGAGGCGGCGGGGAATTCCTCCTGGATGGCGGGCTCTTCGAAGGGGGGCTGGGACTCGTCTTTCCAATAGTTCATGACCGCCACCAGCGCGGCGGCGCCACAGGATCTCTGGGAGGACTGCTCCACGGGCTCCACCAGGCAGTAGCGGAAAGCGCTGTATTCGCGGGCGAAAGCGCCGGGATCCAGAGACTTCCGGGCCGAAGAGCAGCCCACTAGAAATGCCGGTCCGAAAAGCAGGCACCCCATCCCTATCACTTTCCAAAGACCGCACCGCGCATTCCTTGGCCCTGTCCGTGCATTCCAAGCCCTAAGCATGGTTCAATATTAGCCAGAAAGGTCACCGCCTCAAGAAAGTGCCTTGATGCGTTCTGGAGACGAACGAAGAGTGAAAGCAACCCGGTTTGAATCGGGAAAGTTTACCCACCATGACACAACATTCTGAGCTGAACGCCTGGGTCGAAAAGATCGCGGCCCTCTGTAAACCGGACAAGATCGAGTGGTGCGATGGATCGGAGGAAGAGTATGACCGGCTCTGTCAGGTGCTGGTGGACAGCGGCACGTTTCGCTGGCTGAATCCCGAAAAACGGCCTAACAGCTACTTGGCTTGGAGCGATCCCGGCGACGTGGCGCGCGTCGAGGACCGGACCTTCATCTGCAGCCGCCGCAAGGAATCCGCCGGACCCACCAACAACTGGATGGCGCCCGCCGAAATGCGGAAGGTGCTGAAAGGCGTTTTCGATGGCTGCATGAAAGGACGGACCCTGTACGTGGTGCCTTTCTGCATGGGGCCGCTGGGATCGAAACGCTCCATCGTGGGCGTGGAAATCACGGACTCTCCCTACGTGGTGGTGAACATGCGGATCATGACCCGGATGGGTAGCGCGGCGCTGGAACAGTTGGGAACGGACGGGCGCTTTGTTCCCTGTGTCCACTCCGTGGGCAAGCCCCTGGAACCGGGTGAAGCAGACGTGCCCTGGCCCTGCAACGAGACCAAGTACATTGTCCATTTCCCCATCGAACGGGAAATCTGGTCCTACGGCAGCGGTTACGGGGGGAATGCATTGCTCGGCAAGAAATGCCTGGCGTTACGCATTGCCAGCGTGATGGGCCGGGAGGAAGGCTGGATGGCGGAGCACATGCTGATCACCGGGGTGGAAAGCCCGGACGGCAACAAGATCTACGTGACCGCCGCTTTCCCCAGCGCCTGTGGGAAGACGAACTTCGCCATGCTCATTCCGCCGGAAACCTACCAGAAAAAAGGCTGGAAGGTGACCACCGTGGGAGACGACATCGCCTGGATGTGGCCCGGAGATGACGGGCGCCTCTACGCCATCAATCCCGAGGCGGGCTACTTCGGCGTGGCGCCGGGCACGAACTGGGAGAGCAACCCCAACGCCATGGAGTCCATGCGGGCGAACACCATTTTCACCAACGTGGCCCTGACCGAAGACGGAGACGTGTGGTGGGAAGGCCTGACGCCGGAGCCTCCGGCCAACCTGACCGACTGGCACGGCAATCCCTGGACTCCTGACAAAGGCTCCACCGCCGCCCACCCAAACAGCCGCTTTACCGCGCCCGCCAGCCAGTGCCCGACCATCGATCCCGAATGGGAAAACCCAGAGGGCGTGCCCATCAATGCCATCGTCTTTGGCGGCCGGCGGGCCACGACCATGCCGCTGGTGTTCCAGGCCTTTAACTGGCTGCACGGCGTCTTCCTGGGCGCGAACATGGGCTCCGAAACCACCGCCGCGGCGGAGGGGGCGGCGGGCCGCTTGAGGCACGACCCCATGGCCATGCTGCCTTTCTGCGGCTACAACATGGGCGACTACTTCGCCCACTGGCTGGGCATGCGGCGGAAGATCAAGCAATTGCCCCGCATCTTCCACGTAAACTGGTTCCGGAAAGACAAAGAGGGGAACTTCCTGTGGCCCGGCTTCCGCGAAAACATGCGGGTGCTGGAGTGGATGGTGCGCCGTTGCCAGGGCCGGGCGGCGGGCCACGAAACCGCCATCGGCTGGATGCCTCGCTTTGACGAACTGACCCTGGACGATCTGGACGGCTTTACCGAGGAGCAATTCGACAAGCTGATGGCCATCAACTACCTGGACTTCCGGCAGGAACTGCTGTCAGAAGCGGAACTTTACCTCCGGCTCTACGATCACCTGCCGAAGGAGCTCATTTTCCAGCGGGAACTGCTGGCGGCCCGGATCTAATTTGGAAAAAGAGAAGCCATCGCGCGGCCTTCGATGAAAGACCGGCGCGATGGCCAAAGGCGGAGCATTCTACCTTCAACCCTTCTTCAGGGAGCGCAGGTAGCCGACGATGTCCTCGGCGTCTTCCTGGCGGAGTTGGTAGGCCGGCATCGGAGGGCGCGGCATGACGCCGTTGGCGCGCTTTCCAGTCATGAAGAACTGAACGGCTTCCTCGTCCGTGGGGAAGGACGGCAGCCCGGCGATCGGTAGAGCGGCCTCTGCCCACACCGGCATGGGCACCGTGGGCGCGAAGGTCAGCGGGCCGCCCAGGAGCCACAGTTCCTGGATGAATTCCCCCTTCTCATTGCGTTGCGAATGGCAGTCTGCGCAGGCCCCCAGATGGGTGACAAGGTATTCGCCCCGCCCGATATCCGGCGTGCGGGCAGGAGCCGCCGATCCCGCGTGTGAGCGCAGGCTGAAGACTCCGGAAGAGACGGCTGCGAGAGCCGCAATAGCGATGACCAGACGATGCGTGTTTTTCATAGGTGGCGGCGGGCCCCACGCGATTTGCGATTAGGTGGATGGTTTGTAAGACAGACTCAGAACATGCGCGCAGCCCGCACGGGAATATCTGTAATCCGCGGAATCTTTCTGGCAACGGGATGGTGACAGTCCCGTGAAAAATTCTAGGCAGTGTGGACAAATTGGGGAAGGACCGGGGCGAGACCACTTTTGGGCTGGCAAGGCGCCGTGAACGGCATTGGGCCTACCCCCAATAGAGAGAGCGGGAACAAAGCCAGGCTAAAAATGGGCCGCCTCTCCAGGTATTCGCCGCTTTGCGGCGCTGAGTTCACTGTCCCTTTCTTCATTTCCGGTCCGTTCTCCAATTTGTCCACGCTGCCTAGTGCTCTGACCGCCTTAAAATGATGAGCGCTTGGTCTGAAAAAAGAGCCGCTGGCGGCAGGGCGGGAACCGGTCTTTTTGGCTGGGTTCTTCGTTGCTCTTCAGTCAGTTATGATTCACATAGCCTCCTTCATCGCGCCTTGCCCCCAGCCAAAAATCCTCGCCAATCACCCATCATCTTAAGGCGGTCAGAGCACTAGGGCTTTTGTTACCGGTGAGAAGCGCGGCGCGGGGAGGTTGGAGAGTACTTCGACGAGCCAGAAGCAACTTTTGCTTGATAATCCGGCGGGGACGGCCATTTATTACCGCTCCGCCAAAAAGCGAACCGCCTGAGCCCAGGGCAAGTGCCTGAAGCTCAGTCCGCGACTGGCGGACCTTCCGGGTCAATTCCTCTTCGTTTCGCCACCAGGCGTTTCGGGGACGAGACGGTCCGGAAAAATCAAAAAAACTGGGTAGGTACCGAAGCGGTCAAACGGGGCAGACTGTAAATCTGTTGGCTACGCCTTCGCAGGTTCGAATCCTGCCCTGCCCACTTTTTTGTTCTTCATACTGGCTGTTGGCCGGTGAATTATCCGGCGGCGTGCCGGGCCTGGAGGGTGTGAAGAGGTGGCTTCCGGTCACTTCGTTTCCGCGAGGCACACTAACTCCCGCATGGTATGCGCGTAGAGACACCCCTTCGCATAGGTCAGAGAGGCGAGGGTCCACGTCTCTCCGCCGGGGCCGAGGTCGTTGACCGCCAGCAGCGAGTCCGGTGACAGTGCTTCGGTCCGGGAGTCGATGACATAGACCGTTCCCGTCACCACGGGGAGAAACAGGTAGGGGCCCACGCGGGTTGGACTGGCGGCGGAGATGTGCCCCCAACCGGTGCCGGTGTTGCCCTTGTCGCCCACGGCGAAGCCGGCGGCGTTCTTAGGAAGATTGTCAGGATTTCCTTTTCCCCAGAGCCAGGTGTCGCGGTCGCGGCCTTCGGAACTGGGCATGAGTTGGGCTGGTAGTTCGAGGTATTCCACGACGCCCGTTTTCACATTCACCCGGCCCAGGTAGTGAACGTTGTGAGAGAGAAACCAGTGCCAGTCGCCAATGACGATGTTTGCCTGGTCGGTGAGAGGGAGGGCTTTCCCTGCCTGCACTGGCACTCCGGTCTGCATTATCCAATCTTTCCGCGCGGATTCATATTTCCACAGGTTAGCGCTTTCGTAGAGTGGCTGTTCCCGGAGCAGATTTCCCGTGGCGGCATCCATCACGAGGTGTCTCCCCTGATTGAAGCCGTAAACGTATCGCGCGTCCCAGTGGCAGATGAAGGAGGGATTGTAGCCGGGAAGTTCCGTGTTCCACAGGGTCCGGCCTTCTTCCCCAGGAGCGAGGCTGGTCAGGCTATGCCCGTAGGGGCTTTCCAGCGCGCCGTGCGGACCGCCGCGCGCATGGGAAATGGCTGGCTTACCATCCGCCGTCAGGCCAACGGCTGGGCAGGTGTGAACGGACGTGCCCACTTCTTCCCGCCACAGGATCTCGCCGGTGTGTTTGTCGATGCCATGTACGTAGGTCCACACTTCCTGTTCCTCTACTCCTTCCGGCACGGGAACGTCTTTGCTGGCTACGACACCGGGCGCCGCCCACTTCTGCATTAGCGCTCCGGCTTCTTTGTTCGCGACCTCTACATAGAGAATCGTGTCGCCAGCGACGCAGGGTTCCGCCTGCCGGTTGTTGTGTTTGAAGCGCGGTGTCCACTCGCGGAGCCAGACTTCCTTGCCGGAAAAGTCATAGCAGCCCATGGATCCACAGCGATTGAAGAACCACACGTGTTCCCCATCCGCTATTGGCGCGAACACCGTGCCGTCCGTGTAGCCGCCCGCCAGGGAGATGAAAACGTGTCCCGGCAGTGTCACCCGCCAGAGGATCTCACCCGTACTGGCATCGAGGCAGTAGCCGATGATGTCTTTGACTCCTTCCTTCTCTGCCGGGGTGTGAATTGGCACATGCGTGGTCACGAAGACCCGGCCGTCCCAGACGGTGACATTGCTCATGCCCGCCTCTGGTAAAGCGGTGCGCCAACGCACGTTTTCGCCCCGCGTCACGCTCCACGTCACGGGCGGACTTTCCCTGTTGGCCGAGCCGTCCAGCTCCACCTGCCAGTTCCCATTCGGACCCGCCGCCTGGTGCCAGTTCCGCGCCGCTCCCGCCGCAGCCAGGGCTGGTGGAGACGCTGGTTCTCCGGCATTTGTTCCGGCCCCTGGCAGGAGAATGAATCCGGCCGCTAGCAGCGGAATGAAAGTGGAAGGCCGCATGCTGGGTCCCTACTCCATGGCCCTGATGAAAGCCTTGGCCTCGGCGATGGAACGGTTCATTTCCTGGATCAGCGAAGCAGTGTTCGCTTCCACGGAGCGGAGTTCTCCCTGGAGCGATCCGATGGCGCGGGCGTTCAGGTTGTGCTTGAGGAAGAGCATCTGGTCGCGGAAGACGTCCAGCACGGGATCCAGGCGGGACTCGGCCCGGCGCATCGCGGTCATGAGTTGCTTGTAGCGGACCTTGGTATCGGAAAGCTGCCGGGCGCTGGCCTGGCGGAGCGAAGGATCGCTGTATTGTTTGAGTTCGCCTTCCCACTCCCGGAAGAGAGCCTTGGCGACGTCTTCGACTTCGTCATTGCGGGCTTTGACCGCATTGGCGCGGGACTCGGCCAGTTCGAATTCGCGATTCAGCTTGTCATACTTCGCCTGCAGATCCCCGCCATCCACGCGAACGACGGAGGCGAACTGCTCCAGGGCGGACTGAAACTGTTCCTTCGTGTCTTCTTGCGTCTTGATGGCTTTAGTGATCCGGCTGACCAGAACATCCCGCTTGTGAATGCCTAGTTGCTCCAGCCCGGAATACATGATGGAGGAACAACCCGTCAGGGTGCTGAGGATGGCGGCGAGGAGGATAGACGGGAACGGAAGGGAATCGAAACGGCTCATTGTCGGACTGAAGCGAAGGAAGAAAGGAGACTCAAGGAATATTGAGTGGGGAGTGGGGCCGAGACTCTTTTAGAAATGGTCTGGAGGTGAAGGGAAAAGCCAGCGGCCAGTGTGGTGATTGCGAAATATCTAGACGAAATCAAATAAGTTATAGAACCGGAAATTTTTATGATCGCGGTCTTCTTTTCCAATTCCCGCGTTGCTCGATCAGTCGTTGAGCTTGCTCAACTCCCTCCTCGCTCCTTGGATCTGAAAAAGAATCCTCGCGAAATTCGTCCACCTATTTCGCAAACACTACACTAGGAAGAATGGCACTCGGTTAAGCGCGGCGACCGGTCAAGTCGAGCCCTTTGACGGCGGCGACTGGCACTGACAGATCGCCGATGAAATCGCTTAACCGGGCCCTTGGCGCTCATCACCGGCGGAGTACGATCAGCCAGGCCCGTCGCGCGAAACTTTGGGGCACACATCCGGCGAGAAGGCCACGCGATACCTGTCCGGCAATTCCATCGCAATTGGTTCCCGTGAAAGACCCGGTCACCACGCTTATCCGAGTGCCATTCACACTTGGAATGTCATTCGGAGCGGTAAGCGGCAGATAACCAACCGATTGTAACCGAATCTGGTGGCGCGAGGCAGCGCTACCATAACTACTCAGCGATAAAATAATTTACATTAATTATGGCAATTGTGTAAAATTAAGGCATCTTCGGGAAACTTATTCCCAATACCAGCTTTTCGACTCGTGGCCGAGCATTACCTAAGACGTGAGCTCTATGAGCGCTTTTCTCGAGAGCCAGCCATTTTTGACTTCCTTCAGGCGGGGTCTTTGGACGGGGTCTGGTACTGGGACATTGAGAATCCAGAATCGGAGTGGTTGAGTCCCCGGTTCAAAGAGCTTTTCGGATTCGAAGATCACGAGATGCCAAACACCACGGAGTGGTGGCAAAAGAACATTCATCCTGACGATTTGCAGGTCGTCATCGAAAACTTCCACAAGCACTGCGAGAATCCCGACCATCCCTATGACCAGATCGTCCGCTACCGGCACCGGAACGGTTCGACGGTCTGGGTGCGCTGCCGGGGAATCGCCATCCGCGACGAGACTGGGCGCGCGATCCGGATGCTCGGAGCGCATACGGACATTACGGCTTTGAAGGAAGCCGAAGCACGAATTCAGGAAAATCAGGAAAAGCTGAGAAAAGTTCTGCTCAGCCTGACCAAAGCCCAGCAAAATCTGGTGGAGGTGGAAAGACTCAAGGCTTTGGGCCAGTTGAGCAGTGGGGTGGCCCACGAACTCAACAATATCCTAATCAAGCTACTAAGCAAGATAGAGTTGTCGAAGCATGACCATCCGGACTTGAGAGAAGACTTCGCGGTCATGCAGTCACTGGCCGTGGAAGGCGGAAAAGTACTGGGGCGGATGCGCCACTTCCACGCCAGGCGCACCGTGCCGGATTCCTACCAGGCGGTGCCTTTGCTTCCTCTGGTGGCGGAGACGGTAGAAATTACCAAACCCAAGTGGAAGAGCGAGTTGGAGATGGAAGGCACCCATCTGGACATGCGGGTTTCGATCGACCCCGATCTGGCCGTGATGGGAGATCCCGCCCAACTGAGAGAGGTCTTCACGAATCTCGTCTTCAATGCCTGCGACGCGTTGGAGGGGCAGGGGGCAATCGTGATAACGGCGGATGAAGTCGAGGAGGTGGTGAGTATCCAGGTTGAGGACAACGGCTCGGGAATGAGCGCGGAGACGTTGAGCCAGTGTACGGAACCCCTTTACACCACCCGCGCCGCCGATCGCAGTGGGTTGGGATTGTCTCTCGCGAAGGGGATTGCGCTGAGTTGTGGGGGAGATTTGACGGTCGAATCCGAACTGGGACAGGGTACCCGTGTCACCGTCAGGCTGCCAGCAGCCAAGATGCCGCAGTCTCCCGTGACCGTTCCTCCGGCATCGATGGATCCGGAGGCCATGCCACTCAAGTCCGTAAGGGTGCTGCTGGTGGACGATGAATTCATGGTGACGGAGATTGTCGGTCAGCTCCTGCGCATCAGCGGTTTCGAGTGTGAAGCGGTGAACACAGGCGCGGAAGCCCTGGCGCTGCTGGAGACGAAGGCCTTCGATGTCGTGGTGACGGACCGGTCCATGCCAGGAATAAATGGCGACGAGTTAGCCCTGCACGTCAGCCGAAATTTTTCCACTATTCCGGTGATCATGGCTACCGGCTATGGTGAGATCATGAAAGCCAATCGGGAAGTGCCTGAAGGCGTCGCCCTGGTATTGCCCAAGCCGTTTACCAACGAAGCCCTGCGGGACGCGATCCACACCGTGGCGAGGGAGTCGGGTGTCGCTCTTACGGCCTAGATGTTGCCCTGCCGCCATTCGGTCTGACTTCAGGTGGGAAAATGGGCTTTTCGAAGGCTGGAGCCTGAGTCCGAAGGATACCCATCCGCTTTGCGCTGGCGGAAAAAGCGCGGGATTGATATTTCCGCGAGGAGAATCGTTCCGAATTCTTAACTTCCCCAAATGTTCCCGCTGAAACCGTTTGTTTCCCTACTGCCCGGTCTTTTGGGCACCGTCTTGTTTCCGTGCGTGGTTCGGAGCGAGCTTTTGTTGGAGGCGGCCTTCGAGTCCGGGCAGATCTCCGATCAGGGGCTCGGGCTGCAGAAGTGCTGTGACGACTCATTGGAGATCGTTGCGGAACCTGTGAGGTCGGGCCGGTATGCCGCGCGGACCTTGCTTCGAAACACGGATGAGAAAGTTCACAAAGGCCAGCGGAGTGAATTTTCGGATGGCGAGACCCCCATCCAGATGAGCGCGGAATATTGGTATGGGCTGAGCATCTTTGTTCCTGAAGACTTCGAAGCGCCGCCGAGCACGGATGGCGTCTTGTTTCAATGGCACACGCAACAGGGAGGTCCGAGCCCGATGTTGGCCATCCGGGTCAGTGGAAAGGATTGGAAGATCACCACGGACGCGCAAAGCCCGCGCCGCACGCTGGCCAGGCTGCCCATGGAGAAGGGGAAGTGGACCGACTGGGTCGTCCAGGTAAAGTGGTCTCCGGACGCGGAAGGGTATTGGACGATCTGGAAGGATGGGGAGGAAGTCGCGCGGGAAACCGGTATCGTGACGGACTATCCCGAAGAAGAGGGGCCCTACGCGAAGTTTGGGCAATACCACAGCGTAGACAGGGAGACCCCCCGGAACGTGGTCTTCTTTGACGAATACCGGGTAGCGGGTCCGGGTGGAAGTTTCGAGATGGTGGCGCCGGGCGGTGGCGCGAAGGAACAGGGTGAGTAGCCGGAAAAGGGGGCACCGAACGCAATGCTTGAGTCTTCCGCGCTACAAAAACCAGTTGGCGCTCCGTTCGGTTCAACGATGCGGTGGTGAGAATGATACTCCTCGCGCGGCAGAGAAGCTCGCATTCCGTTGACGCTCACCCTTTCGTATTACCTTGGGGGCAAACTGAGTATCTAGAATGTAGCAGATGACGGCTACGGACTCATTGACAACCGCTGGCAAACGTGCGAATTTTACCGAAATAAGTAAGCACAATGAGCCTAGAGCACCCTTCCCAAGATTCGCCCGACATGCTATATATGACGACTTCCGATGAGGTCCCTGTTCTGCCTATGCACAAATTCATCTCCGAATCGAGTACATACCAAGTTCTTGTTTCGGGAAAGCACAAGGTCGTGCTATATACCATCAACACTCCAGTCAACGTAGTTGTGGAGAATTCGGGAGGAGACCTACCTTGGAAAACCCCTATTTTGTTTCACGGGATGGCAATCTTAGTGGAATGCACGGCGGACGAGAAGATTAAGGTTTCCCCGGCAAATGCACATTTTCCCGCAGGTGAGCCGAAGGACAGGATGGAAATATACTATCGAATCGTCGATTGATCGGGAAAGTCGGCGAGTCTATTGCTTGAGGTTTCCAGCTCCTGTTTCGAAAAGAGATGCCAAAGCCGCGCTTCAAGGGCAATCGCCTTGTCGATAAGTAACGGAATACTAGCGAGAAGGTTCATAGGTTACAGTGGAGCTAATTTTCCGATGGAAAGACGCTTTGCACGGATGGCGTCTTGTTCCAATGGCACACGCAACAGGGCGGTCCGAGCCCGATGTTGGCCATCCGGGTCAGTGGAAAGGATTGGAAGATCACCACGGACGCGCAAAGCCCGCGCCGCACGCTGGCCAGGCTGCCCATGGAAAAGGGGAAATGGACCGACTGGGTCGTCCAGGTGAAATGGTCCCCGGAGGAGGATGGCTTTTGGACAATTTGGAAGGACGGAGCGGAAGTGGTTCGGGAAACCGGCATCGTGACGGACTACCCCGAAGAACAGGGCCCCTACGCGAAATTTGGCCAATACCACAGCGTGGATGAGAAAGCCGCGCGGAATGTGGTCTATTTTGACGAATACCGGGTGGCGGGTCCGGGTGGAAGTTTTGAGGCAGTGGCGCCGGGCGGTGGCGCGAAAAAACAGGGTGAGTAGAAGCTTCCGGAAAGCGGATGCCTTTCATTCAAAGCGGGTTCCCAGCAGCCAACCGGAAACCAGTCTGCTTTCCGAAGTCAGCTTACCCAGAACCCGATAGCGGGAAGAGCTGAGGATGGAAGAGGCAGCCGCCGCTTCCGCGCGGACTGCCTTGGGCTCGACAAAGGCGGAGTGAAGAAAGGTTACTTCGCCGGTGCTGGAGCAGTAGATAAAGCCGGTGTGATTGTCCAAACCCACGACGTAAAGTCCCGGCCCCCAATCTTCAATCGAAGCCACGAAGTTCCCGATAGGAACATCGCTGTAGCGCTTGATGGACTCGTCAGTCACGAGGCGGCGGATCATGACCTCGGAAGCTTGTTGCGCCAGGAAGACACGATCCAAATTGAGGCCGGCGTCGCGAAGCAACGTGGTCACGAAGTAGCCGCACGCGATGGTTCCCTTTCCGGGAACTTCGGACGTTCCACTGTAGGCCCACGGTGTGCCATACCAGAAAGGCGCCAGTTCTCCGGCGATGCCGAAGCCAAGCGCGTTACCGGCTTTGGAAAGAATCTGTTCCTGTTCGGTTTCGGATTCGGACGCCAGATAGGCTTGTTGTAGTTCGAGCCTCAGCTGGTTTAGGGAGGATATGGTTTCCTGATAGGTGGCTTGGGTTTCGGAATCTTGCGTGGGGAGAGATGGAAAGTCTGCGCTGGGCTGTTTCGGTGTCTCTTTTGAACAAGTTGGAAGGCATGTCCAAATCAGCCAAGCTAACGTGATGGTGGAAAATTTGCGGCAAATCCGGTTCATCCCTAATAGGTTAGGATATGAGGTAGTCTGGAGGGCCGGCGGCTGGTTTGCCGGAGGCCGCTTTTACCAGGAAACGGAATTTCGGGCCGAAGTCTTTCAGGAAACTGTCTTTCCAAGAAGGGCGGCTTGTTGCCTTCCAATCCGGACGACAAGCTCTGGCAAGGCTAGAACGTCCTGCAACGCGGTGCGGAAGTTCACGATGCAGGCGCGGAGGACGTAGTCCCCTTTCAGCACGGCATTGGAGACAAAGGCGTCTCCCTCCTTCTGAAGCTGTTCGAGGAGCGCTTCGTTGAGTTGGTTTAGGTAGGCTTGCCGGGTTTCCCCGGTCATGTCCAGGCCGTGGGGAACGTAGCGAAAGGTAACGATGCTGAGGTGGCGGGTAAACGCTTCCAACTCCGGATGCTCGTGAACGGCGGCGTGTATGGCCTGGGCGAGCCGGATGTCCTGCCGGATCATCTTGACGAAAGCCTTGCTGCCCACTTGGCGGAAAGCCAGCCAGACTTTCAGGGCGCGAAAGCCGCGGGAATTTTGCAAACCCAGCTCGTAGAAATTCGTGGGCGGTTCCTCGCCTTCCAGGTCAAAACGGTAGTAATCCGGGTGAAAGCTGAACGCGTCTGGTAGCGCTTTGGGATCGCGAACCAGGACGCAGCCGGCCTCCAGCGGGCTATATAGCCACTTGTGCGGGTCCAGTGCGAGGGAATCCGCGCGGCGGATGGCCTTCAGGTCGTCGCTGGCCTCGGGTAGGGCCGCGGCGGGACCGCCGTAGGCGCCGTCCACATGCAGCCATAGATTGTAGCGTTCGCAGACGTTCGCGATCGCCTGAATGGGATCGACCGCACCGGTGCCGACCGTGCCGGCGGTGGCCGCGACCAGGAGGGGAATCGTACCCTTTTCCAAGTCGGCGGCGATCTGGGTTTCCAGGGCGGCTACATCCATTCGCTGATCGCGGTCGCTGGGTATCCACCGGATGGCGCCGGTGCCCAGGCCAAAAAGATCGGCGGCCTTCTGGACCCAGGTATGGGTGGCGTCCGAGCAGTAAACGCACACCGGTGTGGTGTGGTTTTGCAGGCCTTCCTTGCGAATGTCCCAGGGCGTCTTGGCTTTTCGTCCCGCCAGGAAGCCGGCGAAATTCGCCATATTGCCACCGCTGACCATGAGACCGCCGCAACCTTCCGGGTACCCCACAAACTCGGCAATCCAGCGGATGGTCTGGACCTCGATCTCGCTGGCCAGAGGCGAAAGCTGCCAGGCCCCTACGTTCGGGTTCAGGGTGGAGGCGAGGAAATCCCCCAGGGCTCCGATAGGCGCGGCGGAAGAGGTGACGTAGCCCCAGAAACGCGGGTGACCGTTGAAGAGGGAATGCGCCACCATCTGCGCGGTGACTTCCTTGAGCAGCCCCAGAGTGTCTGTTCCTTCGTGTGGCAGGGGCGCCTGGCCCAGTAGAGACTTGAGACTCGATACAGTGGGCGAAGACGTGACTTTTCTGCTGGGCAGGGAACCGAGAAAGTCCGCGAGGTCATCGACTAACTGATGGCCGGCGTCGCGAAAAGCCTCCGGTGTCATTTCCAGGGGAGCCTGGCGGGAGACGAGGTCCCCAGTTTCTTCGGAATCGGAACCAATCATGCGTCGTGGGGACTTGTGGGGAAGAATACCCTTACACCAGACCGCACGGATCCGCCGGGCGCAAGGCTGGAGCAGGGCTTGGAAGGGGATTCCGCTACTCGGCCGCGAGGCGCTGGTTCAGCGGCCCAATCAGGGAGGGATCTTCCGCCTCCAGCAGACGCACCAGGTGACGCCGCAGGGTTTCCGCGCGGACTTTTTCCCCGGCGGCCAGGAGGTCCGCGGCGTGGTTGGCGATATCGTTGTAGTTCGGTTTCAGCCCCGTCGTTTCGGGCGTAAGGGCGGCTTGGGGAGCGGCTGTGCGCGCGTTTCCGCCGAAAAGGTATTTCACCTGGAGGAACCAGGCTTCTTTGCCGTCGGCGGAAAACGCCAACCAGATGAGCGGACCGCCCGGGCCACCCAGTTCGGTTTCAAACACCCGCCGCCCGGCAATTATGGGTTGGAGTTTTTCCGACTGCCATTCGTCGCCATTCTTGACGGCGGTTTCGAGCACCGTGCCGTTCCAGCGGAATTTCATCGGGTTCAGGCCGCGTTCGTCCAGCTCGGAATCCCACACCTGGCCCACGATGTCCTCGGGAAACTGCTTGATGGGCTTGGGGGTACTTCCGTCGGTAAGCTTGAGGACGATTTCGCCCTCAATGGTCAATGGCGTGACCCACTTGAGATCGTCGCTGAAAAAATACCACCCGGCGTTGGGGCCCTTGAAATCGATGCGGATGACTCCGTCGTCCACAAAGGAATGGTCGTAACTGCCGCGGGGATTCCCCAGCCGGTCCAGGCTACGCAGAGATTCGCCATCGAAGCTCAGGTGCTTTAAAGAATTGGTGCCGCGCAGGTCCCAAATGACGCCAGTAATGCTTTTCGCAAAGGCTTCAATCTCCGGATAGCTCTCTTGGGCCGAGGCGTGAAAAGCACCGGAGAACGAGGACAGGAGAAACACCACGGCCGCAGGGAGGAAAAAGCGGTGAGAGAATGGGGGCATGAGAATCGGCGTATTTTTTTTGGAGTGGAATGGATCTTATCTCTCAGACTGAACCGGAGGGTCAAGTATCGAACCTAAAGAGAACCGGCGCAGGATGGATGAAGAAAAAATCCTTTGATTTAAAAACTATATAGTTAAACGGTAATATTTAAGCGGGTTTGAACGTCAGATAATGCAGGACCGTCTCCGCTATGCCAGGCGTGGTCTTGATTCCCTTCGAACATCCTAATGAATGAATTCGTGAAAGTTGCCAATCGAGAGTCGCCAAGACGCTTCGTTTCGCCCATTGGTGGTACCGTGCAGGTCCCCTTTAGCGCTATCTTCAGGACCCCGTCTGCAATCCTCGCCGCGGCTTTTTCCGCGGCCTTGGTGTTGGTGACCGGGTGTGGGCACTCCAGCCATAAAGCCACTGAGGTGGAGGAACTTCCACCAGTGGAAGCGAGTACCGTGGAGGTGCACGCGGGGAAGGAACCGCTTTTCGAGGAAGTGCTCGGCACGGTGCGGCCCCGTTTTGAGGCGGATGTTTCCGCGCGGATTTCCGGGCGCATCCTGACCATGGAAGCCGTGCCGGGCAAACGGGTGAAGAAAGGCGATGTGCTGGCCGAACTGGAGGCGGAAGAACTGAACGCCGCGCTGGAAGGCGCGAAGGCCGCTCTGGAACAGGCGGAGCGCGACCTGGAACGCTACCGGGGCCTGGTGGACAAAGGCGGGGTTTCGCGGGCGGAATTTGAAAAGGCCGAGGCTCAGCAGCGCATTTCCGCCGCCACGCTCAAGGAAGTACAGTCCAAGCTGGACGACGCCGTGGTGACGGCACCCTTCGACGGTGTCATCACCCGGAAATTCCTGGAAGCCGGAGACTTGGCCACGCCGGGCCGCGCGATTTTCGCGATGGAAGATCCCACGCTGCTCCGCCTGGAAATGGACGTGGCCGAATCCATCGCGGGGGATGTGAAACTGGGCCAGGCCCTGCGGGTGGTAGTCTCCGGCGCGGGAGCTGAGGTGGAAGGCACCGTCAGTGAGATTGCACCTTCCGCCGATCCTTCGAGCCGGACTTTCCTGGTGAAGCTGGACCTGCCCGCGCACGAACACCTTCGCGCGGGACAGTTTGGGCGTGCCTTCCTGCCCCGAGGCGAACGGATGTCCATTCGCGTACCGGAATCCGCCGTGCTGCAACGCGGGCAAATGGACTACGTCTTTGTCGCGGAGGGGGGGCTGGCCCACTTACGGATTGTCCGCACGGGTAGAAGCGACGGCGGGCAGGTGGAAATCCTGGCGGGACTGGAGGAAGGAGAAACCGTGGTAGCCGAACCTCCGGCCGAACTGTTGGACGGTCAGCCCCTGAAAGGATGAGTGCCGCCCAGCCTGACAATGGAACGACACCCCATGGTGTCGCGGGAAAACTGGCGGCCGCCTTTGTGGATTCGCGGCTGACGCCGCTGGTCATCATCGCCTCCCTTCTTCTCGGCGTCTTTGCCGTGGCTAAGTTGCCGCGGGAAGAAGAGCCACAGATAAAGGTTCCGATGATCGACGTCATGGTCGCCATGCCGGGCGCTTCCGCCCGCGAGGTGGAAGAACAGGTCACCACCCCCATGGAGAAACTGCTCTGGGAAATTTCCGGAGTGGAATATGTCTACAGCACTTCGCGTCCCGGTGAGAGCCTGGTGATCGTCCGCTTCGACGTGGGATTTGATGTGGAGACAGCGCTCGTCAGGCTGAACCAGAAACTCCAGAGCAATTTCGACCGCATTCCGCCCGGGGTGACCCAACCGCTCATCAAAGCGAAATCCATCGATGACGTGCCCATCCTGGCGCTGACCTTGCATTCCAGCGAATACGATTCCGTCACCCTGCGGCGCCTGGCGGCGGAGACGGAAGACGCCATCAAGCAGGTGAACGACGTGGCGGAGACCACCCTGATTGGCGGGGAACGCCGTGTCATTACCGCCTGGATGGACCCCGCCCGGCTGGCGGCGCGGAATCTCAGCCTGGCCGGCATTGTGCCCGTCCTCCAGCAGGCCAACAAGGAATACCGCTCCGGCGAAGCCACGGCGAACAACGAACAAGTCATCATCGAGAGCGGCGCTTTTCTCCATTCCGCCGAAGACGCGGGAGACGTGGTCCTGGGCGCATTTGGCGGAAAGCCCGTTTACTTAAGAGATGTGGCGGAGATCACGGATGGCGCGGGCGATCCGGAGCACTACGTTCTCTTCGGCTACGGGGCGGCTTCGCCCGAAACGGCGGCCGGCGAGCCGGAAGACGCGGCGGTCACCATAACCGTGGCAAAGCGTCCGGGCTCCAATGCCATTACCGTGGCGGAAGAGGTGCTGGCCAAGGTGGAAGCGCTGAAAGGCCGCATGATTCCTTCCACCGTAAAGGTGGATGTCACGCGGCACTATGGCGATACGGCGGCGGAAAAGTCCAACGAACTACTCCTCCACATGGGCATTGCCGTGGCGGGAGTGACGGTGCTTATTTTGTTCATGTTAGGGTGGCGGGAGTCCGTGGTGGTGGCCGTGGCCATCCCTTCCACGCTGGCGCTGACCCTGCTCGTGTTTTTCCTCTACGGGTTTACGCTGAACCGCATTACGCTGTTCGCGCTCATCTTCTCCATCGGCATCCTGGTGGACGACGCCATCGTGGTGGTGGAAAACATCGTCCGGCATTTCCGGCTGCCGGAGAACCGGGGCAAGAACCGGCTCAAGGTGGCCGTGACCGCAGTGGAGGAAGTGGGGAACCCGACCGTGCTCGCGACCTGGGCGGTCATCGCGGCCATCGTGCCCATGGCCTTTGTGGGCGGCCTCATGGGGCCCTACATGCGGCCCATCCCCATCGGCGCCAGCGCGGCCATGATCTTTTCCCTGCTCATCGCCTTCATCGTCACCCCCTGGGCGGCGGTGCGGGTGCTGAAACACAAGAAAAAGTCCGGCGCTGCCGCGGAGGAGGAAAAAGAAGAGGCCGATCCCCACGCGAAAGAGAGCCTGGTGACGCGTGCATACCGCCGGTACATGGGGTCTTTGTTAGGGGCCGCCTGGCACCGCTGGACCTTCCTGGGGGTAATCACTTTCCTCCTGCTGGGAAGCATGGCGCTGGTGGGCATTGGCTTCGTGAAGGTGAAGATGCTGCCCTTCGACAACAAGAGCGAGTTCCAGGTGATCCTGGATCTGCCCGAGGGCGCGCCCTTGGAACAGACCGCCCGCGTGGCGCGGGAAATGGCGGCGGTGATTGCTCTGGAACCGGAGGTGCGGGACTACCAGATCTACGCGGGGACCGCTTCGCCCTTTAACTTCAATGGACTGGTCCGTCACTACTACCAGCGCACTGGAGCAAACGTGGCGGACATTCAGGTGAACCTGCTTTCCAAGCACGAGCGCTCCGCCGTCAGCCACGAGATCGCGAAGCGGGTCCGTGAGAAGATCGCGCCCATTGCCAAACGCCATGGCGCCGCCCTAGCGGTGGCGGAGGTGCCGCCGGGTCCGCCAGTCTTGCAGACTCTGGTGGCGGAGGTCTACGGACACGACCGCACGAATCGCGAGGCCTTGGCGCGGGAAGTCATGCGCATCTTCCATGAAACGCCCGGCGTGGTGGATGTGGATTGGTATGGCGAGGAGGATCAGAAACGCTACCGCTTCCGCATCGACCGGGAGAAAGCCGCGCTCAACGGCCTGACGGCGGAGACCATTTCCCAAACCCTGCGCATGGCCGTGGACGGCGTGGAAGTGGACATCGTGCACTTCCCCAGGGAAAAAGAACCGGTTCGCCTGGAGGTGCGTCTGCCCCGGGAGTCGCGGGCCGACCCTCGTCAACTGCTGGCCCTGCGCGTTCGCTCGGGTGACGCCAATGCTCTGCCAGAACAAGGCGCGAATCCCGAGACCGCCGCCGTGCCGCCGTTGGTTCCCCTGGGCGAATTGGTCACGCTGGAGGAAGACATCATCGACAAGAGCATCTATCACAAGAACCTGATGCCGGTCACTTACGTCATCGGCGACGTGGCGGGCGTGGTGGAAAGTCCCGTTTACGCCATCACCCAGATGAATCAGAAGCTCGCTGAACTCGACATGCGCGAGTTCGGCGCCGTGAGTCCACGCCTGAAAATCTACAACGCCAGCCTGCCCGCGCTGGATATCGAGCCCTCCATGAAGTGGGACGGCGAATGGCACATCACCATCGAGGTCTTTCGGGACTTGGGCATCGCCTTCGCGGCGGTGCTGGTGATCATCTACATCCTCATGGTGGGCTGGTTCCGTTCCTTCCTTACCCCGCTCATTGTGATGGTGGCCATTCCGTTTTCCCTGGTAGGCATCCTGCCCGCCCACGGAATAATGGGCGCCTTCTTCACCGCCACGTCCATGATCGGCTTCATGGCCGGGGCTGGCATTGTGGTGCGAAACTCCATCATCCTGGTGGACTTCATTCACCTGCGCGAACGCGAAGGCATGCCGTTGAGGGAAGCGGTCATCGACGCGGGCGCCGTCAGGTTTCGTCCCATGCTCCTCACCGCCCTGGCGGTGGTCGTGGGCGCGTCCGTCATCCTGATGGACCCGATCTTTCAGGGGCTGGCCATCTCGCTGATGGCGGGCGAGATCGCCTCTCTCCTGGTCAGCCGCATGGCCGTTCCGGTGCTCTACTACATGGCGAATGCCCGGAAGAAGAAGGGCGATGCTTCTTCCGGGCAAAGCTGACGGCATACAAGCTCAAGGGGCCGTTCCCTGGAGCTTTTCGAGGATGAAGGCGTTTACGTCCGCGTGTTTCACGTCTGGCGCGCCGGGATAGACCAGTTCCGCTTCACCACCCACGCTGTCGATGTGTTCTTTAAGCTTCAGACCGAAGTTGGCGGTGTGGGTGGGGTCTTTCTGGTCTTCTCCGATGGCGGGCGGGGCGCTGTAGAGAAGATAGACCGGCGGATCGTCCTTCGTCACCAAGGCGTAAGGGGAGTATTCCGCGATCCAGGGCAGGATCTCTTCCCGCTTGGCGAGGAAGGCCTGGAAAGGTGTCTGGTCCGAGCCTTTCTCCGGTTCGATGCCGAAGGCGTGATTGCCGTAGCGGCTGTTCGGCGTCCACTCGATCATCTGCTGCGGGTCCAGCGTGGTCTGGGCGCCGCGCACGGCGGCACAGGTCAGGCGGGTGGATTCGCGGGCGATGGGATCGTCGCTGTCCGGATCCGCCAAGTCGTCATGAAAGGCCAGCCACAGGCTGGTGCAGGCGCCCGCCGAGCCACCGGAGGCAGCGACGCGCGTCTTGTCCAGATTCCACTCTTCCGCCTTGCTCCGAATGGTCTGCAAGGCCCGGGCCGCGTCATGCAGCGGGGCTTTCACCGGCGGCTCCACTCCTTCCGCTTCCGTGACGAAACGGTACTCCACCGACGCGACGGAGATGCCGTGGTCCAGCATGATCTGAAGCGACTGATCGATACCGCCCGCCTCGAGGCTTCCGCCGCGCCAACCGCCGCCGTGAATGAAAAGGAAGAGGGGTGTGGGCTCCTCCGATTCCGCCTTCCAAAAGTGAAGGAATTGCTTTTCGTGCGGACCGTAGGAGAAATTCGCGACGGTGGGAGGGGGAAGCTTGGGGGCGGCCGGTTTGGCGGGTTTCTCCTTGGCGGGCGCCGGGTCCGCCGCGGAAAGAATGGCGGGGACTAACATGGAGATGAAGAGGAGAAACAAGGCTAAGCGTGGCACAGCGTGCCGGTACGAGGATTTCATGGTGAATGAATCAGAGCAAGGAATGGAGGGTGGGACAAGCGCGCAATGGTTTCGGGCATTGGCGTGTTTGCGGGAAGAACCCGGCCATTTGAATGGGAAAGGATAACCGGCTCGCTGGGTTTGTGAGAAAGCGTGGGCCAGCCAAAAAACCATGGTGGCTTTCCATCTCCGGTCGTGCGGCTGGCTCTGCTCCAGCTGGGCGCGTCGTCTCAAGAATCGGATGATTCTTCCCCGGACCGGTTCCCTTTGGTCTTCTTCTGGTTGGTCGCGACAAAGCGGTACTTTACGGAAAGGTCTTCCCTGGAGGGGTCTCTCTCGAATTGCCACTCGTAGGTCACCCACTCCAGCCTGGAGAGAGCGGGAAGCTCTTTCTGCGCTCTGATCTCCTGGATGCGGTGAAACAGGAGATTGAATTTGGACTGGCTTTCGGATTTCGATGCGGAGGCAAAGTGTGGCCGCAGGTCTCTAAACCGAAGCTGGCTAAGGGCTGGAAACACATCCGTCAGATCCGTGCGAGTCTTGTTTCCGAGGACATCCGTGTAGTAGATTTCTGTGTACCTAGCCACCGGAAGGCGTGAGATACCAGCGTACATTTGCCACGCCGTCAGGGGAAAGCGCTCTATCTGAAAGATCCAGGATCCAAAGACGACAAGAAAAATGGCCGCCGCGAGGGAGCGGATGGAAGAGAGGCTGGAAGCCGGCGCCATTGGCTGGCCGGCCGAACGGAAAGGCCAGCCAGTCTTTAGCAAAATCTTTTCGTACACATTCCCCGGCACGATCACTAGGCCTATCAGTAGCGCGTCCAGGAAGAGGAAGCCCTGCATGAGATAGATGCCGCCATGAAGCGCCACGAGAAAGATGGGAACGATCAAACGGGCCCGTCTGCTGAAGACAATGGACAAGACAAACAGCTCGCCAAAGAGGCCAACCAGTCCGGCCACGGCATAGAGCCATGGTCCGGCACTGGAGAAATTTTCAAACAGGTCAAAGATCGATGCTATGGACGCGGACCGGTCCTGTGCGGCAATTCTTTCCAAGTTTTCTGGAATCCACCAATTGGGTCCTCCAAATCGAATCTTGCTGCACCCTGTAAGAAAGTAGCCCAGACCCAGAAAGAAACAGAGTAACCAATGGCAAGCCCCGTAGTATGCGGGGGAACGCAAGCGTATCCGGCCGCGAAGTGAATCGATGGAAAACCCGTCTCCACAAGCTGTGAAGCAAAGAATGGTCAGGAGATAAAGTGGCAATAGGCCGATGTGAAAGAAGTGGGTGAATTCCCGGTGAATGCCGCCGAGGACAAACCAGATGACGACCGCGAACCCAATGCTGACCCGGGAATAGAGACCCAGGGCTCCGAAAGTCAGAGCCAGGGCGATGGCGTAGTGTAAGAGGTGGAGAGCGGCGGGATTGAATGCCACATGCCCGGTAAATCCTGGAATGGCATGGAGGGGGGCTAAAGCCGATGAACCATGCCAGAACTCTGGTGGCAGTCTGGCGGCGGTCCAACTCTGTTCGGTGAAAAGCAGAGCCAGGGAAAGACCGCACAGAAGAAACCGGGTGATCCCGAGAGACCGCGCGGACATTGGCGTGGAAAGGTTGCGAGGTGTCCAGGGCCAATGACTGATCGCGATGTGCCCGAGAACGAAGCAGACGCAAAGAAGGGGGATGGAAAAAGTCGAAAAGGTACTAAACAGCTTCTGGTAGTAGTCGAAAGGAAATAAATCTTTGCCCTCCAGGAGAACTCCCAAACTAGAGCCGAAACCATGTCCGCTATAGGCCGAACGTAAAAGTAGGGGGCCAATGAAGTAGGCAAGGACGAGCCATCCGGCGAGAACCAGAAAACAGATAATCCAATAGATCTTTAGTGCTCCTGTTGAAGGGGGGGATAGCTTCTTTTCTGGTTGGCCCATGGGCACTCGCGGGAGGTTCTATTGGTGGAGGTTAGTTCTTGTAGGTAGGCTTCGGTGGGAAAGCTGGAACCGTGGCGCTACAAGCTTTTCAACTCATCCAACATTTCGAGGAGATTCCGTGATAAGACAACCGAAGACTCCGGCACAAAGCGGCTGGTGCCGATCCAGGTTTCGTAGCCGCCGAGCTTGTGCTGGTTTGGCGGGGGCAGGTAGCCGTAGGCGCCATTGGCGAGTTCGATGGTGAAAGTGTGAGGGAAGGGACTCTTTTCTTTGATCTCCAGGCCAATCTCCACGAGCACCTCGAAGGGTATGGAGACGATGGCTTGATCGCCGATGCGGATGGCTTGCACGATGACGTCCTCGGTGCGGTCCGGTTCCGTGTAGTTCAGCGTGGCGTTGGCGTATTGCAGGGCTTTGCTGTTCAGCTCTTCGCGCTGCTTCCTGGTCAGGTTGAGGATCTCCGTGGCGCGTTGGACGTCTTCCGGGCTCATGGTGCGGTAGGTCAGGGTGACCTTTCGCTCTCGCATGGCGACGACCGGGTTTTCCTCATAGGTTTCGATCTTTTTCACGGCGCGCCAGGCCGCGTCCGCGGTCTTGCTGGCGACAATGCGGACCTGCTCGAAGGGCGCCCGGGGTGGGCGGGTCTGGTAGAAGTCGATGTTATTGATATCACCGCTGGTGCCGTTGGTCATCATGGCGACGAAGTTGTCCGGCGGGTTGGAACCGCCCACGCGGTAGGGCATGACGCGGGAAAATTCCCCGAAGTAGTCGGCTGAGGCCATGCCGCGGACCTTGCCGTCGGCCTCCGTCACGGTGGGCATGCCACCCACGTAGTGGAGGGCGTAGTTGGCGAGGAGACCCAGGGGTTTTCCTCGCCGGGTGCGGAAGTCCACCACGCAAAGTTCCGGATCCGTGGGGCCGGCGGGTTTCAGGAGATTGCCACGCGGCGCATTGGTCCGGACCTGGTCGTAGCCACCGAAGGGGTTTTGGTCCATGGTTCCAGGCTTGAGGTACCAGCGGCGGTTGTAGACTTCGCTGGGCGCTTCGTCCGAAGCGTAGCCAACCTCCGCGGGTTCCAGGGATTCGATGGCCTGGGTGATGGCCTTCACGATACCGTTGAAGCGTTTCTCGTCGTAGTCCTTCCGTCCCGGACTGGTATCGCCGCCTTTGGGCGTGCTATGGCTGTGCGTGGCGCAGACCAGTATTTCAGAGGTGGCCCAACCAGTCTTCTCCGCCGCCAGGGCCTTGGTGGCGTCCGCGACGTCCTGTCCCAGTCCCGTGGCATCGACCAGCACGATGACGGCGCGGCCCTCTCCATTTTCGAACGCAATGGCCCGCACGTGAATGGGATCGTGCACATAGCTGGACGGTCCGGAACGCAACTGCATGGGAAATACCGTGGGTGTGATGTCCACCACGGCGGCGCCGGCGCGAAAGCCTGGCGCGGTTTTTTCCTGGGCCGAAGCGGGGGAAGGGAAGGCGAAAACTAGAAGTGAGATGACCGCCAAGGGGAGGAAGAAAACGGAAAGGGGCTTCATAGAGCTCAATGGTGGTAGAAGGGGCAATGAGCGTCGATCCCGAATCGCTCGTTTCCGCGATGACGTAGGGGCAACTGGATTGACTTTCTGACCGGTTTCCGTTCGGCTTTCTTTCAGACTCAAAATAACCACCACACCCAAATTCGTTCGCATGCACCGCGCCCTATACCCCCTGTTGTTTCTCGTTCTTACGTTGCTAGTCACGCCCGCCTCCCCTGGGGCGGAGGAAAAACCGGAAAACGCGGAGGGCAAGACGCTTCGGGTGCTCTTCATCGGCAACAGCTTCACCGCCCGGCACAATCTCTCCAAGATCGTCAAGCAGATGGCGGAAGCGGGCAATCCGGGCCTGACGATGGAAGTTAAGACTGTCATCTACGGTGGGCGGACGCCCCGGGACCATTGGCGGCTAGGCTCTCAGAACTTTGTCAAACTGCCCACCCTGACCGCGGCGGAAGTGGAGGCGACCATCGCCTCTCTGGAAGAGGCCGTGGCCAAAGATCCGAAAGACAAATACGCCAGCGCCGCCATCACGCGGCAGAAGGAACTCCTGGCCGGTCTCGAGTCCGCCGACCGTACCCCGTGGGACGTGGTGGTGGTGCAGTCCTACAAAGACGACCTGAACGGTGAGAATTCCCTCTACGCGCAGTTCGTGCCGAAGTTCGCCGAACTCATTCACGCCCAGGGCGCGCGCGTTATTCTTTATGTCACCACGCCAAACACCCAGAACGCCGAGGCTCTGAAAGAGGCTCCTGATCCCGCGCCGATTCTGGAGAAAGCTCACGCCACGGCCGCCCTGGCGAACCAGGTGAAAGCTGACGTCGCCCCCATGGCACTGGTGGCCCTGAAATGCCAGACCGAACGCCCGGACCTGACGCTGCGTTTCATCAATGACGCGCACCTCAACCAGACCATGGCCTACCTGACCGCCTGCACCCTCTACGCCGCCCTCTTTGATAAGAGTCCCGAAGGTCTGCCAGTGGACTCCGTGACGGACATCCGCTACTGGAACGACAAGGACAAGACCAAGGACCGGGATGGAGAACCCATTACCCGCACCTTCTCCGAAAAAGACCGCGCCGACCTGCAGCGCATCGCCTGGGAAGGCTATCAGGAATTCAAGAAGCTAAGGAAAGAGTAGCCGTTAGGGCTGTTTCCGATCCTGTCTTGTGAGGAAACGATTCGCGGCGGCGCGAGAGAAACAGGGAGAAAGCCCGCGCCGCCGCTCTTTTCGGGGGGAACCGCATTCGGTCAGTAGTCGATGACTTTTGAGGCCTTCGCGAAGAGACCCGCGAGGCCGTCCGGGGTCAGGAGGGTGCAGCCGTCGCGCAGGTGGGCGGTTTCCAGGCCGCAGGCCTTGGCGCAGTGAGGACAGACCCGCACCTTTCCACCGGCATCGGTGAAGCTCTTCAGCACCGTGGCCACGGTGGCGTCGGACTGACCCCACTTCAGGTCGTTGGGAACCCGGGCATCCGCCAGGCGGGCGCCTTCGAGATCGACGAACAGAATCACGTCCTGGCCGTTTTCCTGGAGAGTCCCGGCGATCTTCAACGCCATGAAGACGGCGTGCACGTCGTTGGAGTATTTGCTGAGGTGAACCACGGTGGTGGTTTCCGCGGGGTCCGCCGGGAAGGCGGCCGGAGACGCCAGCAGAGTCCAGCCAGCAATGAGAATGGCCGCGAGAGCCAGGGGGAATCGGGTTTTGGCGAGGGTTTTCATGGGATTGGAGGTTTCGGGTACTTTGGTCTCTTCAAAATCGCGCCGGAGAAGGAAGTTACTCCGCGTTTATGGATTAATTATATGCTTATATTGGCAAATGTTATGACCGGCACTTTGGATGAAGCTGTTCTTTTGCCGGGACGAATTTGCATGCTATGAGCCAAGGAGAATGAAGGTGTTCCTGTCTGCGTTTTGCCTTTGGCTGGTTGGAGTGAGCGGGTTATTCGCTCCGCTTTCAGCCGGAGGTCAAGTGTCGCCGCCCGCGAGAGAATTGCTCTCCGCCGTCGCGAAGCGCCTGCCGGACCTTGAGCCGCCCGAGCCATCTTTGTCCCCGGAAGAGATGGATGCCATCGTGGCCCTTGTTCTCGAAAGGCCGGACCCGGAAACGTTTTTCGACCGTTACGTCTTCGGTCTTCAGCGCCACGCCGCCAAGCTCTTGACGCCGGAACAGGCCGGGGAGCTGGAGCAGTTGATTGATCGCTACGCCCCACTCCGCACGCGTTGGCATGACGAACGGAACACGCTTCGCTGTAAGTTCAATGAAGTCATGTGGCGCTACGCCGCCGCGCCGGAGGCCGAAGCGCCTGGGCTCCGGACGGAACTGGAAGGGTGGATGGAACTCCGCATGGAGTGGACCCTGCGCGAGCACCTGGTGCATCATGCCCTGAATGCTGAGACTTGGGGCTTGCTCGATACTGAGCAAAGGCAGCACCTCTTGAATGGCGATTGGAAAACCTGCGCGAAGCTGGACACCGGGCACACCCGGGGAAACTTCACGGAGCGGATCATTACCCGTGCCCTTGGCCAGCCAGATCGCCCTAAGGCCTTTGCCTCTGCCTTGGCGGAGTGGGAGACGGAGCGCGGTCCGTTGCATCAAGAACTGGAAGAAACAGAGGACACGGCTCGACGCGTGGGCTTTGCCATGGATGTGAATTCAACGCCGCTCATCCGGGAGGTGACGGAAAAGGCTAACTCGGCCTATGCGAAGCTTTACCTGGCCGAAGCGGAAGCCATGCGGCGGCTGGTCCAGGCAGGATACGAGAAACCAGGTGAAGCGTGTGCCAAAGCTGCTGCGCAGGCCTGGGGAGAAGCCGAAAAGCGCTTCAGTGAAGGGGCGGAGGAGTTGATCCACTTCCTTTCCGCAACGCCTTAAAGTACTCCTGGCAATTCCCCGATCGATTCAATCACCACCTCCGGCGTCACGTCGGACTCTTCGACGTGTTTGGGCCGGTACTTGCCGGTCTTGACGAGGATTCCGGTCAGGCCGGCGGCCTGACCACCTCCAATGTCGGATTCGATGTCGTCGCCGATGATGGCGACATTCTCCGGGGGCAGGCCCAGGGATTCGATGCCGAGACGGAAGAAGTCAGGTGAGGGCTTGCCGATGATGCGCGCTTCGTGGCCGGTGACAAACTCCAGGCCCGCGACGAAGGCACCGATGTCCAGAAGGAGCCCTTCATCTCCCTGGAAGAAACGGTTCTTGTGCATGGCGACGAGTTCCGCGCCGTTCATGAGTTGTTGGAAGGCGCGGTTCAGCAGGGGATAGCTCCAGGCCGCTCCGATGTCGCCGACCACCACAAAGTCCGGGTGGTCGCCGTCCTTTGGAAAGGCTTCGAACTCGGGCAGCACGGACTCGCGCACGATCAAGTGAACCGAGGGGAGGTTGCCGTTGCGGGACTGGCTGCGCAGGAAGTCCGCCGTCGCCGTGACCGCGCTGAATACCTCTTCGGGTTTTACTGTAAACCCGAACTTGCGCAGTTTTTCCACCAACTCACCCGCTGTCCGGGTGGTTGTGTTGGTGATGAAGCGGCAGGCGATGCCCTTTTCCGCGAGGGCTTCGAGCGCCTCTTGAGCCCCTTCGATTGGCTGGTTTCCCACATAGAGCACGCCATCGAGATCGATCAGTAACCCCCGGATGTCGCGCCGCTCCATGACCTATTAGTGCATCAGGTTTCCTGCCAGACGCCGTTAGAGATTGCGACTCGGGCCGGAAACCAGTGCCGGATGGAGAGCTACTCTTTCTTGTTCCCTTTTTTCTTATCCGAAAGCCAGCGGGCGAATTCCGGGCGGTCTTTCCATGCGTCCAGGTAGGGTTGGTAGGCAGGTTCTTCCATCCAGGTGCGGGGCGCGGACTCGGCGGGATCGGCGGAACCGCTGGGCAAGTCTTTGCCAGCCAGGCTCGCGTCCGCCGAGGCGCTCCATGTCAGCAGTTGCTGTTTCAGCTTGTCGGCCAGCTCGGGTTTCTCTTTCGATAGATCCTTCGATTCGCTGGGATCGTCCGTCAGGTTGTAGAGTTCAAAGGTGGCCTTTTCCCCCTTCGTGATGTCCTGGGTGAGAATCTTGTAGTCGTTGTCCACCAGCGCGGCCCGGTTGGTATGGCGGAAAGGCAGCGGCTTCTTTCGGGGGCCGATTTCTTTCTCGAATAAAGGCTCCAGGCTCATCCCGTCCAGTGGCTGGAGAAGGGCGGAGTCCGGAAGGTCCAACACGTCCGCCAGGGTGGGGAAGATGTCCACCGTGCCCGCCGGGTAGCTGGTGATGCGCGGCTGAGTGATTGCGGCGGGCCATTCGATGATGGCGGGCACGCGCAGGCCGCCTTCGTAGATGGAGTTCTTGAACCCGCGCAGTTCGCCCACGGAGGAGGGGGTAATCTTCGGCAGGCCGCCGTTGTCGCTGTTGAACCAGAGGAGCGTGTTTTCCGCAATGCCCAGGTCCCGCAGGCCCTGGCGCAGAGTCCCGATGCTGCGGTCCATGGCCACCAGTTCGCCGTGGTGATCCTGCGACTCTTTATCCAATGCGCCAAAGTCTTCTTTGTCCGCATCCACCGCGCGGAAAGGGCTGTGCGGAGAGCCATACCAGATGACCGTGAAGGAAGGCTGCCCGGCCTCCACCTTGGCGCGGATGAATTTCAGGGCTTCGTCCACGATGATCTCCGAGGAGTCCCCTTCAAACTCTTCGATCTCGCCCTGCCGGGACATGAGGGGATTGAGGTCGAAGAAGTTCGTTACCGACAACCAGGTATCGAATCCAAAAGCGCCGGGGCTGTGTTCGTCGCTCGCGAGGATGGGGGCTCCCGGCCCGCGTAAGCCATCGAGGTGCCACTTTCCGAAGTGGCCGGTGGCATAGCCGGCATCCCGCAGCGCCCGGGCCACGGTTTTTTCTTCCAGGTGCATGGCGTAGCCGTGATTTTCCACCCCCGTGCGGTCATTGGAACGGCCCGTCATGACTGTCGAGCGCGTGGGCGAGCAGTTGGGCGCCCCGGCATAAAAGCGGTCGAGCCGCAGCCCGTTTTCCGCCATGGCGTTCAGGTTCGGCGTTTTCAGGATGGGGTGGCCGTAGTATTCCGTTTGGGCCCAGCCCATGTCGTCCGCCATGACGAGTACGATGTGGGGCCGTTCCGCCGCCTGAGCAGGCCGGGCCAGCCAGCCGCCCACGGCGACCAATATGAGAAGCAAGGGGAGCGAAAAGGGGGTGAAGGGTTTCATGCCAGCCATGTTGGCCGACGGCGGCGCCCGCGTCCACTACGTACCTGCGTCCCCTGGGGTGCTTTACATTTAGGCCGCCGCGCTGACCGCCCGGGCCACGATGGGCGCGATGGTGGTATTCAGGGGCGAGGGAAGAATCTTGTCAGCGCTCAGGTCATCCACCGCACCGGCCAGGGCGCGGGCGGCGGCGATCTTCATTTCCGGAGTGATCCGGGCCGCTTGCGCATCCAGCGCTCCGCGAAAGATTCCGGGGAAGGCCAGCACATTGTTCACCTGGTTGGGAAAGTCGCTCCGGCCCGTGCCGATGACGGCGGCGCCCCCGGCCCGGGCTTCATCAGGCATGATTTCCGGTACCGGGTTGGCCATGGCCAGGATGATGGAGTCGTCCGCCATGGTGCGGATGTCTTCCGCCGTCAAAAGGTTACCCTTGCTGACTCCCACGAAGACATCAGCGCCTTTCAAGACCTCTTTGAGCGAGCCGCTTCGGTCATTGGGGTTCGAAAAGGTCAGTAGCGCTTGTTTCTCAGCATTCAGGTCACTCCGGCCGCGGTGAATGGCGCCCCGGCTGTCGCACAGAATCACGTCCGCCACGGGCGTGCAGACATTCGGGTCCTGATCGATGCAGCGCAGCAGCTTGGCGATGGCCGTGCCCGCCGCGCCGGCGCCATTGATGACCACTTTCAGGTCGGCGGGTTCTTTCCCCACCACTTTGGCCGCGTTCAGCATGGCCGCCAGGAGAACGATGGCCGTGCCGTGCTGATCGTCGTGAAATACCGGGATACCGAGATCTTGGAGCCGGTTTTCAATCTCGAAACACCTCGGCGCGGATATGTCTTCCAGGTTCACGCCCCCGAAAACGGGCGCGATCCGGCGGACGGTTTCCACGATTTCGTCCGCGTCCTGGGTGTCCACGCAGATGGGCCAGGCGTCGATGTTCGCATACTGCTTGAAGAGCAGCGCTTTGCCCTCCATCACGGGAATGGCCGCCAAGGGGCCAATATTGCCCAAGCCCAAGACCGCCGAGCCGTCGCTGACGACCGCCACCGTATTGTGCTTGATGGTCAGTTCGCGCGCCCGGGACGGGTCGGCGGCAATCGCCTCGCAGGGGCTGGCCACACCGGGTGTGTAGGCGATCGAAAGATCGTCTTGCGATTCCACTGGCAACTTTGAGCTGACCGCGATCTTTCCGCGCAGTTGCTCGTGAATAATGAGAGAGCGTTGGCCGTAGTCCATAGGGTTGATCAGACGAGTAAGGAATCAGTCATGACTTCCACCAGCGCGGGTCCGCGGTGGTCGCGCGCTTCCATGAGAGCAGCTTCCAGGCTCTCGGGCCGTTCCACCCGAATACCTTTCGCGCCGCAGAGTTCGGCATACTCGGCAAAGCTGGGGTTGTGGAGGTCAGTCTTCCAAACCGCGAATTCGCCGGCCCGCTGTTCCTTGGTGATTTTGCCCAGTTCGTCGTTGTGCAGCAGGACGTGGGTGATGTTCATGCCATACTTCACGGCTGTAAGCAGTTCCATCATGTACTGGCCGAAACCGCCATCGCCCGTCACGCACCATACCGGCCGGCCGAACCACTCGGTATCCTCTTCCAAGGTGGCGGACCAGGCGCCCATTGCAGCGGGATACCCAAAGCCGATGGACCCCAGGTAGCCGCTCATTAGCACGGCCTGGTTCCCACTGGCTTCGAAGTAGCGGCCGAATGAATAAGTGTTGTTGCCCACGTCCACGGCGATGACGGCGTCTTCCTGCACCTGCCGGTTCATGGCGTCGAAGACGGCGGCGGAATTGATGCCCCGGCCCCGGTCGTCCGCCAGGCGGCTCGTCTTTTCTTCACGCCAGATGCGCCAGCGCTCCGACACTTCCTCCCGCATCCCGGGCCGGCGGATGGGTGCCGGAAAAGATTCGCGCAGGAGAGCCAGGGTCCGCCCGATCTCGCCACACACCGGGGTTTCCACGGCGTGGAATTTTCCGAGCGCCATCGGTTCGAAGTCGATCTGGATGATCGGTTTGTAGGGCGCGATGCCGGTGTGGTTGGAGAACGACGTGCCGATGGCGATGATGCGGTCGCACTCATTCATGAACCAACTCGCGATGGGAGTGCCCGAGCGGCCCAGCACCCCGCAGCCCAGCGGGTGGTGATCGGAGATTAGCCCCTTCGCTTTGAAAGTGGTCACCACCGGAATGTCCAGCGCCTCCGCAAAGGCGATCACCGCGTCCCGGTGGAACCGCGCGCCGTGTCCCACGACAATGAGGGGACGTTTCGACTCGCGGATCTGGGCGGCGGCGGTTTCCAGGACATCTTCCGGTGGCGCTGTTTCGAGGGACGGCAAACGGCCGGAGGGGGCGCCGGCCTTGCCGTTGGGGTTTTCCATTTCCTGCACTTCGTTCGGTAAAATCAGCGTCACGGGGTTGCGGGTCAGCAGGGCATTTTTCAAAGCCAGGGAAACGAGTTCCCCGTGTTTGCTGTCCGCGTAAACTGTGTGGTTGAAGGCTGAGACATCCTGAAAAGCCCCTTGTAGATTGACCTCCTGAAACGCGCCGGGCCCCAGCACCTGCGTATCGACCTGACCGCTCAGGGCGAGCAGGGGAGCGCGGTCCACCTTGGCGTCGTAGAGGCCGGTAATGAGATTGGTGGCGCCCGGTCCGGCGATGGTAAAGCAGGCCGCCGGCTTGCCGGTCAGCTTAGCGTAGGCAGAGCAGGCAAACGAAGCCGCCCCTTCGTGCCGAATGCCGTAGAAGCTAAGCTCACCCGCTTCCTCCCGGCGGCGGAGAGCGTCTGCCATGCCCAGGTTGCTGTGACCTACCATTCCCCAGACGTGTTTGACGCCCCAGTTGACCAGCGTTTCCGCCATGACATCCGCGTTGGTGCGGGGCGCCTTGGGGGGAGCTTCCACCGCGACGTAGATGCCGTCCTCCCGCTCTTCCACGGGAAAGCTCTTCAGCCGGTCGCCATGGCCGCCGGGCGACTCTCCGGTCAGCGGATTGAAGTCCCAGCCGTGCCAGGGGCAGCGGAGCCAGCATTGGTCTTCCACGCCTTTCTCGATAGAGCCTTCGCCCAAGGGGCCACCCTGGTGCGGGCAGGCATTTTCCAGGGCCCCGTACTGTCCCTGGAAACGCGACAGGGCGATGGAAGCCGTGCCCGCCGTGACGGTGGTGACCCGGCCTTCCTCCAGGCCGGGAAGGTCGAGCACTTTGTGCCAGAGGAGTGAGGTGTCGGACATGGTTTGGGTGGTGGGTTTGACAGGGTTAGGCTTCCGGATCTCCGGCCCAGGGGATGCCGGTCAGGCGATGCATCGTTTCGTCCCAGGTGGACAAGTCGCTGAAGCGGAACTGGTTCAGGTGGGCGTAGCCACAGGCCCGGGCCAGCACTTTCATCAGGTCGGTTGAAGCCAGGAGGAAGTTCTTCAGCCGTGTGGCGGACTTGGCAATTTCCAGTCTCCGGCGCAGGTGATCCTTTTGGGTGGCGATGCCGACCGGGCAATTGTTGGAGCTACAGGCCCGCATGCCAATGCAGCCGATGGCCTGCATGGCGGAATTGGCCAGAGCCACCGCGTCCGCTCCCAGCGCCAGGGCTTTCGCAAAATCCGGAGCCGTGCGCAGGCCGCCAGTGACGATCAAGGTCACGCCACGCGCTTCGCAGCGATCCAAGTGGCGCCGGGCCCGGGCCAGCGCGGGAATGGTGGGCACCGAGATGTGGTCGCGGAAAATCCTGGGAGCGGACCCCGTGCCGCCTCCGCGCCCGTCCAGGATGATGTAGTCCGCGCCCGCTTCCAGAGCGAAGTCGATATCTTTCTCAATATGCTGGGCAGACATCTTGAAGCCGATGGGAATCCCCCCGGTCAATTGCCTGACATGATCGCCAAAGGCCTTGAAGTCCGCCACGGTGGCTAAGTCCGCGAACCGGGCCGGAGAGATGGCCGGCGTACCGGGCGCCAGCCCCCGCACCTCCGCGATCTTTCCTTGCACCTTCGAGCCGGGCAAGTGACCGCCGGTGCCGGTCTTGGCTCCCTGGCCGCCTTTGAAGTGGAAGGCTTGCACGCGGGAAAGCTTGTCTTCCGAAAAACCAAACTTCGCGCTGGCCAGCTCGTACAGGTAGCGGGAATTTTCCGCCTGCTCTTCGTCCAGCATGCCGCCTTCGCCGGAGCAGATCCCAGTGCCCGCCATCTCCGCGCCCCGCGCCAGGGAGATCTTGGCCTCTTCGGACAGCGCGCCAAAGCTCATGTCGGACACGAAAAGCGGGATCTCCAAGCGCAATGGTTTGGCTGCGTTGGGGCCGATGACGACTTCGCTGCCCACGGGTTCTTCGTCGAACTTCGGCAGTTGATGAAACTGTCCGGTCAGTATCTGGATGTCGTCCCAGCGGGGCAGACTGGTACGTTCCACCCCCATGGCCGCGGAGTTTCCGTGGTGACCCCACTTTTCCAAGCCAAAGCGGGCCAAGTGCTGAATCTCGCCCACCTTGTCTTCTTCAGATATGGGGTGGGTGTCCGCGTACTGTCCCAGGTAAGCCTCGCGATTGAAGGGCTGGGGATGGTCCCTGGCCCAGGCGGCGATTTCGTCGGCGTCCACCAGGACTTGGCCGTCTTCCACCCAGTGTCCGAACTTGTGCAGCTTTTCCGCGTTGTTGTACTCCGAAATGCCGGTATCCACCCGGAAGTCCCAGCCGTGGACCCCACAGATTAGGTTATTCCCGGAGACATGGCCGTCCGCCATCAGAGCTCCGCGGTGCTGGCAGCGGCCGTAGAGCACCGAGACATCCTGCTCTCCGTACCGTGTGACCACGAGGTCCACGTTTTCGATCAGCGCCGCGACGGGCTGGTTCAGGACAAGTTTCGAGAAAGTAGCGACGGCAGTTTTTCGCATGGCGGGGAGGGATCACGTTGGCCGCCTTCTGGCGGAGTCATCGGATTGGTAGCGGACACCGCGAAAAACTTACGAAAGAAAGTGATTCGCTTCTTACTTTATTTGGAATCCTCCTCTTCCGCCGCCTTTTTTAAAGCGTCAGACAGTTTCTTGCGGCTGTCACTGGAGAGCTTCCCAGCCTCGCCGAAATCATGTTTCTCCTCCATGCCGTGCAGGATCCGGCGCATGACCTTGAACTGATCGGCGAGACGCTTGCAGCACCAGCAGTAGCGGAGGTGCAGACGGAGCAGAATTCGCTCGCGCCAGTTCAGGTCACCATCCATTTCGCGTGAGATGGCGTGCTGCGCCTCCCGGCACTGCATGTTCTTGAAAACCCAGTTAGAAAATTTCACGGCGTGTACCAGTTCTTCTCCAGACACTGCCGCAACATTTGCCGGGCCCGGTGCAGCAGAACCCAAGTATTGTTGCGGGTCAGATTGTAGCGGGCGGCGATGTCCTCCGTGGACTCACCCTGCACTTCACAGGCCATGAAGACCTCCGCCGTCCGGTCCGGCAGGCCACCCAGGCATTTCTGCAGCGCGGTCCGGAATTCGGAACGGTCCAGCGCCCGGATCGGATCGCTCCCCCAATCTTTTGGGGCGAAATCCACATTGATGTGGCCGATGCTGTCAAACAGCCCTTCCGGGTCCGGGTCGTCCGGCATCAACTCACTCAGGGGGATGTCCCGCCGCTTCTTGCGGAAGTAGTCACGGATTTTGTTCTTCAGAATCGCCGTTAGCCAGGTTCGCTCGTTGCTGCGGCCCTCATACCGCTCATGACCTTTGAACGCAGCGATTAGAGTCTCCTGTACCAGGTCTTCCGCCAGCCCGGAATCGCGCACTCGGAACTGGGCCAGACCGTAGAGGTAGTCGCCGTGCTTTTCGACCCAACCGCTCGGATCTAGTTTGCCGGGTTCTGAGGTAGCGCTCATCGAAGCAGGGTGAACTAGCGTATTCGAACCGGGATGACAAGTGGCGAGTTCTTGACGAAAGGAAGGATGTCGAAAGAATCTGCAACCGGCTTGTTTGGTGCGGGCGCGAAAACCCAGTTGAGCGAATAGCCTTCGCGTGGCCTGACAAAGGCTGGCGTTTGTGGCGGAAGGTTCGCCGAAGTCCTTTATGATGAAACGCTTTCTAACATTCATGCTATTGGCTGTTGGGCTTGCCATTCCGTGGGCTCACGCGGCAGAGCTTCAGCATCCGGATGTGCTCTTTCTCATCGTGGATGACATGAACGACTGGGTATCCTTGCTGGACCCGGAGTCGCCGATCCAGACCCCTAATCTGGAACGCCTGGCGGGGCAGGGGATGCTTTTCACGCGGGCCTATTGTGCCTCTCCCGCTTGCAATCCTTCCCGGGCCGCCACGCTGACGGGGCTGCGGCCCACGACCACGGGTGTCTATGGTAATAAGAGCGACTGGCGGGGCGCCACGCCGGACCGGAAGACAATCATGCAGCAGTTCCGGGCGGCGGGTTACGATGTGCGGGGCGCGGGAAAGATCTTTCACCATCACCTGGACGGCGCCTTTCACGATCCGGCGTCCTTTGACGACTTTCAGCCAATGGCGCCGCAGAACATGCCACCGCAAAAGCTGAACCAGGCGCCGGAGTATGGCTCCGCCAATACTGACTGGGGCGCCTGGCCGTCTGAGGAAAGCGATACCATAGATGCTAAGAGCGCGGCCTATTGCATCGAAGCGTTGAAGAATCCGCCGGCGGACCGCCCGATGTTTCTTGCCTGCGGCGTCTTCAAACCCCATTCGCCATTTTTCGCTCCACCTGCTTATCATGAGAGTTTGGCGGACGTTCCGCTGCCTTTGCGCCTGGAAGATGACTGGTTGGATCTGCCCACCGGCGCGGAAAAGCTGATGCGGAAAACGAAATGGTTCTGGACTGGCATGCAGGCCCTGGATGCCAGGATTCCGGGTTCGTATCATGATTTCATCCGCGCCTACGCGGCTTGCTGCGCTTTCTCGGACGCTCAGATCGGCCGGGTGCTCGACGCGCTGAAAGCCAGCCCGCGCCGCGATTCCACGGTTGTCGTGCTCTGGTCGGACCATGGGTTTCACCTGGGCGAGAAAGATCATATCGAGAAGTTCGCGCTCTGGGAAAAGACCAACCACATCCCCTTCATCATGGTGGCGCCCGGAGTGACCGTGCCGGGTAGCCGCTGCGAAGCGCCGGTGGACATGACAGCGCTCTACCCCACGTTGTTGGAGCTTTCCGGCCTGCCGCCGGACCCGGCCTGCGACGGTGTCAGCATCGCCCCCCTGTTGAAAGATCCCAAAGCTGATTGGGAACGCCCGGCCCTCATGACCTATGGACCGGGCAATCATGCCGTGCGGAGCCGCCGGTGGCGCTACATTCGCTACGCGGATGGGACGGAAGAACTCTACGACCACACTACTGACCCCCACGAATGGACGAACCTGGCCGGGAATCCCGAACACGTTGCCGTGATTGAGAAGCACCGGAAGTGGCTGCCCACCAGGGAAGCAAAGCCGGTCGCCGATCTGAAGGCGAAAGGAAAGAAAGAGGCCCATTGAGGCCCATTGATGGGTTCGATCCTTCCCCGCCGTCTGAGTGGCGCGTGTGCGCCCGCCACGGAGCCTTGACGAATCGGCGGGTCCTGAAAGAGTGAGGAGGTCCGAGGCATTGGCCCTCCCTGACATGAACCCTCAGTCTTTCGTGTAGCGATGAATCCATTCTTTTCGCGGCTCTGGCGGCCGCTTTTATCTGCCGGTTTGGGACCGGTCTTGTTGTGGCTGGCTTCCGTGGCTGCTCTGGCACAGATCGACCGGCCCAATATGGTCATCCTGCTGGCGGATGATCTGGGATATGGTGAGCTGGGTTGCCAGGGAAACCCGGAAATCCCCACGCCGAACATCGATGCCATCGCGGAAAACGGAGTGCGGTTTACCAATGGCTACGTCACGGCGCCGTTCTGCGCGGCCTCGCGGGCCGCGTTGCTGTCGGGGCGGTACCAGACACGCTTCGGATTTGAGTTCAATCCCATCGGGCCAAAGAACGAAGCGCCGGGCATTGGATTGCCGCCGGAGGAGGTGACACTGGCCGAGCATCTCCAGGACGCGGGCTACACGACCGGTCTCTTCGGCAAGTGGCACCTGGGCGGCACGGCGGAGTTTCATCCATTCCGCCATGGGTTTGATGAGTTTTTCGGCTTTCTGCACGAGGGGCACTACTTCGTCCCGCCACCCTATGAAGGGGTAACAACGATGCTGCGCCGGAACACTTTGCCGGACGGTACCGCGGGCCGCTGGATCTCGCCCAACGGCAAGCTGGTATATTCCAGCCATATGGGGCATAACGAACCTGACTACGACGCTGACAACCCCATCTTTCGGGGCGGCCAGCCGGTGGTGGAGGAAGAGTATCTGACCAATGCGCTGACGCGTGAGGCCGTGGACTTCATCGGCCGCAACGCGGACCGGCCGTTCTTTCTCTACCTGGCCTACAACGCGGTGCACAGCCCCCTTCAGGGACTGGACGGTTACATGGAGAAATTCAGCGGCATCGAGGACATTCACCGGCGTATCTTTGCGGCTATGTTAGGGAATCTGGACGACAGCGTGGGGACCGTCATGGCAAAGCTGCGGGAGGAAGGCCTGGAAGAAAATACCTTGGTCGTTTTCCTCAGCGACAATGGAGGGCCGACCCGGGAGCTGACCTCCAGCAACCTGCCTTTGCGCGGTGAAAAGGGGCAGGTTTACGACGGAGGGCTCCGCATTCCCTTCATGATGCAGTGGCCGGGCACTCTGCCGGCGGGAACGGTCTATGAGAAGCCGGTCATTTCTCTGGACCTTTACCCCATGGCGGCCGATTTGGCGAATGCACCCGTGCCGCCGGACCGGCGCCTGGACGGGGTGAATCTTCTCCCCTACTTGACAGGCGAGGCCGCTGGCGATCCTCACGAAACGCTCTTCTGGCGAGTCGGGCAGAGCGGGGCGCTCCGCATGGGCGACTGGAAACTCGTTCGGCTCCGGAACCCGAAAAAGCGCTGGGAACTCTACAACCTGGCTGAAGACATCGGCGAAACGGAAGACCGGATCGAACTGTATCCGGAAGAAGCCGCGAAGCTTCAAAAGGCTTGGGAAAGCTACAACGCGCAGATGGTGGAGCCTCTGTGGTAGTTCACCTACAGCGCCAGGAAACCAGGGAGATTGAGTCCTGTTCTCAATAAGTGAATAACTCATTACTTAAATACGCTTGCGCTGATTCCCTGGCAGTGGCAGGCTCTGAACCGTGACGGGAATCAAGGCGGTGTTTTGCATGTGGGTGGGGGTCTTTCTCCTGCTGCCCAACTGCATTTGCCAGGTGCTTGCGCCTTTCGGCATCATTCTCCATCCAGCCGAATTTGCGTCTGCCTCATCCGCTTCCAAAAGGACTCCGGTGGAGGTGGGGCCTCCCAACCAAGTGGTGGACAGGCAGTTTCACTGCTGCTGTGGAGAAGAGACCAGCAAGACAGCGGAAGAAGACCTGGCTGAAAACGAATACGTTTCAGAGGGATTCGGCCCCGCGGTTTTCGCCGCCATGCCCTGGGGTGATTTCGAGTTCCAGAAATACCTGGGTGAGCGGATGGTTCTTTCCCGTCCACCTCCAGGGCTCGTCCCTGCATGGTCATTCGTTTGGACGGGAAGCTTCCGTTGTTGAGTTGACGCGTATCCGGCGCGTGGTGCCATCACCTGTGCCGGCAATCCGTTTTCTTTTGTTTTGTAGGAGCCTTGCGGAAGAAAGGCCTTCCGCGGCTCGAAGGGCTGAAATTTTTCGCCGAGTCGAGGCGTCTTGTCATGCATCAGCCCGACACTTTGATTCGAACCAATTATACTGGACCCAACGATATGAAACTTTCCGTACCATACTTGTGGGCTGTGGTGATCGGTCTTTTTGTGACCGGCCTGCCCGCGGTGCATGCCCAGAATACCTGGACTGGCGCCGCGGAGATCACTTTTCACGGAACCTCGCCATTGAGCGATTTTACCGGAACCGTACCCTGCGATCCCTTCACCGTCACGGTGCGGGACCTGGATAAAGGGCTGAAACAAGCGTCGGTGGGCGGTTCCGTCGCGGTCAATTCCGCGGACATGGACACCGCCAACGAAACCCGGGATGCCAAGATGCACGATCTGATGAAGGTGAAAGACCATCCCCACATCATTGGAGCGGTGGAAGATCTGCATCTCAGCGAGACCGGTTTGAACGAAAAGGGAGAACCCACCTCTCTACCCTTCACGCTGACGCTGTTGGGAAAGGATCTTCCCATGAAGGGGACCTTGACCAATTGGCGTGCAGGCCGGGCGAAGGTGTCGTTTACGCTTTCGTTTCCCGTGTCGCTGAAACGCGCGGGGATCGAGGCGCCCACCTTGCTGAAGTTCTTCCACGTGGATGACCGGATCGATGTCACCGTGGACATCGCCTTGACGCCGGATTCGGGGACCGTATTGCCCGACTCAGCTTTGCCATGACACGGGACGGTTCGCCTCCGTCCGGTCCCGCCGCTGAGGTGAGGCCGGCCGCGAGTGAGACGGGCCCCGTGCGCTACTCCACCGCCCAGCGCTACCTGGCGCTGGCGATGGGGGTAGTGTGTCATGGGGCGTTTGCCGCCGGCGTGCTGGCCATGGCCACCGGCCTGTACACTGGGCTTCACGCGGGACATGGGACTCTGACGGGACCCCTCCGCTGGTTGGGGAACGGACTGCTCCTGGGCGGGTTCGCCGTTTCCCATTCGGTTTTCCTGTCTCAGAAAGGCCGGCGGTGGCTGGCCCGGACGGTTCCGCTGGGCATTGGGCGAGAGGTGGGTACCACCACCTTTGCCACTCTGTCGTCCCTGCAACTCCTGGCTGCTTTCTGGTGGTGGAGCCCTGGGCAGGGGCCGGTTTATCAGCCCGGGGTTATCCTGGGAGGTACCGCCACCGGGCTCTATGCCGCCTCCTGGTTGTTCCTGTTCCTGGCGATGAAAGACGCCGGCCTGGGCATTCAGATGGGCTACCTGGGGTGGTACGCGGTGTGGAAAAACCGCCGGCCCGACTACGGTACCATGCCGGAGCGCGGCACCTTCCGGCACACCCGTCAGCCCATCTACCTGGCCTTTACGCTGATCCTCTGGACAGGGCCGGTGTGGACGGTGGATCACGCCTTCGCGGCAGGTCTCTGGACTCTGTATTGTGTATTTGGGCCGCGCCTCAAAGAGCGGCGAAACCAGTCCCGGTATGGACCGGCATTCGAGCGCTATCGGGAGGCGGTGCCTTACTTTCTACCATCGCTTAGGCGGCTAGGTAGCGAAAAGGGGCTGACCGACGTCACGCCTCGGGCTGTTCCGTTGCTCCCAGAGGAGCGACCTGGCGCAACTTCCGGGACTCCAAGGCCGCGTAAATGTCCGGCAGATCGAAGGACTTGAGTACCCCCGGCAGGAAGGTGGAAAGCGGCCAGGTATAAGTGGGCGTGGTGGCCACCTCGTGGTAGCTGGTCAGGGACTGCTTCAGGGTTGCTTGCTTGACGTTTTTGCTAAGCAAAGAAGCGAATGCCGCGGGCAGAGCCCCCCAGCCCCGGCCGGCCAGGTGGATTTCGTCATAGCCATTGGAGGCGAGCCATTCGACGACCCGAAGCACGTCATGCGTCTTACCACCCAGGTAAGGGCGGTTCAGCATGAAGGAATAGGACGTATAGAAGTAGTCTGAGCCATAGTAAGACCAGGGGGCGGACTGCGTGGTGCCAGGGGTGGATTCCCCGACGCCGCGCGGGTCACAGGCAAAGACGGTCGTGCCCTCCGGCTCTGCTGCAATAAGTTCCCGGACCAGCGGTTCGTTGCGGAGATCCAGGTCGGACGACTGGTGCGGAATGTAGAGCAGGGCGCGGGTGCCGGGTTTTACCTGTGGAGGACGGCCATACCAGCGTTCTCCCGTGAGCATGGTCACCAGGGCCAGAATGCCGGGCTCCGTCTCCACGGCGTAGTTGATGTGATATTCGGAAGGATACCCCGGGGACTTTCCGGAGAAGCGCAGGATGCGGGCGCGGGGAGCGTCTTTCACTTCGGGAAGGTGAAGCACGTCCCGCACGGCGGTTTCCAGAACTTCGCCCTTCAGGGCAGTTCGCTGCTTGGCGAGCGTCTTCGCTTTTGCCGCGGTGAAGCTGTGGATGGGGCGGGATTTTAGCCCGGCGATTTGGCCTTCCGGCGTGCAGTAAAGATCCGCGTCCGCTTCCATGGTGAGTTCCGGTTCCTTCGTGGCGTCCGAGACTTTGGTCACCTGGTTGAACCAGCGATACATGGACTCGCGGTTTTCGATGGAATAGCCGTGGGTCGCGGGACCGGCGGCGAGTTGGATATTTTCCTCCGCGCCCAGTAACCGGTAGAGGTGCTTGAGCCGCTCGAAGGTTTCTTCCGAACCCCGCACGTCGAAGTAGTCGTTCTGCTGCGGCAGGATGATGACCGGTTTGGGCGCCATGGTCGCCAGGTAGTCATCGTGGTCCAGGTTCATCGCCAGGGAGCGTGGCGGGCATTGTTCCACGTCCTGGGGAAGTTCGTTTTCCATGTTGTGCCGCCAGGTGGTCACAAAGCAACTGGCTGCCGCCATGGTCCAGCGCGGCTCCACGCCGCAGAGCCAGGTGGTCATGGTGCCGCCGCCGGAGTTTCCGGTCACGCCGACGTGTTTGGGGTCCACCTCTTTCCGGGTCAGCAGGTAGTCCAAGGCGCGGATGCCGTCCCAGGCCCGCCAAGTGCCGAAGAACTCGCCCACGAGATACTGATGATTTCCCGCCTGATTGTGCTCCCGTGTGCCGGTGCCCATGGTGGGCTGTAGTTTGTCGTCCGTGAATTGCAGCCGTTCTCCCTGTCCGATGGGGTCGTAAATCAGCACGACGTAACCCTGCCGGGCCAGGCCCTGGGAAAAGGACTGGTAGGTCTCCGCCGCCTTACCGTTCGTGGAGTGGCCGCAGGTTCCCACCACGCCGGGCAAGGGAAATTTCCGGTTCTTCGGAATGTAGAGGTTTGCCGTAACCAGAAAGTTGGGGCGGCTTTCAAAAATGACCTTCTCTACCGTGTAAACGTCCCGGTCCAGAGTGCCGGTGACGCGGGCGTTCAGCGGCGTTTTCGTTTTGGGAAAGGGGGCGAAGCTGCGCCGAATGCGTTCTTGGACGGCCTTCACGTAGGCCTCCGCGTCCGCCTTGGTCTTCAACTCCGCTTTTTTCGCCAGCCCACGGCGCTCGGCGCGGGTGACCTGGGTAACGTAATATTCGTGCACCATCCGGGGAAACCGGTTGGGGTAGGCGCCGGGACCATCGCCTTCCGCCGCCAGGGCGCTCACACCGGCGATCCAGTCCAGGGAAGAGAAGGCGCCAGCCGTGGCGGCCAGACCGCAAAGGGCTTGGCGGCGGCTCACAAAGGTGGATGCAGTGGGGGAGAGAGAGGAATCGGGGGTTTCCATCGTGGATGGAAACTAGCGGGTGGACGAGGAAGGCGTCAATCACGCGAAAGCGGCGTTTTTTCTTTGAACGGTTCCATTTTGCCGCGGGTTCAGTCTCAAGCGGTTAGCTTTCCTTCGAGCTGTCATCGTTTTCGAACCGGAGGAGATCGCCAGGCTGGCAATCCAGAGCCTGGCAGATGGCCTCCAGGGTCGAAAACTTGATGGCTTTGGCTTTGCCCGTTTTCAGGATGGAGAGGTTCGGCACGGTAATGCCGACGGCGTCGGCCAGTTCGTTGAGCCGCATTTTCCGCTCCGCGAGGAGCACATCGAGCCGGACGTTGATAGACATGTCTGTTTTCGTGAAGTGGGAGAGAATGGAATGGCCCGGTGCCCGGCTAGATCGTCAGCTCTTGTTCGGCCCGCAGTTCGCACGCTTCCTCCAGTATCCAGCCGATCATCAGGATGATGGCGCCTAACAAAGCCGGGCTGCTTGCCGGGGCAAGGATCGCAATAATTTCGGATGCCCGCAGGTTGCCAATCGCAAAACTAAACATGCCAAGCACCAGGGGAATACATCCGGAAAGGAGAAACCAGAACCCCAACCATTTTAGATAGCGGGCGCCGCTGGGGTGAAAGACGCCGTTTGTTGAGAACGAGCGAAACATGCGTTCGAGGAACCAGATCGCGGCGAACCACCAGGCATGAAGGAAGAGTGCCGCCGGGAAGAAGGCCTGCTGAGGGGTCTGGGCATCTCCGTCTCCTCCCGTGAAGAGCTTCTGGATTTGCGGAATGGAAACACCGATGGCGGCAAGGATCAGGCCGGCCATCATGATCCAGCAAATGATGCGGAACACCCGGCTCAGTTTTAGAACTCTGCGCAGCCGAGGGGATTGGAGGCCGGCGTTCGGATCAGAATTTGGGGATTTGGATGAGGTGGACTCAGCGTTCATGGTGAAGCCAAGTCTTATCTCGAGTATCACATTTTGCAATAAAAAATTATCGTAAAACGATAATTAAATGCCGAAAAACAGTATCGATGGAGCAATGATATTATTTTCTGCCTGAGATGCCGGGGCTTCCATTTCACGGTGGAGCTTACTTCTTAGGGTTCCAATCTTGTCAGCCTTTTGTAGTGGCGAGCCCTTTGGGACGTATGAAAGGATACTTGGCAAACATGAATACAGAATTGACAGCTCAAACGACTCTTGAAGGAGAGGCTCACACCCCCACCGACACTCATAGCCGGACGATCGGCTATCTGTTGTGGATCTTTGGTTTCACCGGTTCCCACCGGTTTTACTTTGGGAAACCCGTCTCTGGAACCATCTGGTTGTTGACCGGCGGTCTTTTCCTCATCGGATGGATCATCGACTTGTTCCTCATTCCCGGTATGGACCGCAAGGCGGACCGGAAATACGTGGCCGGAGAACTGGATTACTCAGTGGCCTGGTTGCTTCAAACTTTCCTGGGTATCTTTGGTGTCCACCGCTTTTACATGGGCAAGTGGGGCACCGGCATCCTTTGGTTGCTGACCGGTGGTCTGATCGGCATTGGATGGATCTACGACTTCTGCACGCTTAATTCGCAGGTCTCCGAGATCAACCAGACGCGTAAGAGCGCGGCCTGACGCCAAAAAACTTAAACGTAACGCCGTCCTTGGAACGCAATTGCGAGTCCCGGGGCGGCTACCGTTTGGGCCCGGCTCGGTGAGGCCCGGTATCTTGGCGTATGGTTAGGCAAGATTGGTGCAGGTTCCGTCAATATGCGCTGGGCATCATGGAGTGGCAGCGTCTATAGTGTCCTCCAATGAGTAAAGAAGGCGAACTTTGGCGGGCCGCCAGCGAGGTGGCCAAGAGCACGAAGCTGGCAATCATGACCACGGCCGACGCGTCAGGCATGCCGCACGCGGCGTGGATGAACCTTCTCGCGGACAGCGTGATGGAGGAGGTCATCTGCATTACGGCCCCCAACACGCAAAAGATCGCCAACCTGCGCGCGAACCCCCAGGCGGAGTGGATGATTTCCTCGCCCACCATGGAAACGGTGGTCTATCTCTCCGGCCCGACGGAAATTCTCAGCGACGACGAGGCCCGGAAATACTGGAACTCCATGCCGGGAAAATCACAGGCTTACTATCGGAGGTATTGCGACGAGGACGATCCGGATAAATTCTGCATCCTCCGCACGAAGGTGACTCGCGTGGTCTATTGCCGCCCGCCCGGCTACCATAAGACGGTGGTGCATGAGATCACGCCGGAGGCGGCTGAGTAGGCGCTAGTGTGGTTTATAATCGCGGTCTTCTTTTCCAATTTCCGCGTTGCTTGATCGGTCGTTGAGCTTGCTGGTGAATGCGATATCCGGCCTGCCACCGAAAGACGCGCCAAGTAGAGCCAGGCGGCGCGGGCCGAAAGTTATCGCGTCTTGCCTGGGGGAGATCTCCCACAAGCGCTAACCCTGGTTTTTTCGGCCTAGCGAGCGAACTAGATCCGAAGGCGATAGGGGTAAGACAGGGATCTGTTGAAGAGCTTCTTTCCGGGGGATTGGGAAGAGCTGGCTATTGAGCATGAGGCGCTCAAGGGCTTGCGCAAAGACAAGTCAGACCAGCTACCAGTCCGTCAGCAGCTTGCGATTCTTCCACAGGTAGCTCAGGCCAGAGACCACGGTCAGAATGAGAGATACCGCAATGAGGATGCGGCCGAGCACCGCCACGCCAGTGAACCACCAACCGAAGAAAAAGCCCAGCCAGGAAAAGACGGCTTCGTCAGAGGCCAGGTAGACCAGGAAATAGATGATCGTGATAATCTGCCAGGTCGTTTTGTGTTTCCCCAGACCTTCCGCCGCCAGCACGTGTCCATCCGCGGAAGCCACCAGCCGCAGCCCGGTCACCAGAAACTCTCGCGCCAGGATGGCCACCACGACCCAGGCGGGAATGAGGTGCAGCTCCGTCAGCATGACGAAACCCGCGCACATCATCACCTTATCCGCCAGCGGGTCCATCAGCTTGCCGAAGCTGGTGATCAGGTTGTGCTTCCGCGCCAGGTAGCCGTCCAGAAAGTCCGTGACCGCCGCCACCACGAAAATGATCAGCGCCAGGCTGTGCGACAGGGGAAACTCCACCGTCAGCACCGCCACGAAAATTACCGTCAGGACGAGGCGGGCCAGAGTCAGTTGGTTCGGAACATTCATGCGGCGCGACCATTGTGGAATGGCAATCCGGGAATGTCCAATTTCGCCGTAAAAACTTCTCGCTGGAAGCCCCGATACCCTGCAAAGAGCCGGTTACTCTTCAAATACCGGGTGTTTCCAAATGGGCACCGTTTCCTTGATCCGGCGCAGGTACTCCCGGCAAAGCTCGAAGCCGTCCGCGCTGTGGGGGGTCTGCACCCGGATGATGATGGAGGCTTCTCCCGTAGCCACAAACCCCAGACGGTGATGCACTTGGGCCCGGTGCGGCGGGCCTTCGGCCACTAGCGCCTCTCCGATTTCCCGCAGGGTTTTCTCCGCCATGGCGGGGTAGCAGGCGTAGTCGATTCCCCGGATCGGCCGCCCGTTTTCCAGGCCCCGCACCACGCCGTGAAAACGGATGTCGGCGCCGTGCGCCCCCGACGGCTCAAACGTTTGCTCCACTTCCGGGATGGATTGTAGCGAAATGGTCGATTTGAAATGACTGCTTGCCATTTACAATTCCTGCATAGCTTTCGTAGGCTTTTCGCGCGGGGAGCCCTCCCTGGTGGGACACTACGGGAGGCGCGGGTGGAGGCCTGGTCACACTAACTACGCGAAAATACTGACGAGAGCAAAAAGATGAGCAAGAGCGACTTTGGCCTGATTGGCCTGGCTGTCATGGGCCAGAACCTGGTGTTGAACGTGGAGAGCCGCGGTTTTCGCGTTTCGGTTTACAACCGCACCACTTCGGTGACGGAAGATTTCCTCCGCGATAATCCGGACAAGCAACTAGTCGGCGCCAAGAGCCTGGAAGAGTTCGTCGAGAGCCTGGAAGTGCCGCGTAAGGTCATGATCATGGTAAAGGCCGGCCCGGCGGTAGATGCCGTGATCGACCAACTCACCCCGCTTCTCGATCAGGGCGACATCATTATCGACGGCGGTAACTCCCTCTACACCGACACCGAGCGCCGCAATAAGGACTTGGAAGAGAAAGGCTTCCGCTTCATCGGCACTGGCGTCTCCGGCGGGGAGGAAGGCGCCCTGAAAGGCCCGTCCATCATGCCTGGCGGCCCGGCGTCCAGTTGGGAAATCATCAAGCCGATCTTCGAAGCCATTGCCGCCAAGGTGGATGGCGTGCCCTGCGTGACCCACATCGGCCCCGGCGGCGCCGGTCACTACGTGAAGATGGTGCACAACGGCATCGAATACGGCGACATGCAGCTCATCTGCGAAGCCTACAACATTTTCAAAGCCGCCGGTTTCAGCACGGAAGAAATGGCCGAAGTGTTCGACCAGTGGAACCAGGGAGATCTGGAGTCTTACCTCATCCAGATTACGAGTAAGATTTTCACGATCACCGACGAAGAAACCGGCCAGCCGATCATCGACGTCATCATGGACAAAGCCGGCCAGAAAGGCACCGGTCAGTGGACCCTGCGCTCCGCCGTGGATGGCGCGGTGGTCATTTCCACCATCAACGCCGCCGTGGAGGCCCGCATCCTGTCCTCGATGAAAGACCAGCGCGTGGCTGCCGCTCCGAAGTTCCAGGGCCCGACGCCCGCCATTTCCCTTTCCAAAGAAGACCTCGTGTCCAAGGTGCAAGACGCCCTCTACGCCTCCAAGGTCATCTCCTACGCCCAGGGCCTGGACCTGATCAAGCGCACCGGTGAAGAGCACGGCTGGGGCCTGAACCTGGGGGACATCGCCCGCATCTGGCGTGGTGGCTGCATCATCCGGGCCCGTTTCCTCAACCGCATTACCGAAGCCTACGAACGCGATCCCGGCCTGACGAACCTGATGCTGGACCCCTTCTTCAACGATCTCTTGAACCAGACCCAGGCCAACTGGCGTGAAGTCGTCGCCGTCGGTGTCAGCAACGGTATCCCGGTGCCTGCCTTCAGCGCCTCCCTGGGGTATTTCGACAGCTACCGCGCCGAACGCCTGCCCGCCAACCTGCTCCAGGCCCAGCGCGACTTCTTTGGCGCCCACACCTACGAGCGCCTCGACAAACCCGCCGGTGAATGGTTCCACACCGATTGGCCGGAAGTGATTGAGTAAGAAAGAAGAACGAAAGCCAAGAAGGCGAACTTCGTTCTATTGAAAGGGAGCCCCGCAACTGCGGGGCTTTTTTGTTTGGCCCATGGGATTGATCTTCCCATTAGTTCAAACTTTCCGCCTAACTAAACCGAATCTCCCGATCAATAAAGATCAGGTGCCACAGTTCCAGGATGACCAGGGACATCACCTGTTTCAGGCCCACGAATTCACCTGCCGCCATGGTGTCCACGAGGTGGCGGACTTTCTTCGGATCGAAGTAGCCGCGTTTCTTCACCTGGCTCTCGTTCAGGGTCAGGTCGATCAGTTCGCGGATCTTGGGATTCTGGTAGAAATAATCCATCGGAAGGAAGAAAGGATTCTTGGGCCGATTGGTTACTTCGGGAGGTAAGCGCTTCGCCGCCAACCGGCGTTCGATGATCTTGTCCTTGCTGCCATGGGCCTTCAGGTGAGGCGGCATTTGGAAGGCTAGCTCAATGAGTTCGTGGTCCAGGAAAGGCAGCCGGATTTCCAGGCTGTGGGCCATCGTGTTTTTATCCTGCCGGATCAGAGCCCAGTCCTGAAGCCACTCGTCGTATTGCAGCTTTAGCAGCCGGTCCAGAAAAGGCGCGCCACTGTCGCGGTCGGCAGGGTCTTCGGGCTGGATCCAGGACTGCCCGGCGTGCTGCTTAAACTCGTCCGTGTAAATGTCCGTCCGCTCGTCCTGAGCCCAGAGAGTTTTCAGGGCGAAGTAATTTTCCCGCAGATTGCGCCGGTCGTAGCGGGAGAGGAAGTCCGCGATCCGTTTTTTTCCCTTTTTGCCGAGATCGGCGGGAAACTCGAAAAACTGGTTCAGCAGCGCCATGGGCGTCGCGCGGAAGCCGGGCACCATCAGGCCATGATGAATGAAGCCCGGCATCTTGCTCATGTAGCGCTCCACCAGAGGAATGATTTTGTGAAACTGGTACCCCGCGAACATTTCGTCTGCTCCCTCGCCGCCCAGCACCACCTTGAACTCGGCGCCGCAGTTCGCCGCCAGCCGGTCAAAGGCCAGGATCAGAGCATCGCCCACCGGGCGGTCCATCTGGTAAATCACCCTCGGCAGGCGCTCGAAATCTTCCGGCACTACATGAATTTCATGGTGCTTGGTGCCCAGCAGACGGGCGGTTTCGGCGGCATCCTTGGTTTCGTCGATGCCGGAGTTGAAGCCGATGGAAAAGGTGTGGAGATTGGAGTTGAACTCCCGCGCCGCCTCCGTGATGAGGGAGGAGTCCACCCCCGCGCTCAGGTAGGAGGAAACCGGCACGTCGCTCCGCATGGTCAGTTTCACGGCGTCCCGGAACTTTGCTTCCAGTTCTTCCAGGTATTCCCCGTCGCTCTTGTAATTCCGGTCTTTCCGTAGAGGCACGCTCCAGTAGCGCTGAATGCGGATGGCGCCGGAAGGCTTCAACGTCAGGCTGTGCGCGGCGGGCAAGATGTAAACGTCCGCGAACATCGTTTGCGGCTCCGGCACGTAGCGGAGGCCCAGATAGGGATCAATGGCAGCCAGGTTCGGAGCGCGTTCGATGAAAGGGCACTCCAGCAAGGCCTTTACCTCGGAGGCGAAGGCAAATTTCCCCTTATGGTGCCAGTAGTAAAAGGGCTTCTGGCCGCAACGGTCGCGGGCAAAGAAGGTCTCACCCGTTCGCAGATTGTGCACCGCGAAGGCGTACATGCCGTTCAGGCGTTTCGGCAGGTCCTCGCCCCACTCTTCGTAGCCGTGGACGAGCACCTCGGTGTCGCAATGCGTCTTAAAAACGTGGCCGCGTTCCTGGAGCTGTTCGCGGAGTTCCACATAGTTGTAAATCTCCCCGTTCTGCACCACGGCCAGGTCGCGGGTCTCGTTGTAGATGGGCTGATCTCCCCCCGCGAGGTCGATGATGGAGAGCCGGCAGTTCCCCATGGAAAAACGCTCGCTCTCGAAGTAGCCGCGCCCGTCCGGACCGCGCAGGTGCAGGGTCTCCGCCATCCTGCGCAGCAGCTCAGGATCGTGATAGCCGGAAAACCCGAAAATGGCGCACATACAGGGGGAAACCAGTGGCGTGGTCCGCGAGGGGGGTCAAATGAGAAATGGCGGGAGGCGTTTCCGGATCGTCATTCATTTTGATGGTCGGGACCTTTCTTTTCGATCCTCAGGAGCGATCCGGTTGTGTTAGATTCGAGCCGCGCACCGAAACAAGCGCGATCCCACCATGGCCGAATCCGATACTCCCTCGTCCACTCCCGTCTCAGTGGAGCCGAACACGGCTGACCTCACGACTCTGGCTACTGGGGGGAAACGGGCTGAAATTCCCGAGACCCCGGAACAGGAACGGAATCGCAAAAAGAATGTCCGTATCTTCCAGGTGTTGCCACTGATTTTGTCGGCGCTTCTGGCGGGACTCGTGTTGTTTGGGGCGTTTTCGGCTGGAAATGGATCCGGCGGAGCAGGGGAATCCGTCTCAACCCTGGTTGCCGCCGGGCTGTGTATTTTCATCGTGGCGGCAGCCTTTTTGTTTGGAGGATTTGCCATCGCGCTTGTCTGGAAACGCACTTCTCCGGCTCTCTACGCGCTGCTAGGCGTAGGCATGTCCGCGGCACTGGTCGTCGCGCTGGTGTGCATTGTCTTTGCGGGCTGTCTCGTGCTGGTGGGGTCGGGATCTTTTCATTGACCCTGTGCGGGTGCCTGACTGCGAAGGCGAGCTGAGACAGAGTGAGTTCAAAAAATCGAGAAAAACGATAAACGGAAAGTTTCTTTCGATTTTTGTGATGAGGAAGTTGGGTCCACGGTGGGAACTGCTGACCCCTTCATTTCCCGAGCCATGAATGACATCGAAAGAAAACGCCGAAATCAAAGAATCAACAAGACACGGCAAGCACTCGTTCCGTTGGGTTTGCCTGCTGCTGGAGCCAAGTGTCCCCCTGGATGTTTGCGCTACTTGGATTGGCGCTTTCCGTTGGTGTGATGGTGTCCCTCATCGCTATCGCTTATGCCGGGTGCCTTTTGGTCTTGGAGCGGTTCACCTCTTGAGATTCCTGACAAAACCATGCCGGTTACTTTCAAGGCTGTGGAAAACATTTCGGTCTGCCCGGCCCGGCTCTATTTTCCGCCGCACTCTCTCAGGCCCAGCACCATGGAGAATGGCATCAAACACAGGACTCCGGTTTCCGTCGAACCCAGGGCTGCCCTGATTCCTGGGCGGAATGGAAATTCGCGAAAACAGAAGCGGCATATCGCGATCAACTGTGGTCTTTTCCTTTCTCTCCCGCTGTTCCTAACTTTCTTCATCAACTGGGGGCTTCAAACCAGTGGCCGGTTTCCAAGGGATACTGTCCGCTTGGTGAGCGGTTGGAACTGGCTCCCTCTTTATGGTGGCTTTGCCATCGCTCTCGTTTGGCGGCGGGAGCATCCATTCGGCTATGCGCTGATGGGTGTGACGCTCTACGCAATGATCGTGGTCGCGCTGGTGAGCCTGATATTCGCCGGGTGCCTGATGCTGGCCAGCTATCAGGCAAACCATTGATGGAGTGAGAAAATCTAACATTACCACATTCTTCTCCCATGCGGACAGAACCCGTTTCATTGAGTAATGACGTCTCGAAACAGACTGAAGATCGGTCCCATCCGTCCAAACTACTCAAGAGCACCCGTGGCCGGTGCCTGGTATGTGGTGGGGACGCGCCAGCGGAGATCTGGCTGGAAGAAGCGCTGGAGAACTCCGCCGCCGATCGCGTGATGATCTCCCGCACCTGCGCGGAACACGGAAAGCAGACCAACTGCCTCAGCTCCGACGCCCGCTTTTTCTGGCTGAGCCACGGGCATCCGGAAAACGCGGCGGCGGGAACACCCGCCGTGAGCCAGTTTGGACCTGAAACCGGTGGGGGTTGTTGCGGCTCCTTCCGCGGTTGCGAAGCCGGCGCGACCGTTTCACCTCCCGCCGCCGAACCTGTCGAAGCCCGGCCCGCGTCGTCTAAGGGCCTTCCCGGTTCGCTGGGCCGCAATGCCCGGCTGCCGCGCGAGTCCGCTTTCGAAACTCTCTCCACCTGCCTGGCCCTCATTGAGATTGTGGATTCGTGTAACCTGCGCTGCCCGGCCTGCTACGCGGATTCACCGCACGGCGTGGGCAACAACCTGAACTACGTGCCCCTGGAAACCCTCCAGGGGCGAATTCAGAGCGCTATCGACCGCAAAGGAGGGCTGGAGATTCTGCAATTCTCTGGCGGCGAACCGACCCTGCACCCCCAGTTTTTCGAACTGCTGGAATGGGCGCAGTGCCATGAGGGGATCGACTACGTTCTCATCAATACCAATGGTGTGCGCCTGGCCGGCGACGACGCTTTTCTGGAAGGCTTGCGCGCCGCGATGGAGTGGAAAAACCTCCAACTCTACCTTCAGTTTGACGGTGTGCAGGAGGCCGGACAAGCCACGCTTCGAGGCCTGGACCTCAGGAAGACCAAAGAACGGGCCATCGAACGCGCCGGTGACGTGGGCCTGCCTTTGACACTGGCCATGACCGTGACGCGCGAAAACCTGGGCCATCTCTGGGACGCGGTCCAGTTCGGCCTGCGCTACGATCATGTGCGGGGTATTTGCTTTCAGCCGCTCTTTACGTCCGGGCGGCAGATCCTGGACCTGGCGGAGTGGCGGTCCGCCGCCACGGAGCGGTTGAACACGGCGGACATCATCGTTTCCGTGGTGGAGCAGAGCGAAGGCGGGCTGCGCTACGAAGACTTCACGCCGCTTCCCTGCGGAGATCCTAACTGCGCCACCATCGGTTACCTGCTGAAGGTAAGCGGAGCCGTCCGTTCCATCAGCGATTTTGTGGATTTTTCCCAAGTACAGGAATTTCTACAGGACCGCGTCCGCTATGAATTGGAGGACCTGTCCCGCTGTGGCTGCGAGAGCGAACCGCTGGGCGAGTTGCTGCACGAATTCGAAATGGACGAGAGCCACACCTTCCGCCTGTTGGTAAAACCCTTCATGGATGCCTTTACCTGGGACGAGGACCGGATCGACCGCTGCTGCACCCACGTTATCCGTCCGGATGGAAAGCTGGATTCCTTTTGCCGCTACTACGCTCTGGGCGGGCCGGCGGCGCATCCCGCCGGAGCAGAGGCATGACAACCCCTTCTCACGCGCTGCCGGGAGGCGCCTACCGGATCGTCATGATCGCGGTGCTGGGACTGTCCTTTCTAGCCTGGGCCTTTGCGGCGCGGCGGGACCGGCGCCTTCTGGCCATCTATCTGGGAGGGGTGCTGGGCGGCTTCACCGGGGCAAAGCTGGGATATATCTTCGCGGAAATCTGGCAGGTTTGGGGCCAGCCCTACGTGATTCAAGCCCTGCTGACGGGCAAGACCATCACCGGCGCCTTGTTGGGTGGCTACGCGGGGATAGAAATTGCCAAGCGGGCCGTGAACTATGCCAAACCCACGGGAGACTGGTTCGCGTTGGTGGTGCCGTTGGGCGTCGTGGCGGGCCGGATAGGGTGCATCTGTCACGGGTGTTGTTTGGGGGCGCCTCTGTCCGGAGCAGGTTGGTGGTGGACCGCGGCCGATACCGCGGGGGTGGCCCGCTGGCCGGCAGCCGCGGTGGAGCTGGGGTTCAACGCGGCAGTGGTTCTCTTGTTAGGAGTCTTGCGGTGGCGGCGGGTCTTGCCCGGTCAGCTATTTCACGTGTATCTCATCTGCTATGGTATTTTTCGCTTCGCCCATGAATTTATCAGGGACACTCCGCGAATTTGGGGACCGTTTACAGGGTACCATCTCCTTTCCCTGGGACTGATCGTCTTAGGAGTCTGGCGTTTTTGGGCCCGGAGCCGTTCAGCCAGCCAAACACCGGAGTGAATTTCGTGGCCTCGTTTCAGGGCTCTCCGCGAGGACTCTTCGCGGAATTTTTTGAAACTTTGTTATTGCAAGAAGGGGGGCATTTCCGCTAGCAATTCGCCCTCTCGCGTCCATAACGGAAATGATGGGTTGTAAACTGCGTGCTTGCAGGTTAGGGATAGTTAGCGTGTTAGGATGTCGAGCCTGCTTATTATCAAGGCTGAGCATGAATCTGTTCGCCTTTTCCCCTTCCGCCAATCGTAAACTTTCTTCACTGAGTGATGAAGTGTCCTCATTGTTCCATCTTGGTCCGCGGCGTGCCGCAGGAGGCGGTGTTGCTTGGGCGAGACGCGGAATCAAACTGGGTCGCGGTCATTCAGCGTTGCGGGGCTTGTGGCCGGGTGATCATAGAAATTTGTGAAGGAGAGCGGAATGTGCCGGAGCCCCCTTCAGAAGGGGATTTACCGGTCAGCTTCAAACGCCGCCAACTGGTTCAGCCGCTGGCGTTTCCACACGATCTGGATCGCTGGAGTTTGCCTCTGGAACTGGACCGGGAGTTTCGCGAAGCCTGCCGGGTGCTGGCGGCCAGTCCGCGGGCGGCGGCGGCACTCGGCCGCAACTGTCTGAGATCCATCTTGCGTTCTCAGGCTGGCGTTCGGCCAGGCACTCTAGGAGAAGAGATAGATTTCTTTCTTTCGATGGTCGAGGTACCTGTCCACCTCCGGAATGCAGTAGAGCGACTGCGCCATTTTGGAAACTACCAGGAACATCCGCAGAAATGCGAACACCCGGATTCGCTCTACGAAGTGTCTCAAGAGGAAGCCCAGCTAACGCTGCAAGTGGTGGAAATCCTGAGCCGTCACTATTTCGGCGAGCGTGAGACGCGCTGACCTTCCAGGGCAGAGAGGCAGGCAGGGTGCGCCGCGTTACTTTGAAGCTAAGGAAGCCACTCTCCTCCGGCGGCGCAGAAAGGCGAAACCGCCCGCCGAGAGCCCTAACAAGGCCATCGTGCCAGGTTCCGGCACGGCTTCCGTCTGTAGATCGAAACCATCTCCGCCGGAAGCGTCTACATTGATGCCAGTTTCGCTGCCGGTGTACATCGAATCATAAGCACCGTAAATGGCTTCAATGCTAGGATCGCCCAGATCGGGGATGTAGAATTCAGTGACGGAGGGGTCGATTGCTTCGGCGGTTGGGAAAAGCCAGGCTGGCGATGTCAGGAGAATCCACTCCGTGCCGCCTCCGATGGCCATATCGTTGAGACCCCAGATGAAGGCCCGCTCGCCTGCGGCGAAAACCGTGTTATTGCTGATGCTGGCGGAACCGCCGAAACTGTCGGCGAAGGGGCCCGTCGTCACATAGCTGACGCTGTTAAAGGTCGTCCAGTTGCTGGCCCACTGATCGATGTTTGAGCGAGTGGGGGTGAACGAACCCAGGGCATTAAACGCGCCCACGTAAAAGGTGTAGTTTCCGTCGAGTGGGTTGGCAAAGCTATCGACGCTGTCCGTGGGAGCGAATGAAGTGCCCCAGTCAATGGTATCGGCGGAAAGTTGAGCGGGCAGATACCAGGAGAAAACGACAGCGCTGAAGAGGGCCGCGAATAGTGTCTTGCTCTGGTTCACGATGAAAGATGAGGTGATGGTTCTGTCAGGGTAGCTATTCTTCTTTTCTCCAGTGTTTGCCGACCATGCCTTTTTTGCGGACCTCAGCTTGCGGAGAAAGGTCGACCTCGGAGAAATCCAGGACATCGTCCAAAATGGTGCTGCGCCCGTGCTCGAGTTCGTTGGGGCTTGTTGGGGCGCGGCTACCCGAAATGATGTGCGGTTGAATGAAAATGAGCAATTCTTCCTTGGAAATGCTCTTTTCCGTTCCGCCGAGGACCTTGCCCAGGACGGGAATCTTCCGCACCACGGGAATTCCTGTCTCAGTTTTCTCCTCGCGTTCGGTAATGAGACCGCCCAGGACAATGGTGGAGCCGTGTTTCACGGTCACCGTGGTAAGCAATTCCTGCGTGCTGATGGTGGGAATCTCGTTTCCTGAAATGTTCTGACTGCCCACGATGTTGTCATTCAGTTGCGCGATCTTCAGGGTGACTTCATCGTCGGAATTGATCAACGGCACGACTTCCAGTTTCAGCACCACGTCACGGTACTCGATGTTCGAAGTGATGGAGCCCGGATACTCCCCGGAAAGACTGCCGTCCAGCGTGGTGAGGGTGGAAATCGGTACCGCAATGCGTTGGCCGCTGGAGATGACGGCTTTTACATTGTTCTGTGCATACACGCTTGGGCGGGAAAGAATACGGAAGCGCGAGTCGCGCGCCAGCAGCCGCACCCAGGAATTCAAGGTGCCCATGTCTCCGTAGGCAAACTGGCCATACAAGGTAAGGCCGCGGAGGAGCGGGAAATTTTCGAAGCTGTCCAGACCGCCGACATCCGTCAGAGGGCCGCCAGTGCTGTACGACCCGGCGCCGAGAATCTCATTGCCGTCGTCGAATTTGAAGGTTTCCAAGGTTTGCAGCGCATTCAGGCCATACTCCAGATCGTCCCCCAGGGTGAGCTGGCCGATGACGGTGGAGATGTAAACCTGCTTCGGCTCGATATCGATTTCATCGATGAGTTTTTCCACGATCTCCAACTGTTCGGGAGAGCCGGAAGCAATCAAGCTGTTGTTCCGCGAGTCGGCAATCAGGAGAGTATTCCCAATAACATAAGACTGCGGGCCGCCGTCCTCCTCCGGTTCTGAGAGGCGATCTGGGGCAGTGATTTGTCCGCCCGAGCCGCTACTGCCTGAGTACCCGGTGCTACCTGTGGAAGCGCGGCCACTCTGCCGGAAGTCTGGCTGTCCCCCGGGCTGGGCGCCTTCCATGAGATCGTCGGGGGATTCGATATCCGTGTCCCGGGCTAAAGCATTGTAAGCCACTGGCAGATAGTCCAACACGGAAACGTAGCGGAGCTTCCGCTTCAGGAAGTTGATGCCGTCGCTCGGTTGATCCAGCGTTTCCACCAGGCCGCGGATGTAGGTGATGTCCACGGGCCGGGCGATTACCAGGACGCTGTTGGTCCGGCGGTAGGGAATGATGAGCACTTTGGGACCCGGAGCGGCAGTCCCAGCAGCGGAAAGATTGGCGGCAGGTCCAGACTGACCTCCCGCGCCAGGGTTGGAACCAGAAGCCGCCACGATGGGAGCGATGCCGGTTTGCGCCTCGTAAACGGAGCTGATGATTTCCGCTACCTTGTCCGCGTCCGCCCGCTGAAGCTTCACAAACTCATTCGACACCTGCGCGGGCGGCACATCGACATGAGTTTTGAGATCGATCAGGCTGCGAATGACTGAGGTGTTCTCCGTGATGACCACGCCTGAGGCGCTGCTCAGCGGAGTGATGGCGCCGTAGGGGTTCAGAGACACCACCTGGGAAAAGGTCCGCACCGCTTCCTCGGGGGAAATGTGCTCTAGTTCCATCACATAGTTCACCACTGCGTCGGTGTCCGGCAGATCGTTCGGAGAAGCCACCACAGGCAGACCCTGGCTGCGGGGGCTTTTTCCAGAGGCGTAGTTCACCAGTTTCAACGTGTTCTCGTCCACGGGAATGAAGGCGTAGCCGTTTAGGAGCAGCACGCTTTCGATGAAACTGATCGCCTGGCCACGGGTCAGCATTTGCGTCGAGGTGACCGTAATGTTCGCGCCGGTCAGGTTGGCGTCCTGAATGATACGTTTTCCTGTAAGTGCCTCGTAATAAGGGAGTATGGCGGATACCGGGGCGTTGGGAAACTCCACCCGCACGGAGGGCGCCTCCGGATTGGGAACGCCAGGTGCGGGATCTTGGGCCCACAGCGGTACCGAGGCGGCCAGAAGAACCAGGGCCGCCGTCCACCAGCAAACGAAGCGTTTTTTGTGAGCGATCAAAGAATGAATCGGCTTGGAAATCCGAAAATTTAACAAAATTATACTATTTATAGTAATTAACGCCACTTCTTTTTCAAATTCCCCTCTGGCGGGGTAAGTTTCTCCGTTGATGGAAGAAGGCCGGCGCAAGATTATCCATATCGACATGGACTGCTTCTACGCGGCCATCGAGATGCGGGAGCGGCCCGAACTAAAGGGCCTGCCCGTGGCCGTCGGCGGGCGGAAGCGGGGCGTCCTGACCACCTGCAACTATGAAGCTCGAAAGTATGGTTGCCGGTCCGCCATGCCCACTTTCCAGGCGCTGGAGCGCTGCCCCCACCTGGTACTGCTGCCGGTGCGCTTTGAGCTTTACCGGCAGGAATCGCAGAGGATCCGCAAGATTTTCGCCGAGTTCGCGGATCTTGTGGAGCCACTGTCGCTGGACGAAGCCTATCTGGACGTGTCCCACCTGCGGTCCAACCCTGAAGCCGTGGCCGCCGAAATTCGCGACCGCATCCGGGAAACCACTCAGTTGACCGCATCCGCCGGCATTGCGGCGAATAAATTCCTCGCCAAGATCGCCAGCGACTGGCGGAAGCCGGACGGGCAGTTCGCCATTCGGGAAGACGAGGTGGAAGCATTCATGAAGACGCTGCCCATCGAAAAGATCTGGGGGGTTGGCCAGCGCACCGCGGAAAAAATCCACCGCCTGGGTGTCCGGACCTGTGGCGATCTTCAACAAATGCCGCTGGTGGAGTTGGACCGGCATTTCGGGAAATTCGGCCGGGACCTTTACGAGCTAAGCCGGGGCATCGATCACCGCAGGGTGAACCCTAACCGGGAGCGAAAGTCTGTCAGCAATGAGCGCACTTTCTTCGAAGATGTCACCACATCGGAACAGGGATTGGAAAAACTGACCCCTCTGATCGAGGAACTGGCCGAAGACTACCGGGACAAGCATCGCGACCGCCGCATCCGTGAAGGCTTCGTGAAGCTGAAGTTCACCGACTTCTCCATCACCACCGCCCAGCGTTCCATGCAGGAGGTGGACGCCACGGAACTCAGAAAGCTGCTCCTGGAAGCCTGGGAACGCGGCGGCGGCCGCCCCGTCCGGCTCATTGGGGCGGGGGTGCGGTTCGTGCCTCTGGGAGAGGGCGAAAGCGGCGGTCAGATGCGAATGTTTTAGAGGAATCTGACTGTAGTCTGATTTTTCTTAGGAAGAGGGAAGCCGCCGCACGCGCAAGTCCTTCCAATACACGCGGGCGTCTTCCGGCCAGCTTTTATGGCCGCCGTGCACCTGGAGGCCGATGGCGCCGGTTTCTTCCACCACGGCGGTGGCTTTTTCTTTATCGAATCCGGGGTGCGGTGTGGTGGCGGTGTTCAGGCGGCAGACTTTCAGGCCGTTGATCCAGACTTCAAAAATGGGAAATTTTCCCTTACCCGTGCAGCGGATTTTCATACGGTTCCAGTCGTCCGGTTTCCAGACGGCGAGCCACTCCTCCGGCGTGCAGGTTTCTTCGTAAACCCCTTCCGGCCAGTCCTTCGTCCGGCTGTCCGGGGCCATCTCCAGGGAATCCGGCTTATCCGGATCCTGGCGCGAAAACCCAAACGGCCGGAAGGGCACGCTGTAGGCTTTCGTCTCCAGGCGGATGTGCCCCACGTTTCCGTGATCGTGGTGATCCACGTAAATCTGCCAGCCTTCCCCCCGTTCGTTCGTCCGGATAAACACCCCGCTGTCCGGCCCCCAATCCGGGTGGAGAGAGAGTTCGAGTTCGAACTCAGAATAGCTTTCGTCTGTCAATAGGAGCCCTCCATTTCCTGAGCCTGGAGGGCCCTGTTCCCCAAAAAGCACGCCATCCTCCGCGACATCCCAGTGCCCGCCGTCTCCGTGAATCCAGGGCTCGGATTGCTTGTGCCAGCCGGTGAGATCCTTGCCGTTGAACAGGGAGACCCAAGCCCCGTCCGCGCTCGTTTTTGCTTCGTTGTCGCCGGCGAAGGTGGAGGTTATGGCGGGGTAAAATAAGACCAGCACCCCCAACAATGAGATGCCGAGAGATCGCCTAATAGGGTTCATGACAGGAGCTTTTGTAGGGGGCATGAATGATATGCTGGCGAAGCGGCGCGGGAGAGTCAATGCAAGGTTGGGCCCTGATGACGGTACCTAAGGGGAACCACGGGTGTGGAGAGAAAAGCGAATTTCAGCCGGATTCCTTTGGCGGCCAGGTGACACCGTCCAGCTCCCTGGGTAGCTGCGTTGGGTCCACCGGCCAGAAGAGTTTCATGTCCATGGGCTGCCCTTCCTCCAGCTCCGCGTCCGGGGCGGCGACAATCAGCCACAGGACCTCCTCTTCCGTGTCGTTAAAGATTTGGCGCATCTGGTCCGGGCCAACCAGAACGGCCCCATACTGGGGAACGGTCACAGTTTCGTCGCCAATGCGAATGCGGCCGGTGCCTTCGATGACAAAATAGAACTCTTCCGCCTTTACGTGCTTGTGCCAGGTATTGGCGCTCATGGGCGGAAATCGCCAGAGCCTCGCGCCCAGGATCTGGCTGCCCGTGCGCTCCAGGAAGTCGGCATTGGGAATGTGCATGAGATTGGACGGCCGCCAGTGAAGGTCATCCGGAGTGATGAGGTGATAGCCTTGGATGGGAGTCATGGTTGGGGAAGGCGGTGGTGCGGTATCGTGTGCCAGCATTGGGATCGCCCGATATGCGGCAGCTTATTCCAAGCCCCGTCCATCAGATTTTCACTCAAGAAGGTAGCCATTGGAAATCTGGATGAGGTTCTTTGCCGGGTCGCGGGCGTTTGAAAATTCGTAGCCGGGGCCTTTGTGGATAACCCCGAACTTCAGACCCTCTGCCTCTTTCGCCTTCTTGAAGGCGGCAATGTCGTCCACGTCGAACACGATCTTCACGCAGGACTGTCCAATGCGGTGGCCCTTGCTGGCCTGCAACAACACCAGGGAACAACCACCGGCGGGGGAGCGTAGCGTGATCTTGTCCTCCGTATCCATGTCTGAAGGCTGAAAGCCGAAGTGCTTTTGATAGAAAGCCGAGATCTTGGGCATGTCTCTGACATACAGAGCGATTCGAGTAATCGGCGGGGACATGAGATGAACGGCTTCGGCGGTCAATTCTTTGCCGTGATGACAAGGCGGGACGCGGGATCGTCAACGTCGAAGAACACGACCGTTGTCCCATCTTCCAGGGTAATCGTGCCGTTCGGGTGGTCGAGTCCATCCAGGGAATGTGGGAAGTATTTCTCAAGAAATCCCAAGGGCACGACTGGCTGACCGTTGTGAGTCTCCACCAAGAAGAGGTGACCCTTCGCCATGGGCAGGAAGCGGTCATAGTCCCCATTGAAGGAGTAGCGGACGCGGAAGCCGTTCTCATGCGCCAGAGAGGTCAATTTTTCATAGTAGGGAGAGTTTCCCGCCACAAAGGCCTGGTTCGCCACCAGGAAAGTACCTGTTGCCGTGTCCACGGGCAGGAGGGAGTCTTCCAGTTTGGAAAAATACTCCGTGGTCTGTTCCTTCCACTCTTCCCACTGAAGTGACATGATCATCGCTTTCGGATCATCCCCCTTATGGTAAGCAAACCGGTTTCCCGGCAAGATGCGCGCCTGGGGAGAATAGTCTTGGTAGAGCATTCTCCCGCCGGGGTCGAGCAGTGCCCACTGGCCCTCCACATACACCTCCAGGAACACATGGCCGGACCAAGCCGAAAAGGAGCGGTTTTCCTTGAAGGCATGAATCCAGGCGACATCCATCGTTTTCACCCAGATCGTGGGAATGCCCGCCGCTTTCAGTAGCACCCCGCAGAAGATGCCCTGGTCGGCACAGCCGCCATAGCACTGCTCATCCAGCACGGTATCGAAATTTCTCCAGGCATAGGCGGCGTCGCCTTTGTATTCGAGATTTTGGTCCATCCAATCGAGCACGTTCTGGATGGTGACGAGGTCTGAGCCGTCATTCCTTAGATCCGCCGCGAGAGAGCTGATGCGTGAATCGGTGCCGAGAGTGTCCTTGATCGCGAGATACTTTTCTGGCGCATCGTAGTCAATGTGATCGACCGAAGGATCTTCAGGAGCAGTGATGCCCGCGCTCGCGATGGTTGGGATTGCGGCTGCCAATAGGAGGCTGAGGTACCCAATACGAGGGAGAGCGATCATATTGTGATGGGGCATTGGAAAGGAGGAGGTTTTTTACGGAATGATACCGTAGGGAAATGGCAGCGTCCTTCCCTGTTGGACCGAAAGGATACCCTTCCTGGAGTTCAGGTTCTCACCTTAAGCGAGGGAACCCTGTAGTGCAGATCGCAATGGTGGCATTCCACGATTTGCCAAGGAGTCGTGGCTTGCAGGTTCAGAGCGGCCTTTTTAGTGAGGTTGATCGTCTCGGTTTGCTTCATTCTCCGATGGCAATGAGGGCACTTCGGTGTGGCCACCAAGGCGTTGTAGAGAATGGTCAGCACGAACCAGACAGCGCCAATAATGAAGACAACAGCCAGACAGTTCTGTAGGGCATCACTCGCCAAGTAGGCTTCCTGACGATAATAAGCCCAGCTGCCGGCAATGATCGGCACCAGAAAGGTAAGGAAAGCGTGGAGCATGTTCCGGTTGTGAAAACCCTTCAGTTCCGGAGGAGGGTAGTTCGGCGTCATGGGCTTGGATGGGCTGACGAGAAGCATTGTGTCCCGAGTGGGAAGAAGCGTCTCCATATTAAAAAGGGTAGCCTCGCCAGAAAAGGAAAATTAACGGCCGCCAAGCCGAGCGAACTGAGAGACCCGGCCCGGAGGAAGCGCTAGATTTATCGAGTGGACCCTTTCAAAGGAATGTTCTTCATTAGGTCACGATGGTCCAGCTGAGAGCGGTTGATAGAGAAAACTGGCGGGACTGTGCCAAGCTGGAACTGCACCCCGCGCAGGAGGGCTTTCTCGCGCCCAATGTCTACACCATTGCCCAATCAAAGTTTGAAACCATCCACCGCCCTCGGGCCATCTATGAAGGGGATACTCTGGTGGGCATGCTGTGCTTTTGTCACGAAGACGAGCCGGAAGACGACTTGGAACTTTACTGGTTGTTCCGCTTCATGATCGATAAGCGCTACCAGAACCGTGGGCTTGGGATCGCCGCGCTGGAGGCTTTGTTAGAAGAAGTCAGAACCCTGGGCGGAAAACGGCTGCGGACCATGCACCACCCCAAGAACGATGGCGCCGCGCGGGTCTATCAGAAATTTGGTTTTACGAAGATCGGCACGCTGGATGATGGGGACATTCTTTATGAGATGGAAGTATGACTCCATCTCATAAAGCCAGGATTCCCGGCTCTCGCATAGGGACGGGGAGCTACTTTTTTCTTAGAACGCGATCAAAGAACTCCGCCATGGCGGGGTGTGTTTCTTTTTGTTTCGCCCCAAAAACGCCGTGTCCGCCGTCGTCATAGCTCATGAGGGTGACGTCGGCACCGGCGGCTTTCAGCTTTTCGCTGAGGTCGCGTCCCTGCTGATAGGGAACCGTCCGGTCGTCCTTGGCGTGAACCAGGAGGAAAGGAGGCGCATCCTTGGAGACATAGGTTACTGGAGAGGCTTTCTTCGCATTCTCTTCCATCTCGCCACCGCCTTGGGTTAGGGCCGGGATGCTCGCGGGCTGGTTCGAACTCCAGTGGATGAAATCCGCTGGTGTGGCCGAGGCGCAGACCGCCTGCACCTGGCTGGAAACGTCTTTATAGGGACCGTCGCCTTCCAGTCCGGCTTCCTTGCTAGTCAATCCCAGGATGGAAACCAGGTGCGCGCCCGCCGAGTTTCCGTAGGCGCCGATGCGGTCCGAGTCCAGCCCATACTCCTCAGCGTGCGCCCGCAGCCAGCGCACCGCGCACTTCACGTCCGCGATGCAGTCCAGCATCCCTACCTCGGGATACATCCGGTAATTCACGCCGATGGCCACATACCCTTTTGCCGCATACCCCGCCGGGATGGAGGACCACATGCCGCCCGCCTTGTCTCCATTTTTCCAACCACCGCCGTGAACCACGACCAGCCCCGGCCGGCCGCCTTCGGGCGCCGCGCCCTCTGGCAGATAGAGGTCCAGCACCCACATCGGGTTCCCCTCCCGGTAAGCAATGTCTTTTTTTACCGTCACGCCTTCCGGCACGGGACCGGCGGCGCGGCCGCCTCCCGAGTTGTTGTTCTGGCTGTTGCCGGTGCGGGAACTCATCCGCTCCGCCAGCGCTTCCAGTTCGGTCTGGTCCAGAAAACCGTCGCCATTGGAATCCAGCCGCGCGAAATTCTGCTTCATCCGCGCGGGCGCTTCTTCGGAGGAAATCTTGCCGTCTTCATTTGTATCCGCCTTCAAGAGCCGTTCGAGCTGAGGCGATCGCGATTGAGCGTGGACTGAACCGCTCCCGAACGCCAATAAGAAGACGAAGGATAGGAAAGAGATTTGGACTTTCATCTTAGTTAAAACCAGTGGTTCCACGGCGAGTAGCGGAGTTTGAGAGAAAAAGTCTGCCGCGGCGGAGTCAAGTCTGGATGAGTGCCGGCCATATCCTATGGCCCTTGGAACTTGGACGGATGGTCTGAAACCAACTGAGTGCCGCAATTTCCGCAATGGCCCGTGGCAACGGTCAGCGTGATGAGATTGTTCATCAAAAGTTTTGAACACGAGGGACACACGAGACCAAAGCTCCGGTACCGGTTTCTGGTGGAGCGAATGATTGCCAAAAAAGGTAAGATCCAAATACACGAGAAGGCCAGGAAAGTGGCGGCGTGAGCCCAAAGAGGAAGAGACTCGACTTTTTCGTCCAACCAATCGGCCACGGGCATTAGGGATATTAAGGTTCCGCAGAAAAGAGCCAATAGAAACCAGACCCGGAGGTTTTCAAATTGCGCTCGTTGATCCCGCCGTTCAATCAGTTCTCTTAAGGGAACGGGCCAGTGGGCTTGAGTGTGTTTCAGGGTATCCATAGGTTTGAACGGATCTGACCATGCGTCGCTGTCTGACTGAACAGCGGAATGATCGGAGACCAGCAAGGTGGCGCAGTTTCCGCAGCGGCCCGTGGTGACTGCTGTGCTCATGAATTCGTCTTTCAGTTCTTTCGAACACGACGGACAAAGGAGGTCAAAAGACCCAAGCCATTTTCTCGGGAAATGCCAACAGACAAGGAAGTTTACCAGAAGCACAAGGCTGAATAGAACGATCTGCCAAATGCTTTTGAACGATTCGGGGAACTGCCCAGAGCGCACCAACAAGGGAATTCCGATTGAGCCGGCAATTGCCAGCCCCGTAATAGGTACCAATAGACTCCTGAGGAGTCGCAACTGAACGCGGTCAAACTGGTTGCGCCGTTCGATCAGTTCCTCGCGAGGAATTGGCCACTCTGCTTTGGAGTTTCGAAAAGAAGGCATCGTTCTCAAAGGTGCCCCTCAGGAAAGGACGAATGTCTTCATGTTGAAGCGCCATGGGCATTGAGTGAATTACAATCCGGCCGCCCGTTTGTACCGGGCCGGCGAGTGTATTTTCTTCCGATAGAACCTCGGCAGCCAGTCAGTCTTTCAGCCACATCTGGCTCTCATTTGTGACAGCACACCAGAATCCTGACTATTGTTGAATTCGAAGACAAGGAAAGGTAATACAGCCGCCCTGTAGTCTGCTCAGATCGCCTAGGATCTGATATCCGGATCTGGGCGCAACGAAACCAAATATTTCAGAATATCGTTCAAAGTTTCGAAATGATCGACATCAGAGCCTGAGATATCCAGGTGGTAGTCGAGCCCCAGGTTGTCCAAAGCCGTGATCACAATCCCTTTGGGAACATTGAGGTCGTCGAAAAGATGCCGGTCCGCGTCTGATGGGTCGATCCCCAATTCTGAGCACAGGTCTTCGGCTGCGTGGTATTTTAATTTGTCGAATGGTAAAGACTCCACTGCTTCGTCCCACGCCTCGCGGTGTTTTCTGTCTCTTTTCGCGGTCCGATAGATATAGAGCACCACGGAGGAAAGACTCAGTATCAGTCCGCAGATGGCCTCGATGCTTTCGACAAGGGGATCGGAAGCATCCCGCTGGTAGAGAGTGATGGCAGCCCAGGCGATAACCATCACGATGCAGAATCCGAAAACGATTTTTAAAAGGACTCTCATTCTAAAAAGATGCAGGGAGAAACGGTCGAAGAAAGGGATGTCAACGGATCAGGCTTACCATGACTAATTCGATTCAAAGATCAATCCTTTCAGTCCGTATCGATCGCTGATCCCCTTGAACCGCTTGTTCATTCCGCGGAGAGCCAGCGGAAAAAATCAACTTCAATCGAACAGCTTTGGGCGGGGCTCGTCGTTTTCCTTGCGAAGGATAGAAATCACCTTCCGCCACATTTCCCGGGCGTTCACGCCCGCATACCCGGAGTCCTGACCATCATTGCATTCGATGACAATCCAGTGGCCGTTGCTCGTTTTGGCGAAGTCGATGACGAGGAAAGGCACGTTCAACTTATCGGTGATGGCTTTGCCAATCTCCTCAACTTCTGACAATTCATTGGGCAAAATGGAATACTGTTCCGCGATCCAGTAGCGGCCTGCGCCCATGAGTTGGCCGTGAAACCAGAAAGTGCGGAATTCGTAACTCTTCGGAATGCCTGAACCGTGATCGGTCGAGACGGGACACAGAGGCACAAACTCCCGGCATACCAGGCGTTGCCACCAGAGAATGGTCTCGGATGACCACTCGTCTAGAAGCCGGTTCAGTTCGTCTTGCGTTTCGATGATGCTCTGGCTGCGGGAGTGTTTGTTAGTTTGACGCTCGCCCTTGATGAAAACCGGCAGTTCAAATTCGGAAAGAATCGCCTCGGCGGTGGGAAGTATGTCATACCACCGGCTTCGCGGAGTGAGTTCTTTTATGAGCGGATACCAATGCGGCAGCAAACTGCTTCTCTGGTATTGTTCCGGGGTATGGATCAGCCGGATGCCCCACTCCGCCATTTCCGCATAGCGGGCCGGGTAGTCCGGCGCGCTCCCCAATCTCGCAATGGCCGTGATCTCCCTATCGATCTGATAGGGGTGCGTGCACTGAAACTGATCCTCAAAGCTGAAGTCATACTGCACAAACCCGACCGGTTTCGTCACGATCCAAAGCACGCCCTCGACCAGAGTGGGACTGGGTGGGCGGTCAGGCATTCGAAAGTGTGAGGGTCAGATTCAGGTTGTTCAGGACCTTCATAGTCGAAGGGGTAAAATTCCCAAGGAATATCGTGATTCTTGTCTGCTCGAAATGCTCAGCTTCGCAAACGCAGCAATCGGCGCGTGACGGACATAGGAATCAAGATTGCGGCGCCCGCTCCAGTTCCTGCGAACAGTGCAGACCAAAAAGCGAACCCCTCGTTCGGAACAAAGAACATCCGGAAAAGAAGAAACGCCAACCCCGAAAATATGATCATGCTCCAAACGGCGGAAACCCAAAAGGGCTTTCGGTCCAAGACACCGTCTAAAAGATTGAGGATGGCGAAGCCCAAATAGAAATGCGGGCAGGCCGTGAGAAGAAACAGGCTCGCGCGTAGCGGAGCGTCGTCGATCTGGCCGTTGATGATTCTTGGCGGGCCGAGACTCTCAGAGACGAAAACCCATCCGCACAGTAGGATGATTAGTCCGGCCGGGATCAAAGGCGGAATGAGCATTCGTTTCAGCATGGTTGGATTGTCAGTAAATTGGTTATTCTCTATAGGTCTTGATAGGGGACGAGCGTTTTCGAAAACACCAGACCGCTCCGAGGAGAAAGCAAAGAAACAAAAGGAGTCCGAAGGCAAAGTAGAGGAGGGTAGGAATGCGGTCGGGATTGCTTGTGGCCAATTCGGAAATGTTCGATTCGTGATCGCGGATAGTAAGACACAGGGCGTATTGCGCTAAGGCTTCCGCAAAGGCAAAAAAGAGAAGAATGAGTCCAAGAAGTTTTCTCATTGAGGTGTCTTAGAATCCCAATCTTTACACGCTGGCGATGTAGCAGAGAAGCTTTCAACGCCTCGAAATTGGAATGTGGAAGCGCCGAATGATTCGGATTTGCGCGGGCGTGATCGCGTTTCCCCGAACGTCTTGAGCCAATCGCCAGTCTGCGCTAAGGGTAAGACCCCAGATCAGATCATGAAAACCCGCCTGACCCTCTTCATTACCTGCCTCCTCGTCTCTTTCACCTGGCTCAACGGTTCGTTCGGTCCTGCCTCTGCCCAGGGCGCGGACAAAAACGAAGACCCAGCCCAGAAGCAGCCCCCAAATATCGTCTTTTTCTTCGCGGACGATCAGACTTCCAGCGTGCTGGGGTGCTATGGGAATGCCGTGGCGCGGACGCCGAACATTGACGAACTGGCGGCCACTGGGGTGCGGTTTGAGAACATGTTCGTGAGCCAGCCGATTTGCTGGGTGAGCCGGACGACGATTCTTTCGGGGCTGTATGGGCGGAGCTATGGAAATCTGGACGATCCGGAAAAGGCCACGGCGGAGGCAGTGGAAACGCTGTATCCAGACCACCTGCGGGAGGAGGCAGGCTACCGGACGGGGTTCTTTGGGAAGTGGCACATGAAGGCGCCGAAGGAGTATCAGCCGGAGGATCATTTCGACGAGTATGAGGCCATCTTCCGAAACCCTTATTTCAAGAAAATACCGGACGGGACCCTGCGCCACGAGACGGACCTGATCGTGGACAAGGGCATCGAGTTCCTCAAGGCGCAGCCGAAGGACAAACCGTTCTCTTTGAATCTGTGGTTCAATGCCTGCCACGCGGAAGACAGCGACCGCCGGCCTGGCATCGGGAGCTTTGCGTGGCCGCAGTCCTCGAACGGCCTGTATGACGAGATGGAGATGTACCGGCCCAAGCTGGACGATCCCGCTACCTTTGAGGCGCTGCCTTCGTTCTTCCAGAACTCCATCACGCGGGAGCGCTACTTCTGGCGGTGGAACACGCCGGAGAAATACCAAACCAATATGCGCGCCTACCTGCGGATGGTCAGCGGGATCGATAGCGCCATTGGCCGCTTCCGCGTAGCGCTGGAGGAAGCCGGGCTGGCGGACAACACCATCATCGTTTACTCGGCGGACAACGGCTACGAGATGGCCAACCGCGGGCTGGCGGGCAAGTGGTCGCACTTCGAGGAATCCATCCGCGTGCCGCTGATCGTCTATGATCCGCGCCTGCCGGAGGATGCGCGAGGCAAGACTACGGATGCGCCGGCGCTGAATGTGGACCTGCCCGCCACCTTCCTGGACTGGGCAGGGGTGACCATTCCGGGCACCTACCAGGGCAACAGCCTGGCGCCGGTGGTGGCCAAGGGAAAACCGGACGATTGGCGGACGGAAACCTTCCACGAGCACTTCGCCGTGCGGAACCGCATCCCCTCCTGGGAAGGCCTGCGCACGGAGCGCTACAAGTATGCGCGTTACTTCGATGACGATTACGAGTTTCTCTACGATCTCCAGGAAGATCCTGACGAACTCACCAATCTGGCGGACGATCCTGCTTACAAAGATACGTTAGCTAATTTCCGCGACCGCACGAAGAAACGCGTCGCCGAGCTGGGTGGTGAGCTGCCGCCCATGAAGGGCGAGTTCTCCCCGTCCACCGATCCCCATCCGGAGATCGCCGCCACGGTGACGGTCAGGCCGGGCAAAGACGGCTTTGTAAACCTCTTCAACGGGAAGAACCTGAGCGGCTGGTCGGGAGACGATGCCTACTGGTCGGTGGAAGACGGCGCCATCACCGGCGTGACGGACGGCACGCTGAAGATGAACCGCTTCCTCAGTTGGAAAGGCGCCACCATTCGGAACTTCGATCTCCAGGTGAAAGTGAAAGTCACGCCCGGCGGGAACAGCGGCCTCCAGTACCGCGGCCAGATGCGTCCGGACCTGGGTCTGGACGTCGTCAGCGGCTACCAGTGCGACGTGGTCGCGAACGTGCCGGAATACAACGGCATGCTGTATGAAGAGAAAGGCCGCCGCATCCTCTCCCACACCGGCGAAAAAGTGATCGTGGACCCCAAAGGGCAACCGTGGATCGTGGGCAACATGGAAGTGAAAGAGTTCGCCCCGGACGAATGGCACGACTACCGCGTGCTGGTGGAGGGGAACCATCACCAGCACTGGATCGACGGCCACCAGACGGCTGACCTCATTGATTTCGACGAAGCCGGCCGCTCCTTGGACGGCGTCTTAGCCGTACAGGTTCATGTGGGCCCGGCCATGAAGATCCAGTTCAAGGATTTCAAGATCAAACACTTGCCGGATGATCTGCCGTTGTTGAAACCGGAGGATTATCCCATTCCCATCGGCTCCAAAGGCGTGAAGCCACAAGGTAAGCTCCCGAAAGACTGGCAGCCGCCGGTGTATGGGGAGTAGGAGGCGATGTTGGATGCAGAGTCTGTTTTTGAATGGCCGCGAAAAAGCGCAAAAGGCGCAAGATTTTGGAAATGGTGGGTTGGTGAGGTTCATGAAGGCATTGGGCGGCTGGATTGGGAAGGAGGTTTCTGCGACCCAGCTCATCCATCGTCGGCGGCTGCGAAATAGCTTGGCGGACATGCATTTCCCGGAAGCCGGTATACTGTCGTCACTCTGCTGAAGTCCGTCCAGATGAGGCGGATGGCCTCGATTCTCGTCCTCACCTACCGGTAAGCTGTCACTCAGAGTGGGGAGAGAAAATTGATGGCCTGTGGATCTCTTGTCTCGGACAGTAGTACCGCCTACATGCTGTCCGGCCGGTCCAGATCGGTGATCAGCAGCGGATTGGTCTTCCGGTGGCGTTCGATGGTTTCTTTGGCGGGTTCTCTGGATCTGGGATCCATGGTGTCGATTTCGCTTTGAGTCACACCGAATGCCTGGATGAACTTCACTTTACCGTGTGGGGTATCCGCGGGCTTCAGGACCGGATCATCCAGAAAAGCGAGGCCAACCAGGGCGGTGCCGGACTCCAGCAAGATAGGCCCGTTAGCAGGCATGACGCTGTAATTCTTGAACACGTTTCCAGTCTGGAACACGTAGCGAGCCAGGTTTTGCATCAGGCCGCACACCCAGACAAACTCCTCGCCGGTTGGCAGATCGACCGCGAGACGGAAGGTCATTTCAAATCCGTAGCCACTTACCTCGTCTCCGACGGCCTCTTCGTTGTAGTCGAGCTCTGTGTAACCATAAGTGACAAAGTGGAGGTGATCTCTCCCGCCGTCTCTACACTCGAAAGCTTCAAAGGCGTCCAGAGGGTCCGGCCCTCCCATCATCCATTTGTGTAAGGTGAACCAGTCCTTCGGCGTTTGTCCGGGGTAGAGTTCCCGGAGATGGGACTGGATGGCGTCTTTCCCCGGAGAATCATCCTCCGTGAATCGGCGTCGATATTCGGCTAGGTCCATGGGTGGCATGATTTTCCGCAACCCGGAGGCACGGAGCAAGCCCTAACCGGAGGGATAGGCGGAAACCTGAGCCCCCGCCTGCTCAACCGGCTCTCCACAGACTTTAGCGGGGCCCGCCAGATCGGCCGGTTCCCGCTCGTCGATAGATCCTGACAAACTACTCCAGCACCACCAGCAGGTCGTCCGTCGAAACCGTGTCGCCTTTTGCGACCAGAATCTCCTTCACCGTGCCGGACTGTTGGGCGCTGATGGAGGTGAGCATCTTCATCGCTTCCAGGGTGACGAGTTTTTCGCCTTCCTCCACCTTCTTTCCCGCGGTCACGTTTACTTCGCTGACCATGCCGGGCATGGGGGCGCAGGCTTGGAGAGGATTGTTAGAGTCGCCCTTGAGGCGGGCTTTCACCTCTACCTTCAGAGATTTGTCCACCACCTGGGATTCGCGCGGCATGCCGTTCAGTTCGTAGAAGACCGTGCGGCGGCCCTCCACGTCCGCATCGCCGATGGAGATGAGCTTCACGAAGAGCGTTTTCCCCGGCGCGATCTCCACGGAGATTTCTTCATTCACCTGGAGGCCGTAGAAAAACGCCGTGGTCGGCAGGCCGGAAAGGTCGTCGTACTTCTTGAGGAAATCCTGGAAGCCCGTGAAGACCTGGGGATACATCAGGTGGCTAAACAGGTCGTCGTCCGTTGCTGGGCGTCCTAATTCTTTCGTCAGATTGGCGCGGGTCTGCTCCAGGTCCATCGGGGCGGCCAGTTCTCCGGGCCGTTTCGTGGTGGCGGGGCGATTGCCCAGCACCGCTTTCTGCACGTCCGCGGGCCAGCCGCCGTCCGGCTGACCCAGGCCACCGGCCAGCATGTCGATGACCGATTCCGGGAAGTCCAGCGAGCCTGGCGCCATGGTCTTTACTTCCTCCGGCTTAATACCCCGGGTAATGAGGAACATCGCCATGTCGCCCACCACCTTGGAACTGGGGGTCACCTTGATGATGTCGCCAAAAAGCTTGTTCACCTCCGCGTAGCACTGGGCGATCTCCGGCCACCGCTGGCCCAGGCCCATGGCGTTGGCCTGTTCCTTCAGGTTCGTGAACTGCCCGCCGGGCATCTCGTGTTCGTACACTTCCGCCGTTCCCGCGCGCGGCGCGGTGTCGAAGGGTTTGTAGAATCCCAAGACGTGTTCCCAGTAGTCGGAAAACTCGTTCAAGGCCGCAAGGTTCAGGCCCGTGTCGCGCTCGTTCCCTTGCAGCGCCGCCACCACGGAGTTCAGGTTCGGCTGGCTGGTCGATCCCGACATGGAGGAAATGGCCAGGTCCGCGATATCCACGCCCGCTTCGCAGGCTTGGAGGACCGAGGCCGCGTTCAGGCCGGAGCTGTCGTGGGTGTGGAAGTGAATCGGAATGCCGATCTCATTTTTCAACGTGGCGACCAGCTTGTGCGCGGCGAAAGGACGGCAGAGGCCCGCCATGTCCTTGATGGCCAGGATGTGGGCGCCCATCCGTTCCAGTTCCTTCGCCTTGGAGACGTAGTATTCCAGGGAGTACTTGTCCCGTTCAGGGTCCAGAATATTTCCCGTGTAACAGATCGCCGCTTCGCAGATGGCCTTGCCGTGGTCGCGCACTGCTTCCATGGCCACCTTCATGTTCGGCAGGTAGTTCAGGGAGTCGAAAATGCGGAAAATATCCATCCCGGAATCCGCCGCGTGTTTGACGAAGCCCGCCACCACGTTGTCAGGGTAGTTGGAGTAGCCCACCGCGTTGGAGCCGCGGAAGAGCATCTGGAAACAGATGTTCGGGATCTTTTCCCGCAGCTTGCGCAGGCGCAGCCAGGGATCTTCACAGAGGAAGCGCATCGCGGTGTCAAAGGTGGCGCCGCCCCACATCTCCAGACTGAAAAGCCTCGGAGTTTCGTGAGAAATAGCGTCCGCCACCATCATCATGTCCTGCGTGCGCATACGGGTGGCGATCAGGCTCTGGTGCGCGTCGCGCAGGGTGGTGTCCGTGATCAGCAGCGGCTTTTGCTCCAGGATCCACTGGGCAAACTTCTCCGGTCCCAACTCCAGAAGCAGGTCGCGGGAACCTTTCTGCCGTTCGGACTTCGGGTCCGTGTGCGGCAGGCGCGCCGGAGGAATGGCCTCAGTCAGCCGGAAACCCTTGGTGTGCGGGTTGCCGTTTACCGATACGTCGCTCAGGTAGGCCAGCAGCTTGGTGGCACGGTCCCGCCGGGCCTTGTACTTCAGCAGGTCCGGATTGTCATCGATTAGCTTCGTGGTCGCGCCGCCGGATTGAAAGACTGGGTCCGCCACCACGTTCTCCAGGAAGGGGATGTTCGTCTTCACCCCCCGGATGCGGAACTCCCGCAGGGCGCGGTTCATGCGTTTCAGCGCGATGTCGAAGCGGGAGCCAAAGGCCGTCAGCTTCACCAGCATGGAGTCGTAGAATGGTGTGATGACGCTGCCCGCGTCGCCAGCGCCCGCATCCAGGCGGATGCCGAAGCCGGCGGCGGAGCGGTAGTTCAAAATGCGGCCGTAGTCTGGAGCGAAACCTCTCTCCGGGTCTTCCGTGGTAATGCGGCACTGCACCGCGTAGCCGTTCCGGGGAATCTCGTCCTGCGGAGGAATGTCCACATCCGCGTCGTGCAGCTTGTGACCCTGGGCAATCAGGACCTGGGAACGTACTAAGTCCACGCCCGTAATGCACTCCGTGACCGTGTGCTCCACCTGGATGCGGGGGTTCATCTCAATGAAGAACCACTCGTTCGCGTCCATGTCATAGAGGAACTCCACGGTACCCGCGTTGTTGTACTTGATTTCGCGAGCCAGGCGCACCGCGGCGGCGCAGAGTTCCGTGCGCACCATTTCGTCCAGGTCCACGGAGGGCGCGATCTCGATGACCTTCTGGTAGCGGCGTTGCACCGAGCAGTCGCGTTCGTGCAGGTGCACCACGTTGCCGTGGTTGTCGCCCAGGACCTGGACTTCCAGGTGTTTGGCGCGGGCGATGAAACGTTCCAGGAAGACGGCGGAGTTGCCGAAGGCCCGTTCCGCTTCGCCCTGGGCCTCGAGGAGCTTGGTTTCCAGTTCGGATTCCTTGTAGACCACCCGCATCCCGCGGCCGCCGCCGCCAAAGGCCGCCTTGATGATGAGGGGAAAGCCAATTTCCTTCGCGATCTTCAGCGCTTCCACCGGGTCGGACACCGGGTCTTCCGTGCCGGGCAGGGTGGGCACGCTCACTTTATGGGCCATGGCTCGCGCCGCGACCTTGTCCCCCATCTGTTGCAGGAGGTGGGGCGAGGGACCCACGAAAATAATGCCGGCGTCCGCACAGGCTTTGGCAAAGTCAGGATTCTCCGAAAGAAAGCCGTAGCCCGGATGGATCAGTTGGATGCCCTTCTCGACAGCCAGGGCGACGATACCCTCTATGTCAAGGTAAGCGCCCACGGCGCCCTTTTCCTTCCGCAATTGATAGGCTTCGTCCGCTTTGAAACGGTGCCGGGAGAACCGGTCTTCATCCGCGTAGATGGCGACGGTTCGCAGGCCCAGCTCCGTGGCGGCGCGGAAGATGCGAATGGCGATTTCGCCGCGGTTTGCGGCCATTAATTTCAACGGGGTTTCCCCCTCGGAAGGAGCTGCGGACATGGCGGCAATATATAGGGGCCGCACGACAGCCAGTGCAAAGAAATTTGCCCGCTTGCGTTCCGAATGCGGCCATTTGAGGCCGCCGTGGATTCAGAGATCAGTTTGCGCCCGCCTCCGGCGCATAGGTCATCTGCTCCACTGAGTAGCCCTTTTTCCGCAGGAGATCGACGACGCTCTTCTCTCCCACCAGATGCCCGGCGCCCACGACGAACATCATGTTCTTCTTGCCCTGAATGGCTTTCTCAATCTCGGGGATCCAGCTGGCGTTCCGGTCGAAGAGGAGGATTTTCGCCAGTTCAGGGGCCTCCTCGAAGTCTTCGTTGACCAGTTTGTCCAGAGTGGCGGCGTCCCCTTGTTTCCAGGCGCTGATCATTTCGCCCAGAATTTCCGGCAGCTTCTCCACGGTCTCCAGCGTCATGGCCAAGATTTCCTCCTGCTTTTCCGCCGGTAGTTTGTCGAAGAGCTTTAGCTGAAACTCCATGGTCTCCAGCGCGCCGGTCGGCTTCCCGTCCGCCACGGCCCGGCCATGGTACTTCATGTCCAGCCCCAGGTGGGGCAGGGCGCCCATCCGCAGCGCTTCCAGGCTACTGATGTTCATGGCCATGAGCCCCGGCTTCATCCGGTCGAAAACTGGCCCGCTCAAGCCGCGGCTTTTCAGGTAGTCCTGAAGCTTGGCGTAGGTTTCTTCGCTGAGGTGATTCTTGATGTGATCTCCCTCGGGGTAGCCCGCCATCTCCAGCATGGTCTGGACGTTGCTCAGGGCCATCGCGTCGTTCAGATCGATCTCGAAATAAAGCTTCCGGCTATCTTGATAAGCTTCCTCAAACACCGGCGGAAGAGGGTAGTCCTGCTGCCGGAGGAGGTGAACCGAGCCCGCCAGGTAAATGGTGTTGTCCTCGTCCTCGATCTTCCAGAGGCAGGCGGTCTCTTCCGGCGCTGATGGTTCTTGGGCCAGACTGGCTCCGCCGAGGAGGCAGGCCAGCCCGGCGAAACTAGCCAGCGTGTAGGCTCGGGTTTTCATGGCAAAAGGCAGGGTTTCAGTGCATGAACTAACTGGAAAAGACCTTCCCCCGCAAAGCAAAACTTCCCCCGCTCATGACACGCCCAATCAGTTTCCTTGCCGCTGGCTTCTTCCTTCTGCCCATCGTTGCCAAGGGTCAGGAACCGCCCGCGGCGGATCCCGCCTGGAAAAAGCACGTCATCCAGGATGGCTTCGCCACCCAAACTGCCGTGGCGGCGGATTTCACCGGAGACGGCCACATGGACATCATCGCCAGCAATGGCGGCAAGGTCCGGCTCTTTGCGGGGCCGGACTGGAAAGACGAGCATGCGCTTTACGTATATCCGAAGATCAATACCCAGTGTATCCATGTTGAAACTTTTGATGTGGACGGCGACGGAGACCCCGACTACCTGGGCGCCAACTCCAAGGGCCCGGTCTTCTGGCTGGAAAACCCGGGCGGAAACATCGAAGGGCTCTGGACCTACCGCATCGTGGACGACCACCTGAACGGCATCCATTGTCTGCTGAAAGCGGATGTAAACGCGGATGGTCAGCCAGACCTTTTGGTAAACAATTTCGAGCCGGAGGGACCCCTGGGCGATTCACTTACTTGGCAGCAGGTGCCGGACCGGCCGCTTGAGGCGAAAACCTGGCTCCGGAACGTGTTCGCGCCCGGAGATGCGCCCGGCGGCAGCCACTACTTCGGATTTGGCGATGTGGATGGCGACGGCGATGGCGACATTGCCTGCGGCGCGAAGGGGGATCCGTTCCAAGGCGGCAACTGGTTTGCCTGGTGGAAGAACCCGGGCGGCGGCGGCGCCGGAATCTGGGAAAAAGAAATCATCGCGGAGGGTCAGGCAGGCGCCACCAACATCCTTCCCGCCGACGTGAACGGAGATGGAGTCATGGACTTCATCGCCTCCCGGGGTCATGGCCAGGGTGTGCTGTGGTTCGAAGGACCGGGCCCGGAGTGGGTCTTGCATGACATACAGCCCGAGATCGTGGGGCCTCATAGCCTGACGGTTTCCGACCTGGATGGGGATGGTGACATGGACGCCGCCACTTGTGGCAAAGAAAGCCAGTGGGTGATGTGGTACGAGAACGACGGCTTGGGAAACTTCGCGCTCCACCTCATCGACGCCGGTCAAATGGCTTACGATATCCGGTCAACCGACCTGGACGGCGACGGGGACCTGGACCTCCTGCTGGCGGGCCACCGGTCGAAAAACGTGGTGTGGTACGAGAACCCGCTGAAGTGACCTCAACCAGCGGGCTGGGAACCCGCTTTACTGCGTGGCGCTGACGTCCAGGGGGCGCACAATCGGCCGCGCCTTGAGCGGAGGTTCCTTGGCGGGCGCGTCCCGGTCTCGGGCGCTCAGCTTGCGTTGGATGGGGGACTCGTTGGACTGAAGGTTGGCATGGTAAACCGTGGACTCCTTCAGGTGCATCCAGAGACTGAAGCTGAGGGCCCAGCACCCTAGGGCCACGCTCACGCCGGCCAGTCCCAGTCCCAGACGATTGCGGCGGGGACCCACCAGCATGGCCGCGCCGGCCATGCCCGCCAGCCAGAGAAAGATCCACTTATGCTCCACCCGGTCTTGCGTGGTCTGGGCAAAGCCCGTCGCGCGGTCCGGCTCGTTATATTGATAAACCTTCTGAATCCGGTCCTGCGCCTCGGTCCGTGCTCTCAGGTAGGGTACAATGCACAGGCCAGACGCCACCAGGACGACCAGAGCCGCTATCTGAACGCGGTTGTCCTTGGCGAAGAATCCCAGCGCGAACGCCAGGATGCCAATGCCGATCCCGTAGATGAAGATCGGCTCCAGGAGCAGAAACGCGTATTCGGGATCGCGTAGCGCGCCGAAAAATCGTTCGAAGTGTTCGATGAAATCTTTCATCACAGGAATCGGGTTTGCAGATCTTCGGGGGGCTGCGTTCCCAGTTTGGCATAGGCCGCCGCCATGGCCACGCGGCCCCGCGGGGTGCGTTTGATCAAGCCCTGCATGATCAGGTAAGGTTCGTAGACTTCCCCGATGGTGGATTCGTCTTCGCCCACCGCCACGGCCAGGGAGTTCAGGCCCACTGGGCCTCCGGAAAACTTGTACACCAGCGCCTCCAGCAGCCGGATGTCCATCTCCTCCAGCCCATCGGGATCGATGTCGTACATGGCCAGCGCCGCGTCCGCGACCTTCTGGGTGATGATGTTGTCCGCCTTTACCTGCGCGTAGTCGCGCACCCAGCGCAGCAGGTTGTTCGCGATCCGGGGCGTGCCACGGGAGCGGGAAGCGATCTCCCGCGCGCCGCCCGTCTCAATGGGGATGTTCAGCAGACCGGCGGAGCGCTCGATAATGTGGCTGAGGTCCTCCACATTGTAGTAGTCCAGCCGGTTCGTCATGCCGAAACGGGAACGCAGTGGCGCCGTCAGCATGCCCGCCCGCGTGGTCGCGCCCACCAGGCAGAACTTCGGCAGATTGATCTGGATGGAGCGCGCGCTGGGACCTTGGTCGATGATGATGTCCAGCCGGTAGTCTTCCATCGCGGGGTAGAGGTATTCCTCAATGGAAGGGTGCAGCCGGTGGATTTCGTCGATGAAAAGAAAATCGCCCCGTTCCAGATTGGTCAGGATGCCGGCCAGGTCGCCCGCTTTTTCGATTTGCGGACCGCTGGTGCAGTGAATGTGGCTGCCGAAAGCCTGGGCCAGAATGTGCGCCAGCGTGGTCTTCCCCAGTCCGGGAGGGCCGCACAGCAGCACATGGTCCAGGGCGTCATTTCGCTGGCGGGCCGCTTCCACCATCAGCATGAGCCTCTCCGTGACCTTGGCTTGGCCCCGGAAATCTTCGAAACCTGGGGGGCGCAGCGAAACTTCCAGCTCATCCGGCACGCTGTCTGCGGGCTCTTGGAACATACGCGGGCTGTTCACGGGAGAGTTAGCCGGCGGCTCAGGAAGCGTGCCGGTTGGCACAAAGGATGGGCTGGACGCGGTAGCGGGCATGGGAAACCGAGTGAAAACCCAAATGCGACAAAATTTTTCCTAAATGTGAGACCATTAACATATCTAAGTAATAAAAGAAACCAAATTTACCGGCTAATCGGGCTCACTTCGCAACCAGGGGCCCTTTACGAGTGCATCGCTTGCAAAGATTAACCAAAGTTAAATACATGGAGTTCGTAGTTGAAAATTTCCGCCTTGACGCGACCTTATTTATTTTCGAAAAGAAGCGGTTCCATTCTTCTTGCTACAGATAAATTTCTAAACATACATCCAGCGATCCATTTTCACATGAATCTAGTCTCGGCCGCTTTTCGGAACATTCGTCAAATCATCTGTGCCTGGGGAGTGGGAACGGCCTTTTTGGTGTCGTCCTACTGCGCCTCCGCCCAAGAGGTCGGCCAGGCAAAGATCGTCAAAGATATTGACGTTCAATATGTGGGTGCGCCTACCGTGGCGGAAGACCGCATTCTTTCTTACATGTCCCTGAAGACGGGAGACGCCTTCACTCCCGGCGCCGTCGAAGAGGACATCAAGAGTATTTACAACAGCGGGGAAGTGGAAAATATCCGCATCCTTTCCGAGCCCCTCGGTGGTGGCGTTCGCGTCATTGTGGTGGTGCAGACCCGCTCCCTGCTCGGCCAGGTGATGTTCACCGGCAATACCGTGTTCCCCACGGATAAGCTGAAAAAAGAAGCCAGCCTGAGTGAAGGCGGCGCCATCAACGAAGAAGACATCCAGAAAGCACGCACCAAGGTTCTCGATCTCTATCGGAAGAATGGCTATCCGGAAGCGACGATCAATTACCGTTTGTCCGCTCCTAACAAACAAGGCTACTCCGATCTGATCTTCACCATGGACGAAGGTGGCCGCGGGGTGCTCCGCAAGATCGAATTCGTCGGCAACTCGGTCTTCGACTCTGGTGAATTGCGCAAGCAGATGGATCAGAAGCAGAAGAGCGTCTTTTCTCTTTTCTCCAAGGCGGGCCGAATCGACCAGACCACCATCGAGAATGACGTTCAGAAGATTGAAGACCACTACCAGAACCATGGCTACCTGAACGCCCAAGTGGTGGATGTCCGCCGCGTGCGGGTGGACGACGAGCAGGTCGACCTTATTATCACCATCGAAGAAGGCCAAATGTGGACCGTCAATGACGTCCGCGTGAACGGCATCAATGTGCTGGACATCGGCACGGAAGTCAGCCCCTACCTGAAGATTCAGGGCGGTCAAACCTACTCCGGCCAGTTCCTGAAGGACGATCTTCAGTTGATCCAGGATCAATACGGCAGCCAGGGTTATGCTGACGCCGCGGTGGAGCCTCAGCTCATTGCCGCCGGCCCGAATCAGGTGGACGTCATCTATGACGTGACCGAAGGCCGCAGGTTCAGCGTCGGACGCATCAATATCGCGGGTAACGACAAGACGAAGGAAGAAGTCATTCGCCGCGAGTTGGCCATCGATCCGGGTGATGAGTTCGACACCGTGCGGATCGACGCCAGCCGTCAGCGTCTGGTCAACCTGAACTACTTCTCCAGTGTGGATGTTATGCCGGTGGACACGTCTTATCTGGACGTGAAAGACTTGAACATCCGCGTGACCGAGAAGCCGACCGGCACCATCAACTTCGGCGCGGGCTTCAGTTCCATCGACAACTTGGTGGGCTTTGTGGATGTCAGCCAGGGTAACTTTGACTTGGGTAACTGGCCGTCCATGACTGGCGCCGGTCAGAAGTTCCGCATGAGCCTGAAATACGGCACGGAACGCCGCGACTTCGTGATGAGCCTTACCGAACCCTGGTTCATGGGGCAGCGCCTCGCCCTCGGTGGGGAAGTCTTCTTCCGCGACCTGCTCTTCCTGAGCGACCAGTATGACCAGCGCCAGTATGGCGGCGCCATTTCTCTCCGGAAGCCCGTGGGTGAGTTCTCCTACGTGCGGGTGGAATACCGCCCGCAGATGTATGAAATCTTCGACGTGGAAGACGACGCTTCCGAGGAAATCCGCTCCGAGGAGGGTGAGTTCTTCGACAGCAATCTGGCGATCTCTTATGTCTATGACACCCGCGACAGCCTCTTCCTGCCTCGCAACGGTCACCGCGTCGCCTTGGGAGCGGACTACTCCGGTTTGGGTGGCGATGTTGACACCTACGGGGTTAACGCGAGCGCCGCGAAGTATTTCAACCTGCCTCTGGATGGCATCCTGACGGTCGGTGGTAACATTGACATCGTGGACGGCGATCCGGCTCCGATCTTCAAGCGCGTCTTCCGCGGTGGCAGTAACGACCTGCGCGGTTTCGACTATCGTGACGTGGGTCCGAAGGACGAATTCGGCGAGCCTCTGGGCGGCGGCACGGGTGTTGATGCCGTGGTGGAATACACCTTCCCGCTCATCGGCGACAAAGTTCGCGGTGCCTTGTTCTACGACATCGGTGTCGTGAACGAAGACTCCTGGGACTTTGACTTCGGTGATTACAATTCCGACTTCGGTTTCGGCGTTCGTCTCTTCATCCTCGGAGGTGCTCCAGTTCGCTTGGATTACGCCATTCCGCTGGAAGCTGACGAGTTCAACGACGACGGAGGACGCTTCAACTTCACGTTCGGCTACCAATTCTAAGCCAGACGGATTCCGCGCCTGAATCCTTGCCGGATTCAGGTTGCGCATTTAATGGAGTCGCTTTTAATTCAGGCTCCCCAGAGTCGTTGGGCGTCGTTTCGGATGATATGTCGCGGCGGTCGCCTTCGCCGGGCTGAAGTTCCAAAACCTGCAACCTATCTCTAAATGAAACTACCTCAGATTGTCTCTCTTTCTTTGCTCGCGGCCTTCGCGCTGGCGGCGGCGCCAGACGCTGGCGCACAGGATTTGAAGATTGCGGTGGCTGATATCCAGGCCGCTCTCAACAAATACTACAAGACCAACTCCGAAATCAAAAACATCGAAGAGATTGCCGGCACTGAACGGGCCGCCGTGGACGAACGGGTCGCCGCCTTGAACATCTTGAACAACAAGCTCGGTGAGCTGGAAAAGAAAGTAAACGATACCTCTCTCAGCGAAGAGGCGCGGCGCGGCGCTCTCAGCGAAGCGCAGAATTATGTGGCTGAACGTACTGGGAAGCTACGCGAGCTGGAAGAAGCCCGCCGGGCGGGATCTGAAAAAGTCCTCCAGGCTCGCCAGGCCATGGAACAACGTCTTGTGGAAGACGTGAAGAAAGTGGTCGAGCAGATCGCTGCCGAGAAGGGCTTTGACATGGTGGTCGACAAATCGTTCCTGCCCCGTGCCAATAAAGTGCTCGTCTACACTTCCGAAAAAGTCCCGGATCTGACCGAAGACATTATCGCCGCGCTGAATAAAGACGCTCCGCCGGAAGCTGCGGCTCCCGCCGCAACGGGCGAGCAGTAAAGTAAGCCCGCGGCGTGGGGAGAGGCACCGCCGAGAAGTGAATCTCCCCACCTGCCGCCTTTTCGGTTCTATTGAGGGAAACCGTTCGCGCGATACCCATGGACCCCTGGACGGTTGTTTGTCCGGAGGTCCCGGGGCGAGCTGAAAAACTTTAACGGCTGACATACCGTGCAGATTACGTTAGGGGAACTTGCTAAGCTCGTGGAGGGCACCATCGTCCGTGGGGCCGAGGACGCGGTCTACATGGGCCTTTCCGCCTTGACCGATGCCCTGCCGGATGAGGTCAGTTTTTTCGGAAATCCCAAGTACGCGGATGATTTGAGCAAGACCAAGGCCGGCGTCGTGCTCATTCCCGAAATGGAGGTGAATGCCCCGGAATCGGTGGCGCTGATCCGGGTATCAAATCCCACCAGCGCTTTCGAACGGGTCGTCCATCACTATGCGGCGCCGAAGCGTCCGTTCGTTCCAGGCGTGCATCCCTCCGCGGTCGTGGCGGAAGATGTGAGCTTCAATCCCGATAAAGTCTGTATCAGCCCGAATGTTGTCATCGAATCCGGTGTCTCGATCGGAGACGGCACCTTCATCGGCGCCGGTTCGGTCATCTCCATTGGAACGAAAATCGGGCGGGATTGCCAGATCAAGCACAACGTCACGATCTGTGAGGGTACTATTATTGGAGACCGGGTCATCATCTTCGGCGGAGTTGTGATCGGGTCGGATGGCTACGGCTATCAGTTGGTGGATGGGAAGTATCAGAAGATCGATCAACTAGGGATTGTCCGAATTGGGGATGATGTAGAGATCGGAGCCAATTCCACAGTCGACCGCGCCCGTTTTGGCGAGACGGTTATCGGAGAGGGCACCAAGATCGACAACCTCGTCCAAATCGGTCACAACTGCGTGATTGGGAAGCACTGTCTCTTCGTGGCGATGGTGGGTGTCGCCGGTTCCACCCGTGTGGGAGACTACTGCATTTTCGGCGCCCAAGTGGGGGTCGCCGGACACCTTTTGTTGGAGGATCACGTCACCGTGGCGGCCCGCTCCGGTGTCATCAACAATTTGTACTCGGGAAACACCTATTTCGGCTATCCCGCCGTGCCCATGAAACAGAACCTCCGGCACACCATGCACGTCAAGCGGCTTGGAAAATTCTTCGAACGGGTGCGTGACCTGGAAGCGAAGGTCGCGAAGTTAGACGGGTCGGAATCGAACGAAGACGCCTCTGCCGGGAAACCGGATTAGAAATCGATGCGTTGACCAGCTTCCGGGATGTGGATTTTCGTCTCCGGAAGTTCCTTCTGGATGGCTTGCCGCAGCCACTCGCGGGCACTGAGATCGCCGTGTACCAGGATGAGGTGGCGCGGCCTCACTTTCACCGCGAAGTCGCGCAACGCTTCGCGCGGCGCATGTCCGCTGAAGTCGAATTTTTCCACCGGGCATTGCAGCGGAACCAGGGGCTGCCCAGGCTCCAGTTCGATGCGGTCGCCCTTCTTAGACCGGAGGATCTGGCCCGCGGGCGTGTCCGGATCCGCGTAACCCACAAATAACAGGGCGTTCCGGCTGTCCTCCAGGATTCGCTTGGCGAAGCGGTTGGAAACCGTTTTCGGGGTCATCATTCCGCTGGAGAACGCGTAAATCCTCCCCCTGGAATAGGGAATTTCGCCACGGCTGCGGCGTGAGGCCGCCACCAGTCCCGGCATGTCATCCAGGATCCGAAAACCCCGTTGGTGCCGCCGGCTCGTGTCCGCGAAGCGGTCAAAGAGAGTGGTGATCTTGGTGCTTAGGCCGCCAATGTGGATGGGGACATCCATGTCGATGATCCCGCGCTCCTTTAGCTCCTTGATCATGAGCATCGTCTCTTGGGTCTTGCCCAGGGCGAAAACCGGTATCATGACCGACCCGCCGCGCTCCAGGGCATCGGCGATGCACTGGCCCAGGCGAAGCATCTCCTTCTCCCTTGTGTAGCCGGGCGCCCTTTGGCTGTCGCCCCGGGTGGACTCCATGATCAAGACATCCACCGGATCTTCAGGAAACGCGGAGGAGCGGACCAGGGTCTGGTCCTCGAAATGAACGTCGCCCGTGTAGAACACAGACCGGCCGTTCCATTCCAGCCGCATGCCCGCCGCGCCCAGGGTGTGACCGGCGGAGAAAAACTCGCAACGCACTTCCCCATCCTGACCCAGGGTAAACGCGCGCCCCGGGTTCCGGATTTCCCAGGATGGAATGATCCGGTCCAGTTCGCCATGGGTAAACAGCGGGTACTCCATCACGCCGGCTTCCTCGCGAATGGAGCACATTACGTTGACCGAGTTGTGGAGCATCGCCTGGGCTAGCTCCAGCGTTTCCTCCGTCATGTGGACACGCGCGTTCGGTTGTTGCTGAACCAGCACGGGCAAGGCTCCGGTGTGATCCTGATGAGCGTGTGAAACCAGGATGGCGTCCACGGAATCGTAGCGCAGCTTTTCGAGATCAGGCAGGGCTTCGAAACCATTTCGTTTCGGATGCATTCCGGCATCCAGAACGACACGCGTTTCGCCAGCCTGAATCAGGTAGCTGTTGGCGCCCACGTCCAAAGTACGCGACAGGCATTGAAAAAAGAAAGTGGCTTGAGACTCCGGCACGAAAACAAATGAGGGATTCGAAAAACCGCGTCAGAAACCACGCGGCGCGGGAAGACAGGCACGTAAGAAATGGATTGGCATGGAGTATCCTGATCGAGCCGAGTCTTAAGGCAGGGGGTGCTGGGCGGAGTTTGGACGCGTTGACGCTGATGGCAAGGACGGAAAACGATAAACCGGTTTTCGCGGCGCAAGTACCTACAAAACTGTTCAAGTTTATTAAACTTTCTGTAACAAATATGTCCGATTCTTGTGTTTACCAGGTTTCGGGAGTGCGATAGACTCAAGAGACTTTTTTTAATTGTTAAAGAGTGGAGGCAAAAAATATGACCGGCTTACGTAATATCGTTAGGACGGCCGTTGGCGCCGGAACTGTTGTTTTTCTGGGCATTTTCATGACGGCTTTGGCGACGGCTCAGTCGCAGGGTTCTTCGGCTGGCATGACCGAGTACGTCCCGGGTGCGTCAGACGCGCAACGCCGGGAGATGATGCGCGTACGTTCGCAAGCTCAAAAAGCCCGTGCCGAGGCGGAACAGGCAGCCATTGAGAAATCCGCCGCCGAAGCCCTTCGCGAACAACAACGTCAGCAGGCACTGGCCGATGCCCGCGCGCACAAAGCCATCGTCAATCAAGCCGCGCGCGAACTGGAGTACGCCACCGCGGACAATGCTTACGAAGAGGTCCCGGCCGGACAGATCGCGGCGTGGAACTCTCTTGAGGGGCGCAAAGTTCAGCGAGGCGTTCCCCAGGAGTTTCTCGACAATCTGCCTGAAGAAGAGACAGACGAGACCAAGGAGAAAAAAGGGTTCAAGCCACTGAAGGCTGTCACGGGTGTGTTTGCCGCCGCTCCGAAACTGCCAAAGTTTGGCAAGAGCGAGGAAGAGAAGGCCAAGAAAGAAAGAGGCGAAACCGAGCCGATGCCTGAATTTGTCCCGGCTTCCAAATTGACTCTCAGCGGAGCGGCCGCGGTAGCGCCGGTCGAAGTCATGGAGCCAGCTCCTCCGGCGGCCCCTCCGGCCGAGCCTCAGCCTCGCGTTCCACCGGCCAACATGCTGGTGTCCGCCTCCACGAGCAAACCTGCCGAGGTCTCCGCGCCGCTGCCACCCGCCACGCGCCGGAACGACGATTCCAATGTATCCGCCAGCCTGCTGCCTTCCTTGGAGGACGGTAACGAGCCGCTCATGGCTGAAGGGTCGAAGAAAGGCTTCATGAAGGGAATCACGTCCCTCTTGCCCATCGGTGGCAAAGGAAACGGCGCTTCCAATGAGGAATTGCCCGCTTTCGCCGACGTGGGTTCGGGGGCGGAACCCGAAATGGCTGATAAGAAGTCAAATGGCCCCGGCTTCCTCGGATCCATCGCGGATCGCCTGACGCCGGACTTTTCCGGAAGCCAGGCCTCTTCTCCCGGAAGAGCGCCAGAACCTTCCAGCGGATCGGATGAGGTTTATGTCATCAATACTGACGGGGTGGAGTTCTTCCCCTTTGGCAGCGAAGAGATGAATTCCCAAGCGGTCGGCTTGCCTAGAGGAACCGCCGTCCGCATGACCAAGAAGGGAGATGACTGGAGCGCCGTGCAACTGCAGAATGGCAAGGTGGGCGTCCTGCGGAACAGCGTCATGCGTCCCGCCCGGGGTTCCGACGATATTCCCCAGTCGCTCTTCGCCAGCCGTTCGAAACCAGCTTACCCGACCACGGCACGCATTTCTCAACCGCGTTCCGCGTCCGCTATCTCCAGTGGATCTTCTGGAGGAACTTCCAACAACTACGTTCCTCCGATCGACGTTCCGCTTCCGTCCATTTCCACCTCGTCCGATGAGGGTGCTCTTCCGCTGGGACATGGTCTGTTGCCTCCGCTGGAAGAAAGCGTGGTGGAATAATTCCGCTGAAATCGTTCGCCACGGTATCGGTACCCGGAGGGACTTGGAGTCCGCGTAAACGATTCTCCGTTGCAAATCCTCCGGTCTGCCGGAAACGTTTCTTTGATGAGAGGCGGCTCCCCGGAACTTCCACAGCCTTGGCGGCCTGCCGTCACCACCCGGCGGGGTTGGCTGTCGGTGGGGGCGGCCGGGGTGGTTTCCGGCCTCTTCAAGGGCCTCGGGTTCGCCAATCCCCGGGATGGCCGCTACTTCATCCCCAGACATGCCGGGCAGTTGATTGTTTCGGTGGCGGAAAGCTGGTCCAGCAACACCGCCCGTCTCTGGCGCTTTGAGCGGAACGGTCAGTCCTGGAGAGTGGTCGAGCCAGAGCCCATTCCGGTGCTGCTTGGCCGCAATGGTCTGGCTTGGGGCAGGGGAGTGTTGCCCGTTCCTCCGGGAGAAATGAAGCAGGAAGGAGATGGCAAAGCGCCCGCCGGTTGTTTCGCCTTGGGCCGTATCTATGGGAATGATGCCCGGCTGCCAGAAGGCGCCAGCTATCCCTATCGGCAGGTCACACCCTGGGACGCGTGGCCAGATGATCCCCGCAATCCCCACTACAATCAGCATGTCGTGGTAAACCCGGCGGATATTCCCCCCTGGTTCGAAAAACAGAAGATGCGCCTGAACGATCCCGCCTATCACTGGCTGGTGGAGATTCGTCACAATATGGATCCGAAGCCGGTTCCCAATGGGGGGAGCGCTATCTTTTTCCACATCCGCCGCGGGCCTGACCGGCCTTCTTCCGGTTGTACCACCATGGCTCAGAGCGATTTGCTCCGCATCATCCGTTGGCTCCGGGTGGAAGCGCGTCCCCACTACGTTCTCCTGCCCAAGCGGGACTATCGGGAACTCCAGCCCTACTGGAACCTGCCCCACCTTCCTTCCGCGGGTTAGGAAACTCCGCTCCGCGGATTCTCAAATTCGAGTCCAAGTCCGCTGGGCCGCGGGCGCCGTTCCCTTGAACAAATTCGGGAATACTCCGTCTAATATATTACGGAAAAACTAATAATTTGCATTTCTTAAGACATTCACCTTTATTATTAGGAGGTTCCTTATGAAATCTTACCGGCTATCTCCATCCAAGCTGGTCGAAAACGGCTCCCCGAATCTTCTTCGCCGGAACATTCTCATCGTTGACGATCAGCCTGCTAACCGGCGCCTGATCTCCCAGATGCTCGCGACGATCGGGTATATCATTGCCGAAGCTGAAGATGGTTCCGAAGCCGTGGAAAGTTTGCGGGTGCTTCTTCCGGACTTGATTATCATGGACTTGGAGATGCCCCGCATGGGTGGGTTGGAAGCTATCCGCGCCATTCGCAAAATGGATGGCCCCGTGACCTTCACTCCCATTCTGGCTGCCACCGGAAACCCACAGCCCGAGACCCAGGCCAATGTTATCCAAGCCGGAGCGGACGCCTACCTGACGAAGCCCTTCAATCTCCAGGATCTCACCCGCGCCATCGCCGAGTTGTTGCAAGAGCAGCAGCAACAAAAGACCGAGCCGGAAGATTCCGCGGAGTCCTCTCCGGAATCGGGTCCGGTGGAAAACGCCGCCTGAAGCGGGACCTCGGCGTTTTTTCGTTCCAGAGAGATTCAGGCGATTAGCAGCATGGCCAGCGCCATCGCGGCCATGCCCAAGTCTTCCACCAAGGCTACGGTGGAAAGCGGCACGCTCAGGACCGATCCCATACAGGCGCACTCAATATCCAGGCCTTTTTTCAGGGCGCGGATGACACCCAGCGCCCCAAAGATCATGACGGCGACAGTCGCGGAATAGACGGCCGTGGGTTGCCAGTGGGACAGGTACCCCAGGCCCAAGGCCGCTTCGATGAAAGGATAGACGTACGCGTAGGGCCGAAGCGGCTTTGCCAGCAGGTCATACATCTGAAATCCGTCCGCAAAACCGTCCAGGTCAAAGAGCTTGAACATGGAAAACACGATCAGGAAGAACCCCATGAAATCGTGCATCCAGCGCATCGTATCCCAGCCGCCAGCGTAGGCATACTCCTTGGCGAAGGCCGCCAGCAGCGTCAGCGTGACGATGACGATCAGTGGCAGGTAGTCCCGCCAGTGGTTGCCCCTGCCCGATTCACGTTTCTTGATGTCTTCATTGGCCATTGGCGAATCTCCGGTTGCGTTCCAAAGAGGGTTACGAACCAAACGGGGCCAAGCGATGGCCGTATCCCGGACCGGACAGGGCCGGAGAAGAGGCTTTAGCTCAAAAATTTGCGGCGGAGAGACGGTATCCAGACCGGAATGGTACACCCGACAGGAGTCGAACCTGTATCTACGGCTTCGGAGGCCGCCATTCTATCCATTGAACTACGGGTGCCTTTTTTGAGGAGGCGGTAAAGCTAGCACAAAAACCCGCGCTTTACAGCGGGATTCAAGCAAGAAATATTCACCCCTCCCGCTTATCCCATGGAATCCCGCACTGGAAAGACTGTCGTCATCAAAATAGGCACCGGCGTACTGACGCGTGGCGAGGGGATTTCCCTGCACCATGCCATGATCGCCCGCATCGTGCAGTCCGTCGCGGACCTGGTGGAGGAGGGCCACCGCTGCATTGTGGTGTCCAGCGGCGCCGTGGGCGCGGGGCTGATGGCCCTGGGGCTTAGCGAGCGGCCCAAGGAAGTGAACATGCTCCAGGCCTGCGCCGCCATCGGTCAGGCCCGGCTCATGCAGATTTACGAAAGCCAATTCAATCACTACGGGCTGAAAGTGGCCCAGCTCCTTCTCACCAACGAAGATTTCGGAGCCGAACAGCGCCGGACCAACGTGCGTAACACCCTGACCAAGCTGGTCGCTCTGGGCCAGGTGGTGCCCATCATCAACGAAAACGACTCGGTGGCCGTCTTCGAGCTGAGCGTGGGCGACAACGACGTGCTTTCCTCCAAGGTAGCCGTCCTCGCTGAGGCGGACCTGCTCATCCTGCTGACTTCCGTCCCGGGCCTCCTCGCCCCGGGGGAGACCAATCCCGAGAACATCGTGGAAGAGGTGGAAGACATAGAGGCGGTGCTCGACTTCGCCAGCCAGGAGCGGGGCCGCCTGTCCGTGGGCGGCATGCGCAGTAAGCTGGAAGCCGTCAAAACGACCGTTTCCCACGGCATCGAGACCATTATTGCCGCCGGGGCGAATCCCGAGCAACTGAGCGAACTGGTGGCCGGCCAGGGAAGAGGCACCCGTTTCAAACCTGGTAAAGCCATGTTGGAGAAAGAAGCGGCACCCTGATTTTTCTTCGGAAACGTTGATGAGAGAGCGAGAGCCAGCGGTATCGGCTTAGGACCGCCGTTTACACGCATTGTTTATTTTCCCGATTTTCCCCCCCAGATTTCATGGACCTGAAAGAACAGATACATCAGATGGGCCGGCAGGCCCTGGCGGCTTCCCGGCAGTTGGTCAAGCTCTCCACGCAGCAGAAGAACCAGGTGCTGCTCGCCATGGCGGATGAGTTGACCGCCAGCGAACCGACTATTCTGGAGGCCAATCGCCACGACGTGGCCGCCGCGAAAGAAAACGGACTGACCAACGCCATGGTCGACCGGCTGACACTCACCTCCGCCCGCGTCACCGCCATCGCGGACGGCATCCGCCAAGTGGCCTCACTGAACGATCCCGTCGGAGAGATCATTAAGGAATGGACCCGGCCCAATGGTCTCCGCATCCAGAAAAAGCGCGTGCCAATCGGTGTCATCGGCATCATTTACGAGTCGCGTCCCAACGTCACCAGCGACGCTGCCGTGCTGTGTCTGAAGACGGGGAACGCCACCATTCTGCGGGGCGGAAAGGAAGCCATCCATTCGAACCGCGCCATCGCCGCCGCTCTCCAGCGTGGTGGGGAGAAAGCCGGGCTGCCGCTTCACAGCATCCAGCTCATTCCCTTTACCGACCGGGAAAGCGTGCGGCACCTGGCGGAAATGGATCAGTATTTAGACCTCATCATTCCCCGGGGCGGAGCGGGTCTCATCGAAACCGTGGTATCCCTGGCCCGCATGCCGGTCATCAAACACTACGACGGCATCTGCCACACCTATGTGGACAAGGACGCGGACCTGAACATGGCCGAAGTCATCGTGGTCAACGCCAAGACCCAGAAGCCCAGTGTCTGCAATGCCCTGGAGACACTCCTGGTCCATCGCGATGTGGCGAAAGAATTCTATCCCCGCGTCGGCGCCGCCCTGGCGGAAAAAGGAGTGGAGATCCGCGCGGATGAAACCGCCCGCACCCTCTTGGGAGTGGAAAGCCAACCCGCCGCGGAAGCGGACTGGACCACCGAATACCTGGACCTGATCCTCAGCGTAAAGACAGTCGACTCCCTGGACGCGGCCATCGATCACATCAACCACTACGGCTCCCATCACAGCGACGCCATCGTCACGCGGGACGAAGCCGCCGCCGAGCGGTTTTTGAATGAGGTGGATTCCGCCACCGTCTTCTGGAACAGCTCCACGCGGTTTAGCGATGGGGAGGAATTCGGGTTTGGGGCGGAAATCGGCATCAGCACGGACAAGCTTCACGCCCGGGGCCCCATGGCGTTGGAGGAACTGACGTCCTACAAGTATCTCTTATTCGGCACTGGCCAGGTGAAGTAAGCCGGTCCGCTTGCCCCGGAGATGCCGGCTGGGATTACCACAAATTCTCGAATAGGAGGAATCGCCGGCGGATGTTTTCCGCTGGTGTGGCCGGAGGTTTGGTGGATGGCTTCGCGGGAGGCCTCAAAGGAGGGTCTCCGGGGCTAGAGTGAGGTGGGGTTTCACTTTCCGGCGGGGCGGAGCCATTTACGGCGGGCTCTCGAACGGGACCTCGTTCTTGTACCACACCGGAAGGCGGCAGGTTCGCGAAAAGAGGTTTGCGAATGGGAGCGCCACTGTGGGGCAGAGACAGCTCGTCTTCGGGAAAAGGGGTCAACACCGTGGGATGATCCGAATCGCTGCCGTTTTTGTCCGATACGGGTTCCAAGGGTGGCGGCATGGCGGGGCCGGTTTCCCGCGCGATGGGTTCTTCGAACATGGGAGGCGCCGAGTGGGGGGGGACTGCCTCGTGCGGTATTTCGTTTCCGGAAGCAGGACCTTCCCCGGTGGCTGCTGGCGCCAGCGGAGCGTCCGCGGCCTGGGGCGGAGATGCCAGTGAAGGAGTAGAAGCCGTCTCCGGCGCCCCGGTGACCTGGGACTTTTCCTGTGAAGGCGGACGGAAAGGCAACAGCGGCCGGTATTCCAGCCGTTCCAAGCGTTTGCCGAAGAGTTCCACCCATTGGTCCCGGGCCTCTACATCCTGATCGTCGTAGGCGCCCAGGGTTTTCTTCAGGATTTCCAAAAGGGCGGGATCGTGACAGAGAGGCAGGGGATGCAGGTTCCCTTTCCGCAGCCGTTCATCGAAGAAACAGCACTCCAACATCCAGATAGTCAGCGCGGGAAGCCAGGCGGTGCGGGCCTCATCCGAACGATCCTCTCCGGCGGGGTTGGCCATTTCGTCTTCTGGCGTTGCCGGGACAGCGGCGGGTGTGTCTTTCAGTTGGCTGTCCACTGAGAAACGGATCGCTTCCCAGGCCGTCACCCGGGGAACGAAGAGAGACTCCGCCATGCGGCCCACCCGGAACTGCACCTCATAGGAAGGCCATTCGTCCACGGGCGTATAGAGCAGCGCCGCCGGATCCAGGTCCTCCGAACCACCCTTTCTGGTCTGGAATTGGATCAGCAAGTTTTCCGGGGGGAGCGGGGCAAAGATAAGCCCCCCAGAGGACAGGTGTTCCAAAATGGGGTGAATGCGGGAGACCAGGATCAGCGTTTCCTTCGGCGTCAGGCGTTCGCGGGCCGCCAGCAGGGTGGCCAGAGAAAACCCGTTCAGGAGATCCTCGTACCGTAGCGTGTACTGGGCATCCATTTCCAGAGACCAGGCCCGGGCCAGGTTGGGGTGGTTCTTGAGGAAACGGTGGCTCATTTTCCGCTGGAGCGCGTGAAAGTCGCTGGGCTCCAGCCAGGCACTGGGCGGCAGCACATGCACGCTCGCCGGGGTGCCAGTGGGCCGGGTCATCCCTTCACCAGAGACTTCACCGTCCAGCCGATAGGGTGAAAATTCCGGCCCCTTTTGTTCGTGGAAAGTGTAGTTGTCCCCGAAAGTGTCCTGAAACCCCGGATTGTCGGTAAAGAAGGTTCGCATCGGAGAGCGCGGCACCCAGCTTTCCGACGTGAGCGCGGCACTCTGCCGGATCCGGTAGGGGGTGCTGCCCACCACTCCCACCAGGGCTTCGCGCAGTTCCCGGAGAAAACGAAGCCCCACGCCCGCGGGCTGTTTGGCGGCCCGGGAAAGCAGGGACGCCATGGGGCCGGACAAGCCGGATCCGTCTTCCGCCATCCGGTCTATGCTGTCCAGACCGGGAAGCTCCTTGCCCGAACTCAGCAAATGCAGCAACACGGTAATCCGGCCCAGCCACAGCAGAGTCAGGCTGGTATCCGTCTTAGGCTCTTCCTTCCGGTCCAGACCCAACTGCGCCAGCCGGAGCGAGAGGTGCCGGCCCCCAGTCAGAGTGACCGCAAAGTCGGACAGGTTCAGCGCGTTCAGAATGCGCGGATGGTGCGACAGGGCGCCGATGACGTCGCAGAGTTGGTGGATGATGGAGAGCGTCAGGCTCTTGGGCAAGACCCGGTGACGTTTCAGGTAGTCGTGAAGCCGTTCGCCATCCACGTACTCGGTTGCGTAGAAATAAGTCTCGTTCCGCCAGCCGGCGTCCACCACTCCCGCCACATTCGGATGCTGGATCACCCGGGCCACCTCAATGCGTTCTTCCACGGACTCCCGTTCCTGAGATTGGAGCCGCTGCCCCTGTTGAAAGGGGAAATGGACCACCGCGAACCGTCCATCCGCCTTGTTCAGAGCCAGACAGGCGTGGGCCGTGTCTCGTTGATAAAGCGTGTAGAAAGTTCCGTCGTTCTTACGGCAAAGCTCAAAGGGAGCGATGTCCTGAGGCGATGTCATCGGCTACCAGCGGCACGAAGAAATAAGCAGGAAAAGTGTCAAAAAGACCGGGAAAGGCCGATATCAGACAAATAATCTAGATAACGTAAAAATTCTAATCATACCCAGAGATTATGCCACTCCGAATTGTGATTAATTTTAGTTTTCTAGAATATAGGGAAAACTGAATATCTCAGGCTGTTAGCCGGAGAATTGTCACTTCCGGAGGGCAGGCGAACCGCGCGGGAATGGCAATCGTGCCGATTCCCCGGGTCACATAGACGTGCTGACCCTGCTTGGAGTAGAGCCCGGAGACATATTTCTTTCCATAGGATGGCAGCCGGAGCGCGCCGAAAAAGGGCGCGCAGATCTGGCCCCCGTGAGTATGACCGGAAAGCTGGAGCAGCACCCTGGGGTCCTTCTTGGCCGTGTCGAAGAAATCGGGCTCGTGCGCGCCGAGGATGACTGGCACGTCTCTCTCTACCCCTTTGAGGGCGCGGGGCAGGTCTGGGTTTCCCGCCCAGACGCTTTCCGTGGCCGCCAGGGCGAAGTCCGCCCCACCTTTTGAAAGGATCAGTCCTTCATTTCTCAGCACGCGGAGACCGGCCTTTTGCAGGGCGGCCGTGACGCGAACCGTGTCGTGCCACTGGTCATGGTTTCCGAGCGCCGCGTAGATGCCCAAGGGCGCCGAAAGGCGTTTCAGCGCGCCGCACAGCAGGGGCATGGCGCTGACGTCTTCCGAAATATAGTCCCCCATCAGGATGATGACGTCCGGCTTCTGGGCATTCATCGTGGCGACGCAGCGCTCCACGAAGTCCACCTCCAACGTTTCATCAAAGTGGAAATCCGCCATGACGCCGATGGTCACGCCATCCAGACCGGCGTGTTGCCGCGGCAGAGGGCAGTTGGTCCGCTCCACGGTGATGCGGTGGCGTTCCACCAGCGCTCCCCAGCCGTAAGAGCCCGTCCCGGCCAGGCCCAAGGTGCCGGCGCGGAGCAGGCTTCGTCGTGTCATGACCTTGATCATTTTTGAATGGCTGAGCCGGAATAATGAGATCTTTCCTACCTCAAGCGGTCAGCCTGAGAACCGTCAGTTCCGGCGGACAGGCGAAGCGCGCCGGAATGGCAATCGTGCCCACGCCCCGCGTGACGTAGAGGTGTTGCTGGTTTCGGGTGTAGAGCCCGGAAATGTAGTTCTGACCATACCTGGGAAGGTAGAGCGGCCGGAAAAACGGAAGGCGGATCTGGCCTCCGTGTGTGTGGCCGGAAAGTTGCAGAAAGACCCGGGAGTCTTTTTGGGAACGGTCGAAAAAGTCCGGTTCGTGAGCGCCCAGGATTACTGGGGTTTCTTTCGGCACGCCTTTCAGGGCATGGGAGAGATCCGGTTTCCCTACGATGACGCTTTCCGTTCCCGCCACGGCGAAGGTCTTTCCGCCACGGGACAAGAGGACGTGCTGGTCGCGCAGCACCCGGACTCCCGCTTTCTGGAGATGGGTTTCCACCTGTTTCCCGTGGTCCCAGCGGTAGTCGTGGTTGCCCAGCACCGCGTAAACGCCGAGGGGCGCGGAGAGGGGCTTCAAAAGCCCGCCGAGTTCCGGCATGACCTTCGTGTTTCGGGTCACGAAATCACCCGCCAGAAAGATGAGATCCGGCTTTTCCGCGTTCATCTTGGCCACGCAGTGTTTCACGAACGCCACCTCCCGGGTTTCATCGAAGTGAAAGTCCGACAACACGCCTATCTTCAGGCCTTCCAGAGCTGAATCCCGCGGTCGCAGGGGGCATTTCACCCGTTCCACGGCCAAGCGAAAACGTTCCACCAGGAAACCCCAGCCAATAGGTCCCGAGCCCACGAGCCCCAGGCTGCCAAATCGAAAAAGATTTCTTCGTGAAAGGACTTTGATCATCGTTCCGCGGCGTGAATCGGACGGGTTCCGGCCTATACGGGATCGCGCCCGCGGTTATTTCACGCATTGCAAAAATCCCGATTCGCGCACAGGTTCAACAACCTCTCAGAAAACCGGATGGCATGGGCAATCAGGAACTTACTCCATTTACCGACTTTTGGTTCCTGTTTCTGAGCATTGTGCTGGAGGGCGCGCCCTTCATTTTCTTCGGTACGCTGATCTCGGGCTTTATCGACGCCTACCTGCCAGCGGGACTGATCGACAAGTTCCTGCCGAAGCGCCGTTCCCTGGCGGTGCTCATGAGTGGCCTGATGGGCGCCTTTTTGCCGGTGTGTGAATGCGCCATCGTGCCCGTGATCCGGCGTTTGATCCGCAAGGGCCTGCCCGTTTCCTGCGCCATCACTTACATGCTTTCCGCGCCGATCATCAACCCCATCGTGGTGATCAGCACGCTGAATGCCTTCAGCAACCAGGGGCAGCAGGAGCAGGCCCTGCGCCCCATGCAGGTGGAGGAAGTGGTGGACCCCTGGTTTGTCGTGGGCAGCCGTCTCCTGCTCGCCTACATAGTCACCGTCGGCGTGGGACTGATCGTTCTGCGGCTGAGGAAGGAACACGTGCTGAAAGACCGCGTGCTGGCCACCATGCCGGCGGAAGGGGATCAGCCCGAGATCCACGATCACGGCGAAGAGCACGCCGCCAATCATGCTCATGCTCATGCTCACGCTCATGAACACGAACACCGCCACGAAGAGGCTGAAGGGCATAAACACGAGCACGAGCACGAGCACGTAGAACAAGCGCCGGACCGCCTGGTGATTGCCATGCGCACCGCCATGCGCGACTTCGTGGATACCGCCATGTATTTCACCATTGGGGTGGCCATCACGGCGCTGTTTAAGGCCTACGTCTCCGAAGGACTGGTGACCTTCTTTAACCAGAGCGAATACGTCGGGGTAAACCTGATGATGGTGCTGGCCTTCATCCTTTCGCTCTGCAGCACTTCAGACGCTTTCATCGCGGCAAATTTCCCGGTCCCGCTTTCCGCCAAACTGTCTTTCCTCATCTACGGGCCCATGATGGACGTGAAACTGGTATTCATGTACCTGGCGGTGTTCAGGAAGCGCTTCGTGCTGGCGATGGCGCTGGGGCTGTTTGCCGTCATCGGGATCGTGTGTTATTCGTGGATAAACCTCACGTGATCTTTTTTACATGCGCCGTGTATTGCAGTTGGCACTGATCTCCGCCCTGCTGGTTTGGGGCGGGATGTTTGTGTATTTTTATGCCTCCCAGAGGGTGCAGGACTTTCTGGACACGAATTTCCGCACCCTGGTGCTGGTGTCTGGGGTGGGGCTGCTGGTGGTCGCTCTGTTCAATTTGCTGACCCTGAAAAAGCAGGCTGGGTGTACTCACGACCATGGCGAAGAGGAAGCCGACGGGCACACTGGCTGTTGTGGCGGTGGGGGAGGCTGCTGCGAGCCCGAACACGGCCATGACCATGACCATGACCATGACCATGACCATGACCATGACCATGACCATCATCGCGAACACCATGGCCACGGCGAGGACCACGCGCACACGCATGTGCACGATCATGATGAAGCCACGCCAACCAATACGATCACGGCCCTGCTGATTCTCATTCTGCCGCTCGTGCTGGCGGCGAATTTTTCCCGGGACCGCTTCAGCATGGACTACGTGACGAAGTGGGACAACATCGACCGGACCATCCGCAAGATGAAAGCCAACCAACCCGAGGATGGGGCGGCTCTGGACGAGCGCATGGCCTACAACACGCCGGACTCCGTTCCGGACGGTGAGGTGCCGATTCCTCAGGACGTGACCGCGGCGGATGTTCCCCCGGCTCCGGAGCCGGACCCGGAGGTGGCAGCCGCTGGAAACACCAGTGGGGGCGACGAGTGGGGCGAGTTCACCCTGGAAGATTTGAAGCGCATGGTGCCGCAGAACGAAGCGGGAAATTTCCTGCTGGAAGTGCCGCAGCTTTTTTACACGGCGGGCGATGAAGAGATCCAGCGCGTGCTGACTGGGCTGCCGGTGGAAACCATCGCGCAGATCATGCCGGAAAAACTGCATAACCCCAATGGCAAGCGGATGCGCATCTTCCGGTTGTTCATTGAATGCTGTGCGGCGGACGCTCGCCCCCTTTCCATCCCGATCGAGTTTTCCGGCGACCTTCCGGATTTGGAAACCCAGCAGTGGGTGAAAGTGGTCGGGAAAATGTCTTATCCCAAGGAAGAGGGTGAAATCGTGGCTCTGCTGAAAGTGGAAACGCTGGAGCCGACCGAGGAACCGGTGGACGCGATGATGTTCTGAGCGCACAAGCTTTTGGTCCGCGTGTGTTGGGTCCGGCGAGCGCTTGGTTGTCTAAAAGGAAACGGAATATTCCTTTGTCATTTGGGGGACAAGGCTGTTTCTGTTCGTCTCCATGGCGGACGCTTCTTCAATTCCTGTTCCTTACGTAGAGACTTTCGAGCCGCTGGCAGAGCTGCCGGGCTTGGTGCATGGCTTTGTCCTGCGGCATCCGGACATTCCGGTGGGCGTGGACCGGGCGGAGGTGTTGAGCCGGCTAGCCTCCCACTTTCGGGAGAGCCTGCAGAAGGTGGGAGTGTTTTATGACGACCTGATCCGGGCCGAGCAGGTACACGGTGGCGACGTGGTGGCCGCGGATGCCCTCAGCCCCGGAACGGTGGTGTCTTCCGTGGATGGACTGATCACTCAGCTTCCAGGCCAGACGTTGGGAATCTATGTGGCGGACTGTTGCGCGGTCTTCCTGGCGGACCCGGAAAACCGGGCCTGCGGGCTGGTGCATTCAGGAAAAAAGGGGTCCGAGGCAAAAATCGCCGCCCGCGCCGTGGCAGAGATGAAGGAGCGCTACGGCACGAATCCCGCTAAACTGGTGACGGTGTTGAGTCCTTGTATTCGCCCGCCTGCTTACGAAGTGGATTTTGCCGCCCAGATACGCGAACAACTCGCGGAAAGCGGCGTGCCCATGGACCAGATCCGCGACAGTGGCGCGTGCACTTCATCCGATTTGGAGCGGTATTATTCCTATCGGATGGAAAAGGGTTCGACCGGCCGGATGCTGGCGGTGCTGGGCTGGCGGCGGGAGGCGTAACATGAGCAAGCTGGGCGGAATTCTCGGCTGGCTGCACCAGCGCTTTTCGATCCGTAGACGTAAAAACTTCATGAGTGACCCTGGAGGCGAACCCTTGGTGCTGGACGCACCGGCCAAGACGAATCTGAACCTCAGGGTTCTGGGGCGGAGGAAAGATGGCTTTCACGAAATCGAAACCCGCATGCTGCCACTGTCTCTGGCTGACACCCTGAGTTTCCAGCCTCTGGAAAAAGGCTCCGGAGTCCAGCTGGAGATGAAGTGGGAAGTGGGCGACGCCGGCGTGGGCCCGGAAGAGGCCGAAACCGCTCATCTGAACTCAGAGGACAATCTGGTGATGCGCGCGGTGCGCAAGCTGGAGCAGCGTTGCCATCTGGGGTTCGACGTGCGGATCGAGGTTACGAAGCGCATTCCCATGGGCGCCGGCTTGGGGGGCGGCAGCACGGACGCGGCGGCCACCCTGATGGGGCTGAACCGCCTGTACCAACTGGGCCTTTCCACGGATGACCTGCTCTGGACGGCGGGCGAACTGGGCTCCGACATTCCGTTTTTTATCCGCGAATCCGTCTGCGACTGCCGCGGCCGGGGAGAAACCGTGGTGGCCACCGGTTTTCACTTCGAGCTGCCGATTCTCCTCATCAAACCTGGCTTCGGTGTGTCCACGCCCTGGGCCTATCAGCGCTGGGCGGAGGCGAAGCCCCTTCCCACGGTGCCATACGTGCCGCAGTATTGTCCCTGGGGCGTGATGATGAATGACTTGGAACAGCCCGTATTCGAGAAGTATCTCTTCCTGGCCCGGCTCAAGGTGTGGCTGCTGGAGCAGCACGAAGTACACGCCGCCATCATGTCCGGCTCCGGTTCCACCATGCTGGCGGTCCTGAGCCGGAACGACCTGGGCCGCGAACTCGAAATGCGGGTCAAGGAACGCTTCGGCAAGACCATCTGGACCCACGTGGGGCACTCGCTGGCGAGTTAGCAAGTCCTTTAGGAACGGGGGAATGGCCGCAACAAGGCGCAAAAGGCGCAAAGACTTTGATGGGAAGTTTCCGAGTTCAGATGGCCTGAGAAGCCGCGTTTTCGAATGCTTCCGCGGTGATCTCTTCAACCGCCACCAGATGAGGATTCCGTCGCAGATTCTGAATGAAGATTTGCAGGTCTTCTTTTCTTGCGACTTCAATCATTAGAAACTGAGAGTCTCCCTCTCTCTTTCGCGCGGCTCCCTGGATGAAAGGTTCGTCAAACGTGGGGAAGAGATGGAACTGAAAATAAGCGGCGTCTTCGCTGGTAAAACGAAGCTGGAGGTAGTGCTCCGAGGACGTATCCGGTTCCTCTTCCTCTTCCTCTTCCTCGAAATCTTCTCCGGCTTCCAGCCCCTGCCACCGGCCGTCATCAAAACCGATTAGGAAACTTGGGTCTCCCGTCCCACAATCTTCCTCAATGGCATTCAAAGCTGAGATGAATTCTCTTTCCCAATCCGCCGAGGAAGTGTCCAGCCGGTGAAACAATTCGATCATGAGCCGGGCGCTCATCCCGTTCGCCGCCTGCCGGATTCTTGAGTCAACGTCCAACCCGAAAACGGTTTCGCCCGCGATGGCGCGGAGTAGGAGAGTCGCATCGGGTGCGGACATGGGTAGCGGGAGCTTGGGGGCTGTATCAGGCGGCGATTATGGGCTCAGCCGCCGCATCGTCCAGTCTTCGCTGACTTTCGTGGGGCGCGAGTATTCGATGCGGTCGTGCAAGCGGTTGGGCCGGCCCTGCCAGAACTCGAAGTCCAGCGGGATCAGGCGGTAGCCGCCCCAATGGGGCGGCGCGGGGACGGGCTCTTTTTCGGGATACTTCGCGCGGAATTCCTGGTCCCGCTCCTCCAGCCATTCCCGGTTGGGAATCTCCTGGCTTTGATTGGACACCCAGGCCCCGATGCGGGCGCCGTAAGGGCGCTGCTGAAAGTAGTCCTCCGTTTCGTCACGGTGTACTTTTTCGACAATGCCGTGGAGGACGATCTGGCGTTCCAGTTCCTTCCAGAAAAACAGCGCGGCGGCCCGGGGGAGATGCTCCAGGTCGCGGCCCTTCCGGCTTTCGTAGTTGGTGTAGAAATCGAAGCCCTTCTCGCTGTAGCCCTTCAGGAGCACCGTGCGCACGGAGGGCAGCCCCACGGGACTGCATGTGGCCAGGCTCATGGAATTTACCTCCAGCAAACCGGCCTCTGAGGCGTCCTCAAACCAGCGGTCGAACTGATCGAAGGGGGTGGCGGCCATTTCCGGCTCCAACAGGCCTGCCTGGGAATATTCCTGACGGAGCCGGGCCAGCGAACGCTTGGTTTTGGGTTTCTCAGCCATAATGGAAGATTTCAGTATACGGCAAAAAACGGTTTCGTCCGATCCCTATGCATCCTTTGATACGGGATTGTCCCTTTGCCCAGATGTCTTCTCCGAACCTTATGGATCCAACCCCGTCCCCAGCGAATTATTCTCAGCTTGATCGAGTCCTGCTCGATGAGGTCCGGATTCGCCGGCGCGTGGCCGAAATGGGCCGCCAGATTACAGCGGAATACGAGGGGCAGGCCCTTACCGTGGTCACGATTCTCCAGGGTGGCGCCGTGTTCATGGCGGACCTGATCCGGGAGATACACCTGCCCATGAAGCTGGAATCCATCAGTGTGGCCAGTTACCACGGCGGCACTGAGAGCAGTGGCACGGTTACGTTTCTACAGAGCGAGTTGCCGGACATCGACGGGCGGGACGTGATCCTCCTGGATGACATTCTGGATTCCGGCCGGACGCTGGCAGCGATCCGGCACCGCTTCGAAACTGAGAAGAAACCCGCCAGCGTGCGGGTTTGTGTGTTCCTCGAGAAGAACATTCCGCGAGCGGCGGAGGTAGTGGCGGACTATCGGGGGTTTTTGATCGAAGATCTTTTCGTGGTTGGCTACGGCCTGGACTACCAGGGCGAGCACCGGAACCTGCCGGTGGTCGGCACGCTGAGACCGGAGTTGATTGAAAAGTGACGTTCCCGGAGTGAAGGTAAGGTTTCCCGACATCGGGAATTTTGACCCAATTTTCGCCAAACATGACGCTCCGTATTCTGTTCTTTTCCGTGCTCCGCGACGTGACGGGGGAGGAAGAGATCGAAGAAACCCTGCCCGAAACCGGTTGCCGGGTGAGCGACTTGCTGGAGAGGCTCTACGGCAAATATCCCGGCCTGAAAGAGTGGGACGGGAAAATCCTGGTGGCGGCGGAACAGTCCTACGTGGACCGCAACACGGAGTTGAGCGAAGGGCAGGAGATCGCCATCATGCCGCCGGTGCAGGGGGGATAAGCAGGTAGCGTGGGAAAGGGAATGGCCGGAAAAAGGCGCAAGATGTCGCAAAAGAATATTGCTGGAGGAATCTTAGCTTAGCCAATCAGGTATGCAGATTTTTGGCATTGGGATCGACATCGTGGAAACGGAGCGAATCGCGAAATCGATCGAGCGTTTCGGAGACCGTTTCTTGGATCGAGTCTACACCCAGGCGGAACGGGCCTATTGCGACAAAATGAAATTTCCCGAGCGCTACTACGCGGCGCGCTTCGCCGCCAAGGAAGCGATCTCCAAGACTTTCGGCACCGGTATCAATCACCAGGTGGGCTGGAAGGACATGGAAGTGCTGCGCCGCGAGTCGGGCGAGCCCTACGTGGTGCTCAGCGGCGGCGCGAAAGCCTTCGCCGAGGAGAATGGCATCACGGAAGTGAAGATCAGCCTGTCCCACGCGGACCACTACGCGGCGGCGAATGCCGTGGCCTGCCAGGGGAGCTAAGAAAGCCCTCGCCGGTGTTTGTCAGGCCTACGCTTCCTTCGGCGCACGGACCACGCGATCCACTCCGTGGCGGGTCAGAATGTTACCCTGAGCGCCGCGGCCTTTGATGGCGGTCTCGCCGAAGTTCACCTGGATCTGGACGTTCCGTAGCCGCAGGGCGGGCTTCAGATGGACCAGCGCTTTTTCCGCGTTGGCGGAAGCTTCGTCCGGATGTTCGGTCAGCCACAGGACGCGGGTGCCGGGGGTGCCTTTGGCCAGATCGTAAAGTTTGTCCCGGGTCACGCCGCCCACTTGGAAGCGCTTCAGGTAGGTATTCCCCTGGCGGCCGTCGCGGTAGATCAGGTTGTAGACCTTCGGCTCGTCTTTGTTGAAGACGGCCACATGGACGTTGTCTTTTCCGATGAAGACCTTTTCCTCGATCTTTACCACGCGCATGGTGCCGTCGCGGGCGATGGCCAGGATGTCGTCCATTCGTGAGCACTTGCCGATGGCCTCATCGCGTTTCAGACCGTAGCCGGCGAAGCCTTCTTTCCGGTTCACGTAGAGCGTCTCGTTGGCCACGATGACTTCCTTCGCCACCACGCGGTCGAAAGTATCAAGCACGGTCTTCCGCTCGCGGCCTTTGCCGTACTTGTCCTTCAGGTTTTCGAACCAGCGGATGGCGTACTTGGTGAGCTGGCGAAGGTTCTTTTTCGTCTCCGCGATCTGATCTTCCAGCCCGCGGATGTATTCGTCCGCCTTGAAGGAGTCGAACTTAGAGATGCGCTTGATCTTGATCTCGGTGAGCCGGACGATGTCGTCATCGGTAACCTTTCGCCTAAGCAGTTTCAGGTAGGGCTTCAAGCCGGTCCAGATTTCTTCCATCACCGATTCCCAGGTGGTGGATTCTTCGATACGGCGGTAGATGCGCTTTTCGATGAAGATCTTTTCCAGGCTGGAGAAGTGCCATTTTTCCTCCAGCTCGCTCAGGCGGATTTCGAGTTCCTGTTTCAGCAGGTTCTTCGTGTTCCGCGTGCTGCGGCGGAGAATTTCCTTAACGGAAAGGAACTGTGGTTTGTCGTCCTCGATGACACAGGCGTTCGGCGCGATGGAGACTTCGCAGTCCGTGAAGGCATAGAGTGCCTGCATGGTCTGTTCCGGGTCCGCGCCGGGGGGCAGATGGATCAGGATCTCCACGTTCGCGGCCGTGTTGTCCTCGATTTTGGCGACCTTGATCTTGCCCTTTTCGTTGGCCGCCACGATGGAGTCCATCAATCCGGGGGCGTTGGTGCCGAAGGGGATCTCCCGGATGGTGAGGAGCTTACGGCCAGTCTTCTCGATCTTGGCCCGCACCCGCACCCGGCCTCCGCGCATGCCTTCATTGTAGTCCGAGATGTCCGCGATGCCGCCCTGAGGGAAGTCGGGATAAATCTCGAAGTCCTCTTTCCGCAGCACGGCAATGGAGGCATCCACCAACTCGATGAAGTTGTGCGGCAGGATCTTGCAGGCCAGACCCACGGCAATGCCTTCCACCCCTTGGGCGAGCACGAGGGGGAACTTCACCGGCAGGGTCACCGGCTCCTTGTTCCGCCCGTCGTAGGAGGCGGCCCAGACCGTGGTCTTGGGGTTGAAGAGGATCTCGTTGCCGAGCTTCGACAGGCGGCACTCGATATAGCGCGGCGCGGCGGCGGGGTCGCCGGTCAGGATGTTGCCCCAGTTTCCCTGGGTATCGATGAGCAGGTCTTTCTGGCCGAGCTGCACCAGGGCATCGCCGATGGAGGCATCGCCATGCGGATGGTACTGCATGGTGTGGCCCACGATGTTGGCCACCTTGTTGAAGCGGCCATCGTCCTTTTCCTTCAGCGAGTGAAGGATGCGGCGCTGCACCGGCTTCAGTCCGTCGTTCAGGTGCGGCACGGCGCGTTCCAGGATGACGTAGCTGGCGTAGTCCAGGAACCAGTCGGAATACATGCCCTTCAGGGGCGTCTGGGGGGTGCCGTTAGACATGGCTTAACTCAAAAAGTAATCGAAGCCTGTATCAGGCGGCGTCCTGTTCCGGTGGCTGTTCTTCCACCACGGGCGCTTCTTCCTCGATGATATCCGTCTCCACCCGCAGGTTTTCGATGATGTGCTGCTGCCGCTCCGGAGAGTTCTTGCCCATGTAGAAGGCCAGCACGTCGTCGATGCTTTTTTGCTTCGGCGGCAGTTCCACGGGGTCGAGCCGCATGTCTTTGCCGATGAAGTGGCTGAACTCGTCCGGGGAAATTTCACCCAGCCCTTTGAAGCGAGTGATCTCCGGTCCCTTCACTTCCGCCAGGGCTTTCTGGCGTTCGTCCTCCGTGTAGCAGTAGCGCGTCTCTTTCTTGTTCCGCACCCGGAAGAGCGGGGTCTGAAGGATGTAGAGGTGGCCTTCGCGGACGAGGTCCGGGAAGAACTGGAGGAAAAACGTCAGGAGCAGCAGGCGGATGTGCATGCCGTCCACGTCCGCGTCCGTGGCCAGGACCACTTTGCTGTAGCGGAGGTTGTCCAGGTTGTCTTCAATGTCCAGGGCGGCCTGGAGGAGGTTAAATTCTTCGTTTTGGTAAACGATCTTCCGGGACAGGCCGTAGGAGTTCAGCGGCTTGCCCTTCAGGGAAAAGACGGCCTGGGTCTCCACGTTCCGCGCCTTTGTGATGGAGCCGGAAGCGGAGTCGCCCTCCGTAATGAAGAGCGTGGTTTCGGCGGCCAGTTTGTGCCTGGTGTTGTAGTGGGCGCGGCAGTCCCGCAGTTTGCGGTTGTGCAGCTTGGCCTGCTTGGCGCGGTCGCGGGCCAGTTTCTTGATGCCCTTCATGTCCTTGCGCTCGCGTTCGGAGCGCTGGATTTTTTCCTGCATCGCTTCCGCCGCCGCCTTGTGCCGGTGGAGGAAGTTGTCCAGGTGCTGGCCGAGGAAATTGCCGACGAAGGAACGGATCGTGTCGCCCTTTGGCGCCATGTGGGTGGAGCCGAGACGCGTCTTGGTCTGCGATTCGAAGACCGGCTCCTCCACTTTCACGCTGATGGCGGCCACGATGCCGGAGCGGATGTCGCCGGCTTCGAACTGTTTCTTGAAATAGGTGCGGACGGTGGAGATCAGCCCTTCCCGGAACGCCGCCAGGTGCGTGCCGCCCTGGGTGGTGTTCTGCCCGTTGACGAAGCTGTAATACTCTTCCCCGTTCTGCTCGGTGTGAGTGAACGCCACCTCGATGTCCTTGTCGCTGAGGTGGATGATGGGGTAGAGGACTTCCTCTTCGCCCAGGTTCTCCGTGAGCAGATCCAGCAGGCCGTTCTTGGAGCGGAATTTCTTCCCATTCAGCGAGAGGGTCAGCCCCGTGTTCAGGTAGGCGTAGTTGCGGAGCATGTGCTCCACGAACTCGAGGTCCCACTTAAAGGGGCCGAAGATCTCTTCGTCCGCCTCGAAGCTCAGGGCGGTGCCATTTTCTTCCTTGGTTTTGTGCGGATTCTTGAGTTCCTCCGTCACTTCCGCCCGGCAGAATTCGATGGCCTTGGTCTTCCCGTCGCGGAAGGCCTGGATTTCGAAGAACGAAGAGAGGGCGTTCACCGCCTTGATGCCCACGCCGTTGAGGCCCACGGACTTTTTGAAGGCTTCCGAGTCGTACTTCGCGCCGGTATTGATCTTGGCGGCGCAATCCATCAGTTTCCCCAGCGGAATGCCGCGTCCGTAGTCACGCACCCGGACAAAGCGGTCCTCGATCTCGATGTCGATGGTCTTCCCGTAGCCCATCACGAACTCGTCGATGGAGTTGTCGATGACTTCCTTGAGCAGGATGTAGAGGCCGTCGTCCGGGGAGGAACCGTCGCCCAGTTTCCCGATGTACATGCCGGGCCGGAGCCGAATGTGCTCCCGCCAGTTCAGGGAGCGAATGTGATCTTCAGTGTAGTCTGCGGCCATGAAAATGGGGAGGACTGTGAAAAACCTAATCCTTTAAGAAATCTTAACAAAATTCAATCGCAAATCCAGTACCTGCCGCTGAACTTTTCGTTCGCCGGCCCGCGGATTTTTCGACCGGGCCCTCAAGAAGCTGACTGGGCCAGATAGTCGAGCGCCTTCTGGTAGCTGCACTGGGTCAGAAAATGGTCGAGCCGGGCCGGGATGCGTCCCTTCAGGGCGGCATGCTTCGCCATCAGAGCTTCCGAAACGTTTTTCAGCGCCTCCAGGTGGGCGTCTGGATCCCGGTCCCGGAACTCCGTGTCCGCGATGACCGAGAGGCGCTTTTCGAGCAGGGCTTGCAGCTCCGCGTAGTCGTTTGCCAACTCTGGGCTGGTAGTCATTCCTCATTATAGCGCAGCCCTCCGCCTCGCAAAGGATGGGGTGGGTGATCCGGCCGGAATGTTCCGTTAAAACCGTGTCACTCTGGGGAGAGATGTGTATAGTCGCGGCCATGCCTCCCGAAGCTGCCGCCGACATCCAGACCGTGAGTGAAAGCTTTACCGGTTGGGACTGGGCGGTGGTCTTTGTTTACCTCCTCATTTGCACCGGGATCGGCCACCTGATGCGGGGGAAGCAGGCCACCATTCGGGACTTTTTCCTGGGCGGGCGCTCCCTGCCATGGCCCGCGGTGAGCGGGTCCATCATCGCCACGGAAATCAGTGGCGTGACCTTCATCGGGGTGCCCGGGATGGTCTTCGCGCTGATGGGGGACTTCACCTATCTCCAGTGGGCCCTGGGCTCCATCATCGCACGCTTCGTCATCGGCCTGTTTCTGGTGAAATACTACTACGAGCGGGAGATTTACAGCCCCTACGAGTTCATGGGACACCGCCTGGGGGGAGGGATCAAGACTCTGGCGACCATCATTTTTGCCATCGGCAGCATCCTGGGCCAGAGCGTGCGGGTCCTGGTGGCGGCCCTGGCGCTGGATGTGGTGACGCCCATGCCCTTCGAGTGGTGCATCGTGGTCATCGGCCTCTTCGCCATCGTCTGGACCCTCATGGGCGGCATGTCCACGGTCATCTGGACGGACGTCATGCAGTTCATCCTTTTTGCCCTGGGTGGCTTCGTGGCGCTTTTCTGGATTGTGAACGCCTTGGATAGCGGCTGGGCCGACTTCTGGAACATCGGGAGTGGCGCGCGGGGCATCGAAGCGTTGTGGACCCCGGGAACGGAGGCGTCACCCAACAAGTTCTACCTGATCAATCCCTCCTTCGACAAAAACGCGGGCTTCACCCTCTGGGTGGCCATCTTGGCCGCGCCTTTCCTGAACCTGAGCGCGTTTGGGGTGGATCAGCTCAACGCTCAGCGCATGTTCTGCTGCCGTTCGGCGAAGGACGCCAGCAAAGCCATCATCTTCAGTTCCATCGGCCAGATCGTCACCATCCTGATGCTCATGGTGGGCGCGGCGCTCTTTGTCTACTACCGGGAGTTCCCACCGAACGCGGCCTTGGAAGCCCGCTTTGAGGAGAATCACGACTACGTCTTCCCCTCCTGGATCACCGTGACCCTGCCGCCCGGCTTGAGCGGGCTCATCCTGGCGGGTGTGTTCGCGGCCGCCATCTCCAGCCTGGACTCTATTCTGGCCGCGCTTTCGCAGACCACGCTGTCGCTCTTTCACCCACCGGACCGCGAGCACACCCCCGAGCAGGGGCGCAAGCTGGTCATGTGGTCCCGGGTCTTGGTGGTCTGCTGGGGGCTGTTTTTAACTTACTTCGCCATCGTCCTGGATAAGATGCGGGGCGACATCAACATGGTGAACCTGGCCTTCGGGATGGTCGCTTATACCGCCGGGCCCATGCTCGGCATGCTCATCTGTGCCATCTTCTTCCGGAACGCGCGGGTCTGGGGGCTTGCGGCCGGCTTCGTCCTTTCTTTCCTCCTGGTGCTCTTTTACCGGACCGATCTCTACACCATTCTGATTAAGAAAGGCGTTACCACGGCAGAGGCCATTGCCAGCTGGGCGCCCGTGGCAGTGGTTCCAGGCGAACCGGCGATGGTGGACGCCACCGTCAACTACGCCTGGGCCTGGCCCGTGACGACCTTTCTGACGGTTTTCTGCGGGCTCTTGTCTGGGTGGATATCACCCCGGAACAGGCCCGTAAGCACTTGATAGCCAAAAGAAGCTAGATTCTAACATTGGCGGAATCCTGACACGACAACATCCGGCGGAACGGGATGATTCAGCCCGGACGGAGGAGCCGGGTGTTCTGAAACGAGCGAGCCAGGGGGGTGAAAGAAGTTGCGCAAGCTTGCAACCAAAAAGCGGGACGAGATTTCGGCTTAGCTGAAAGGTTAGAAAAAGGATGCAAAATTTGGAGTATTTTTGCACGCCTGATTTATGGTATTTATAACCCCTCTCACCATGGCGAGATACGGTTTGGTTATTCCGTTTCGACGCCGCCAAAGCCTCAAAAAATGGGTAAATTTTCTTGAGCCAGATGGCCAATAGATTTACTAAGGGATCTCGACGCGAGCGGTGAGCTGCCAGTCCGGTAAAGGGAGAAAAATTAAGGCTCCAAAGTGTGGGAGCGACTGCCGGAAAAACGCCATCTGTCCACGGACCGTCTCGCGCGGAAATGTGTGTGGCTGGAGGACTACTTGTCTCCATGAATATGACTGCCTTTGTAAATTGCTTACTATCAACAACTTACGATTCGCGGCAGAATTCATGGGCTCTCTTGGCACTTGGTGCCTCCGGCAATTTGATCGCTACCTGCCTATCCCATGCCGCAATCGAAAAAGACCACCGAGACCCTTTCAGAAGGAACCGTTAACCCAATGGCTGAGACTCAAAAAACCGAAGTGCTTTGGACGCTCATCAGGGCCGAGTTGAAGACTCGTTTGGGGGGCCCTGCGTTCGACCGCTGGTTCCTTCGGTCCAGGCTGGTGGCAGCGGATGGAAACGTGGTCCGGTTGGCCGTGGGAAGCGAAATCCAGCAGCTCTTCATCGAGGAAAATTTGAGAGACCTGATTGAAGAAATTCTCTCGGGTTACTTTGAAGGTAAGCCAAAAGCCGTTTTTTCAGTGGATCGTTCGTTGGAGGGAGAGGTGCCGGCGGCTAAAGAGGTCAAAGAGGAAGGAATGAATGGAGCCGCCGGTCACGAGGGGAAAAACGGGATGCCGAAAAAGACAAATTTGCGCCAAAGTGGATCGGCCAAGCCCGGACCCCAATATGCCCTCAACGAGTTGGCTGAAGACACGGTCGAAGAGGGAGAAAGTGTTGAAAGCGAGCGTTTTACTTTCGACAACTTTGTCGTGGGAGACAACTGCCAGATGGCGGTCGCGGCGGCGCTGGCTGTCGCAGAAAAGCCCGCCCGCACCTACAACCCCCTTTACCTGTTCTCTGACAGCGGTCTTGGGAAGACCCATCTCTTGAAGGCCATCAAGAACGAGGTGCTCCGCCTCCGGCCCAAGGCCAAGGTCCTCTACGTGCCTAGCGAAGTCTTCCTGAACGAGTTTATTGAAGGTCTCCGGAACAACGCGCTGGTAAAGTTCCGCAAGAAGTACCGGAAGGCGGATTTCCTGCTCATCGACGATATTCAGTTTCTGGCGAACAAAGACGCCATGCAGGAAGAATTCTTCCATACCTTCAACTCTCTGACGGACGCGCATAAGCAGATCGTGCTTTCCAGCGACAAGTCGCCGAGCGAGTTGAAGGGACTGGAAGAGCGAATGATTTCCCGCCTGGAGTGGGGCATGACCGCGGAGATCTACGCCCCGGGCATGGAAACCCGCATCGCCATCCTGCAGCGTAAGATGGACGACATGGTGGTCCGGTTGGAAGATTCGGTGGTCGAATACATCGCGGAACGAATCACCCGGAACGTCCGCCGCATGGAGGGGGCGCTGTTGCGGGCGGCTTCATTCAAGTCCATGAACGGAGTGGACCCCAGCGCGGACGAACTGGCGCACATTCTGGACGATCTCCTTCAGGACGAACTGGGCAAGAAAGCCACCGTGGACGACATCCAGAAGCAGGTGGCGGAGCACTTCGACCTGCGGATCGCGGACCTCACCGGTATCCGCCGGCCGGCCAACATCGCGCTGGCCCGGCAGATCGCGATGTACCTCGCCCGGGAACTGACGGACAATTCGTTGAAGGAAATCGGCGAAGCGTTTGGGGGCCGGGATCATGGAACCGTGCTGCACGCCTGGAGAAAAATCCGTGGGCGGCTCGACACCGACAGCAATATCAAGAGCAAGGTCAGCTTCCTGCGGCGGAGGCTCCAGAAATCCGGAGCCTGAGGCTGGAGAAAGGCGCCATCCGTCACCGTTGGCGGCAGGTGAAACGCGCGGTTTCAACACCTGTGTCCGCGTGCGTGCCGCATTTGTACCAAGTGACGGATTTTAATTAGACATGCCTGACAATTGCGTTCAATATGCTCGCGATTCCGTCTGCTCATTCGGCAACAACTGCCGGAATGTCAGCAAAGTAGGGTAGACGCTTTTAGGCGCCATGAAATTCCAGATCGATCGGGAAACCTTTCTAGAAGGCCTCCAACAGGTTCAGCACGTTGTCAGCACCCGTACGACCCTGCCCATACTTTCGAACGTCTTAATTGAGGCGGATGGAGACGAACTCAAATTGACGACCACGGACCTGGACGTGGGGGTCAGCGGAAGAATCAAGGCCGACATTGAAAGCGGCGGCGCCTCCACCCTGCCGGCCCGCCGGCTGGTGAATATCATTCGCGAGCTGCCGAGCAGCGACGTCGCGGTCGAGATTGATGGAGACAATGTGGCCTCCATTCGCAGTGGCCCGAGTTTCTTCAAGATCCTGGGCCTGGATCAGGAAGAGTTTCCTCCGTTTCCGGACTTCGACGAAGCCAAGGAGTTCGCGTTGGATCAAAAGACCCTGCGGGACAGCCTGCGCAAAACGTCTTACGCCATCTCCACCGACGAGACCCGCTACGTCCTGAACGGCATCTTTTGCAGCCTCAAAGACGGCATGATGACTCTGGTGGCCACGGATGGGCGCCGCCTGGCCATGGTGGAGCACGAAGTGGAATTTCCCGCCGGTAATGAAACGGATGTCATCATTCCGACCAAGGCGGTGAACGAACTGCAGCGACTGCTGGGAGAGGTGGGCGAAGTCAGGGTCCGCATCACGGACAGCCAGATCGCTTTCGAACTGAATCAAAACGTTCTGGTCAGCAAACTGATCGAGGGTAACTACCCGAATTTCCGCCAAGTCATCCCGGGCGAAGCGAACGACCGGGTTACCATCGAGCGCGAAGTGCTGCTCAACTCCGTTCATCGCGTGTCTCTGTTGACCAGTGAGAAGTCGAATTCCGTGAAGCTGATGTTCGAAGACGATCAGCTCCACATCACGGCAAACTCCCCTGAGATTGGGGAAGCCAAGGAAAGCCTTCATGTTCAGTACAAGGGCAAGAAGATGTCCATCGCCTTCAACCCAGACTTCCTGATGGCTCCGCTGCGGAACCTGGATCAGGACGAGGTTTTCCTGGATCTCATCGACGAAATGAGTCCCGGCGTCCTCAAGGTGGACGAGCCTTTCCTTTATGTGCTCATGCCCATGCGGGTGAGCCAGTAAGGAAAACTGACGGGGGCCTTCTATTCCGGGCCACTCCCCTGTGGTGACGGCTCCGGGATGTCCGTTGAGAGACGGCGAGCTTCGACAAGAAATCGGACCGGTTGGGCTCTTTACGCTCCGGCTGGCGTGTCCGGCACCGGTTGCGAGAGAAAGTTCCGTAGCAATGTCATGCCCAGCTTTTGGCTGCGCTCTGGGTGAAACTGGGTGGCCACGGCTCGGCCCTGGCGAATACTGGCCGCGAACTCGATGCCGTAGTCCGCGGTCGAACCAATTGCGGCCGGGTCTTCGGGCGCCGGATAGTAGGAGTGAACGAAATAGAAGTAAGGCTTCTCTGGCAGCGACCGCCAAATGGGATCGGCCGGGTCCGCCAGTTTCAGGGCGTTCCAACCCATGTGGGGAACCTTCAGCCCCATGGTGGAGGGAAACCGTTTTACCGTGCCGCTCAGAAAGCCCAGGCCTTCCGTGCCGGGAGACTCTTCGCTGGACTCGAAGAGAACCTGGTAGCCAATGCAGATGCCAAAGAAAGGCCGGTCTTCCCGAAGCCAGGAGCGCAGGGGACTCACCAGTCCGCGGGCCTCAAGTTGGTTCATGCAGTCTCCAAAGGCTCCCTGACCCGGAAACACCAGACGGTCAATGCCTTCCAGATCAGCAGAGGCACTGATCAGGCGGATGTCCGCGCCGAGAAACTCCAAGGCGTTTCTGACGCTCCGCAGGTTGCCTCCCCCGTAGTCGATGATTCCCGTCCGGGAACCGCCAGATGTCTCGCTTTCCATGTTACCGGGCCCGGAAAGGGTGTTTAGAGAACGTCCTTGGTGCTGGGGATCTGATCGGCGATCCGCGAATCGATCCGGATGGCCTGGTCCACGGCTTTGGCCATGCCTTTGAAAACGGCTTCGGACATGTGGTGAGCATCCCGGCCATAGAGAATGGCCACGTGAAGATTCATCAAGGCGTTGAAGGAAAAGGCCCGGAGAAACTCCTCGATGAGCGTGAAATTGAAACTGCCGCCAATAGACTCCATCTTTTCGGGAGCTTCATAGGCCAGGTAAGGGCGTCCGCCAAAGTCCAGGGCCACGCGGCACAGGGTCTCGTCCATCGGCAGGAGCGCCCAGCCGTAGCGCACGATGCCGCGTTTGTCGCCCAAGGCTTCTTTGAGCGTCTGCCCCAGCACGATACCCGTGTCTTCCACCGTGTGGTGAAAGTCCACTTCCAGGTCGCCCTTGGCGGTCACTTCCAGGTCGATCCGGCTGTGCTTGGAAAAGAGCGTCAGCATGTGGTCGAAGAACGGAATCCCCGTATCGATCCGGCTGATGCCCCGGCCATCCAGATCCAGTCGAAGATCGATGACGGTTTCGGCAGTCTCTCTGTGGGTGTGGGCTGTTCGCGTTCTGGCGCTCATCTATCGAGGTCATTAAGAAAGGGCTCAATCAGCGGGACGGAACTTTCCTCCGCGAAAGAGCCCTTGCGCTAACTATCCTCTGACCCGGCGCGGTGTGCAACACCGCCCGGGAAAAGGGTGCCGTTCTATTGAGAACCAGGCCGCTTTGTGAACGGCCCAGTTCCCCGGCTGGTCGATCATGCGTCTTCCTTCTTTCCGCCAATGCCGAGCACTTTGGCGCCTACGGTCACGATAATGAGTACCGCGGCCAATCCCCAGATGACGTACTGAAGATTGAACCCGCCGCCCGAAGAAGAGGCGGATGTGGGCCGGGGCTGCTCTTCCTCTTCCTCGTCCGCTTCATCCGAGGCGGGGGCTGGCTTGGCGGGTTTCTTGGCAGAGGACGTGGATTTCTTCTCCGGCTTGCCGGTTTCCTTTTTCTTCTCGTCGTCAGAAGCCTTGGAGGCGGCCATGGCCGCCGCAAGCGAAGTGGCTGGCGCCTCTCCGGCTCCTTCTTCTTTCTTTTCCTCTTCGGCGGGATCCTTGGCGGCCGAGCCTTGCAGGGCTGTCATCAGTTCTTCCGTTTTGGAATCTTCGGCTTCCTTCGCTTTCTTGGCGGCTTCGGCGACTTCCGCTTTCTTGGCTTTCAGCTTGTCGTAGAGGCTGGCCACGTAGTTTTCCTTGGAAGAACTGCCCTTGCCGGAGGAAGACCTTTTGGCGGAAGATCCCGTGCCTGTGCGGGATTGCGGGCGGTTCTGGGGGCCGGAGCTGGACCGGGCGCCGGGCGAAGCACTCACGCTGGTGGGCATGGCCAGCGCTTCTTTGAGCTTGGCTTCCGCTTCGGCTGTCTGACCTTTATTGATCATCTCCTCGGCGGTCATGAAGACTTTGGCTTGCTCCGCCAGCAGGCCGGGGTCCGCAGAGGCCAGCCGTTCGTTTTCAGATTCGATCAGGCTAGACACAGACTCCAGGCTGTCGCGGGAGCGCACATTCACCGTCATCCATTTGATGCCTTCCGCCTTTTCGGCTTCCACCCGTGCTTTGTATTGTTCCTGTTCGCGCTGGTAGGCCGCTTCCGTGTCGGCCCGTTGCAACTCGTTCAGGGTCTCCAGGCCTTTTTGGTATTCCGACTCTTTGTATTCCAGATCCGCCAGATTGCGTTGAATGGTCTTGCCATAGACCGGCAGGATCATCTGGGCCAGTTTCACCGCTTCCGGATAGGCTTCCGTGCCGGTGTATTGCTCTTCGATTCTTTCGAACTCGCGCATCGCGCTGGTGAAGTCCCGCTTGTTGGCCAGTTGGTTCATCCGGTACTTGAGCACCCGCGCCTGGTAGTTGGCTTTGAAGTTCTGCTGGTAGTCCTTACTGATCCACTGGTCTTCCAGTTTCACCTGACCCGCGTCCCGCAGCGCCTTTTCTTCCTGTAGCTGCTTGAGGATCTTTTCGACCTCATCCTTGTGTGGGCTGTCGGGATAGGCCTTCAGGAAGGCCTCCGGTCCGGTCCGGATCATCTCTTCGTAGTCTGAGGAGGACATCAACGAAGGCGTGGGGATATGGGATTGAATCCGTTCGAACTCCAAGTCATCGGGAGTCGACTTCTGGATTTCGGCAATGTCTTTCCGGAGAACGGTTTTCGTGTCCTTGATCCCGGCATTGAGCTGGATTTCTATCTTAATGAAGTCGCTGCTCTCATAGGTGATCTTGCCGTCCAGTTCTTCACCGGTATTCAACTTCACGATGTCAGAATAGCCGGGCAGAACGGTGAGTGCCCAAATTGCGGCAACGAGGGGGTAAACAAATCGCTTCATGACGTATATGGGTTGGAAAAGGCCAATCTATTGGCGGGAGTAATGGGGGAAATCCAGAATATTAATTTAGTTTCTTTACCGAATCGGAACAATTCTTTTTGCGGCGAAAGCCTTTGGGGCTGGGCATGCGCTCTTTAGAGGAGCGATATGAGAGCTTTCCTTTGTGGCGATTTTCGCTGAAATTCTATTAGGAATCTTTAGTAGTTAAGATTGTGTTATCAATTGTGGTTGCCAGTCAGAAAGGTGGGGTCGGCAAGACGACCGTGGCCATCAACTTGGCCTACTCCCTGGCCCGTAGAGGCTGGCGGACCCTGTTGGTGGATTCCGATCCGCAGGGGTCGGTAGGCCTTTCCCTGACGGAGAAGGCTCGCGACTGCAGCGGGTTCTTTGACATCCTGTCAGGCACCGCCGTGGGAGATACCGCGTTGCTGTCTACCCGCTTGCCCGAACTAAGTCTGATGGCTTCGGGAGATCCCGATAAATTTTACTTGGGAAGCGTGGCCGTGCAGCGCGAACTGATTTCCGCGCGGATCCAGAGTCTCTTTGCCGATACCAAAGAGGCCGGATTTGACGTCTGCCTCATCGATACCCAGGCCGGTGTGTATGGCGTGAACGGAGAGCTGCTGCGCGCCTCCGGTCATGTACTCATTCCGGAGCAAGCGGAACCGCTGGCCTTGAGGTCGCTACCTCAAATGTTGAGAATGTTGGCTTCCATCAAGGCCGATTCGGACACACCACAATTGATCGGCGTCTTGCTGACCATGGTGCGGCCCGAAGATCCGGACGGTCTGAGCCTATTGGAGGAGGTAAGGGAAGCCTTTCCGCGGGAACTGGTCATGAAGACCACCATCCCGCGAGATGACGACTATCTAAAAGCGAGCCAGATCGGAGTACCGGTGGGCCTGCTCTACCGAAACCCTCCCTTAAGCGCCCTGATCTTCGATCAGTTGGCCGCGGAGATCGAAAAAAAACTGAACCTGGAGACCCGGCATGGCGAAACAGAATTCACTCGGCTCATGGATTGATCCCGAAGAGATCCGTTCCCTGACCGGAAAGCTGATGCCTGCCCGCGAGGAAGGGGAGAAGGAGGCGAAAGCCAGCGCCGAGTCCGGAGAGAAAGAGGAGCAGCAGCCTGATGGCTTGGGGTGGAACTTGCCCCAAAGTTACAGCGCCGCGCCGTTTCCCACCCCGGAACGGAAGCTCCGCGCCCCGGCGGAGTCCGCCCCCGTACCGCCCAAACTCCCCATGGCGCGGCGCGCGGCCCGGGCCTTGGCGGACCTGAAAAGCCAAGCCATGGAATCCGGCTTACTAAAGAAGAAAGGCGAAATACCAAACGGTATCTCTCCGTCATCCGGCAACGGCGTTTCGGAGGAAAAGAACAAAGATGGCGCGCGGTCCCAGTTGCCTGAACTGGAGTTCGAAATCGCGGACGCTCCGCTGCGGGTCAGGCTCCTGTCCTTTGCCCGTTGGGCCAGCCGCCGGACGCAGAGCCGTTTCCTCATCCTGATCGACTCGCAGGGGTACACCTTGGTCGAAGAAAAGGAGCCGGATTTTCCCGCGGCATCCGCGGACTTGGTCCGCGCGTCCCTCATGTTTTCCGGAGTTGCCGGCCGTTCCGAAAAGCTGATCACGTCCCAGGAGGAGGCCCAGGGAGTAGCCCTGCTGGCGCTAGGGGACCGGGAATGGCTGGCCGTGGTAGGCTGTGAGAGCCGGGTCGGCCCGGTCACCTTGTGTCTTCTGCTCGATCAACCTGTCCGGGCAGCGGATTCCGTCTTGCTGCGGCGGGGGCTGGAGCGGGCGCTGGACCCGCCGCGGGACAACTGACTACAACAGACGTTCCGGCGAGGCGAATTCAAACCTTCCTCATTTGCCGGGAAAGGCTGACCTGAAGGGCCAGAAACCCGCCGACCGCGAAGAAGCCCATGGCCAGCCCATTGAGCCACAGGGTGGATCCGGTGAACTCCGTTTCATCGCCGAAGAGCGACAGGTGCAGCCGTTTGGTGTCCCCGAAAAAGACATTCGGGGGCCGTTTTCGCCGGTAGTCGTCTTGTTCGATCTTTGCCCGGTTGAAAAGGTCCAGGATCTTTTCGTTCAGGTACAGTTCTTCCGCGGTCACTCGCTTTTCGCCGTCTCCCGGCTTCTCGAAGCGGTCCAATGAATCCACGTTGAATTCGCCGGTCATCAAAGCTTTCCGGATGAAATGAATCTGGCGGGATACCTGATTGGCCGACTTGCCTCCCAGGCCGTGAACCACGGCCAGGGCCTGCTTGGCCGCGTCCAGGCGCTTGATCTCGTCCTCGCTCAGATCGCCGGGCTTGTTGATAATGGACTGGAGCTCGCTTTCGATGTCATTGATCAAAGCACTCGCGGGATTCCGCTGGGCGTGGGCAATGATGACCGCCTCATAGGACCAGCGCAAAGGCATCACTTCACAAATTAACGGAACCTTCAGGCTGCTCTGTTCGTCCGCGTTGCTGGGCCGCAGCCAGCGCTGGATGAAGTCCAGGTTTTGGTTCATCTCCTCATACTTAATCAAGGCCCCGCCGAGGATGATGTTTGGGATCAACACCAAAGGAATGATATTCAGCGCCGTCTTGGGAGAGTTCACCACGCTGGAGACAAAGAGACCCGACGTGACTCCCACCAGGGAGGTGGTGAACATCCAGAACAAGTTGTGCCAGAACATGTCCCGGATGGACAAAATGGCATTCCCGATCAGCAGGTAGATGACGCACTGGAGCAGCGCGAAAATACTGAGGGACAACACCTTCGCCAGACAATAGGTGAGCACGCGGATGCGGTGGTTCCGTTCCCGCTCCAGGAGAATGCGGTCGCGGATGATGTCCTCCGCGCTGTTCGTCAGGCCCAGGAACAGAGCGGTCACCAGGGTCAGGAAAAGATAGGTCGGAATGTGGAAGGCGGAGGCAAAGTTGTACTCCCCGGTTTCCGAATAGCGCAGCACTCCGGCAATCAGGATGGCCAGCAGCGGCGCTTCCAGCAGGGTGGTGGCCAGGTTGGCCCGGTTGCGCAGCTTGCTCAGGAACGCGCGCTTGAACTGGCTCAGGAAGTGGACGCCTTCCTCGTGCAGTTTTCGCTGGGGGCCTTTGGGAGGCAGGCGAACCTTGGAGACGCCGGAGGTGTCGGGCTCGATTTCCCGGAGGTGAACTTCCTGTAGCAGGCGGTGCGTTTGGAAGCGGTCCCGCCAGAAGCCGGGGCTGAAGCGCCGCGCCGGGATGAGTTGATCCCGGTCGTTCTGTTCGTAGATGATGTCGCCGCTCAGGTCGCGCAGGGGCGTTTCCAGAACGTCGAAGACAAAGTCCGGTGTCAGCGCGGAAGGGGTCAGGTGTTCGTTGTCCGCGGCTGCCGTGTGGCGGACGCCTTCCTGGAGCCGTGCCTCGTCAAAGTATTCCAGCATCTGGGTCGGCGTGCCGAAGAAGGCCAGGTTCCCACCCTTGTCCAGCAGGATGGCCTTGTGAAACATATGAAAGAGCCGGCTGCTGGGCTGGTGAATGCTGACCAGCGTGATCTTGTTGTGCGTGAGGCCGCGAATGATTTCCAGGACGTGTTCCGAGTCTTTGGACGAAAGGCCGGACGTCGGCTCGTCAAAAAGGTAGACATCCGAGATGCCGATCATGTCCAGCCCGGCGTTCAGGCGCTTGCGCTGGCCGCCGCTGAGGTTCTTGCTCCGTTCGTCACCCGCCAGACGGTGGCGAATCTCGTTCAGGCCCAGTTCCACCAGTTTGGAGTCCGCGCGCCGCTTCCGTTCCGCGCCGCTCAGGTGAGGCGCGCGGATCGCGGCGGCCGTGTCGATGTTTTCCTCCACGGTCAGGAGGGAGTCCAGCGCTTCCTCGTGCGGAATGTAGGAGATGTAAGGCGTCAGGTCCTCCCGGTGGTCGTAGAGGTCCAGGCCGTTCAGGAAAATCTGGCCTTCGGTGGGCTTCAGCAGCCCGGCCAAGGTCTTCATCATGGTACTTTTCCCGCAGCCGCTGGGCCCCATGATGCAGATCATCTCGCCGCGCTCCACGGAAAAGCTGATGCTGTCCAGCGCCGGGTGCTTGCGGTCGTAGTAGTGGGAAAGATCGCGCACCTGGAGGGAACTGATGACGTTCCGCTCTTCCTCGATGACGCGGTCGGAAAAATGACAGCGCAGGTACTGGCCGTCCCCGACGGCCACGGTATCGCCATCTTCGAGCGCGACGGTCCCACGGACGGGAGAACCATTGACCGAGATGGGGCGGTTGGCTTCCAGGATTTCCAGCTCACCCCTCTTTTCGAAGAAGTCGCACTTGATCCGCAGGAGGATGTCTCCGCTGCTGTTGGGAGAGAGCAGGATGTCTCCGTGCCGGAGCAGGTTGGAGTTGTTGGAAACCAGGTACTCCGAACGCGCGGGCGTCAGCTCGAAACGCCCGCCCAGCTCCCGCGCCCGGCGCCGGAGGTCGGAAATGGCGATCTCCGTGTGGTCGTCGAAGACGATCTTGTCCCGGAGGGAGACTTCCAGGTTCGTGCCCCGGGTCATCTTCGTCTTCCCGATGCGGGCCTTCACGTCCCGCAACACGTTGACGATGATGTTCAGGCCAAACTTGACCTCCAGGTAGGTCTGCTTCGAGCGGGCCTTTTCGATGAAGTGCGTCCCATTGTGGTCCAGGGCCAGGAAGAGCTGGACCGCGGAGACGTCTTTCTTGGCGTTGAAGTAGAAAACCAGGTCCTGGTAATCCTGCACGACCTCCGCGATCAGGACTCGCTGGCCTTCATAAATGCGGCAAAATTCCCCAGTGCGGATCTGGTGACCCCGCACAATGATCGGTTCCGTGCCGATGTTTTTGAGGAGAATGAGGTTCTGAAAGCGAAACGCGGCAATGGAGTGTTCGTCCGAGAGAGTCTGCAGCACCACGTCTGCCGGCTTTCGGCCCGCGATCATGAGGGACTCCAGAGGTTGGCCGGCGGGCTCCGGAGCGGCTGTGCCGCCCAACTCGCTGGTGTTCAGCTGGTAAACAATGCCGATGGCTTCCGAGGCCACCCCCAGGTTCGTCATGAACTGGTAGAAGGTGATGAGGTGCTCCTTCTGCAGCCGGGCCCGGGAGATCAGGACATACAGCTGCACGCCGAGCAGAATTTTTTCTTCCAGGGGCAATCGCTTGCTGAGATTTTGCGCGATACCGTTCAGGTCCTGGGACTCGTGCAGCGCCCGGGCATAGAGGCCGCGCAGCTCGGAATAGACCGTCTCCGGGTAGTCATAACGCAGGAAACCGAGAGAGGAATCGATGTCCGTCTCCGCGATTTTTCCATCCACCTTGCTGAAGCCCGCGAAGACTTGGATCAGCACCGGCAGCATCGTTTCCGCCGTGCGGGACTGGCCGCGGCGGGTCAGCCGGCGGCGAAGGCGCTTCCACAGAGGCTGCCGCCGGGGGCCGAAGTTTCCCCGCAGGGGCTGCTTGCTCGAAGGCGAGGAGGATGTGCCCGGCGAAGGCAGTTGAGGGTCTGGACTGGAGACGGATGTTTGGTGCATCAAAGACCGTGGTTCGGGACAGGAGTGGCCTCTTTGTAATGTCCGGCACGGATGGCCGTCATTTCCAAGTGGCAGCTATAGGCCGTCCGCCGCTAAACTGAAGCCGTAATTCCATTGGAACAAGGGTTTTCGCGGCGGCCCCCAGTCAGGGGAGAATGGAATGGATTCCCCGGCAAGATGGCGTATGCTCCACTAATCTTCTTCTCTTTTTCAGAAAATGGCACAGAACAAAGGTAACGGCTCTCAGGACAAAGAACCCCGTGGGAGCGGCAATGGCGGAGGCGGTGGCGATTCGAGTTTTAACTGGCGTGGCTTTTTGTTGCTGAGCATCGCCATCGGTCTTTTCGGGCTGGCATGGGTTTCTAAACAAACCGGCGCCGACAAGACGGTTACCTTCCGCGAGTTCAAGGAACTCCTGGATAACGACCGGATCTACGTCAACGAGAAGGAAAACAAGGTGCTCTCCATGGTGAAGCGCCAAGGCAGCGGCGAAGAATTCTTGATGGGCTTTTACAAGCTGACCGAAGCGGAAGCCGCCGAGTCCAAGAAGAGCGAACAGTCGTTCAAGACCGAGATCATTCTCGACTACGTGAAGGACGATTTGGACGAAATGCTCGCCGCGAAGGGCCTGCAGATCGACGAAATGAAGACCGACAAGGACACCTTTGGCGCTGTCCTTATCACTTTCCTCCCGCTTTTCATCCTGATCGCACTGCTCTATTTCCTCTTCCGCCACCAGATGCGCATGGCGGGCCGGGGCGCGATGAACTTCGGCAAGAGCAAGGCCAAGATGATGGCCCTGGACAAGAACAAGATCACCTTCAAAGACGTCGCCGGCGTGGAAGAAGCGAAGGAAGAGGTCTGGGAAATCGTGGAATACTTGCGCGATCCTAAGAAATTCCAGCGCCTGGGCGGCCGCATCCCGAAGGGCGTGCTCATGGTGGGCCCTCCCGGTACCGGTAAAACCCTGCTGGCCCGCGCCATCGCGGGGGAGGCGGACGTGCCTTTCTTCAGCATCAGCGGTTCGGACTTTGTGGAAATGTTTGTCGGCGTGGGGGCTTCCCGCGTGCGCGACATGTTCGAACAGGGCAAAAAGAACGCGCCCTGCCTGATTTTCATCGATGAGATCGACGCCGTGGGCCGCCATCGCGGTCATGGGCTGGGCGGCGGTCATGACGAGCGCGAGCAAACTCTGAATGCTCTGCTCGTGGAGATGGACGGTTTCGACACTCAGGAAGGCGTCATCATCATTGCCGCCACCAACCGGCCGGACGTGCTGGACCCCGCGCTGCTGCGTCCGGGACGTTTCGACCGCCAGATCACCGTCAGCCTGCCGGACGTGAAGGGGCGGGAAGAAATCCTCCGCGTCCACGCGAAGAAGGTGAAAATCGCCGAGTCCGTGGACCTCGCCGTCATCGCCCGGGGCACGCCCGGTTATTCCGGCGCGGAACTGGCCAACGTCATCAACGAAGCCGCCCTGCTGGCCGCGCGGAAGGGGATGAAGGCCATCACCATTCGCGAGCTGGAAGAGGCCCGGGACAAAGTCCGCTGGGGCCGCGAGCGCCGCAGCCTGGCGTTGAGCGAGAAGGAGAAGCTGAACACGGCTTACCACGAAGCCGGTCACGCCATCCTGAACGAGCTTTTGGAGCACACCGACCCCCTGCACAAGGTCACCATCATCCCGCGCGGACCTTCCCTGGGCTCCACCATGTTCCTGCCGGAAGAGGACAAATTCACCTACCGGAAGAACGAACTCGTGGACGACCTTGTCGTGGCCATGGGTGGCCGAGTGGCGGAGGAAATTCGCTTTGGCGACGTGACCAACGGCGCCGTGGGCGACATCCGCATGGCCACGAACATCGCCCGCCGCATGGTCTGCGAATGGGGCATGAGCGACGATCTGGGTATGGTCGAATATGGGGACCATCAGGAGCATCTCTTCCTGGCCCGCGAGATCAGTTCCCCCCGCAACTACAGCGAAGCCACCGCTCAGAAGATCGATACCGAGGTCAAGCGCCTCATCGACAATGCGCATGACAAGGCACGTGAACTGCTGCTCAAATATCGTGACCGGCTGGATGCCATTGCCAATGCACTGCTCGAATACGAGACCCTGGACGGAATCCACATCCGGGAAATCATGGAACACGGAGAGCTCCGCAATCCGCCCAGCAGTCCGCTGCCTCCGGACCTCCCGGAAGAACCCAAGAAACCGCAACCGGCGCCCGAGAAGCGCACCAACGATGGCGGCGAACTTCCGGGCGATCTGGCTCCCGCGGGAGCCTGAGCACCCTCCGGCGCCTCTTCATTCTCAATGCCTTACGGAGGCGGGAAAAAGGTGTCGGAATGTCGGCATTTCGCCGGTTGACGCCCCCCGGCAAGCTTGCTTAATTAGCGCCGCTCCGCCTGGGACGAACCGCCGGAGCTTCAGAGACATTTGTGCCCTGGACCGGGATTGATCCGGGGCCCTTTCTCTACTATCAACCAGAAAGACTATGGCAAACTACGCAATCAACGGATTTGGACGGATTGGCCGCAATGTGCTGCGGGCAATGACCCAAGCCCAGGTCGAAAAGATCGTCGCGATCAACGACCTCACCGACAACAAGACGCTCGCCCACCTGCTCCGCTGGGATTCTACCGCCGGCCCCTTCAAAGGCACCGTGGAATACGACGAAGAGTCCATCACGGTCAACGGTCACAAGATCAAGGTCTTCGAAACCCGCGATCCCGCCGCTCTCCCCTGGAAAGACTTGGGCGTGGACATCGTGCTGGAATCCACCGGTTTCTTCGTGGATCGCGCTGGCGCGGGTAAGCACCTGGAAGCAGGAGCCAAGAAGGTCATCATCTCCGCTCCGGCCAAAGAGCCCGACGCCACGATGTGCATCGGCATCAACGATGACATTTACGATCCGGCCAACCACCACATCATTTCCAACGCGTCCTGCACCACGAACTGCCTGGCGCCGATGGCGAAAGTCCTGAACGATACCTTCGGCGTCGATCGTGGCTTCATGACCACGATCCACAGCTACACCAACGACCAGAACCTGCTCGACCTTCCGCACAAGGATCTGCGCCGGGCCCGGGCCGCCGCGGAGAACATCGTTCCCTCCAGCACCGGCGCCGCCAAGGCCATCGGTCTGGTCATTCCTGAGTTGAACGGCAAACTGGCTGGTGGCGCCTTCCGCGTGCCGACCCCGACCGGTTCCGTGACGGACTTCACCGCCATCCTGAACAAGGAAGCCTCCGTGGAGGAAATGAACGCCGCGTTCAAGGAAGCCGCCGAAGGCCCCCTGAAAGGCGTGCTGGAATACACGGAAGAGCCCATCGTCCTCAAGGACATCGTGGGCAACCCGCACTCCTGCATCCTGGATGCCGGGGTGACCATGGCGAACGGGAACTTCGTGAAGGTCGTCGGCTGGTATGACAACGAATGGGGTTACAGCAACCGCATTGTGGACATGCTGGAAAAAGTGGAAGCCAGCCTCTAAGGTTCCTTTCACCCGGCCCGCTTCGTGGCTGGCCGGTAAACACTACCGGAAACTTTGAGTTTTGGCGCCCTTCGACACCCGTTGTTGAAGGGCGCTTCTTTTGCCCGATTAGTTCGGAACTTTATCGCAATTATCCATGGCTAAACTGAGCATTCGCGATCTTGAACCCGCCGGCAAACGCGTGCTGATGCGGGTGGACTTCAATGTCCCGCTGAAGGACGGCGACGGCGGCGCCCGGGTCATCACGGATGACACCCGCATCCAGGCGGCCCTTCCTTCCATCAAGCACTTGGTGGACGCCGGAGGCAAAGTCATCCTCATGTCGCACCTCGGTCGCCCGGATGGCGAGCCAGACACGAAATACTCCCTGAAGCCCGCCGCGGACCGGCTGGGCGAACTGCTGGGCAGCACGGTGAAGTTCGCTTCCGACTGTATCGGCGAACCGGCGGAAACGGCGGTGGCATCCCTCCAGGATGGTGAGGTCCTGCTCCTGGAAAACGTCCGCTTCCATAAAGGCGAGACGAAGAACGACCCCGGGCTTTCCAAGGCCCTGGCCGCCTTTGGCGACATTTACGTGAACGACGCCTTCGGCACTGCTCACCGCGCTCACGCCTCCACCGCTGGCGTGGCGGATTACATCGAGCAGTGCGCGATGGGTTTCCTCATCGAGAAAGAGCTCAAATATCTTCAGGACGAACTGGAGAGCCCAGGCCGGCCGTTCCTGGTCATCATGGGCGGCGCGAAAGTGTCGGACAAGATCCAGGTGATCACCCGCCTCATGGAAAAGGCGGATGCCTTCATCATTGGCGGCGCCATGGCTTACACGTTTGCCAAAGCCCAAGGCTTCCCCATCGGCAATAGCCTGGTGGAGAACGACAAGCTGGACCTGGCCCTGGAGATCCTGAAGATGGCGAAAGAGAAGGATACCCGTTTCCTCCTGCCCGCCAACAACCTGGAAGCCGACGCGTTTAGCGAAGAAGCCAATGTCCGCATGACGCCTGTCTTTGGACCGGATTCCGGAATTACCGAAGGTTGGGAAGGTGTCGACATCGGCGACGTGGCGATTGAGGATTTCAAGAAAGAGATCGCCACGGCCAAGACCATCATCTGGAATGGTCCCATGGGTGTTTTCGAAATCGACAAGTTCGCCAATGGCACCAAGGCGGTTGCGGAAGCGGTGGCGGAGTCCGGCGCGGTCTCCATCATCGGCGGCGGAGATTCCGTGACCGCGATCAACAAATTCGGCTTGGGTGACAAGGTCACCTTCATGTCCACGGGCGGCGGCGCGTCCCTGGAACTTCTGGAAGGAAAAGAGCTTCCCGGAATCGCCGCTCTCAGCGAAAAATAGCCGTCCGGAAATTCAGACAATTTTCCTCCGGCTCCCTTTAGAAAGTTAAACAGGTTATGCAAGTACAACGACGGTATATCATCGCGGCCAACTGGAAGATGCACATGACACCGAACGAAACGAAGGTGTTCATGCAGCGTTTTCTCCGCTACTTCGGTGCGAAGAGTCTGGTGGACGTGGTGATCGCGCCGCCTTTTGTTTCGCTCTCCGAAGCCGCCGCCGCGCTGTCCAACCATCCCGTGGTGGCCCTCTGCGCCCAGAACATGTCTCCGAAACCGGCGGGCGCGTTCACTGGCGAAATCAGCGCCGTCATGCTGAAGGAACTGGCCGTCACTTACGTGATCCTGGGTCACAGCGAACGCCGCAGCCTGTTTGGCGAAACGGACGCTTACATCAACGAGAAAGTTCTCGCCGCCCATGAAGCGCGCATCAAGCCCATCCTCTGCGTGGGCGAAACGCTCGAAGAGCGCGACGCGGGTAAGGTGGAAGAGGTGCTTTCCACTCAGTTGGAAGGTTGCCTGAATGAAGTCGGTCCCCGCCGCATGGTGGATACCGTGATCGCCTACGAACCCGTCTGGGCCATCGGCACCGGCCGCAACGCCACGCCCGAGCAGGCTCAGGAAGCGCACGCTTTCATCCGGAAGTTCATCGGAGAGAAATACGGTCCCGACACCGCCGGTCACGTCCGCATCCAGTACGGCGGCAGCGTGAAACCGAATAACGCCCACGAACTCATCAAGCAGGACGACGTGGACGGTTTCCTGGTTGGCGGCGCCAGCCTCGAGCCCGGCAGCTTCTACGAAATCGTCAAAGCCTCCATGGAATACGTGGAGAGCTTTGGGGCCTGAGGGAGGAAACTCCTTCCTCACGCCGCTTCACGAAAGTAGCTTTAGGCTTAGCCGAAAGCCGGTGGTCCTCGACCTCCGGGCGAGGAACTTGCATACCGGGCTCACGAGTTTCGACGGTTGGTTTTTCAGGTCAGGTCGACGTGAGTAGAGACTGATCCTCTTCGGTCGTCTCGATAGGGAGGGGAATGTCCCGCAAAGGCCCCCTTCGAATGACAAGGGCGTTGTCCGCCTGGCGAGCCAGGATGATGTGAACTCGCGAGGGAAACTTTCGCGACATGGAAGGATAGCGGGTGAGTCCGTTGCTTGCTACTCATGATAATAAGCCCAATCGGCGATAGGCTCATACCAGCCACTTTCCCCACGCTCAGGATAGTTCTGGAGCGGGTAGTACATGAAGCGGTCGAAGCCTCCATTGAAACAGTACACGTTCAGCATCCAGGGGTTGTCATCCCATCGCCGCATGTCTTCGCCGGTGGTGTAGTGGTACTTGGAATAAGCCATCATGCCGGTCTTGGGAATGGCTTCGAGGTATTCCGGCACCAGGGCTTCCAAGGTTTCGGGCGGACTTCCGTGGTGATCTTCCGTATAGGCTGTGACGGCCTCGACCAAGGGTTTGCTCCGGATCGCCAATTGTTCGAATGCCTGGTGCCGGATTTTCTCACTAAGAATCGTTCCGGCCAGAGATGCCGGTACGGTGGCCAAACATAACAACAGCCATGCGAAAGCGCTTTTTCGGCGGCGCTTTGAAAGCAGGAACCAAGGCAAGACCAGGATCCCGAAAATCGCGGCCACGGTCATGGCCGCATAGAAATGTTCAATAAAGAAGGCAAACCCGGTTCCGATTGGTGCTACCTGGAGATAGGCTCCAATGGCCATCAAGAAGGGGCATGCAATTACCCACGGCCATAATTTTCTGGTTCCTGGATGCCGGAAAAAGTTGAGGAGATCTTTCATCCCTGGATTTGAGGGGGGCGAACAAAGAACAGCTTAGCATCGAGCCGCAAGCGGATTCAATTCCGCAGAGGCACTTGCCGGACGACGCTCTTCGGCCCCTAACTTTCCAGCTCTTTCTCCAGCGGCGCCGCGTATCCGTTGCTGGAACTCTCGAGACCACCGCCTAGGTCCAGGTAGTCCGTCGTGGTCATCATGCGGCTGGCGAGGTCCAGGTCCAGTTTGGCTTCCACGGGTTTGGCGCGGATGGCGGCGGAGTCCGCGGCCAGGTCGAATTGCGCTTCGATCCGGCCCAGGTCGGAATCGATTTCTTCCAGGGATTGGGTGCGCTTTCCAAACAGGGCTAGCCGTTTTCGGAGCAGTTCCAGGGTGGCGGCTTTGCTTTCGCGGATGGATTCGCTGGTTTCCGGCGGATCGTCCGCGATGTCGGCTTCCAACTCCGCGATGCGGGTGGTGAGAGCGGCGGCCTGAGCCTCCGAATCGGGTGCCGTGAGGTGCTGGCGGGCGATGAGCAGCTTTAGGAATACGGTTTCGAGCACCCGGAGATTGGCGAGGTTGTCCTCCGCCACCGGGTCGCCCTGGGCAAAGGTTCCGTAGTAGCCTGAAACTTTGTCCAGTTTAGAAGTTAGCAAAGCGTGGCGTTCCTGATTGGGGAGAGTCAACTGGTGGATCAAGTCCTGGCGGGCGGCGTCTTTGCTCTCCTGATCGTTCCAGGCTTCCTGAGCGTCCACCAGCCGGCGGAAACGTCTCGAGCCCACCATGGCCCAGAGAAAGGCCGTTTCCGCGCCCAGCCCCAGGAGCCAAAACGCGGGGTGCCCGAAGCCCAGCAGCACCACCACCGCCACGGCCATGAGGTTCACCGGCATGTCGCCGAGCAGGGGAATGCGTTCGCGGACGAAAAAGGCGGCCCGGAGATAACGGAGAAATCGGTTCACGCTAGGGTGTATGGACAAATTGGCGGACGGCCCGGCGCGAGACCATTTTTCGGCTGGCAAGGCGCGCCGGGCGCCGTTGGGTGATCCCAATAGAGGGAGGCGGAACGCAGCCAGGCGGAAAATGGGCCGCGTCCTTGGAAAATTCGCCGCTTGCGGCGCTGTTCCGATAACCTCTTTTCATCCCATCCGGGCCGTTTGGGGATTTGTCCATACGCCCTGGTGTTTACGGTGAACTGCGAATGCGCTGCCAGCCAGTCAAAAGGTTGTTGATGGCTTCGGCTTTCGGCGGTTCGGCGATGGAAGTGAGATCGATTTGCAGGCCGTATTTCTCATACAGCGTAAAAGGACTGTCCGGGCCCTTCACCGGCACCGCCGGGTTTCCGGGGCGGAAGCCATGGACCAGGGACTGGGCCTGCACCGGCTCGCTCATCAGGAATTCCAGGAAGGTCTCCGCCGCTTTCCGCTCGTCTTTGGAAGTCCATTCCGCGTCGATGATGTAGTAGGGGTTGTCGTTCCAGAGATTGATCGCGGGATAGACGACTTGCAGCGAGCCCCACCGGCCCTCGGCGTTCTTCAGATAGTCGATGGCGACGTTCTCATACACAAAAATGGCGTCGAACGAAGCGGGGCCTTTCAGCACCATGTCTCGCATCATGTTTCCGGTGGAATTGGAGAGACCGGTCACGGCGCCTTCGATTTTGCGGAGCCACTGCTGGAAACCCGCATCCACGATGTCGGCCAGTTCCAGTGGGCGGGTCTTATGATGGTAGTGCTGCGCCATCAGGGCCAGGGAGAGGAGACCGCTGTTGGATTCGTTTGGATTGGTGTGTCCGAACTTGAAGAAACCCCACTCCGGCTTGTTGGCGATGGTGCCCCAGCCGCCCGGCTCGTGAAGGGCTTCGCCAATGGCGTCAAAGTTCACCTCGGGGTATTTGGTGGCGAAGGCATCGTAGCGCTCTTTCCAGAATACGAAGACCATGGGCGTCAGGGCCAGGGCTTCCTCGCGGGCGATGGGATTGCCGCCGCCGTATTTGAGTTGCCATTCGTCCACGAAGACATTGCGATAGGCGGAGCTGGCCGGGCTCCAGACGTGAATCTTTTCGGTGCCGTCGATGGTGGCGCGAGCGCCTTCCAGCGAACCCATCGGAATCAGTTCGATGGCGATCTTGCCGCCGTCCTTGGTCTTGGAAAACTCACCCACCGCCCACTGCAGCCAGCGTTTCTTTTCCGTGCCGTAGGCCATGCGCACGGTGATCTGCTTACCGGAACTGGAAGTCCCGGAGGAGGAAGAAACCGAGCCGGAGGCGGAGGACGAAGTCCCCGAGCCGCTACCCGCGCCAGGATCGCCAGAGCCGGAGCGGCCCTTGAACAAATAGAAAGCTCCGGCAGCGCAGAGAGCCATGAACAGAAAGAGAATCAGTTTACCCAGGAAAGTCAGTCCCGGTCCGTCGTCTTTGGGATTCGCCATAAGTCAGGAGTCGATGAAAATGGGTTCGCGCCGGGATCCTAGAAGAACGTGGAAATCTCCTTAAAGACCTCGTCGATGTTTTGGGGCGTGCCCTTGAAATATTTGCCCCGGGTCACGTCCGCGATCTTTTCCAGGACGTCAGCCCGGGCGCCGCTGCCGTAGCCGATGGTGAAGATGCGGATGCCGCCGGTTTCAGAAGAGGCGGAAATCTGCTGCAGCATGGCGTCCAGGGTCGCTTGGCTGTGTTCGTCCGCGCCGTCAGACAGCACCACGATGGCGGTGATCTTCTTGGGCTGAGGATTGGCGGTCAGCTCCGCGTGTGCCTGGATGACCGCGTCGTAGAGAGCCGTGCCCCCGTTGGGATACAGCGTGCCCAGTTGCTTGAGAAACTCAGAACGATTCGCGCCCACCGGCTGGTTCTTGCCCAGCCAGATGGCCTCGTGGTTAAACGGAACCAAGGAAAACTGGTCGTTCTCTCCCAGTAAATTAATTAGCTGCCGGGCGCCGTTCTTGGCGTTTTCCATCTTGCTCTCCTGTTTCATGGAGCCAGAGGTATCCAGCACCAGAGCCACGTTGGCCTTCTTTTTGCGCAACCGCCACAGGTCCTGAATGGCCTGCATTACGGGCACCTCAGGCACTTCCAGGGTGGTCTGCGGTTGGGCGGGGTCCACGCCGTGCGCCGCGTCAAAGGGCGCACCCAGGGCGAGTGAAACGTCCGCGGGCCGGAACCCGAAATCCTTGGCCCGTTCTTGCTGCGGGGTGTCCGTCAGGAAGGCAATGTACTGTTCCGCGGCGTCCCGGTGGTCCGCCGTGACCCAGTCGCGGTCCACGATGCCCACCGGATGGTCGGAGTAGAAAGTGCCTTCCTTCGGATAAATGGCGACCACGGGGAAGGGCAGGTTCTCTTTCCCGTAGCTTTCGATGACCATGTTTTCGTATAGCACCGAAGCGCTCAGGTATTCCGGGCCGTTGTCGAACATCTTGCGCCCGAAGAAGCCGGTGGAGCGGCCGTAGTGAACGATGGCACTTTCGATTTCCTCCAGGTAGTCGCCCGTGGCCGGGGCCTGGACATCAGCCAGGGTCAGGTTCTGCACCTTCCCCGTGGCGGCGTAGGTTTCAGCAAAGAGGGAAATGATGCCGCTGTTCGAGTACTCCGGGTGCGTGTGGCCAAAGCGGAAGCGGCCCCACTGGGGGAAACCCTTTCCCGCCCAGCCGGCGTCGTCCAGGGCCATGGTGTGTACGTCCGCCCAGCCCAGCGGCCGGTTCGGCCAGCCCAGGGCTTCGGCCATGGGTTTCCACATGGCGATGACGACGGGCGAGAGCACCAGGTTCTCCGTATTGCCCACGAGGTTTCTCCCCAGCCGGGCCTGGGACTCCGCGTTGCCCAGCTTGATAAAGGCTTCGGAGGCCGGGCTCACCAGATGGGTTTCCCGCTTTCCTTCCAGGATTTCCTCCACGCACTCGCCCGAGCCCATGGGGATGTGTTCGACGAAAATTTTCTTCCCGGAGGCGGTCTTGTGCTTGGCCCGGTTAAATTCCGCGGTCAGCGCGTCGATCCATTTTTCCTTTTCCGACCCCGCCGTGAAGACCAGGCGGAGAGTGTCCGGTCCGGAGGGGGGCGCCGCTCCGCCGGAACCTCCGTTACTTTGAGAATCCGGGCCGGGAGACTGGCTGTCACCACAACCGGTCAGGCACAGCGCCAAGGTGGCCAGAAGGAGGAGGAATTTTTTCATCGCGTTCATGATGGGGAGGCGGAAAGAAGGTGTCGATTGCACACAAGGGCCTGTTTTGTAATGCCAGGAAATTGGGCGGTTTCTGGGATCGGTGGACTCAGAGGCGCTCTCTTGAGACGGCTGATTGGCGAGATTTCCCTTGTCCGGTCTCATGCGTTCCGATAAGCCCTCTCAGGAAAGCCCCGTGGCCGAAGTTCGGTCATTGATTGGCAATTTCTTATACAAGAAATTGCCCAAGTCAGCGGCGTTGTGTGGTGACGGAACTGTCACATTTCGATCTCATCTATTCCTGACAAATCTCCTGGAGACATGCTCTACGAAACTTTCGGAGGCTTTCGACGGCTTCTTTTGACTTCTCTTGTTTTCTTCAGTGGATGGTCATCGGAAAAGGTCAGGGGCGGGGAGGCATCCTCCAAATTACCAGGGGGAGCTCCGCTGGATGAATACGGCGCTCAGCTTCTCGGCGCTTCTCCTGAATTCATGGAGAGGCTTCTCGAAGGGGAACAGGCTGGCTTGATCGAACTCAAAGCCGTCAACCTTCCCCGGGAAGTAAGAAACGACTGCAATCACTTCGGCTGGCCCATCGCGACGATGGCGGGCGAAACCTTGGTGGTCATGCACCGGCGCATTCCCGGACACAACAAGAACGGCGCGGGAAAGCCGGACCCATCCATGTCTTATGGCATTGTCCTTCGCAGCGAGGATCATGGGAAGACCTGGTCTGAGCCGTATGACTTACGCGACTGCATGAAGCCGGAAGACCGGAACCGGGGCGGCATCGTTCCCTTGTCGCACCGGCGGAAGTTCGATCCTGAAAATCACTCTTCTGAAGGTTACAAGGTCCATCTTCACTCCATCGGCACCGCGAAAGATGGAGCCGTGGTGGCGATCAACAATCACGGGGTGTTTCGCTCCGAAGATGAAGGCCGGACCTGGAAGCATTTTCCGGCCGCGTTGCGGGACGATACCTTTCATCACCAGATCGTGAATCTGGGCCCGCGCATTCTGGAGGATCCCACGCGGGGCCTGTTGGTCTTTGGCAATTGGTTTGGTGAGGCGGAAGGCTACCACACCCTGCACAACCAGTTTGTCGCGCTGTGTTCGCCTGACGGTGGGGCGACTTGGGAAGTAGAGGAATACCCGGTGGGTTTTCCGCAATACGAGCCGGCAGCGCTGTATCAAGACGGCCGCTATCTTTTCGTGACGCGGGACCAAACTGAAGTCCGGGCCCACAAGCAAATGACGTGGCAACCGGGGAAACCGCCGAAGATCACGAGTACCAACCTCGAAAACCCTCGCTACGTCGATACGGTGGATTTCTCCTTTAATCCGGTCACGAAACGTTTCGAGATCGTCCGTTCCGAGCGCTACCACATGGAACTATGGCTGTGGAGCTTGGACCCCGCCGATTGGGAAACCGGACATTGGCGCCGCGAGTGCCGCCTTCTTGCCCGGAATGGAAAGTTCTACCAGGACGCCGACGGTTTTCACCCCGCCGCGGCGGTCATCGATGAGGCCCGTGGCGTGCAGCACCTTTTTATCTACACCGGCCATCCCAATGGACCTGCCGGAGTCTTCCGGATCACGCGGACTTTGGACACGGAAAGCCTGCGGAAATTCATGGAACGGGAAGAGATCGTGAACTAGAATTTTGGACGATCTTCGCAGTGGAACTGTCTCAGCCCATGATTGACCGGCCCGCCAGAGATACCGCCATTGCTGTGATCGAGTTATTCCTGAGAGGCCGCATTACGGAATACGAATGTGGGGATTGGTTGGAAGAGATCGATACCCGGGATCCATTGGTTGAGGAAGCCGCTACCCTGGCTTGGTATTCCTACACCGAGTTGAAAGAACAACAACCGGATCATCCCAAAGTAGGGTGGGACTATTTTCAGCGTTGGCAGTTGCTGTTGAAGTCAGATGTAGAGGTTCGGTTTAGGAGAGAGGCGCAAAGATCCTGGGATCACTTTTTGGCCTTTGTTGCGCTAGTCGCGTTTCTCATCGTAGCGCTGTTTGTGGGATGGGGTTGGGAACTCTTCATTTACTCTATTCCTTTTGCGGCGGTATCCATTGCGATTTCGCGGTATCGTAAACGCCGCGAAGAAGAGCGCCGGATTTCCCGGGAAGAGGCCGTGCTCGCTCCGTTCCGGTCGTACTCCCAAATTCGATGGTTGAGAAAGCGGGTGCCTTCATTCTACAAGAACAAGTACAGGAAAGAGACCGACCGGCGCCGGGACGAGCCTCAGGAAACATCCGAGTCTTTCCTGACTTGGTACTGTCGGTACATTTTGGTGCCGGTTCCATTGGTTCTTCTGTTCCAAGCTCTTGTTAGTCCGGAAGACACAAAAATGTCCTTACGGGGGTGCCCCGCGAATGGGTAGCTATCTCACAAATCTGCAGGACCGCCCAAACAGGCGGAATACTGACGGAAGAATCAGGTTCGCTTCGCTTTCGCAAAGAGAAGAGAGGTGGCGCTTTTCCCGGTGGCTTCATTAACGCTGGGCCGGGCCCCGCGGATCGTTTCATGGCTCCGCCCGCGGTTGACGCCACCCCTTTTCCTCCGTAGAGAAAGGGTTACAGGAATTTTTTCAGCGACAATCCATGCTCCGCGCCCTTGCTGCTCTCGAATCTCTTAAAGAAGGAAACCAGCGTTTTGTTTCGGAAACCCGGGGCGAAGCGTCGCTGACCGGCCAGGCCCGCCGCATGGAACTGGTGGCGGGGCAGAGTCCTTCAGCGATCATTCTGGGCTGTTCGGACTCCCGGGCGCCGGCGGAAATCGTCTTCGACCAGGGCCTGGGGGATCTTTTCGTGATCCGGGTGGCGGGCAATATTGTAGCCCCTTCCCAGGTGGGCAGCATTGAGTTCGCGGCGGAGCGTTTCGGCTCCCGGCTGGTGGTGGTGCTAGGGCATACGCTTTGCGGAGCGGTAACCGCCACGCTGGAAGAACTGCGGCGGCCATCGGAAAACCGGTCGCCGAACCTTAAGTCCATCGTGGATCGCATCCGGCCTTCGGTGCAGCCGCTGCTGGAGTTCAGCGGGAAACAGGAAACGGACACCCTCATTCGCCGCGCGGTCCGCGCAAACATCCGCGCTTCCGCCAATCACCTCCGTCACGGCTCGCCCATCTTGGAAGAGTTGGTGGATAGTGACGGTCTTCTGGTCGTTGGCGCCGAGTACTGCCTGGAAACCGGCGTCGTGGAATTCTTCGACGGATTGCCTCAGGAGATCGACAAAGAGGAAGCGGGTGAGTAGGGTGGTTCCGGCTAAGTGGGCCGGCCAGTGAATCGGCTTGGCCGATTCATCAGGTTCTCCCGAAACTATCAACCCCTCATACGGCGATGAAGAAGTGGTCTCTCCCTGCCCTGTTCCTAACGTCAATACTTGCCCCGATGGTTGCCGCCTGTTCTTCCGATCCATCCAGTGACGGCGAACAAGCCGCCGCCCAAGAGCCGCTGGTCATTCGAGCAAGCAGCAACAAAGCGATTGTCAATTTCGACTCGTTCTCCGTGGAACCGGGTCAAACCGTCAAGTTCGAGGCGCCCAGTCCGGAGAGTCTTATCCTGGTGCGGGTGAAGGGGCCCGAACCGGTCACGGTCGCGGGCACTTTGATTTCCAATTGTCCGCTGAAATTCGAGGCAAAAGGTGGTTTCAAAGTGGAGTCAGGAGCCACTCTGGATGTTCCGGGCATGGAAGGAACAAGGTTTCCGGCGGGAGTTCCCGTGGTTCTCAATCGGCAGGGTTCGCCGGTGGTTCCAGTCCAAGAATAGCTTTTCTTAGATCCCAAAGGGAGTCGCTGGCTCTTTTCCCGGCGTCTCCCAGGACACCTGTCTGACTTCTTCGCTCATGACTGCCGTGTCACAGAATAAAGGGAAGACTCTCGCCCTCATTGGGCTATGGCTGCAACTGGGACCGGTGTTTGGCTTGGTGGGAACGGTAGTGGGGATGCTCCGTGCCTTCAGCACGATGGGAGTCGATGGTTCGGATCCGAAAGAATTGGCGGCGGGCATTTCAACCGCCCTGATCACGACCGCCGTGGGTGCCGTCGTGGCATTGGTGGGAATCTTCCTGATCGCGATTTCCGTGTTTGCCTACCAATACCGGGCTAAATGGCTATTCGTCTGGCTGGTTGTCCTCAGCGTCTTGCACCTGTTTTGGTGGCCGTACGGAACGGTGCTTGGCGTGGTGGCCCTCATCGCCCTGATGGTTTACCGGCGACAGTTTCTCGAACCAGGAAAGCCGGAAGGGGAGTCATCAATGCCGTAGTCGATGCTAATAGAGATGAAAGACGAAACCAAACTCACGGAAGAAGAAAGACTGGTTCTCCGGGAAATGACAATTCAAAGAAAGTGGAATATCGCGGAGCAAAACCTCACCATTCTCCTTCCGTCCCTCGTCATGTCAGTTTACGGCATTCTTAAGGCAGATGTGGGACTCGCTATTTTTGGCTGGATCTTGTACCTCATTTTGAGGATCCGGCTGGCCATTCGACAAGAGGCTATGATGAAACCGATTCAGTCCGGGCTCCGCAAGGTCCTGGAAGAAGGCGAGAGGGCTGTTCAAGCTTCCAGCGAAGAAGCTTCTTGAGAAGCCGAGGGATTCACTCCTCCGTGGCCTTGCGGTGATTTGCTGCTTTTCCGATCAGGTGATCCAAGCTTTTACCCAAGGCGGAACGCCGGGCCACCAGCTGGGCTTCGATCTCATCGATCCACCACGTTTGCTTGATATACCGCGGATCTTCTAAGGTCAGACCAGAGAGTCGAAACCTGGGCACCTCCACTATTCCGTCGATATCCGTGTGGACCTCTATATCGCCATTCGTACGGTGCAATATGACCGTCGCGAAGGGCAACTCGTGTCCGTCTTCAGCCAATAAAGTCACTTCCCGGGAGAATATCTTGGGAATGCCCCAGATCGAGCCAACCACAGATACGACGATGACCGCGAGGATGGACAACTCCGTGGCGTTGAAACCTCGAGGAAATTTTTGAGTCTCTCCCCGGTCCTTGCGTCGTTTGAGACGGCCGATCTTGAAGCCGGACACGAACAGCCTGATGATAAACTCGACAGCCAGAAGTAACTGATTGATGGCCGCTATCGTGAGTTCGACTAACGCCACAACCAGCGAGAACACTAGGACGATGATGGTGTCGAGGATCATGTTGGGTTTGGGAAACCATGCAGACATTCTAGCCAGACGGCCAGTCCTTTTGGATAAAGGCGCCCACGCCAGCGATCAAAGATCCAGGCTCACCTCTTTCACATCCGGGGCGTCCGCGCAGGTGGCAACCTGAAAGCCAAGGCGGCGCATTAGGCGCAGCATGGGGTGGTTGGTCGTCAGGACTTGGCCTTCGATCTGTTTGATTCCCTTGCCCCGAGCTTCGTCCATCAGCGTTCTCATCAGCAGCGTTCCGATGCCGCGGTCATGCCAGTTGTCCGCCACCACGATGGCGAACTCGCAGCTCTCTCCGTCGGGGTTGATGATGTAACGGGCGATGCCGATTTCGACTTCCTTGCCTTTCTCATGAATGCTGGCCAGGAAGGCCATCTCCCGGTCGTAGTCGATTTGGGTAAAGCGGACCAGCATTTCTGGGGAAAGCTCCTGCAGCGACTGCATGAACCGGAAATACTTGGCTTCCGGTGACAGGTTTCGCACAAAGCGCTGCTCCATTTCCGCGTCTTCCGGCCGGATGGGGCGGACGGTCAGAGTCTTTCCATTGTCCAGAGTGGTGGTCTTGACGAGGTTTCCCGGGTAAGGAGGAATCGCCATGTGGGCAAAGTAGCGGCCTGGCCCGGGTATCTTGCGGGGCTGCGAAGAGGTCAGGTGGACCCGCGCATCCAGAGCGCATACGCCGGACTCATCCGTGCTCAGGGGATTGATGTCCAACTCCTCGATTTCCGGAATCTCGCACACCAGTTCGGACAGCCGCAGGAGAACGTGCTCCAGCGCCAGCGCATCCACCGGGGGCAGGTTGCGGAACGCGCCGAGCAGCCGGGCGACGCGGGTCCGGGCAATCATCCGGCGGATCAGGACTGAGTTCAGCGGTGGCAGGCAGACCGCGCGGTCGGCCAGGACTTCCACGGTGGTGCCGCCCCAGCCAAAAGTGATCACCGGGCCAAAGACCGGGTCGCGGACCACGCCGACCAGCAACTCGCGGACGTGGGCCCGGCTCCATTGCTTTTCAAGAGTCACGCCGGTCAATTTTGCTTCCGGCGCGTTGGCGCGGACCCGTTCCATGACATTGGAAAAAGCGCGTCCGACTTCCTCAGAATTCCTGAGATTCAGTTCCACTCCATCGACATCCGACTTGTGGCTCAGGTCCGGCGAATCGATCTTCATCACCACCGGAAACCCGAGTTGGCTGGCTACCTCGACCGCTTCTTCCGCGGTGGCGGCGGCACGGGTTTCGGCCACGGGAATGTGGAAAGCGGCCAGCAGCGTCTTGGCCTCTGAAGAAGACAGGTGCGTCCGTCCTTTTTCCAAGGCTGCCTGGACCAGGCGGCGGGATTCCTCCACTTGAGGTCGAGATTGATCGGTGAGGGGGCCCGGAACCTCCAGCAGAAGCCTTTGGTTGCGGTGGTAGTGCCACAACTGAGCAAAGGCGGACACCGCCGCTTCAGGCGTGTAGAAAGAAGGGATGCCTGCCTCGGCGAAGAGCCGGTGCGCTTCCGCCACGTGGTGCTGTCCCATCCAGCAGGTCAAAATAGGCTTGTGAGCGGTCCCTTTGGCCGCGTGCCAAACGTCGATGACTTCCCGCGCCACGGCGGTGGGTTCGCTCATGGCCTGTGGGGTGAGCATGACGAGCACGCCGTCCGAGTTCAGATCGTGGAGGCAGAGCCGGACGGCTTTCTGGAAGCGGCCCGGGTCCGCGTCTCCCAGGACATCCACCGGATTTCCCTTGGACCAGTGCGCGGGGAGGGCTTCGTCCAGGGCCGAAAGGGTGTTGGGGCTTAGATCGGGAATCGTCAGGTCCCGGTCCACCGCCATGTCCGCCGCGACAACGCCTGGGCCTCCGCCATTGGTGACGATGGCCAGCCGTTTGCCCCGCACCTTCATGCCGTAGGACAGGGTGCGTGCCGCGGAGAACAGTTCGTCCACCGTCTGGACCCGCACCACGCCGGCGCGGTCCAGCGCCGCGTCAAACACGTCGTCCGCGCCCACCAGGGCGCCGGTATGGGAGACCGCGGCATGAGAGGCCGCCGGGTGGCGCCCGGTTTTCATGACAATGACCGGCTTCAACCGCGCGGCCGCGCGCAGGCCGCTCAGAAAGCCGCGTGCTTCCCGGATGCCTTCGATGTAGAGGAGAATGCTGCGCGTCTTCGGATCGGTGGCCAGGTAGTCCAGGACTTCGCCAAAGTCGATCTCCGCGGCGTTTCCGAGAGAGACCACCAGGGAGAAGCCGATTCTTTCCGCTTCGGCCCAGTCCAGGATGGCGGTGCAGAGTGCTCCGGACTGAGACACCAGCGCCAGCTCTCCCGGGTGCGCCTGGGACTTTCCGAATGTGGCGTTTAGTCCCATGGAAGGCCGGATCAATCCCAGGCAGTTCGGACCCAGCAGTCGAATCCGGTAGTGCCGGGCGATCTTCAGGATCTCTTTCTGCAGCGCTTTGCCTTCCGGCCCGGCTTCGCCAAATCCGGCGGATAGCACGGCGGCCGCGCGGACTCCCTTTTCTCCGCACTGTTTCAGAATGTCCGGCACGGTAGTGGCGGGTGTGGCAATGACCGCCATTTCCACGGGCTTGGTAATGGCGGCGATTTCCGGATGGCACAGCATGCCCTGCACGTGCTCGTGCTTCGGGTTCACCGGAAAGAGCAGACCGTCAAAACTGGCGGACACCAGGTTGGCGAAGACCCGGGAACCCACGGAAGCCGCCCGTTCGCTGGCGCCAAAGACCGCGACGCTGTGTGGGCTGAAAAGGGGAGACAGGTAATGTTTCATTTTCCGGAAGCTCTCTTCATCCACGCCGCAATGTTCTCCATGCTTCAACGGTGAAAGAGTTTTCCGCGGAAGAAACTCTTTTCTGGAGACACCTCTATCACAAAGACAAGATCGGCTGGAAAATCGCTCGATTTGCGCTCGCGGCCCACTGGCGCGCTGAATAGGAAGTTACGAAGAAGCGTTCCGGGAATTGCCGGACAGGGCTGACAGACCGGGGGGTCAACCCTCATACGTAACCTGTAGAGAAGACAATAACCCTGGAGAACTGATATGGAGAAAATGATTGTAGTAGCGGATTTGGGCCGTCTCAGGGCGTTTCGACTGGCGCCGGAAGACCCACTGGACGGAGGGAATGTTCACGCGCATGAAGTGGAAATTTCGCCCTTGGACGAACAACCGGAGTCCGTGCACGAAATGGTGACCGATCAAGCGGGCCGCTTTGCCCGGGGGAGCCGGGTCGGGAGAATGACCGGCATGAGCCGCAGCGAGGCCAATGGAATGCTTGCCGAACAGGAAGCGCGCTTGATCAAACTGCTGGCCAGCCGCATTGAATCGCTGGCGGCCGGATTTGGCACGTCCGAGTGGACTCTGGTCGCCCCGGACCGCATCTGCAAGCGCCTGGAATCCACCCTTGGCGCGGGAGTCAAGGATTCCCTCTGTCAGGTGGAAAAGGCCGACCTGACCCATGCCTCGCTCCAGGACATCGAAAAGCGTTTTGGATGGTAAGCGCCTGCAAATTTCAGCTGGTGGATTCGTGGTTTGACTAACCCCGGAAGCCTCTGACCTTAAATGCGTATGAACCCCCATTCCCAATACATGGCAGCCTGCGTCGGAGTTGCGTTTATCTCCTTCAGCGGTGTTTTTTCCGTTTCCTGCCAGGAATCTCAGGATACGAAACCAGGACCCTCGCAAGAGGAAACGGCCGCTCGTTTGGATCCCGCTCCGGCAACGGATGATCTGGAACCTTATCAGTGCGGCACCCTTGCGCCACTGCATGCCCAGGGAAAGACGCTTCTGGCTGGTCAGCCCTCTCCGGAAGATCTGGCGGAAGCAAGGAAGCGGGGAGTCACCACGGTGATCAACCTGCGCCATCCGGAGGAAACGCCGGACATGGATGAAAAGCAGGTCGCTGAGAGTTTGGGCCTGACTTATTTCAATCCGGCGTGGAATGGTCCCGAAGAATTGACGGACGAAAAGTTCGACGAAGTGCGGGGACTGTTGAAGGCGGCGAAGGGTCCCGTGCTGTTTCATTGCGGCTCATCTAACCGGGTAGGCCCCCTCTGGATGGCGCACCGGGTGCTCGACGAAGGAGTCGACGTCGAAGCCGCCGCCGCTGAGGCTAAGGCCGCCGGCATGAGAACCTCCGCCTATGAGGAGATCGCGCGGGATTACATCCGCCGGAAGCAGGATTCCTCAGGGAAGAAGCCCTGACAGAAAGACCGGGCAAAAAAGACATTGCCCTGTCTGCCATTTTTCCTGAAAAAGGAACTCAGTCCCGGCTGGGACTGGGACGCCTTTTATGGCAAAGCTGCTGCCGGAGAGAGACAAGTTAGTCCTGATCGTAGACGACCACCCGCTGATGCGGGAAGGTCTAGAACGCCTATTGTCTGGTGAAGAGGGCCTTTCCGTTTGCGGCAAGGCCGGTTCGGTGAAGGAAGCCATGGAGATGATGGCCACGGATGGGCCTGATCTGGTGGTGACCGATCTGACCTTGCCGGGAAGGAATGGCTTGGAGTTGATCAAGGATCTGAAGGCGCTCTATCCGAAGATTCCCGTACTGGTCATGTCCGTACATGACGAAATGATCTTCGCGGAACGTGCCTTTCAGGCGGGTGCTCGCGGTTACGTCATGAAGGAAGCCCCGCCATCCGCTTTTTTGGAAGCCATTCAGAAAGTCTTGAACGGCGGGCTCTATGTCAGCCAGGCGGTCACGGAGCACTTTTTGGAAAGCATGGCGCAGGGCGGGGCGCCAAAGTTCAGTTTTCCTCTAAAACGCCTGACGGACCGGGAAATGGAGGTCTTTGAACTGATAGGGCAAGGCCTGGCCACGGAGGAGATTGCCAGCCGGCTCAGCATCAGTACTCGAACCGTGGACGCGCATCGCGCCAACGTCCGGGAAAAGCTGGGGCTGGAAGATACCAACGCCGTGCTGCGCTACGCGGTTCGTTGGGTGGAAACCGGCGATCTGAATTAGGGTGTATGGAAAAATACCCGAACCGCCCGGACGAGATGAGAAAGGAAGGCAGAATCAGCGCCGCAAGCGGCGATTGTTCGAAAGACGCGGCCCATTTTACGCCTGGCTGCGTTCCGCCTCACTTTATTGGGACCACCCAATGGCATTCGGCGCGCCTTCCCAGCCGTGAAATGGACTCGCGCCGGGCAGTCCGCCAATTTGTCCACACACCCTAACCGAGTCCCGGTTCGGAAGTTCTCTTTTTTCGCTCCGGGAGACGCACCTGACCGGTCTTCTCAGACGAACTATTTCATAGAGATGGGACTACGAATGAGCGGAAAAGCCGAGTACGCAAATTGCGTACGCCGATAGCGGCTATTTCGACAGTCTGGAGGTCAGCATCTCAGCCAATTCACGGAAGGCGGAATTCGTTTAATCTACCTCATATGCTGAATGCTGCTCACGGCTTCCCAACCAATGAATCTCAACAGACATCACTGCAATTTTCCGGATCAGGGCGCTTCGTTTTCGCTCTGTGACTTGGCCTTTGACAAGCTGGTGCGGTCCATGGCGTTTCGCCTGTATCACCGGGTTTTCACCGCCAGTACGGGTATGCCCCTTGTCTTGGAACGGGCCGTTCCGGAGATGGCCGAAGAGGGGAAGATTGGAGATCAAAGCCAAGGAACCCCGGACTTTCCGGTCCGTGGCGTGCAGCCGGGTTCGGGGCACCAGAAGAGTGACTCGCGCAAGTCGTACCGTTGTAATGTTTCCAGCCATCTGCTGCGGGGTTCGGTTCCCATTCGGTTCAATGGGGAAGTTGTGGGCTACTTGGTAACCGTGCAGTCTCTTGCCAGCCAGAAGTCTCCGAAAGCGCCCGCGGGATTTGGTGAAGTCGCGCGGGAGAGGGCTTCCCATTCTGAGAGCGGCCGCAGCGATGCTCCCACGCCTGCCGCCCAATTCGGCAGAGCGATCATGTTTCTGGAGGCGATAGCCGGACAACTGGGCGGCGAGATCAATCGCTTTCTGGTTCAGACAGACAAGAACGATCCCGAGTGGGTCAATAACATCCGGTCGCGGCTGATGGGCGCGTCTACCCGGCGAGGCCGGCTCGGCGCCTCTCACCTTTCGGACACGCATTTCTTCTGGAGAATTCCGGCTCAGTTCGAACAGGCCGTGGGAATGTCGTCCTTGGACTTTGCGCGGCGCTGCCGTTTGGAAAACGCGCGGCTGCGGGTGACCCGCACCGAAGCGGACCTCCAAGACATTGCCCTCACCACCGGCTACGAATCCGAAGAAGAGTTGACGGAACAGTTTATCCGCTACCTGGGAGAGACACCGGGAGAGTTCCGGAATCGCATGCGGAAGATCAAGGCCAAGCTGGAGGCTTGGACGGGTAGCCTGTAACACGGAGTGAATTCAAAGCCGCCAGCCCGAGCAGCGGCTCAGATTCCCTCGGCGAAATTCGTGGCGGGGGGCGCTTCTCTTTCTTGAGCCACTGTGGCGGGAGAAGTTGACTTCACCGTTCCGGCGGCGGGTAAAGTGCAGGAGAGATGGACTCCCTTTTCGGGTACGGAGTCCAGCGTTAGCTGGGCGCCGATGACGCTGGCCCGGTGCTGCATGACTTGAAGCCCGATCCCTGCCGGGGTGGCGCTTCCTCGGAGACCCTGTCCGTTGTCTTGGACCCGAAGGCAGACGGTGCCGTCCGGATCTTCGGTCAGGCGGATCTCCACCTCCGTGCCGTGGGAATGTTTGACGGCATTGTGCACCGCCTCCTGGGCGATGCGGAAGAGGTGACCCGCCACAATCTCATCCTGGATGGCAATTTTCTCTGGCGGATCGAACCGGCACTGAACCCGGCCGGCCTTGCTGGTGCGTAGCGCGAGTTCGCTGAGCGCTTCCAGGAAACCACCCGAGCCCAGTCCCAGGGGCGCCAATCCGTGCGCCAGTGCCCGGGTATGTTGCACGGCTTCCTCCAGGTAGTGATCGATCTCGGAGAGCTGCGTTTCCAAGTCAGGATGCGCGGGAGGCAGGCTGCGCCGCAGCCGTTCGCAGAGCATGCGGATGGCGGTCAGCTGCTGGCCCAGGCCGTCGTGCAGCTCCGCGCCGAAACGCCGGCGTTCCCGCTCGCTGATATCGACCAACTGCGCTTTGCTCTCCTCCAGCGCGGCTTGGGCCGCGGCCAGACGCTGGTCCTTTTCCAAGCGGTCGAGCGAGCGGCGAACCACCGCGGGGAGAAAGTCCATCAGCTTCACGTCCTTGACCAGATAGTCGCTGGCGCCTCCCTTCATCATTTCCACGGCCACGCGCTCGTCTCCCTGCCCGGTGATGACGATGAAGGGAACGCTCCGGCCCATGGCGGTGAGCCGGGTAATCAACTCCATGCCTCCCAGGTCCGGCAGCTTCAGATCCAGCAGCATCAGGTCGGCGTCATGCCCGGAGAGCCACTCGATGGCCTGGCCCCCGGAAAGAGCGGTCGCGGTCTCAAAGCCCTCCCGTTTCAACGCCTTTGACATCAGGCGCAGCAGGCCCTGATCGTCGTCGACGATGAGCAGTTGAGGCGGGCGGCTGATCTCAGACATGGACTCGACTCAGATCGCGGGCAGGTCCCCGATTTCGGGTACCTGAACCAGATTGAAAAAGATGCCAAGCTGCTGGATCGCGTCGGAGAATTTTTCGTAGTTCACCGGTTTGACGATGTAGTTGCTGCAGCCTAGTTCGTGGCACCGGGCGACTTCGCGGGGATCGTCCGTGGTTGTGAGCATGCTGACCGGGATTCGTCGTAACTCCGGATCCGCCTTGAGTTGTCGCAGTACCTCGATGCCATCCACCTTGGGCATCCGGATATCCAGCAGCAGCAGGTAGGGGGTATCCGGCGCGCGCTTGGAACCTTCCCCACGGCAGAAGAGGAAGTCCAGGATGTCCTGCCCGTCTTCGAACCGGAGAATTGGGTTGTCCAGTCCGGCCCGCCGGAGGTTTTTTTCGATCAGCCGGGCATGGCCGGAATCGTCCTCGGCTATCAGGATTTCCAACTCGCGAGTCAAGTCGTGGCGGCTCATGGTGTAACTTCAGCTGATGGTAGGGTCAGGGTGAAAGCGCTTCCGCGGCCCACTTCGGATTCCACCCAGATTTTACCGTTTTGCCGTTCCAGGATTTTCTGGCTGATGGTCAGGCCCAGGCCTTCGCCCGTGCTTTCGTCCGGGTTCAGACGGTGGAAAATTTCGAAGACCCGCGCCTGGTGTTCCGGCGCGATGCCGATGCCGTTGTCTTCGACAATGAAATGCGCGCGTCCGTTTTCAACATGGCCGCGCACCTGGATCTTTGCCGGCCGGTCAGGCGCCCGGTACTTCAGAGCATTGTCAATCAAATTGGAAAACACCTGATTGATCTGCGTGGCATCTCCGAAGCAGGCCGGAAGTTCCGCTACTTCCAGGGTGGCGCCGTTTTGTTTGATCTGGAAATCCATGGTCAGAAGAATCTCCCGAAGCAGATCATTCATGCCGATCCGTTCGATGGTCAGGGCGGCGCGGCCCAGGCGGGAAAAGCGCAGAAAGCCCGCGAGGAGCTTGTCCATTTTCGCCACGCCAGCCTGGATGAAGGAAAGCGCTTCCGGAACCTCATCCGTAAGCAGGGTCAGCAATTCTTCCCGGTTGACCGGAAAGTTGTCGCCATCTTTCTCCATTGAAGCTTTCACCTGCTCGCAGGCATAGGAAAGCTCCTTGCTGAAGCCCTGAACATTGACCAGGGGCGAGCGCAGGTCGTGGGAAGCCACGTACACCACAGTCTCCAGCTCTTTATTCTTTTCCGCCAGTTCCTGGGCGTAGAGTTCCAGCTTTTCCTCATCAGCTTTCCGGGCCGTGATGTCCGTGCGGATGGCGATGTATTGAAAGGGTCTTCCGCTTTCGTTCAGGAAGGGAAAGATGGTGGTGTCCACCCAGTAGAAGCTTCCATCCTTGGCCCGGTTTTTTATCTCGCCATGCCAGACGTTACCGTTGGCAATGGTTCGCCACAGGGTGGTGAAAAACTCCTTCGGGTGATGCCCCGAGTTGATGATGCGATGGTTCTGCCCCAGCAATTCTTCCCGCGGGTATTTCGAAATCTGGCAGAACTTCTCGTTCACATAGGTGATGTCGCCCTGGGCATCAGTAATGGCCACGATGGAGTGAGCGTCCAGAGCGGCCTTGATGTCCCGCAGTTCTTTCAGGGTCTCCTGGATGCGCTGCTCCGCGTGGGGGTTAGCGGTGGCGTCTGGAGAAATGCCGGGACCCATGTTTTCCGAGGAGTTACTCAATGGAATTCAGATATCGAATTGCCATACATTGTCCCGCCGCCTTTGGTGATTCCAAGAGAAAACCACTATTTCGGGAGGGAACCGCCTTTTCTTCCAACCGGCGGGTGGTGAAGCCCTCAGTTGGCTTTCCACGAACGGATGGTCTACTCTGGCGGTGAACTTATGAGACTGAGCACCCTCGTCCGCATTGACAAGAGCGCCCGGCGTCTGGCGGAGATCGTGGGATTTCTGGCCAAGTACGGCCTGGCGGACTGGCTTTCCAATGTCGATTACGACTGGCTGCGCGGGTTGTTGAAAAACTCAGGCGGCGAAGTCCTGCCGGACCTCAGCACCGCCGAAAGGATTCGCAGTGTGCTAATGGACCTGGGGCCGGCCTTCATCAAACTCGGCCAAATCCTCAGCACGCGGCCGGATTTGGTGGGGCCGGATTTGATCGAGGAACTGGGCAAGCTCCAGGTGCAGACGAAGCCGGACGATTTCTCCGTGGTCGCCCGGACCGTGGAGGAAGAACTGGGGCGTCCAGTGTCCGAACTGTTCGCCTCAATTGAGGAGAAGCCCATGGCCTCGGCGTCGATCGGTCAGGTCCACGGAGCCGTGCTGAAGAATGGCAAATCCGTGGTGGTTAAAGTCATGCGTGCCGGCATCCAGGAAGCCATGCGCCTGGACCTGGATCTGTTCGTGGGCCTGGCGGAATTGGCTGAGAAACACTCTCCTCCGTTGAAGCGATTTCAGCCCGTGGCCACGGCCCGCTATATTCAGCGAACCCTGCTCAGAGAACTGGACTTCGCCTACGAAAGGCGGCACCTGGAGCGGTTCACGGAGCATTTCCAGGACGATCCCGCCGTGCATTTCCCGGAGGTGCACCCCGATCTTTGCAGCGAGCGGGTGCTGACAATGGAACGTCTCAAAGGCATCCCGGTGAACGACCGGGCCGCGCTTCAGGCTTCGGGACTCGATCTGAAAGAACTGGCTCAGAAGGGTGGCAATCTCTTTCTGGACATGATCTTCCGGGACGGCTTCTATCACGCCGACCCCCACCCCGGTAACTTGATGGTCCTGGAGGGCGAAGTGATTGGCGTGCTGGACTGCGGGATGGTGGGCTACATTGACGACAGCTTTCGCGAGGAGATCGAAGACATGCTGCTCGCCGCCGTGGATGGCGATGCTGAAGAACTGACCAATGCCGTCATCCGCGTGGGGCAGGTGCCTCCCGAACTGGATCAGGAAGAAATGCGGGCGGAGATCAGCGAGTTTCTTAACGACTACACGAACCAATCTCTCACGGAACTGGACATCAGCGGCGCGCTTCAGCGCATCTTTGGTGCTTTCCGGGACTTCCGGGTCGTGCTTCCGCCCAGCTTTGGGATGCTGATGAAGACCCTCATTCTCCTGGAGGGAACGTCTCGCCTGGTCTCGCCGGACTTCAGTCTGGCGGCCATGATCCGGCCATACTACATGCGGGCGGTTCACCGGCGAATGGCGCCCCGGAGGCTGTTTTCGGAATTCCGGCGGACCTATCGCGACTGGCGGCGTCTCATGGACACGCTGCCGCGCGACTTGGTGGACATCCTGAGCCGTTTCCGGAAAGGCACGCTGGAAGTCCACATGGAACATCAGCGGCTGGAACATACCGTGGACCGGCTGGTCACCGGGCTCCTGACGGCCGCGGTCTTTCTCGGCTCGGCCCTTATGTGGAGCATGAACGCTCCGCCCACCTTGTGGGGCGTTTCGCTGTTTGGCGCGCTGGGGTTTCTTGTCAGCGTGGTGATGGGCGTCCGCTTGTTGCTCTCGATCAACCGGGACAAGAAGAACCGGCCCCGGCATAAGTGACGCCGGGCGCGGCCTTCAGGGGCGCGTCCGTTGTTACTTCAGGGCTCGTAACCCTTATGGACCCCGAAGAAGCAATAACGTGTTCCAGGATTCCCTCCAGACGAGCGAAGCAGAGACCACCACGATTGGGTGGCCTCCACTGGCGGAGTTGGATGAGCCGGAAGATGGAATGGAAGTGGCAGACCCCGTTTCGTCGGTCATTCATCACAAAGGGAACGATCTCTGGCACGTCACACCGGAGGTTTCCGTGGGCATTTGCCTGAGGATCATGACAGAGAAACGAATTCGGCACCTTCCCGTGATTGAAGGAGCCAAGCCGGTGGGGATTCTTTCCATTGGAGACTTGGTAAAGTGGACCATTTCCGCACAGGGCGTCAGGATCAGCCAATTGGAAAAATACATCACGGGCGCATATCCCGGATAGCCGGCCGGGCCGCCCGGCACCATTGCGAAAAGCCGTGGTAGAGTATTGTCAGGGCGGCACCGTCCGGAAGGAGGGAGGAGCCGCCCAGCCTGAGTTTACGAGCCCTGCGTTTTCATGGAATCGAATCCGGTCATTTCTTTTCTACGATCGGTCGAGCAGATGTTGCGTCGCCGGACGGGGAAAATGGCATCGCTGGCCACGCGGTTTAACCGCATGGCCTACTTTGGGTTCAACCTCGTTTTTTGGTCGCGAATTTTTCGCAGCCAGCGCAGCCCGATCCCCATCGAACTGCCGCTGTCTCTCTTGAACCGGAAAGACATTCACCTGGAAGCGCCGGTTCTCCATGTGTCGGGCCTGCATCATGAGGTGGCTCATTGGGACGATGGCTTCGCCGGCATCTATGCGGTCCTCTTCGAGAACTTACAGCCTCCCGACGTGCTTTCCGCGGTGCGGTATGCCCACCCGGCGCCAGCCTTCAGGGGCGTCTATCTGTGGGACTCCGCCTTTATCTCCCAGGTGTGGAAGGCCTGGGACCGGGACGTGGCGCACGACATCGTAAGGGCGGTCATCGATTTGCGCGATGGGGACCGGTTGCAGCATGTGGTATCGGATCTGGTCGCGTCAGCTTACACCCAGCCTCCCCTCATCGCCTGGGCGCTCCAACGGATTTGGGAGGGGCGTCCACGCGGCGAACTGAATGAGTATCTGGAGCCGCTGTTCGAGGCCCTGGCGGGGTACAATCGCTGGCTCTACGAAAATCGCCGCCTTCCGAATGGGCTTTTTTTCTGGGCACACCCCTATGAATCTGGCGTGGAAAACGCGCCCCGCTTCAGTTCCCGGGACGAAAGCGTTCTCCTGGATACCCGTGGCGTGGCCGCGCCGGACATCAGTAGCTACGTCGTGCTACAAAATGAAGCGCTCGCCGCGATGGCGGAGTGGCTGGACCGGGATGGGAGCGTTTTCACAGACCAGGCGGAGACCTTGCGCGAACAGATCCGCGGTCAATTGTGGAGCGAAGAAGACGGCTTCTTCTACGACCGGAATCAGAAAACCGGAGAGTTTGTGCGTTCGCGCTCCATCGCCTCGCTGTTTCCTCTCTGGGCGGGCGCCGCCACGGACGAGCAAGCACGGCGCCTGCTGGCGCATGTCTTGGACGAGTCTCGATTCAATACCCTGCTGCCGCTGCCTTCCATGGCACTGGACGACCGGGAATTTTCGCGGGACATGTGGCGCGGGCCGGTCTGGCTGAATACCGCCTTTGGCGTCATTCAGGGTCTGAAACGCTACGGTTTCGAGCGCGAAGCCAGCAGCCTGGCGTTCCGGCTTTGTGACGGGGTGTACCGCATTTTCCGCAGTGACCGGCGGTTCTACGAATTTTACGATCCCACCTCTCTGGACATCGCCCAGCTGCACCGGAAGAAAGGAAACCGGTGGAAAGCATTTACCCTGGGGGTTAAGCCGCAACCCGACTTTGTGGGCTGGACGGGGTTGGTAAACACGTTGGTTATCGAGCAGTTGTTCGGTTTCCATTGGAAAGACGGGCGGCGCTACGTCCAGCCGCGTTTCCCGGAGGAAGCGGTGGGAAAGGGTTACTCGCTACGTTTGCCCAGTGAGGCCGTGGCCGTGGATGTGGCGGTGCTGACGAGCCGGGAGGTGCGGGTTTCGCTGCGCACCGAAAAGGCGGAACTGAATGAAACCCGTTGTGCCTTTGGCGAAGCTGTCGCCATTGATAAGCTGGAGAATCTGTCCCGGTCCACTCCGCTGGTTGCCCTGTAAGTCTTGGGTCTGGGTTCGCTGGATCGAATTCCCAGTCAGGCGTGGTTCGACCGGTTGGTGAAGGCTTCCACGGTTTTCAGGACCACGGGTTCCGCCGGCTGAAGAACAGTTCGCTGCCGGAAAATCTCACGGGCTACTTCTTCGTAGCTGGGTGGTGGTCCGCCCCCTTTTTCCAGAAGCAGTCGCACGTAGCGGATGGCCCGGTCGATGAGCTTATAGTTGGTGGGTTTCACATAAGTCATGACATTTCCTTCAAACCGGCCCAGCCGTCCCATGACCAGCGTGGAGTGGGTGTTGAGGAGCATTTTCAGCATCAAATGCCGGGAGAACCCGTCTTGGCCGGTGGCCGTCACCTCTTGGGAAAGTTCCTCGAACCGAAATACCATTAGGTGCTCTTGATTCAGAAGCTGAAACCGATGGAACGGACCCAAGGTTGCCCGTGCTTCGAGGACGGAGTCTGAAAAATCGAATCCGTTTAGGGGGGCATTCCCGGTCAGGTGAGCCAATCCTTCCCACTCCAGCGTCCTCGGTGACCGGGACAGTAGATGGCGCCATGCTTCGCCGGCGTTGGGGGTGCCGGGAATGTGCAGGTAGCAGAGGGAAGTCGGATCGTCCGGATGGAGCGAATTTTCAAAAGGAGGGAGGCTGAAGGTGGGCGAGCGCTCAGTGGTGTCCGTCAGGACCGTAATTCCGAAATCTCTCGCTTCGTAGAGGAGGTAGGCACCCAGGGAATAGAGCTCTGCCTCTTTCTCGATGAACGGTTCCAGAAAGGTGGAATCCGTGGCTTCGAACCATTCCAAGAAGCGGTCCGCTACCGGATGGAGAGATGCGGGACGGTCCCGGCATGCCATGGCCCAACCCACCGCCGCCATCAAGACGGTGCTGGCTTGCATGCGCGTGCTGCCGGTGATGGCCATGGGACCCACTGTCAGGTCGATGGAATGAATGTCAGGGTCCTCCAGGACCCGGCGGGACCGTTCCACGGCTTCGCGAAGTACGGCGTCAGGATTGCAGTAGAGGAAAAAGGGCCGGTTGGAGGACAGTCGCGCCGCCGCTTCCGTGGCGCCGATGACAAAGGGCGTTTCGCCGCCTTCGGTGGTGGATATGAGCAGATCTCCCTGACCGAAACCCAACTCGCGCAATTGGCGGCTTCCATACTCCGGGAAGTCTTCGAAACTTTCGATGGAACGCACCAGGGCGGCGTCTCCGCCCGCCATGAAAGCGACAACGGCTTCTTTGGGAATGTCTCCAAACAGCCCCTGCCGGGCGAAGATTTCCAGCGAGATCGACAGCCGGCCGGTGGCTCCGCAACCGCAGAGAAAGACGCGCCTTCTGGCAGCCAGAGTCGCCGCGATGCTTTCCGCCAACGGCAGCAGTTTCGGCAAGTGTTCCGGCAGACATTTCAGCGCCTCGTGGTCCGTCTTCCGGAGGGAGCGGATGGCGGCGGGCAGGTCTTCCCGCGCCTGGGTCGAAAGGGAAGTGGTGAGAGGGTGGGGCTGCTCGGTTATCAGCTTCCCGAGTTGAAACTGGGGGGCGGCTTTGAGGAATGCCTCAGCTTCGGCCTCTGCCTCGGTTGGAACAATGGAATGATTCAAGCGATCCGTACCTTGTGGGAAAGGTAGAGCCTCTTCACGCCGCGGACAATCAGTGGTTGTTCGGAGTTGCCGAAAAGAAGAAAGTCCACTGAGAGAATACTGGGGTGTGTGGACAAATTGGAGAACGGACCGGAAATGAAGAGAAGGAAAGAGAATTCAGCGCCGCGGAGCGGCGAACACTTGGGGACGCAGCCCATTTTTCGCCTGGCTTCGTTCCCGCTCACTCTATTGGGGGTAGGCCCAATGCCGTTCGCGGCGCCTAGCCAGACAAAAAGTGCGCTCGCGCCGCTCCGCCCCCAATTTGTCCACACACCCTAAACAGCGGCCCCCGGAGAATCTTAAATATCCGTGGTGGGAAGGTAAACGGAAAAGCAGTTTCCGCTTCCGTTGCGCCGGTGATATTCGATCAGGCCGCCGTGTTCCTGCACGATGTCCAGAAGCGCCGCGCGGCGGAACGGAAGTGAAGAGGTCTCAATCTCGTCTTCGACATGCTGGGACAAGATGGCTTCCAGCTCTTCTTCCCGGATCTCCTTGCGCGAATCGACCACGTTAATGTGGATGTAGTCGCCGGGAGGAATTTCCAAATTGCGGAATTTCCGGCATTGTTCGAGTTGGATGTTTTCGCCTTCGAAGACGATCTCTCCGCCGTGAGGCATGGCGTCCCGGGCGTTCCGGGAAAGATCGAGGAAGACTTGATAGAGCTGCATGACGTGCCCTGAAACCGGTCTCAGATTGCGGGGCAGGTTCTCGATGGCGGTGATGTTATCGGGAAATTTGTCGTTGGATACGTCCACCACCTGTTTGCAGAGATGGCGCATCTGAATGGCGATGGGCTCTCCGGTGATGCCCTGCATGAAGGTGTTCATCTGCCGGACAATGGAGGTGCCCCGCTGACAACTGTTTTTGACCAGCCGGGCCAAGTCCCTGCGCTTCTCTTCAGAGATGTTGGACTCCAGCAGATCGGCCGCCACGGAGAGGGGCGTCAGTACGTTATTCAGGTCGTGAGCGATCCCCGCCGTAAGCAAGCAGACTCCTTCCGCCTCCTGGGCCAAGAAGAGCAATTCAGCCAATCTCGCAACCTCCTCCCGCAAGCCTGCGTTGGAGGCTTCCAGTTGGATGACCTTCTGTTCCAGTTGTGAGACGAGAGTATTCAATTCTTTGAGGGACGATGCAGAGCCAGATCCTTAGTGTTGAGGGTAGCCATCTCCGGTTCGGCTCACCCCGCGGATTCAGGGGGAGGTTTTTTGCTGAGAGAAGATTCTTGAGGACTTCTTACCATCTCAAACAACCTGAAAATCTAGTCCCAGAATGTCTCTGGGTGTCTGTTTGGGGGGTGAGCACACTGCGTGCTCCAGACTGAAAGAAACCTAACTATTTTCCAAATGGACGACCAGCAAAAACCGATGGGCCTCTCTTTTTCTCGGCTGTCCTGAGAGTATGAGAAGCGGTGGGCGCTGAACTTCGCGAATCAGGAGTTCATTCAGATAGGGACCAAGGTGTGGCGAACTTCATAGTAATGGGTACGGTCGCGGCGGCCCGACCGGTTACATGCTGGTGACGGTTCATGACTGGAAAATTCTCAGAAAATTCAAAACAACTTGATTACAATATTTATGATAATTATAATTCCGTCAAATGATTGCCGCCAATCTCCCAAAGAAATTAGAACCCGGTCTTTCTGCGGTTTCACCAGCCGCCAGTGAAGGGATCCGGCTTCTACTAGTCGATGACGATGGCGCGTACCGTTCGTTAATGAGGCAAGTGCTCGCGAAGCACTACCCGGATCTACAAGTCGCCGAAGCCAAAACAGGGAACGAGGGGCTTCAATTCCTGAAGACGAAGGAGTTTGACTGCGTGCTGCTGGACTTGGGCCTGCCAGACATCGACGGCTCGGAATTCATTCGCATTGCCTCCCGGGAGAATGTCCTGATGCCCCCTGTCATTGTCCTCACCGGGGCTCATGGAGAGGAATTGGGCGTCAAGCTGATCGAAGAAGGCGCGCAAGACTACCTGATTAAGGGGGATCACCGGGATCACTCCATTGCACGGTCTATCCGTTATGCCATCCAGCGTCACCGCCTGGCCGCGGAGTTGATGGAGAACCAGAAAATTCTCCAACTGCAGAAAGAGGCGATCCAGAAGCAGGCCAGATCCCTGGTTATTGCGAATCGCTGCCGCTCCGAATTTCTCGGGAGCCTGACTCACGACCTTCGCAGTCCCTTGAACAGCATCTTGCTTCTCTCGCGGTCTCTGATTGATAACAAGGACGGTAACCTGTCGTCCCGCCAGGTTCAGGCCGCCGAAGCGATTCAGTCCTCCGCGACCAGGCTCCTCGCGACGATTGAAGAAATCCTGACCGTCTCGAGAAACTACCCACAGGGCTCTGACGCATCCGCGCTGAATTCGGATCAGATTGATGACGAGGAAGATTACCTCGAATCTCAGAGCCGGCTTATCTCCAAGCAAACATGACTTATCATGCCTGGAATTCTTATCTTTCCGGAAATGGAAGCGAAGACGGGAGACCTCCAAGTCCCGCTATCGTTTGATCTGGCCGAGCCAAGGCTTCTAGCCCTTTGAACGGAATGACCTACCTGCCCGAAATATCTGACGAGACGCAGAGCGAAACCGTGAACGTTCTGCTGGTGGACGACCTTCCGGATAATCTGCTCGCGCTGGAGGTATTGCTGGAGAAGCCCTCACTGAATCTGGTGAGCGTGACCTCGGGCCTGGAAGCCCTGGAAGCCCTGAAGAAGGAGAAATTCGCGCTGGTGCTGCTGGATGTGGACATGCCGGGAATGGACGGACTGGAAACGGCCCGGCAGATCCGCATGGGAGAGGCGAACAGCCATGTGCCTATTATCTTCGCCACCGCCATGGGGGTGAAACGGGACTTTGTGTTGGAGAGCTACTCCGCCGGGGCGGTGGATCTTCTGGTCAAGCCTCTGGAACCCAGCATTCTGAAGAGTAAGGTGGACGTGTTTGTGAGCCTGTACCGGCATGAGATGAAGCTGGAGCAGGCCATCCGGGCTCAGTTGGAGATGAAAGACCGCTTCCTCTCCCAGGTGTCGCACGAGCTGAGAACGCCTCTGAATGCGCTCTGCCAGTTTCTGCACATTGTCGAAAGCGGCATGGCGGGGGACCTGACCGACGACCAGCGCCAGTACCTGGCGATCGCGTCGCGCAATGCCGGGAATCTCAAGGAATTGGTATCCGATCTGGTGGACGTCATGCGGGCCCAGAATAACAAGCTGAAGATCAGTCCTCAGTGCATCTCATTTCGAGACCTCCTCGAAGAGATCCGGCCGGAATTGGATGAAGACGCCCGGACCAAGAGCAACCAGTTTTCCATCCACATCGAAGAGGATCTGCCATTCCTCTGGGCGGACCCGGGCCGGATTCGTCAGGTCATCGTCAATCTTTGCAGCAACGCCATGAAGTTTGGGCCGCAGGGGATGTTGGTCAGCCTGATGGCCCGCCGGTCTTCGGATTCTCCCGGCATGGTCCAGATAGAAATCCATGACGAAGGGTGCGGCATTGAAGAGGACAAACTGAAGACGATTTTCGATCCGCTGTACCAGTTGGAGACGCCCTCGGTGGAGGATTGCCGCCGGGGCCTGGGCCTGGGCTTGTTCATCTGCCAGGAGCTTGTCTCGCAACACGGCGGACGCATCTGGGCCCATAGCGAACTCGGGAAAGGCAGCCAATTTTGCTTCACCTTGCCTTGCTTTAGCCTGGAAGCCGTCCAGGCCTCACTCGGCGGTGAAGAGGGCGGGCTGAGCAGTCTTTCACTCCTGACCTTCCGGGTAGAGGGAGAAATGAACGGAGACGAAGGCAAGATCCAGAGCGGTCTCCGGCGTTTGGTGGAACGCTGCACCGGACCCCACCGTGGAATTCTTCTGCCGGCCAATCTTTTGAAGAGCCGGCAGCGGGCTCTCTCTTGTCTCCTTTTTCAGGCATCCGGTCCGGAGGTGGACGGTGTCTGCGACCGGATTCGAGACGAATGGAAAGCTTCCTCTGAATTGAAAGGATACCGTTTCGATCTCGAAGCCCTGCACGGCGACCAGGTGTCGGTCGAACTTGCGGGCTGAGAGATTTCTCATCGCCAACCACATACGACCCGTCCCTTGAAATGGAAAAGAAACCAAAAATACTGATCGTCGAAGACGATACCGATTCCATGCTGGGCCTCAGCGTGATCCTTCAGAAAGAAGGCTATCTCACGGTTTTTGCCCAGGATGGAGCCACTGCTCTGGAAAAGGCAAAAACGGAATTTCCTGACCTGATGATCCTCGACTTGGGGCTTCCCTCAGGAGACGGACATTTTGTGCTGTTCACGCTGAAAAAGCTGAAACGGAACGAAACGGTGCCCGTCATCGTGCTCAGCGCCCGTCCGGCGGAGTTCAACGAACAGCATGTCCGGAACATGGGAGCCGTGGCCTACTTCGAAAAGCCGGCCGACATCCCGCGCCTGCTGGACGTCATCCGCACGGAAATCGACGCGATCTCTGAAATGGGAGCCGCCCTCAGTTCCTGAAGGAAAGGGGCGGTAGAAATTCCGCAATCCCGATCGTCTCGGGGGGGGAAACCGCCGCATTCCGGCGAGTCCATTTCCTGTATTACCAGAAGCGTTCGACAAACCGGGTAACGGCGCCTTTGTCCTTCGCAATCTCGGTGCCGCCGGTTTTTGGAACTTCGGTGGTCATTTCGTCCACCAGCGAAGAAGACGTGGTGCGGCTGTCCGCGCCGCCGTCCCAGGAAGGCAGGTTCGAAGCCAGCGATCCACCCATTTCGTTGACTTTGTCGGCCGCGCCTGCCGGCAGACGGTCTCCCGCGGCGCCGGCCAAGGCATCGGCGGTGGGCTTCCATTCGCTGGCGCTTGGAGCGGGCTCATCCGCTGGGGTGGGTTCCGGGGTGACCTCGGAATTGCCGTCCGCCAGGTAGACGGGCTGAAGGTTTTGGTCGAAAGAATTGGGTCCGTTCGCCGCCGCGATTGCCGGAGCGGGTTCTTCCGCCGGCGGCGCCGCGATTTCTTCGGGCATGTCTTTGTCTTTGTTCTTATCCTTGCCGAACAGGCCGCCGATCCGCTTCAGAGGATTGCCGATACCGCCCTTTTCATTCGCGGAAGCCATCTCATCCGCGGGCTGCTGTTTTTTCACCTTGGCGGGTGGGGCCTCTTGGGCGGGAGTAGCCGGCATCCTGGAACCGTTCAGGCTCACGTCCTTGGTGGCTGAAGAAACCAGCACGCCACGAGAGTCGGAGTAGCGTTCGATGGGATTGAATTCCTCGTCATCCGAGGAAGTGGAAGTCATCTCGGGGCTTGGCAGATCCAGGGCGGGTACGGGTTGGTCGCTCAGCACCCGGGTGGAGAGAATTTCCACACGCTCCACCGGCACATTGTTTTCATCCGTTGGGGTATTGGCGATATCGTCGATGTACTCGAGGCCCTGAACCACTTTTCCGAATACGGTGTATTCTCCGTCTAGATCCTCAAGGCGGTTCAAAGCGATGTAAAACTGGCTGCCGCTGGATTCCTTGCTGGAGTTTTCATCGTTGTTGAGGCGTGCCATGGCGAGAGAGCCTTTGAAGTGGGGTTGTCCCAACTCCGGCGGAATGGTGAAACCCGGGCCGCCCGTTCCCCAGAGGTGTGCCTGAGCGGGGTCTTTGGAAAGCGGGTCGCCCGCCTGAATGATGTAGCCCGGAATGACGCGGTGGAAGACCGTGCCGTTGTAGTAACCCGCCGCGCAGAGCTTCTTGAAGTTCAGCGCGGTCTGCGGGGTATTGGCGTCGTCCAACTCGATCAAAATGGTGCGTGGCGTGCCGCCGACGTCCACTCGCATGATGACAGTGTCTCCCGCGGCGAACAATGCGCTGGAGGAAGCCCCAAAAAAGACGGCGGCCAATGCGGTCAACAGGGCGGTTCTAAGACGCGACGAATTCATGACAATGGAGAAGTAGAGGTACGGAAAGATCGTTTTTGGATGGGTCTCTTCAAAAAGCCCGCCTATCAAATCCGAACCGGAGTGTTTCGGATTTCCAAAGCGTTTAAAAGCTTATTCTGATCTTCCCCGACCATAAGCCGGGTCCCCGGATTGGCAAATGCCTGTCGCACAAATGCGAGCGCTATCGCACGGCCGAGAGCAGGGCTGAACGTCACGCTGGTGATCCGGCCGGCTGGCTTTTGTTCTCCGGGACCGGGATCCGCCGGAAAAAGCAACATCCCGGGCTGGATGTCGCCGGCGGCACCGCCGCTGGAATCCGGGTCGCTCACCAAGGCGCGCAGGACCCGGTTGACCTTACCCACGCTGTGAATGCGGGAAATGACCTCTTGGCCGATGTAGCAACCTTTGTGAAAGTCCACCGCGCGTTCTTCGAGGCCAGCTTCGGCCGGAAAGACGTCATCGCTCAATTCATGGCCCCACTTGGGAACGCCGTGAAGCAGCCGGGTTTCCTCAAGGGTATCGCCGGGAACGGTTCCGGCTTGTTTGGCGATTTCCTCAAGACCGCTCCCTTCACCCGGCCCCAGCCACAGGTCGTTACCGGGGAGGCCGTAGCGGTTGGCTTCCTTCAGTCCTTTGTGACCGGCTAGAGATCCGGGTAGCTCGCCAGGGAAATGCAGCAAGCCATAGTCTTCGCTGACGTCTTCCAGTTCCGCGTCGTCCGCGATGAGGTATTTCCCAAGCCGGAGCGGCAGGTGGTCCCGAAGTTCGGGTGGGCCGTCGATGAGCAGGCTTTCGCCGTCCGCGGATTGGGTGATGAAAACGTCGGCCTCGATCTTGCCCTTCAGGTTCGGGACGCAGGCATAGATGGCGGTCCGGGGATTCGCTTTGGTCACATTGTTGGTGACTTGGCCGTTCAGGTAGCGGACGCGGTCGCCGCCGGTCAGGCGGAGTTTGACCCGGGAACTGAGATCGATGCAGCCGCTGAGCTTCTCCATGGGGCAGTGCCGTGGGGTACCGGGACCCTCAGTCCTTTTTCGAGTCCTTCTTACCGGACGAAGCGCTTTTGCTGCCTTTTTCCTTCTCCTTGGAGGAAGCGTCCAGTTTATCCTGGTAGGTTTTGGCCAGAGAGGAGAAGTCCATTTCGCCGTATCCGCGCTGGATGGACTTGAACATCATGCTGGCGGTGGCGGACAGCGCGGGAAGGTCCAGGTGCTTGTCGTTCGCCAATTTCAGCGCGAACTGCGCGTCCTTGAACATGTTTTTCAGGGAAAAATGCGCCTCGTAGTCCTGCGAAATGATCGCCGGCAGCTTCATGGTGGTCAGTGCCGAACTGCAGGCGTTGTGCTCGATGGCGGTTTGGAGCTTCTCCGGGTCCACTCCGCAGGCCCGGGTCAGGGCGTAGGATTCGCAGAGCACCTCCACGATGGTGGCGGAAATCATGTTCGTCGCCACCTTCAGGATGGTGGCCGTTCCTATTTCACCCATGAAGAGGATTTCCTTGGCGGAAACGTTCAGCACCGGCCGCACCTGATCCAGAGCTTTGGGGTCGCCGCTCACGTAGTAAACCAGCGATCCTTTTTCCGCCGCCACTTTGCTGCCGGTGAACGGCGCGTCTAGAAACGTGCCCTCCATGGATTCCACGATTTCCGCCGCTTTCAGGGTGGATTCCAGATCGACCGTGGAGTTGTTGACGATCACGTGCTTTTTCGTGATCCGGTCCTTCATGTCGTTCAGAACTTCCAGCAGCGCCTCGCCATTGGTTACGAAGATCTGGATGACGTCCGCGAGTTGGGCGATTTCCTGTGGGGAACTGAGGAAATTCGGCACCGTCTTTGGCGTGCGGCTCCACACATAAACATGAGCGTCCGCGTCACGCAGGCATTCGGCCACCCGGGTGCCGATGATGCCCAGGCCGATCACGCCAACCCTGAGATGTTTGTCCGGAAACATGCCCGGACCTTAGCGGTCCGAATCCCCCTCGGCAAGCCGCAGCCGTTGTTCCCCGGTCAATTCCCGCCCAAAAAGGCAATTTTGCGTCCGTGGCTCTGGCCGGGGAATTCCGGAGCGAACGGCTAATTCAGCTGATCGACAAACACGAGGATATCCGACCCGCGCCGGAGCTTGTGGATCAACAGCTTTACCGCGTAGGCCCGCTTTGCGTTTTCCACTTCCACCCGTGCCGTCTCCTTTACCTCCTCAAACGAAAGCGTCCGTTCCGCCTCCCGTTCCATCATTTGCACGATGTGCCAGCCCATGGAAGTGCGGAAGGGCTCGCTGACTTCGCTGGGGAGCATGAGGAAGACCTTTTCCGCGAAGTCCTCGGGCATGCGTTCGCGGCTGAAATAGTTCAGGTCTCCGCCCGTCAGCTTGGTGCGTTCGTCTTCGGAATATTCCGCCGCGAGGGCTTCGAAGGTCTTTTCGCCAGCGGACAGTTGGCGGAAAATTTCGCCCATAAGCGCTTCCCGTTCCGGACTGTCTTCTTCCACCGTGCTCAGGAAGATGTGACGCGCCCGCGCCACTTCCGGCGCCACCAGTTCGTCCTGGTGACGTTCGTACCAGGCCCGCGTTTCTTCTTCCGTGACAGCGATGGCTTTTTCCAGCCGCAGTTCCATCCAGCCCAGTTGATTGGCGTATTCCGTCAGGACAGTGTTCCGGTCAGCTTCCGTCAGGCCCTGAGCGCCGGAGCGGGCTTCGAGTTCTTCCGGCGTGGTGAACTGGCTTTCAAACGCGGTCCGGACAGCATCCACCACTTCAGGGCTGGCGTGGAATTTTTCCGCCTCGCAAAACTGGCGAATGACTTCTTCATCGATCAACTGCTGAAGGGCGGCGCGCCGGGTGATGGAGAGGTTCGCGGGACTCAACTCCGCGGCGGTTTTCCCCCGGCGATAAAGAAAGAGCGCAACGGCCTTGTCCAGGCGTTCGCGGGAGATGGGGTGGGTATTGACGGTGGCGACCCAGCCTTTGGCGGCGGCCTTGCGGCGGAGGCGTTCGCGGGGGGAAAACTGCTGCTCGAGCGCCTGTTTCAGTGGCCCTTCCCACACATAGAGATCGGCCACCAGGTAAAGAACAACGGCCAGGTAAAGAAATACCCGCCAGGGAAACCGGGCCCGCGCCGCCGTCCGCCGGTGGCTCATGGCGCGGACGCGACGGCCGAAGCGGCGGGGCTGGGGGCCTGCCGGAAGGTTTCCGTGTCCCGCAGTCCCAGGTTCGCGTAGATCTCGCGCGTGGCTTGGGAGCGGTTCAGCGTGTAAAAGTGGAAGCCTCGCACGCCGCGTTCCAGAAGCTCGGCGCACTGCTGGGTGGCGTAGTGGACGCCCACGCGCTCGACAGCCGCCGCGTCGCCGTCCGGGCACCGGTCCAGCATCCGCAGAAGCTTTGCCGGGAACTTTGCCCCGGCCGCCAGGTCCGCCATACGCTCCATCCCTTTCTTTGAAGTAATGGGCATGATGCCGGCGATGATCGGCACACGGATGCCCGCCAGGTCGCAGCGGTCGCGGAAGTCCAGGAAGTCTTCGTTGGAAAAGAAAAGCTGCGTCACGATGTAGTCCGCGCCCTCGTCCACTTTGGCTTTCAGGTATTCCATTTCCTTCAGCCGGTTGGGCGTGGCGGGGTGACCCTCAGGAAAACCGGCCACGCCAATGCCAAAGCCGCGGGCGTCCGGGTGCCGGCCGCTTTCATTAAATTCGCGAATGAATCGTACCAAATCCGCTCCGTGCTGGAAGGCGTCTTGAGAGCGGTCGTAGTTGGCCTTGTCCCGCGGCGGATCGCCACCCAGGGCCAGGATGTTACTGACGCCTGCGGTAGCGTAACGTTCCAGGATAGCCTCTACCTCCGGCGCCTGGTGGCACACGCAGGTCAAGTGCGGAATGGGGTCGAGCGTGGTTGTTTCCTTGAGCCGCACCACCAGGTCATGGGTCAGTTCGCGGGTCGAGCCCCCCGCGCCATAGGTCACGCTAACGAAGGAGGGCTTGAACGTTTCCAGTTCCGCGATGGTGCCGTATAGCGCCTCCGAGGTCTCCTGAGTTTTCGGTGGGAAAAACTCGAAGGAGATGGTGGTGGAGTACCTCGCTAAAATGTCCTGGATGTGCATGCCAAAAAATACCCCGGATGGGTGGAAAAACCGGGCGCGAAAGGTAGCCACAGGCCCTTTGCGAATTCAATATGTTTAACGTTTCCTAATCGGTTATGAGATCCAGGAGGCGGGCCGGTTACATTCGCCCGGTTTGACAGGGGATGGGACCGTGTTAGCTTTTTTCCGAACGTGTGTGAGCCCCGGGATATGCCTTCCGAGGAACAAAGAAACCAACCCCCCTTTGAAAATGGCCGCTTCAGCGGTCCAGGGTGCCCCTTTCTCTCCGTGGTGGCCGTCAACGAGCACGGTATGGTGCTGGAATCCCGTAGCGGATTCGACGTCGGAGCCGCGATTTCCCTGGGGTTTCACCTGGATTCCGAGGACCAGCGCAGCCAGTTCGTCAGCGCGGAAGGGATTGTGGTGGAAAGCCGCTGCCATTTAGCGGCCAATGGCAAGATTCTCAATCGTGTGACCCTGCTGTTCAGCGAAATCAGCCGGGAAGACCGGAACATTCTGGTCCGTTATTCTCAGGAATCCGGCGCTTCGGCTGAAGAGAAGCTGGATGCTGGCACGCCTTCCGGGCCCAGTGTTTCTGGAGACGGCGGTGCGTCTCCGCTCTGGTTGAATTGAGCGTCTTGACAGGGGCGGCGGATGGTGGATCATGGTCGGCCCCGTGAGGGGCCATGGCGGGTTTCTTGAAGCCTTCCCGAAGTGGCCCTTCTGGCCGGAAAAAATCCCTTCTCGAACTACACAATCCCGGGTCCCGGACGCTCTGGAAGACGTATTTGACGGAGTCTTGGTGTCGAAATTTGGGGTAGGAATATGGTTAGGAATTCCATAATTCCAAGACTTTCAAAGCTTTAATCGGGTTAGCGATTTTATCTTTCACGTTCTGTCCGGGAAAGGTCGAAAAAAGTACAGTTTTTGCTTGTCGAAACGCTATATCTTGGGCTACAAAAGCCGAGCAACACCAAGATATGGTGTAGCAGAAAAGAGGGGGGCACCATCCATTGTGTGTGGTGCGCGGAAGCCTGGACCACCCTGAGTGGTTCATTTTTATCGCTAATTCGTTCTAATAATTAAGAATAGTTATTAAAACTGAGAGTTCTCTCTGATCTTTCGCCGGTGTTCCGGCATTGCCAACCACCGGTTTTCCCTTTCATCTGAACCTTTAATTTGCTCGCCTCGAAAATGGAGAAAGTCTTTCAGCTCGGTAGCCGCTCTTTTGTGCTCGATCAGGACAAGGCGGAGGAAGCCTTCGCGGCCAAACGCATCATCAATGGCCGGCGTTCGATGGCCTTCAATCTTCTGCCCCTGAAGTACCCCTGGGCCTACGATCTTTACCGGACGATGAAGTCCAATCACTGGGAGCCAGAAGACATCTCCATGCAGAAAGACGTGGAGCAGTGGCGGGCGGACAACATCCTCAGCGACGCGGAGCGCTGGATCATCCGGATGGGGATTGGGTATTTCTCCGCCGCGGAAGGCATCGTGGGGGACAACATCATCCACGTCATCCGGGAGGTGGTCACCGCGCCCGAGCTGAAGCTGGTCCTGGGCCGCCACGCTCACGAGGAAAACATTCACGCGGACAGCCTGCTCTACATGATCAGCAGCCTGGGCATCAACCCGCACGAATGCGAAGCGATGTTCGAGCAGATCGACACCATCCGGAAGAAGAACGAGTTCGTGACCCGCACGTCTCATTCCCTGCGCCGGGATCTGGACCTGACTTTGCCGGAGAACAAGAAGCTCATCGCGAAGAACATCTTCGTATTCGGGCAGTGCATGGAGGGCACGCAGTTCTACGGTCTGTTCGGCATGGTGCTGAGCCTGTACCGCCAGAACAAATTCCCGGGCATTGGCCGGATGTTCCGCTACACCTTGCGGGACGAGTCTAACCACATCGAACTCCTGCGGAATCTCTTCATGGACCTGATCGGAGAGAATCCTGAAATCTGGACGGAAGAATTCCGTCAGGAATTGACCGACACGATGTCTGAAGCCGTGAACCTGGAGAAGGAATTCATTCAGGACTGTCTGCCGATGAGCGCGGTAGGCTTGAGCGCCGATGAATTTTGCCGCTATATTGACTTCATTGCCGACCGCCGCCTTGAAGGCGTTGGCTTGCGGCCATTGAATCCTGGTATCGACAATCCGCTGCCCTGGCTGGCGGAGATGATGGATATCAAGAAAGAGCAGAATTTCTTCGAAGGAACGGTAACGGAATATCAGAAAGCGTCTGCCTTGGACATGGTGGACAACGACGATCTTTAACAGTGCCGTTTCTTTTCCGGGGAGCGGCTTCGTCCAGCGGTTCTTCCGGACCGGAGAAAATCAGCGAGGGGAAGGGGAGGCCCTTTGTCTCGCGACCCTGGTGGAAACGCCAGATACCCAACAGCCACCACCTCACCACCACCACCACCGTCTAACTTCAGCCATATTCAGGAGAATGATCAATCCGGATCTCATTAGAGAAGACATGGAGTTGCAGCGCTTTGCCGCGACCCCTCAGGAACTCAAGCCGCGCTTCAACTGGAGCGAACTCGCCGAAAAGCCAGCAAATCTTCCGCTGTCCCGCCTCTTTGTGCAGGAGGGCGACTTGAGAAAAGACTTCAGCATTGGCGAGATCGCGGAAACGATCGGGAACGCGGTGACGGACCTGATGCTCTCTCGTCACGAAGAAGACATCTTCAGTGACGAGAACCGCCGCCTGGTGATCGCCATTTCCTCGGCCGTCACGCGGGAGCTGTTTACGCAGTTTCCCGAAAACGACGGTTCCGATCATTACACCCTGACCAAAGACGAGGTAACGAAGATCATCGAGCGCGCGCTGATTCGCCACAACGCTCACGACATCGCCAAGAGCCTCATCGTCCGGCACAAGACCGCGCAGGAGAAGTACAACGGCCACGGAAATGGGAAGAAACTGAACGGCTCCGCCACGGAGAAGCCACTGGTCCGGGTGATTCGCCGGAGTGGAGAAGTGGTGGCGTGGAATGCCGACAAGATCGAGGTCGCGGTGCGTAAGGCTTTCCTTTCTCTGCACCTGGATTCCGAGCCCGCCACGGACGTCGCCACCGCGCTGACCGATCACATCGCCAAGAGCGGTCAGGATTACATTCACATCGAAGACCTACAGGACCGGGTTCAGGAAGAGCTGATGCGGCAGGGCCACTACAAGGTGGCGGAAGCCTACATCCTCTACCGGGCCCATCGTTCCGCGCTCCGTGCCGAGGAACAACTGGAAGCGAATCAATTGCAGCTCGCGGATTCTCAGCAGGATTCCATGATCCTGGTGAAGCGCGCGGACGGCGACACTTTCCTCTGGGATGGCCTGGACCTGAAAAAGCGGATCGACTTCGCGATGATCGGCCTCGACCTCTGCCTGAGCAGCGATGAGATCGAGCGGGAATTGCGCCGTTCGTTCTTCCCGGAAATGTCGGTGGAAGACCTGCGCAAGACCGTCATCCTCAATGCCAAGAGCTTGATCGAACGGGATGCGGACTTCGCCAAGTTCGCTGGCCGGATTCTCCTGACCTACATCTACGAAGAGGTGCTGGGCTGGGACATCGTTATCGATGGTATCCAGAAGCTTCCCCATTATCATCGCCGCGCCTTCAAGGCGAACCTCGCCCGCGGCATTCAGGTGGAGCGGCTCAACGAAAAGCTGCAGGACTTCAACCTGGACAAACTGGCCAACGCGATCGACCCGGCGGCGGACCTGGACTTCGACTACCTCGGTATCCAGACTCTATATGACCGTTACCTCATCATCGACAAGACGGTCACCCCCCACCGCCGCCTGGAAACGCCGCAACTGTTCTGGATGCGCGTGGCCATGGGGCTCTTTTCCGAAGAAGGCGCGGACAAGGAAGAGAAGGTCATCAGCCTCTATGGGCTCTACAAGTCCCGCCGCTTCTGCAGCTCTACGCCGACGTTGTTCAACTCCGGGACGCTGCATTCCCAGCTTTCCTCCTGCTACCTTTACAAGGTGGACGACAGCATCGAGTCCATCATGCACCGGGGCATCGCGGAGAACGCCTTCCTCTCCAAGTGGGCCGGAGGCTTGGGCGGCAGTTGGACCGCCGTGCGCGGCACCGGCAGCTACATCAAGGGCACTAACGGCGAAAGCCAGGGCGTCATTCCCTTCCTCAAACTGCACAACGACCAACTGGTGGCCGTGAACCAGGGCGGGAAGCGGAAGGGCTCCGGCTGCGCCTACCTGGAGACCTGGCACAACGACATCGAGGACTTCCTGGAACTGCGCCGCAACACCGGTGACGAGCGCCGCCGCACGCATGACATGAACACGGCCAACTGGATTCCTGACCTGTTCATGAAGCGCATGGAAGCGCGGGAAAATTGGACGCTGTTCCGCTCCAACGAAACGCCGGACCTGCACGAGCTGTACGGTAAGGCCTTTGAAGAACGCTACCTGGAATACGAAGCCAAGGCCAGGGCCGGCGAGATTCACGGGCGCGAAGTGGAAGCGATCGAGCTGTGGAAGAAGATGCTGAAAATGCTCTTCGAAACGGGGCACCCCTGGATCACCTTCAAGGACCCCTGCAACGTCCGCAGCCCGCAGGACCATGTGGGCGTCATCCATAGCTCCAACCTGTGCACGGAAATCACGCTCAACACCGGCAAGGAAGAAACCGCCGTGTGTAACCTGGGCTCCGTCATCCTGGAAACCCACATCACCGATAAGGGCGAACTGGATCACGAGAAACTGCGCGAGACCATCCGCATTGCGGTGCGGGCGTTGGACAACGTCATCGACATCAACTTCTACCCCACCGAAGCGGCCCGGAACGCCAACATGCGTCACCGTCCCGTGGGCCTGGGCGTGATGGGCCTCCAGAATGCCCTCTACAAGAAGGACCTGGCCTTTGGTTCGCAGGAAGCCGTGGAGTTCAATGACGAGTTCATGGAAGCCATCGCTTACTATGCGTATGAAGCTTCCTCCGATCTCGCGGCGGAGCACGGCAGCTACGCCACCTACGAAGGGTCCAAGTGGAGCCGCGGCCTCCTGCCGCCGGATACGCTGGACCTGCTGGAAGAGGAACGCGGTCAGGCCGTGGAAGTGCCTCGTGGCGGCAAGTTGGACTGGGACGCCCTGCGCGCCAAGATCCAGAAGCAGGGCATGCGCAACAGCAATGTGCTGGCCATCGCCCCGACGGCCACGATTTCCAATATCATGGGCAGCACGCCCTGTATCGAGCCGAACTACAAGAACCTCTTCGTGCGCAGCAACCTGTCCGGGGAGTTCATCGTGCTGAACCAGTACCTGGTGCGCGACCTGAAAGCCCGCGGCTTGTGGAACCGGGACATGATGGACCGCCTGAAGTACTTCGACGGAGAGCTGGCCGACATCGATGAGATTCCCGAGGAGTTGAAGAAGAAGTACTCCACGGCGTTCTCGGTGGAATACACCTACCTGATCGAAGCCGCGGCGCGCCGCCAGAAGTGGATTGACCAGTCGCAGTCGGTGAACCTGTTTATGGGTAAGCCGGACCTGAAGATCCTTTCCCACATGTATCGCGCGGCCTGGCACAAAGGGCTGAAGACCACCTACTACCTGCGCACCATGGGCGCCTCGAACATCGAGAAAGCCTCCGTCTCCATGAAGAAGGAAATGCGCGGCGTCGGCGTGCCCGCCGCCGCGAAAGAGGTCACGGAAGAAGAAAAGCTGGCCTGCAGCCTCGAAGCCCGGATGCGCGGCGAAGAGTGCGAAGCCTGCCAGTAATCAATCAAATAGCGAAACCTGTTTGCCGTCAGTAGAAAGCCGCCACTCGCGAATGTTCGCGGGTGGCGGTTTTTCTTTGCCTTGAAGGGGTGCCGGGAAAGGTTCCCGGATCGTTCGGCGCAATGAAAGATCAGGAGGCTGGCTGATCCAGGTAAGCCCGCCAGCTTTTCAGGGAAGTGATGTCGGTGGCGGTTTCGGTCGCGTAGGGTTCGCAGAGGAAACCGCTGACCATTTCCCCGTCTTCCAGCAGCACCTTTCCGATGGATAGCGGAGGAGGAATGGCGGCGACGAAACCGCCGAAGGACTGGGGGGGCAGTTTCCAGACTTCCACGTCGATGGCTTCGCCCTCGTTTCCCAGGGTTTGCTGGATCAGGCCCGGCCGTTCAGGCAGGCCGAACGAAGGGGGCAGACGATACATGCGATACACCGGCTGAGTGCGGGTCGCCTTTACGAAGACCCCTTTCCGGGAAGTCAGTTGCCAGTTCAGGGGCAGGCCACTCATATGGGCGCCACAGACCGCCACGGAAATCCAGGTGTCAGGACCGAGGGCCGAGGACGCCGGGTAGCCCGGCAAAGGTGGCTTTGTCAGGAGCCCCATGCCCGTGCCGGCCTCCTGGTGGAGGCGTTCCGCCAGGTAGAGAAGCATGGCGTCGCTGAAGGCGGGGGCGACAAACGTGACGCCGAAGGGCAGACCGTTTTCATGGAACCCGGAGGGCACCGCGCAGGCGCAGTAGTCCAGCAGGTTCATGTAGTTGGTGTAGTAGCCGAGATTGGAATTGAGCTTCAGCGGTTCGGCCTCCACCTCCTCCACCCGATAGGAACGGCCGGCGGTGGGGGTGAGCAGGAGGTCCACCTGGCCCCAGGTTTCGTCCGCGAGGCGTTTCAGTTCATTCAACCGGTATCCCGACTGGAAAGCTGAGACGGCGGTCAGTCCGGAAGCGGGTTCAATGATCTGCCGGGTGACGGGGTGCATCGCCTCCGGCTGTTCCTGAATGAAGGCTTCGATGGCGGCATAGCGCTCCGCGACCCAGGGGCCTTCATAGAGAAGGCGGGCGGCGTCCATGAACGGCTGGAAATCGATCTCGACCCGTTCGCCGCCGACGGCTTCGACCTGAGCAATGGCTTGGGCGAACAGGGTGGCGGCTTCGCTGTCGCCAAAGAAGGCGAGTTGGTCTGTCTTGGGAACGCCAAACTTGAAGGTCTGTCCGAGAAACGAGCGCGCGTCCGGAGGAGCGGGACGGCTGTAGGCATCCACCGGGTCGAATCCCTCCGCGATTCGCAGGACGAGCGCCGCGTCCGGTGCCGTGTTTGCGAAGATGGATACGCAATCCAGCGAGCGGCAAGCGGGCGCGACGCCGCGGGTGCTCAGCAGGCCCCGGGTGGGTTTGCAGCCGATGAGATTGTTCAAGCCCGCCGGGACACGGCCGGACCCGGCGGTGTCCGTTCCCAATGCAAACGTCACCTGTCCGAGCGCCGTGGCCACGGCTGAACCGGAACTGGATCCGCCGGGGACGTAGGCTTCGTGAAAAGGATTCTTCGGGACGCCGTAGGGCGACCGCACCCCGACCAGACCGGTTGCAAACTGGTCGAGGTTGGTTTTGCCCAGGGGAATGGCACCGGCGGCGATCAGCTTTTCCACTACGGTGGCGGATTCCGCCGGGGTGTAGGCATACTCCGCGCAGGCTGCCGTGGTGGGAATGCCGGCGAGATCGATGTTGTCTTTGATCGCGAAGGGAATGCCGAAGAGCGGCAGCGCGTCCGGGTCCGCCGACGATTCCAAGTTCGCCAGGTAGGGTTCGACTTCTTCCGCGGACAAGAGGTAAATCCAGATAGCTGGGTCCCCGGCTTTTGCCTGCTCGAGAAGATAGGAAACGACCTGGCGCGGCGTCACGCTGCCATCCCGATAGAGGGCAAGCAGGTCCGGGATCGAGGCGAGAGATTCTTTTGCGAAGATAATTTCCGGGGTCATAGGTGGTCAGGTTCCACAACGAAAAGGGCTTGTCCCGGTTCGACGGGAGTATTCTCCCGGGCGAGGACTCGGCGGATGGTGCCAGCGCCGGAAGCGGCCACGGGAAACTCCGTTTTCATGGCTTCCAGGATGGCGACCCGTTCGCCGGCCTCCACGCGGTCGCCCTCTTCCTTGAGCAGTTTCCAAACGTTCGCCGCGACGAAACTTTCGATTGTCTGCGCGTTTTCCGGAAGATCGTTGGAGCCATGGTCCGCCAGATCCGCCGTGGCATCCGGGGTTTCCGCCGCATCCAAGCCGAGGGATTTCCAGTGTTCCCGTTCCGCTTCAAAGGCCTGTTGCTGGCTCTCCTTGAAAGCCGCGATGCTTTCCCGGTTATCACGGAGGAATTGATTGTAGTCCGCCAGCCGGAAGCTGGTGGGTTCGATCTTTACGTTGTAGCGGCCGTGCACGAAATCCTGGCGCAGGTCCTTCAACTCATCGGCGGTCACGGGGAAGAAACGGATCTGGTCGAAAAAGCGCAGCAGCCACGGCTTACCCTCCTGGAAAGAGGGAGTTTCCCGGTAGCGATTCCACATCTGAACGGTGCGGCCGACGAACTGGTAGCCTCCCGGACCTTCCATGCCGTAGACGCAGAGGTAGGCGCCGCCAATGCCCACGGCGTTCTCCGGCGTCCAGGTGCGGGCGGGATTGTACTTTGTGGTGACCAGCCGGTGGCGCGGATCGAGAGGCGTGGCGACTGGCGCGCCGAGATAGACGTCGCCAAGGCCGAGCACCACGTAGTTGGCGTCGAAGACGATGCGTTGAACGTCTTCGATGGAGTCAAGGCCATTGATGCGGCGGATGAACTCGATATTGCTGGGGCACCAAGGCGCGTCCGGGCGGACAGACTGCATGTACTTTTCGATGGCACGGATAGTCGAGGGATCATTCCAGGAGAGAGGCAGGTGAACAACCCGGGAAGGCACCTCGGCGGTTTCCAAGGGAAGCAGCGAGCGTTCGATGGCTTCCACCGTTTCCAGCAGTTCCGCCTGGGAAATGATGCGGCTGTCGTAGTGCACCTGGAGCGAACGAATACCAGGGGTGAGATCGAGTACGCCGGCGAGCTCCGCCTTACGCAGGGCTTCGTAAAGGAGTTGTACCCGGAACCGGAGATTGAAATCCAGACGCAGCGGTCCGAACTCGATCAGCAGGTAGCTGTCCCCGGAGGGGCGGAAGACAACACGGTGCTGGTCTTCTCCATAAAGCCGGACCACGGATGAACAGGGTACGCAGGAACCTTTGCTGCAAGTGTGCTCGCCTTCCAGGAGAGCGGGGTCCAGAGAGAGCGTTTCGATGCCGGCTTCCTGGCTCTGGAGAAGCTCCTGCGCTTCTCTTGGGTCCACGCGCTGAAAGCGCACCTTGTCTCCGGCGCGGAGCTGGCCCATTTTCCAAAGGTCCGCCCGGATGAGCGTGGCGGGACAGACGAAGCCACCTAAGCTGGGTCCGTCCGGGCCGAGCAGCACCGGCATGTCGCCGGTGAAGTCCACGGTGCCAATGGCGTAGGCATTGTCGTGAATGTTGGACGGGTGCAGTCCTGCTTCGCCGCCGTCCGGCCGGGTCCACTGTGGCTTGGGCCCGATCAGGCGGATGCCGGTGCGGTCCGAGTTGTAGTGAACTTTCCACTCTTCCCGGAAGAAACTGTGGAGGTACTCTTCCTCGAAAAAGTCCGGGGCGGCGTGGGGGCCATAAAGTACCCGGAGCACCCAGCGGTTTCCGTAGGTTGGGATGGAGTCTTCTTCCAGTACGGGAATATCCGGGTGGGCGGGTGGTTCCCCAATGGGAAGAACATCACCCGGTCGCAGGATGCGGCCGCCATGACCACCGAACTGTCCCAGGATAAAGGTGGATCGGCTGCCGAGATATTCTGAGACCTCGAAGCCCCCGCGAATCGCCAAGTAGGAACGCATGCCGGTGGGACCGATCAATCCCAGGGCCAGGGTCTGTCCGCGCCGGACTTCCAGCCGGGTCCAGAGAGGAACATGCCGGCCGTCCAGCGTGGCGTCGATGGGGGCCCCGGCGATGGCGATCACGGCATCCTGGTTGAACCGCAGAGTGGGGCCAGTGAGCGCGATCTCCAGGCCCGCGGCGGATTCCGGATTTCCGGCCAAGCGGTTCGCGACCCGGAAGGCCAGGGAGTCCATGGGGCCGGAAGGCGGCACGCCCACCTCCCAGTAGCCAAGGCGGCCGGGATAGTCCTGGATGGTGGTCTGGCTGCCGGGCATGACGACATCCACCGTGGCGGGCAGATATTCGAAGCCGTTCAACCACCGCGTGGTCGCGCGACCTTCGGTGAAAACTTCGTTAGCGATGAGCTGCCGCAGGTAGCGCAGGTTTGTTTCAATGCCTTCGAGAGCGCATTCCGCCAGAGCCCGGCTTAAGTTTGCCAACGCGGCTTCGCGGGTGTCGCCATGAGCCAGGATCTTGGCGAGCAGCGGATCGTAGTGGCTGGAAATCTGGCTGCCGGTTTCGACCCAGGTATCCACGCGGCAGTCAGTCGGGAAGTGGACGTGGGTGAGCAGGCCGGGCGATGGCTGAAAATCTTTGTTGGGGTCTTCGGCATAGATCCGCGCCTCAATGGCATGCCCGCTGAGCCCCAGGCGGAAGCGGTCGAGAGGAGGAAGGGATCCATTGCCTAGACGGACCATCCACTCGACCAGATCGACGCCGGTGACGAGCTCGGTCACGCCGTGTTCCACCTGGAGCCGGGTGTTGACTTCGAGGAAGAAGAATTCCCCGCGATCGGTGTCATAAAGAAACTCCACCGTGCCGGCGGAACGGTAACTGACTTGCTCGCCCAGGCGAACCGCGGCCTCCCAGAGGCGTTTCCTCACCTCCTCCGGCAGGTTGGGGGCGGGAGATTCCTCCAGGACTTTCTGGTTCCGGCGTTGGGCGGAGCAGTCACGTTCGCCCAGGGCGATGACTTTCCCTTTCCCGTCGCCGAAGATCTGCACCTCCACATGGCGGGCGCGCTCGACAAAGCGTTCGAGGAAGACCCCGCCATCACCGAAGTTCGCCTGGCTGAGTCGCTCCACGGTTTCGAACCCGTCTTTAAGCTCCTCTGGGGAATGACAGACGCGAATGCCAATGCCGCCGCCGCCCGCCGTACTCTTGAGCATGACTGGGTACCCAATTTCCTCAGCCGCGGCGATGGCGTCTTCCCATTGGCTCAATAGAGGAGTCCCCTGGGCTACCGGCACGTCGCAGGACTCGGCGATTTCGCGGGCGCGATGTTTCAGGCCGAAGGTGCGAATTTGCTCCGGGGCAGGACCTCCGAAGGCGATGCCGCGCGATTCGCAGGCTTCCGCGAAGGCAGCGTTTTCACTGAGGAGACCGTAGCCGGGATGCACGGCCGTGACGCCGGCTTCCGCCATGATTTCAAAAAGGCGCTCCTGATTCAGATAGCTTTCGCGCACTGGGGCCGGACCGAGGAGGAAAGCCTCGTCCGCCATCGTGACATGCTGGGAGAAACGGTCGGCGTCCGAATAGACCGCCACGGAGGGAATGCCCATCCCCTTCAGCGTACGAAGGATGCGGCAAGCGATCTCCCCGCGGTTGGCAACCAGGATCTTTTCCGTCATGAAATATAGTTTTCTCCTAGTCCCAGATGAGCACGCGGACGGGCGTGGGATTGTAAGCGTTGCAGGGATTGTTGAGTTGAGGGCAGTTGCTGATGAGGCAGATGACGTCCATTTCCGCCTTGAGTTCCACATAGCGTCCGGGGGCGGAGATGCCGTCTTCGAAGGTGAGCTTGCCCTCCGGAGTGACGGGCACGTTCATGAAGAAGTTGATATTGCAGGTGATGTCCCGCTTGCCCAGGAAGCCGTCGCCCCACTCGGTTACGCCGCAGAGGAAGCTGTCCCGGCAGGCGTGCATGTACTCCTTTTCCAGCGCATAGCGCATGGTATTGCTCTCGCGGGAACAGGCGCCGCCCAGGGTGTCGTGCCGGCCGCAGGTGTCGGCCACAATGGTAAGCAGCGCATTTCCGCCCGAGGAAATGAGCTGAGTTCCCGTGGTCAGGTAGAGATTGGCCTGGTTGCGAATGGTGTCGCAGGCGCTGTAGCGGTCCTCTGGGTGGTGCGCATTGTAGAAAAGCGTGTCCGCCGCCTGGTTCCCCTCCAGGTCCACAATGCGGAGGGTCTGGCCCTGAGCGACCTGGTGAATCCAGTGGTCGCCCGCCAGGACGGTGGCGTCATAGATCGCGTTGGCGGGATCGAGTGAACTTTCCGTAAGCATGGGTGGCGAAAGACAGGCGGTGGTGAAGAGCTGAGCGGGAGGCCGTTCAGTCCCGCAGGCGGTAATAATTTTCCGTGTTGGTGAAGGCGCGTTCGTTCTCCGGACGAGACAGGCGGCAGGCATCGTCCGGGCCGGGCGGCTCGGTTTGAAAGGCCGTCAACCTCACGGGTTTCGGCGCGTAGTCTGGTGAGGGGTCCAGCGGGTGCTGGCAGGGAGTCAGCACGACCAGCGTGTTCATTTCAAAACGGAGATCCACGTAGGACCCAGTGGGTGAAGCGCCCGGCACGTAGGTCAGGTTTCCTTCTTCGTCGGAGATGACCTTGCTGAAGAGGTTCAGGTTGGGCACCAGGTCGCGTTTTCCCAGGCCCCACTTCGCCAGCTCGATGAGGAAGTTATCGTGAGCGTTCCGGTAAAAGTCGTTGCGGGCTTCCTGGTAGGTCTTGGTCCCGTACTTTGCCGCTACCTGGGCGGCGTCCGTGCAGCCGCAGACCGTGTCGTGCCAGCCGCAGGTGTCCGCCGTGATGGAGCAGAACAGACGGCCCATGTCCGAGTGGATGCAGAAGGGAGCGGTCAGGAAAAAGATGTGCTGGCCCTTCAGCGTGTCCGGCATGTTGTACCGCTCCACCAACTGATCCGCATTGTAGAGAAGCATGGAAACGTTGGCGCCGCCTTCCAAGTCGGTGAGACGAAGCGTCTTACCGCGCTTGATCACCTGGGACCACATGCCGCCCCCGCGAATCACAGTCTCGTAGAGAACCGGCGGGGTGACGGAATCGGGGGTGGTGGAACCTTCAGCCATGGAGCTTTAGTGGGGCGAATTTGGCAGCGGGTGGATGGGCGGCAGGATGCTCGGCGACATGGTGAGGCGCCCGGACTTGATGCCCTTGCAGGTGATGAGACGGTCCGCGATGCGCTTCAGCCGGCGGGCCGGACCCTGGACGATCAGGATCTCCATCGTCTGGTTTTTCTCCAGCAGCACATGCTGAGAGCTGATGACTTCGTCGATGTAGCTGCGCTGGATGGAGGCCAGCTCCGCGAGGAGACCCGGTTTTGACTCGTCATAGAACAGCGTGATGGTCCCAGCCATGAGCTCGGCGCCGCGTTCTTTGTAGTGTTCCAGGAGACTGTTATTGATCATCTCCGCGATGGCCTGGGAGCGGTTGGTGAAGCCCCGGGCGCGGACGAGGTTGTCGAGTTCCCGGTAAACTTCTTCGGGCAAGGAGATGCTGATACGATGGACACCAGATGGCACGGCGGGGAGCGGTTTGACGTTCCGGCAGGGAAAAGCAGAACGGGTGCCACCCGGGGGTGGCGTAATACTTTTAAAGAAAAAAATATTACGAAAGCTGTGTCGCCGTCATACTGCTGCTGGTCCTGGCGGCAAACGCTTCACGCAATTCACCGGCCATCCAGCAGTTCACTTCCCAGAGATCCGCCACTGGCTCCTGGGTGTAGGGTTCCTGGTGGAGGTATCCGTCCGGACCAAATTCCGGGGTCATGGTGACAGACTCACGCCCACAGGCTTCCATAAAATTCCAAACGTGTTTCCACCAGCGGAAGTGGGCCTCCACTTCCGTGGCGTACTCCGGAGCGCGCGGGTCCGGCACCTGGGGGCCCTGGGCGTAGCCGATGCGGGCGTGAAGGTGCCGGCAGGCTTTCATGAAGAGATAGAAAAGATCCGGATCGTCGTTCAACACCAGGCGTTCCGACACACAGCACCAGTGGCTGAAATCGCAGTTTAATTTCAAACCCGGCAGGTAGCGTAGCAATTCGGCGGTTTGCCAGGGCGTGTAGGTCGAACGGCTGCGGTGGGTCTCCACCGTGATGGTCAGGTCATACTGATCCTGAAGTTCCAGGACCTTTTCAAAATAGGTGACCTGCTTTGTCATCGGCCAGGCATCCAGGCCGGTCATCGTGTTAATAAAGAGAGGGTCCAGGGACAGGCTGCGTTCGATGCCTTTCCGCAGATCGTCCAAGTGGCGGGATGGGTCCAGGGTGGGATCCGGCACGTAGTCGCCGCCAGTCACCACTTCCGCGATGTATTCCAGACCGTTTTCTTTCAGGTCGGCGTCGAAGGCGTTCCGGTCGGACTTCGACTTGGGTGGCGGTCCTTCAATTCCGGAGAAGGAAGCTTCCGCGGCTTGTCGAACGGCCTCGCGCAGGGTGCCTTGGTGACCCCACAGGGGTTTGAAGAGCTTGAGTATCACGGGCGTAGGTGCTGAAGGTCGATTACCGCAGTTTGCGGACCACTCGGAATCCTAAGTTGTCTCTTTGTGAGGAAATCGGCAGGCCGTCCCGCCAGGAGCTTCTTAGTAACCTGGGCATGTAGTCCCAGGCGCCACCGCGGACCGCGCGGCGGGCCGGGTCGGGAGCAGTACCGGGAAGGTAATCTTTGCGCCAGACGTCGGCGGTCCATTCGCAGACCGATCCGTGCATGTCGCAGAGCCCGAAGGCATTGGGCGGAAAAGAGCCGACGGGCTCCAGGTGGCGCGAACCGAGACGCTCGGCCTGTTCGCCGTAGTAAAAGCTGGCCTGGTCCGGCGAAATAATGGAGCCCGTGGAGAAGATAGTGTCCTGACTGCCGGCACGGCAGGCATACTCCCACTCGGCTTCCGTGGGAAGCTGCCAGAGATCGCCGGTGCCTTGGGAGAGGGCTTCGCAGAAGCGGATCGCTTCGTTCCACGAAATGTGGACTTTGGGTAGATTTGCAAGAGCACTCTGGAATGCGTTGCAGTTCCCCATGACGGCGTCCCATTCTTCGTTTGTGATGGGGCAGCGGGACATCTCGAAAGAATCGGGAATCACCACCTCGTGACGGGGAAGTTCAGTCGCGTTCGCAAATTTGTCGTCTGGCACGGCTCCCATCAGGAAGGCGCCTGCCGGAATGGCGACCGTCGTAGGAACGCGGAGAGCGGTGGCGTTCATGCGGGCAGGGCGTCAAAATTGATCTCGTGGCGGGCTTCGGGGTTGGTGAGGACGTAGTCCGCCAGGCTTTCGCCGCGGGCGAACCAGGCGTCACCTTCATCGAGAATTTCACCGATGAGGCGTTCCAGCAGGCGGACGCGGGAAGGCCGGCCGCTGAGCCAGGGGTGGAGGGTGAGGACGAAGCAGCAACCGAAGTCCCGCATGGCTTCGTATTCGCGGTGCCAGAGGGTGTAAACCTTGTCGCAATCCTCCGGCAGGACGCCCCAGGCGGGGTCCGCGTTGAAGGCGAACTGTTCCCAATCTTCCAGCATCCAGTTCCCCGGGATCTCGACCAGGCCATTGGGGTGAACGAAGGGCACGTCATCCCCCATCTGGCTGGCGTTGTAGCGGAAGCCGCGAGACTTGAGGAGATCGGCCGTGCCGGGGTTGTTTTCGAACCACGGAGCGCGAAATCCGGTGGGTCGATAGCCCACGACGCGTTCCAGGATTTCGAGGCTTTGATCGAGGACTTCGGCTTCTCGCTCGGGCGTGAGCGTGTTGAGTTTTTCGTGAAGATGACCGTGGGAACCGAGTTCGTGTCCGCCCTCGAGTATCGCTTCGGTCATCTTCGGATGTTGTTCAACAATGTAGGAGGGAACAAAAAAGGTGGCGGGGACGGAAAGATGGTCGAGGAGACCCAGCAACCGGGGAACCCCCACGTTGGGGCCATACTCGCACTGAGACATGGTGGTGACGCGGCTGGCGAGCTCGAGGTCTTCAGAAAGGGCGGTGGTTTCGCCATCGACATCGAAACAGAGCATAACGGCGCATTTCTTGCCGTGAGGCCATTGGTAACGGGCGGGTGGAGCGAAAGCTGTTCTCATGAAATTTGTTAGCAAAGTGAAAAGAAGCAGGAAGCAGCAGATCAGGATTTCCATTCGCCACCGCTGATGTTGGGTGGAGTGACGACGTCCAGGCGTTCCCAGCCGGCGGAGATGCCGCCGTCCACGCTGAGAACCGCGCCAGTGATGTAGGAAGCTTCCGGTGACGCCAGGAAGTGGAAAGCGGCGGCGATCTCTTCCGGTTCGGCGAGACGGCCCAGCGGGGTGCGGGACTCGACAAACGGGATCTCGGGATTGTCGGGAATCTCGAGCACGGCGGGCGTGCGGGCCGTATTGGGGCAGACGCAGTTGACCGTGATCTGACGGGGCGCCAGCTCCAGCGCGGCGAGCTTGGTCAGGTGAACCACGGCGGCCTTGGTGCTGGCGTAGATGGCGGCGTTTGGCACGCCAGTGAGACCGACGTAGGAACTGGTATTCAGGATGCGGCCGCCAGTAGTGAGGAGCCGCGAGGCATGCTTAATACCATAAGCCGTGCCGAATACGTTCACCTGGTAGGACTTTTCCAGAAGCGCGGGCGTGAGGTCTTCAAAGCGGACGCCCAGGGGCTGGATGGCGGCGTTGTTCACCACGATGTCCAGGCCGCCGAGTTGTTGTTTGGCCTGATCGAAAGCGTCGCTGAGGCAGGCTTCTTTGCTGACGTCGGTGCGGATGTGGGAAAGCGAAAAGCCGTCTTCCTCCGTCTCCGGTGGAGATTGCAGATCGAGCGAAATGACCCGGGCGCCCGCCGCCAGAAAGCGGCGGCAGATGGCGAGTCCAATGCCGGAGCTGCCGCCGGTGACGACGGCAGCTCTGTCTTTTAAGCTGAACATAGGTGGATACGAATGTTCAGCGTTGGCCAGGGGCGGCGGGACGATCGAAGGTGGGCCAGGTGCCACGGGAACGGGCGGCCAGGTAGCGCTGGATGAGCCAGATGGGCATTTCCAGGTGGCTCAGGCGGCCCCGCTGGTACCCGCTGGCATAGAAGCCGCGCTGCACGGCGGTGCAGACTTCCATGTCTTCCAGGTGAAACTCGATGGCCTGCTTCCGGCCCTTCTCCAGCATGGCGGAATAATCCGCATGCTTGGGTGTGGAGGGCGGGACGAGCAAGGTAGTCAGGAGCTTCATCCGATTCGGACCCAGGGGCTGGGTGCGGTACCAGATGGCGCAGTCCGGCGCGACGAGGAACTTGAAGGTGGGGAAGCCCAGGAAGAGGCCCCACTCATACCGCTCCTCGCCTTCCAGCCCAGCGATGGGGGGAAAGGTGTCCCACTGTTCGCCCCGGGATTCCATGTCGCGGATCTGGTTGCGGATGCCCTCTTTCAGCGGCAGGTGACAGCGGATGAAGTGCGGCTGTTCTGGCTCCGTCCACGTGTCCTTGGCGGGCATCATGGGCTGGAGCGTCTTGGCGTGGGCCCCGGCGTGGTGGTAGGACTCCATGAAGTTTTCCGTGAGCACCTTCCAGTTGAAGGGGCAGTCCCATTCATTGGCGATGATCATTTCCATCTCCGCGAGGTTCCACTTGGCGATGTAGTCGCCGAGCCCCTTGTATTGTTCCGCCACGGTGTAAGGCGCGTCACCGTCCAGGTTCACGAAGATGAAGCCGTGCCAGATTTCGCTGCGGAAAGGCTTCAGGGTCCAGTCGTCGCGGTTGAAGCCTTCGGCCTGCTGCATTTCGGCGCAGGCCTTGAGGCGGCCATCCAGCTCGAAGGTCCAGAAGTGGTAAGGGCAGAGCAGCAGGCGGGTATTGCCGCAGCCGGGCTTACCATCTTTGGGATCGGCGGGGCTGTGGCCGTCGTAGCCGAAACCGGGCGGCATGATGTCCATGGCGCGGTGGGGGCAGACGCGCGAGAGGACGCGAATGTCGTTGCCCTTGTCGCGGATGACGATGAGCGGTTCGCCCAGCAGATCGAGGTTCAGGAAGTCGCCCGCGTTGGGAATCTGGGAGACGTGCCCCAGGCAGAGCCATTCTTTCCGGAAGATGTTTTCCACCTCCCAGTTGAAGAAGGCCTGCGAGGTGTAGGCCTGGGCGGGGAGCGTGGTGCTTTCGCCCATGGGCAGGTCCGCCACGCGAGCGATCTCGTCTAGGATGGTTTCCACCGGCAGATCCGGCTGCGCGCCCGTTGAGGCGGGGGAGAGTGCCGATGAGGCAAAGGGATCCGCGGATCCGGCACAGGCTTGGCGGATCATGGTTTCAGTCATGTTGACCATATGAAAAATCAGGAATGATAACGATTGCAAAAACAGGTTAGGAAAAACGTTAGTTTCGCGCCTCGCGAAACCGTGGGAGAGCGGCATGACCCCGCCGCCGGAGGGTGTGTGGAGCCGAGGTTGCGACAGGAGACGAGATCAATCGTCCACTGCGCCGAGCCGCGCTCTGTTCAGGGGCGGCAGCCTAAAAAGACAAAAGAACAAAGCGTCACCCCGAGCGTTCTCAGGGTTTGCTTGTTCTGGGTGTGGGAGGAGAGGCGAAGGCGTTTCACGCTGTAACCTGAGAGGTGGAAAAACTTACTTCCCGTAACCGCTTTCCGCCAGCTTCTTCATGGGACCGAAAGCGATTCCCGCGTTGGGCGGATAGGTTTCTTTGACCATGCCGAACTTGACCCACCATTCGTTGGTCAGCTTCCAGTGGTCCTTGATCTGGCCATTCTTCCCGATGGGCGGCTCGCCTTCCGCGACCCCCATGAAGGCGGAGGACTCCGGCCAGCCGAAAACGTAAAGGCCGCCGTCTTTCGGACCGCCAGTGTCACCGATGACGGACACCACGTCCGCGACCTCGAACTTGATGGCGTCGGCGATGATCTTATTGGCTTCAGCGGAGTGTTCTTTCCAGTAAGCCACGGCATCGAAGTAGGCTTTCATGACCTTCATCGCGAGCTGAGGTTTCTTCTTGAGGAAGTCGCCGCTCATATACATGCCGTCGGCCAGCAGACCGGTACTGAGGTAGTAGTCGTCCTTGGAAGTGGAAACGATCTTCGAGCCTTCCAGGGTCTCAATGACCTGAGTGCCAAAGGGTTCCCAGAATTCGCCGCCCGCCACGGAGCCGCTGACCATGGCCGCCACGGCGTCGTCCATGATGACATTGGTGTAGGTGACGTCGTCAAACTTCAGACCGTTCTGTTCCAGCCAGATGCCCATGTAGATCTGGGTGAGGCCGCCTTCCAGAACGGCGACGCTCTTTCCTTTCAGATCCGTGGCGGCTTCCACGCCAGGGCCGAGGATGATCTTGTCCGTGCCATAGGAAGCGTTCGTGTAAGCGACCAGCTTGACCGGGACGCCGGAGTCGGCGGCGATGGGGCCGTATTCCACCGTGCTGGACGTCACGTCCAACTGACCGGCGGCCATCTGGCCAAAGCTTTCATAGGGGTCTTCGATGATCTGGATATCCAGTTCGAAGCCATCCGTCAGGCCCCTTTCCTTCGCCACAAACCAGAAGCCATAGCCTGGCCAGGAAAAGAGAGACACTTTCACCACCTCCATTTCTTTCGGCGCCGCCGGTGGTGGTGGCGGAGGAGGCGTCGCGGGAGCCGCGGCGGGTTCCGGATCCGGCATGGGTGCGGGCTCCGCCTTGGTTTCTTCAGGGGCCGGTTCTGGCTCGGGTTCGGGAGTCGGCGCCGGTTCCGCGGGAGGTGCTTTGGGTGCTGCCGGTGTCTCTTCCGCCGGCGGGGCGGACGGTTCGTCTGCCGGTTTTTCCGAGCAACTCGGAAGCGTGAGCAGACCAAGAGAAAGGCCTAACAGGGCTCCGGCGGCGCGGAAGGAGAGAGGAAGGAGTGGCTTCATGATTTGGGCGGAGACTCCGGGTGACTTAGGGTAGGATGGCAGCTTAATTCATGCCACGGAAGGTAGGTGAGGGCGCGTGGAGAAGCGGGGCGATTACGATGCAAGTGCGTTCGTATGCAGGTGACCTTGCCGAGGATTGGAAGAACGCTGACGATGAGAATAAGCGCTTTCTATACCCGCCGCGCCTCCGGCTCCTGCCTCAAAGAGGCAAAAGCTTATTTACCGCACTTTGGAGAGGCTTTGCCTCCCCGTTTGGTTTTAGGTTTCCTTTCCGGTCCTCAGATAAGGAAAGGCCCACCAGCGGAGGCCTCGGAGGAGGAGGTCCAAGACGAAGCCGAGCACGCCGATGACGAGGATGCCGGCCATGATGTCGTCCACGCGGACGAAGCGCTTCGCCCGCATCATCATGGCGCCGATGCCGTCGGTGGCGGCGACGATTTCCGCGATGACGAGGTAAGTCCAACTGACGGCGAGCATCTGGCGGAGGGTGTCGAGATACTGGGGCAGGGCAGAGCGGAAGATGACGGAGCGAAGAATCTGCGCCGGTTTCGCGCCGAGGGTCTGGGCGGTCTCGATCAGCTCTATTCGCACCGCTTTCGTGTTGTCCATGAGGAGGGTGATGAGGAACCAGATCACGCCGAGAAAGAGGAGGGCAATTTTCTGATTCTCGCCAGTGCCCAGCCACATAAGGAGCAATGGCACGAAAGACGGAGCCGGAAGATAACGGAAGGGGGAGACCAGCGGGTTGATGAAATTTTCCGCCACGGAGAAAGACCCCATGAGAATACCGAGCGGCAGAGCCACGGCGGTCGCGATGAGGAAACTGAGCAGCACACGGTTCAGGCTTTTAAGCACGTCTTTGGCGAAGCCGTGTTCCGCGAAGAGTTCGGCCAGTGCCCGGCATACCGCCAAAGGGGAAGGCAGCAGGCGGGGGTTCGCCCAGCCGCTAACGGCCAGGCTGTGCCATATCGCGAAGAACAGCACCCAGGCACCGGCCGCGAGGCCAATCTTCCAGCCGGGCGAGAGGCTGCCGCGAAGCTGGAAGGGCCGGGACACGGTGTGGCGGGACTTGGCGGACGGGGCGTCGTCAGTTGACAGGCGGTTTTTCCCAAGCCAGTGACGCCACGGCGCTGTCCAGCGGCGTGTGGGCGATGCCGTTGGCATAGTTGCTCATCAGTTTGGTGGCCAGGCCGAGGACCACTTCCAGGGCCTGGGGGGCGGTGTAACCCGCTTCGAAGAATCGTTGAGTGAATTCCTCCGGTGGGTGGCCCCGGTGGTCGATCAGTGCCTTGGTGAAAAGACGCAGGGCTTCCAGCTTGGGATCGGACAAGGGTGTGCCAGCCCGCAGCGCGGTATTGTCTTCTTCTTTCATCCCGGCCTTCTGGCTGAGAAAGCTGTGCCAGGGGACGCAGTAGGTGCAGTTATTCTCAAAGTTCGCGGTCTGGTAGACGACCTGTTTTTCGACGCCATTGAAGCTGGAATTTTCAAACAGCTCCCAGAGCCGGACATAGCCCGCGAGGGCCGGTGGCGAGGCGGACAGCATGCGCTCCAAGTTGGGAATCATGCCGAAGTCCGCCTCCACTTCCTCCAGGAGCGGAAGCGACGCGGCAGGCGCGGAGGCCTTTTCGAGTAGGGGAAAGTCCTGGCCCATCGGTGCTTAGATGAAGGTCAGCCGCTCGTCGAGCTGGCGGTCGTGAATGGTGTAGAACTCTTTTTCCCACTCCATGGTCTTCTGGCGGAGATAGATGTCTTTCATTGCTCCGAATACTTCCGTGGCGAGATCGTCGGCTTCGAAAGCCTCGATGGCGTGCAGCAAGGTGCCGGGCAGGAACTCGATGCCTGCTTCCCGGATCTGCTTCTTGCCCTTGAGGTAGAGGTTGTCGTTGAGCGGTTCACCGGGGTCGAGTTCCTGTTCGATGCCCTCCAGGCCGGCGGCGAGGTGAAAGGCGGCGGCGAGGTAAGGGTTCACGCTCATGTCCGGCGCGCGGTTCTCCAGGCAGTAGCGGTTGAGCGGCATGCGCATCATGGCGGAGCGGTTGTTCTTGCCGTAGGCGACGAGGACCGGCGCCCAACTGACGTCCAGCATCTCGCCCTGAGCCACGAAGCCCTGGTAGCTGTTGTAGGTCGGCGAGGTAACGGCGGTGATGGCCTTGGCGTGTTTCAAGACCCCTGCCGCGAAGTGATAAGCCTGTTTCGACATGGGGATGCCGTATTTCTCCATGAAGGGGTTTCCTCCCGGCTCCGGCGCGAAGAGGTTGTCTCCCGAGGCGTTGTCCTGGAGCGACATGTTGAAGTGGCACCCGGAGCGGAAGTCGTCGGCAAAGGGCTTCGGCATGAAGCTGGCAATGCAGCCGATGGATTCCGCGATCTTCTTCGCCATGAGACGGATGAAGATGAGCCGGTCCGACATGCTGAGCGCGTCCGCGTAGTTGAAGTCCAGCTCGTACTGACCGTGCCCGCCTTCCTGGTCGAAGGAAAACACGCCCCAGCCGAGTTCGTTCATGGCATCCACCATGGGTTCGAGGAATTCCATGGACCCCATGGACTGGTAAACATCATAAGCCGGGCAGATGCCGCCGAAGCGGTGGGGCGAAAGGATGGAGCGCTTCCCGGTTTCCGGATCGACGCGGAAGATGTAGAACTCCGTCTCCATGCCGACGTTGAAGGTCATGCCCAAGTCAGCGGCGCGAGCGACCTGGCGCTTCAGGACCTGGCGGCTGTCGTTGGGGTAGGGTTCGCCGTGGTAGTAGAGGTCGCCGAAGAAGTAGGCGAAGCGCTTGTCCCAGGGGCAGATGAGGGCGGTATCCAGATCAGGCACGGAGGCGCACTCGTCTTCCTGCGGTCCCACCAGGCCCATGCCCTCCATGGCGCCCACGGTGAAAAGTTCCGAGCCAGCGGCCATTTTCCCGAGGTATTCCAGCGGGTTTACCTTGGCCTTCGGTACGCCGTGGACATCCACATAGGTGGAAAGGGCATACTTCACGCCCTGTTCGCCCAGGCTTTTCTTCAGGCTTTCCACTTTGGAATCGTCCACGCTGAAATCGGCGGGAACGGCAAAGACGGGTTTGGCGGTGCTCATATTCGTTGGGGAGGAAGAAGATCCAGATTGAGTAGAATGTTAGTGTTTACCGAGAGGGGCCGGCGAAAGGCCGTTCCAGTGTTCTTCAGAAAGGGGTGGCATCTCGGTGAGAGCCTTCCGGCAGAGGGCGGCGAGCGCCTCGCCCATTTCGCGGAAGAGGGACTGGCCGCGCTCGACGGTGCCGGCGCTTGGCTTGCCGGTGATGCCGTTCAGGCTGGTCTGGGCGACGGGATAGCTGAAGACCGTGCCGTCCGTGCGATCAGGATCGTCTTCCACCAAGTCCATGCGCACTGTGTCGGGAGCCAGGTAGAGCATGAGGTCCGTCTCCGCTTGGTTGGCGTGGATGTCGTCCCCATCGCAGAGAAAGTAGCTCAAGATATCTGGGGTCAGGGAGAAGCTGTTGCGGACACCGATCTGCAATTTTCCCAGGAACTCCAGGCGGAGTTGATCCACCGCGACACGTAGAGAGGCGTCGTTTCCAAAATGGGAATTAATGATGAACAGCTTTTCCCAGCCCGTGGCTACGGCCCAGGAGACGAGTTCCCGCACAGAGGCGATGAAGGTCTGGTGCGAAAGCGAAAAAGTCCCCGGCCACTTCGTGGTGTGCCCGGCGGATACCGTGTAGGGCATGGCGGGGAGCATGGGAATACCGGTCTGAGCGGAGGCGTAGGCCACGACTTGGTCCGCGATGACGGTGTCCGTATTGATGGGCAAATGCGGACCGTGCTGTTCCGTCGCTCCCGTGGGTAGGAGCAGCATGCGGGGGCCGTTTTCCTGGAGATTGGCGATGGTCTTCCAGCTCAACTCCTCCAGGCGCAATGCCTTCTCAACCTCCGGAAGCATTGGTTAACGGGAAGGTTCAATCAACGTCGTCGCCAACCGGTGTCAGGCGAGGAATGGAGAGTTTTTCCTCTTTCGGATCCTCGGTGGGAGGATGAATGAGCGTGTTCACGCGGTGCTTCGTGGCGATGAATTCCGGAGAGATCATCTGGTCCATGTCACGCGGGCGGGGCACGGGCACCTCGATGATTTCATCGATGCGGCCGGGGTTCGCCTTCAGGACCAGGATGCGGTCCGCCAGGTAAACGGCCTCATCCAGGTCATGGGTGATGAAGAGTATAGTAATGTCGATTTTCTGCCAGATTTGCAGGAGGTAGGACTGCATCTGGCACCGCGTCTGAGCATCCAGGGCACCGAAAGGCTCATCCATGAGCAGGATGCGGGGCTGATTGGCCAGGGCGCGGGCGATGGCCACGCGCTGTTTCATGCCGCCGGAAAGCTGGTAGGGATAGGAATTTTCGAACTTGGAAAGGCCCACCATGTCGATCCATTGCCGGGCTTCCTGCTCCAGTTCCACGCCGCCACGGCCCGCCATCTTTGGGCCGAACATGACGTTCTGCTTCACCGTCAGCCAGGGGAACAACGTGTAGGCCTGGAAGACCATGCCGCGATCCGGGCAGGGGCCTTTAGCTGGGTTTCCGTCCAGCAGCACTTCGCCCTCGGTAGGATATTCCAGGCCGGCCAGCATGCGGATGAGGGTGGACTTTCCACAGCCGGACTGGCCGATGACGCACATGAACTCCCGCCGGTAAACATCGAAGTCCAATCCCTTCAGCGCGGTGACGGGGCCCTCATGGCTGTCGAAGGTTTTCTCCAGCCCACGCACGCTGAGCACCACGGGGCGTTCCTTCATGCGGCGAAACCGGTCCGCCACTTCCGGCGATTGCTTCCGGTAGTCGAGGTCGTTGATCTGGAGCGCGGCTGGAGGCATGCTGAGAAAAGGTTAGAGCTACGCCGGGTAATCAGGAAGAGACGTGCTTCGGCGGTGGCGAGCTGTCTCCCGGGCGAGCAGTGGAGGCGGACGTGACGGGACGGGGCTCCGGATTGTCCGTCACGCGCTCCCGCGCCGCGTTCATGAGGAAGCGGGGGAACCACAGCACCGCATTTGCCACGGCGCGGGACTTCCCGCCTTTATCCCCGTGAGCCCAGGGGAAAAAGATGTGGCTGAGCCAGGCGAGGATCTGGTCCGTGAAGAAACCGACCAGCCCGATAAGGATGATGATGGGATAGACGCGGTCGAAGTTCCGCCAGCGGCCCTGCGTTTCGATGAACTCCGTGAGGCCGCTTTTCACCCCAATGAGTTCGGCGATGACCAGCCAGGTCCAGGCCCAGCCGAGTAGGATGCGGAGGTCATTGTAAACATTCGGCATGATGCCGGGGATGACGACCTTGGTCAGGAGCTGGCGCTGGTTTGCGCCCAGAGTCTGGGCGGCTTCCAAGAGAGAGACATCGATCAACTTCGTAGTCTTGGACAGCACCAGCACCATCTGGAAAACCGTACCGATAACGACGAGCGCAATCTTGGGCGCGTCGTTGGCGAGGAAGAGCGCCACCAGCAGCGTGCTGAAGGTGGGCGCCGGCATGTAGCGGAAGAAGTCGATGAACGGCTCAAAAATACGAGAGAAGAACTGGTAGGTCCCGCAAAGCACCCCAATAGGAATGCCGATGAGGCAAGAGATGAGAAACCCGCCGAAGACGATCGTCATGGAATGCCACAGGCGATCCGCCATGGTGGGTTGACCGTCATCCACGGGGCGGGCGAATTCTTTCCAGCCATTCAGCAGGACGGCGTGGGGCTCGGGGAGATAGTCCGGGTTGGACGGTCTTCCCTGGGGGATCATCTGGACGAGCGGCTGGTCCGGAAAGTTGTCGCTGTCATAAGTGAGCGACTTCGCGGACATGACGGCCCAGTTTTCCTGGGCGATGGAGACGTTTTCCTTCGTGATCGGAGGGTCCGTCGCGACTTTCTCGCCCGTGGCGAGGTCTCGCCAGATCTCATAGATGGCCGCGTCATCCTCCGCCTGATCGCCACTGAGCCAACCATTGGCGATGGCGATGGGCGCAATCTGGCGGAGATACTTCTTGTTCGCCCGCCGGCGGCCGGACTCCGTCCCTTCCCACTCGCCACCCGACTGAATCAATTGACGGGTCTGATCGTTCTGGCGCCGGATGCCTTCCTGAAATTCCGAGAAGTAGTCTTTCCCCACATGATCGCCTGGGGTGAAGACGGTATTCACGTCCGTGCGGTTGGCGGCAATTTCGAGCCGCACGTCCGGGTGCCAGATGAAAGGGCAGTAGCTGACCAGGCACCAAATACCCAGAGGCAGGAGGAAAGAGACGAGCGTCAGGAGAGACGCGCGGCGAGCTCCCAGGTCGCGACGGACGGCGAACCAGGGCTCACGCGGCTTTTTCTGCTGACTCGATTTTCCGAAGATCACGGCCCGGTGGTTCTACCTGGACCCGGAATGGACCGGAAAACCAGGCGGTGGATAAAGGCAGCGCCGGAAACGTTTTCCTCTATGAGAGGACCCCGTCGCCGGCGCTACAAATTCAGAATCGGTTTAAAGATGGTGAAATGTCGCGCCAGTGGAGGCACTGGGCGGTTGGCGTCATCATTCGCCTTTCAGTTCCGCCGCGACTTCCTCGGTCAGGCTGGGATCGAAATATTTGTCGATGTCCGCCGGCTTTTCGTAGACCTCGTACTTCACGTTGAACTCGTCAGAGATTACGGAAGATCCATAGACGGAGCCGAGGCCTTCGCCTTTTTCCCAGCGTTCCAGCGCTTCATCCAGTTTCAGGATGTAGGTGCCTTCCAGGAAGGGCTCATACTCCGCGGGCGTGAGGTTCACGCGGGCGGCCATGATTTCGAGGCATTCGTCGAGGTTGTCCTCATCCTTCAGGTATTCGACCATCTTGTACCAGACCTTCACGACCTTCTTCCAGTCGTCGCGGCGCTTTTCGAGGCTCTCCGGGTCCACGAAGAGGATGTCGTAAATCAGACCCGCGGCGTCCGCCGAAGTGTAGATGGTCTTGGATCCGTCCACGATTTTCAGCGTCTGACCGGAGCTGGGCTGCCAGCAGGCCACGCCCTGCACGGCGCCGGACTTCAGCACTTGGGGTGTTTCACCGTTGGGCGTGTTCACCAGTTCGATGTCGTCTTCCGTCATGCCACTGGACTCGAGTGCCTTCAGGACGAGGAGGTGGCTCACGAAACCGACTTCCACGCCGACCTTCTTACCCTTCATGTCCTTCACGCTTTCGATGCCGGGCGCGGCGATGAACATGTCGTTCCCATTGGAGTAGTCATTGATGAGAATGCCGATGGAAGGCTTACCCGTGACACCGATGACGAGGGCGTCGCCATTGGTCATGTGCACGCCGTCCAGGCCGCCGGCGGCGTAGGTGTCCATGGACTCCACATAATCCATCCACTGAAATTCGACTTCCACGCCGGCCTCTTTGAACCAGCCCTTCTTGATGGCGATCTCCCACGGAACCCAGCCGGGCCAGTCGCTGTAAGCGATCTTCAGGGGCTCTGCCTGCAATGTCGAACCCAGCCCGAACAGCGTGGCCAACACCAGGAAGCAGCGTGTTTTGGTAACAGTTTTCATTCGCGTTTTCGTATCTCCCACAGTTGGTTTCGTTTAGCCCGACACCTTCATCGAACCTTAGCTAACGCTTTGAGCACCAATCATGCCACGGTCCGGAATCCCGGCTCCGGCGGGATTTTGCGGTTCGAAAACGTTGCCGGATTGGGTTTGTAAATGACTGGTTATAAGCTGCTTGCGAAGGTGCTTACCCGCTGGACTGCTTCATAATACCGGCCAGAATGGTTTCGGGTGTTGCTGGGCTCTGAAAGCCTTTCACCCGGCTTTGGACGTTCCCCTCCTTGTGTGAGAAATTCACCCCCATGGGGAAGCCGCTTGTCGCCATTACCATGGGCGATCCCGCTGGGATCGGGCCGGAGGTCTGCCTGAGTCTTTTGGCAAATCAGGAGATTGCCGGATTCTGCGTGCCGGTGGTCTTTGGGGATGCGGCGGTCTTGCGGGCGGCGGCGGAAAAGACGGGGCTACCCTATACCGCGCCGGTCCGGGGCGATGACGACTGGCATACCCTGACCGAGCCGGGAGTCTGGGACATCGGGGCCATTCCGCTGGAGGCGTTCCGGCCGGGTGAGATCAGCGCGGCTACCGGCCACGCGGCCTATGCGTATGTGGACTGCGCCATCCAGGCTGTGCTGGCGGGTCAGGTGCGGGCCGTGACGACGGCGCCGCTAAGCAAGGAGGCGCTGAAGCTGGCGGGGATCGACTTTCCGGGGCACACGGAGATTTTTGCCACCCGCACCGGCGCGGCGCGTTCCTGCATGATGCAATATTCCGGGGAGATCACCTGTACCTTCGTGACCGTGCATGTGGGCTATCGCGAGGTTCCGGGTCTGCTGACGGTGGAACGGATCGGGGAGGTGATCGACCTGACGGCGGAAGCGCTGGAGCGGATTCGCGGGCGGAAGCCAAAGCTGGTGGTTTGCGGGCTGAATCCTCACGCGGGCGAGCACGGACTCTTTGGAGACCGGGAAGAAGAACGCATCATCATTCCCGCCATCGAAGCGGCCCGGTCCCGGGGGCACGTCGTGGAGGGGCCCGTGCCGCCAGACACCGCGTTTCTGCCATGGAAGCGAAAGGAGACGGACGCCTTTGTCTGCATGTATCACGACCAGGGGCACATTCCGGTGAAAGCACTGGCTTTCGATTCCGCGGTGAACACCACCCTGGGACTGCCGGTGGTGCGGACCAGCGTGGATCACGGCACCGCGCTGGACATCGCCTGGCAGGGAAAAGCGCGGCCGGACAGCCTGTTTGCGGCGGTGAGGCTCGCGGTTAGGATGGCGGGTTAGGGAGGGGGATCCCTGAACCCGCCCCCTTTTTCCAAGGGATCGAATACCTGACCTTTCAGCGCAGATTCTTCAGCTTCTCCTGCACTTCCCGGTGGGTCTTTTGGGCCTCCGTTTCCGAACGGCGGGCGCCGTCTTCGATGGCGCGGCGGATCGCTTCGTCCTGGGGGGCATTGCGGTAGGGCTCTTCGTAGCCGTGGCTACCCGCCAGGGATTCGGTGCGCTGGACGAGTTCGAGGAACTCGGTGCGGGCTCCAGTAGGATCCTCGCCGATGGCATTCCCCGCCAGCCAGCGGATCTGGGAGAAGTCGAAGTGGCGAGGCAGGTATTCCGAGGCCCGCAGGCGCATGCCGTAGGCCGCCACCGCGGCGGCGAAGCGTAGGTCTTCGGAGGCGGCGGACACCTTTTCTTCGGGATCCGCCAGGGGAACCGTGATGAGGCTACTGGTCTGGCCGTCCGGCTGCTTGTAGCGCAGGTTCACGGTCAGGAGTTCCGGGCTCTCCACCAGTTCGCGGCCCTGCTGAAGTCGCGGCTGTGGCTTAGGCTCGGCGGCTGGGTCCGTTTCGACCTGCCGCTGATACTTCAGGTCCACGCCGGTCAGTTCCGTATGCAGATCGGCGGACAATGGCAGCACCTCGTAAAGGGCGGTCACGGTATGGCCCGCACCGATTTCACCGGCGTCCTTGCGGTCATCCGCGAAGTCTTCCGGATTCAGCATGCGGTTGGCGTAGCCGATGAGCCGATAGGCGCGGACGCGGCCGGGGTTGAACTCCACCTGGATCTTCACGTCCTTGGCGATGGTCACCAGGGTGGAGGTTAACTCAGTGCCCAACACACGGCGGCCTTCCTGGAGGCGGTCGATGTAGTAGTAGTTTCCGTTACCCTTGTTGGTGATCTTCTCCAGCATGGAGTCGTTCAGGTTGCCGGTGCCAAAGCCCAGGACGGTCAGGAAGACGCCGCTCTTGGCTTCGCGTTCGACCTGATTGACGAGCGCTTCGTCCGAGGACTGGCCCACGTTGAAGTCGCCGTCCGTGGCGAGGATGACGCGGTTAATACCTTCTTCGGAAAAGTTCTCGCGGGCGCGCTGGTAGGCCAGTTCCAGGCCGGCGGCGCCAGCGGTGGACCCCCCCGCGCTGAGGGCATCGATGGCGGCAAGGATGACGTTCTGCTTGGCGCCCGAGGTAGGGGGCAACACTTCACCGGTGCTGCCGGCATAGACGACCATGGCGACGCGGTCGTCTTCCCGCAGGTGAGGGACGAAGTCGCGCAGGGTCTTCTGGACGAGCGGCAGCTTATCCTGAGACTTCATGGAGCCTGACACATCCACCAGAAATACCAGGTTCATGGCGGGGCGGTCGCCCTCCGGCACCGCGCCCTGGATGCCGATACGCACGAGGCGGGTGGCGGCGTTCCAGGGGGTGGGAGCGACTTCCAGGTTCACCGCGAAGGGAGCCGTGTTTTCTTCTTCCACGTCCTCCAGGGTGGGAGCCGAGTAGCCGTAGTCGAAGTAGTTGATGAACTCTTCCACCCGCACCTGGTCGCGATGGGGCGGTTGGCCGTTCTCAATCATCTTCCGCACCCGGGTGTAGGAGGCCGTGTCCACGTCCACGGAGAAGGTGGACAGTGCTTCCTGAGCGGGGCTCTTGTAGGGATTGTCGTAGGTGGCGGTGTAGCGTTCTCCCCCGTTCGTGATGTTTGCCTGGCGGCCAAAGTAAGCGTCGGATTCAGAAAGTGACGCTGGTTCAGGTGCGGCAGCCGCCGCGGCGGGCATGGCGGCTGTCGCGGAGGCTGCGCCGGATTGAACTTGGATAGCCGCCAGACTGGAAGTGCCGGTCACGGTTTGTAACTCCACGGTTGACCCCGCGGTTATGGAAATGGAATCGGTCGTCGCCCCGGGCGCGGCAACGGGTTGGGGAGCGAGTTTACTTTCCGCGTTGATTGGGGTGAGGACGTATTCAGTGGTGGTTTGATAACCACCCGAGCCTGCGGAGACCTGGAGATCACGATCATTTTTTTGTGTCACCAGGTATTTCGCTCCGTTGGCGTCCGTGAACGTGACCGAACCGTCCGGAGCGACCGTGCTATCCGGCATGGCACCGGGCGCGGATGGCAAACGGCTCAGTGATTCGCCTTCTGCACGTTTCACAGGGATCAAGACTTTGGAGCGGGCCCCATCCGTGGCGGGACCGGTGGGAGCCGGGCTGGGTTTTCCCCCCTGGACCTCCGCTTCGTCTCCAAAGGTCGCGGTCGCGCCGATGTGAATCCTTCCGCTTTCATTTGCGGTACCAGCACCGCCACGGCCGGACACGGAAGATTCCCTGGCCATCAGGTACAAACGAGCCGGGTCCGGACTCGCGGGCTGTATGGGTGCTGGCTGGGTGCTGAAGTCGGTGGCTCCGTCTCTGGAAGCCGGGCGCACCTTCGGCCGTTTGTCCTGAGCGACCGGTTCGGATTCCAAAAGGACACCCGTAACGGGAACCGCAAAGCTATCGGTGGCGGCCGGCGCACCGGGGCCGGTTTGAGCCATCAGCTCCCCCGAGCCCCGCTCGTTCTGGCGCTCCAAAGTAGAGGAGTTAGGGCTGGGCGAAATGTATCCGTAATTGGCGACTGTTGAACCCAGGCGATCGTCCTCCCCGCTGGTGCGGGAGAATCCGTCACTCTGGGCGAGTGGCTTATCCGCTGTCGCTTGCTGAGCAACTACGGCTTCATCGCGGTAGAGTTCCCGCATTTCAAATTCGTCAAGAAACTGTGCCGAGCTTTCCGCGAGGTGGTCAATGTCAGCCAACTCTTTTTCGGCCTTTCCATTTGCGGCGTAGGGCTGATGGCTCAGGCTTTCCTGGTGGATCAGGTTGGGCACGGCGATCAGCGCCACCAAGGCGGCGGCCAGGGCGAAGAGCCCGGCGCGCACTTCGGTGCGGCTCCAGAAATGGGGACGGACAATCTTGTCCGATTCGCCACCGTTTGTTGAGGAGGAGCCCTCTTCTTGGTGAGATTCCAATTCCTCGGTAAACTCCGTGCGCAGAAGGCCGGCGAGTTGGCGGATGCCTTCGACTTCCGCTTTCAGTTCCGGCGAGTTCTTGATCTTCTCCTCAATTTCAGCCGTTTCTTCCGGCGTGGTTTCGCCCAGGGCATAGGCCGTCAGGAGGGCGTTTTCAAATTCCTCAGGTTTCGCGTTCATGGTCGAATGAAAATTGGGTGGGGTGGTCGTTCGGTTTGGAAGGGGCTCCTTCGGGTTTCAGCCGGCGTTGCCTTCTGTTTCGAGGTCGTGGCTCATCAGTTGGCGCAGCCGTTTCAGGCCGGTGTGGAGCAGGAAACCCACGTTGCTGACGCTGAGGTCAGTGATTTCGCTGATCTCCCGGTAGCTCAGGTCCGCCTGGAATTTCAGGCGGATGACTTCCTGCTGATTGTGCGGCAGGCGCTCGAGGAGTTTCATTACTTCATCGCAGCGCTCACGGCGGAGGGCGGCGTGGGCCGGGTCTGGCCGGCTGTCGTTCAGGCCCTGGAGGGCATCGACGGAGGTTGTTTTCATGGCGCTCTCTTTTCTCAGGATGTCGAGAGAGCGGTTGCGGCACACCGTGTAGAGCCAGGCTTTCAGATTCTCCGGGGCGATCTTGTCCGGGGCCTGCCGATGCAGCCGCAGGAAAGTGTCCTGCACCACATCGCGGGCCCGTTCGTGATCTTTCAAAAGCCCCCGGGCATATCCGAGCAGCGGTTTTTCGTATTCGGCCAGGGCCGTTTCGACGAACCCGGGGGGACTTTCATTGCTTTCCACGGTCTGCCGCATCGCGCTATTCTCATCCTTAGAAACGGGTCGCGAAGCCATGCCTTAGAAAAAGATGAGATTATTGATGAAAAGAGAATTTCATCCTGGGGGGCGGAGGGATGATATTGGCGGTTTCAGAAACTCGCCAAACCGGTCTAATTGGGTATCATAGCGATTTGGCGCCCCGCTCACCAGACTGATAGACACCGTGATCCGTCCGCTTTTTCGTCCGATCGCCCTCCTTTTCAGATATCCTGGCCCGGGTCTCTTGCTCCTTGCCGGGCTATGCCTGTGCCCCGCCGCGGAAACCGCGAAGGCCGGCCCATCGTCCCGGTATGAGGTTGCCCCCGTTCCGGAGTGGGTGGTTCCGGTGGAGGCGGACCTGAAGAAGCCGGCTCCGTTTGAGAAAAACGTGAACAGTGGCTTTTACTTTCGCCTGGTGGACCTGCAGTCCCACGCGGAGAAGGAGCAGTTTTTTCACCACTACGCCGACGAGTTTCTTAATACCGCTGGCATCAGCGACTATGGCGACATCGAGATCGAATACGACCCGGCGTTCGAGACGTTGACCCTCCACCATGTGACGCTTTGCCGGGGGGACGAGCGAATCGACGTTCTGGACGAGGCCAACATCCGCTTCGTGAATCTGGAAGAGGATTGGCCCAGCGGCATGGTAAATGGCCATGTCACGCTGTTTGTTTTCCTGAAGGATTTGCGGGTGGGAGACGTGGTGGACTATGCCTACACGATTTCGGGCAGCAATCCCTGCTACGCCGGAAAGTTCCTCGACTCGGTGCCATTGCAGTGGGCGACTACCGTGCGGCAGTCCTACTACCGGCTGGTAAAATCCCGGAGCCGGCGGGTGTACGTGAAGAGTCACCACACGGAAATCGAGCCTCAGGTGGAGACCTTGGAGGGCCACTTGGAAGCGCTCGTTTACCGGCAGACAGACGTGGAGCCGTTGATCTTGGAGAACAACATTCCGGAATGGTACCAACCGCACGCCTGGGTCCAGCTAAGCGAGTTTGAAGACTGGAACGAACTGGCCCAATGGGCGGCGACTCTCTACGACTTTCCTTCGGAGGCACCGGATCCCGGTCTGCGGCAACTGGTGGAGCAGATTCGTCAAGCGCACGCCAATCCGGAGGACCGGGCCCTGGCGGCGCTGGCCTTCGTTCAGAATGATGTGCGGTACCTGGGATTGGAAGAGGGGCCGGGCGCCTACCGGCCCAGCCCGCCAAATGAGACTTTCCGGCGCCGCTTCGGAGATTGTAAGGATAAAGTGGCGCTCCTCCAGGCGCTGTTGGCGGAGTTGGAGATCGACAGCCAGCCCGTGCTGTTGAGCATGAGTGGCCGGGGCCGCGTGGCGGAGTGGCACCCTTCTCCCTTTGCGTTCGATCACGTCATTCTACGCATTTCTCTCCCGGACGGAGAAACCGTGTGGGCGGACCCGACTCAGACCCACCAGGAAGGTACGCTGAAGCAGCGCTTCTTTGACGACTACGGAAAAGGTCTGGTCGTCGATGCCAAAACAGAGGATCTGATCGACATGCCAGAGTGCGCGACCGGTTCCGGACGGGTGAAACTGGTGGAAGACTTCTACGTGGGAGACGTGGGCGAATCTTCCCGGGTGGAGGCCAGCACGCAGTATTCCGGTCAGTACGCGGACTCGTTCCGCTATTACCTGGAATCCACGGAGGTCGATTTGATTCGTCAAAACCATCTGGATTACTACCAGGAAAACTTTCCGCAGGCCCGGGCGGTTTCCGACCCCGGGGTAACCGACCGGCGAAAGAACAATCGCCTGACCGTGGACGAAGAATACGAGCTGGATCAGATCTGGACGGCGGATGGGTCCGGAGACGGCTACCACTACATCTATTTTTATTTCGACAGCGTGCGGAACCGCATCCGCCAGCCGGTCAACGTGCGCCGGACCATGCCCTATGCCCTGGAGTTCCCGCAGAGCCTGATTCACACCATTCGCGTCCATCTGCCAAGCGAGCTGGATTGGGACTTTGACGACGAAGATGTGTCCATTGAGGAGAATGGGCTCCGGTACACCCGCAAGGTCCACTACGCGGACCACCTGCTGACCCTGGTGGCGACCTATGAGACGCTTCAAGATCACATCGCGCCTGAGAATACGGCAGCCTACCGGAAGACCGTGGAACGGATTCTCGAGCTGACCAGCTATTCCGTCTGGCGCTACCGGGCGGAGGATGATTTGACCCTGACCGGGGGCGGAGACGGCGCGGCGGGCAGTGAGCTGGGTTCCATGCTGGCAACTGGGTTGGGAATCCAAGAGGACATGATCCGTCCCTTGGCGATTGGGGTTGCCATGTTGCTGGCTTTCGTGATGGGCGGGGCGACGGCTTGGGCCGTGGCCGCTACCTTGCGGGGAGGCCGTGAAAGGAATCCAGCCGTGCCGGTCAGTCCTTTTGGAAGTGCCCATCCTTTTTCTTCCGAACCGTCATCGGCGGGCCCTCCGCGGGCGCCCATGCCACAAAGGGACTCCGCGCCACCCGATCATGCCTGAGTCCGCGAACGGTTTGTTCCAGCCGGGAGGCGGCACGGTGGTGGCCATGGTTCACGTTTCCGCCCTGCCGGGGACTCCGGAATACGAAGGCCGTTTTGAGCTGGTAGTGGAGAAAGCCATGGCGGAGGCGCTGCTCTATGCGGAATGCGGGGTGGACGCGGTCATGATCGAGAACATGCACGACCGGCCCTACCTGAAGGGGGCAGCCGTGGGGCATGAGATCACCGCGGCCATGGCGGTCCTGGGCCGGGAAGTCCGGCGCGCCTGTAAGCTGCCGGTGGGGCTGCAAATTCTAGCTGGGGCGAACCAGCAGGCCCTGGCGGCCGCGCTGGCGGGTGGGCTCGATTTCATCCGGGCAGAGGGCTACGTCTTTGCCCATGTGGCTGACGAAGGGCTGATGGAAAGCGACGCGGGGGCGCTTCTCCGCTACCGCCGCCAAATCGGCGCGGCGAAGGTCCAGATTTTGACTGATATCAAAAAGAAGCATTCCTCCCATGCGCTGACCGGGGACCTTTCCCTGGCGGAAACCGCGGAGGCGGCCCGGTTCTTTCAGTCTGGGGGATTGATTGTCACGGGCGCCGCCACCGGAAAGCAGGCGGATCTGGACGATGTCCGCGCCGCCAAGGAAGCGGCGCCGGACCTACCCGTGCTGGTGGGCTCAGGCATCACGGACCGGAACGTCCGGACCTACCTGGAGGTGGCGGACGGCGTCATTGTAGGCTCTTTTCTCAAGCGGGATGGCGACTGGCGTCAGCCGGTGGAGGGTGAAAGGGTCCAGCAGTTAATGAAGGCAGTGGGGCGGTGAGGGAGCGCAGCGCAACGGGCTGCTGCTTCCCATTGGCAATTCAGCAAAGAAAACGCCGCCCGGGAGGGAACCGGGCGGCGCTGTCGCACCTTCTATTGTTGGGGGGGAAGATCCCGGACCTGAGAAGGGCCGATCCTAGATCAGGATTGTGTTGTTGGGTTGGGGCGCTCTGCTTGGCTCGCGGAGCGAGCTTCGCGTTCTGTCAGGTTCATGTCCAAATAGGCAGCCATGTTGGCGATCGCCAGCCACTCCTCCAATGCGCAGTCGAGCATTTGGCGGGTGTTGGCGAGGCGTTCCTCCGGCGGGGAGGAGGCCAAAGGAATAATATTGTTCGCAGGTGGACTCGGCATCTTCATTATAGGAATTGCGAATTCTCCAGGAACTTTGTCTCAAATTCGCAAAAATCGCAAACATTTTCTGCAATTTCTAGAAAATTTCTGTAAACCCAGAATGAGAGCGGACTTCTTCGCAAGGTCTGGTCTCATTTTTTCGATTTCACGCAGAAAGTGGCAATATTGGGACGGATCGGTAACAGACTCCCTCTCAAGACCTTAGAGAGGGTCGTTACACCGCGGGTTTCTTGTGCCTGAGGAGGCATAAGCCGCTCTTGCCGAAGGGGGGGCCTGTCTTTACCTGCGGCCAACTTTTTCCAATTAATGAAAATTCTTTCTCATTTTTGACCCGGACGGGCCTGGAAAGCGAAAGACTGGCAATCCCTCAAGCAAACAGATCGCGTGCTCGGGGGGCGGCGAGAAATGGACGCACGGCACCAACTTCATGGAGCCCCAGAGCCGCCGGAGAAAGAAGCCCGCTGGAGATCTCCAGACGAGCCTTGAGGGAACTCGAGCGAGTATTGCCGAAAAAGGGGAGAATTCCTTAATCGGAAAAGAGAGAAGAGTAAGAGAGAATCCTCTAAGGAGAACTTCGTTACTGGGCCCCGCCGCCGCCGTCGCCTTCTGGCTTGGGCTCCGCAGCCGCTTCTTTTGGCTCGGATGCTTGAGGCTTCTCTGGTGCTTCGCCCTTGGCTTCCTCTTTATTAGGTTTGGAGGCCGGGGGCGCATTCTTTTCGGCGGGCTTGCTGTCCATGGGCTTGCCCGCGGGCTCATTGGCCGGAGCCGGCTTGTTCCCGGCAGGGGTTTCCTTGGGCTTGTCCGCCGGTGCTGGAGCTGGCTTTTGGTCCGCGGGTTTCGTGGAAGGCTTGTCAGCGGGCATGCTTGCCGGCGCGGGTTGTTTGCCTGCTTCCGGTTCAGCCGGTTTCTCTTTCGGTTTGTCCGCCGGAGCAGGCGTCTTTTTGCTGGCTGGTTTTTCTGCGGGCTTTTTGGCCGGCGCGAGTTGGTCTGCTTTCTTCTCCTCGTTCGGTTTGCCGGGTTTCGGCGCGGGAGGACTGTCTGGAGAAGCCGGGGCGGGCTTGTCCGTGGCGGGCATTGGAGCGGGGGTAACCGGTTCCTTTGGAGGAGCGGGCGTGGTTTCCACGGCTGGAGCGGGCGGAGTGGCTGGTTCCTCCGGCTTGGGCTCCGGAGCGGGAACTGTTTTCAGTTGCCCCAGTTCGGCCAGGACTAGCTTCTCTTCCACGCGATCGAAGAACAAGGTGCCTGGGTGGCTGGGGATGATGACTTCGTAAATCTGGCGGGCTTTTTCCGGGTCTCCCTGTTCCAGGGCGAGGTCGCCTTGCCGGATCTTGATCAACGGCACCAAGTCCGATGCTTTGCCGGCGGCGTTCAGGGCTTGATCGTAAGAGGCGGAAGCCTGGTCGTACTCTCCAGCGCGGTGGTGGATCATTCCGAGAGCGAAGATCCCTTGCGCGTGACGGGGGTGATCTTTGTGGCTGTTGATGAAGGTCTGTAGCGTGGCCTTGGCGTCTTCCGGACTACCCGCCTTCAACTCCGCGTCGGCCTTGCTCAGCAGCGCGTCTCCAGCGGATACCGAACTCGGGAATTCGGAAACCACGGCCAGGTACCCTTCCGGCGAAGACGCGCTGGTGTAGGCCATGGCGGCGTCAATCCGCTTGGATTCGGCCATTTCGCGACCGATCAAGATGGCGCACAACACCAGAATCACGGCCAGAACCCCGGCCACGATCTTAGTCTTGTGAGCTTCCAGCTTGGCGATAGCGGCATCAATCTCCTCCCCATGACGGGATTCTTCCATTTCGCCGGGAGTAAGCGGCTCGGCGGACTCAGGAGAGGCGGGGGACTTTTTCTTTGCGGCCATAAGAGAGCGAATGGGGAGGGAAGGGGGGGAATTGGGGCGAGGAACCGGTCCCGTGAAGGGAGCCTTCAGGCTCCCACGGCGGCGCGGGCTTCGTCAGCCAGCGGAGTGCTCAGGTAACGTTCGCCCGTGGAACAGGCGATGGTGACGATAAGCTTACCCTTGTTTTCAGGGCGGCGGGCGACTTCCAGCGCGGCCACGACATTGGCTCCGGTACTGATGCCCACGAGAATGCCTTCTTCCTTGGCCAGGCGCCGGGCCATGGCAAAAGCGTCGTCATTCGAAACTTTGACGCACTCGTTCACGATGTCGATGTGCAGGTTGTCCGGGACAAATCCGGCGCCGGTGCCCTGAATCTTGTGAGGTCCAGGGGTCAGATCTTCTCCCGCGAGGGTTTGGGAGATGACCGGGGAATCCGCTGGTTCCACCGTGATGACTTGGAAATCCGGCTTGCGGGCCTTGAGCACTTCGCCCACGCCCGTGGCGGTGCCGCCGGTGCCGACCGCGGCTACCAGGATGTCCACCTTACCGCCGGTATCTTCCCAGATTTCCTCGGCGGTGGTTTTCTTGTGAATCTCGGGGTTGGCCGGATTTTCAAACTGCTGGGGCATCCAGGCGTTCTCGGTCGTTTCGACGATTTCGCGGGCTTTTTCGATGGCGCCCTTCATGCCTTTCGGCCCGGGGGTCAGCACCAGTTCCGCGCCCAGGAGGGCCAGCAGCGTGCGGCGCTCCAGGCTCATCGTTTCCGGCATGGTCAGAATCAGCTTGTAGCCACGGGCCGCCGCCACGAAGGCCAGAGCAATCCCGGTGTTTCCGCTGGTGGGCTCCACGATAACAGTGTCCTTTGTCAGGAGACCTTTTTCCTCGGCGTCCGCGATCATGGACATCCCGATACGGTCTTTTACGCTGCCGAGCGGGTTGAAGAATTCACACTTCAGAGCAACGGTGGCATCCACCCCTTGCGTGACGCGATTGAGTTTTACCAGGGGCGTCTTGCCCACGGTCTCGACAATGTCGTTGTAGATTTTCCCAGCCATTATAAGAGTCGGTCGGAGAGTTTTCGCTAGTCAGCCACCCCAGATTTGGGTAGGGGGCCAAAGCCTAGGGTATAAGATACAATAAGAGGGGGCGCAAAGTGAATTTCCCGGAAATTGGCCTTAGTGAAAAGATGAGACTTGCGCACCCCAAACCCTTCTCTTATCCCGTAGAAAAGATAAAGAAACCCACGAAAGCCATCTGACCTGCCATGTCTGACTTGATCGCCCCGGACGAGATGAATGCCTATCTCAAAAAGGTTCCCGAATGGGAACTCGAAGGAGATTCAATTACCCGTTCCGTCGAGTTCGACGAGTACATGGAAGGCATCGACTTTGTGAACGATGTCGCGGAGATCGCGGAAGAAGCTCAACACCACCCCGAAATCGACATTCGCTGGGGGCGTGTGAATCTCAAGCTGACCACGCACGACCAGGGAGGCCTGACGTCCCTGGACTTCGAACTCGCGCAGCGGATCGATAATCTGATCGACTAAAAGCGTTTCCGGCGTTCTTGCCGCGCTTTCGGTGGCCGGGCTCCGCTTTCCGGAGCCTCGCTGTATCACCGGCGAAGGGGGGGAGCGTTCAGCCGCCGGGTCTACAACTCTTCCGGCGTCTGTAAGAGGTCGGCGATGCGATGCAGGAGCCGTCCCGCCGCGCCGCCGTCCAGAATACGGTGGTCGAAGCTCAGCGTGAGTTGGGCTTCCATGACGGGAATGAATTGCTGCACCTCGTCGCTCCAGACGGGCTTTTTCCGCCCCGCGCCCAGACCCAGGACCAAGTTCTGTTCCGGTAGCGGAATCGGTGTGGCCCAGACGATATTGAAAGTGCCGAAGTTCGTCACCGTGGCGATTCCGGCGCCGCGGGCTTCCGGGGGCAGTTTCCGTTCCCGGGCCTTGGCCACCAGTTGATCGTAGGAACTGGTCAGCTCGGAAAGTTTTTTCTGATCCACGTCTTTGAGCACTGGGACCAGCACGCCATCAGCGACTTCCACGGCAAAGCCGATGTCGATGGCTTTGGGATGGACAATGCGTTCGCCGACGAGGCGGCCCGCCACGGCGGTGTTTTCCGCCAGGGCGACCGCCAGGGCCCGAATGGTGTAAAGGGCGATGCCGGGCTTCGGGTTGGCTTTCTTACGGTGGGCCAGCGTGGCTTCCAGCCGGACGGGAATGCCAACCGTGGCCAGGGGGCGCGACCAGCTCCGCCGCATGGAGTCCGCCACCGCGATGCGCATGGGGGAGGCGGCGGTGATTTTGTTCTTCTCGAGTTCGAGGATGAACTTTTCGAAGTCTTCCACCGTGACGCGGCCGCCGGCGCCACTTCCGGCGATGCCGGCCATGTCCGCCGCGTTCAGGCCCAGCTCTTCCATGCGGGCCTTCATCCGGGGCGAAAGGTAGGTCGCGCCCGTGGTGCTGGCGGGAACGGGCAGGCCTTCCAGAGTAGGCTTTACCGACTGGGGGCCGCCATCAATTTCGTCCTGGTTGTTGATCCGGAAATGAGGCGCGTCCGCTGGGACGGGGCTTTCTTCTTCCGTGGTAGGGGTATCCGGTTCTTCCGCGGGCGTTGATTCCCCGGCGGTGGGAGAGGGCTCACCGGAAAGGCCGGCTTTGCGTGCTTCTTCCTCGGACACTTCCAGGAAGGCCAGGGTAGCGCCGACCGGGTAGCTCTGGTCCACCTCCACCAAGACTTCCGTCAGGGTGCCCCGGCAGGGTGGCGTGACGCCCATGACGGCCTTGTTCGTCTCCACCTGAAAGATTTCCTGATCCGGATCCACTTCCTGGCCGGACTGGACGCCAATTTCCACCACCACGGCTTCAGCAATCGATTCACCGAGCTGGGGCATGTGTACGGGGACCTTAGGCATGATGGGCTGAGTCGGGACTAGAGGGAAAGGAGGTCGCGGAGGGCAGCGGCGATGGACTGAGAGGTCGGCCGGTGTACCCGCCACAGGTTGGGATGATAAGGAATAGGAGTGTCCTTGGCATTCAAGCGTTTTGGAGGCGCGTCGAGAAGGTGAAAGCCTTCCGAGACCACGCGGGAGACGACCTCCGCCGTCAGGCCGCCCCAGGGAAAGGCTTCGCCGACGCAGAGCAGGCGGCCGGTGCGCGCCACGGAGGCCAGCACGGTATCGGTATCGATGGGCTTCGCGGTGCGGAGGTCCACGACCTCGATTTCGTAGCCATCGTTCACGAGTTCCTGGGCGGCGCGGAGAGACTCGTGGACCATGGCGCTGCAGGTCACGACCGTGGCGTGACGGCCAGCGCGGGCGATGCGGGCTTTTCCCACTGGCAGAATGCTGTCCGGCAGCCCTTCTGCTTTCAGGTGGTAGTAGAGGAATTTGTGCTCGCAGAAGATGACCGGATCTTCGATGGCGACGGCTTCCAGCAGCATGCCGTAGGCGTCCTCCACCGTGGCGGGAGTCATGACGATCAGGCCGGGGTAGTGGGAGTAGAGAGACTCCATGCTCTGGCTGTGAAAGGGGCCGCTGCCGTCCGTGCCGCCGGAGGGAAGCCGGATGATGAGGGGGCAGGACACCCCGGTGCGCCAGTACTGGGTGGCGGCCTGGTTCACGATCTGGTTGAAGGCGATGGAGGAAAAGTCCGCGAACTGCATTTCCACGATGGGCCGCATGCCTTCGATGGCGGCGCCGATGGCGAGACCCGCGATGGCGTCCTCGCTGATGGGGGCATCGATCACGCGGCCAGGAAATTCCTTGGAGAGTGTCTTGGTCGCCTTGAAGGCGCCGCCAAAAGCAGCCACATCCTGGCCGTAGATGAACACCCGTTCGTCTTCCGCCAGGGCCTTTGCCTGAGCCGCGCGGATCGCTTCGAGATACGTGATGCTCATATCCCGGGTGTGCCTTCGGTCAGGTGCTTGGTGGCCAGGGCGTGCCAGGACTCCTGGAAGGGGTCGGGCGCGGGTTCCTTCTGGGCGGTGGCCACGGCTTCGTCTACTTGCTCCTGCAGTTCGGCTTTCAGCGCTTCCATTTCGGTTTCGTCCATCCATTCCTGCCCGAGGATGTGCGCCGTGCTGATCTCCAGGCAGTCGCCGCCGTACTGCTGGTTTTTCAGTTCGGGGGCGATGTAGGAAGCGTCATCGTGTTCGCCGTGACCGGAAAGGCGCAGCAGGTGGCCCACCACCATTTGGGGGCCATGGCCGGAACGGGCCCGCTGGGCGGCTTTCGCAAAGGTTTCGAGACAGGCGTTCAGGTCCGTGCCGTCGATGGAGTACCCTTCGATGCCGTAACCAATGGCCCGGTCCACCAAGTCTTTGCAGGCAAACTGCCGGTCGCGAGGGGTGGAGTAGGCGAACTGATTGTCCGCCACCGCGATGATCAGCGGTAATTTCTCCACGGCGGCCTGATTGACCGCTTCATGGAAAGCGCCGGCGGAAGTGCCGCCGTCTCCGATGCAGACGCCTCCGATGGATTGAGTCTCGCCCCGGAATCGTTTCGCCACCAGCATGCCGTTTGCCACGGAGATGGCGGTGCCGAGATGACTGATCATGGCAATGAGGCCCTGCTTGGGCCGTCCCCGGTGGATATTGCCGTCCCGGCCACGCATGGGGCCTTTGACGGATCCCAGGTAAGTGCGGGTTGCATCCAGTATGGCTTCGCCGAAGGCGAGACGCCCGGCCTGGTCGCGGATGAGGGGAGCGTACACGTCTCCTTCCTGGCGGTTTAGCTGCATGCCCAAGGCCGCGCTGAACGCTTCCTGCCCGCGTCCGATGTAGACGCCACCCACAATCATCCCGGCCCGGTAGAGACGGGCCAGCTTTTCTTCTAAAATGCGCGCAAGCAGCATCCACCGAAACGCATCCAGATAGCGTTGCCTCGCGGTGAGCTTCGCATCACTGAGCTGGGAAGCTGTTTCGGCCATCGAAAGGTGTCTCAAAGGTCCACTTTACTCGCCGGAAATTCCCTCATGCAAAGACTTTCTTAGAGTAATGCTAGCGGACTCGAAGCCCGCGGATTACTGCGACGCTTTCTGCGAAACGGCTTCCGCCACGGTTTTGGTGCTTTCCGTTCCGTCGCTTTGCGAAAACTTCATTCCCACCGTCTTGGATACGCCGAACTCCTGCATGGAGACGCCATACATGACGTCGGCGCGGCTCATGGTCCGCTTGCTGTGGGTGACGATGATGAACTGACTGTCCGCGATGAAGCGGTCCAGCACCTTAATGAAGCGGCCAATGTTCGACTCGTCCAGCGGCGCGTCCAGCTCGTCCAACACGCAGAAGGGAGAGGGCTTCACCATGTAGATGGCGAAGAGCAGGGCCACGGCCGTCATGGAGCGTTCGCCACCGGACAGCAGGGAGATGGACTGGAGTTTCTTGCCCGGAGGCTTGGCGATGATGTCGATGCCGCACTCCAGCGGATCGGACTCGTCCACCAGCATGAGGTCCGCCTTGGCCAAGGGGCCAAAGAGTTCCTGGAACATGTCTTTGAAGTTCCCCCGGACGGTTTCGAAAGTCTCCTGGAACATCCGCTTGGTCTCGCGGTTGATCTGGGAGATGACCTTGAGCAGCTTCTCCTTGGACTGGACGAGGTCGTCGTGGTGTTCCTCCTGGAATTTGTAGCGTTCTTCCAGCTCTTCATACTCCTCGATGGCGTCCAGATTGACCGGACCCATGGAATCCAGGCGGGAGCGGATTTCGGCGACCACTTCTTCCACGAAATCCCAATCCGGTTCCGCTTCGTCCGCCAAGTTGAAATCTTCCTCCGGAGTCTCCGGGGTGGAGGCGTCAGCCACCACGTCTGGTGAGTCCTGCTCTTCTCCGTCGCCGCCGCCTTCTTCAGCGGCGTTTTTCGCTTCGATGGTGGCGCGGCGTTTAGCGTTGCGGGAGCGGGCGTTCTTTTGTTCCTGAATGGCCGCCAGCAAAGCATGGCTGTCCGGTTCGAAGCGATCCAAGTCCGTCTGATAGCGCTCGCGAATGGAGGCCTCCAGATTCTCGATCCGGAGATCGATCTGGGTGCTCTTGATCTCTTCGCGCGTCCGCTGTTCGCTGAACTCGTTTACCTGGCGCCGCTGGGCGGACAAGACACGTTCCGCTTCATCGATGGCGGTCCGCCGGGCGGCGCGGTCTTCGCGGGCCGCTGAAAGCTCGCTTTCCAAGCCGGTGACTTCGGCGGTGGTTTCGTCGATTTTTTCCGTCAGGGCCTGGTTCTCTTCTTCTCCCCGGGTGATCTTTTCGCCGAAGGAAGCGATCTCGCCATTCCGGCGTTCCAGGAGTTCACGCAGTTCCGCCATGCGGCTGTCCATGGGGGCGCGCTGGTCCTGCATGCCGACCAGGGCGCGGCGTTCCACGGCCAGGGCGGTGCGGATTTCGTTGAGCCGCTCCAGGGCGTTCGCTTCCTTTTCCCGGATCAGTTCCAGGTTGGATTCGGATTCCGTGATGATTCCGGCCAGTTCCTCCAGCCGGGCGGAAGTGGTTTCCTTTTCCTCCTCGGCCTTCGCGATTTCACCGGCCAGCGCTTCGCGGCGCTTGGTCACTTCCTGTTGCTCCCAGGTTTGGGATTCCAGCTTGCTCTCGATCTGCTGGATTTCCCGCTTCATCAGGCTGCACTGGCCTTCCAGGGTGGAGAAGCTGACACGCTTTTCCTGAAGTTTTTCGCGGGCGGCTTCCACGCGGTTCTCCAGGCTGGTGACCCGTTCCTTGATTTCGTCCTTCCGCGCGGCGGCGGCGGTCAACTCTTCCTCAAGACCTTGATTGACCAGTTCCAGTTCGCGGATTTCCGCCTGGCGTTTGAGGATGGAGCCCGCTTCATCTCCACCGGAGCCGCCGCGGATGATGCCTTCGGCGGTGACCAGTTCACCATCCAGGGTCGCCATGGCCACGCCGGGCAGGTCGGGGCGCAGTTTCAGGGCGGTGGAAAGAGTGTCCACCAGCAGCACGTCCCGCAGGAGCAAGTCCATCAGGGAACAGATGCGGTCCTGGCATTGCACCTTGTCCAGGGCCCAGGCGATGGCGCCTTCCGGAACGGACATGAGCTGCCGTTGGCTCGTCTTCGCCACGGATTCCTCGGAGACAATGGCGGCCCGGCCATAGTCGCCCGTCTTCAGGGCGTCGATGATGCTTTCCGCCACCATGTCGTCGCTGACGACGATGGCCTGGAGGTTGTGGCCCAGGGCGGCCTCCATGGCGCGGATGAATTTCTCTTCCACCTCCATGAAGGAGGCCAGAGCGCCGCGCACCGTGGAGCGGTAGACATCCGGCTGGTCCAGGCCTTTCAGGACGGCCTGGGTGCCTTTCTCAAAGCCTTCGCCGTCCGCGACGAGCTGTTTCAAGACGTCCAGGCGGGAGACTTTTTCCGAGTGGGTCTTGAAGAGTTCGGCCAACTTCCGTTCCACTTCGGCCAAGTCGCGCCGGGCGGTGTCGAAACCTTCTTCAGTCGAGCGCAGTTCTTCTTCGTGCTTGGCGATGGTTTCGCGCAGTTCGTCGAGCTGTTGTTGGAAGCCCTTCAGCTCGCCGGATTTCTGTTCGATCTCCTGCTGGAGGCGCTGGATCTCGTCTTCGAGCTGACGGTGGCGTTGCTGGTCGGCCTCCAGCTGGCGGGAAGAACCGGCGATCTTGGTCTCCAGAGAGGAGAGGCGGCCTTCCAACTGGTTGCGTTCGCGGACGGCCTGGCCCAGAGCGGTGTCCAGTTCCTGGCGTTCCTGGCGGATGTCGGCGGCGTTTTGCTCGGCGCCGGAAACCTGAGCGGTTTGTTCTTCGATTTTGGCCTGGATGTCCGCCAGCATGGCTTCCGTCTGCTTCAGGTCGGCTTCCTGCTGGCTGAGCTTTTCCGTGGTGCTGGCAATGTCGGCTTCATTCTGCGTGATGAGCGCGGACAGTTCCTGGGCGCGTTCCGTGTTGAACTCCATGCGGCTCTGGGCGGAGCGCACTTCGTTCTGCTTCGCGGAGATCGCCTGCTGAATGCCGGACACCTGAGATTCCAGGTTCTGGAACTCGTCACGGGCCGTGGTGATTTCGGCCTGCTTCGCTTCAATCTCTTTTTCCAGAGTAGCCTGGGATTCCCGCAACTGGTTTACGGAAGTTTCCAGTTCCGAACGTTCGGCCCGGTACTCCCGGAAATTCCGGTGGCTGAGGTGCAGGTCCAGCACCTTCAGGTCGGTGTGCAGGGCCTGGTAGCGGCGGGCCTTGGCGGACTGACGTTGCAGGGAGCCCATCTGCCGCTTGAGTTCCGCGATGATGTCCGCGTGGCGCAGCAGGTTGGCCTCCACGTAGTCCAGCTTGCGGAGGGCTTCTTTCTTCTGCGCCTTGTACTTCGTGATGCCGGCGGCTTCCTCGAAGACCGCGCGGCGGTCTTCGGGTTTCGAACTGAGCAGCATGTCGATCTTGCCCTGCTCCATGATGGAGTAGGAGGTCCGGCCGATGCCCGTGCCCATGAGCAGGTTCTGGATGTCCTTGAGGCGGCAGGCCTTGCGGTTCAGGAGGTATTCCGACTTACCGTCCTTATAGACGCGGCGGCCGATGGAGACCTCGTTGAACTCCACGTCCAGCATGCCTTTGCAGTTGGACAGGGTCAGCACCACTTCCGCCATGCCGAGGGCCTGGCGCTTGTCCGTGCCGTTGAAAATGACGTCGGCCATCTCCCCACCCCGCAGGGCCTTGGCGGAGGTTTCCCCCAGCACCCAGCGGATGGCGTCCACCACGTTGGACTTGCCGCAACCGTTCGGCCCGACGATGCCGGTCACGCCTTCGTGAAACTCGAACTTGGTCCGATCGGCAAAGGACTTAAAACCGTGAAGTTCTAGGGACTTGAGAAACATCGCGAGCGATTGGGTGGGAAATGGTTAGAAGACGCAAGAGGTAATCAGATCTTAATTCCTAAGATCGATAAAGTTCTCAGCTTTTAGTTTCATCCCTGAAACTTCGCAAGCACTATTCGCGGTCTCCACAAGATGTGGTGGAAATTATTTTTGGCCCTACAAAATATAGGGCCATTCGGGCAGAGACAAGGCCTTTCTGAAGGTCTGCCCGGCCCGATAAGGGATTGAAACGCAGGATTCAAGCCGGGGCCGGGCAGGGTTGGAAGGGGTAGGTCTCAGCGGACGGGAAATGGGAGGGCGGGCGCTCGCCCGCGGACTTTCAGCCCGCAGACCTTTGGGTTCGGGTTTCCCCAGGGATGAATCCCTGGGCTTTGCGCGATAGGGGCTTTCAGCCCTCGGGAGCAAGCCGGGTCTGATGACCCGCAAGATGGAGGGCTTTGGCTTCCGAGCCCTTTTCTCATTCGAACCTGAAATTCTGATGGCCCGGAGATCAGAAGGCTTTGACGGTCCAAGGACTTCTCGCGTCCGAACCCGTAGATCTGGCGACCCGGAAGTGAGAAGGTGTGGAGTCTTTCCAAAGCCTTTTCTCTGCCAAACCAGAAAGTGTGGTGGCTCGGAGGTCAGAGGGCTTTGACTTTCCGGGGGCCTCTCTTATCCGAACCTGAAGGCCTGGCGGCCCGGAAGGGAGAGGGCTCCAAGATAGGGAGCCGCGGAAGCGTTGCCCCGGGGGATGGGGATACCGTTTGTCCGGGACGGGAGGTCAAGATGCTCGTTTCCAGGGCGAGCGACATAGCATTGGCTTCCGCGGGCGCACGCCGCTACTTTACATTGCCGGGTTTGCCTCGTAATTTCCCCGGCCCTCGCGATCACCCATGGCGCGAGGGTTTTGTTTATTTTGTTTAGATTGCCACGCGAATGCCAATCGAGAGGATACGAAACTTTTCCATCATTGCCCACATCGACCACGGCAAGACCACCTTGTCGGACCGGCTGTTGGAAACCACGGAGACGATCACGCAGCGCCAGAAGCAGGACCAGTTGCTGGACTCCATGGATCTGGAGCGGGAGCGCGGGATTACCATCAAGTCCCATCCGGTGACGATGCGCTACCACGCCAAGGACGGGCAGTACTACAAGCTGAACCTGCTGGACACGCCCGGCCATGTGGACTTTTCCTACGAGGTTTCCCGGAGCTTGGCGGCCTGTGAAGGCGCGCTGCTGCTGGTGGATGCTGCCCAGGGGGTGGAGGCGCAGACCGTGGCCAATGTGCACCTGGCCATGGCGCAGAACCTCCAGGTCATCCCGGTCATCAACAAGATCGACTTGCCCAGCGCGGACCTGCCGAAGGTGAAACGGCAGTTGGAAGACATCCTGGCGATCCCAGCGGAAGAAGCCATCGAGGCCAGCGCCAAGATGGGCATCGGCATCATCGACATCCTGGAGGCGGTCGTGGCGCGCGTTCCCCCGCCGGACGAACCGAAAGACGAATACCTGCGGGCGCTGGTGTTCGACTCCGTCTATGACTCTTTCCGTGGCGTGGTATCCTACGTGCGCGTGATGTCCGGCGAAATGAGGCGCGGCACGGGCATCCGCATGTTCAGCACGAACAAGAACTACGAGGTCAAGGAAGTCGGCATTTTCACGCCGAAACAGTTGGCGCAGGACTCCCTGGGACCGGGCGACGTGGGCTACATCATCGCCAACATGAAGTCCAGCACGGAGGTCAAGATCGGGGACACCATCACCGAGTCCAAGAACCCGGCGCCGTCTCCGCTGGGTGGGTTCAAGGAGATCCAGCCGATGGTATTTGCCGGGATTTACCCGGTGAGTTCGGACGATTTCGAGCAGTTGAAGCTGGCGATGGGCAAGCTGCAGATCAATGACGCGGCCCTGACCTTCCAGGCGGAAAGTTCCGCCGCCCTTGGCTTTGGTTTCCGCTGCGGATTCCTCGGTCTGCTGCACATGGAGATCGTCCAGGAGCGCTTGCGCCGGGAGTATGACATGGACGTCATCTCCACCTATCCGGGCGTGGTGTATGAGGTCACCAAGACGAATGGAGAATTCCTGACGGTGGACAATCCGTCCCACCTGCCCGATCCCCAGGAGATCGAAGAGATTCGGGAGCCCATGGTCCGGGTGTTCATCATGGTGCCGAATGACTACATGGGCGAGATCATGCAGCTAGTGATGGAGAAGCGGGGCCAGTTGACCAACACCGAGACCCTGGATGATACCCGCGTCTTGCTCACTTTCCTGATGCCGCTGAACGAGATCCTGGTGGATTTCAACGACAAGCTGAAGAGCCTGACCCGCGGCTATGGGTCCATGGACTACGAGCACGCCGGCTACCAGGCCGCCAAGCTGGTGAAGATGGACATGCTCATCAGCGGCGAGCCGGTGGACGCTTTCTCCTGCATCGTGCATCGCGACAAGGCGGAGAGCCGGGGGCGCCACCTGGCGTCGAAGTTGAAGGAAGTCATTCCCAAGCAGCTCTTCGTGGTGGCCATCCAGGCGGCCATCGGCGGGAAGATCATCGCCCGCGAGACCATCAGCGCCATGCGCAAGAACGTGACGGCCAAGTGTTATGGTGGTGACATCACGCGGAAACGTAAGTTGCTTGAGAAGCAGAAAGAGGGGAAGAAACGGATGAAGTCCATCGGCAAAGTGAACATTCCCCAGGAGGCGTTCATTGAAGTTCTGAAGACGACCAACTAAGCGGCCCGGTTTTTCTTGGCCGCTTCCCCCTCCCAACTTTCCGCACCGAAGCACCGAAACCTTTTCCCCTGAAGTCTGTTGTGAACCGAAGCGCTAAATCGTCCCAGGCCGGCCATGACCGGAAGAATTCTGCCGCCGAAGGCGATTCCCAAAACGAAAAGAAGCGTATCCTGTCGGAGAAAGGGTTTTCCCTGTTCGTGCCGCGTTACATCAAGGAATGCCGCTTGCTCGAAAAAGGCGTGCGGAAGTTCGTCCGCTACCACCGGGACCTTATCGATACCAAGCGTCTCGACACCATCGAAACGCTGCAGAACGAGTTTCACGAAGCCGCGGAAGATAAAACCTCCACGCTCGATCAACTGGAAGATAAGGCTCAAAAACTGACCAAGTACTGCGAAGAGTCGGTCAAGTCCTACCAGCCTTCCGTGATGCGGGAGAACATCGAAGTCATCTTCGTGGCGGTGGTCATCGCCATGGCCATTCGTGCCTACTTCGTTCAGCCTTTCCGGATTCCGACGGGTTCCATGGAGCCCACGCTGAATGGCATTCACGCCATCTCCCATCAGGACGTGGACCTGAAATCTGGGGTGGATTACGAGGAACCGGGCTTCTTCAAGAAGCTATGGGACTCACGTCTGGGCCGGAAATACGTGCACCTGGTGGCGGAGGAAGATGGCCGGATCCTGGGTATCCGGCAGGTAAACAAGTTCAAGTTTTTTGACTTCACGCTGATCGACGTGGCCAGCGCCACCAACCCTAATGAGGTCCGGACCTACCGGGTTTCCGGAACGTTGGAGAAGGTCCAAGACATTTGGAATGGTCTGGGATTGAACCGGCCCGTCAAGAAGGGCGAAGTGCTGGTGCATGGCTACATCGATACCGGCGACCAGATTCTGGTGGACAAGTTTTCCTATCACTGGGTCAGCCCGAAACGTGGCGATGTGTTTGTGTTCCGGACCAACGGAATCACCGGGATCGAGACGAGCCGGAACTTCGATCCCGCCTACGGATCGCAGCATTATATCAAGAGGCTGGCCGGCACTCCCGGGGACCATCTCCGCATTGAAGAGCCAAACCTGTTCGTCAACGGCGAACTCGCCGACGGGGATGGATTTGCCCGGGTCATGTCTCAAGAAGACGGGTACCGGGGCTACTCCAACGACTACCACTTCCGCGACCGGAAACTGGGAGAGAAGGAGTACTTCGCCCTGGGCGACAACAGCAGGAACAGTTCCGACAGCCGTTACTGGGGTGTCGTTCCACAGGACAATATCGTGGGAAAAGCCGTCTTTGTGTATTACCCCTTCAACAAGCATTGGGGACTGATCGACTGAACCGATGGCCGGGCGCCGGGCCGTTTATCTCTCCCGACCGCTATGTCTTCCCCCCAGCCAACCCCGCCGGCGGCTGAAATCGTCAAGGCCAGCGGTTCGAATCTGGCGTTTGCCTTGGCGGTCTTGCCCAAGGAGAAACGGGAGGACATGGAGGTGTTCTACGCCTTCTGCCGCGTGGTGGACGACATCGCGGACGATGGAACCCAAGGCGTGGAAGCGCGCCGCGAAGGCTTGAGTCACTGGCGCGACTTGATTCAGGAACGGCGCGCGCCAGAGAGCGACGCGGGCCTGGAAGCGGAGTTGATGGACCTGTGCCGCCGCTACACATTGGAACGCGGGCTTCTAGAGGAAATCATCGCCGGCATGGAGATGGATCTGGAAGAGCGCCGCTACGACACCTTTGAAGATCTGCGCGCCTACTGCTATCGCGCCGCCAGCGCGGTGGGCCTGGTCAGTATCGAGATTTTTGGATACCAGAGCCCCCAGACGCGAAACTATGCCGAACAACTTGGGTATGCGTTCCAATTGACGAACATCCTCCGGGACGTGGCGCAAGACTGGCAGCTTGAAAAGCGCATCTATCTGCCTCGTGAAGACTTGGAGCGCTTTGGCTACAGCGCCGCCGACCTGGCCGGTGGTGTCTACAACGAAGCGTTCAAAACCCTCATGGGTTTCCAGAGCGAGAGGGCCGAGGCTTGCTATCAAGAGGCCGTCAAACTCTTACCGGAAGAAGATCGTGACGCGATGCGGGCGGCGGAGCTGATGCGGAAGATCTACCACAAACTGCTTGGAAAGATGAAGGCGGACGGGTTTCGCGTCTTTGACAAGCGGTACCGGCTCAGCAAGTTGGAGATGGCCGGGTTTCTGGTCGCGGCGGGACTGTCCAGCCGTTTTCATTCGTAAAGAAAAGGAAGTGAAAGAGCGGAAGGAGAGCGAATGATCAGTCTGTCCAATGGGCCGTCAGGAGACGGATCGGACAGTGAGCCGCTGTTCCGGGTGGGTCAACTGGTCCGGCACGTCCGCTATGGCTACCGGGGTGTGATCGTCGAAGTGAATGAGTCCTTTGGCGGTACGGAGGAGTGGTACCAGAGCAACCAGACCCAGCCGCCCAAGGACCAGCCCTGGTACCATGTGCTGGTGGACGGCATGATGCACTCCACTTATGCGGCCGAAAGCAGCCTGGCCGCCGATGACACCGGGCAGCCGGTGAACCATCCGCTGGTGAAACTGTTCTTCAGCAGCTTCAGCCCGGAAGGCTACATCCGGAACGAGATGCCGTGGACGTTGTGAGGTTGTTGGGGAGTGGTGCGCCGGGCTTTTTGAACCACAGAGGACACGGAGTGCACAGAGATTTTTTCGCGGCTAACACTGAGGTCCAATTAGCCTGAAAGCTGACTTTGGCGAGACAATGGCGGGTTCGTTTTGCGAATCTTCCTCAGTCTCCGAGCCTTCTATTCTTTGTGACCTCAGTGCTCTCTGTGGTTCACCGGGAAAGAGGCGTTGGCATGGCCTCTCAAGTTTCCGGCTTCTGCCGCGCGGCTTCTTTGGCGTCTTTGCGGGCGCCGGCGCCGGAGACGATGCGCCGATGACACCGGGCAGCCGGTGAACCATCCGCTGGTGAAACTATTCTTCAGCAGCTTCAGCCCGGAGGGCTACATCCGGAACGAGATGCCGTGGACGTTGTGAGGTTGTTGGGGAGTGGTGAGCCGGGCTTTTTGAACCACAGAGGACACGGAGTGCACAGAGATTTTCGCGGCGAACACTGAGGTCCAATTTGCCTGAAAGCTGACTTTGGCGAGACAATGGCGGGTTCGTTTTGCGAATCTTCCTCAGTCTCCGAATTTTCTCCTCTCTGTGACCTCAGTGTTCTCTGTGGTTCACTGGGAAAGAGGCGTTGGCATGGCCTCTCAAGTTTCCGGCTTCTGCCGCGCGGCTTCTTTGGCGGCCTTGCGGGCGCCGGAGACGATGAAGGTGCAGGCTTCGGTGCAGAGGAGGGGCATTTCGCCTTCGGCCACGGCGGAGGGATCGAGGTCTTCGGGAGGAAGAGAGGTGATGGGGAGACCTTCGGAAATCTGCCAGAGATTTTTCTTCAGGCAGCGGTGGGCGCTGTTGCAGGTTTCCCGGACGAGCGTTTGGGCCTGCTCGTCCGTGACTTCGCGGGCGTAGCGGTACATACCCGTTTGCCGGTTCAGCGTGTCGCGCAAATGGGTGACGGGCAGAGAGGCGGGATCTTTCCGGTAGCGGAAATAGGTGGGCACCATGGCGGGGTAGAGGTTTCCCATGGCTTCTCGAAGCGCGGCGGCGTCCGCGAGTTCCAGCAGCCAGCCGCGCCGCAGGGTGGGGGCGGTTTTTAAGGGGCGGTAGTCGCCAGCTTCGCCGTACTGGGAGACCAGGCGGGCGTCCCGGGGACTGGAAAAGAACTCCAGAGAGTCCGGATGTTCGCGGGCCGTGGCGGCATCGCTGACATGGCAGAGCCGGTACCCGTCTCCGGAGGGAAGCCGCCAGACCGACACTTCGCCAATCTGGTTCCCGCCATGGTTTACCCAACTTTCCAGGGCTTGATCGATGAGGAGAGACATTACAAATCCAATACCGGAATGAACACGTTCGCTCGCCGTTAGCGGTCGCGCAGGTACTCCTCGTCGAAGTGGGTCACCTGGTCCAGGATGATGTCCGAAATGGAAGGATCGGTTCCGATGGCGCGGCTGTAGTAAAGCGTCTTACCGCGCAGGCGGTGGGGGTTTTCCCGGAAAACGTCGCGTTGGCTGGCGGCCTCGGTGGGTTCGCTTTCAATCCCCAACAGCACCGGAATGTCCTGGTAGCTGTGCAGGCCGTCCGAAATGAAGAAGGGCACCACCACCACGTTCGGCGCCTGGGCCATCTGGTGCCAGTCCGCGATAAAAGGGGGCTCCTCCATGTAGGCGTCCAGCACCTCCGCGTAGCCGCCGCCTGAGGCGTTCAGGCGGGCCGCTTGGTCTTTGATGACCTGGGTGGACTGGGTATTCAGGCTGGTGCCGTGGCCGACGATGATGAGGCTGGTCTCCTCCGGCGGGACGTCTCCCGCGATTTCCCGGGCCCGTTTCAGGAGCAGTTGCGTCATGGACGCATGAACGCCCACGGGGTCGCAGTAGTAGGCGGTGGTGCCGTTGTGCTGGGTGATCCGGCCGCTCAACTCCAGTTCCCGGGGAATAACCTGCTGGGTGAAGTAGCCTTCACTGATGAAGTCGGGTACGAAATAGGCCACCGGGCTTTCGATGAGTGGCCAGACCTGGCGGAAGCTGGGCTCCTCCTTCCAGAAGGCCGTGTGAACTTCCGCGAACAGCCCGCGGGCGCGCAGGTCTTCCGCGTGTTCCTGGGTGGGGGTGCTGGAGTCTGGATTCTCTGTGGAGCCATGTCCGAGAATTACCAGGGCGCAGTCTTTTCGGGGTGAAGTCATCGAAACCATGCGGGGAGTCACGGAAACATACGGGCGGTTTCGAGCCGGGGACGACCAGAAATTCAAAAAGTAAGCTTGTGTTGCGAAAATGAGAATTTAGGAACAATATAAAATCCGTACTTGCTGAATACTCTGAAACCTTTAATTTTAATTGCCGTGTTCTATCCTGCCCTGAGAAGAAGCTTGCTGGTCCTGGCTATCTTCTGGACCGCAGCCACTCCTGCCTTTGGTAGCGAATCCGCTATCCAGTCGCTGCGGTCCTTCGGGCACCGTCGTGGTCCCGAACAGCTTTCCCGGGTCGTGGGGGTGGTCGGGTTTTACGGCCAGGAACAGCCTCGCCAATGGCGTCTCTTGGCGGTGGACGCTCACGTAGCGGGTCTGCTTCGCGAATACATCATGGAGGAAGGCGAAGTTATCGCCGAGCGCCACTTCTACCGGCACCCCGATCAGGATCTGCCCACGATTCCAATTCCAATCGAACAATTAAAGATCGACTCCGGGGGCGCTTTCAAAATTGCGAACGACCGGGCACGGATCGCCTCGGTGGGGTTCGACGCCGTGCACTACCAGTTGCGCTGCCGTGACTTACGGCATGAGCCCATCTGGTCGCTGAATCTCCTGGATCAAAAACGTAAGACCGTGGGGGTGCTCTACATTTCCGCCCTGACGGGAGAACTGCTGAAGGAAGTCTGGAACCGGCCTGGGACGCCAGCGTATGAAAGGACGGCCAGCGGTGGATTGATCGATCAGTGGGGCCGGAACCTGGACAATATTTCGAAAGCGCTGAATTCCGCCCGTCCGCCTAAGCCGGTGGCCGACAATCAAAGGGCGGCCAACGGAACGGTCAGTGGCCGTTGAGGGCTAATCGGGAGCAGGCTCCTGTTTCAGCCCTAGCGGGATTCGCCCGCCGGCACGGGCAGGGTAAAGTCTTCCGGTTCTTCCAGGGGCGACGGTGGGCTCAGAAGAGCGGGCTTTTCCGGATCTTCGGCCGAAGTCTTGAGCGGCTTTTCCGCGGGCAGGTCGAGAACCGCGGGCCGGACCAGTTGTGGAGTTGGAGAGGGAGGGAGCTGTGTCATGGACGCGTCCGATGGGCTGGAAGGTCCTTTCTGGCGGTCTGTTGAGGAATCGATCCAGGCCCGATGTCCGTTCTGTTCGACCAGAACGCGAGTCTTTGCCGGATCGGCTTGGCGGTTGACCTCGATCAGGCGGAGACCGTTCCCGTTGGGCCCCGCCTGGGACACTTCCTGGACGCTCTGGGTGCGGCGGTTCATCAGGATGGCGGAAAGGCGGCCTTCGATTTCGTAGGTCCCGGCCAGCGTCAGATCGCGGGCAAAGCCAGGGTCAGCGGCTGGGCTGTCGGTTTCTTTGAAGAAAAGGGATTCGGCCCAGAGGTTAGCGTAGCGGTCCGCGGGGTAGGGCACGGCTTCCTCCGGAACGGCGCCAGCCGGTTCATCGGCGCGGGAAGTGGCGGTCATGAACAGGAACGCAAACAGGGCTACGAGGGCAGAGGCGAAAACAAACAGGGCCGAGCGCCGGAATACGCGCCGCCGTTTGTGGGCCCGCCAGGTGACGAGAGGAAGATAGCGGGAATGGACTTGAGGAATCACTATTTGAATATTTATGTTGGATATAGTAATATCTAATAATTATAAATATTGTCAATGATTTCACTCCTCCATGAGATGGCCGCCGAGGCCGGGTTGACTGATCGGGGCGCCGTGGAAGAGGTTTTTTCCCGCGCCCGAGTGGAGCAGAGATCCTTCTTGTTCGCCTTCCTGGAATCTGGGTTGGTGGATGAGGAGCGCTTTCTGCGTATTCTCGCGTCCCGTCTTGGTTTGCCCTATTGGGAGCCCGGTCTGGCGGCCGAAGCCGCGGAGTCCCGGGACCTGCGCCAGGCCGTGCCCGCGGACCTGGCCTTGCGGCACCATGTACTGCCTGCTGGTTTTCTTCCGTCCCCCGGAAACCAGTCCGGTTCCGGTGGAGGTATTCCGCGGCTGGTGACCTTCGATCCGTTTGACCTGGCCCGGCACGCGGCTGTCTCCCGCCGCCTGGCGCGGCCTCTGCAATGGGAAATCGCTTCCCGCCGGGCCGTGGCGGAGGGCTTGCAGGCGCTCTATGGCGTGGGCGCGGATACTTTTCAGGAGATCCTTCAGACGCGCGCCGCTCAGAATTTTCCGGGAGGGGAGGACGACCTTATGATTGGCGAGGAAACCCTGATTCTGGACGATGGGGTGGACCAAGAGGCTTCCGTGGTGACTTTTGTGAATCAGATCCTTCGCGGCGCTTTGGACCAACGGGCCACGGACATTCACCTGGAACCCGCGAACGACCGGTTCCGCATCCGTTACCGCATCGACGGCGTGCTCCAGGAGGTGCCCGCGCCGGAAAACATCAAGGCACTGCAGGCCTCCGTGATTTCACGGTTGAAGATCATGGCGAAACTGGACATCGCCGAGAAGCGGTTGCCGCAGGATGGCCGGATAAACCTGACCCTGGATGGAAAAAGCATCGATGTGCGCGTGGCCACCATTCCTTCCGTGGAGGGAGAGAGCGTCAGCCTCCGTCTTTTGGGGCAAGAGAAGTTTACCCTGGAGCGGCTGGGAATGAGTTCCCGGCCGCGGCGAATTACCGATCGTCTGCTGGCGATGCCGAACGGCATTGTGCTGGTGACGGGGCCAACGGGCTCGGGGAAGTCGACCTCTCTCTACTGTTTTCTGTCCGCGATCAACACGGCGGAGCGGCGTATCGTGACCATTGAAGACCCGGTGGAAAACAAACTGCCCGGCGTGGTGCAGATCGCGGTGAAGCCAGAGATCGACCTGACCTTTGCCAAGGGACTGCGTAGCATTCTGCGGGGAGATCCGAACGTGGTGATGGTGGGAGAGATGCGCGACCTGGAGACCGCGGAGATCGCGATTCGCGCGGCGCTTACCGGACACCTGGTTTTCAGCACCCTGCATACCAATGACGCCATGGGGGGCATCACCCGGCTGGTGGACATGGGGGTGGAGCCCTTCCTGGTGGCCTCGGCGGTGCGGGCCTTCATCGCGCAGCGACTGGTGAGAAAGCTTTGTCCGCAGTGCCGGGAACCGAAGCTGCTGGACCCGGAATACGTGCGGGACCTGGGCTTCGCCGCGGAGGCTCCCGTGCGGGTGTATGAGGCGCGGGGCTGTGGAGCCTGCCGGGGCACGGGCTTTCGCGGACGGCTGGCGATCTACGAGATTTGCCTGCTTACGGAGGCTTTGCAGGAGCTGGTCGTGCAGCACGCGACCATGGCGGAAATTCGCGCCCAGGCGAAAAGAGACGGCTTTGAGAACATGCGGGCCGACGGCTGGCGGAAGGTGCTTTCCGGAGAGACCACCGTGGCGGAAGTGATGAGCGTGACGATGAATGAAGCGGGCGCCTACCAGACGGAGGAGGATGACATGGAAGACGTAGCCCTTTTGGCGGAGCCGATGGACTGGGACGAACGTGGATTTTCAGGCAGTGGGGGAACCTCGCCGATTCGGAGGAATAACTGAAGAACGCAGATGGCAAGCCCTGGCACAACCGCGCGAAAGCCCGCTAAGAAAGCGGCGGCTCTGCTCTTTCCCGGAGAGGAAAGCTGGGAGTGCTGGACGGGTGACGCGCCGATGTCCCGCACCGGCCAGATGGACGCGGCGGGCGCGGCGCTGGCGTACCCACGCGGGGCGCGGCGGCGGTTCTTTGGGTACGCGGCGGAAGACCTGGCGGTGCTGCCCTTGTGGGCGAACAGCGAGGCTCCCGAAGCGATCGAGGGTGTGGCGAGACTTCAGGCCGAAAGCTGGGGACTGGTCAGCCGGCAAGACACCTCCGCCGTGGCGGCCGAACCCATCCTGAAACAGGACCACCGGGTGCTGCTGGGGGTGCGCAGCCTGGTAACGGGCCGGGCCTCGAACCGCATTCCGGCAAGTCAACCGCCCACGGACCTGCATGCCGCGGCGGAGTTTCTGCCGCTACCCCCGAACCACGCGGTGATCTACCGGGAACTGGGCCGGTTCGTCCTGGCGATCACGCAGAACGGGCGGCTGATTTTTCTGGAACCGTTCACGGCCACCCGGCTGGATGAGGAAGCGGCGGGGGAGTTCAATCGCCTGCTTCTCCAGCTTCAGTTTCAGGGGCTGGCGGAAGACCTGGACGGAATGGTGCTGTGGACGAAAGAGGCGGTGGCCCCAGGCTTCGCCCACGCGCTGGGTTTTGTCCCGGCACAGGCTGGGCGGCCAGACCCGGCGCTTCCGAAAGCGCAGCCGGTGAATCTGGTGCCCGGCGTGGTTCGCGCGGCTCGGGCGGCCAGGGAGAGGGCCAGCCGGTGGAGAAAGCGGATCGGCTGGGGAGTGCTGCTGAGTATTCTCGCCGCCCTGGGGCTGGCCGGCCTGTCGGCCTACGAACTCTGGTCCAAGCAGGTCCTGACAGAGGAACTGGAATCCCTGAGTCCACGGGCGCGGGAAATTGAGGCGTGGCGGGAGCAGTGGCTCTCCATCGCGCCAGCCGTGGACCGGGAGACGACGGGATTGGAAGTGCTACGCGCCCTGCAGTCGCTGCCCGAGGCGGGGCCGGTCGTGTTGGAAAAATTTGAGTGGAATCCTCAGACGGTAACGATCCGGGGAGCCGCGGGCGCGCCGCGCGCCGCGCTCCAGTTTCTGGATGCGGTGAACGGAAGCGAAGCGCTGGGGCGCTACGCGTGGACCTTTGATTCTCCGGATATCCAGGGAGACGGCAGCGCGCAATTTGAGCTGAAAGGAGACCTCGTCCAGCCATGAGCCGCCGCGAGAAAACTTTGGCCGCCGTGGTGCTGGCGCTGGCCCTGATCTGGGGCGGCAGCGTGGGCGCCCGCGCATGGATGGCCTGGTGGAGAACCCAGCACAGTGGCCGGGAGAACGTGGCGGCCAGGATTGAAGCGCTCCAGGAACTGCTGGGCGAGCGGGGAGCCTGGGAGCAGCGGCACGAGTGGATGGAGCAGACGGCGCCGTCGTATGCGTCACGGCAGGAAGCCTCCGCAAAGCTGCTGGAACTGGTGGAGGCACGGGCCGCTGCCGGAGGCTTGACCCTGGAGGGGAAGACTTTTGTGCAGGCGGATGCCGGTGCTGGAAAAGCGCTGCCCAGCGGGAACGCCGTGGAAGCAGCAGCGCCCGTGTTTCAAAGCGTCGCCGTGCGGGTAGGCGCCACCGGTAGCGAGCAGGAAGTCCTGAAGTGGATCCACTCGCTCCAGCAACCGGGAGAATTCGTGGGGGTGACAGACCTGACGCTCACTCCTGAGCCGGAGGCCTCCGCGCTGAAGAGTGAGGTGGAAGTGACGCTGTACTACCGGTAGGCCGGTAGGTTTCGGAAAAGGAGACCCGGAGCTACTCCGCCAGGCGGATGAGCATCTCCCCGTTCCGGATCTCGAAGTTCTCGATGCCGTCGGCGAAGCGCCGCAGGAAACCGTCTCCGTATTCCGCGCCGGCGAAAAAGTCCTGGTTCTTGATGTCGCCCAGCCAGGCATTCGGGATCGGCACGCCGCCGACGGAGATGTCGTCCACTTCCATGCGGAAGCGGCTGGTGGTGGGATCGATATACGCGCCCAGGGTGACATTCACGCGCAGGGTCTTCCCGCCCACGACGGGGACTTCGGGCTCGATCGGCTGAATGAGACGGACGACGAAGGCATTCGGCCGGAGGTCGAACTTCAGGCGTTCGCCCAGGTCCGTGTTGTGGTGGAGGTAGCCGTTCAGCTCATGCTCGGTGAGGATGATGGTGCGGTTATCCGCCGCGGCAAAGACGCCGGGTGACTTGCTGTCGATAGTGATTGCTGCCGGGCTGCCATCGGGAGAACCTGACTCCCCGGGCGTCTTTTCGCCGATGACCACGGGTTCGCCGGTGGCGGCGGTGAGCTTTTGTTCCAGGACCTGCTGTTCCGGCGGCGTGAGGGTGACGGGGCGATAGAGCCCAGCGTGGAAGTTGTACCAGTACCAACCCAGCAGAGACAGGGCGGGGATGAGGATGACGGCAAGAACGACCGACAAAATGATCCAGCCTTTGTGGCTGTGTGTCCGCACCCCTTCCGTCGCGTGGGCCGGAGGCAGGGGAGTGGAGGTGGGGTCCGCCGGGAGAGCGGGCGGAGTAGGATTCGCTTCGCTAATCATGATGCTGCGGGATTAGGACGTTGCCGGGCCGGAATTATTCATCAGGCTGAGCCCCGGTCCCTTTCTATTAAACGTCTCAGCCCAGGTAGAAATATCTAAAAAATCTCATCTTCACCGCTCGTGGGGCCAATCTTGACCGCGTAGCGGTCCTCCCGGCGGCGGACGGTGATGCGCGCATCGAAGGCGGTGGAAAGCGTCTCGCTGGTCAGGTTATCCCGGATGGGACCGCTGGCCACGACGTGCCCTTCGCGCAGGACGAGCACATGGGTAAAGGCGGGCATGATTTCCTCCACATGGTGGGTCACGAGGACAATGCCGGGCACGGTGTCCGTGGCGGCCAACTGCTGGAGAAAGGTCAGGAAATGTTCCCGCGCCACGGGGTCCAGGCCGGCGCAGGGTTCGTCCAGGATCAGGACTTTCAGATCGTCCGCCATGAGGGACCGGCCGATCAGGATGCGCTGCTTCTCACCCTGGGAAAGATGGGCCCAGGGAGAGGTGGCGAGGTAGCCGCACTCGATCCGTTCCAGCACGGCGCGGGCCCGCTCCGCGTCATCCGCCGGGGGGCGGCGCATCCAGTAGTTCAACATGGCGTGCCGGCCGCTCATCACCACTTCGTGAGCGGTTTCGTCTTCGTCGATGCGGTGGGCCAGGTGATTGCTGACAAAACCGATCTGCCGGCGCTGGTCGTCCCAGGTTTCGAAAGCTTCGTTATCGTCGCCCACCAGCCAGGAGTCGCCGCTGGTGGTGGGCATGTAGCCGAGCACGGAATTGAGCAGCGTGGTCTTGCCCGAGCCATTCGGCCCCATCAGGACCCAGCGTTCCCCGGCGCGCACGGTCCAGTCCACTGCCTCCAGGATGGCCCGTTCCCGGATGACGGACAGGCCCTGAAGACGGATGAGGCAGTCGTCCTCTATTTCTGGGGTGCTGGACGCGAAAGGCTCCATTTCTCTGGGAAGCCTATCGGTCACTCTCAGGGGCTTATAAAGTGGAAAATCAGAGCGATTTTGCAATCGCGGCTGTGTAAGGAGAGACGAAGCTGGCCCTCACTCCATCGTCTTCCCCTTTTTTTCCACCAGCTTCGGCCAGTTTTCGTCCGCCTTCTTCAGGTTCCCGGAGGTATCTTTGGCGAACTTCTCGCGAATGCTTTTCGAATACTGGAGCAACAGCCGCCCGTCCACGATGGCGAAGGCGTCAGGATCGATCTTGGCGGTGTAACCGTTCGAAACCGCCCAGGCGCAATAGCCGCCGAACTGGGGTTCGTATTTGGCGGGATCCGCTTTGAAGGTGGCTTCGTTCGTGGCGCTCGCAAAATGGTAGGTGGCTCCACGGTAAGCCGCGGCGTGATCGGCGGAACCTTTCACGGCTTGGTTCTCCGTAAAGTAAGCCACGGGATCGTAACCCTGGAGGGCGACACCTTTCCGGTCCAGGTTTTGCAAGACTTTCTCCCCGGCGGAAGCGGAGAGGACGGTGAAGGCCAGCAGGGAAACGATGGCCACGGAAGCCGCGAAGGAGGATGATTTCATGGGTGGAATGTTGGGAGGTCGGTTTGTTTGGTTGATCGGAAGCGGAGTGGAAGTTTTCCAACCTTTCTGACTTAGAAGCGGTCCGCGGAGATAAACTTACAGGAAATTGAGGGAGCGCTTTTGGGGCTGGGGGGGGCGCTGATTTTTTTAACCACAGATGACACAGAGAACACAGATGGGAAGAGAGTGAACGGACGCGGTTCGCGCTATTCGCGACAACCGTGCCTGCCTGGACACTGAAGTGCCACCTGCGCCGCTGTCTTCCCCACCAAGGTTCTTGAACCGCTGATGACACAGATGGCATGGAAAGAAGCAGCAAAGCACGCCTACATAAAATTCCTCTGTGTCCTCAGTGCTCTCTGTGGTTCCCAAGAGAAGCGTTCTCTCTCAGCTCACGTCACCGCAATTCCGAATCCCCTCCGCGATGGCGGTGTCCGCGAAGAGGTTTTTGACCACAGAGAGCACTGAGGACACAGAGGGAATAAAGGAGGGCGTACGCCGCTCGTCCAATCTGTGCCATCTGAGATATCCGTGGTTGGAGAAATGGGTGAAGAAACAAACCGCCAGGACTCGTGGGCGTCAACCTGAGTGACGTTCCCTGAACCCAATTTCTCTGTGACCTCCGTGCCCTTTGACTTCGCCTGGCTCCGTCTATCTCCGCTTCGCTTCGATTGTGGTTCCCAAGAGAAGCCTCCGCTTCTAGTCCAAGTCACCGTTACTAATAGGATCTTCCTAGACGAAGGTGTCCGCGAAGATGTTTTTGACCACAGAGAGCACAGAAGACACAGAGGGAATAAAGGAGGGCGTACGCCGCTCATCTAATCTGTGGCATCTGAGATATCCGTGGTCGGAGAAATGGGTGTCGAAGCAAACCGGCCAGGATTCGTGGGCGTCAACCTGGGTGACGCTCGCCTGACCCCAGTTTCTCTGTGACCTCCGTGCCCTTTGACTTCGCCTGGCTCCGTCTATCTCCGCTTCGCTTCGATTGTGGTTCCCAAGAGAAGCGTTCGTTTTCACTCTGCGTAACCGCAACCAATTCCCTCCGCGAGAGCCGTGCCAGCGAGGTGGCCGGTGGTCCAGGCGGCCTGGAAATTGAAGCCGCCGGTGATGCCATCTATGTCGAGGACTTCGCCGGCGAAGTAGAGACCGGGCTGGAGCTTGCTCTCGCAGGTCTTCAGGTTCACGTCTTTCAGCCGGACGCCGCCGCAGGTGACGAATTCTTCTTTGTTCAGGCTCTTGCCGGAAACGGTGTATGCGCCACGGCACAGCTCGTTCGCCAGTGAGGAGGCGAGGTTCTTGGGCAGGTTCGACCAGTTGTGGGTATCGGTAATGCCGGACTGTTCCACCAGGCGCACCCAGAGTCTCTTGGGCAGGCTGGTGAAGGGCGAGCGCGTGGCGACGCTGCGGGCGCCGTGGTCGTGGCGTTCTTTCTGGAAACGGTCGAGGACCGCCTCTGGCGTGGCGTCCGGACCCAGCCAGGAGAGTTCCAGGGGAAAGTGGTAGTCCCGGTCCGCAAGCTCGCGCGCGCCCCAGGCGGACAGGCGCAGGATGGCGGGCCCGCTGAGGCCCCAGTGCGTGATGAGCACCGGACCAGTGGCGGACAGCTTGGCGCCGGGAACGCGGACCGCCGCTCCTTCCACGGAGATGCCCTGGAGATCGTGGAGACGCGGATCGTCCGCGATGTGAAAAGTGAAGAGGGAGGGGACGGGTGGCTCCAGGGCATGCCCGAGGTCCTCAACCAACTTCCGGGCCGCGCCGCTACGGGTGCCGCCGGTGGCGATGAGAAGGTGGCGGACGAGGTATCTCCGTCCGTCCGTGGTGACGATCTCGAAGCGGGGCTCGCTGCCGGGGGAGGAGGAAGCCGCGGGCGAAAGAGAACGCGCGGAGGAGAGGCCCGTGCCTGTCTCCCAGGACACCCCCGCCTTCCGGGCGGCGGTGGTAAGGCAGTCGATGATGGTCTGGGAGTCGTCCGTGACGGGAAACATCCGGCCGTCCGCTTCCGTCTTCAGGGCGACGCCGTGGTCTTCAAACCACCGCACGGTATCTTCCGCCTGAAAACGGTGGAAGGGGCCGATGAGGCTGCGCTCGCCGCGCGGGTAGTGGGTAACGAGGGTCCTGGGATCCGTGCAGGCGTGGGTGACATTGCAGCGACCGCCGCCGGAAATCTTGACCTTACCCAGGACGTGGGAACTATTCTCGAAAAGGCGGACGGAGAAATTTTCCGGTTGAACGCCCGAGGCTAGCAGGGCTTCCGCGCAAGTGATGGCGGCGAAAAATCCCGCCGCGCCGCCTCCCGCGATGGCGAGGTCCAGCGTTTCGGAATTGGAAGGAACAGAAGACGATTCAGGAGAGGCGTCGGCCATGCGGCCTGAGGGTGCCGCTGAATTCCCTGAAGAGCAAGCGCCCAAAGCGCGGTGGTTGCCGGGCGGAATGCCCGGGAAGACTAAAACCCGTCTTCGGTCACGATGCGGTCTTCGTCCGCGCCCAGGTTGAGGAGGGATTCCCGCACGTCTTCCACCATTTGCGGCGGGCCGCACACGTAGAACATCTGGCGGAGATCATCGATCTCGTCTTCCAGGAATGCCTCGTCGATCCGCCGGTTGTCGAAATCCGGGTGATCCTCCCGCGTCAGGGTGACGTGGAGGTCTTCGCCCAGCATTTCCTCCAGTTGGGTGCGCAGAATGATGTCCCGCGAGGTCTCGTGAGACACGACTAGGCGGTTTCCCTCCAGCTCTCCGTCTGCGTGGAGTTTCCGGATGATGCCGATGAAGGGCGTGACTCCGGCGCCGCCCGCGATAAAGGTGCCGCGGCCGAAGTATTCGATGGCGCCGAAGGGTTCGCCCAGGCGGACCTCGTCCCCGGGCTGAAGTTTCAGCATCTGCTCGGTCACGCCGTCGCGTTCGACATAGGTCTTGATGTAGAATTCCAGTTCGGGCGCGTCCGGCAGGGAGGTAAAGGAAAAGGGACGGGTCTCGCCCTCCACCGCGTCCAGAAACAGGCTCCACTCGGTGGCTTGACCGGGGCGGAAGCGATAGTTCTCCGGCCGGGTGAGAGTGAAATGACGGACATCGTGTGTCTCAATCCCGACCTCCCGGACGGTGCAGGTATGTTCCAGGGTTTCTAAGGTGGTGCTCATGATGTAAGGTGGGTGTTTGGTGTAATTGTTAGTCTTTTGAGTCCTCCGGTGGGTAACAATAGTGCGCAGCCCGAAGACTGCGCACCACTGATAGGTTGGAGGGATGAAAGTGAAGCAATGAGCGGCCTATCGGGTGCGAGCCCTCTAGACCTTTCGTCTGCCGGTCACCAGGGAAATGACGAAGAGCACCAGGAAGATCAGGAAGCAGATCTTCGCAATACTAGCGGCGGTGCCTGCCAGTGTGCCAAAACCGAGAACGGCGGCAATCAAGGCGACGATTAGGAAGGTAATAGTGAGGCTTAACATAGTTGTGTAGTTCCAGGTTTAAGAAGATTCGCAGTCAATTTAATTAGCTGCGTTCTGATAGTGGTTACGTTGTCCTTCCGCTAATCGGTTTGTCTGATCTGAAGGAAACTCGATATAGGTCCTCGAGGGATAGGGGGATTCCCCAACGGGTGCTCCGGTGTATCTCTGGGGGGTGCCGGGATGCAATGAGATAGTCAATATTGTCGAGTTTTGTGTTTTTGGGCCGTTTCGGCTCGATCGTTTCGGAGAGTACATTTGCAAATGGGTATAGCTGATGGACGCGGAACGGTCTTTTTGGCCGGGGCCTTCGTTGCTCTTCAGCGGGTTATGATTCACATAGCCTCCTTCCTCGCCAATTACCCCTCACTTCAAAATGGAGAACAGACCGGACCGGAAAGGAAGAAAAGAAAAGAGAACTCAGCGCCGCAAAGCGGCGAGTGCCTGGAGACGCGGCCCATTTTTCGCCTGGCTTTGTTCCCGCTCTCTCTATTGGGGGTAGGCCCAATGCCGCTCACGGCGCCTGGCCAGACAAAAAATGGCCTCGCGCCGCTCCGCCCCCAATTTGTCCACACTGCCTAATGCAGTTGCCGCCCGTCCCCATGTAATTTGGGAAGGAGCGGCAAGCTGATTGAGGGGTTCTGGAGGATTCGGGGGGGCTGGAGATTATCGCGGCCAGTTGCCCGTGTTGGGCTGGCCGAAGCGATCGAATCCGCGTTCGTTATAGCCCCAGAGGTTGTAGTTATCGCCGTCGCGGTCTCGATGGCCCCAGCGATCGTCATGATCGCGGTCCCGGTCATGGTCCCAGTCCCGATCATTATCCCGGTTCCGGTCCCAATCGTGGCGGTCGCGGTCATTATGGTCGTCGTGGTCACGGCGGCCCCAGCGCCAACGGTGATCATCGTCATCGCGGCGGTCCCAGCGCCAACGGCGATCATCGTCATCTTGGCGGTCCCAGCGGTCCCGGTCGTGATCGTGGCCGCGTTCCTGATTCCAATGGCGGTCCCGGTCATGATCGTGATCCTGATCCCGGTCACGGACTTCGATGACGGCGGCTCCTGGAGCGTAGGCATGAGGGCCCGGGGGATAGGTGGTGCAACTGGTAAAGCCCGCGACCGTGAAGCCGGCGGCGGCGGTGAAAAGCAATAGTTTGGAGGTAGTAGTCATGGGTTCGGTGGGGTGAAACCAAGCCGTCGAAGGGACAGCCGGAGGGATGAGGGGCTGCGGCGATGTGTTTCGCGCTTTGTATAGATTACGCGCTCATTCGTGTAAGTGGATGAATAGGGGCTGTTCTCCCGGGAGTGATCTTTCTTGGCGTGCGTCTCTTTGGAGGGTTTTTGATTTGACTAAAAGAAATGACTTGACGTAATCTTAATCCCTCACTAGCCTGTGCCGTGAGCTGGGGATGTCTTTACTGGCTCGCCTGAGATTTGCCGGGTGGTTCTTATTAAAAGTGGGGTGATATCCAGGCTGATATCCGGCTGGGAGTTCAATGCTGTTGTCCGCGCGGCTTTGTATTTGGAGCCGGTTGGCCATCGCGAGCAAAGAAGATGGTGGACGGCTACCCAGCTCCCCCATGCCGTCCCGTTCATTTATCCATTGTCGGGAAGATTTATTCCTGAACCTAAGACCTGAGCGTTTCTGAAGTCTGAGCCAGAAGTTAACACTAACCAAAACGAAACAGCGGAACCGTCCAAAAGATGAAACAGCGCGATAACGAACCCCGTAAACCAACTGAAGCAGAAGCCGGTGCACGGACTCCGGCGCCCCGGACCCCTTCGCCTTCCTCCAAGAAGATTCACCTGGCCGGCCGCTGGGACGAGGCCTGGCTGAAAGAACACGAAGCCGCCCTCCAGCAGGCCCAGGTCCAGGCCCAGGCCCACCCTGACACGCTCACCAAAAATGCCAGTCCGGGTTCCCTATCCGCCAGTCCGGCTTCGGACCCGGACGGGCGGGTGGCGGACCCGGCTACGGCCCCGGACTTCCTGCGGCTGCTCACGCCCGGGGAGTGTTGCCAATGGACCGTGCCGGCGGACTACCTCTTGTGCGGGGACAATCACCTGACGCGCGGCGGCATCACCATCATCGCCGGGGTGCCCGGCTGCGGGAAAAGCCGGGCGCTCGTGTCCCTGGCCATCGCCGGGGCCACCGGGGCGGACTGGATGGGGCTGCCCACCCGGGCGCGCTTCCGCACCCTCATCATCCAGGCCGAAAACGGGCCTGCCCGGCTGAAGGCCGAGTTCAGCGACATCGGCCAGCCCGGAGGCGTGGACCTGGACGACTACGTGCGCATTACCCCGCCGCCGCGCTACGGCCTTCCCCTGCACGACGCGCATTTCCGCCGCGAACTGCGGGCGCATATCGAGGCCTTCCAGCCCGGCGCCGTCGGCTTTGACCCGTGGAACCGCATTGTCCTGGATGATAAGCAGAAGGACGTCCGCGCCGCCATCGACTGGATCCTCGAGTGCCTGCCCGAAGACCCCGCCGCCCGGCCCGCCGTCGTCATCGTGGCCCACCTGCGCAAGCGCGGCACCGGCGAAGGGCGCAGGCGCGGGCGCGACCTGCTGCCCGAGATCAGCGGCAGCGGCATGATCGGCAGCGCCGCCCGCAGCGCCTTCATCCTGGAGCCCGCCAGCCCCGACCCCGAAGACGACCGCGTGGTCTGGACCTGCGCCAAGAACAACGACGGCCAGGAAGGCCCCTCCACCGCCTGGCACCGCAGGAACGGCCTGTTCGCTCCGGTGGAAGGGTTTGATCTCGTGGGGTTTTTTGAGGGGGGCGGTGGTGAGGGATCACGCGCTCTGATCGAAGCGGAGGATGTGCGGGAGGTGTTAGAGGGTGGGGTGACCCGGAAAGTGGCCGTGGAACGTTTGTGTGAGGTGGTGGGCTGCGGTTCCACCGTGGCGTATGAGGCCCTGGCAGCCACGGGGAAATTCGCCGAGCACATCGAGATCGCCCCCGGGCGCGTGCTGTACTGGAGACCGTGATCGAAAGCGTTTGGCCGATTTTCCGGCTTCCGTTTCCGGGAGATTCCCGCAGCGGACCCCGGACGGAAAAAAATTCCGTCCGCCTCTCCCCCTGGAGGTTTTCCGGAAACGGAATCCGGAATCATCCCTGAGTTCCATCTTTTCAATGGAAGAGATCTTAAATACAACTTAATAGCCTTTTAACGTCTTGACGGGTTAACTTGTTCCCCTATTCTGGGTGATATTCAAATGAACACCAATGGGGGCAGAAATTCGAAACGTCTTCACTCTCTTGAGCTTTTCACGGGAGCGGGTGGTTTAGCCATCGCGACCCACCACGCCGGGTTCCGTCACCGGGGACTTTTCGAGTGGAACCGGAACGCCTGTCAGACGCTGCGCGAAAACGCCGCCAAGAATGTGCTTCCGGGCATTAAATCCTGGGACATCCATGAGGGGGACGTGCGTCCGGTGGACTTTGCGTCGTACGGAGAGGTGGATCTCATCGCGGGCGGGCCGCCGTGTCAGCCTTTCAGCATCGGTGGGAAACACCGGGGCATGGAGGATGGCCGGGACATGATCCCGCAATTTATCCGCGCGGTGCGGGAGACGCTGCCCAAGGCCTTTATCATGGAGAACGTGAAGGGCCTGACCCGCCAGTCCTTCCTGAACTACTTCAAATACACCGAGCTTCAGCTCAAGTATCCAGCGGTTTCCCGGCAGCCGTCCGAGAGCTGGATGGATCACCTGGCGCGGCTGGAGAAAGTATATACCGGCAAAAAGCAGCCCGAGATTCGCTATAAAGTGTTGTACCGCGTTCTGAACTCCGCGAACTTTGGCGTGGCGCAAACTCGCGAGCGGATTTTCTTGGTGGGTTTTCGTTCGGACATTTCCGCGAAGTGGAGTTTCCCTGATGCCACCCACACTCTGGACCGGCTGCTCTTCGATCAATGGGTCACTGGCGACTACTGGGAGCGCCACGGCCTGCGCCAGCCAGCGGGTCCGCCGAAGCGTTTCGAAAGCCGGGTTCGCCGGCTTCGGGACTGGCTGCCCACGAATGAAAAACCCTGGAGAACGATCCGGGACGCGATTCGCGATCTTCCCGAGCCCGCGACCGGGCCGTGCCTGGATGATCCCTTTAACCACCGCGTCCAGCCAGGGGCGCGGGCCTACAAGGGCCACACCGGCAGCCCCATCGACCTGCCGTCCAAAACGCTGAAGGCGGGCGACCACGGCGTGCCCGGTGGAGAGAACATGATCGCTTTTCCCGACGAGAGCGTTCGTTACCTGACGGTCAGGGAGGCTGCCCGGGTCCAGTCCTTTCCCGATCAATGGCATTTCGACGGCGCCTGGACGGAGATCATGCGCCAGTTGGGCAACGCGGTTCCGGTTGACCTTGCGCGAGTGGTGGCTTCGAGTGTAGCGTCGAAGCTTTAGGCAGCGTGGACAAATTGGAGAACGGACCGGAAATGAAGAAAGGGAACTCAGCGCCGCGAAGCGGCGAGTACCTGGAGACGCGGCCCATTTTTCGCCTGGCTTTGTTCCCGCTCACTCTATTGGGGGTAGGCCCAATGCCGTTCACGGCGCCTTGCCAGACAAAAAATGCTCTCGCGCCGGTCCGCCCCCAATTTGTCCACACTGCCTAGAGCATGTCCGAGGAGAAACCTTACGATCCTCTTAACTACGAGACCATAACGGACAATCTCGTCCGTCGACTACTCGACCGGGCGCCCGTTTCCCTTCCCCCGGGTAAGGTATTCTCGGGTCCTGGGATATATCTGCTCTACTATAAGGGAGATTTCGCTCCGTATGGCGCCTATCGTTTCACCGAAGAAACACAGACGCCGGTCTATGTGGGAAAGGCCATGCCGGAGGGAGCCCGCAAAGGAGGAGGAGAGTTCGATCTAACCAAGAAATCCCTGCACAAGCGGCTAAAAGAACACGCCCGTTCGGTTGAAAAGGTGGAGAACCTTGTTTTGGAAGATTTCCAATGCCGCTATCTCGTCGTCGAGCCAGTCTGGATTCCGCTGGCCGAACGGTTTTTGATTCAGCGTTATCAGCCTATTTGGAACGTCTGTATTGACGGGTTTGGGATTCATGACCCCGGTGGCGGGCGGCGTAAAGGTGCCGCGTCTTGGTGGGATGTTCTGCACCCGGGCCGGCCCTGGGCTGGCGTTTCCAAAGAAGGCAAAACTCCGGAAGCCGCCCTTGAAAAGCTCCAAAAGCATACCGCTTCGGAGTAGGAAGAGATCACGGTCTTCAGTCGAGAAATGCCCGGATATTGTCTGCCAACTCTTCGGGCTTCTCTGTCTCACACTCCCAAATCACCAGAAACTCCCAGCCCATGGCTTTCAGCTTTTTCTGGTTCTCCTTATCCCGGCGGGCATTGCCCAGAAGCTTATCTTTCCAGAAAGCTTTGGTCTCAGGAGATTTAGGTAGACGGCATCTTGGGCACCCTTTGTGCCGGTGCCAATAGCAGCCATGAACGAAAATGGCTTTCTTTCGCTTACGGAATACCAGATCGGGTTTACCCGGAAGATCCTTGGCGTGTAGCCGATAGCGGTACCCCATGGAATGCACCAACCGCCGGACCCTCATCTCCGGCTTGGTATCCTTTCCGCGCACCAAGCCCATGCGGGTGCTCCGTTCCTTTTCGGAGAGGGTGTCTAGACTACTTTTTGGCATTCCGTTTCCTGAATTAGGAAAGGTAACAGCTCTGAAGGCAACAGCGGAAATTCACTGCCTGGCTTGGGAGAAAAATTTCCGTCCGGGTTCCCCCCCTGGACATTCGCCGGAAACGGAAGCCGGAAAAACAGGTAAAGCGCTTCGTGTGACCGCAACCAAGCCACCTCCCGGCTCCCCATTCCCGCTTGATCTTCCTCCGCTGGTAAGGGATAAGTAAAACTGTTCCAATGAACAGTTACCCTTCAGAGGCGGCTCGCGCCAAGATTATTGCCCTGCCTGGGCTGCCGGATACGGTGGGCTGGGGGAGCCAGGGCATCCGCACGGCGTCCGCCGAAATGGAGCGGGCGCGGGCGCTGGAGAAGGACGGCTTTCCCACCGGGGTGCCCTGCCTGGACGCGGTGGGGCTGCAAAAGGGATCGATCAATGAAGTGGTGGCCGAGGGGCCGGGCGCGGGCGCGGGCCTGCTGCTGGATCAACTGCTGGCGGGCGGACCGGGTCAAGGGCAGGGAAACGGCTACGTGGCCCTGATCGACGGGAGCGATAGCTTCGATCCGCGCTCGGCGGGCGTGGCGCCGGGGGGATTGCGCCGCCTGCTCTGGCTGCGCTGTCAGCGGGGCGCGGCGGAGGCCCTGAAGGCGGCGGACTGGCTGCTGCGGGACGGAAATTTATCCCTGGTGGTGCTGGACCTGCACCTGAACCCGGGCCGGGAGTTTCGCCGCGTGCCGGGCAGCACCTGGCACCGGCTGCGGCTCCAGGCGGAGACCACGGGGGCCGTGCTGCTGGCCTTGACGCCGGAAAAGCTGCTCTCCTGCGCCCAGACGCGGCTGCGGCTGAGCGAGCGCTTCAGCCTGGCGGCCTTTGACACGCCGCGCGAGCGCCTGGTCCTGCACCCGGCGGTGGAGCGGCGCCAGCTCCGCCCCGCCTGGGGACCCACGAAGGCGAACCCGGACCGGGCGGCGGCGGGGGGAGACGCGGTGGAACGAATGGCCTGACCCCGATGGGTGGGGGGAGTAAGGAAGGCCGGCGGACGCAACGAAGGCGAGAACGAAGCATCAGCAGCATCAGCACAACACCCCCGGCCCAGCCCGGCTAAGCCAAACCCATCCGCGAACCAAGCAGTCAAGCAATCCACCGACCTACCGACCCACCAATCAATCAATCCGCACCCGCAAAGCGGAAGTAGAAGAAGACTCCCCCCTCCATCACGACGACTATCTATGTATGCGGCGATCCATCTCGTGGAGTTCGGGCTCCAGGCGCGGCTGCGGCGGCTGCTGGAGGCCGGCCTGGCGGAGACGCCCGTGGCCCTGCTGGACACCGCGGACGACGCGGACGACGCGGAGGCTGGCCGGAAGAAGGCGCCCATCGTGGCCCTGACCGCCGCGGCCCGGCGGGCGGGGGTGGAGCCGGGGATGACGGCGGTAAAGGGGCTGGCCCGGTGCGGCGCGTTGCGGGTGCTTGTCCGCTGCCCGGAGGCGGAGCGGGAGGCCGGTCAACTGCTCGCCACGCTGGCGGAGCGTTGCACGCCGGACTTTGAAGAGACCGCGCCCGGCGTGGTGACGCTGGACCTTTTCGGCTCCCGCCAGTGGAGCGGCGGCGGGCGGGAGGCGGAGCTGGGCCGGCGCGTCGTGGCGGAGCTGGCGGCCCAGCGCCTCCATGCCCGGGTGGGCTTCGCGGAGAATCCGGACCTGGCCCTGCTGGTGGCGAAGCGCGCCCCGGCGGCGGAGCCCGTGGCCGTGCTGGCCGCCCGCGCGGAGGAGGCGCGGGACTTCCTCGCCCCGCTCCCGGTGGCCGCGCTGGAGCCGCCGCCCCGCATTACGGAGGTGCTAAGCCTCTGGGGCGTGCGCACCCTGGGGGACTTCACCCGGCTGCGGAAGGACGAGATCGCCGACCGCCTGGGGCCGGAGGGCGTGGCGCTCTGGGAATGCGCCGCGGGCCGGCGGCAGCGCCTGCTCCGCCTGGTGCGGCCCGTACCGGAGTTCGCGCGGGAGATGGAGTTCGACTACGAGGTGGAGACCCTGGAGCCGCTCCTCTTTGCCCTGCGGCGGCTTCTGGAAACCCTCTGCGCCCGGCTCGCGGCGGACTGGAAGGCGGCGGGGGAGATCCGGCTGCGGCTGGACTTTTCGCGGGGCGAGCCCTACGCGCGCGACTTCCGCGTGCCGGACCCGTGTTGCGACGTGGACCTGCTCTTCCGCATGCTGCACGCGCACCTGGAGGACTTCACGGCGGACTCGCCCATCGTGGGCCTGCGGTTGGAAGCCCTGCCCGCCCGGGTGGGCAAGCAGCAGGTCCACCTCTTTGAGTCCGGCCTGAAAGACCCGAACCGCTTTACCGAGACGCTGGCCCGGCTGGAGGCCCTGCTCGGCTCAGGACGGGTGGGCACGCCGGAGCTGCCGGACACGCATCGCCCGGACGCCTTCGAGCTCCAGCCCTTCCGCGAACGCCAGCCGGGTGAGGAAGAAAGGAAGAAAAAAAAGAAGACCCACCCTGACACTACCACCGCCGCCCTCGCCCGGGAGCCGGTGCCGCACACGCCCGTCCGGCTGGGGCTGCCGCTCCACCGCTTCCGCCCCCCTTTGCAGGCGGGGGTCACGCTTTCCCGCGAGAGCAAGCGCCCCGCCGCCATTCACTCCGGCGGCATACGCGGCACGGTGCGGGACTGCCGGGGACCCTGGCTGACCTCCGGCGACTGGTGGGACCGCGCCCGCTGGTCGCGCCTGGAGTGGGACATCCAGCTCGCCGACGGCCGCATTTACCTGCTGGTGAAGGAGGAGGAACACTGGAAGCTGGAGGGCGTCTATGGCTGACGGTAAAACTAAGCCAAACGGAACAACGGCAGCCGCGAGGTCGGCAGCGGCGGCGGCGGACTACGTGGAACTCCACGCCCGCAGCGCCTTCAGCTTTCACCACGGGGCCTCCCACCCGGAGGACATGGTGCGCCGCGCGGCGGAGCTGGGCATGCCCGCTCTGGCCCTGCTGGACCGGGACGGCGTGTATGGATCCGCCCGCGCCCACTACGCGGCGGCGGAGCTGCGCCAGGAACAGGGCGTCGAGATCCGTCCCCTGACCGGCGCGGAAGTGACGCTGGAGGGAGAGATCGCGCTGCCCCTCCTGGTCCGCACCCGGGAAGGCTACCAGAACCTCTGCCGCCTGATCACCCGGGCTAAGCTGCGCGGCCTGCCGCCTGAAACGGCGCGGGCCCATCCCTTCCTGAACCCCCGCAAAGACGGCCGGGTGCGCTGGGAGGAACTGGAGGAATTTTCCGAAGGCCTCATCGCCCTGACCGGGGATGAGGAAGGGCCCCTGCGCCAGGCCCTGGCGGGGGGGAATAAGGCGCTGGCGGAAGAGCGCCTGCGCTTCCTGCTTAGGACCTATGGTAGCGACGGCGTCGCCGTGGAACTCCAGCGCCACCGCGTGCGCGGGGAAGACTGGGCCAACCGCTGCCTCGTGGACCTGGCGGCGGCGCGCCGCCTGCCCCTCATCGCCACCAACGGCGCGGGCTTTGCCCGGAAGCAGGGCCGCTTGTTGTTCGATGCCTTTGCCTGCCTGCGCCACCACACCCCGTTGGACGCGGCGGGCACCCTGCTGGCGCCAAACGCGGAGCGCTATCTAAAGAGCGCGCGGCAGATGGCGGAACTCTTCGCCGACCACCCGGAGGCCCTTACCAATACCCGCCGCCTCGCGGACCGGGTGGAGTTTACCCTGGAAAACCTGGGCTACCGCTTCCCCGATTATCCCGTGCCGGACGGCGTCACCGTGCCAGGCTTCCTGCGGGAGGAAGTCTACAAAGGCGCGAAAGGCCGCTATGGGAAGATAACCAAAAAAGTAAGAAAACAGCTCGATCACGAGCTGACCCTCATCGAAAAGCTTGGCTTCTGCGGGTATTTCCTCATCGTATGGGACATCGTCAATTTCGCCCGCGCCCACCACATCCTGGTGCAGGGGCGGGGCTCGGCGGCGAACTCGGCGGTCTGCTACTGCCTGGGCATCACGGCGGTGGACGCCATCAAGCAGAAGCTCCTCTTCGAACGCTTCCTCTCCGAAGGCCGCAACAGCTGGCCGGACATTGACCTGGACCTGCCCAGCGGCGACCGGCGGGAGGCCGTCATCCAGGGCGTGTTCGAAAAGTACCAGCCCCTCGGCGCCGCCATGACGGCGAATGTCATCACCTATCGGGGCCGCTCCGCGATGCGGGAGATGGGGAAAGTGTTAGGCATTCCCGAGGATACCCTGGGCCGCTTTTCCAGCTCCTGGGGCAGCGCCCGCATCCAGAACGCGGAAGAACTGCGCGTCCTCATCCGGGAGTCCGGCCTGGCGGAGCAGCACCCGCGCCTGCCCGCCCTGGTGCATCTTTACCAGAGCGTCTATGGCCTGCCCAGGCACCTCGGCCAGCACTCCGGCGGCATGATCATTTCCGACCGGCCGCTGGACAGCGTGGTGCCCCTGGAAAACGCCACCATGGAAAACCGCCGCGTCGTGCAGTGGGACAAGGACGACTGCGAAGACCTCGGCATCATCAAAGTGGACTTGTTAGGGATCGGCATGCTGGCCGCCATGCAGGACACCGCCGAACTCTGCCGGGAACGCGGCCGGCCCATCGACCTCGCGGACCTCCCGGCGGACGACCCCGCCACCTTTGAAATGTTGCGGCGGGCGGACACCATCGGCGTCTTCCAGGTGGAGTCCCGCGCCCAGATGGCCACGCTGCCCCGGATGAAGCCGGACACCTTCTACGACCTGGTGGTGGAAGTCGCCATCATCCGCCCCGGCCCCATCGTGGGAAACATGGTCCACCCTTACCTGAACCGCCGGGCGGGGAGAGAAAAGATCGACTACATTGACGACCGCTTCCGGCCCGCGCTGGAGCGCACCCTGGGCATCCCCCTTTTCCAAGAGCAGGTGCTCCAGATGGCGATGATCGCCGCGGACTTCAACGGCAGCGAGGCCGAGGCCCTGCGGCGGGCCATCAGCTTCCACCGCTCCGAGGAACGCATGTCCAAGGTCATGATAAAACTCCGCTCCGCGATGGAGCGCAAAGGCGTGCCCCGCGAGACCCAGGAGCGCATCGTGTCCTCCATCCAGAGCTTCGCGTTGTATGGCTTCCCCGAGAGTCACGCCATCAGCTTTGCCTTGCTGGCCTATGCCTCCGCGTGGTTGAAGGTGCACCGCGCGGCGGAGTTCTACGTGGGCCTCATGAACAACCAGCCCATGGGCTTCTACAGCCGCGCCACCCTGGTGAAAGACGCGAAGGATCACGGCCTGCGCGTGCGGACCGTGGACGTGACCCTCAGCGCCGCGCTCTGCACCGTGGAAGACGACCGCACGGTTCGCCTGGGGCTGATGGAAGTCTCCGGCCTCAGCCCGGCCACCGCCGAGCGTATCGTGACCGAACGCGCCGCCCGGCCCTTTGCTTCGCTGGAAGATTTCATGATCCGCGCCCGGCCCAAGCGGGACGAGCGCCGGGTGCTGGCGAAAGTCGGCGCCCTGAACCCCCTGCGCAACGCCACCCACCGCCGCGAAGCCCTGTGGAAAGTCGAGAAACCCTTCGACCCCGAGGACCTCTTCGCCTGGCGGGCCGCCCAGGAGTCAGTCTCCCCGGAAGAAGGCGAAGAGAACGAAACGGCCACCACCGCGGCAACGGCGGACCCCTCCTCTTCTTCCCCCCTGGCGCCCATGGACCGGCTGGAGCGCCTCCAGGCGGACTTCGACGGGCTGGCGCTAACCACCGGACCTCATCCCATGGCCTACATCCGCGACCGCCTGCCGCCCGGCATCTCGCGGGCTTGTGACCTCATTCACGGAAAGATGAACCAGCCCGTCACCATCGCCGGTCTCGTCATCTGCCGCCAGCGTCCCAGCACGGCGAAAGGCCACGTCTTCGTTTCCCTGGAAGATGAGACCGGCGTCGCCAATGCCTTCGTCCACGAAACCCTCTTCCAGAAATACCGCCACGTCATTCCCCACGAAGCCTTCCTCATGATCCGCGGCCGCCTCCAGATCCAGCACGGCGTCACCAGCGTCTACGCCCTCCACGCCGAGGGCCTGCCGTTTGAAACCGTCGCCGTCGGGGAGCAGTCGCATGATTTTCGGTGAGGCCGTCCAACAATCCTGAAGCGTGAGGTAGAGAAGGTGGTCCTCGACCTCCGGGCGAGGAACTCGCGAACCGGGCAAGCAACTCAATACGGCGGGTACGTTACTCAATGCGCGAACAAAACCAGCTTCACCAGAGGGAGAAAGCTACATGTCCAAATACCTAAGAAAAGACTCCTTGCCCTGCTTCCGCGAACGCGCTCCACCTTGCGCGCCTGTCTTCAATGCAACTCTGCCAGCGCGAGCTTCCCCCCCTCACGAAAACGAAATGGCATAGAAATACCACCCCAGCCCGATCGTGAAAATGAAGTCGCCCCACAGGCCATGCTCCACCGTGACGGCCAGAGTGGAACCCGTCCGGGAATAGGTGTGAGCGAACAGCAGACCCCCGGCGGTAGACAAAACCGGCGCGATCCAGTTTCCAAAAAATAGGTGAGCCAGTCCAAAGGCCAGCGCGTTCACCACGATCATCACCGTGGGCGAGGGGAAGAGACAGCCATAGCGATGAAAGAAAAACGTGCGAAAGAAGAGTTCCTGCGGGTAGGCTGACAGCAGGGGGTAAAGTACCATTACGACCATCCACATCTCCCTGTTCTCGCGGGGAAACCCAAGGAACCGCTCCGGCTTCGCCCACCAGACATAGAGCGACACTGGAATCGCGAGAAGAGCGAAGCGCACCCAGATAATAGGCATTCGCCGCACCGCCTGCCGCGCGTTCCAAAGCCGCTTCTTTTCAAAAGACCGGTCGAACAACAGCACCACCAGCGCCAAAACCGCCAGGCCAAAGAGAACCGGAAAAAAGAGGCCGATCAGAGAGGCGCGCTTCCAGTAAACCACCAGGGGAAACAAGACAAACAACCCCAGGCACTCGAGCGCCCGCAGGGCCAAGCCAAACCGGGACACAGGCCGGGAGCCAATGGCGGGGAGAGAGATATCCTGAAGGTCAGACATAGGGAAGGCCGGGAGAACCATCGCCGCATCGGCCAAGCCAAGCGAGAAAAACTGGCCTTTTCCGTCATCCGGGGCTTTGCTAAACGGATCACCTCTACCCCATGAATACCCCCATGCGACTTTCCATCCCTCTTCTCCTGGCCTTGGTGGCTCTGGTTTGCGTGTCCTTTCAGAACCCGGCCTCAGCCGCCGAGACGCCGAACATCGTTCTCATCTACGGCGACGACGTCGGCTATGGCGACCTGACTTGCTACGGAGCCGCCGAAGGTCTTACACCGAACCTGGATCGCATCGCGGCGGAGGGGCTGCGTTTTACCGACGCGCATTGTTCTTCGGCCACGTGCACGCCTTCGCGCTTTTCGCTGCTCACGGGCATGTATGCCTTCCGGCAGAAAGGCGTGCAGATCCTGAGCGGCGCCGCCGGAGCCGCCATCATGCCCGGCACGCCCACCGTGGCGGGCATGCTTCAGGGCGCGGGTTACAAGACGGCGGTCGTCGGCAAGTGGCACCTCGGCCTGGGCGACGACAAAGGCGCGGACTGGAACGGCGACGTGAAGCCGGGCCCCCTGGAGATCGGCTTTGACTACAGCTTCCTCATTCCCGCCACCGGCGACCGCGTGCCCTGCGTTTACCTGGAAGACCACCGCGTGGTGGGCCTGGACCCGGCGGACCCCATCTTCGTTCACTATGGAAAGGGCGACTTCGACGGCGGCCCGCAGGGGATAGATCACCCGGACGGCCTGAAAATGATGTTCAGCCACGGGCATAACCAGACCATTGTGAATGGCATCAGCCGCATCGGCCGGATGCGCGGCGGCACGGCCGCCCTGTGGAAAGATGAAGACATGGCCGACACCATCACGGAGAAAGCCATCGCATTTATCGAGCGGGAAAAGGACCGTCCCTTCTTCCTCTACTTTTCCTTTCATGACATCCACGTGCCCCGCGTGCCGCACGAGCGTTTCGTGGGCAAGTCCGGCATGGGACCGCGCGGCGACGCCATCGCGCAGATGGACTGGTGCGTGGGCCAGGTCCTGGACAAACTGGAAGCCCTGGGTCTGAAGGACAACACCCTGGTGATCTACTCCAGCGACAACGGCCCCGTCCTGGACGACGGCTACGAAGATGAGGCCGTGGAAAAACTCGGTAAGCACGAACCCGCCGGACCCTTCCGCGGCGGCAAGTACAGCGCCTTCGAGGCCGGAACCCGCGTGCCCCTCCTCGTCCGCTGGCCCGAACATGTGGAAGCAGGCACGGTTTCAGACGCCCTGGTCAGCCAGGTAGACTTCTTCGCCAGCTTCGCCGCTCTGACCGGGCAGGAAGTGAAGGCCGGCGCCGCGCCGGACAGTGAAGATCACTTGGCGGTCTTGATCGGAAAATCAAAGGAAGGCCGGACGGAGTTGGTGGAACAGGCCAAGCAACTGTCTTTAAGGATGGGTGCCTGGAAATACATCGAACCCGCCAAGGGCCCCGCGATCAACGCGAACACCAACACCGAGCTAGGCGTGGCGCCCGAACCTCAGCTTTATGACCTTTCTCAAGATCCTGGGGAGATGAAGAATCTGGCGAACAAGATGCCTGATAAGACGGCGGAAATGAAAAAACGGCTGGAGGAGATCCGAAATCCGTAGAAAAAGCGGCGGTGAGGAATGAAGAGTAGGCCCATGAAAACGGGCAACCTGTATAAAAGCGTTCCTGGAGCGCAACCTCAGGAACTGTTGGAATTGTTAGCCGAGGACCGGAAGGGCCCGGTTCGGGTCGAACGGATCATTTCGCACGGACACTATTCGCCGGAAGGGTATTGGTACGATCAAGAGCAGCACGAGTGGGTCGTGCTGCTAAAGGGAGCGGCCCGGCTGAAGTTTGAAGAGGGAGACGAAATCGTGGAACTGAAGCCCGGAGACTACGTGAACCTCCCCGCTGGCTGCCGCCACCGGGTGGAGTGGACCACGGAAACCGAACCCACCGTCTGGCTGGCGGTGCACTATGGTTAGGGTCCAGGCACCAGAGGACAGCGAGAAGAGAAGGTCGCATTACTCTTTCGGCGGAGCATTCTTCCCGGCGTCCGCTTTCGCATTGGCGGGCTTTTGGCGAGGCTGAGGCTCCAGCGCCATTGGCTCGAAGGTGGCGAGATCCGGCAGCGTCGTGACAATGCCGTCCTTGGGAATCTCCTGTCCCGCGCTCCACACAATGCCGTTGAGGATGAACTTTCGCAGTTCCTCCACTTTCCAGTTCTTAAAGAAGTGCGGCATCACGATCCCCATGCCGCGCCCGCCGTCCGCGCGCTCGACCGCCCAGGCGACGGTTTCGGGATGCGGGTCTTCCGGCGGGAGTTGAGAGAAAGCCAAGGGGGTGACATTCTCTGCTAAGCCTGACCGTCCAAAGTAATTATTGTAGTATGGCTCATCCAGCAGCGTGAACGCCTGCCAGCCCCGCAGCACGGGATGTTCGGATTCCCCGGGAGTGATGGTGGCGGTAAAAATCTTCGCGATGGATTGGTGGTGTTCGCAGCGGGTGGCGAAGTAGCCGCCCGTCCAGTGGAGGAGGGGATGCTCCCCATCCGGAGCCACGTCGTCCTTGCCCAGGCCGGTGGCATAGTGAATGCAGACGAGGCCACAGCCGCGCTCCATCTCTGCCGCGAGTTGCGTCATGATGGCGTCTGAATTCTCAAAGCGTTCCGGCGGAAACTGATCGCCCAGCAGCGCGATGGTATCGGCCTTGTGCAGCACAGCGGCATCCGTGGGCCATTCGTAAACGACCTGGGCGTCCAAGCCCGCCTGCTCCAGGCAGTAAGCCAGCAGCCGTGCTCCGGCGGCGGGTTCGTGAGTGCCGGGAGGATGCTTGCTCGGACCGGCAATGAGAAGCACTTCAGCGGAGCCCTGATCCGGGGCCGCGACACTATCCAGAAGCGTTCCGAAAGAGATGGCTATTGAAAGCAGGAAAGGAAGCAAAGGGACCGGCGAAACCGGGAGCGACAGGGGTGTTTTCATGGCTGAAGCCGATTCTGCGGGAAAGGCCTCTACGCGTCAACGAACGGTCTCAGGTACGTACGGGTTCGCAACCCGAAGGAAGGTGGTCCTCGACCTCCGGGGTCCGAGCCGGAATGGCAGAATACTCGCGAACTGGGCTCGCGATTCATAGCGGGGGTTGCCTTGCTCTATGCGCGAACCGGACGGACTTCGTTAGAGAGGGAAAGATGGCCGGTCCAAACGCCTGAGAAAAAGCTGCTTTGCCCTGTTCCCTCGAACGCGCTCGGAGATCGCGTCCCACCTTTCGCCGAAGACCACGAGGTACGGAAATTCTGAGGCTCAGACTCAGACAGCGGACCGCTTTCGACCCCGCCCAAAGAAGCGCCTCCACGCCAGGGCCAGCCCGGTCCAGACCAGGAGCACGGCGGCGAAGGAAGCCAGGGCCGCCAGGACCTGGCCCGGGAGACCGGCGGCTTCACCCGTGTGAACGGGTTTGACCCAGGTGCGCAGCGTGCGTCCGAGATTGTTCTCCGAGTCCCCGGCGGAAGGAGCAGCCATCTCCCCCGTCAGCCGGTTCAGCTTAACATCAGTTCTAAGATCGGGACGCCCGCCGTTGCTTCGATCCACGCGGAATTCGATCTCCCTGGCTTCCGGGGCGGGCACTTTGAGAGAGATGGTTCTCCAGTCAGGATGCGCTTCCGTTACTTTGGCGAAGAAGGCCTCGTAGTCGGTAGTGTCTTCCGCTGCGGCCTGACCGGTCTTCCTGACCTCGCCACCGGGCCGTGCACCCCCGGGGCCGCCGGGGCCGCCAGGACCCCGCCGCTCCCGGGGCGGCGGCGGCTCGCTACCCGCCAGTTGAAAGAGCAGACGGTTCGCCCAGGTGTAGGACATGATCAGGCCGGTAACGGTAATGATCAGAAAGAGCGGCGTCATCCAGAACCCGAAAGCATTGTGCCAGTTCCAGTCCCGGGCCTTGGGGTTCCGGGTCCAGCGGGGGACCGTGATATTGGCGAGGTTCTTGCGGGTCCATTTTTTGGGCCACCAGAGCACCAGGCCCGTCAGGGAAAGTCCCAGGAAGATCAGGCACCCGGCGCCGGTAATAGCTTTCCCCGTGTCGCGCGCCTCATCCTGAAGAAGGAGCCAGCGGTGAAGCTCCAGCACGTCGTGAAAGAACGCGCGGGCCGTCTCCGCTCCGGAGCCGAGAGACTCTCCCGTGTAGGGGTTGAAGAAAGCCAGGTGCTCTCGCCCATAGCGCACCGCCACGGGCTGCCCGTCTCCCGCGGTCCACGTCAGGTTGGATGGCGGCGCGTCCGGATAGGCGGTAGCGGCCTTCACGATCAAACGGGAAATCGGCAGGGGACCTTCGGGCTCAACGCCGGGGTTCGTCGCGGGCGCCTCCACCCGGAGATCCCGTTCCATCCAGGCGACAATCTGCTTCTCAAAGGCCAGGATCAGGCCCGTTCCAGCAAGCAACAGGATGACGGCGCCAGCGGCGCAGCCGGCAATCAAGTGAACCCAGAAAATGATCTTTCGCGGTTGGATACTCATGCGAGGCGAAGGTTGGTGGGAGAGAGAAAGTAGGGTTAAAAAGCGCGGACCGGTGGTCGAAAGAAAAAATTGAAACTTGGCGCTTGTTAATGCTAATGAGATTCATTTTCAATAAGTAATTGACACTTGGGCTGCATTCGCTCAAATCAAGGCAGGTCCCGGGATTGTGGGGAGAACTCACCGGGATCAGGCGGGTAAAACCACCGTCAAATAATGACAAGGAAGCGCCAGACTAAGAGGTTGATTAATTGAGAGTGAATCCCATTATCACAGACAACATCGCAAACACGGCCTTTTCTCCTTGGTAGTAATTGAGACTAGGTCCCGGTATCAACGAAAGAAGCCACCCCTTTTTCAGCTGCCAGAATTTCCCATCACACACACTCCACTAACTCCATGAGACCAAAAACAAACGCGAACAAACCTGGGGTCGCTCCCGAAAGCCTGCGGTTCACCAGCCGGAAGTTCACCCGCGAAGGACTGGCTGTGACCACGGTCCTTTGCGCCGCCGGAAACTTTGCTATTCCCACCGGAGCGGACGCCGAAGACGCCCCGGCCGAGGCGGATGACTCCACGGTGCTGCCCGAGTACACCGTGGAAGGCATGGTCGACACCCTCTACAAGCCGGATGTGCTTTCCACGCCGAAGTACACCCAGCCGTTGGTGGACGTGCCAAAGACCATCACCATCGTCCCGAAGGAAGTGATGGAAGAGCAGAACGCCACCACGCTGCGCGACGTGCTGCGCAATGTGTCCGGCATCAGCATCCAGGCCGGAGAGGGCGGCCAGCCCGCCGGGGATAACCTCTCCATCCGCGGCTTCAACGCCCGCACGGACATCTTCGTGGACGGCATTCGCGACTTCGGCGCTTACAGCCGGGATTCCTTTAACCTGGAACAGGTGGAAGTGGCCAAGGGCCCCGCGTCTTCCACCTTTGGCCGTGGCGTCACGGGTGGCGCGGTGAACCTGGTGAGCAAAGAAGCCGGGCTCGATCCCTTCGTCGAAACGGTGCAGTCCGTCGGCACGGACAGCTACTACCGGGGCACGCTGGACATCAATGAGCCGATTCCCGGTCTCGACGGCGCCGCCTTCCGCCTGAACACGATGTACACCAGCTACGACGTTCCGGGCCGCGACGAAGTGTCCAACGAGCGCTGGGGCGTGGCCGGGTCTTTGGCCTTCGGCCTGGGCGAACATGTGGTGGGTGAAGAGGTGGACCCGTCGGGTAAGACGGTGGTACCTGTGTTAGGAGAATCCAAGGCCCGTCTTTTCCTGAGTTTCTTCTACCTGGAGGAAGACAATCAACCCGACTACGGCATTCCGTGGGTGCCCTCCTCCGTGAGCGATCCGCGCCTGACGCCTTACATCGACAAACCGGCGCCGGTGCCGTTCGACAGCTACTACGGCAGCGTGAACCGCGACTATGAAGAGACGGAAACGATCATGGGTTCGCTTCGTTTCGAATACGATATCAGCGACTCCGTCATGTTCCGCGATCAGTTCCGCATCGGTCAGACAAAGCGGGACTCTGTCATCTCGGCGCCGCGTTTCAACGGCATTGGAGCCGGCATCCGCCGCGACGACTGGAAAGACCGGGACGAGGAGAACCTCTTTATCGTCAACCAAGCCGATCTGTTGCTCTCCTTCGACACCGGTCCGCTCGCGCACGACGCCATTTTCGGGGTGGAAGTCGCCTACGAAGAGTACGAGCGTCACCGCCGGGAGGAGCGGTTTGTACCGGACACGGATCTCTTCAATCCCACGCCTTTCGATCCCGTCAGCGGATCCGCTTACCGGACCGGAGCGAAGAGCTACTCCGAGTCTCTAACCACGTCGCTCTACTTGTTCGACACCGTGGAGATCACCGAATGGCTGGAAGTCACGGGTGGCGTCCGCTATGACAACTTCGACCTGGACTTCACCTCCCGTGATGCGTCCGGCAGATCCGAAACGCTGAGCCGGGTGGATGAGATGACCAGCGGCCGCGCGGCGGTGGTCCTGAAGCCGACGGAAGACTCCAGCATCTACTTTGGCTGGGGCACGTCCTTTAACCCTTCAGGGGAACAGCTGACCCTCAGCTCCGGTGGGCGCGGTGGCGCGACCTTCGAAGTGGATCCCGAGAAGAGCGAGACCTTCGAGTTGGGCACCAAGTGGAACGTCTTCAATGACCGGCTCCAGCTCTCCGCGGCTCTCTTCCAGACCACGAAGACCAATGCCCGGACGACCGATCCCGCCGACCCGACAAACACCATTGTCCTGGATGGCGAGCAGCGTGTCCGTGGTTTTGAGTTAGGCGTGGCCGGCTCCATCACCGACTGGTGGCGCATCTTCGGTGGCTACACCTACCTGGACGGCGAAGTGACCGAATCCAGAAATCCGGACGAAGTCGGTCAGCGGCTGTCGAACACCCCGGAACATTCCCTGGGCCTGTGGACCGTGGTGGACCTGCCAGGCGGCTTCTTCATCGGTGGCGGACCTCAGTTCGTGGACAGCCGGTTTAACAATACCTCCAACGTCCGTGAAGCGCCTTCCTACTGGGTGTGGGACGCCGTGGTGGGCTATGAGGTGAACGAAAACTTCACCGTCCAGGTGAACGTCCACAACATCGCGGATGAGGAATACATCGACCGCGTGGGCGGCGGCCACTTCATCCCCGGCAATGGCCGCTCCGTGGTGGTGTCCGGCACCCTCCGTTTCTAAGCCGGATGGTTTCGCGTAAGCTTAGTTGATTAAAGTAACCATATTGTCATGCTGATTACGGTTCCAGATGTGCTTGCCGGTGAGGAGGTAGCCCAAGCCAGAAAGCTCTTGGATGAGGCGGAATGGACTGATGGCCGGGTAACGGCCGGCCATCAGTCCGCCAAAACCAAGGACAATTTACAGATTCCCGAGGGCCACCCGGCGGCGAAGGAATTGGGCGGCATGATCGTGCAGGCCCTGGGCAAGAACCCGCTCTTTCTGGCGGCGGCTTTGCCTCTGAAGGTTTTCCCTCCCTTGTTCAACAAATACACGGGGGGACAGTCCTTCGGCACCCATGTGGACAATGCCATCCGGCAGGTGCCGGGTTCCGGCGCCCGCATTCGCACGGACCTGTCCGCCACGCTCTTCTTCACCGGTCCGGACGAATACGACGGCGGTGAACTCTGTGTGGAAGATACCTATGGCGTACATCGCGTGAAGCTGCCGCCCGGACACATGGTGCTCTACCCGTCCACCAGCCTGCACCACGTCACGCCGGTGACCAGAGGCGCGCGCATCTGCTCCTTCTTCTGGCTGCAAAGCATGATCCGCAACGATGGGCGGCGTTCGCTGATGTTCGACCTCGACCTGGCGATCCAGCGGCTGGGGCGAGACTTGCCGGACAACGAAGTAGCCGAGAAAACCGCCGTGCAGTTGACCGGCGTGTATCACAATCTCCTGCGCGAGTGGGCTGAGATGTAAACATAACCGGAATCCTAAGCGGTAACCTCTAAGAACGCTTTCTCCCTGACATAACGACTCTACGTGGGTAATGACCAGACCTGCGTTTAGGTGGCGCGGCGGCCTCGGAAGACCCTCGGGTTTTCCGGGGCCGCCAATTTTTTCAGGCGGGGGAACCGTGCGCTTCCCACAGCGCTTTCAGCGCCGCGTGCGCGGCGCGAAGATCGTCCAGGATTTCCAGTGACTGGTCGAACTTTCCGTCGCCGAAGTTGGAAAAGCCTTTCTGCTGGCTGGCCACCAGTGCCTGAGTGATCTCCTCCACCGCGATGTCGTGCATCTCGCGGCTGTCAGCGGGAGCGCCGGGGGAGCGCTCCGGGTCCAGCGCTTCCAAAAGATACTCGGCCAGGAACTGGGGCTGACGCAGCCGGTAGGCGCGCGCGCCGAAAAGGAACAGCTCGGAGGCCAGGGGCCGGTAGGCTTTCAGGCCACGCTGCTCCCAGTGCCGCTCCAGTGCCAGGCCTTCCTCCACGGTATCGGTGGCGGCATCTATCCGGTCGTCAAAACTTTCGCCGGAATTCGCGCCGGCATCGGAACCATTCTCTCCGGCATGATCGAGCAGCCATCCGGTGGCGCGGCAAAAGCTAATCCTGGCCCTCAGACCCAAGTCGGCGATCATGGGGTCGTTCTCTTCCACGCCGGCGATCAGGGCGAGACATTCCCGCGCGCTCTGGGCGGCGGCGGCGGCTTGCGGGGGATCGCACGAAAGTTGGGCGGTGCCTTGGTTCATCAGGACGCAGGCCAGGGTGCGGGCATGCTCCGGATGGTCCGGGGTGTTGGATGCGCGCAGGACGGAGGACGCCTCGTCAAAGCAACGCAAGGCATCTTGAAGCGTGGGGGCATCCATCTCCTGTCCCCGCAACGCCACCAGGCCGCGATTCATCCAGGCGACCCCGAGGCGGGAGCGAAAGGAAGGGGACCGGTCGAGCGGAAGCTGCCGCAGATGGCTCACGGCTTCGTCAAAGCTCCTCAGGCTCTCCTGCTGAAAACTGCGACCCTCCGTTTCCCCATCGCCCAGGCGCGCCAAGGTGTCGGCCCGGTTCATCCAGGCGGCGGAAAGGCCCCAGCGGTAGTCGATCTTTTCGTCCAGTGGCAGAGCGGAGCGCGCGGCGACGGCTTCGTCGAAACAGCGTAGCGCTTCCCGGAGGTCTTCCGGTTCCTGGCCGCCAGCCAGCGTGAGGCCCCGGTTGGTCCAGATGTTGCCTTTCTGGTTCAGAATCTCCGGAGAAACGGGGGCGCCCGTCGCCTCCGCGGGCTGAACCAGGAACCGGTCCAGCACTTCCAGGGCCCGGTCATAAAAGTTCAGGGCGTCCTGGCGCGGCTTGGGGGCTTCCGCTCCGGCTTCGTTGCCGATCGCTTCCGCCAGGGCGGACCGCTCCCGCGCCACATGGGCGCGCGTCGTCCAGGCCGAGGCCAGGAGCCGGTAGAGCCCGGCCCTTTCCTTTGGATCCGCGTCGCCGGAGGGCCCGGTTTCGAGCGCCGACTCCAGTAGCCGGACGGCGGTGTCCGCCTTTTCGGCGGCTTGGTTCAGAGCGTCGCCACCTTTGCCGGATTGAAGCAAGGTTTCGGCGGCCTTGAGGGCTTCCACCACCTGAGCGGCGGTGGGTGGGGTACCGGGTGAATCTGGCTGGGGAGGAGCGTCTTCCATGGCTGGGGCGTCCGCTGCGGGCACGGACCTGGGTCGCCCATTCCCTTCGTGGCCAAACCCTCTTCTGTCAAAGCGGGAGGCGTCGGCACGGCCATGCGCGGTCCCCTCGGAAGAAGTCGGGAAAATAGATGCCAGCGGATCTCCTCTGAGGGTGGGAGAAGGTAGGGGCAGCCCTTACTCCGCCGCGTCCCACACCGGCCGTTCGCGTTCGATGCGGGCCTGGAAGTCTCCCAAGCCGTACCAGTAGGTGCGCTCGTTCAGGTCCACCTCTTTGATCACCACCTGCCCCCATTCCCGCGCCTCCGCCAGGCGGCGGCCTTCGTGATCCCAGATGGCGGACTTCATCCAGTCGTTCTCGTGACCGGTGTAGGTGCTGCTGACGAGATAGACGTGGTTTTCGATCGCACGCGCCTGGGCCAGCTCCGGATTTCCGCCCGCGATGGGCAGGGCGATGATCTCCGCTCCGTTCATGGTGAGACGCCGGGCCACTTCAGGGAAAAACACGTCGTAGCACACCATCATGCCCACTTTGCCAAAAGCGGTGTCAAAGACCGGGTATTCGTGCCCTGGAGAGATGCCGCGTTCGATCTCTTCCCGGGGCAGGGCGACCTTGCGGTACTTCCCGATCAGCTCGCCATCCGGTCCTAGCAAAACCGCCACATTGTACACCAGAGTGCTGTCCCGTTCCAGAAGGCCGGCCACGATGTGGGTGTCGTATTTCGCGGCCAGTGAGCCAAGATATTCGGAGCAGGGTCCGGGGACCGGCTCGGCGTGGTCCGTCAGATTTCCCGGCAGGCGCTGGCAGCTGAGATACTCCGGCAGCACGATAAGATCCGCGCCCTGGCCCGCCGCGTCGGCGATGAAGGGAGCGTAAGCCTGGCAGTTCTCCAGGGGAGTGGCGTTCCCGCTGGCGCGGTAGTGGACCGTGGCCAGCTTCACCTTGCGCGGCTTGGGCGCTTCCGCTTTTTCAAAGACAAAGTCTTTCCAGCGCACCGTGCCGCCTGGAGCCCAGCGCAGTTGCATTTCCACTTGGGCCTGGGTGGCGTCCTCGGGGACCAGGTAGGTATCCTCCACGCGGACCCAGCCAGCGTCATCGGATTCCCAGTCGCGTGGGAACTCCGGCCGGGCCCGGGTGACGCTGGTGCCGAAGTAGGCGTCGTTCACCTTTTCCTGGGTATCCACCAGGCTGCCCTTTTCATTCAGCCAGACAATGCGCGCCACCGCGCCGCGCCGGGGGTGTTCCAGATTCTCCGCCAGCCGCCGCGCCGCGAAGCGGTAGTAGGCGCCGCCTTCCACCGGAAAAGTCTTCACCCATCCTCCCAGGACGCCAGGGTTCTGACCTGGATCGGTAATCTCAAACGTGCCCGAGCCCTTTTCCGCGGCGGTGTACGAAAAAGCGGGAGCGATCTCTTCGCGCGGCGCCGTCACGGACCAGCCGTCCGGTGCGCCCTCTGGCGTGGGTAAGAGAACGCGTTCTTCCGGGCCGGCGGCGTTGACCGTGCCTACCAGCATGCCGGACGAGACAAGGCCGATAAGAGAGATGGAAACAAGGCGGAGTAGGGGGGAGGTTTTCATGGCGCGATGCTCCAGTAAAAACGAAGTTGGAAATCAAGGCAATAGCCGGACATGGCGCATTTCAGTCCACGGGGGTGAGAGCGCGAGGGTGGGCTTCAAACCAACCCAGCGCTTCATCCAGTTCCTCAATGGGCGCATATTCCAGGTGAATCACCCGCCGCCGGTTTGGCTTCCGGGACCGGCCCGAAGCGTGAAGCAGCAGCGGCGACATGAGCAACACGTCACCCGCCGCGCATTCGCAAGTGACGGCACTCTGGCGGGTAGACGCTTTCATTTCATTCGGAGCAATCTTCCCATGGCGGTGGCTCTCCGGAATCACCCTCAAGGCGCCGTTGTCCTCGAAGGTGTCATCCAGGTGAAGGCGCAGAGTCACCATGGACTCCAGGAGCGGAATGGGAGGCTGGACGTGAGTGACGCCGTCTTTGATCGACCAGGAGCCATAACCCGGAACCTCAACCTTTCGATCCACGGCGATGGTCAGGTCCTGATGCCAGGCAACGGGCCAATTTTCTTCAGGGGTCTTGTCAAACAGGATGCTTCTCACTGGCAAAAGGCCGGGAGGGAGCAGCCGAGTCAGGCTCGAGTCGTGGGAGAGGCGGTCGATGACTTCGGACCGGCTGCGGAGATGGCGGATGCAGGCGGCTTGGGACTGGTGAGCTAGATCAGCCACGGTTTCGCGCAGGACAGAGAGGCCCGCCGGATCCAGGATCTGGCGGTGGATTTCGAAGCCGTCCACGGAGAAAGATGACATCTCTTTCGAAGGTATCATGCCCTGGCGGTGAAACCAGCTGAGTTGCTTATCCAGAGTGGCAATTGGGTTTGTCCCCACTGCCTGGTCTCACCGCGGATTGACTTCCGGGCACCTGCGACGCGATCACGCTTGTCATCCGGAACGGAGGGTGAAAGGTAGGGCCCCTTTCTTATGACCGCAGAAAACGTAGTCGCCCTCTTCGTGACCATGCTGGTCCTTTCCGCCGTGCCGGGGCCCAGCGACTTTGCCGTGGTGGCGCGCTCGTTGACCGCTGGGTTCAGTCATGGGCTTTGTATGGTGGGAGGTATTTTGTTAGGCGACTTTGTCTTCATCCTGGTGGCTCTCTACAGCCTGGACGCCGTCGCGGAGACCATGGGACCGCTTTACGTGGTGGTGAAGTTTCTGTGTGGCGGCTTTCTGGTCTGGATGGGAATCAGCGCCTGGCGGGCAAAGGCCAGACCCCCTGCGTTGGGGACCGAGCCTGGCGAGCGAACCCGTCACTCCCGCCTGTCCAGTTTTCTCAGCGGCTGGCTCATCACCATGGGGGACCCGAAAGCCATCCTCTTCTACATGGGCCTGTTCCCGGCCTACCTGGATCTGTCAGAGATCTCCATGACCGATGCCCTGACGATCATGCTGCTGGCCACGGTGGTCATTTGTGGGGTGAAACTGACCTATGCCTGGCTGGCGGACCGGGCCCGCCGCTGGTTCGAAAACACCCGGCTCATGACCGGACTGAACCGCGTCGCCGGCACGGTGCTGGTGGGCACGGGGCTGTTTCTCATCATACGCGGGTAGGGGTTTCACCGCTTGGCGCGGAGCGAGTTCTTTTCGCCAGAAGCCGGGCTTGACGGGAAAGGAAATTCCGATTCAAATCGGGGAAGAACCCCCGGCTGTTTTCAACGGTCCCACGAATCTTCCGCTAAGGGAAATGAGGGGCAAACCGTTATAGACGGGAAACCCTCATTAACCCCTCGTTTCGCCATGTCCGAAAAACCCTTCGCGCACTTTCGTTGCCTTGCGCTTTCTCGCGTCCTGTTGCCATTGATTCTTCTGGGCGCCGTTTGTTCTTCTCCTGTCGAGGCCCGGCCCCGGATCAAAGAGTCCCGGCTGGATCGCGCCAAGGACGATGTGCGGGAGCCGCTGTTCACGGAGTGGATGGACCCCAACAACGTGGGCGACTTCGTGGAACGGCAGGAAAAGTTTCCCATCTATCAGGAGATCAACCGGAAGCGGGAGTCCCGCGTCCTCCTGATCGAAAAGCCGGAGCGGCTCGGCTACTACTTCTACTGCCTGATGCCAGAAGACTACCTGCTGTCCAAACACCAGGAATTGACGGGTAAGGGACTGCAACTCATCACCCTGTCCGAAGACGCCGACGGCCGCTATTCCGCCACTTGGGTCAACTCAGAGAGTTTCGACCACTTCAAAGCAAAGCTCGACGAATTGGGCATCAGCCTGGCGACGCTGGAGGAATGAACACCGCGTTTCGGCTCGGCCTCTGCCGGGCGGACTGGCGGATGGGGAATCCAGCCTCGCGGCCGCCCGGCGGGAAAAATTGATTTCCTGTCATTCGCCGAACGAAACGCCGCTGGTGTAGTTTTGTGCCAGCCGCTTTCGAGGAACGTTCCGTGACCACCGGTCCGGGGCCTCCATGGATTCTCTCCACCGGCGCGGTCATGTTTTGGGTTTGGTTCTGGGGTTCCAAAGAAGTGGAAGCCTTTGTTCCGGGATCACCATCACTAAATTGGTTGTGGGTGAAGCTAACTATATACCTGGATCAACGAATGCCTTCACTCTCCTTCACGTTTTGGTGAGTCTCTTCGGGCTCGCCGCCGGTCTCGTTATGGTGGGCGGCTGGCTGGCGGTGCAGGATCAGAAAGGCTGGGCAGTGGTGTTTCTCATTGCCTCCATCGCCACCAATGTCACCGGATACTTCTTTTCCTTCAAAGGGGGGACGTTGTTTGTGATTCTTGGTGTCACTTCAGTAAGGAAACTGAAGGCGGCATAATAGACGCGGCTCCAGATGATCTATGAGGGCAGCCAGTTTGCTCGAATCACACCCACAGATTCCTGTCCAGCGTTCTATACTGCACCGCTTCCAGCACATGCTCGGACCGGATGCTTTCTGAATGATCCAAGTCCGCCAGGGTGCGGGCGACTTTGAGGATGCGGTCGTGGGCGCGGGCGGAGAAGTTCAGGTTGTCCATGGCCTGTTCCAGGAGGGCGTCGCTTTCCTGGTCCAGTTGGCAGTGTTGGCGGACCAGCTTGGTGGGCATGGCGGAATTGGTGGCCGTGTCAGGGTGCTTGGCAAAGCGTCTTTGTTGAACCTCTCTTGCGGCCTCGACCCGGGCGCGGATGTCCGCGGAGGGTTCGCCGCTGGCGGATTTCCCGGAGAGTTCCTTGTAGTCCACGGCGGGCACGTCCACGTGCAGGTCGATGCGGTCGAGCAGGGGACCGGAGATGCGCTGGCGATAGCGGGAGATCTGGATGGGCGTGCAGCGGCATTCGCGCTTGGGGTCTCCCTGGTAGCCACAAGGGCACGGATTCATCGCGGCGATGAGCATGAAACGGCTGGGAAAGGTGAACTTGCCCGCCGCGCGGGAAATCGTGACCTTCCCGTCCTCCAGCGGCTGGCGCATCACCTCCAGGGTGGAGCGTTTGAACTCCGGCAACTCGTCGAGAAAGAGAATGCCGTTGTGCGCCAGGCTGACTTCGCCGGGTATGGGGTTGCTCGTGCCGCCGAGCAGGCCCGCGTCGGAGATCGTGTGGTGCGGCGCCCGAAAGGGGCGGGTGGCCATGAGGGAGTGCTTGGCATCGATGAGGCCCGCCACGCTGTGGACCTTGGTGGTCTCGATGGCTTCCGTCTCCGACATCATGGGCATGATGGTGACGAGCCGTTTGGCCAGCATGGACTTCCCCGTGCCGGGCGGGCCAAGCATGAGCGCATTGTGGCTTCCGGCAATGGCCACTTCCAGGGCACGCTTCACATGGGCCTGGCCTTTGACGTCGGAAAAATCGATGTCGTAGTTCCGCTTCTCCTGAAAGAGCGCCTCGCGGTCGACGGCTTCGGGTTTGATGTTGCCCTCGCCTTTCAGGAGATCGACGGCGGCGCGGAGGTTGGGAATGCCATAGACGTAGATGCCGTCCACGATGGCGGCTTCCCGCGCGTTGGCCTCCGGCACCAGGATGGCTTTCAGCCCGGCCTGCCGCGCCTGGAGCGTCAGCGGCAGCACGCCTTTGATGGGGCGGACCTTTCCGTTCAGAGCCAGTTCGCCGACGATGGCGCACTTCTCCAAGGCGCCCTCCTGAAGTTCCTCGCGCAGGGCGATCATGCCCACGGCGATGGGCAGGTCAAAGCTGGGGCCTTCCTTGCGGAGATCGGCGGGAGCGAGGTTGATGGTGGTCTTCCCGCGCGGGCGCTCGTAGCCGCTGTTGGAAAGCGCCGTCCACACCCGCTCCAAAGATTCCCGCACCGCCACGTCCGGCAGGCCGACGAGGAACATCTTCGTTTCGCCCGGCGCTTCGTTTACCTCCACCTCCACTCCCAGCGCATCCACGCCATGAAGAGCGGCTGAGTTGACCCGGGTGAGCATCAGGGGAGGACTGTGCGCCGGGGCGGGGGAGATTGCAAGGTTCCGCTGCCCCGTGAGTGTTGGCCCGGCAAACGGCCAGGCACCCTATAAGAAAGGCGCGGCTCTATTGGGCCGCGCCAGACTTGCCGTGCCTCTCAAACGAATCGGAAAATGCAGGCGGAATGTGGAGTTCTTGCGAGAGGCGCTAAACTCTCAGAGGCCGCCCTCGAAATCGCCGTCGTCCATTTCGTCCCCTTCGAAGTCCACTTCGCGGACGCGTTTCGAATCGCGGAGTGTTTCCACGAGATTGCGAATAGTGGTGGAGACTTGCTCGCCTTTGCGAATGGCCTTGAGTTCCACTTCCGGCGTGGTGCGGTCGGAGGTGAGCAGGATGACGTTGCTCAGGCCAAAGAGGCGCATGATGAAGGGTTGCTTGAGAGACATGTCCTTAATGCGGTACAGCTCCAAAACATCCGTGTGGCGGCTGAAGACGCCGGTGGCGACTTTCAAGCGCTGAGAGGTGAGCCGGTAGTTGTAAAACTTCGTGCTAATGACCTTCGCGAGCCAAGGGAAGAGGCAGACGATCCAGATGCCCGCGACGATTGCGGGAAAGAGCGGTCCGGCGACGGGGAGGAGCAGCACGCTGCCCACCGTGGCCGCGGCCGCGATGATGGACCCCAGAATGAACGCGGGAAGGTTCATGATTTGGGAAGGCGTAGCTTCCCAGACGACGTTTTCTTCTTCTACCAGTGCCATAGGTGCTCTTATCTAAACGTTCCCCGGCCATTTGGCGAGTGCACGTTTTTACCCTTTTTGTAACGGGCGCGGCTCGGCAAAGCTTCCGGCGGGGAGACGTTCGCGAATGCCGGTTGACAGCGGAGCGGCCCGCGTGAGATTTTGGCCAAAATATGTCCCCCCGGTCAATCCCTTGTGGTGTTGGGGCGCGCCGTCTGCTCTCCGGTTGCGCTGGTCTGGTATTCATGGTGGCGGCCTGCATGGTGGCGGGTCCCCCGCCGGCGGAGGCAGTTGAAGACGCGGCGGCCGGAAGCGTGGACGGAGACGGGAGCGTGAAGGTCCTCGGCGAGCTGAAGCAGTGGCACAAGGTAACGCTGGACCTGTCCGGTCCTTTTGCCCGGGAAACAGACACCGCTCCGAATCCCTTCACGGACTACCGCATGACCGTGGTCTTCACCCACGAGGGGGGCGGCTTTCGCTACGCCGTGCCCGGCTACTTCGCGGCGGATGGAAACGCGGGCGAAACCTCAGCGGACAGCGGGCGGATCTGGCGGGTCCACCTGGCGCCGGACGCGCCGGGCCGCTGGGACTACCGCGTCGAGTTCGTGAAAGGAGATCAGGTGGCCGTGTCAGGAAAACCGGGCACGCCCGTGGCGCCGTTTGACGGTCAGACCGGTAGTTTTGAAGTGGCTCCCACGGACAAGGCCGGGCGCGATTTTCGCGGCAAGGGACGGCTCCAGTATGTGGGGAAACATTACCTCCAGTTCGCCGGGACGGGAGAGTATTTCCTGAAGGCGGGCCCCGACGCGCCGGAAACACTGCTGGCCTACGCCAGCTTCGACAACACGGTGGCGAACAAAAAGAATGTCCCCCTGAAGACCTGGGAGCCCCATGTGAGAGACTGGCGCGAGGGGGATCCAACTTGGAAAGACGGCAAGGGCAAAGGCCTCATCGGGGCGTTGAATTACCTGGCCGCGAAAGGCGTGAACGCCTTTTCCTTCATACCCTACAACGCGGGAGGCGACGGCGACGACGTCTGGCCCTTCGTCGCCCGGGACGATAAACAGCACTACGACTGCTCGAAGCTCGACCAGTGGGGCATCGTTTTCGAACACGCCAATGCCTCCGGGATCTATTGTCACTTCAAGCTCCAGGAAACCGAGATGGACGACAACCGCGCGGGCCACGAGGCGAGGGACGCAAAGATCCCCACCGCCCTGGACGGCGGAAAGCTGGGGCCGGAGCGAAAGCTCTACTGCCGGGAGATCATCGCCCGTTTTGGACACTTGTTAGCGCTAAACTGGAACCTGGGGGAGGAAAACACCCAGTCCGCCGAAGAGCAGCGCGACATGGCGCGGTACCTCCGGGAGACGGACCCCTACACGCACCACATTGTCATTCATACTTACCCAAACTGGCAGGACCGGGTTTACCCGGAACTCCTGGGCGATCAGTCAGACCTGACGGGTGCCTCCTTGCAGAATTCCTGGGACCAGGCTCATGAGCGAACCCTGAAGTGGGTACGGGCCTCCGCCGAAGCCGGCAAGCCGTGGGTCGTCGCCAATGACGAGCAAAACCCCGCCTCCATGGGCGTGCCGCCGGACCCTGGCTACCAGGGGCACAATGGGGAAGGTGAGATGCCGAAAGGCAACACGTATACCCTGCATGACGTGCGCAAGCTCTGCCTTTGGGGCACCCTGATGGCGGGCGGCGGCGGGGTGGAGTACTACTTCGGATACAAGCTGCCGGAGAACGACCTGATATGCGAAGACTACCGGAGCCGCGACCGGTCTTGGGACTACTGCCGCATCGCGCTGGAGTTCTTCCCCGCCAACGGGATTCCCTTCTGGGACATGACCAACGCGGATGCTCTGGTGGGTAACGCGAAAAATAAGAACAGCCGCTACTGTCTCGCGAAGCCCGGAGAACTCTACCTCGTCTACTTACCCAGCGGCGGTACTGCGGAACTGGATCTCTCCGGCGCGGAAGGAGACTTCCAGGTGGCGTGGTTCAATCCCCGCGAGGGCGGCGAACTGGCCTCCGGGTCCGTCGCCAGCGTCCGCGGCGGCGGAAAAGCCAAGCTGGGTGACCCGCCCGCCGATCCCACGGAGGACTGGCTGGCGGTGGTCCGGAAATAGGAGGGAGCGGGGAAGCCGCTGGTTCAGGGTTTGCCGCTTTGGGCCTTCAGCAGATCGCGGATTTCCGTCAGCAGCTTCACGTCTTCGCTGGGGGCGGGCGCTTCCTCCGGGGCGGGATCTTTTTTCTCCTGCTCTTCCATCATGGCGCGGGCCTTCATGTAGGCGCGGGTCAGGAGAAACACGCAGAATCCCACGATCATCAGAGAGATCAGGTCGTTGATGAAAGTGCCATAGTTGACGGACACTTCCTGCGTGACGGCGTCGGCGCCTTCGCCCTTGGTGGTGGAGCCGATGACCCACTTCAGCTTGCTGAAGTCGATACCGCTGATGAGCAGACCGATGGGCGGCATGATGACATTGTCGACCAGGGACTTCACCACGGTGCCAAACGCCGCGCCGATGATGATGCCCACCGCCATGTCGAGCACGTTCCCTTTCAGGATGAAATCGCGAAAATCTTTGAGCATGGTTGGTGTGAGGTGATGAGTTACCGTCAGATCCGGACTTAGCGTGTTACGCGCGGTACCCCCGATCTTGGCGATATTTTCTCTGGAACCCGGTTTCCCGGCGAGCACAAATATCCCGGGTACGAAACTTGTGAAGACAGGATTGGGTCTTGAAATCCGGCGGGCAGATCGAAGATTGGAAGGACCATGTCTCAAAAACTTCCCCCAAACACCGTCAGTCTGCACCCCTACTTCAAAGCTCATCCGGGCGAACTGAATACCTTCAAAGCCTTGTTGCCGAAATTCGTGGCAAAGACCTCCACGGAGGATCTGTGTCTGTTTTACGGTTTCACGATCAACGGTGACGAGATCTTCTGCCGGGAGGCCTACATCGGGGCCGAAGGCGTGGCCCTGCATCTCGAAAACGTGGGCGAACTCCTCGGCCAGGCCCTGAAAAACTCGGACCTGACCCGGCTGGAAGTTCACGGCCCCGCCGAAGAGTTGGACAAACTCCGCGAAGGCATGGAGGAACTGAACCCCGCCTGGTTCGTCTACGAAACCGGGTTGGGGGATTGAGAATCTTCCGCGAACTGGGGACGACGCTCCCTGAAAATCAATGAGCGCCGCCGTCCCGGTCCCGGACCGGCAGGTCCAGCGTGCGGTTGATGCCGATGCGGATGCTGCGCCCGCGAGCCGGCGCGGCGGCTTTCTGTTCGGGATCGACGATGAGTTTCACGTCCGGAAAGAGGCCGGAGAAGAAACCGAGCGATTGACGGAGTGATGTCTTTTTCATGGCGGGCAAAAGTAGCCCGGCGCCCCGGTTTCAGACAGACACAGACGGCTGAAAAGGTGGGTGTAACAGGGTAACGGCTGGGCATCTGTTACAGTTACATTTGTCCTTTTCTGTTACTGTTACTCTCACTGGTTTGCGCTAAGCTGGTCCGGGTCATGAAACTGGAAACCCTGGAACCGCCCGTCTATGAACGCCTGGCCCGGCAGGTGGAGGACTCCATCGCTCAGGGCTCCTTCCTGGCTGGCGACCGTCTGCCGTCAGTCCGCCAGATTTGTTCCCGGGAGCGCGTTAGTCCCGGCACTGTGTTGCAGGCTTTCGGGCTGCTGGAGTCGAAGGGGCTGGTCGAGGCTCGGCCCCGCAGTGGCTACTTTGTGTCAGCCGCCACGCCAGCGGCCGCGCCGCTTCCGGAGAACCCCGTGGTGGAAGCCACTCCCACCGAAGTCGGCGTGTCCGACGCGGTGGCCCGGGTGTTCAAGGATGCGTCCCGGCAAGACGTCGTGCCCTTCGGCGCCGCGCTTCCCGCGGAGGCGCTCTTTCCCACCGAACAGCTTTCCCGCTGCGTGGCCGCCGCCGCCCGGAACGATCCCGGTATGCTGGGACGCTACGGCATCGGCGCGGGGGACGCCCACCTGCGGCATCAGATTAGCAAGCGCTTCGCCGACGTGGGCTGCCGCGTGGCGGAGGCAGAAGTTCTGATCACCATTGGCGCGATGGAGGCCATCAACCTTGCGGTCCGGGCCGTGGCCCGGCCGGGAGACATCGTGGCCGTGGAGTCGCCCACCTTTTTCGGTCACTTGGAAATCCTGGAGAGCCTCGGCATCCGCGCCTTGCCGGTGGGCAGCAGTTGCGAGCACGGGCTGGACCTGGAAGCCCTGGGACAAGCCCTGGAAGACTACCCGGTGAAAGCGGTGCTCCAGGTGCCGTCCTTCGCGAACCCGAACGGCTCCTGCATGTCACCCCAGCGCCGGGCGAAGTTGGTGTCTCTGTTAGACGACTATGGTGTGCCCCTGATTGAGGACGACGTGTATGGCGATCTACCCTTCGGCTCCCAGCGGCCCAAACCCGTGCTGGCCTGGGACAAAGGCGGTCAGGTCATTTCCTGCGGTTCGTTTTCCAAGTCCCTGGGGCCGGGCTTCCGCGTCGGGTGGATCGTGCCGGGACGCTATTCAGAGCGGGTGCGCCGCCTGAAATACGTGAATACCGTGGCCACGCCGCATGTGTTACAGGCGGGGCTCGCGGACTTCCTGGAGCGCGGTTACTATGAACGGCACCTGCGCCGGGTCCGGCAGGCCTTCCAAACTCAGATGAGCCGCATGGCCGAAGGCATTCGCGCGGCCTTTCCGGAAGGCACCGCCGTGAACCAGCCGGCTGGGGCGTTCTTCCTCTGGGTGCAGTTGCCAGATGGGGTGGAGGCCTTCGACCTCGGCCACCGCGCCCTGGAGGCGGGCATCAGTATTTGTCCCGGCCCGGTGTTCTGTCCCCAGGGCCGTTTCCGGAACTACATCCGGATCAACTGTGGCATGCCCTGGTCCCCAGCGGTGGAGAGGGCGCTGACCATTCTGGGTCATCTGGCGAAGGAGCTCAGCCGCCAGCCGAGAACAGGGAAAGGGAAAGGCGGCAGCCGCGCGGTTGGGTGAGCGTCAAACGCGCCGGGTCACGCGATCCCGGTGCCCGGCGGACTTTTCTTTTCCGGGCGGACATGAAATAGAAGGGGAAAGAACCGGCGGAGATTTCCCCTTCCTTCATACCGCCAGCCCGAATCCCCATGAAAAGTCCTCAATCCTTTTTCCTCGCCCTGTTAGGAGCGATGCTTGTCTCGGTAACCGGAGCCGCCTCCGCGGAGGAAGCCGCCGCCCAACCGCTCTTCGACCTGGCGGCCATTCGCGACACCTCGAACCTGGAAACCACCGTCCTGCGCGACTGGGCGCCCTATCCCGGAGAACCCGGCGTGCGGCAGAAGTTCGTGGAGATCACGGTCTGCGAATGGTGGCCGGGCCAGAAAGTGCGCCTGCCTGTCACCCTCAGCGCACCCGCCGAAGGCGGCCCCTGCAAGAATGTGCTCGTTGCGAACCAGGGCCTTTCCACCAAGGCGCCGGCGCGGCTTTCCCCAGCGGAACTGATGCTGGTGAAAGAACACGGCGTGGGCGTGGCCCTGATCGGCATGAGCACTATCGACGCCATGGAACCCGTGGGCCAGCTCCACAATGGCATGCGCGAGTGGCTGCTGAAGACGAAGGACGTGCGCTACACCCCGGCGTGGATTTGGGGCATGAGCCAGATGCGGGCCCTAACGGCGGCGGCAGCGGAGCCGGACGCGTTCCAGCCGGAGAAAGTGCTCGCCACCGGTGGCTCGAAGCGTGGCGTGGCCACCGCCGTGGCTGGTATTCAAGATAGCCGCTTCACCGCCATCATGCCCGTGGTGGCCCCACCGTTGGGAAACCCCGGCGGACCCGTGGTGCGTGGCACGGAACCGGACTGGCAGGTTCAAGCAGACAAACAATTCTTCGCCGATCTCGCTGCCGGGAAGCTCGGGCTCGAGCCAGCCAAGACCAAGCAGGCTCTGGAAGAACGCGACGGGCGCCGCGCGAATCAGCGCATCACCCTGGAACAGGCGCAAAAGGCCGGCTGGACGGAGCAGGAAATCGCGGACCTCACGCCCCGGTCCTGGGACATGTGCCGGACCACGTCTTATCTCCAAGAGTTACGCAAACGGGGCCTGGAGATTTTCTACAACGTGGGCACCAACGACAGCGTCTCGCCCGAATTGCTGGAACTCGGAAAACGCTTCCCGGACTTCCCCATCTGCATCATCCCTGGCGGACAACACGGCGGCCCGGCCACGGCGGGCTTCACCCGGCGCGTGCCGCTCACGGATGAAGTGAAGAACAATTTCGTCAGCTTTGCCCTGCATCATTTCTTCGATGCGCGGGACTTCATCGCGGCGCCCAACATCAAAAGCACCTGGAACGCGGACTCCCGTGTCCTGGAGGTGACCGTCACTTTCCCAGACGGTACCGAACCGGAGGCCAACGCCCTCTGGTGGAGCCTGGACCGCCACCGGTCCTTCACCCTGCCGTTTGAGTATGACAGTTGGCAGTCCACACCCATGAAGAAGACCGGCCCCGCCCAATACCAGGCCCAGGCCACGCTGGATCGCGTGCCGGAGCGGCTGGATTTCCTGACGCTTCACACCCAAACGCAGAACGGACTGCCGCTCAGCGTTTCCAGCCCCTATCAGCGGATTAATCCCTAGTGTGGTGATTGCGAAATATCTGGGCGAAATCAACTAAGGTTTGGAGCCGCAAATTTGCTCGCTTCGCTCGGACATTTTCATGATCACGGTCTTCTTTTCCAATGTCCGCGTTGCTCGATCAGTCGTTGAGCTTGCTCAACTCCCTCCTTGCGCCTTGAATTTGAAAAAGAATCCTCGCGAATTTCGTCCACCTATTTCGTAATCACCTCACTAACTTCCATGAATCTCTCGAAATCTTACCTCTTAGGAGCCTGGGTCTTTGCTGGCCTGCTGTGCGTTTCCGCCCTTCAAGCCGGGGAATCGGTCTTGATTGATGAAACTTTCTCCGGCGAAGCACTCCCTCAAAACTGGGAGCCCGGCGGCCGGAAGAATTCCTTTTCCATCGCCGACGGCGCGCTTCGCGGCGTGGCTGCGCCGGACGACCACCATGGCCCCTCCATCGGTGTTCCAATTACGGCTCACGATCTGACGCTGGAGTTTGACCTCAAGTTCGCCAAGCCCGGCTACTTCCTCTGTTTGATTGATGGCGATAGCCAGTTCAGCGGGCAGGCCCACCTGTTGCGCTTTTCAGCCGGTCCTACCCAAATTGGACTGGCACAAGATCGTGGGGACCCAGCCTCCAAGCTGGCTCAGAAAAAAGAGCGGGACGCCAACGGAGGCAAAGCCATCCCGCCCACGCCGGAGCAACTGGCCGACCCGGCCTTTTACCGGGTGGAACGCCTGGCCAACCTTCCGGCCACGCCGGCGGATGGCACCTGGCACCACGTAAAAATCGAGCTGCGGGGCAATGCCGTGACCGCCAGCTTCGACGATCTTGAACCTCTCAGCGCCACCGGAACCGTGCTGGATGTGGCGAAGTCCCGCTTCGTCATCCTCGTCGGGATGGAGGGCGACCTCTTGGTAGACAATGTGACGCTAACCAGCGTCAGTAGCTCTCATTGAGCAAACGCGCCCTGTTCTCCTGCTATCTCAATGAGTTGCTCAGCTACCTTGCTGGACGGAACGAATCCGTGTGGGTAAGAGTTTTTGTAAAAGGCTTTACCCTTAACTTTCCCGGTTTTGGCATCCAGAAATGTGACGTTTAGCTTCCTTAGATACATGACGACATCCCACATCCAGGTGTCTTGGTATTTGACGATCAGTTTTGTGGAATTTTGGCTGCCAACCTCGGGATCAACGACTGTAAATCCGTGACTGCGCAGACCAGCCTGAAGCCCGGTTTTGCATCCTTCGTCTCCAGAAAAATCTTCGTCATCGATGACTCCGACGGTCGTGGGAGAAATTGGTTTTGGAAAGTCTGCCTGATAAGTTGGGCCGCAGCTCGCCACTACAAAAAGGGTGAGCAAAGGAAGGAGTCTCCAGATCATGCCCGGTGTTCGCATAACGTAAAAAGAGATGCAACGAAAAACGGTCGGCTATTAGCCGGTTTGTTAGTATCGCTGCTACTCTCCAGTCAGGATCTCCTCTAGCACCCGTCCTTCCGCCGAAGGCATCTCCAGACCCAGGAGCGCCGCCATGGTGGGGGCCACATCCAGGTTGCTGACCTTTTCCAACACCACGCCCTTTTTGACTCCGGCCCCTGAGATTACGCAGGTGGCGCCCATGAGGGGGTGAGTGTGCAGGTAGCCGTGGGAGCCCTTCGGCCCGTCGGTCTCGGAAATGACCTCCTTACCGTCGTCTGATCCAGAAAACGAATAGCCGTCCGCGGCGCTGAGCATGAGGTCGGGCTCGCGCGGGTCGTCGGTGGGATCGCGGTGGCCCATGGCGGCGAAATCTTTGCGTTCGATCACGGCCTCCACGCCTTCCACCGTCTTGAACTTCTCCGCCAGCTTCTGGGCGATCTCGTCGCGATTGGCTTCGTCCAGGATGTAAACAAACGCGCCGCCTCCCTGGCCAAGGACATAAGCCTGCTGTTCCAGCTTCAGTCCCTGGCCGCTCCGCAGGCCCATCTCGCGGAGCACGTTGTTCGCCGCGATCTGCTTGGTATAGGTGATGAACCCGTGGTCCGCGCAGATAAAAAAGGTCGTGCGGTCCCGCATGCCGGCGGCTTCCACGGCTTCCACCACCTGGCGGATGCGCTGGTCGCTGTCGTTGCAGGCCCAGTAGGCCTCGGGCGATTGGCGTCCGGTGGCGTGTTCCATGGCATCCACCGACACGAGGTGCAGGAGGAGGACGTTCGGCTTGTGAGTCGCGAGGACGTGCGAGGCAATGCTGCCATACATCCAGTCCCGCATGGCCTTGCCCTGGGTGCCGGCCTTGCACCATTCCATCTGGCGTTCGTAGGGAATGCCTTTGGCCTTCAGCTCCTCCAGCAGCGAGGGCGTGGAGGCGTCTTCCCACGTTTCCTGATCGAAGACATCCGGCACCTGCCAATCCAGTGTGGGAGCGCGGCGGGACGCCGGCCAGATGACCCCAGCGGTTTTCAGCCCCGCCTCATGCGCCACGTCGTAGATCGTGGGACTCGTGACAATCTCCACCTTGTCGAAGAGAGGATCGGGAATGAAGGGGACGGTTTTGAGCGTCTCGCGATCGAAGTAGTTGTTCCCGATGACGCCGTGTTTTCCAGGTGTGACACCGGTCACCAGAGTGGTGTGGTTTGGCCATGTGACCGTGGGAAACGAGCACTCCATCGTCTTCGCCCGGGCGCCCTCCGCCGCCAGTTGGCGAATCGTGGGGATCTGCGCCTTCGGATCGTCAAAGTAGTAGTGAGCCAAGCCATCCACGCTGATGAGGATGACGGTGCGGTCCGTTTTCGGTTCGGCGCTGGACGTCCCAGGGAGGATGAAAGAGGCGAGGCAAGCCAGGGCCAGAAAGAGGATCGGGAGACGGAGTTTGAGTAGGTAAGCCATGGAGGATGAGGGCGTAAGGGGTTGGGGAAATTGTATTTCTATCCACACGCAGGCGCCCGGGCCAGCGGATTCTGTCTTGGACCGCGTCGGGATCGCGCCGTTGAAAACGGGATGGCGCGAAAGCAAACCACGAAATGCCCAGGGGCTCACTTAGTCCAGCGTCTGCCGGTAGCGTTTCACCCCAATGGTGACGACAATCGTGGCGAACAGAGCGATCGGCCAGATCTCCCGGGCCACCTCTGGCAGGCCGTTTCCTTTCAGCAGGATGCCGCGCACGATGCGCAGGAAGTGGGTGAGGGGAAAGGCTTCTCCCAAAGTTTGGGCCCACACCGGCATGCCGCGAAAGGGGAACATGAAGCCGGACAGCAGCAGGGAGGGCAGAAAGAAAAAGAAGGCCATCTGCACGGCCTGGAGCTGATTCGTGGCGATGGTGGAAAAGGTGATGCCCATGGCGAGGTTTGCCACGATGAAGACGAAGGCCGAGGCCAGGAGCAGCAGGAGACTTCCCTCCATGGGCACGCCGAAAAGAAAGTGCGCCGCCCCCAAAATGAGGCCGACCTGGATATAGCCCACCGCGATGTAGGGAATGATTTTCCCCACCAGCACTTCCAGAGGGCGAGTGGGCATGGACAGCAGGTTTTCCATCGTGCCGCGTTCCCGTTCCCGCGTGATGGCCAGGCCGGTGATCATGACCATCGTCATGGTGAGCACCACGCCCATGAGGCCGGGCACGATGTTGTACTGGGTGATGGCTTCCGGGTTGTAGCGGGCGTGCACGCGGAGTTCCACCGGTCCCTCTCCGGGGGCCAGCCAGGCGAGGGGACCCTTCAAGTCGTTGTGAAAAGCCTCAGTGGACAGCACCTTCAGCGCGCCGATGGCATTGCTGGTGGCGGCGGGATCGGTGGCATCCGCTTCCACCAGCACAGCCGGGCGTTCGCCGCGCAGCAGGTCGCGGCTGAAGTTCTCGGGTATGTGGATGACGAAGAGAACCTCTCCGTCCGCCAGCATTTCGTGGGCGGCGTCTTCGTTGGGAGCTTCCCGGACGAAGTCGAAGTAACTGCTGTTCCGGATGGCTTCCAGCAGCGTGCGCGCCTGAGGGCCGTGATCCGCCGCGATGATGGCGGTGGGCAGGTGCTTGGGATCCGAGTTGATGGCATACCCGAACAGGATAAGCTGGATCATCGGAATGCCGACCATGATGCCGAAGGTCACCCGGTCCCGCCGCATCTGGACAAACTCCTTTACCACCATGGCCCAGAAGCGGGCCGGCGAAAAGCGGCGGGGAGCGTTTGCGGGATGGCTCATTTGGAAAAGTTATCTTTCGAGCGGTCCATCAGGTGAATGAAGACATCCTCCAGCCCGGACTCCGCAGGGCTCCAGTGGTAGGGTTCCTTCCGGTAGGGTTCGATGGCTTTCTCCAGTTTCTTCGCGTCGCCGCCGCTGACGTGCAGGGAATTGCTGAAAGGCACCGCCTGTTCCACGGCTTCGAGCCCACGCAGTTCATTCGCCAGATCCACCAGTTCCGGGCCCGTGACGGAGTAGGTGGTGAGATGCGCTTTCTCCACCACCTCCTTCACCGTGCCGTGGACGAGGAGTTTCCCGTACCCGATGTAGGCCAGGCGATGGCAGCGCTCGGCCTCGTCCATGTAGTGGGTGGCGATTAGCACGGTTAGGCCCCGGGCCGCCAGTTGGTGAATCTGTTCCCAAAAATCCCGCCGCGCCTTCGGGTCGACACCCGCCGTGGGCTCGTCCAGCAGGAGCAGCTTAGGCTCGTGAATCATGCACGCGGCCAGGGCCAGCCGCTGCTTCCAGCCTCCAGACAAGGTGCCGGCCAGTTGATTCTTCCGGCCCGCCAGGCCCAAGTCCTCCAGGCTTTCGCGAACGGTCTGGCGGCGGTTCTCCAGACCGTACATCCGGGCCACGAAATCCAGGTTTTCCAAGATGCTGAGATCTTCGTAGAAACTGAATCGCTGAGTCATGTAGCCGACCTGCCGTTTGATCGACTCGCTTTCCGAAATGACATCGTACCCCAGGCAGGTGCCACTGCCCGCGTCCGGATTCAGCAGACCGCACAGCATCCGGATGAAGGTGGTCTTCCCGCTGCCGTTCGGCCCGAGGAAGCCGCAGATCTCACCCGGGCTGACTTGGAGATCGATGCCATCCACGGCGACGAGGTCGCCAAAGCGCTTCGTCATTCCTTTGACATCGATGGCCCATTCTTCCGGCATGGCGAGGTAACTAAGAAACGAACTTATTCGGATGGAGTCTTCGCGGAGGACAGCTCCACATCCACCGGTTGGCCGGGATGGAGCCGGGCCGCCGTCTCGGGATCGAACACGGCTTCGATCATGAAGACGAGCTTACGCCGGCTTTCGCGGCTGTAGATGACCGGCGGGGTATACTCCGCTTTCGGGGAGATGAAGCTGATCGTGCCGGTGAAAGCATCGGGCAGACCGTCGACATGAACGCTGACGGTGTCTCCGCGCGCGAGGGTTCCCACCAGAGGTTCCGGAACAAAAGCGCGGACCTTGATATTGGGGGGTGGGAGCAATGAAACCACCGGCCGCCCCGCCGGCACCCATTCGCCGGAACGGTAGAGAGTGTCGAATACCAGCCCGGCGGCGGGTGCGTCCTGTTGTTTTTGAGAAAGATTCCACTCCGCCTGGGCCAGGGCTGCCTCCAGAGCTTTCACCTGGGCGCGGGCCGCCGCCACCTGGTCTTCACGCTGGCCGAGCTGGGCGGTCTTCAGTTCCTCTTCCAACTGAGCGACCCGCTGTTCGTCCTGATGAAAGAGCGAACGGGCCCGGTCCACGTCCTGGCGGGAGGTCGCGCCCCGGGCGTCCATGAGAAGCCGCTGCTGGCGGTCCAGTTCGCTCTTGGAGAATTCTTCGGCGGCTTCGGCTTGCTTCAGTTGGGCCTCCAGGGCGGCGATCTCCGTGGGCCGTTTTCCTTTCTGGGCGTCCTCCAGCTTGGCCCGGGCTTCGGCCAGGCGGCGCTCGGCTTCGTCACGGGCGGCCTTTTCTGGCGTGTCATCCAGACTGAAAAGCGGTGCGTCCGCCTCCACCATGTCTCCGCGCGAAACCTCCAGGGACGTCACGGTGCCAGGCAGTGCGGAGGAGACGTAGACGAATTCGCCTTCCACATAGCCCTGAATGAACTCCGGCTCCCGCTTTCCGCAAGAGGGCCAGAGCAGGGCGGCAAATCCCAGGCAGAGAAATGGGACCGTTTGCCGGAAAGACCGGATCGTTTTCATCGTTGAGTTTTCCCTTCTTCAGTGACGACTCCCTCCAAAATGACTGAGAGCACGGTTTCAAACCCAGAGCGTGGCGTGAGCCCAAACTGGTCTAGCTTCTCGGGGTTAACGATCGCTTCGACCGTGCCGAGGAGGATTTCCACGATGAGGTCCACCGCCAGATCTTTGCGGATGAGGCCTGTTTTTCGTCCATGATTGAGGACTTTTCCAAAGTGCTCCTGGATCAATTTCCGGCGCCGGGTTTCCACGAGTTGGAAGAGCTCTGGCTTTTCCCGCCGGACATCCCGGACAAAGGGTGGCCGGATCTCTTCGGCGTGACACTGCACGCAGGAGAGCAGATCGCGCAAAGCGGCCGGAAAATCCCGGGATTTGTCTGAAGTGATCCGGTCGAGGTCGCTTTCGATCTCTCCGAACTTCTGGTTCATCACGGTCTCCAGGAGCACCCCCTTGCTGGGGAAATGGGCGTAGAGCGTCTTTTTGCTCATGCCAAGTTCCGCCGCCAGTTCGTCCATCGTCACGCTGCGAAAGCCATGAGCCAGAAAGTGCTTCCGCGCCCCCGTCAGAATGCGCTGTTTGACGGAAGCAGCATCGCGGAGAGGTGGCGCGGAAGCGGGCATGATCGTTTTACCGAAAAGAAGGAGGTAAGGAAACTAAAGAAACGATATGAGTTTCCTTGGTTCGCGCAAGTGACGTTTGGGGTTTCGGGTGATTCGAAACTGAAACGCCGGGCAGATGGCGCCGGAAAGACTTTTCCGGGAAGGACGCCTACAGCTCCATCCCGAAACGCTTCAGGATAGACGCCGTCAGGGCATAGAGCGCCATGGTCACCACGCAACAAATGGCCAACGTCAGCCAGAAATGGACTCCCTTGCGCAACAGCCAGGGGAGGATGAGAAACATCGGCAGGCTGGGCAGCACAAACCAAAACACGCCCGTGGAGTGGGTCGCCAGCTTTTCCGTCCGCTCGGCGGTGGACTCAGCGCCGTAGTAGATCCAGAAAAACGTAATGATCGAGACCAGCGGCAGGGAAGCGATCAGGCTGCCCAATACGGGTTTCGCGTAGCGGATCACCACTTCGTTCACCAGCACGATCAGGGTGGCGGAGACTCCCACTTTGACGGCGATTTTGACGATTTCGGCAGTGGTCATGGTTCCGAACGCTGTAGCATATCGTGCCGCAAGATTCAGCCTCAAAACGAATCAGGCGCCCCCGTTTCTGGGAGCGCCTGACCGGAAAATTCAGGTAAGAGCGGTAGTCTTGAACCTCAGTTCCGGTTCATGAACAGCCGCAGCACATACCAGAACAGCAGCGCCACACTGGCGAAGAGGCTCAGAGAGGCGGCCACATGCTGGTCCGTACGGTAGTGGTGCAGGATGTTGGAGGTATCGTAAAGGATCGCACCCGAGGCGAAGAGAATCATGGCTCCCGCGAAGAGCGTTCCCAGCGAAAAGCCGAAGAGGAGACTGACCACGATGACCCCCATGGCGACGAAGGAGGCGATGACCAGGATCGAGCGCATGAAGGAAAAGTCCTTCTTCGTAAAGAAGACCACCGCAGTCAGGCCCGCGAAGAGGAAGCCCGTGACCAGGCCCGCATTCTGAATGATGCTGCCGCCATTTTCCATCTGGGTGGCAATGAACAGGATGGGCAAAAAGATGATCGCTTCCGCGACGATAAAGAAGCCCAGGCCCAGGTACTGCATGCCGCGAGAGGTGTCGGACATGGCCCAGCGGTTGGCGATCCAGGACACGACCATGAAGGCGCCCAGGACGATCAGCCAGCTCTGGCTCATCTTGACGGCCAGATTCATGGCCCAATCCTGACTGAGAAGATAGGCCTCCAAGCCTACGAAGGCGGCGATGGCGAAAGCCAGGTGAGTGTAGGTGCGGCGAATGAACGCGGCGCGTTCCGAGGCCTCCGCATCCGCGACGGTGTAGGGGTTGGCGTATCCTTGTTGCATGGAGTGATGTTTGGTTGTGGTGAGTATCCGCGTCAAATTAGCCCGGGAATTCCGTGCAAATCAAGCAGAACCGGCCGTTCGCTGACGGACCGCTTCGAAAAGGCAGACGGCCGTGGCCGTGGAAACATTCAGGCATTCCACATGGCCCATCATGGGAATGCGGATGAGTTCGTCGCAGTTTTCACCTGTCAGGCGCCGCATGCCTTCGCCCTCCGCGCCCATCACCAGGGCCAGAGGACCGGAGAGGTCGCAGGCGTAGAGATCCTGATCCGCCTCGTCCGCGGTACCGACAATGCGGACCCCCTTGTCCCGGATGGTCTGCATGGCCCGGGCCAGGTTGGTCACCGCCACCACGGGAACGTGTTCCGCGGCTCCGCAGGCAATGCGGCTCACGGTTTCCGTCACGGAGCAGGCGTGATGCTTTGGCGTCACCACCGCCATGGCTCCGGAAGCGTCCGCCGTGCGGAGACAGGCGCCCAAGTTGTGGGGATCTTGTACCCCATCCAGGATCAGGAGCAGGGGTTCCCTGGCGGTTTCCAGCCGCTCGTAGAGTTCGCTTTCGCTCAGGCGCGCCACGCGCCCATCCGGAGCCGTGTGCCGGTTGCGGCGCGCTTGGGACTGTCCGGGACGTTGGGGGCGAGAGGAAAAACGTTTCATTCGTGCCAGGCGACGACCATTTTACTATGACACTTTCCCACGAATTCCCAAGCGGTCGCACACTCGAAATGGGGTGGATGGTTCCGGCGGGAGTCTGTGAATTCCGCGCCTTTCTAAAATTCTCCTTAACTTTTCTCAGGAATGAGCGAGCTTATCCCAGCCGACTCCCCGATGCGGAGGCGGTAATAATCAACCATACTGCATGCCCAAGAAGAATAAAGACGCCGTAGAACTCGAAGGTACTATTCATACCGTCCTGCCCGGGACCATGTTCCGGGTCCAACTGGAGAACGGTCACATCGTTCTGGCCCATATCTCTGGGCGCATGCGCAAGCGTTTCATCCGGCTCGTCGCGGGAGACCGCGTGAAGCTGGAAATGTCTCCCTACGACACGGATAAGGCCCGGATCGTTTTCCGTCTGGACAGCCGCCGGCCGGGAGGTCCCGGGGGTGGTCCGCGCCGTGGCGGTGGTGGCCACCGTGGCGGACGCCGCTAAGGAAAGACCAGCACTGCGAGAGCTTCGCGGTCCCTACCTCTATTTTTTCCGGCGAAAGATCGCTACGTGACGGTCCACGGACTTGCCCGGTGTGGGTAAGTCGCGTGAATCGGGATTCCGCGCCGTTCTTACCAGTTCGCCGCCCAGACGCTGGATGACTTCCAGCGCCTGTTGGTGTTCCTGGTCGAAATAGGAAGTGATGATCAGATTGCCCTCCGGGTTTAGACGGGACAGGGCATGATCGAAGATTTCTTCCCAGGTACGCTGACCGTTCCACAGGTTCTGGTGCCGGAGAAACACGGCGTCAAAGGACTCGCCGAGCGCTTTGTGTTTTTCCAGTTGGGAGGCATCGCCGGCCAGGAATTCGAACTCCTTGCGAACCCGCTGCTGGCCGTCGCGGCGGGAACGGAAGCGCGCCTTCGCATCAGCGATCTCCCGCTCGCGCACGTCCATGCCCACCAGCTTGACGAGTTTTTCGTGATCCGGCTGGTGCTTCAGCCCGGCGAAAAAATCGGTCAGTGCCTCGGCTTCCCGGCATTCGCCGCAGGCCAGGTTCAGGATGCGCAATTCCTCTTTTCCCAGGGCCGCGCCGGTCGCGTCTCCAGCAGCCACGCGTTCCAGCATGGCTTTCAGGCGGCGCAAATCTTCAGCGTGCTCCAGTTGTTCCTTTTCGCGAGACATGGTTTTCCGGACAGGCGTGTCATCCCCGCCTTGACCTTACCCTCCGGAGGAAGACGGGGGACGAAACGGGGCTAGAAAGGTGCCCGAAAACGGGCCGAAGTCAAAGTTGGCGATGGCTGGAAGCCCGCGAGGGCGGGGCTCTCTCAGCCCAGCGTCCACGGGGCGCGCATCTTGGGCGTAATCAGAGAATTGGCTTCGTCGTCTCCGACAAACTGTTCTTTCTCCTGGTTCCATTTCAGTGGCCGGCCCAGTTTCATGGCAATGTTGTTCAGGTGGCACATCACGGCGGAACTGTGGCCCGCCTGGACCGGCGCCATGGGCGTCTTTCGGGACTTCACGCAGTCGATAAAGTTCTTGTGGTGACCGTTGTGCGGCAGCGGCTTTCCGTCTGGGTATTTTTCCGGCGAACGGCCGAGCTTGATCTCGAACTTCGCGGGGTCCAACTCCAAGAGGCTGGGCGTTTCGGTTTCCAGCTTGCAACCATGAACCCGTACCGTGATGGCCGCTTCCGAGCCGACAAAGGTCACGCCCCGGTCCGGTTCCTTGCTGGTGCCAGTCAGTTTCAGTCCATTCGGGAACGTGTTCGTGAATTCATATTCCATGAAGGCGTCATACAGGCCGGTGGAAGGCGCTTGGGTTCCCGTGGCTTCGATTTCGGTGGGAGCGATCCCATCCAGCTCCGCGCCCAGCATTCCCAGGTCGATCACGTGCGCGCCACGGTCCGTCATTTCGCCGCCTCCGTACGCCAGGATAAACCGCCACCAGAAGTGGCAGCGCTCGGTGTAGTAGGGCACCTCCGGGGTATGACCCAGCCAGAAGTCGTAGTCGAAGCCCTTCGGCACCGTCTGTTCCTTCGGCATGGTGGTGCTGTTTTTCACCTTCAGGTGGTGGTCTTGGCCCGTGGGCAGGGCCACGCGTAGTTCCTTCAGCTCACCCAAGTAACCATTGCGCGCCAGCTCCGCGGCAAAGCGCGCGTTGGCGTTGGAGCGTTCGTGGCTGCCCGTTTGGAGCCGGACGCCGTTCCGTTCCACGGCATCCACCAAGGCGCGGCCTTCGCCGATGGAATTGGTCAGCGGTTTCTCGCAGTAAATGTCTTTCTTGGCGTTGGCGGCCGCGATGGAGACCAGGGCGTGCCAGTGGTCGGGTGTGGAGACCGTCACGGCGTCCAGGTCGTCCCGCTGCAGGACTTCCCGGAAGTCGGAGTAAACCTGGCAGTCGTCATTTCCATACTGCCGGTAGGTCATGCCGAAAGCTTCGCGTTGCTGGGTGACGTCCAGATCGCAAAGGGCGATCACCTGGCAGTCGCCAAAGGACATGAAATTGCGCAGGTTGGTCCGTCCCCGGCCCCCGGTTCCAATGATGGCCATGGTGACCCGTTCGCTGGGCGCGGTGGCGCCGTCCTTTCCCAGGGCCGAGCCGGGGATGACGGTGGGAAAGCCGATGGCTCCCGCCGCGCGCAGGAACTGACGGCGAGACGGGCTGGTGGCGGGAGAAACGGGCTTCGGGGATGCGTTTGAGTCGGAAGCTTTCATGGGGGTGATGTTCTTGAGAAAATGGGGTTGGGCGAAACCGTAAACAGAGACGCTACGAAAGGCACGCCATCGTTTGGAGTACGCATATGCGCCCCGGTGGGGGAAGAATGACTTTGCATTCCCCGGCGCTTCCGCGAAGACTGGGGCCTATGCGTCAAACCCTGTTTCTAATGCTCGTGATGGGCAGTCTCTTTGCGGTGGGTTGCGGCTCGGCTCCCGAGGAGGATGCGTCCGCTGCCTCTTCTCCAGATGCTGTGAAAGAACCCGAGGCAGCCGTTTCCATCCCGGAAGAACCACCCACTCCCCAAGTGTATTCGGAAGTCGGCATGCACAAGGCCATCCGCGAGGCCAACAGCGGCTATACGGGAAACGGTCAGTTCGCCATCGAAGGCGGGCAAGTCTATGCTCTTTCGTTAGCGGACTGCAACATTAGCGACATCACGCCGCTGCGTGGCCTGCCCTTGATGGAAGTGGACCTGAGCGGGAACCCCCTGGAAAACTTGGGACCCCTCCGGGGCATGACTGAACTGCGCAAGCTCTATCTGGAGCGGACCAACGTGGAAGACCTGACCCCGTTGATTGGGATGTCCAGCCTGGAGACGCTCTACCTGAACAAGACCAACGTGGAAGACATTTCCCCGCTGAAGGGCCTGCCGATCAAGAACCTCTACGCCGTGGACTGCCGTGTGTCCGACTTGAAACCCCTGGTGGGCATGCCCCTGGAGGGCCTGTGGTTGACGGGATCGCCGGTTCAAGATATTTCTCCTCTCGCGGGCAGTCAGTTGGTCACGCTGACCCTGCAAAACACCCAGGTTAGCGATTTGAGCCCGCTGGCTCAAACCAGCCTGCAGCGCCTGCACATCGGTGAAACCCCGGTGACCGACTTGACTCCGCTCGTCCAACTGCCGCTCACTCGCCTGGTTTTTTCGCCGAGCCGGATTGAGAAAGGGCTCGAACACGTTCGCCGGATGCCGACGCTACGCGAACTGGGCGTGGCCTTTGATGACGAACGTCAGGAACTGATGCCGCCGGCGCAGTTCTGGCAGGCCTACGACGCGGGCGAACTGGTGGAATAGCGGGGGTGGGAACTGACTTGATCTGAACCAGTCAGACCCTATAATTACCATAATTCAAGATGGGTAAGCCCCTCGTTTTCCTATGAAAAGGTTACCGCCCGCCAAGACTTCCCTGCCAGTGGTAGGTCTGGCCTTGCTGGTGATCAATGGAATGCTTCTGGCGCCATCGCTCCAGGCCCGCCCGCGGCTCACTCTTTCCGAGTTGGACCGGAATAAGAGTGGAAAGAGGGAGGAACTCTTTTCAAAGTGGATGAGCGGTTCCGATCTGGGTGACCATGTGAAGAAGTCCGGTGAGACTCCCCTGTACGTGGAAGCGGACCGAAAGGGACAGATGCGGGCCATCTCCGTCGCCGAACCGGCGGCGGGCTACTACTACTATTTCCGGATGTCGGAGGACGGGTTGATGCGCTACCACGAGCGATTTTCCAAGGAAGGCTACCGCATTCTGACGCTTTCAGAAGATCGGGACGATCTCTACTCCGCCGTGTGGGTGGAAGAAGATAAGTACGAGAAGTTGCTACCGCTGCTGAAGAATCTGGGCATTTCTCCAGCGGAGGTGAAAGACTGACCCGCCGAACTGTTCGTTTTGGCGCGCACCCTGCTTGTTCGGGGAGGTGTGCGTTGGATCATCTGGTTTGGAGTGGGTTTTTTGGCATGGGCGGCGAGCGAAAAGTCTCAGGCCGCTGAGGGAGCGTTCCGGCTGAGACAAGGCTTTCTCTGGATTCAGGTGGAGTCGTCCGAGAACGGAAAGACCGCGACCTTTCTACTCGATTCCGGGGCCGAACAGAGCATCATCGATCTTCAGACCGCCCGGGAATGGGGCCTGAGTTTCCGGAAAGAGGTTCCCGTGCTGGGGGTGGGAGGAGTTTGTCAGGCGTTCGAGACGGACACCGTGGGCCTGAAATTCGCGGAGACACATTTTGACCGGCCACTGTTGGCTATGGACCTGAAGCCCATCAGCCGCCGGACCGGAAAGCGGATCGAAGGGCTCCTGGGAGCGGACTTCTTCGAAGGCCGGGCGATCCAGCTGGACTACGCCTCCGGCGCGGTACGGATTCTGTCCGGAGAGTTTCATCCTTCCGGGCCCGCGGAGGTGCTTGCCATTCGAAAGAACTTTGGCGCCTACTGCGTTCCCGTCTCCGTGGACGGCGTCTCCCTTCCCATGGTCCGGATCGATACCGGATGTGATGGGGCGCTCCACTGGAGCCACGCCAGCTCTGTTCGTGCTGGCGAATTGGCGGGAACGAAAGGGGCCTCCATCGGTCTCTCAAGGGGAACCGGACAAACGAAGCGGCGGGGGATCGCCCTGGGCCGTTGGGAACTGCCGCCTCTGCCCACGGTCCGTCATGCGACTCCGATTTTTCCAGGGGAAAGCGGTCTTCTGGGAAATGACGTCCTTCGCCGTTTCCGGGTGACGCTGGACCTCCGGGAGACCAGGCGCGTCTTGATCCTGGAAGACAATTCCTAGCCGTTCTTGCTGGGCCGGAAGCCGGACAGAAGGCCCCGCACCTCTCTTCCCGGCTTTCCACAAGTGGCTGATAACGAACAGGCCGCTTTCTCCCTCAGACCGAACCTTGGCAGGCGAGAAGCGGTTTTCGCCCCTCACGATCAAAGTTTTTTGTAGAGTCTTTGACTCGGACTCCGTCTAGGATGGTTGTGACGCGTGGATGAAATTCCCTTTAAGAGCAGGGGACTATCCACGCGGCAAAACCCAAAATAAAAAACAACCCAGACTCAGAGTATGAAAAAAATGTTGTATTTGACCGCCTTTGCGGCGCTGGCCCTCGGTAGCATTTCAGCCGCTGACGCCGCGCCGAGAAACCGGACCGGCTACACCCACTTCCGTAGCCAGATGGAACGGCAGGCTGAAAACCGCCAACAGTCCGCGGCTCAGCAGAACCAGAACGTGGCCCAGGCCGGGCAGAGCGGAGAGCGTGCCGTGACGGTGGGCCTCTTCTCCGGCGCCGGAGACAAGGGCCATGCGAACGATCACCTGCATTTCTTCAACAACTCGCAAGGCCGCCGCGCCAACTAAGGTGCTTGCTTCCCCGGTAACACCGGGACAGCACTTTCTCTCCCAAAATCACGGACATGCCGGTACGCCTCAGGGTGTCCCGGCATGTTTGGTTTTGGGGGGAGGGGTATTTTTGGCCTTCTGATTTCAATAGAACAAAGTGAGATATCGGAGATGTTGGCTGGCCCGGATCCCCCAAAGTCTCGTCTGCTCCGAAAAAGATCCTGGCGTCCATTTTCCTTGAGGGGTTAGGTTGGGAGGACAGTCCTCGAAAGAATACGCGTGAGAAACCTGCTTGATGCTAATCAGAAAAAGCAAGCTGGTCGCGGTCCCATCCCGTCCAGGCGATTGGCTTTCTTCGGGTGCCTCATCTTCCTTGTGGTCGCCTCTGTCGCCGTGGGTTTCGCCATCGGATCCGTGACTACCGCCCTCTATCTTTCGTCCAACTTCCATCAGAACCGGTCTTCCACGAGGCAGGGTGAAATGAAGGAAATCGCCTGCAAGTGGGGGTGCTTGGCTCCATTCCCCGATGAAACCCGTAACTTCACGATCCGAACGGAAGGCAGCCCGTTTACCCGCACTTTTGTCGGTTCTTTCGAAGCTAACCCTTCCGTGATAGGAGCCTGGATAGATGCCTCGCCGGGTATTCAGGAAGGAGTCGAAGAACAAACCGCCGATGGTTCAGTCCGTTGGTCTCTCAAAATGGGTGGCGGCGCATCTTTTGGAGACGTTCAGGTATCTCCGGATAGAACCCGCATTGACTTCAGTATTTCGTGGAGTTGAGATCAAAATTGGTCGGCCCTGAGGACGGATCTTCGTCCCTCTAGCTTTCTAGGCGCACTGGGTAGACTCGCTAGAGCATTTTAGACTGAGTCGTAGCTGTGCGTGCCAAGGCGTGTTCCCAATACGGTTCACTCAGCGGCACTGCGAAGCAAAGGTGGAACGCGATCTCCGAGCGTGTTCTCGGAAGCAGAATCAGCAGACCTTTCAAACTTTGTTTGGACCTCGATTCCGCGGCCAGGGGGCTGTCCGGATCATTCGCGTATTGCACGAATCCTCCTCCGCCACAAACCGTTGGCCCGGTTCAGCGAGTTGCTCGCCCGGAGGTCGAGGCCCCCATCCACACCTGATTCTCCAAGCGAACCTGTAGGTAGCTGGGATCTCCGCCACGTTTGGAGGCCATGGCAGATACATTTCTCGGCCACACTTTTTCCCAAACCGCTTTAGTAAGCCGCTCGCCCTCCGCACCAGGTAGCCGATTGCGCCGAGTTCCAGAGACTCATCCAACGGCCGTCTTTGCGGCGAAATCAGACCACCTGTTCCCACGGCGGAGCGTCTTTCCAATAGCAGCAAAGCACTTCCTCGGAATCGGCCAAGCCGGGCGCGGTGTGGGCTCTTAAACCTGCCTGTCAATCAACAGATGCTTTTCCTTCCGATGTCTGGCGCCCGTTCCATCGGTCCACAAAAAAAAACCGGGTGAGCGTTTCCGCCCACCCGGTCTTCTTTAATTAGCTTTGCAGACTTCCGGAGTCAGCAAATCCGGTAATCTACCGGACTGGCTTAGCTCCTTACATCATGCCGCCCATGCCGTGGTCGTGGCTGTGAGGCTCGGCTTCTTCCTTTTCCGGAAGGTCGGAGATCAGACATTCCGTGGTCAGAAGCAGACCGGCGATGGAGGAGGCGTTCTGCAGCGCGCTGCGGGTCACCTTGGTCGGGTCCACGACACCGGCTTTCACGAGGTCTTCGTAGGTGTCGGTGGCCACGTTGTAGCCTTCGTTACCGGAGGCGTTCTTCACGTGTTCCACGATCAGGGCGCCTTCGCGGCCGGCGTTGGCGGCCAGGGTGCGCAGGGGCTCTTCGATGGCGCGAGCCACGATGCCGGCTCCGGTCGCTTCGTCACCGGAGAGGCCAAGATCACCCACGGCGGCCTGGGCGCGGATCAGCGCGGTGCCACCACCGGGGACGATGCCTTCTTCCACCGCGGCGCGGGTGGCGTGAAGGGCGTCTTCCACGCGGGCTTTCTTTTCCTTCATCTCGGTTTCCGTAGCGGCACCGACGTTGATGACGGCCACACCGCCAGCCAGCTTGGCCAGGCGTTCCTGCAGCTTCTCGCGGTCGTAGTCGGAGGTGGTTTCCTCGATCTGACGGCGGATCTGAGACACACGGCCGGTGATGGCGTCGCTGGTGCCTTCGCCTTCGATGATCGTGGTGTCTTCCTTCGTGATGGTGATGCGCTTGGCGGATCCCAGGTCGTCCAGAGTGACGTTCTCCAGCTTGATGCCGAGGTCTTCCGTGATGACTTTACCACCGGTCAGGATGGCGATGTCTTCCAGCATGGCCTTGCGGCGGTCGCCGAAGCCAGGAGCCTTCACGGCGGTCACGTTCAGCGTGCCGCGGATCTTGTTCACCACCAGAGTCGCCAGGGCTTCGCCTTCCACGTCTTCGGAGATGATGAGGAACGGCCGGCCGGTCTGAGCGACTTTCTCCAGCAGCGGCAGCATGTCCTTCAGGTTGGAGATCTTCTTCTCGTGGATGAGGATCAGCGCGCTTTCCAGCACGGCTTCCATGCTTTCCGCGTCGGTCACGAAGTAGGGAGAGAGGTAGCCCTTGTCGAACTGCATCCCTTCCACCACGTCCAGCGTGGTTTCGATACCTTTGGCTTCTTCCACGGTGATGGTGCCGTCTTTGCCCACCTTGTCCATCGCGTCGGCAATGATGTTACCGATCGTGGTGTCCCAGTTGGCGGAAACGGTCGCCACCTGGGCGATTTCCTTGGCGTCCTGCACTTCGTTGGAGATCTTCTTCAACTCAGCGATGATCGCTTCGGCGCCTTTCATGATGCCACGCTGCAGGCTGATGGGGTTGGCCCCGGCCGTGACGTTGCGCAGACCTTCTTTGTAGATGGCTTCCGCCAGAACGGTCGCCGTCGTGGTGCCGTCACCGGCCACGTCGGAGGTTTTGGAAGCGACTTCTTTGATCAACTGGGCGCCCATGTTTTCGTAGGCGTCTTCCAGTTCGATCTCTTTCGCCACGGTCACACCGTCCTTGGTGATGGTCGGGCTGCCGAATTTTTTGTCCAGAATGACATTCCGGCCGGCAGGTCCAAGGGTGGCCTTGACTGCCTTGGCCAGTTTGGAGGCGCCGCGCAGCAGAGACTGCCGGGCCGTGTTGTCGAATGACAGTTGCTTAGCCATAGTAGTTGGTTTCGATTACTGGTTCTTGTTTTGTTAGAGTTTTTTCGGACTAGACGTCATACCCACCGGAACCGGCGGGCGATGAACCGGTTTAGCCTTCAATCACGCCGAGGATGTCGCCTTCACTGATGATCAGGCACTCTTCGCCGTCGATTTTCACTTCCGTTCCGCCGTACTTGGAGATCAGGACCTTGTCCCCCTCTTTCACGGAGAACTCGATGATTTCACCTTCGTCGTTCTTACCGTTACCAAGAGCCAGCACGGTGGCTTCTTGCGGTTTTTCCTTGGCGGTATCGGGAAGGAAAATTCCCCCTTCCGACTTCTGCTCGGCCGGTTCGATGCGCTTCACCAGCACACGCTGGCCAAGAGGTTTGATTTTCATAGCAATGTATGGATGGTCAGGTTGGGTTGTTTTGGTTAGTTTGGTTCTGTCTTAGTTTGGTTGTTTCCGCGCCCCGTTTTCCCTGACTGTGGGCGCCTTTGCTGGCGGACCGTGGGCCGAGGGGGGAGGGGGACTCCCGCGGAAACTTTTCTGGCCCGGATCGTGGTGGCGTTCCGGGCCGGAAATCTGGTTTTGGTCGCGGTGGGTTATCGCTTCTCTTCGTCCACCACCTCAAAGTCGGCATCCACCACTTTGCCTTTGGCCGGTTTCGGCTCCGCGGACTCTTCGTCATCGCCGCCGCTTTCCTGGCCGGGCATGGGGCCGCCCTCGGGAGCCGCGCCTCCGGACGCGGCCTGCGCCGCTGCCGCCAGATCACCCAGCTTGCCCTGCAGGGCATCGGTGGCTTTCTTGATCCGGTCCGCGTCGTCGGTTTTGAGGGCTTCCTCCAGTTCAGTGACGGAGTCGGAAATGGGTTTCTTCTGCTCTTCCGGCAGTTTGTCGCCCAGTTCTTCGAGCTGCTTCTTCACCTGGTAGACCAGGTTGTCACCCACGTTGCGCGCTTCGGCGGCTTCGAATTTCTTCTTGTCCGCGTCGGCATACTGCTCGGCTTCTTTCTTGGCGCGTTCGATCTCTTCGTCGTTCAGGCCGCTGGAGCCTTCGATGGAGATTTTTTGCTCCTTGCCGGTGCCCTTGTCCTTGGCGGACACATGCAGAATACCGTTCGCGTCGATGTCGAAGGTCACCTCAATCTGGGGCATGCCGCGTGGCGCGGGCTGAATACCGTCCAGGCGGAAATTACCCAACACCTTGTTGTCGGACACCATCTTCCGTTCGCCCTGGCAGATCACGATGTCCACGGAGGGCTGGTTGTCCGCCGCCGTGGAGAATGTCTGAGACTTCTTCGCGGGGATGGTGGTGTTCCGCTCGATCATCGGGGTGGCGATGCCGCCCATGGTCTCGATGGCGAGGGAGAGGGGCGTCACGTCCAGCAGGAGAACGTCTTTCACGTCGCCCTGGAGAACGCCGCCCTGAATCGCGGCGCCAACGGCCACCACTTCGTCCGGGTTCACGCCTTTGTGAGGCTCCTTGCCGGCCAGCTTGCGGGCCGTCTCGATGACCTTCGGCATGCGGGTCATTCCACCAACGAGCACCAGCTCGTCGATCTCACCCGGGCTCAGTTCGGCTTCCTTCAAGCAGGCCTGTACGGGGCCGACCGTCCGCTCGAAGAGGGAATCCGTCATTTGCTCCAGTTGAGAGCGGCTGAGGCTCTTCTGGATGTGCTTCGGTCCGCTCTGGTCTGCCGTGATGAAAGGCAGGTTGATCTCGTAGCTCTGGGAAGATGAAAGGGCGATCTTCGCCTTCTCCGCTTCTTCCTTAATGCGCTGCAGAGCGTCCGGCTGACCATTCAGGTCGATACCGGTGTCCTTCTTGAATTCGGACACCACCCATTTGATGATCGTATTGTCCCAGTCGTCGCCACCGAGGTGGGTGTCGCCGTCCGTGGCCAACACTTCAAAGACGCCTTCACCAATCTCCAGCACGGAAATGTCGAACGTGCCGCCGCCCAAGTCATAAACCGCGATCTTCTCGTCGCTCTTCCGGTCCAGCCCGTAAGCCAGGGACGCCGCGGTGGGTTCGTTGATGATGCGTTTCACCACCAAGCCGGCAATTTCACCCGCGGCCTTTGTGGCGTTCCGCTGGGAGTCGTTGAAATAAGCCGGCACGGTAATGACCGCTTCCGTGATCTTTTCACCCAGCTTCGCTTCGGCGTCTGCTTTCAGCTTGCTCAGCACCATGGCCGAAATTTCCTGGGGGCTGTAAGTCTTCGTTTCGCCACCCACTTCCACCTGGATGTGCGCGTCTCCGTTGGACGCTTCCACGATCTTGTAGGGTGTGTGTTTGTCTTCCTCAGACAGTTCGGAAAACTTCCGCCCGATCAGGCGTTTGGCGGAAAACACCGTGTTTCGTGAGTTGGTGATGGCTTGCCGCTTGGCTGCCTGGCCCACGAGACGTTCGCCATCTTTTGAAAAGGCCACCACGGATGGCGTGGTGCGCGCTCCTTCAGAATTTTCCAGAACCTCCGGTTCACCTCCCACCATGACTGCCATGCAGGAGTTGGTGGTTCCCAAGTCGATACCTAAAATTTTGCCCATTGTATGAAAATCTCCTCTCTACGTCGTTCTTAAATCCGCTGCGTATGAATCAGACGAGGCGGGTTTAGATCCAATCCTCGACGTCTTTTGAGAAGCGCACGTCTCGTACCAAAGGGTATTGTGTATTCTTAACTCGCTTAAGATAAGAGAGTTAATAGAATTCCAAGAATATCGGAGAGCTGTGAGACTCCACGATTCGAGACATTTTGTCGCGATTTGTCCGGTTTGACCGCGTCAGGGTGTCGCGGTGTGACACATTGCCAACCCTACAAAGGGCAGGATAGGGAAACCCCATGGGCACCAAGGTGGGGAGCTGACCCCCGCGGTTCGAGTATCGCCCTGGTGGAAAAAGAAAAAGGCCGGAACGAAACTCGTTCCGGCCTTTTGTAAAAGCTAGCTTGATTACTAATCAGTAACTTTCGCTCTTTCGTGTGCGGGACTCAGCCCGCAGCTTTCTTAGAACGGGATACGGATTCCGGCGCGAGCCACGGCGTAGTCAGCCACGTCGCCACCCAGGATGTTCCAGGTGCCGTCGACGAACAGACCCATGCAGTTCGGGAAGCGAATGTCCAGACCGCCACCGAAGCGGAAAAGACCTTCCGTTTCACTGTTGGTGTGAACGCCACCGCCGACCAAGGCATAAGGAGCGATGCAGATTTCGGTGATGGGGTAGCGCAGCACGAAGTCAGCCGTGTAGTTCTGCACTTGGCTGCCGGAGTTGCTGTAACCGGAAGCGCTGATTTCGATACCGGCCATGTCGGTGAAGAAGTAACCCAGGCTGGCGCCGCCGCCGAGAGCGTCGTCGAAGTCACCACCGTCCGGGAAAATGCCGGCGGCGAAGAGACTCAGTTGAGCGCCCGGAGCAAAGCAATCACAACCGGTTTCCACCGGAGGAGCAATGACGGGACCTTTGTCGATGACGACTTTTCCATAATCGCCTGCGTTGGCGATACCTACGGACGCTGCGATTACTGCGAGTGTAAGAAGGGCTTTCTTCATAAGTTGCTGATTTGAAATGCTGTTTCGCCGGAACGATAGTCGATTCGAAAAAAGAATCCAACGAAAATTTATAGGGAAATCGCCTAGTAACAGTGAGAAATTTCTGCGGTTTGTGAATCAATTTGAGCGTTAGGCCACAACACCTTTCCAGAGAGGTGTTCCGGACCGGCGAAAACTCCCAAACAAGCCCTGCCTCCGTGTGGATTTGAAGAGCCTTCACCCGTGTGGAAACATGCGACCGCACGGCTCATTTTGCGGTCGCGTTACAAAAGGGGACTTTGCCCTTGCGAAGCGCTCAGCCTAGATTAGTTATTGAACCCTTCCGCTGGTGCCGGAGCGACCGCCATCGTCCCCCAGCGCGCTTTCCTTTAAATATTGTAGAGGAAAGCCCCGAAACTCCAATTTAAGGACAGGTGCCAGAGCGGTCGAATGGGCACGCCTGGAAAGCGTGTGTGCCCGAAAGGGTACCGAGGGTTCGAATCCCTCCCTGTCCGCCATCAATCAGGGGCCTTGGATTCGGACTTCAGTTTGAGCTGGGGCGTGCGAAGTGAAGAGTTACGACTCGGCATCTGACCAAACGGCGAATTCGTGTCCGCTCGGCTCGGTGAAGTGAAAACGTCTTCCGCCGGGAAATTGCCGATTTCGTCGCCCTCCCGTTGATGCTGGATGAAGTGGCTTCCAAAGAAGAGGAGAACGAGGACGAGGGAGAAGATTGAGGGGCATTCCTTCATCCTGAATGGCCAAGACATCTCTTCCCCTGATGGCGTTGTCGCGGCGCTTTTCCTGATTGTCAAAAACCGTCCGGTGGTCTCTGGTCATGGTGTTTGCCAAATACCCCATGAAAGTCACCTCACTTTTTTTCCTATTCCCCCTGTGTCTTCTCCTCGTCTCCCCGGCCATTGCGGCGGATGGAGAAGAAGGGTTTGAGTCCATTTTTAACGGCAAGGACCTTACCGGCTGGGACGGCAACCCGGAACTCTGGTCCGTGGAGGACGGCTGCATCACCGGACGGACCAAGGGCCCAGATCATCTCGAATACAATCAGTTCCTCATCTGGCGCGGTGGCGAGGTGAAGAATTTTGAGCTGAAGGCCAAGATCCGTCAGTCCGGGAATAACTCAGGCATTCAATACCGCAGTAAGGAACTGCCCGAGGTCGGGAAGTGGTCCGTCGGCGGATATCAGTGCGACGTTCACCCCACGCCGGCAAACAACGCCATGGTCTATCACGAGCGGGGCCGCGGCATCGTCGTCCAGAACGGCCAGAGTGTGGTGGTGGACCCGGACGCAAACAAGTGGCTGGTGGCTGAGCGCGATCCGGTGACGGTCGATGTCGCGGAGTGGCACGAATACACCATCATTGCCAAAGGCAACCACATTACCCATCTGCTGGATGGCCAGGTCACTATCGAACTCGCCGACTACGACGAAGCCGGCCGACTGCTGGAAGGTATTCTCGCCTTCCAGGTGCACCGCGGTCCGGCCATGGAAGTCCAGATCAAAGACGTCATGCTGAAGCGTCTCCCCGATGGAGGGGTTACGCCTTTCTCCAAGGCGGATATCCCGCCGGACGCACAGAAGATCGAAAAGCCGAAACCCAAGGCCAAACCGAAAGCGAAGCCAAACGCCGCGGCTAAGCCCCAAGGGCAACCGAAAGCCCCCGCCATGGCCAAGGCAGAAGCCAAGGCCCCGGCAAAGCCGGATGACAAAGCCAAGCGGCCAAAGCGTCAGACCGAAGTGGGCCCCGCCATCGGCGAGAACAAGGCCACGCCCGTGGAACGCATCAAGGTGCCCGAGGGCTTCCAGGTAGAGCTTCTTTACTCCGTGCCCGGCGGTGAGCAGGGCTCCTGGGTCGCGCTTTGTTATGACGACAAAGGCCGCATCTACGCCAGCGACCAGTATGGCGATCTCTATCGCTTCAATCCGCCCGCGGCCGGAAAGCCGCTTCAGACAGCGGAAGTAGAAAAAGTGCCCGTCAACGTTCGCGCCATCAACGGCATGGTCTTCGCCTTTGGTGCTCTCTATGCCGGCGTAAATGACTACGAGAAACAAATTCAAAGTGGGCTCTATCGCATTTCCGATAGCGACGGGAACGACCAACTCGACAAAGTCGAACTGCTCCGCGCGTTCGAGTCCAAGAGCGACCACGGCGTGCATGCCGTGCTGCCCACGCCGGATGGAAACGCATTCTACCTCGTTACCGGGAACAATGCCATTATCTCAGACGGGCCTTACGAAGGCACTTCAGCAGAGTCGCCCGTGGCGAAGGTTTGGGGGGACGACCACCTCCTGCCCCGCATGCCGGATGGCCGCGGTCACAACCGCTCCGTGCTCGCCCCCGGCGGCATCGTTTACCGCGTCAGCCCGGATGGGAAAGACTTCAAGATATTCGCCTCCGGCTTCCGCAACATCTACGGCGCGTCACTGAACAAAGACGGCGAACTCTTCACCTACGACGCGGACATGGAGTACGACTTCAATACTCCCTGGTACCGGCCCACCCGCGTCTGCCATGTGGTCAGCGGCGGGGAATACGGCTGGAGGAATGGCGCTGGTAAGTACCCAGAGTTCTATCCCGACAACCTGCCTCCGGCCCTGAACATCGGTCCCGGTTCGCCCACTGGCACCCGCTTTGGCTACGGCGCGAAGTTCCCCGCCAAATACCAGGAGGCCTACTACGTCCTGGACTGGAGCTGGGGCAAGGTCTACGCGGTGCACCTGAAGGAAGACGGCGCCAGCTACACCGCGACGAAAGAGGATTTCATTACCGGCGCTCCGCTCCCCGTCACGGACCTCATCTTCCACCCGGAAGACGGCGCGATGTATTTCGCCATTGGCGGCCGGCGGGTTCAGTCAGGCCTCTATCGCGTCACCTATACGGGTAGTGAAGACACCACTCCCATCGATCTCACGCCCGCCAGCACCCCAGAGCGGGACCTGCGCCATCAGTTGGAAGCATTCCATGGCAAGCAGGATCCGAAAGCCGTTGAGACCGCCTGGCCCTATCTGGATCACAAAGACCGCTTCATCCGCTGGGCCGCCCGCGTCGCCCTGGAACATCAGCCCGCCGCGGAGTGGGCGGACAAGGCCCTCGCGGAACCGAATCCCGCCCGCCGCCTGCCGGCGTTGCTCGCCCTCGCGCGCGTTACCGGTGTCTGCCCGAGCCATCGCCCGGAAACCTTTACCGTGGATACCGCCATGCGGGATCGTCTCTTCGCCTCCCTCCTGGAACTGGACTGGAGCAGCCTGACGGAGACAGATCAGCTCGCCTACGTCCGCCTGGTGGAAATCGTCCTGCACCGCTTTGGCGATCCGGACGAGGCGACCTTCCAGTCCCTCATCGCCACGCTCGACCCTGCCTTTCCCGCGTCCTCCTTTGAGCTGAACTGGCTGCTTTGCGAGACACTTTCTTACCTCCAGGCTCCTAACACAGCCGCCAAAGGTATGGCGCTCATCGCGTCCGCCGAAAGCCAGGAACCGCAAATGGAGTACGCCCGCAGCCTGCGGATGTTGAAGGCGGGTTGGACTCCCGAACTGCGGAAGCAACAGCTCGAGTGGTTCCTCAAAGCCGCCAACTATCGCGGTGGAGCGAGCTTTGCGAAGTTTATCGAGTTCATCCGGAACGACAGTCTCGCCACCTTTACCGAAGCGGAAAAAGAGGAGCAGGCCGCGCTCATCGCGAAAGAGCCGGAAACCAAGTCCGCCTTCGAAAACCTGGGCGAGATCTTCGCTGGCCGTACCCCCACCATGTGGACCCTGGAAGAACTGAGCCAGGCCGCCGAAACCGGTCTCACCGGGCGAGACTTCGAAAACGGCCGGAAGATGTTCGCCGCGGCCGCCTGTTTCGCCTGCCACCGCTTTGGCAACGCCGGCGGCATGACCGGCCCCGACCTCACCGGCTCAGGCGGCCGCTATAGCCCGCATGATTTTCTGGATCAGATCATCAACCCCAGCAAAGTCATCAACGAACAGTTCGCTCCCATCGTGGTGAAAAAGACCAATGGCGACACCGTTTCCGGCGTGGTTGTCAATCTCAGCGGAGACAACGTTACCCTCAATACTGACCTCACCGACCCCAACCAGCGCGAAAACGTGGACCGCAAAGAGGTCGAAAGCATCGAAGTCTCCGAAATCTCTCCCATGCCGCCCATGCTGCTCAGCATGCTGAAAAAAGAGGAAGTTCTGGACCTGGTCGCCTACGTGCTGAGCGGAGGCGACAAGGGGAACGGGATGTTCGCGAAGTGATCCTGGGTGGCCTTGGTATCTGGCGCTTTGAGGCTAAGAAAGTATTAGCGAAGCCAATATCTCCCGCTTTAGCTTTCCCGGTTGGGCAAGATAACCAAGGTCGAAACTATCTATTTTCTTCGTAGCGGAAACCTTAGCCCATTCATCGGCAAGCCATTTGAGTTCGTCGGCTTCTATTAGTGCAATGGGAACTTGGTTTTCTACTTGGTACTTGATAGCCAGCGCCTCGGAATCGTTCGTAAATTGCGGCGCTATGACCAGAAACGCGGCGATTGGTTTTTCCGAGGCTTTGATATATCTATCAAACTGCCGGATATGGGCTTGCAGGGAGCAAACTTGCTCCTTCGATTTATTGTCCCAAAGTATCAGCCGGTCTCCGTAAGATAAGGCGCCATCAGCCCGTTCGGAACCCACATTCGGAAGCGGTTTGTGTCCGAGCCGTTTCTCGAAAAGAAAGGAGGTCGCCTCTTCGAAGCGGCGTTCGCATTCAAGATCCTTTTCGATCATGAATTGAGCTCTCAAGAAGGCCAGGTCGCGGTGAGCTAGTTGCGAATAAAAATTGTAGTAGAGTTCCCTTTCGTCCTCTTGATTGGGGCTTTTCTGAAGCAATTGGTCGTAGCACTCGATAATTCGTTCGATCAATTCGGCCTTGGTTCCACTTACTTTTAGATTTCGTTCAGCGCACCAATCTCTCAGTTTTTCCAGGGGTAGGCCATCGTTTGGCGCAAAGCCGCCAAGGATTTGAGAAGGGTTAAGAGATTGTATGCAAATTTCCTGGAGTTCTTGCAACGTAGGCCGCCCGTCTATGATCAGTTCCGCTTTCTCAATCAGTGCGGTCAGATAGTCTTTGGATCGTACGAAACGATGTGTCAGCAACTCTTGGTATCCGTGCCTTCTTATTTCGATGTCGGAGGCTTTTCGAATGGCTTTTGCCACCTCATCCGGAATGATGTCAAAGTCTTCATCTTTGTCATCCCGTATGGCAAAGAGGAGGCCTTTGGATTGCAACGTGCGTCTGACGGATTCTATCTCGCCTCTGGTGTGCAGAGAATTGCGTGGTTTGGGAAAGAAGCCAAGTTTAGCTTCAATAATGCGGTATTCCGACTCGGAGACCTTCAGCCGGCGCCGAACCTTTTCGATAATCATCGCTTCATCGGTGGAGACGTTCCCGTTTTCCCAGGCGGCTTCCAGTACGAATGAGAAAAGTGTGATGTTCTTAATCTTTTGACCGCGTTTGTTCGCCAGGTCATCGTTCGAACGATCAATGATTTCTTGCTCCCATTCGATCAACCGGTCTTCGGTTTCACGTTGGGAACACACGAAGTCGTCCTGGTTTAAAAGAATCTCGGTTAGGATGGCCGGGCCGATGGTTCGAACGTCCTGATCATCGTTAAAGATGACTGACTGCAAGGCGGCCGATACGTTCTCCAGATTCGAGTACTGTGGTCCGGTCTTTGTTAATGCTTCACGAACCTCATCCTCGTTTAACCCACGATGATCGATGACATATGCACTGGCGATCCGGCGTAGTTCGATGACTTTGCGGATTTCCCCAACTGTTATTCTTAGATTCATAGGTCTTAATGGGTGGAAAGTTCTTACGAAGATTGGACAGACGATTCAAGGAAATCATCGGGAATCTCGTCGAACATCATTTGAATCTGATCAATAGAGGGCCCGCATTACAGGCTTTGTAGCGGATAATTCGCTGTGTTAGGGTGGCTGGCGATGACGTTCAAGGCCAAGGTTCAGAAAGTAGCGGGGGCGCTGGGAATCGTGATTCCCCAAGAAGTGCTTGAAGCTCTCAAGATAGGAGAGGGTGCGATCTTGAACTTGAAGATCGCTCCCCCGGAGGAACCTCGAATCGCCATGTCAGATTCAACCGAGAAGACGCCTCTGAAGATAGCGGAAGAGGGCATGCGGCGATATGGGAATGCGCTTAAAGAGCTGGCGAAGTCAGATGAATTGGGTTTAGGGCCTCTTAGTGTGGAAGATAGGGGGGACGATTGTTGATTGAGGAGACAATCTGAAGAGAGCCTGAATCTCTTTTTTGTCCGCGATCTGTTGAGTCGAAATGGGGAAAACGTCGATTTAGGATCCAGATGTTTGCCATTTCTGATGGAGTCTCTCCCCAGAACGCAAATCGCCCGCCGGATGGAACGAGGGGGCTCGTTCGCTCGGCGGGCGTTGCGGAGGGGGTAGTTGACTGTCTTTGTTTTTTCCCGTTAGAGAACTGGCGTCACGCCATGGCGGCGGCGGGTTCCATCTCGGCTTCGGCTTCGGCCATGGTGGAGGTGGCGGCATCCCGCATTTGATGCACGTCTTTGGCTGCGAGGGGCATGCCGCCGATGGCCCAGTCGTTTTCCTTGAACTCGTTGATCCGGACCCAGGTGACGGGCCGCAGGGCTTCGCCTTCGATCTCGACCATGGCGTCGGTGATTTTTTTGACGATCTCCTGCTTCATTTCCGTGGTGAACACGTTTTCGATGACGTCGATAGTGATAAGTGGCATGGTGGTATCTCCTCTGATTTGGTGTTAGTGGTTTGTTTTCAGTGGGTTGGGGCTATGCCATGGCGGCGGCGGGTTCCATCTCGGCTTCGGTTTCGGCCATGGCGGAGGGGGCTGCGTCCCGCATCTGGTGGACGTCCTTGGCCGCGAGGGGCATGCCGCCGATGGCCCAGTCGTTTTCCTTGAACTCGTTGATCCGGACCCAGGTGACGGGCCGCAGGGCTTCGCCTTCGATCTCGACCATGGCGTCGGTGATCTTCTTGACGATCTCCTGCTTCATTTCCGTGGTGAACACGTTTTCGATGACGTCGATAGTGATAAGTGGCATGATGTATCTCCTTGTTTTGGTTTTCTTAGTTTGGTTTCATCCGAGCGTGGAAACATTGGGTTTCCCTTCGGATGAGGAGACCCTATCCGGACCGTTGAATTCCCTCCACTACACAGAAGCTAGCAATCCACTACAGATTCTGTAGTGGCTTCCGGAGCGTCAATGAGCACGAAATACGGCCAATTCTGTCCGGTGGCTAAGGCCATGGAGATCCTGGGAGAACGGTGGACGCTTCTCATCGTTCGTGAGCTATTGTTAGGGAACACCCGCTTCAGTGACTTGCAGCGCGCCCTTTCACAGATTTCACCCAGCCTGTTGACCAAACGCCTGAACGAACTGGTGGACCACGAACTGGTCATCAAGCGGCGGCTGACCGAGCAGCGCCGTACTGAGTATCACCTGACAGCGTCAGGCAAGGAACTCATGCCCATCGTGGTAAGCATGGGTGAATGGGGCATGCGCTGGGCACGCGGCCGGATGGATGACGATGAGCTGGACGTGGAACTGCTGATGTTTGATCTACAGCGTCGTCTCGATGACTCCGCCTTGCCGGGAGGGCGTAACGTTCTGCATTTCGCCTTCAATGGCCTGAAGAATTTCGCCAACTGGTGGATCGTCGTGGACTGCGGCGAGAAAAAACTCTGCATCGACAGCCCCAAGGGCGAAGTGGACCTGACACTGGTCACCGACGTGCGCACCCTGACAGAGATCTGGGCGGGCGACACCAATGTGTCTGACGCAAAGCGGGATGGACGGCTCCTGCTCAAAGGTTCTTCCATATTACAGCGCTCCATTTCTTCCTGGCTCCGCGGCAGTATTTTTTCTGGCATTCGGCCAGCCGAGCCGGCGACTTGAGACAGAAGCCGCAAGGCGCGCGAGGAACAGCCTTTTCCCGATATAGGTTTTCGCAATGCCCCTATGCGGGCCATTTACACTGGTCGGCGCCGCGAGCAAGGTTGCGCGCCCGCTGGCTTCGTCTGTTCACCCCCTAACAAAATCCCCCTTAGTTTGATGAAATGTTCTCTCGTGATCACCCGGACGATTTGGGCCAGTCTTTCGCTGTTGTTTCTGCTCTCTAGTCGCCCGGTAAAGGCGGAGGAATACCTGGTAAAAGAAGGCCAGCCGCGGGCGGAGATCGTTATCTCGAAGGAGCCTGAGCGTTCGGTCCGTCTCGCCGCAGCGGACCTTCAGACTTACCTGGAAAAAATCACTGGTGCCCGGCTGCCGATTGTTCGTGAACCCGGTTCGGCTTCGATGAAAGTATACGTGGGCCGCAGCGCTGCCACCGATGCTTTAAACATTTCAGCCGAAGCGCTGGACGCTGGGGCCTACCGCATCGTTTCCGGTAGGAACTGGCTCGTTCTTATCGGACAGGACACTGACTTCGAACCCATCGAGCCCTGGGGGCGGGGGAACAATGACCGCGTCAGCGGAAAGCTTCAGGCCGAGTGGGACGCCATCACCGGAGATTTTTGGGGTGTACCCAATGCGGGAATGTATAAGAACCAGCTTCGCCTGCCGGGAGGTCTGGGTCTCCCGGCGGATGAATCCGCCGCGGCGGAGGCGAAAAAGGAAACCTTCACCATCTGGGGTTTTGACGAGCGCGGCTCCTTCAATGCGGTCTGCGGTTTCCTCCGGCATCTCGGCGTTCGCTGGTACCTGCCTGGAGAGATAGGGGAGGTCGTCCCAAAACGGGACTCCATTCCGCTTCCCAGCATTGACGAAATCGTTCATCCCGATTTTCCCGTGCGGCGCTTCAACTTCCGTTTCAGCACCTCGGGACCGGAAACCGCTTTCTGGGCCATGCACCTGGGAGTGCGCGACCCCTTCGGCCTCCAGGTGGCTCACGGGATGGATACCATGACGCACCGTGACGAGATTTTCGATCTCCATCCCGAGTGGTTTGCGCTCTACGGCGGCAAGCGCCAGACCCAGAAAGGAGAACGGCTGAACCAACTCTGCTATTCCAATGAGGAACTCTTTGAGGCCACAGTGCGTAATGCGCGCATTCAGTTGGATCACTATCACTTCGACACCGTTTCCATTATGCCGCCGGACGGCTACACCTCCATCTGTCAGTGTCCGCTGTGTAAAGGAAAAGACACCCCGGAACGCGACTACCGGGGCCGCCTTTCCGATCACGTATGGGACTTCGTGAACCGCGTGGCGAAAGAAGTGGGCAAGACCCACCCGGACCAGAAAGTGCTGTGCTGCGCCTACGGTTCCTATACCTTGCCGCCGCTTAAGATCGATCGCCTGGAGCCGAATGTTCAGGTCTGCATCGTCGGCGGCCGGCGCCCCAAGAGCCCGCCGGAAGAACGCGAGGCCATCCGCCAACTTCGCGAAGACTGGCTGGCCAAGACCCAGAACCCCATCCTGATTTTTGAAAACTACCCGTTCACGGATCGCGGGTGGTATCTGCCGGCCTTCCAACCCCACGTCATCGGCGAAGGGATCAATGCCACCAAAGGAGTCTCTCAGGGCGAAGACATCTGGCTCAGCGCGGGCCGCGATTTCGCGACGGATGGCATTGGGTTCAATCACTTCATGGTCTACTTCACCGCCCGGAATTACTGGGGCGGGAAGGATCAAGACCCGGACGCCCTGTTCCGTGAGTACTGCGAAACCTTCTACGGTCCGGGTGGCGAGCCCATGCGGGCCTTCTTCGAATATTGTGAAGCGAATTGGCACCTCATGGAAAAGGATGTCGAAAAACTCCAGCACACCTTCGAGCTTTTCGACGCCGCGAAAACTGCCGTGGACCCCGGTTCGGTCTATGCCAGACGCCTCGCCCTTATCGATGACTTCCTGACCGCGTTGCGAAACAAGGGCGAACAGCTCAGCCAGCAGCGGGGTCCGGTACCCGCTTTCCGCTTGGCGAAAAACGCCAGCGGGATCGTCATCGACGGCAAACTCGACGACGAGTTTTGGCGGACCTGTCCCAGCCACGCCAACGGACGTTTGCGCGAACTCCAGACTGGCCGTTTACCCGTTTATTCCACCACCTTCCAGGGCGCCTGGGGCGAGCGGGGCGATCTCTACTTCGCCATTCGTTGTCAGGATCAACCGGGCGAACTCCTCCATATCGGAACCCGAGAGAACCAGGATCTCGCCCTCTGGATGGGAGACGCCATCGAAGTGCTGCTGGAAACCGACTCTCATTCCTACTACCAGATCGCGGTGAATCCCGCAGGCGCCGTCACCTGCCTGGACCGGGGCGCCTCAAAGGCCGCCTGGATGAACTGGGACGCCCAGGCCGAAGTCGCCACTCACATGGCGGATGGCGAATGGATTGTCGAAATGCGCATCCCGGTGGTGGAGGACGAGAACGACCCGTTGCACCAAGTCGCTGGCCGTCAGCCCAGCACCAGCCTGCCCTGGTTTTTCAACCTCTGTCGCCAACGCCTGCGCGACAACGGCGCGGAACACTCTGCTTTCTCTCCCACCGGCACGGCGAACTTCCATGAGGTCAGCAAGTTTGCCCATCTCTACGAAGGTCAGTCCTTCAAGTTCGACCACGCGGAGCCCGAACCCGGTGACTTCCTCAACGCACTCCGCGCCACGGAAGACCTGAAGCCGGCCGAATCCATCGAGGCACTGGTGGCTTTGTCAGGATCTCCCGGCCTGACCGGCCTTCAGAAAAGCGAAGTTCTCTCCCGCGCCGCGAGACTCGCGAGAAGTCAGAAAGACTTAGACCGCGCGGAACAACTTGCCGCCGCCATCCCCCTGGAGCCCGTGGCGAAGACCGTGCGGATGCAGAATCTCTCCGCCCAGCGCGACTTCCAGGAAGTGGTGGACGAGTTTCAGAATGAAGACATCGCCAGCACCTGGCCGTTCTGGATTCAGGGCGAAGCCCTCACCGCCCGGGGCCGCGCGTTCTCCGCCACCGGGGCAGGGGAAAAGGCGGAAGCCGATCTCCTCCGGGCCGCCCCCCTGACACCCGATCTACGGGAATGGCAAGGCGTCTGGCGGTCGACTGGGAACAACCGGGAGACCGTTCTCAAAGATACCGCCGCGGCCCTCGCGGCTTACCAAACCGTGGCAGACAGCACCCAGGGCACCGGCAGTTCGGAATACTACTACTGCGTCCAGGGCGCCGCCCGGGTTCTTCGCGAAGCGGGGCAGTTCGCCGAGGCCCTGGCCATGCTTCACCGGGTAGATGCTGGAAAACTCCGCGGTACCTGGCGCGGCTCCTTCCTCCTCGCCCAGGCTGAAACTCAAGCCGCCGCCGGCCGCCGGGAGCAGGCCCTGGAAATCTATCGAGGCATTGCCAGTGATGACCAGGTGCTGGAAAGAGACCAGCAAACGGCCCGGGAAGCTCTGGCGTCTTTGGAAAGGCGTTAGTCGCCCGCCCGGTACACCGGGGGACCCATGCGGCTGAAGGGATAGTAGATTTTGGTTACTTTACCGTAGATGCTGCTCTCGGGAACGTTGCCCCACATACGGCTGTCGGCGCTGTTCTCTGAATTGTCTCCCAGGACGAAGTATTGACCGGGACCGACCAAAAAGGCGTTGCCGTCGCGTGCGATACCCCCCAAAGAGGGGGAGAGCGAAACATGATGGATGGGAGGGATGCCGTCGGATTCAGTCAGTTTTTTTCCGTCGGCAAACACGGAGCCGTCGTGAATCTCAATGCGTTCGCCCGGGAGCCCGACAATGCGTTTAACGTAATAAATCTCTTCAGTGGAGTGACGACGAGAGTCAAGTCGACTAAGGCCCGAAAAATCCACCGTGCCAAAAGCGATGATATCGCCGCGTTCCGGCTTGCTGAACAGATAGCTGAGCCGGTTGACAACAATCTGATCGGGTGTCCGCTCGTTCCCGGGACCCATCAGTGTGGGCTCCGTGCCGCCGGCCGGTATTTTGAAAGGACGCGCCACCAAGCGAGCAGGAATCGGCAAAAGCACAGTTACAGCCAGGAGAAGAAAGAATAATAGCCAGAGCTTTCCGGTCATCCGGCCGGGGCGAAAGCTGTCGTACCACATCCAGACCACGAGGCCAAAGAGTCCCAGTAAAATGAAGTAGCCTAATGCTATGGGAACAAATGCCGAAGCCAGGCATACCGCATAAAGGACGCCGGCAAGCTGCAACCCCACAAGCCAGGCAATACCTCGTCCCCATTTGCCAGCTCTAAACAATCCAAAGCCGGGAACCAGCAGACTGAAAATGACGCCGGGCCAACGCTTGGTTTGAGTCTTCTCTTTGGATGGGGCTTCTTCTCGGTTCTTTTCCATTCGTTAACCATTCATTGAATGGAACGATAGATGCCGGATATCCGGCCAAAATGAAAGTTTGAAGGTTAGAAAAATACCAAGATTGGAAGTGCTTGTTTCCGCCTCATCAAAAGCCTTGGGGATTGTTACTGGATCTGTTCGTCAAGCTCGGGAAAAACGGCGAACTTCAAACCCAAGCTGGCATTTGGCTTGTTAAGCCAGGCGTTCCCAAAACGACTCCGCCGCAACGCGGTGCGCTCTCCGCTTCTCCGCGCCCATTTTATCCAGATTCCGCGCCATCATGGAAAGCCGGTGCTGGGACAGAAAGAAGTCCCGGTAGTCATCGATGAAAGACCAGAACAGCCCGTCCCAGGTGGCGCACCAGTCGCCGGAGGGATAGTCGCTCATCTTGCGCACGTAGTTGGAGCCAGAGAGGTAGGGCTTCGTGGTGAAAAGGCCGCCGTCGGCGAACTGGCTCATGCCAAAGACATTTGGCACCATCACCCAGTCGTAGGCGTCCACGAACAGCTCCATGAACCAGTCGTAGACCCGGCGCGGATGAAAGCGGCAGAGCAGCATGAAGTTACCCAATATCATGAGCCGCTCGATGTGGTGGCACCACCCGTGGTCCAGCGCGCGCCGGATGGCATCGTCCACCGGCGGAATGCCGGTGCTGCCATCGTAGAATGCCTTTGGAATGGGCTTGTCGTCAAAACCCCAGTGGTTCCCGTTCCGGGTCTCGAGGCCGTGGCGTTCGTACATGGCGCGCATGAACTCCCGCCAGCCGATAATCTGCCTGACAAACCCCTCCAGAGAAGCCAGCGGCACGTCATTCTCCGCCGCGAAAGCCAGGGCCCGATCCAATACTCCCTGCGGGGTTAGCAGGCCGAGGTTCAACATAGGCGTCAGCACACTGTGAAACAGCACCCGTTCCCGCCGGCTGATAGCGTCCTCATACGGCCCGAACTGGGCGAATCTTTGCTCCAGAAAATCTTCGAACCAGCGGTCGGCCGACTCATGAGACACGGGATAGCGAAAGGCCGCCGCGTCTCCGTGGTAGCCGGGGAAATGCCGTTTGGTGTAATCGATGGCTTCCCGCACGTAGGCGGTCTGTTGCGCCGCCGGATCGGGAGGCACCCGCAGGCCCTGCTTCGGCATCGGCTTGCGGTTCTCGTCATCAAAGCTCCACCGCCCGCCCACCGGTTTCCGGTTCTGGTCGACCAGTACGCCTAAGCGTAGACGTTGAGCTTCATAGAACGCCGCCATGAAAGGACGCTTCCGCTTTGCAAAATGCGCGTCCATCCAGTCTCCAGGTGTCAGAAACATCGGGGTGTCGTGTGCCACCGCTTTCACGCGATGGCTTTCAAAGAACGTTCGCAGGCGTTTTTCCAGGATGAAGTCCACCGGCTGGCAGTAGTGAAACTCGTCAAACCCCTCCCGTTGCAGAGCGCGCAGGTGTGTCGCCGCCGTCTTGTCTTTCTGAAAGTCCCGGTAGATCACCCGGTAGCCGCGCCGCTCCAGTTTCGCCGCATACGTTTTCATGGAGGCGCGGTGCAGCACCATCTTTTGCTGCTGAAACTTCAGCGGGTGATGGGGGTCGCCAAAGATCAGCGAGTCTTCGATCAACGCCACCGCGCGATCCCGCGCCATCGCCGGGTGAGGATCGAACAACTGAAACGGAAAGACCAGCGTGACGGCGTTCATCGGCGACTGGGAATGGAGAGTAAAGAAAGCAGGCCCTCAGAACAGTCTCAGCGACGACAGACCGCCATCCATCTTGATCACCTGTCCCGTCATGAAGCGAGACGCGTCACTCAGGAGAAAGTCCACCAGGCGGGCAAAGTCAGCCGGGTCACCGAGGGTCTTGGCGGGGTGCCGGTTTTTCGCGGCCTCCACTTTCTCGTTAGATCCTAACAAACCGCTAGCCAGTGGGGTGTTTGTCAGAGAAGGCGCGATGACATTCACCCGGATGCGCGGCGCCAGCTCCGCGGCGAGAGACCGGCCCAGCCCTTCCACCGCTCCCTTGGCGGCGGCAATGCTGGCGTGAAAGGGCATGCCCGTCCGCACCGCCACAGTACTGAAGAGCACGATTGAGGCGGCTTCCGCTTTCTTCAAGGCCGGCAAGGCCGCGCGGATCAGGCGAACCGCGCCCAGCGCATTCACCTCGTAGTCTCTCAGAAAGTCAGCATCGGACAGACGGTGAAAAGGCTTCAACGTGATCGTTCCGGGGAAGTACACCAAGCCATCCAACGTCTCTGGAAGATCCAGCGAAACCTCTTCGCTCAAGGCGTCATACGCCTGAACCGACACGTTTGCCAGGCCGGCCTGAGTTTCGCCCCCACGTACCGCGCACGTTACGTGGTTCCCATTTCCAGACAGTAGTTTCACGGTCTCCAGACCCATTCCACTGTTGCCTCCAGCAATTAAGAAGTGTCTAAGAGTTGTCGAGATAGTCACGGGGTGAGATACGGAGAAACTAAGTGGTTCGGTTGCCCGATAAATTAGACAAAAAACATACAGAGGGAAACCGGGAAGTCATTGCCTCGCCGATTTTTCCTGACAGTTTTCGAAAATTCAGGCTGTAATCCGGGTGATTTGAAAACCCTCTTCACTCGTCGCAGATGGATCGGCGCGGCCGTGGCCCTGGTCGCGGGATTCGCCGGTTTCGAACTGGGCCGTCACCAGCCCGCTCCCTCGTCCCTCCCTTCCGGCGCCGCTCATTCACCCGGCGCCATGGAGGCGGGTGAAAAACCGCTCATCGGCATCGCCAGCCTTTCCAGCGAAACCTACATCCGGGCGATCCGGGAGGCGGGTGGCGTGCCCGTCGTGCTTCCCAACACGGATGGCGATACCGGCGGCCTGGAGGAGTATCTCACCCGGCTCGATGGTCTCCTCCTGCCCGGAGGCGCGGACATTCCTCCTTCCGAATATGGCGAGGAGCCGCACCCCACCTACCGCCCGCTGGATAACGACCGCTTCCAGTTCGAGAAAGCTCTCGCCCATGCTTGGATCGAGCAAACGGACAAACCCATGCTCGGCATTTGCCTGGGCAGCCAGTGGATCAATGTCGCCAGTGGCGGTTCCCTCGTGCAGGACATTCCTTCAGAGTTCGGCATCAATCACAAGGACATCACCCACCAAGTCACCGTGGAGCCCGGCTCGCGGCTCAGCCGCATCTTTGGCCAGACGGAGTTCGAGGTGAACTCGCTCCACCATCAGGCCGTGCGCGAGGTGGGGAAACGTCTGCGCATCGCCGCCCGGTGCCCGGACGGAATTGTCGAGGCGACAGAGTCCACGGACCCGGACCGCTTTCTCATTGGCGTGCAGTGGCACCCGGAGAAGCTCCTGCCGGGAAATCAGCTTCAGGCCAAGCTTCTCAAAGCTTTCGTCGAGGCTGCCGCCGAAACTCGCGCCGGGCGGTCATTGGCGGGAGGAGAGTCCGTGAAGGCCGAGACTCGCTCTGGGCCTTAGAAAAAGCGTTCGAACCCCGTTTCTTCGGCGACGCTACCCCCTTCGTCGCCCCGCCCGGCTGATCACCCCAAACACCAGCGCCAACAGCGCGGAGCCGATGACCGACCAAATGATGGGGAAAGACTCTCCCTGAACTTCCAGTGGAATGAACTGAGGCAGGCCCAACTGGCCAGCCAGCCACATACCGGCAAACGCGCCGGCGAAGCCGAGGACGATAGAGATCAGGCAGCCACCGGAAGAGTAGCCCGCGATCGCCTGGCCCAAAGCCCCGCAGATCGCCGCGACGATGAGAAGCAAGACAAGTCCGCCAATGGTCATGAAAAGGAAGGGGAAAAAGGTGGAGCGAGACAGAAGGCACCGCGCCTCGCCCTTGGATACGCTTTGGCGGAAGTGAAAGGGTGCCGGACAGGCCCCGAATATCTCATTGGAGGCTCCGCCTATCGGGTTTATTACCGAAGCCCCATCCGTATCCATCTCCAGATGCCAAATGCGGCAACCATGATGCCCGCCCGGATGTATCCGGAACCCAGCGCACAGCCACGCTCTATTCTCATGGTCAATCCGCTCCCCACGAAACAAGGGAGAGCGGGCCAAAGTTTCAACCCAAATATCCTAAGCCGTCCCTTTGCGCCGGCCTTTTTCACCCGCCATTGTGATTGAAAAACTCCCGCGTGCCCTGTGCCGTCAGCGCTTCGCCAATGCGCTTCAGGGCCAGGGTGTAGGCGCCGGTGCGCATATCGACATCGTGTTCCTGGGACAGGTTGTAGACCGACTGAAAGGCGTCGTGCATGCGCTTCTCCAGTTTTTCGTAAACCTCCTCTTCGCTCCAGTAGAAGCCGGCTCGGTTCTGCACCCATTCAAAGTAGCTCACCGTCACCCCACCCGCGTTCGCCAGGATGTCCGGAATAATGTAGACGCCTTTTTGGGTCAAGAGCTTGTCGGCCTCGTTCGTCATGGGGCCATTGGCTACTTCCACGATGGTTGCGGCGCGAATCTTGTCCGCGTTTTCCATGGTAATGACATCCCCCAGCGCGGCGGGAATCAGGATGTCCACTTCCAGTTCCAGTAGCTCTTCGTTGCTGATCTGATCCGCATCGACCTTCTCGCACAGCGCTCCGTCGCAGTACACCGCCTGGAGCTGCCGGGAGTCGTTCTTCACTTTGATCAGGCTGGGAATGTGGAAGCCTTCCTTCCGGTAGATGCCGCCCTGGGAATCGCTCACCGCCACGATGTTGTAGCCGTCCGCGTCCAGCAGTTCGGCCACGTGTTGCCCGGCATTCCCGAAGCCCTGGATCGCCACGCGCACTTCTTGGGGGTTCCAGCCCCGGTGCAGTTCGTGTTCTTTGATGCAGTGGTAAGCTCCGCGGCCCGTCGCCGCGTTCCGGCCCAGGCTGCCGCCCAGGGGGATGGGTTTGCCCGTGATCACGGCGGGCGTGCGCGCCCCCTTCAGCTTGGAGTATTCGTCCATCATCCAGCCCATGATCATGGGCGTGGTGTAGACATCCGGCGCCGGCACGTCCTTGTCCGGACCGATGAAGTCCGCGATCCGGCCGATGAAGCCGCGGCTCAGCCGCTCCAGTTCCATGCGGGACAGCTCCTTCGGGTTCACCGTCACCCCGCCCTTGGCGCCCCCGTAGGGCAGGTTCATCACCGCACACTTGCAGGTCATCCAGAAGGCCAGGGCTTTCACTTCGCTCAGGTCCACCTCGGGGTGGAAGCGGATGCCGCCTTTGCCCGGCCCGCGGGTCACGTCGTGCTGCACCCGGTAGCCAGTGAAAACCTTCGTCTCGCCGCTGTCCATCCGTACCGGAATGGACACCTGGATCACGGCATTCGGGTGTTTCAAGCGCTCCAGCGCCTCGGGGTGCAGCCCGGCATACTCCATGGCGTCATCCAGGTGCTTCAGGGCTTCTTCAAAAACGTCTCTCGTGACTTGAGGAGGTTTACTCATGGGTGCTTTTTGGGAGGAGAAGGTTGATGGTCTAGTAAATTGCCGCATGTGTGCCGCTACCGCCTTTTCTCAGAACCAGGGTCGGGCGGCCATGGCCAGACCCTAACTCGTTTCAGAGTGAGCGGAGCTTTACAAGCTGCGCGATGTGAAATTGTAAGAACTATTACGAATGCCCCGCGATCTGCTACACTTAACATCGCTTCGGCCCTGTCCCTTTCTGCCGGAAGCCAGAGAGGCCCTTTCCGCCGCCAGCATGCGGCGTTTCGGCACGGACCGGGGGCCGGATTTCTACCGGGCGGCTCTGGAATGCGCCCAGTCCCTCTGGCTCCAGGGGCTTCCGGCGCAGGCCCTGCTTTTGATCAATCGGGCGATGGGCGCCGCCTTCGATGGCAGCGAACCCGCGCTGATGGACTGGCCCGTGCCCTACGCCGCCGCCGCCTGGATCATGCGCCACCGGGAAGAAGAACAGTTCATCGGAAATCCCCGCCGCCACTATCAGCACCTCGCCACCCGCATGGTAGAGCCGCGCAAGGAACTCCGTACCTGGCGCGCCTGGGCCTGCTGGTACCTGGCCCGTGAAATTTTTCCAGACTACCCGGCCGACGAAAAGCAGATCGCCGAGGAAGGCATCCGCGAACCCGATCTGTCTGAGATTCAGGCGGGACTGGCCACCCTGGGGATTCCGGGCGAGACGGAGGAATTCAAGAAAAGCCTGGCCTTGTAGCTGGCGAATGGAGCATTAAATTCAGACAGCGCGGAAGAAGTGCCAGGAGACCTATTTATGATTGAAGACGAGCTAGAGCGAGATTTCGAGGATGTGGTGGAAGGCGTGGAGGAAGGATTTCTGGACGCGACCGAAATGGGCCGGCTGGCTTCAGTCCACTGCCAGATTTTGAACTGTCTGGAAGCTGGCGAGACCACCGACGCCAAGCGGCTGCTCACGGAAGAAATCGCTTCCTTCTACCACCAGCAATTCGACGAAGGCAAAGCCTCCAAGCCCGTTCAGACCTTCCTCGCTGGAGTGAAAAGCAAGATCGAAGTGCTGGCGGAAAAGGTGCCGGATTTGGCCGAAAAGCTGAAAGACGGCTCGCCTACTCAATCGTGATCTTGCCAGGGTCGAAATCGACCTTCGGAAACTTCAGGTTCATGGACTTCATGGCGTCCACCATGATCTGAGCGACCGCCAGGTTCCGGTACCACTTCCGGTCCGCCGGGATGACGAACCACGGCGCGTAATCGGTGCTGGTCCGGTGAAGCATGTCTTCGTAGGCCTTCGTGAAGGCCGGCCAGAGGGCACGGTCTTTCAGGTCGTTGGGATTGAACTTCCAGTTCTTGTCCGGATTGTCCAGCCGGGCCTGAAGCCGTTCCTTTTGTTCGGCGGGAGAAATGTGGAGAAAAAACTTCACCACCAGCGTCCCCTCGTCGGCCAGCATTTTTTCGAAGGCGACGATGTGCTCGTACCGCTTTGCCCATACGTCCTCCGGTGCAATTTTTCGCACCCGCACGGCAATGATGTCTTCGTAATGGCTGCGGTTAAACACCACGACTTCCCCCTTGCGCGGCACTTGGGCATGGACGCGCCACAGATAGTCGCGGGACAGCTCCAGCTCCGTCGGCGCCTTGAACGCCGCCACGCGGATGCCCATGGCGTCCATATCGCAGAACACGCCTTTAATGGTGCCGTCCTTTCCCCCGGTGTCCATGGCCTGGAGAATCACCAGCACCTTGCGCTGCCCCTGAGCATAAAGGACTTCCTGGAGGTTACCCAGTTCCCCGGTGAGTTTCTTGAGCGCTTTCTTCCCGTGTTTCTTGCTGTCTTCAAAGAGACAGTCGTCGCGGGTATCGATATCGCCCAGGCACACCGTGGCGCCGGGCATGATGCGGTAGGGGTGGGAGATCATGCTACTATGAGTGGTCGGAAGGGGATGTTTGCGATCCTCCACCCTAACAAAGTTGCCGCGGGATTCGAAGCCCTATCTCGCTACTTGGCTTTTGTGCCATTGCGCAGCTTCGGCGCCAGCAGGCTGAGCACATAAGTCGCGGCCGCCGTGATCACGATGACGGGTCCCGTTGGCGTCTGGGTGGGGAAACTGAAAGCCAGGCCTCCCGCCGTAAAGATCATGGACAGACCCACCGCGATGACCATCACCACACTCAGCCGTTTCGAAAAGTGAGAGGCCGTGGCCGCGGGCAGCACAATCAGGGCGATGGCCAGGATAATGCCCGTCAACCGGACCAGCAGCACCACGCTCAGGCCGATCAGGCATAGCAGCAGCAGGAAATAGAACGGCACGTTCACCCCGCGCAGCCGGGCGAATTCTTCATCGAAACACACCGCCAGCAGTTTGTTGTAAAACAACAAGCTCACCACCACCACAATAGTGGCGAGCACCGCCGTCAGGTAAAGATCCGAGCGGGACGTGTAGAGAATATTCCCAAAGATGTAGCTCTCCAGATTCTTCCCGGGGATGTTTGGCGTGAAGTGGATGCAGATGAGGCCCACGGCCATGCCCGTGGCCCAGATGGCGCCGATCACCGTGTCCTCCCGTTCCTCTTTCCGCAGGCTGACCAGCCCGATCACCACGGCGGACACCAGGGCCGCCACCACGGCGCCGCCCAATGGCGAGCACCACTCCCAGCCCACGCGATATCTCAAGAACAGCGCCGCGCCGATGCCGCCCAGGATGCTGTGCGCGATGGCCGCCGCGATGTAGCTGATGCGCCGCGCCACCACGTAGCTGCCCACGATGCCGAAGGAAATGCTCGAAATCAGCCCCGCGATCAACGCGTTGCGGATGAAGTCGACATTGGGATCCGCCAGGGCCTGGAAAAACTCATTCATGCTTGCAGTGGGAATGGTCTCCCTGGGCGTGGAGGGTCTTGCGTTCGTGTTCTTTGCGGTGCTCGCCGGAATAGATTTCCGCCAGCGTTTCCCCCGTCAGATCCGCCAGAGCGTGCCGGTGTACCGTGTGGTTTACGCACAGCACGGAGTCCGTCAGCCGCCGCACCACATCCAGATCGTGCGAAACCAGGAGAATCGTGACCTTACCGATCAGCTTCTCCAGCGTCTCCAGAAATTGTGCCTCCACCGTCAGGTCCACGCTGGCGGTCGGTTCGTCCATTAGCAGCAGGTCCGGCTCCGTGGCCAGGGCGCGGGCGATCAATACCCGCTGGCGCTGCCCGCCGGACAGCGCGGCAAAGGGGCGTCCCGCCGCGTCACTTAGCCCCACTTCTTCCAGTGCGTGCCGCGCCACTTCCTTGCAGGCCGGGCTGTATCGCCCCATCCGCAGCCGGTTCAGCCGTCCCATCAGCACGATCTCCAGCGCATTGATGGGAAACAGCGGATCGTATTGAATGGCCTGCGGCACATAGCCAATGCGCTGACGGCTGCGGCGCGGCGTCTGACCAAACACCTCAATCTTTCCCTTCGTAGGCTGGATCAACCCCAGCAGCAAGCGCAGCAGCGTTGTCTTGCCCCCGCCATTCGGCCCGATGATGCAGGTGGCATCCTTGTCGTGCACATGAAACGACACATCCTCCAGCACCCGCGTGGGGCCAAAGCGGTGAGAGACGTTCTCGAAATTGACGACCGTGCTGTCAGGCATACGCGACACTCCGACCATGCCACGAGCTCAGGCGGGAGGCAAAGCCTCCTTCAACTGGGATGCAATTGCACGCAAATTGGTAATGATATCCACCTCCAGGGGATCGATCGGCACGACCGCCCCGCCGATGGCTTCCGCGATCTTTTTCGCGCTGGTCTGGTCGAACTGCGGCTGCACGAAAATGAACTTTACCCCTTCGCGTTTGGCGCTTTCGATGATCTCCATGAGCCGCTTCGGCTCCGGCCCACGCCGGGCGATTTCGATGGCTTCCTGCTTCATGCCGTAGGTGTCGGCAAAGTAGGCAAACGCGCCGTGAAACACGTAGAAGGTGCGGCCCTTCAGGGGGAGGAGTGTTTCCGTCAATTCCAGATGCAGGGCGTCCAACTCCGCCTCCAACTCCGCCAGATTGGCCCGGAATTCGCCGGCGTGATCGGGATCGATTTCACAGAGGGTAGCGGTAATCAGACCCGCCTGTTCTTTCAACAAGGGAGGCGACAGCCAGACGTGGGTGTCCGAATGCGCATCGCCGTGATGGTGATCGTGATCGCCGTGGCCGTGGTCATCATGATTGTGTTCCTCATGGGAATGGCCTCCGGAGGGAGAAGGCTCCCCGCTGAGACTTACCACCCGAACTTTTAGGTGATCTTCCTCCAGCTTTTCCAGCAGGAGGGTTTCGAAATTCATGCCCGTCGTGAAGTAGGCGCGGGCCCGGCTGAGTTCCATCACTTGCCGGGGCGTGGGGGAAAAGGAATGCGGATCCGATCCCGGTTCCGCGATGGTTTCGACTGTAAAGTATGGACCCGCGATCTTTTCCACCAGCGAAAGGTGAGGGGGCACCGAGACCATCAGGCGGGGTGGACCCGATTCGGCCTCTTCGTGGGAGGCCCCGCCACAGCCACTGAACCAGAGGGCCAGAGAAGCTAGCGCCACGGCGGAGGCGCTTCGGCAAAGACGGGTATTCAGAGCAGTCGCAGTCATGGAAAAGGGAGGGGCTTAATACAAGTAAATTGCGTTAAAATAGCTGGACGCAAGCAGAATTTCGTTTTCGAATCTCCCTCCACCGGGGCGAGGTTCCTGAATCTTGACCGATTTTCTCCCCTGTTTATCGTGCGGGACCGGATCGTAAGAACCCGCTGACGAAGATTCACCCATCCCTATTACCATGCGCTTCCACACTCTTTTCAGATCGTTCGGATCGTTTTTCACCGCCGTTTTCTTTTGTTCGCTTTCATGCGCGCCCCCCTCGCTGAACGCTCAGGATGAGGCAAAGAAAGCCGGAGAAGGGGACTTGAAGTCTCAGCTCAGCTACGCCTATGGCGTCACCATTGCCCGGCAGCTTACCGAACGGGGGATCGAGATCGATCTGGACGAATTCCGGCGTGGCTACGAAGCCGTGGCGAAGGGCGAAGAGATTCCGCTTTCCGACGCGGAAATCCAGGGGCTCTTTCGCCGCAATCAACGCCTGCTGGCGGAAGAGAGCGCCACGGGCGAGGGCCTCGAAAATGTGAAGGCTGGAAACGCGCTTTGGGCGGAGAACCTGAAAAAGGCAGGGTTAGAGACCACCCCCAGCGGTCTGCAATATGAGATTTTGAAAGACGGAGACGGCGCTCAACCGGAGTCCACGGACGAGGTGACCGTGCACTACACCGGAAAATTGACCGATGGAACGGTGTTCGACAGTTCCGTGGAACGGGGCGAGCCAGCTTCTTTTCCGCTGGACCGCGTTATCGCCGGCTGGACCGAGGGCTTGCAACTCATGAAAGAGGGGGCCAAATACCGCTTCTACATTCCCTACGACCTGGCATACGGGGAGGAAGGTCGGCCCGGTTCCATCCCGCCATATTCCACGTTGGTCTTTGACGTGGAGCTTCTCAGCGTGAACAAGTAGCGGCCAAAGAGACCACCGTCCCGGCGCGGAGAGAAAATCCCCCGGTGAAGAGATTGGCACCGCGGGGAAATTGTGATTAGGCACGAGCTATGCTGTTCTGTCGCTTTCCGGGTCCCTGGATGGATTCCGGCTGAAATTTTATTGATCAACCATAGTTTTCAGATGCCTGGGCCGGGAAACCGAACCCGTGGTCTTTGTTTTCAACCCATATCAGAGTCATGCTTGTAGAAGATCAGTCCCCAGAGGCGGGTTCGTCCGTTGCCTTCCAGCTCGATTGTTCGCCGGAAGGGTTCAAGAAATCGATTATCAACCACCTGCGCTACTCCCTGGCGCACGATCCCGAGACCGCCACGCCGATTGACTGGTGGCTGGCCATGTGTCTTTCCGCCCGTGACCGCATCCTGGAACGCTCCAGCGTAAACCGCGAGCAGCACCGCAACAAGAACGTCCGCCGGGTGTACTACCTCTCCCTGGAGTACCTGATGGGCCGGATGCTGGAGAACAACCTGGTGAACCTGGGTATGCTGGACGAAGCCCGGGAAGCCATGCAGTTGCTGGGTCAGGATCTGGACATGATCCTGGAAGAAGAACGGGACATGGGTCTCGGCAACGGTGGTCTGGGCCGTCTGGCCGCCTGTTTCCTGGATTCCCTCTCCACCCTCAGCTACCCCGCGGTGGGTTACGGCATTCACTATGAGTTCGGCCTGTTCCGGCAGGAATTCGTCAATGGCCGCCAGATCGAACAGCCCGATGCCTGGCAGGGCTTCCGCAACCCCTGGCAGATCGTGCGGCCGGAATATACCGTGCCGGTCAGGCTATACGGCCACGTGGAAATGCGCTTCGACACCACTGGCCATGGCCGTCCGGAATGGGTGGGCACGAAGGTCGTCAACGGGGTGCCGTGGGACATCCCGGTGGCTGGCTACGGCTGTAACCTGGTGAACTACCTGCGCCTCTGGGAAAGCCGGGCCACGGAAGAGTTCGACCTCAGCGCCTTCAACCGGGGCGACTACGTGGACGCCGTGGGCGAAAAGGCGCGCACGGAAACCATTTCCAAGGTCCTCTACCCGAACGACACCACGGAGGGCGGTAAAGAGCTGCGTCTTGTCCAGCAGTACTTCTTCGTGGCCTGCTCGTTGCGCGACATCATCCGCCGTCACTTCCGGTCCAATGACTCCTGGGACAACTTCGCGGACAAGGCCGCCATTCAGTTGAACGACACCCACCCCGCCGTGGCGGTGTTGGAGCTGATGCGCATCCTGCTGGATGAAGAGCGGCTGGAGTGGGACACGGCGTGGAGCATTTGCCAGCGCACCTTTGCCTACACCAACCACACCCTGCTGCCGGAAGCCCTGGAACGCTGGAGCGTGCCGTTGTTCCAGAAAGTGCTGCCCCGGCACCTGCAGATCGCTTTCGAAATCAACAAGCGCTTCCTGGAAAACGAAGTGGCCCGGAAGTGGCCCGGCGACGACAGCAAGCTGCGCAGCCTTTCCCTGATCGAGGAAGGCAATCCCAAGATGCTGCGCATGGCCTACCTGGCCGTGGTGGCGAGCCATTCCACCAACGGGGTGGCGGCCTTGCACACCAAGCTCCTGACTGCTCACCTCTTCAAAGACTTCCACGAGCTGTTTCCGGAGCGTTTCAACAACAAGACCAATGGCGTGACCCCGCGCCGCTGGATCAAAGCCTGCAACCAGGAACTGGCGAAGTTGATCGACAGCCGCATCGGCACGGAGTGGCCGAATCACCTCGACCAGTTGCGCCGCCTGGAGGAACACATCGAAGATCCCGCCTTCCGGACTGAGTTCATGGCGGTGAAACACCGGAACAAGGAGCGCCTGGCCGCCCTCATCCTGCGCCGCTGCGGCGTGGAAGTCAGCCCGGACGCCCTGTTCGATGTGCAGATCAAGCGCCTGCACGAGTACAAGCGCCAGCACCTGAACCTGCTCTACATCCTCACCCTTTACCGCCGCCTCTTGAACAACCCTGACCTGGACGTGTGCCCCCGGGTGTTCATCTTTGGCGCCAAGGCGGCGCCTGGCTACTGGCTGGCCAAGCAGATCATCCACGCCATCAATTCCGTGGGCGAAAAGATCAACAACGATCCCCGCATCAACGGAAAACTGAAGGTCGTGTTTATGCCGAACTACGGTGTGACCAAGGCTGAAAGGATCATTCCGGCGGCGGACGTTTCGGAGCAGATTTCCACGGCGGGCAAAGAAGCCTCCGGCACGGGGAACATGAAGCTGGGTCTCAATGGCGCCATCACCCTCGGTACCCTGGACGGCGCGAACGTCGAAATGCTGGAGGAAGTCGGAGACGAAAACATCTTCATCTTCGGCCTGACGGTGGAAGAAGTGCACGACCTCTGGGAGAAAGGCTACTCCTCCCGCGACTACTACAACAACAACGAGGAACTGCGGTCCGTGATCGACTGGCTGGCTTCCGACTACTTCTGCCCGGAAAAAGGCGCCTTCGACGGTATCAAGCACAGCCTCCTGGACGGGGGAGACCCCTACCTGGTCCTGGCGGACTACGCCGCCTACTGCGAAGCGCAGGGCAAGGTGGACGCCGCCTACCGCGACGTGGACGGCTGGTCCCGGAAAGCCATCCTGAACACGGCGCGCTTGGGCAAGTTTTCCTCCGACCGGACCATCAAAGAATACGCGGAAGAAATCTGGGACCTCCAGCCCGAATCCGACTGAACGGAAACACCGGATTTCAGTTGCGGCCACCGGCATGGCCCGTCACTCTTGAAGTGCGACCATGACCGGTGAAGAAGGAGGAACAGCACCCTTGCATTTGAAAGAGGCACTGACGGTTTTTGCCCAGTGCCTCGAACATCAGCAACGGGCCGGACGGAAAAGCGTCTGGCTGGTGCCGGAGGTCCGGGAGCAGCTTAAAGAGCTTCCCAATCTGATTCGCCGGGGGGCGGCTGCCGCCGTTCCCGCCCCGGAGGCGGAAACTCCTCCGCAAAAAGAGAGACGGTCTACTCCTGCTCCCGAAGGCCGTCCCCGCGCGGCTGTTCGGGAAGAAGTTCCGCCTCCCCAAAGACCGGAACGGGAATCAGCGGCTCCCGCGCCTTGGGACGAACCGGGTAGCGCCGGTCTAGGTGCCCGAAAGATCGAGCCCCTTCAGACCCGGGGAGAGACCAACGCGGAAAAGATCGCCAGCCTGGCCGAACAGGCGGAACACTGCGCCGCCTGCCGTGGCTTGGGAACCCTGCGGGACATCATGGTCTTTTCCGTGGGCAATCCCCAGGCGGAACTCATGTTCGTGGGCGAAGCGCCGGGATTCGAAGAAGAAAAACAGCGCGAACCCTTCGTCGGTCCCGCAGGCCAGAAACTGACCCAGATCATCCAGGCCATGGGTCTGAAACGGGAAGACATTTACATTTCCAATATCGTAAAATTCCGTCCCAAAATTGACGGCGTAAAATTCCAGGGCCCCAAAAACCGCAAACCGACCCGGGAAGAGATGGACGCGGCGGTGAAATATGTGATGGCCGAAATCGACGTCATCCGGCCGAAAGTCATCGTCGCTCTCGGCGCCACCGCCGCGGAAGGACTTCTGGACGTGGAAGGTTCGGTGGGCCAGATGCGGAACCAGTTCTATTCACTGAAGAACATCCCGGTCATGGTTACCTACCACCCCTCCTATCTCTTGAGGCAACAGGGCCTCAGAGGGCGGCGCATGGTTTGGGAGGACATGCTGATGGTCATGGAGGAACTGGGGCTGCCGATTTCCGAGAAACAACGCGGTTACTTCTCGAAATCATGAATAGTTGGGTGCTTTGTTACGTAGTATCCTTATAAAGCCCCGTTTCCCATTCAGATGCCTGACGAACTAGACGAACCCATCAACGCGGACCCGCCCGGTCCGGGAGAAAAAAAACGGGGATTTCCATGGGGGTGCTTTGCGGTGGTGGCCATCGTAGCCGTTTTCGTGGCTGGCAGCGTGGCGGTATCGTGGATGCTGCTTCACAAGATATCCGGAATATTGCCGGGCTTCCGTGAGGAACAGATCACAGAGACCTTTCTTTCCTCCGTCCTTGAGGTCACCGGCACGCAGGGAGGAACTTTGGAAGTTTCCACCGCCACCAGCACCGAACGCTTCGAACGGCACAAGGAAAACCTCATCTGGAACTTCATTCCCTGGGAACCCACCATTTCCGAAATCGTGGTGCCCGCCACCTACCGTTACCACATCGATCTAAACGGAAAGTGGGACATTTCGGTGGATGAAGAGCGCATCATTGTCGTGGCGCCGAAGATCGAGCCCAGCCTGCCGGTGGCCTTTGATACCGCTGGCATGAAGAAGAAGACCCTCAGCAGTTGGCAGAGCCTGGACAAGCAGGGGAACCTGGAAGAACTGGAAAAAGCCATTACCAGCCGGCTGAACCTGCGCGCCGCGTCTCCGGAAAACATCAAGCAAGTCCGGGAAGAAAGCCGCCGCTCCGTGGCGATGTTCGTGAAGAACTGGCTGCTCAGCGCCGAACACTGGCAGGAAGGCCGCTACACGGAAATTACGGTCATCTTCGAGGACGAATTGAAAGATCAAGAGAAGGCGGACTCCCTGAAAGGCGGGGAACCGACCATCCGGATGATCACGGCCAGCCAGCCGAAGGGCTGACCGGACTTCGGTGGTAACCGTCCACGGCTCAGTCCAAGAGTCCCAAGGCCTTTAAACAAGCGCGGGCCAGGGGCTCGCGTTGTTTCACATCCGCGTCCGACAGCGTTTTGATATTGAGGGCGAAAGGGTAGGAGAGGCCGTCCCGCTCCACCCAGCCCACCCACCAGCCGATGTGCGGCTCCTCGGAACCGGTCCAACCGCTTTTGGCATAGAGCCGGTAGTCAGGCGTGGCGTTTTGCAGGATCAGTTCCCTGGTCTGCGCCACCGCTTTTGCTTTGACCGGAAGCTCCCCGGCGGTCAGCCGCCGGAGAAATTCCACCTGCTCCAACGCGGAAATGGCGAGGGGTTCGCGCAGCCAGAAGCGATGCTCGATGGAGTCGCCGATGTCTTCGTTCCCGTAGTCAAAAGCCCGAACCATTTCCCTCATCCGTTTCAGCCCGGTGCGCCGGGCCAGTTCGTGGAAGATAGGCACGTTGGAAATCTTCATCGCGTCGCGCAGGTTCATGTCGTGCTCCCAGATATCGAGAAACTCGTCTTTGCCGCCGTAGGGGAGCACTTCATCCAGATCCGCCACCGACCCGTAGTGCAAGCCGATCAAAGCGTTGGCGATCTTGAAAGTGGAAGCCGGCGGAAAACGGACCCCGGCCCGCTCCGGGTTGTGAACGAGGATCTGCATCTTCCGGCTGTCGAGGACGGCGAAAGTTCCTTCCAGTCCAGCGTCGCCGAACACTTTCGTCAGCCGGGAATCTTCCAAGAGGGCAGGGCCGGAATTTTCCTCGCCGGAACTTTGCGGCGCCAATCTGGCGAAGCAAAACAGGAGGAAGGATAGAACGAGGAGGCGGATACGGTTTGCGGTCATGGACGCAGGCATACGGAGTCTGGGGTGGGGAACTTTCGGCCGGTTCGCGGGCTGAGCTTGTCGCCACGCCCAATCGATTGTCCTTGGTAGAATTCTACCCTGTATCCTGCGTTCGCGATCTATCCAAAGACAGACACCCGGATGGGGGCCTTTTAGGGCGCGTGTTAGGGCTTCCGGAGTGGAAGGTGTGATGCTACTTCAGATCCAGCACCACCGGGCAATGATCCGAACCCATCACGTCACTCAGGATGCTGGCGGACTTCAGGTTCTTGGAGAGGGAACCGGAGACGCAGAAATAGTCGATGCGCCATCCGATGTTCTTGGCGCGCGCCCCGGCGCGGTAGCTCCACCAGGAGTAGTGATCCGGTTCCTCCGGGTGGAAGTGCCGGAAGGAGTCGATAAATCCTGCCGCCACGATGTTGTCGAAACCCGCCCTTTCCTCGTCCGTGAATCCCGCGTTGCGCCGGTTCTGCTTGGGCCGCGCGATGTCGATTTCCTGGTGCGCCACGTTTAGGTCGCCGCAGAAGATGACGGGCTTGGTTTTCTCCAGCTTCTTCACATAGGCCAGGAAGTCCTTGTCCCACTCCATGCGGTAGTCCAGGCGGCGGAGTTCGTTTTGTGAGTTGGGCGTGTACACGTTGACGAGATAAAAGTCGTCATACTCCAGGGTCAGGACCCGTCCTTCCTTGTCGTGCTTGGGTTTGCCGATGCCGAAACTCACGGCCCGGGGTTCTTCCCGGGTAAAGACGACGGTTCCCGAGTAGCCCTTTTTCTCCGCGCTGTTCCAGTAGTGGTGAAAATCTTCAAAAAAAGGAGCAGAAACCTGATCGGGCGACGCTTTGGTTTCCTGAAGACAAAGAATATCGGGGTTCGCGCCGGTGACAAAGTCGCCAAGCCCCTTACCAAGGGCGGCGCGAATTCCGTTAACGTTCCAAGAGACGAGTTTCATGAGAAAAGTAGTCGTATGTGGGGGTATGGTAGGGGCTTCTCGCGGCAAAAATTTTTCCTTGAAAGGAAAGTCGCGTGTGGCAGCTATTGTTCCCCCGTTGAGGTTGAGGCGTCAGCCGGATTTCGCAAGGAATTTGGCGGCTATCCAAGGTTTGTGAACCCCTAATTTCAATTGGCTGAGAAAACGCTCCCCGCAGTATGATTGAAGTAAGAAACCTCTCCAAGCATTTCGGACCCAAGGTCGCGGTTAACAACGTTTCATTCACGGTTAAGAAAGGAGAAGTCCTGGGTTTCCTGGGACCTAACGGCGCCGGTAAGTCCACCACCATGCGGATGATTACCGGTTTCCTGCCGGCGACTCAGGGTGACGTGTCCATCGACGGTTCGGACATCGTGGATGACGAACTGGGCGCCAAGGCGAAGATCGGTTACCTGCCGGAGTCCGCGCCGCTTTACACGGACATGACGGTGGAAACCTTCCTCCGGTTCGCGGCGGAAATGCGGCAAATTCCCACGGCGGAGCTCAAGAATGCCGTGGAAAAGGCGCTCGAGACCTGCTTCCTGCAGCCGGTGCGCCACCAGTCCATCGACACCCTGTCCAAGGGCTACCGCCACCGCACCTGCTTGGCCCAGGCCATCATTCACGATCCCGAAGTCCTCATCCTGGACGAACCGACGGACGGTTTGGATCCCAATCAGAAACACGAGGTCCGTAGCCTGATCAAACGGATGGGGCAGGAAAAAGCCATCATCTTTTCCACCCACATCCTGGAAGAGGTGGAAGCCTCCTGCACCCGGGCCATCATTATCGACCAGGGGAAAGTGGTGGCGGACGGAACCCCCGAAGAACTGAAGGCCAAGTCCGAGCGGGCCGGGTCCCTGGTGGTAAAGGCAAAAGGCCTGGCGGCTTCGGGTATCCGGCAGGAGTTGGAAAAACTTTCCGAATCGAGAAAGGTCGAAACCCTCGAGTCTGGCGATGACTGGGTGCGGGTGCGCATCTTGCCGAACAAGGGCAAGGCGAAGTCCCTGCCGGAAGCCGTCTTCAAACTGGCCGTGGAAAAGAACCTCGTGCTTGAGGAACTGGCCCAGGAAGAAGGCCGTTTGGACGACGTGTTCCGCCAGATCACGCAATCCGACACCACCTTGGCGGCGGCTTGAGCGTGGCTCGATTTTTCACCGGCCGCACCGGCCGGTTCCCTCCCTTTAGAGAAACCTTTAAACCTTCAAACTGATATGGCGGAAGCAATCTGGATGACCATCCTCCACTTCATCCTGCCACTGGTGGTCGTGGCGGGAATTTTCACGGCGCTGATGATGTATGTGGCGCCCAGGGAAGTAAGAACCATTTTCAAACGCGAGATCCGAAGCTTTTTCACCTCGCCCATCGCCTACGTGTGCGTGGTGATTTTCCTGCTGATATCCAATGGCATTTCCTTCTGGTTCGGCGGCGTGCTGGAGCGCGGCGAGGCGGATCTGATGCTCTCTTACTTCCAGTATCTGCCCTGGTACTTCATCATCCTGGCGCCCATTGTCGGTATGCGGCTTTGGTCGGAAGAGCAGCGGCTCGGCACCATGGAATTGATTCTGACCATGCCCATCGCGCCGTGGCAGGCCATCCTGGGCAAGTACCTGGCGGCCTCGGTAGTGCTCTTCACCATGCTGGCGCTGTCCTTCCCCATTGTGCTGACGATGAACTACTTGGGCGATCCCGACAATGGAGTGATTTTGTCAGGGTTTGTCGCGTCTTACCTGGTGTCGTTGACCTTCCTGGCGATCACCTCCGTTTTTTCCGCCATCACCCGCAGCCAGATTGTGTCCGTGCTGATCTCCGTGGTGCTTTGCCTCTTCTTCTGGCTGATCGGGCTGGAGCCCGTCATCAGCACCGCTGTGAACCTGGGCGGTTCCATCATTGGCGAACTGACCGAAAGCATCAGCATGCTCAGCCACTTTAACGAATTGGCCAAGGGCATCCTCGGCACGCGCGATCTGATTTACTTCTTTACCTTTATCGCCTTCTGCCTCTTTTCGACTTCCGTGGTCCTCAAGCTGAAGAGGTCCTGAAATCTGGAATCTGAGCCAAGGAAACTTCCCATGAGCGAAAAATCCCAGTCATTCAATACGCTTCCCGGTTACGCTTCGAAAGAAGCCGTCCATCATACTCATCGTTCGTCTTACCTGCTCGTCAGCATCCTGGTGGTGGCGGCGATCCTGGTGGTCCTGAATTTCATCGCCGGTCGGCTCAATCTGCGAGCCGACTTGACGGAGAACAATATCTTCACCCTGTCTCAGGGCACCCGGAACATCCTGAAGAGCCTCGATACTCCGGTTACCATTCGCTACTACGTGACTGACGGCATGGACATGATGGGGCCGGCGGAACGCAGCTACGCCGAGCGGGTCTATGACTTGTTGAAGGAGTACAAAAAGATCGCCGGAGGCATGCTGAAGGTGGAGAAGCTCAATCCCGAGCCGAACACCGATCTGGAAGACGCCGCCATCGCCCACGGACTACGGAAAGGGCTTTCCATGGACCGGCGCGACGAACTTTACATGGGCATCCACGTGCAGTGCCTGGACCAGTCCGAAGTCTTGCCCTTCCTGCCCGCGCGGCCGGAAACGATGCTGGAGTATGACCTGTCCCGCGCCATTTCCAATGTCCACAGTAGTGAACATGGGAAACCGAAGATCCGCATGATGACCAGCGTGCAGGTGGCGGGTGGTTTTGCCGGTCCCGGGCAACAGGGGCCGGAACCCTGGATGGCGTTTCTGCAACTCAAGCGTGACTACAATCTGGAGATGATTCCGGTGAGCGGCGACCCGATCGCCGAAGACACCGCCGCGCTCATCGTCCTGCACCCCTATGACTTGACGGATGAAGCTCAGTTCGCCATCGACCAGTACCTCCTGAAAGGTGGCAAGGTCATGATGTTGCTGGACCCCATGTTCTTCGCGGCGCGTTTCATGTCGCCACCCCAGAATCCCATGATGCCGCAGCCCTCCATGGGGCCGGAGCCTTCCTCGAATGCGGAGAAATTGCTCGACGCCTGGGGAGTGAAGTACACCGATAATCAGGTCTTGGCGGACACGACCTATCAGACGCAGATTCAGAACGGCATTCTCTCTCCGACGGTGCTTTCTCTGTCAGCGGATGCCTTCGATTCCAAGGATCCGGTAACCGCCAACCTTACTTATATGTTTTGTGTGGCGCCGGGCGCTTTCCAATATGATGAGATGCCGGGGATGACGAAGGAGGTTCTGGTATCCTCCTCCACGCAGAATCAGTTGGTCTCCACTTTCGAGGCGGACCCCACTCAGCAAATGGCGCTGCAGGAGTTGCGGAAAAACTTCAAACCTTCCGGCGAGAAGAAGGCCCTTGTGATGCGGCTTTCGGGCAAGTTTGCCACGGCTTTCCCCAAAGGAGATCCCGCCAACCAGAAGGACGAAGGCGAAGATGAGTCGCTGGAAATCGAACCACAGGCGGGCCTTTCCGCGCCGGGTGACGCGGAAGGTGACGGAGACGGAGAAGAGGAATCCGCCAAAGCCAAGGCTGGAGACGAGGAGTTGGCCGCCGAAGCGGACGAAGAAAAAGAGGCCGCGCCCGCCGATGATGGCTCTCTGAAGGAGAGCGAAAAAGAAGGCGTGGTCTTCCTGATTTCGGACGTGGACTTCATCTTCAATGAGTTTGCGCTGGAGCGGAACTTTCTGGGTGAATATGTGGCCCGGAACAGCAACCTGAGCTTGCTCTTGAATGCCGTGGATCAGTTGGCGGGACCGACCGATCTCTTGGAAATCCGCAGCCGGGCGACCAATCAGCGTCTCTTCACGAGGCTGAACGAGATCGAAGCCAAAGGCCGCGCCCGTTTCCAGGACGAACTGGCTGAAGTGGAGAAGGCCCAGCAAGAGGCCAATGAAAAGCTGACCGAGCTACAGGGTGACAAACCCGAAGGTCAGGAAATGATCCTCTCCCCCGAGCAGGAAGAAGCCATCAAAGAGTTCCGTCAAAAAGTGAAAGACTTCAGCGACCGTCAGCGGGACATTGAAAAAGCCATGACGCGCGAGTTCAACGCGTTGCAGTCTCTCATCAAGGTGAGCAACACCTTCATCATGCCCCTCATCGTGATCTTGGTGGGGGTATTCGTGGGAGTCAGCCTGCACCGGCGCTCCGCCGCCGGCCGCTGAACGGCATCCCTCTTCCCGCAATTCGTAAGACTAGACTAAACCACCATCCCCTAACGACTGAGAAGCTATGGATCGAAAGCAACTGAATATCCTTTTGATCATTCTGGCCGTGCTGGGCGCGGTCGCGGTAGGCCTGGAATTCATGCAGTCCGGCCATGTCACCACGGTCAAGAGCACCTCGGCCGGTGAAGAAGTCTTCAAGAACTTTCCCGTGAATGACGTTCGCGCGGTAACGGTGAAAACCGCGGACTCAGAAGTGAATCTGGTTCAGAAAGACAAAGTGTGGGAAGTCGCGGAAAGAGACGGATTCAAGGCAGACAGCAAGCGAATTGAATCCATGTTGCTGGGTCTGTGGCAGTTGAAGATTCTGGAAGGCATCCAGGCTGGCCCTTCGCAGTATGGCCGGCTGGATCTGCTGCCCCCGGCGGAAGAGAACGCCGGGAAGAGTGCCACGCTGGTGACCTTCAAAGACGAAGACGGCAAGATCTTGCGCGAGCTTTTCCTGGGCAAGGTGTACGAACGTCAGGAAAACCGTCCCGATCCCTTTACCGGGGACATGGCCAAGACCTCCGCGGGCCGTTATCTGAAAACGGGCGACAGTGACGCGGTCTGGCTGGTCAGTGAGACCTTTGACGATCTGAAGACGGATCCCTCCGAGTGGCTCGATGACGCTTTCTTCAAAGTGGAGAAGGTAAAAACCATCTCCATCGACACTGGTAACAAGGCGGACAACTGGAAGCTGACCCGGAAAGCGGAGGACAAGAATTTTGATCTGGTGGGCGCCAAACCAGACGAGCGTTTGGACTATAACAAGATCGCCAGCATGAAAAACGCGTTCTCCAGTCCGCGTTTCGAAGACGTGGTGACGGGCGAGGAAGCCAAGGAGAAGCCGGATAAGACCACCTTCGTGGTCGAGACCTTCGACGGCTTTACTTATACGGTGTCCGTCGGGGAGAAGAACGACCTGAATGAATACCGGTTGGCCTTTGACGTCACCGCGGACTTTCAGGAAGAACGGAAGCCGGGCAAAGACGAGTCCGAGGAGGACAAGAAAAAGGAAGACAAAGCGTTCCAGAAAAACCTGGAGGCGTTGAAGGCTAAGTTGGAGAAAGAAAAAGCGCTGGCGGACCGGGTCTATGTGGTGCGCAGCTATGTGGTGGATTCCCTGAAAAAGACCCGGGCAGAGATTCTGACTGAAGAAGAGGAAGCGCCCGAAGGTCCCGCCGCGGGCATGCCGCTTCCCGGTTCCATTCCCGGCATCGGTAACCTGCCTGGTGTGACAGATAACGTGGTGCCGCCCAAGAAAGCTGAAGAGAAGAAACCCAAGGCAGCCGCGGATTCCCCGAAACCCGCCGCCGATACTCCCAAGGAGCCCGCGAAGTCGCCGAAGGCCCCTGAGCCCAAGGCGGACATGCCAAAAGAACCGGCGCCTCCGGCTGGCGAGGAGAAACCCGCGGCGAAGGCTCCGGAGAAACCGGCCGCCAAGCCCGAGCCTGCTCCGGCGGATTCCAAGCCGAAACCCACGGCCAAACCGGCACCGAAAAAATCCAAAGAACCCGCCCTTCCGGCAGAGCCTGCCAAGCCCGCCAAAAAGCCGTCCGGCAACAAACCGGCAAAAGAAGAGGCAACCGGAGACAAGCCCGCGGAAGCGAAGCCCGGCGAAGAGTAAGGGCTTTGCCTTCGACCTTCCGCCCCATTCGTCCTTAGGCAGTGTGGACAAATTGGAGAGCGGACCGGGAATGAAAAAAGGGAAGGAGAATTCAGCGCCGCAAAGCGGCGAATACCTGGAAACGCGGCCCATTTTTCGCCTGGCTTTGTTCCCGCTCACTCTATTGGGGGTAGGCCCAATGCCGTTCACGGCGCCTTGCCAGCCCAAAAATGGTCTCGCGCCGGTCCGTCCCCAATTCGTCCACACTGCCTAGTCCAGGCAGGCCGTGAAAACGGTGTAGTCAAGGAGGCTGGAACTGGAATATTGTTTTGAGTCGATTCGCGGTCTTCGCGGTTTAATCGCTCACAACAAATCCCATGGGCCGGACAGTCACCATTGCATTGCCACATGCCAACAGCGGTTGGAACCTGTGGCGGGACGGACGCTTGATGCGTACCGTGGAAGACTTGCGCGAAGGTGCGTCCGGCATTCCGGGCATCGTGGTGGGAGTTCCGGCCAGCCACTGCACCACGTTTACCGTGGCCCTGCCGACCAAAGATGCCAGCCTGTATGCCAGCATGGCCTTTGCCCAGGTGGACAAGCGGGGATTGTCCAACCATGGGGATCCGGGCAGCACGCCCTTTGCCTATCATGTCGTGGACTCTTCAGCGGGGGAGACGGTTCTCAGTGTGGATGTGCTGGGCCGCGACTTTCCCGAGCGCTTCTGCCTGCCCCAGGCGGGGGGATACGCCGCCTCCGGAAGGCTCCTTAACCTGCCTGAAAACCGTCTGGCGCTTTGGAAAGAACAGGGCCGGTTGATTGTCGCCGCGAACCGGCACGGAAAGTTGACACACATGCAGGTGCTGACCTCCGGCGCTCAATTGGATGTGGCCGCGGCCCAGGAGATCAACCTGTGCAGCCTGTCCCTCCAAGGCGAGGGGCTGATCGACGAAAGTCCCGAGTTGGAAGTCTTTGGTGAATTTACCCCGCAGCAGAAGCAGGCTTTCGAACGGGCTCTGACCCTACCAGTCACGTTTCGCGCGGACTTGCCTATTTCCCGCCGTTTGGACGGGGAAGTACTGTCGGAGAGTTCCCTGCCGCTTCCGGTAAGGGATTACCGCCTCCGGCGGAAGCGGAGCCGGCGCCGGGCGGAGTGGGTTACGGTTCTGATCGCTTTTTATGCCATCGCGGGAAGCAGTCTTTGGTTGTACGGAAAGAAGCAGCAGGAGAAAATCTCCAGGCTGGAGGCCCAGGTGGAACAAACCATGCCCGTGGTCCGGGAAGTGGAGAAAACCCGCCTGCGTTGGCAGGAACTGGAACCTGCCATAGAGGTCACCCGCTATCCTCTGGTCCAGCTCAACGAGATCACCCGCATCATGCCGCCCAGCGGGGTGCAGATCCGGGAGTACCAGACAAAAGGATCTTCCATCCGGATTCAGGGTCAGGCGCGGGATCCTCAGATCGCGTTTCAGTTCGCGGAAGACCTGAAGTCCAGCCAGGCGTTTCCTGGTTATGAGTGGAACATGCCCCAGCCGCAGGTAAATCAAAATAACATCGCCTCATTCGATATCCGGGGCGAACTGGCGTATGAGAAGTCTAACTAACAGCGAAAAGCGGCTCCTCATGCTCTGCTTTCTCACCATCTTTCTGGTGGTGAATCTCTTCGGCGCCCGGTCGATCTACAAGTCCCTGAGTGGATCGGGCGGCCGCATCAAGGACTTGGAACGTCAGGTCATGGAGAACGGGATGATCCTGGAAGAGAAACCGCTCTGGGATCGCCGCCAGGAATGGCTGGACGCGCGGATGAAGCCCATGGAGTCCGCCGGGAAAGCCCAGGGAGAGCTGGCCCAGGAACTTAGGGATACCCTCTTTGAGCGGAAGCTTCGCGTGGAACGCCAGACCCTGGTGGAACCTGTTACCGGTCCGTTCTTTGACGAGGTAGCCGTCACCATGCGCATTCGTGGCAATGCCGCGGAACTGAACGACTGGCTGACCGCGCTCCAGTCGCCAGAACGATTTGTTGCCATTAAGGCCCTGGAACTCAAACCCGACGACCGGGCCCGGGAGCAAGAACCGCAGGGAGAGTGCGACATTACCGTGGCCCGTTGGTTTTTGCCCAAGAGTGAAGCGAACCTGGATCTAACGACGCGATGAAAAAGCCGAACGCGGGGGTACCCTTATCGTTTCGCCTCTGGGCGGCCATGGCGGCCGCCCTGGGGATCTTGGTGGCTGGCGGCGGAATCTCACCGGCCAGGGGAGAGGCGGCCAAACCTTCTCTTGGGGAAGAAGACGATGGGCTGCCCCAGCCGCTGGACCAGCAACAGTTTGAGCCGCTGCGGAAGCGTTCGCCCTTTTTGCGAACCCTGAACTTGGCGGACACCTATTCTTTCCGCGGCCTGGCCACCATTGACGGGAAACCAGTTGCCACCCTCTACAACAAGGAGACCACCAAGACCATCCTGGTGACCAAGGAAGCCCCCAACGACCAGGGCATCCAGATGGTGGAGACCACGGACTCGGACGAATTGCAAAAGGTGGCCATCAAGGTCTCCTTTGCCGGCGAGGAAGTGGTTTTGAAATACGAGGAGGCTCAGATCACGCCCCAGCCCCGTTCGCCATCGGGCCGGGATGGGAATCGGGGCCGAGATGGAGACCGGGGTTCGGACCGGCGCCGCGGCCCGTCCGAGCAGGACCGGGAGCGTTACAACAGCCTGACCCAGGAACAGAAAGAGAAGTTTCACCAGTACATTCGCCAGACCATGCAGAAGTACCCGGACATCAGCCAGGAAGAGCGGGGAAACATGATCCGCGGCGCCATGACCCGGTTGCTGGATGGCCGGGACATTACGCTGGATGGGCCCTCCTCTTCTTCGCCGTCCGCCGGCGGGGGAGGCAGCAGCAGCCGGTCTGGGGACGGCCGCCGCTGAGCGATCCGCGGTCTTTTACTGGCGTTCCCCGGCGTACCCTTTTATGGGTGACGCATGGAGCAGAAGAAACCCCTTTCCATTGCCATCTTAGGCCACCGGTTCATGGGCCGGGCCCATTCCAATGGGTGGCGCCAGGTTCCCCAGTTCTTTGACGCGCCCTACCGTCCCGTCCTGAAAGTCGCCTGTGGCCGCGACGAAGAAGCCCTGAACGAGTTCGCTTCCCGCTGGGGGTGGGAAGAAGTAGAGACGGACTGGCGAAAAGTCGTGGAGCGCGATGACGTGGACGTGGTGGATATTTCGTTACCCCAGCACCTCCACTACGAAGCCGGTCTGGCGGTCATCAAGGCGGGCAAACATTTGTTCTGTGAGAAGCCTCTCGCCATTACCTCCGAGCAGGCCACGGAAATGTTCGAAGCAGCTCAGGCGGCGGGCATCGTCCACTACGTGAACCATAACTATCGACGCTGCCCGGCCGTCATCCTGGCCCGCCAGCTCATAGACGAAGGCCGCATTGGGGATCTCTACCACTGGCGCGGCGCTTATCAGCAGAGTTGGCTGGTGGATCCCAACGTGCCCATGAGCTGGAAGCTGCGGAAGGATACCGCTTTCGCCGGTCCCCAGTGGGACCTGAACTCTCACAATGTGGACCTGGCCCACTACCTTGTGGGAGACATCACGTCAGTCTCGTGTTTGACATCAAATTTCATCAAAGAGCGCCCGCTGGCGGATGATCCTTCCAAGAAGGGAACGGTGGAGGTGGAAGACGCGGCGCTGATGATGGTGGAGTTTGAGAATGGCGCCCTGGGTAGTTTTGAAGCCACCCGGTTTGCCACCGGCCGGCGGAATCATCACACCTTTGAAATCTACGGTAGCCGGGGTGCCCTGGCCTGGGACCTGGAAGACATGAACCGCCTGCAATTTCTCTCTCTGGACGATCCCGACCATGCCCGCGGCTTCCGCAACATCATCGCCACGGAGCGGGTTCACCGGTATGCCAAGAACTGGTGGCCACCCGGGCACATCATCGGTTACGAACACACCTTCGTGCACGCCATGGCCGACTTCCTGGAAGCCGTCGCCGGAAACGCCCCCATCAAGCCGGATTTCGAGGACGGGGTAAGAGTCTTGAAGGTGCTCGAGGCCGGGCTCGCTTCGGCTGAGTCCGGGAAGAAAGTCGTGCTGTAAAGACGCGGGCCGGAATGGTTTGGTCCGGCTACAAAGGGGTGATGATGGCCATCAAACTTACGGAGTAGAATATCTGCCGGATCCGGCCTGGGGTCAGAATGCCGGATTCGGTGCCTCCAAAATTGAGGTCGTCCTTCAGCCGTTCGTAGTAGGCGCATTCTCTTTCCAGCAGCTTGAAGAGGTAGTCCCTCAGATAGCCTGGAATGGACTTCATGAAGGCGTCTGGCGGGACTCTCATCCGGAAATGAAAATACTCGTTTCCGCTGCGAACGCCGAGGAACTCGTGGACGGCCCGGAGGAGTTCCGCGGGTTTTCCGGTAATGTGATCGAAAAGGCCCGCGAAGAGATGGCCGGGTTTCAATAAGCGGCTCCAGGTGTCCAGGACCTGCACGTAGTTGGCTTCGTCCAATTGTTCCCGCGAATGAAAAAACTGGGTGAACTCCGCTGGGGGAACCTCCGCGACTGACCGGCGGGTGCGGTTCAGGAGGTGCGTCACCGCGTCCGACCAAGCCCGTTCCACGGGATGGCGCAGCATGACGATGCACTTCACATCGGGGTTCAGTAACGTGATTTCGTCAATGATCTCCTCGGGAAGCGAGGCGTAGGTGGCGGAGGCTTCTCCCCGGCACTTTGGCCGGTAAAAACTCTGGTGCGTGATGAGAGAGTCGCACTGCTTACTCAGCCACTTCAGGCGGCTGTCTTTCATTCTCCAAAGGTAGTCGTCCAGGGTCTGGCGTGAGGTGGAGTGGCGGCGCTTTGAGCTGGGGGCGACGGAACTGAAAAAATGGCGGTCGCTCATCCGGGGCAGGAAGATCTGCGGGTGCCGTTTCAGGTTCTGGTGAAGCCAAGTCGCCCCCGTACGGTGAGGCCCGGCGAGGAAAAAATCAGGGAAACGCTTCAGGGAAAGCCGGGGATTCTCCACCGGAATGTAGCGAATATAGGATCTGGCTTCTTTGGTGAGTCTGCGCGGTTTCATTCCACATGCGCTGGTGGGGTTGGTTCAGAGCACCCTAATTCTCGTGGGGAGAAAATTTTTGAGTCGCAAGAATACGGAAGAAGCCTCCCGCTGCAATGTTTTGGTACTCATGATCTTCAGTAAATTGGAGGTCCCATGGGATCGAAATAGGAACGCTTGAGCCGCGTAAAAGAGATGAAGGAGGAGTGCGAGAATGAGTCCCCTGGGCAAAAATGGTCGTGGAAACCCGGCTGGGGAATGGGGGAAAGCTGTTCGAGCAGGCTGTGGAACATGGCTCCACGGGTTACCGGTGAGAAATGTGAACAACCGGTTAGTAGGGTGGGGCCTGACGTGAATAAGTAAGGACAATGTGAATAACCGGGGTAAGACCCTTCATTTGCTGTCAACAACCTGTGAATAAGTGTCTTGCGGCCGGAGAGAGGGCCTTGCTGTCATTTCTTGGGCTGCTTTCTGTATGACACAGGGCCAAGTAAGAAGTGCTTGTCGAAGCCGTCTGACGGAATAGAATAAACCCAGCATCAGGAGAGGCTCCGCGAAAGCGGGGTCCGGCAACCTGGCGATGGAGAAGCCAAGGTGCCTTGAAAGTCGAGCGAAGAGAGATTCGCGAGGCCTTCGATGTGCGGAACCGTTCCACCCAAACAGGAGCGAGTACCGAACAGTAATTCTCCAGCGGAGCCCCAAGATTTGAAATTGGTAGCCGCCGTTCCCGATGTGGAATGGCGGCCTTTTTGTTTTTGGGAGTCTCCGGACGACAAGACCTGATGCGGTAGATGAACCGAAAATCAAAATCAGAACATCCCACTGCATCACGAAAATGAACTATCAGGAACTACTCGAAACCACCGCCACAGGACGGCGGGGAGTGACATCGTCCACCACCGCGGCCGGGGAACGACAGACAAGACCGGCGGCGCCAGCGCCCGCTTGGCGATTCACGCTGTCGGAACCTCCACCGGGTCCGGCCACCAAGCTGGCGGTTCGCGTGGACGAGGACAATCCGAATCACCACCTGTGGAACAATCGCGGTACCTGGTGGTGCCACTTCACGGTACACCGGCCCGACTACACCGCGGAGCGCGTGCGCGTATCTTTGAAAACGAGGAATCTTGAAACCGCACGGGTACGCCGGGATGAGCTGCTGGCTTCACTCCACTGACCCACTCGAGAACGGTGGGGCGGAGGACGCCCCACCGCCTGTCTCGACCCGTCACCCAAAGACCGGGGAACCGGTTCTGCTTAAGTTTGAACTGACCGTGAGCCCGCTACCGGAGAATTTCAGTCACTGGCCGCCCCATATGCGGCGGCGGTATTTGAGGAATGCGCTGGCGCCTGCTTCAGGGAATTGAAGGAGCGCCGTGCAACCGCCACGATTGACCAGCCGTGAGATCATAAGTATGCGAACCACTTTGGTGATCAATGATGAGCTATTGGCTTCTGCTAAGTGACAGGCCGCGGAAAGGCAGTGCAGCCTGAGCGCAGTGGTTGAAGACGCTCTTCGCCTCGCTCTCAAATCAAATAAGGGAAAGAGCGAAAGCGGGGTTTCCTTTCAGATGCCAACTTTTCGTGGCCGGGGGCAGATTGTAGTGAGTTCGCCCGCTGACTTTGCGCAATTGGAGGAAAGTGACGCACTGGAGCGTTGTCAGAAGTGAAGCTCTTCGATGTTAATATCCTGATCTATTCCCATTGTCAGGATCAGGAAGAGCATGGCTTTTGACTTGCCGTAGTAGAGGCGTTGGCCCGAGGAACTCGGCCCTTTGGGTTTCTTCAGCTGGTTGCAGCCGGATTCGTCGGGATCGTGACCCATCCCAAGTTCCCCAATGGCCCGACGCCCTTGGCTCAAGCTTTGGCGGCCGTCGATAGCTTTGAAGCCTTGGATCACTTTCAGTGGGTAGGGCCCGGAAAGCATCGCTGGTAATTGACGGCTCGACTGTGCCGGGAGTGTCAGTGTGTGGGAAAAAAGGTCGCGGATGCCCAGCATGCGGCGATTGCGATAGAGCATGGCTGCGAGTGGTTGACTCGCGATCGCGACTTTGAGGCCTTTGCCGGGCAGGGATTGAGGCTGCAATTGGTGGAACCGTGACAGAGAAAGAATTGAGCAGTCCAGTTTTTACCCGGATAAAATTTGACAAGAGTTTTACCTGGGTAAAAATAGGCGATCATGTTTCCTCATCCCATGGCTGCTTCCTCCACTCTCACCGCCTTCCAGGGCGAAACACTCCTGTCTTCCGGCACCGCCAGCGAGGTCGCGCTGGCCATGGCGTCCCGGATCAGCCAGTATCAGCAGGGAGGCATCCTGGTGTTCGATGACGAATCTGGCCGGGTAGTGGACCTGGACATTCGGGGCACCCGGGAAGAGATCATGAAACGTTATCGGGATGAACCGGATAGCTCCCGTGCCGATGCCGGAGAGGAGCGTTCGCCCGGGCGTCCCAAGCTGGGCGTCGTAGGCCGGGAGGTGACGTTGCTGCCCCGCCACTGGGAGTGGCTCGGCGAACAGCGGGGAGGGGCCTCGGCGGCGCTTCGGCGATTGGTCGACGCCGCTCGCGCGGCCAACGTTGGAGCTGATCGAGTCCGGAAGGCCAAGGAGGCGGCCGACCGCTTCATGGGCGCCGTCCTGGGGGATCGCCCGGGTTATGAGGAAGCATCGCGAGCACTGTATGCCGGAGACCGGCTGTCGTTCGAAGCTAGAATCCAGGACTGGCCCCGCGACTTGCGGAACTACGTGAAACGCCTGGCCGAGCCCGCGTTTTCCTGAGGATTGGCGGAGGGGCTGGGCGTCAGGCGGCTTCGGGGGAGAGTCCCAGATGCGCCAGCGCTTCCGGAGTGGGGCCTACATTTTCGGCCATTGGCATATTTCCCAGGTAACCGATGTCCCGCATGCCCACCGGCGTGGTGTAGTAGCCACCGGACACCAGGTTGCGCATCAGGTAAAAGAAACTGCCGGGGTATTCCTTGGAGTTCTTCTTGGCGGAAACAGCCAGTTCCTGGCAGATGGCCAGCTGAGTCTTAGCATCCAGGGAGACAAAATCTCTTCCGCCCCGGCGCTGGGCTTCTTCGTCCAGCCAGTCCAGTCCTTTCAGAATGAGGTTCCGGTCTGACGCCTGGTTCCGGTAGGGTGAACTGATCCATTCGTCGACAAAGTCGTGCACTTTCAGTTCGGACGCGCTGGGGGAGCGGTCGTCCGCGGGCATGATGATGTCTTCCAGCACGATGACGGTCTGGCGCTGGTGCCCGGTAAAGGTGAGTGGCCAAACGTCGCCAGGGCGGTAGGCTTTCACCATGTCCGGGTCCGGGCCGTAGCCTTTTGCGGCGGGAAGCTTGGCCTTGCCCGGCTTGTCCTGGGCAAAGGCGGTTCCGGTGCTTCCGAGAAAGGGCATCGCGGCGGACGCGGCGAGAATCCACTCCAGCGCGACGCGGCGGTCGATCCGGGTTGGCGAACCGGGTGCCGGGGTGGATGGGGGAGAGGTGCTGCCTTCGGGTGATCCGGTGCTCATGATACGAGAGGAGTGAAGAGGTTGGGGCTCAGAGGTTGCCGCGTTTCAGTTCTTCCACCAGGTGATCGCCGGCCCGCCAGGCCAGGGCCATGATGGTGAGGGTGGGGTTCTTGTCGGCGGTGTTGGCAAAGGGCGCACCGTCGGCCAGGATCAGGTTTGGCACGTCCCAGGTCTGGTTGAAAGAGTTCGTGACTGAGGAGGCCGGGTCCGCGCCCATGATGGCGCCGCCCACTTCGTGAATGATGGAGCCGGCGGTCTTGATCTCGTCCTCCGGTTTGCTGAAGTCCGGCGTGCCGCGGAACCGGGCGCCCATGGCATCCAGGATGGCGGCCATCATTTCCTGCTGGTGAGCCACTTGCTTCAGTTCGTAGTCCGACCATTTCCAGTGGAAGCGCAGGGCGGGAATGCCCCACTGGTCCTTCACCTCCGGGTCCAGGTCGCAGTAGCAGTCCTCATTGGGCGGCATGAAGCCCTGAGCGCCGATGCCCTGGAGCGAACCGTAGTAGCGGCGGGCGTCTTCCTTCAGTTCGTGACCGAAGGCGATGCCCTCCCGGTCAGTCAACCAGTCGAAGCTTTTCCCAACATTAATGTTGGGAATCTTCCGGCCGGTGCTGAACACCAGCTTGTAACCGCCGGGGAAGCCGAGCTTGTCCTGCTCGTGGCAGAGCCACCAGGGCACGTAGACCTGCTGGCCCACGGTGCCGTCTTCATTGTGGGGCGGCATGTCTTCAAATGCCGGAATCTGCGCGGAGAAACTGCTGCCCACGGATTCCGTAATGTACTTGCCCACCTTGCCGCTGGAGTTGGCAATGCCGTCGGGGAAGAGGTTGGACTTGGAGTTCAGCATGAGGCGGACGGTTTCCTGGGAACTGGCCGCTAGAACAACCACCCGGCCGGAAACGTGGTGCTCGCTGCCGTCCACTTTGTCGATATAAGTCACGCCGCTGGCTTTTCCGTCCTGGTCCACGGTCACCTCCCGCGCCATGGCGTTGGGCAGGATATCCAGGTTCCCCGTGGCCAGGGCGGGATTCAGGTGCACGGAGATGGAGTCGTAGGCCGCCTTGATGGAACAGCCGCGGTGACAGTCCGTGGCGAAGAAGCACTTCGCCCGCGTGCGCATGTTGTCCGCCAGGATGCGCTGGGCTTTCGGGTTGTTCGGGTGCAGCTTTGGGGGAGTGCCGTCCGCGTCCTGGATCTTTGTCAGGATGGCGCGGTGGATCGGCACCACGGGAATGCCCAGCTTCTTCGCCGCGCGGTCTTTGGCGAAGAGTTCGCCGGCGCGGAACTTCGGCGGCGGCAGGAGGACGCCGGGAGAGGAGTCGGGGGAGTTTTCGATGCCTTCGTTCGCGCCGAAAATGCCGACCAGCATTTCCACTTTGTCGTAGTAGGGGGCGACATCGTCATAAGAGATGGGCCAGTCAAAGCCGATTCCCTGGTCGCTGTGGCATTTGAAATCGCGGGGACCATTGCGCAGGGAGACGCGGCCCCAGTGGTTCGTCCGGCCGCCCAGCATGCGCTGGCGCCACCAGGCGAACTGGCGCTGCTTTTCCTTACTGGCATTGGTGTAGGGCTCCCCCGGAATGTCCCAGCCGGAATTGATGGAGCAGTCGTGAAAGCCGTACTGCTTGTCTGGGGTCTTTTCGCCACGCAGGGGCGCCATGTCGGGAGTCTGGAACATGGCGGACTCCCGCACTGGATCGAACATGCGGCCCGCCTCCATGACCAGCACCTTGATGCCTTCCATGGTCAGGGTGTAGGCCATTTGTCCGCCGCCCGCGCCGGAGCCGACGATCACGACATCATAGGAAGACTGTACCTCTAGAGGAGAGATGACCGGCATGGCGGGAAATGAGGGGGGTTAGGGTGGGGGTGACCAGTAAAGCCACAAACCCTCGCAGAATTTCTGGGGGTAGGCCATTACGTAATCGAGGGATCTGATCCCCCTGATCACGAGTAAAGAAATCCGCAAGGCCGGAGAGATCTCCTTGCGCGGAAGAACTCTGCTGGTGTCTGAAACGCTTCCGTGGATTAGGCAGTGTGGACAAATTGGAGAACGGACCGGAAATGAAGAAAGGGAAAGAGAACTCAGCGCCGCAAAGCGGCGAATACCTGGAGACGCGGCCCATTCTTCGCCTGGCTTCGTTCCCGCTCACTCTATTGGGGGTAGGCCCAATGCCGTTCGCGGCGCCTTGCCAGACAAAAAATGGCCTCGCGCCGGTCCGCCCCCAATTTGTCCGCACTGCCTAAAGCGACTCTTGAGAAGGCAAGACTTTCGCTGGCCATACGGGGAAGCCTTCAGTAATGGGAGAAAGAACAAAGCATCCGCCATGATCAGGCTCCCCATCAAAGTCACTCCGAACGCGAAGAAGACGGAAATCATTGGTTGGGAAGGGGAGGGAGGCAAGGTGCTGCGGGTGCGGTTGAACGCGCCGCCGGTGGACGGCAAGGCGAATCAGGAATTGGTGCGCTTCCTGGCCAAGCGCCTGGGACTCTCAAAATCGGCGGTGACGATTGCCCGGGGCGAGAAGTCCCGGGACAAGGTGTTGGAGATCGCGGTGGAGTGGGGAGAGGAGGAATTGCGGCGGAAATTGGGAGATTGACCATCCGCTTCCTCAATCGAACACGCTAGGCGATCACGGGTGTGCGGAGATATGGAATAGAAAATGACCTCATCTATTACATCCTATGATCGGGTCGAAGGAGACGCGCTCCAGTTGAGCTGCGAAGAACGCCCGAAACTGGCACAGCGGCTTCTCGAAAGTCTGGATGATTTAGCGGACCAGCCATCCCCGCAATGGAGAGACGAGATTCAGCGGAGGATGCGCGAGATTGACGGAGGAAAGGCCACGCTCATTCCTCATGATCAGGTGATAGAAGAAGCCAAAGCTCGCGTTCGGGAAGTTCGCCAAGGTAAGTCTGGCGTATGAAACTCGACTGGCATGAAGAGGCCAAGGAGGAGTACGTAGAAGCGGCGCTCTACTATGAGGAGCAAGAAGAAGGGCTGGGGGAGCGGTTTATCGTTTGAGGGCGGCTCCCCAGATGCCGAGGAAGTTTAACGGCAACTGCCGGAAAGTGTTTCTGAGAGTATTCCCGTATGCCCTGATCTACCGGATGACGGGGAACGGGGAGGGCTAGATTATTGCGGTCATGCATCTCAGCCGCGAGCCGGGCTACTGGGAAAGTCGAATGCAAGAATGAAGGTCCGAAATATAAAATCTTGAAATCAAGATAAATTCCTTGACCGCCATTAAATCTTGATGTAAAGATTATTCACCATGAAACCTAAAGTCACTCTCTACCCCGAGAACCGTCAGGCCACTGGCGCTTTTGACGGCGGGAAAATTACTGAAATCAAGCCGATCCCGTTCCCTCACGAATATGGTGGGTCGGACCGCATTGGGCCCCTATTTTACTGGGCCTGGGCGTCCGCGAATGGCGATGGCGTCATCCCGATGCACCCGCACCAGGGCTTTGAGATCATGAGCTACGTGCTAAAGGGCGAGATCGGGCACAAGGACACCCTGGGCACCAAGAGCCGGGTGGGCGAAGGCGGCGCGCAGGTCATGCAGACCGGCGCCGGCGTCTCTCACCAGGAAGAAATGTTCGGGGAACGCACCGAGTTCTTCCAGATTTGGTTCGAGCCGAACCTGCGGGAAGCTGTCCGGCGCCGGCCGGCCTATTCCGAGCACCGCAACAGCGACTTCCCGGTGGAAGGCGTGAACGGCCTGAAGGTGAAGCACGTCATCGGCAAGGACGCGCCGGTCCAACTGGTGGCCGACATCCGGTTTGACGACATCACGATTGCGGCTGGCGAACGCTACGAGGCCACCCTGCCCGCCGGGCGTTTCCACGCGGCGGTCGTGGTGGAAGGCAGCGGCACCGGCCAGACCGGCGAAGGCGAAGAGAGCTTCGCGCTCTCCAAGCCAGACTTCGCGGTGATAGAAGCGACTGAAGCCGACGCCAAGGTCAGCTTCACGGCGGGTGAGGAAGGACTCCGCGTGGCGCTTCTCGAGGCGCCGCTGGAGGTGGACTACCCGCTCTATCGCTGACGCAAATCTGAAAGTTCCTGACTGACTGAAGGGGCCCGTCCCACGTAACCATCCGAGGGGCGGGCTTCTTTTTCTTCGGAACTCGTCTTCTAATTGTTCCTACTCTTTCAAATAAGCCTTCAACTTCCTTTCACTTCCTACCATGAGCCAGGAAATCGATCTCAACTCCCTCCGTTCGCTGCTTCACGAAAAGCCGGACCTCGTCCTGCTGGACGTACGTCTGGCGGACGACTACGCCGCCGGTCACTTGCCGGGCGCTAAGAATAACTGCGTTTATGAAGTCGCCTTTGGCGGGCGCATGGAAGACATCGCCGCTGACAAGGCCACGCCGCTCTGCGTGTATGGTGCGAATGAAAACAGCCACGAGTCCCGCATGGCGGCGGAGAAACTGGACCGCGCCGGCTACGAATCGGTTTACGATTATCGCGGTGGCGTCGATGACTGGAGCCGGGAAGGCGCCGCTTTGGAGGGAAGCGCTTCTCCTCTGGACGAACCGCGCATTCAAGAAGGGCGTTACCCCGTGGATCTGGAAGAAAGCCGGGTCGGCTGGACGGGACGGAATTTGTTGAACAAACACACCGGCACGTTGCAACTGACGAGCGGTCACCTGGACCTGGTGGAGGGGACGGTGACCGGGGGGGAGTTTATCATCGACATGAACAGCCTGAAGTGCACGGACCTCGCGGGGAGCCCCTTGCATGACGTGCTCATCGATCACCTGAAGAGTGACGACTTTTTCGACGTCGAGCACTACCCGGACATCCGTTTCCGGATCGTTTCCGCCACTCCGGTGGACGGCCGGAAGACTGGCGCGCCGAATCTGAAAGTGGAAGGGGAACTCACCATGAAAGGCGTGACCCGGCCCGTAAGTCTGATGGCCGCGACGGGGATCACTCCAGAGGGCAGGCTTGCCGCCCAGGCCACGTTATCCATCGACCGCACCCAGTGGAACGTGATCTACGGGTCTTCGAATTTCTTCAAGCGGCTCGGCGGGCACTTGGTGAATGACGAATTGGAGATCGAACTCCGCATCGTCACGACAAAAGAGTTTGAATTGCCGGGTTGAACCCGGCTGGATTCGCGGCGTAGGATCGCGGTCATGGCGATCCAGAAGCTGATTAGAGGAATCAGTGCTCCCCGGGGCATCGGTTGGGTGTCACGGTTGCTGTTCCTGCTGACCGTTTCCTTTGTGGCGGCTCAGTGGTTTCTCCATTGGTTGAATCCTGGAGCGCCGGGGGAACCGGCCATTTCGCTGCGGGGGCCGCTGGGGTTTCTGTTTTGTGGGGTCTGGTTGCCATTCTGGTGTGTCAGTTCGCGGCGAAAAGCCGGGCCGGAGGCGGAATCGACGGGCTGGGTCCTCGGGTTGCTCCTCATCCTGGCGGCTTGTCAGGTATCCCTTTTGTTTTCCAGCCCCTCCGGGCTGCCGGATCTTCCCCTGGTGGTCGCCTCCTTTCTGACCGGCTGTGGCGGCTTGCTGCTTTGGCCGGCTCTCCTCCCCCCGATCGATCAGGGAGACGACGCAAAGGAGCGCCGGGGAATTGGCTTGGTTCCTCTGGCATTCATCCTGTTGGGCGGGGGCGTGGCGGCCTTTTTTGTTCCGGATGCCGCATTGGTCTCCGCCGCTAGCACCATGGCCCTGCTGGTGGGGATCATTCTCATTTTCTTCAAGCCCAAGATTCCGGTCGAAACCATCCGATTGAAGGCCGGCCCACGTTTCAAAGCAGGGCGTCATACGCGCAAACCCGAACCGGAGATTGCCGTGTTGGCGGTGGTTTTCGCGGGGGTCGCCTGGTTCGGGTTGCACGTCGTGCTTGGCAGCGCGGCCCTTCAGCCAGATGGAATGCTGGGCGGTTTGGAAAGCGATTCCCCACTGAAATACTGGAGGGCAGTGGTGTGGCCCTTTCTGATGGCCTGGCCTCTGATTGGCGCGGTCAGGTGGGGGCCGCTGACCAGCAGGCTGATCTCTGGCATTCAGAAACTTCCGCCGGGTATCGGCGTCGCCTTGGCGCTGGTGCTGTTTGCTGTGTCGGCGGTTCCTCCAGTCCTACCCCTGCCGGAGCCCTGGATGAACTGGGTGGCCGTGTTGATAGGAGCGCCGTTGTCAGGCCTGGCTTTGGTCTTGGGCTGGCATTCCGCCGTGCTGTGGCTTCAGGGAAGACTTCCCTTGTTGCTGAAATCGAGAGCCGTGGGTTTGGCGACTGGGTACGCCGTATTGGGTGGCTTAGCCGGTTCGTTGGGGGGCTGGGTCTTGCTGGATCTGATATCTCCGTCACTGATGACCCAAATCGTGATGGCTGCCGGTCTGGTGGTCCTGGCAATTGCCGCGGTCATTTTTCGGGGCCGGGCAGGAAAAGAGGCGGAATTCGCTCTACCCAACCGCTGGCTGGCGCCCGGTTTGAGTGACCGCGCTCAGTTCCTGGGGAAGGAGCCCGACGCGGCGGTCTTCGTTGTCACGCACGACGTGCCTCCGGAAAACTGGGAAGCCTTTGTCGAGGCCGCCTGGAAAACGGCGGGCATGCGGGAACGCTATGGCGCCCACTCGTGGATTTTGACTCAAGACTCGGGAACGCCCGACCATTTCCGGGAGGTGTACCATGTGGAATCTCTCGAGGCCTACACCGAATCAGTGAAAGGAGAGACCCCGGAGGAACGTCAGTTGAAGCAGGCGGTGTTCGCCTTAGGTAAGTGGGAATCCCTTCCCGGTGAAGACCGGTGGCCGGTCATGACGGAGGCACCCGAGCCTCCGCCAGTCTCACCCCCTGAGGAGGAAGCTGCCGAACCCGAATTCCAGCCGGAGAATGGGGAAGCGCCGGAGCCTGAACCGAAATAGATCATCCCTTACTTTTATCCGCGAACCATGGCCGAGACGACTGCACCCTCCCTCCTCCAACAACTGAATTGGCGCTACGCCACCAAGAGTTTTGATCCTTCGCGGAAGATCGGTGGGGAGGATTGGTCGGCGCTGGAAGAAGCGCTGGTGCTCACGCCCTCGTCCTTCGGATTGCAACCCTGGAAGTTCATCGTGGTCCAGGACCCAGCCCTGCGAGAAGAACTGGCCGGTCACGCTTGGGGACAGCGCCAGGTGATCGAAGCGTCCCACTTGGTGGTATTCGCGACGGTAACTCGAGTGGGTGATGCCCTGGTGGACCGCCACCTGGCGCGGGTCGCGGAAGTGCGCGGTGTTCCCGTGGACTCTCTGGAAAAACTACGCGGCACCATTCTGGGGAGCGTAGTAAATGGTCCCCGGGCCAGTGAGTCGGCCCATTGGGCCAAACGGCAGACCTATATCGCGCTGGGAAATTTTCTGACCTCGACCGCGCTGCTGGGGATCGACGCCTGCCCGATGGAGGGCTTTCAACCCGCGAAGTTCGATGAGGTGCTCGGTCTGCCGGAACGCGGCCTGACGGCCACTGTGCTCTGCGCGGCGGGCTATCGGGCTGAGGATGACAAATACTCGCGACAGGCCAAGGTACGCTTCGCGCCGAAAGACGTGGTGGAATACCGCTAAGCGGTGTTGTGGGTTGGGGATTTCTCGCATCCGCCAGTTCGATATGGTAAGTAAAAGAGTAAGGAAGCAAAGCGTCCCCCGTCCATTCCCTTTGCAACGGTTCCCATGGCCAAAAACATTCGGCTCAGGCATATCATCGGAAAAGCAGGTGACGTAGCCATCCAGCTCCGCAGTCTGCATTTTTCGCAATTTTACTCCGCGAAAGGCTGGCATCCTGACATCAACGCCTACCGCTACGATGACAGGATAGAGGTCTGCGTGGACCTGGCTGGGGTGGAAAAGGCTGATATTGACCTGAAGATCCATCCCCGCCGCCTCGTCTTATCAGGTGAAAGAAGAACGCCCGGGCCATGTTGCCAGGGAACCGGTTGCCGGGAGGTGCTGGCTTTCGAAATCGTGAACGGCCCATTCGAACGCGATCTGGAACTGCCAGCCGACGTGTTGCCGGAGAAGGTAACCGCGCGGCAGGAAAATGGCATGCTCTTCATTGAGCTGCCGCTGCGCCACCCGGAATCGTAACCCTTTTCAAGAGGTGCCATTCCATGGACGACCAAAAACTGTTGGAACACTCGACTGTTATCGAGACCGAACCGCCGGCCTCGGCAGGCTCCCATCCTGACGGCGAAGCCGCGAGCGGCGCCGTGCCGCCGGAGGAGTTGCCGATCTTGCCGGTTAGGGGTGTCGTGGTTTTCCCCGGCACGATGGTCCCGCTGACTATCGAGCGTGAGGCGAGCCGGAAACTGCTCGATGAGAGCCTGCCCCAGAGCCGGTCCATCGGCATCGTGGCCCAGCGGGACGCGGAGATCGACCAGCCCGGACCCGCCGACTTGTACGAAGTGGGTGTGATGGGCGAGGTCCTGCGCATGATCAAGCAAAGCTCCAAGGGGGCGATCGTGTTGGTGCAGGTGCGCGACCGCATCCGGGTCCGGGAATTCACCCAGACCGAGCCCTTCCTGAAGGCCCGCTACGACGTGGTCGAAAACAAGACGCCTTCCGATGATGACGAGTACTGGAAGGCGGCGCTGCAGAACCTGAAGGACTCCGCTTCCCGGCTGGTAAGCTTGAATGACAACTTGCCGGACGACGCCGGGCAGGCCATCGCGAACATCGATGACCCGGTCCTGCTAACCGATTTTCTCGCCACCAACCTGAGTATCGAGCTTCCGGAGAAACAGAAGCTGCTGGAGGAAGCGGACGTGGTGCGCCGGCTGGAGGCCGTGCAGCGCATCGTGAACAACCAACTCCACATTGCCGAGCTTCAGCGGAAGCTTCGCGAAGACGTGGAGACGGAATTCACCGACGCCCAGCGCCGGGCTTACCTTCGCGAGCAGCTTCGCGCCATTCAGAGAGAACTGGGTGAAGGCGACGGTACCGAAGAGCAGGTGGACGACTTGCGGGGACGCCTCGAAGAAGCCGGCCTGCCCGAAGACGTCATGGAACAGGCGGAGCGCGAATTGAAGCGGCTGGACCTCATCCCACCCGCCAGTCCGGAACATTCTGTCATTGTTAGTTACCTGGAGATCCTGGCCGAGCTTCCCTGGTCGAAGCTGAGCGAAGATCACGTGGATCTGAAGAAAGCCCGCGAGATTCTGGACCGGGACCACTATGGCCTGGACAAGGTGAAGCAGCGCCTCATCGAGTACCTCGCCGTGCGAAAGTTGAACCCGGAGGGGCGCGGCCCCATCCTCTGTTTCCTTGGACCTCCTGGCGTGGGTAAGACCAGCCTGGGCCAGTCCATTGCTGACGCCCTGGGGCGGGAGTTTGCCCGTATCAGCGTGGGCGGTATCCGGGATGAAGCAGAGATTCGCGGTCACCGCCGGACCTATATCGGTTCCATGCCGGGCCGCCTGATCCAGGAGATCCGCCGGGCCGGAACGCGGAACCCCGTCATCATGCTGGACGAGGTGGATAAGATTGGCGCCGACTTCCGGGGAGACCCGGCCAGCGCCTTGCTGGAAGTGTTGGACCCGCGTCAGAACGACAAGTTCGTGGACCGCTATCTCGACGTGCCTTTCGACCTCAGCCAGGTCATCTTCATCGCCACGGCGAACTACATCGATCCCGTTCCCGCGCCCCTGCGCGACCGCATGGAGATCATCGAAATTCCCGGCTACACGGAGGAAGAGAAACTCCACATCGCCACGGACTACCTGGTGAAACGCCAGCTCGAAGAAAACGGGCTGAAGCCCGAGCAGTGCGAGTGGGAAGAGGACGCCCTGAAGGAAGTCATCGAAAGCTATACCCGCGAGTCCGGCGTGCGAAACCTGGAGCGGGAGATCGGCGCCGTCTGCCGCGGCGTGGCCGCCGACGTCGCGGAAGACGAAGCCAGATCCGTGACCGTCACGCCGGACTTTGTCCGTGAAAAACTGGGTCCGCCGCGCCACGTCCGGGAAGAGAAGTTGCAAACCAGCGCGCCCGGCGTGGTGAACGGCCTGGCCTACACCCCCGTGGGCGGCGAGGTGCTCCACATCGAGGCGCTCCGCTACGAAGGCAAAGGTCATGTCCAGCTCACCGGTCAGATTGGTGACGTGATGAAAGAATCCGTTCACGCGGCCTGGAGCCTGGTGAAGGCCCGCGCCGAGGAACTGAAGATAGATCCCGAAGACTTCAAGAACTACGACGTGCACGTCCATGTGCCCGCGGGCGCCATTCCCAAAGACGGACCCTCCGCCGGCATCGCCATGTTTACCGCCCTCGCGTCCCTGTTTTCCAATCGCCCCGTGAACAAAGACGTCGCCATGACGGGTGAAGTCACCTTGCGCGGACTCGTGCTGCCGATTGGCGGACTGAAGGAAAAGTCCCTGGCCGCCGAACGCGCGGGCATACAGAAAATCCTGATCCCCAGTCTGAACCAGAAAGACGTTCCCGACATCCCCGAGTCTGCCCGGAAGAATCTCGAAATCGTGCCCGTGAAAACGGTGGACGATGTTCTGCGGGAGGCCCTGGTGATGGAGACCACTGAGGAGACAACCACGGATGACACAGAGAACACAGATGGATAAAGAGCAGGCGTGACTTAATTTCCAAAATCTGGGTTATCTGAGAAATCTGTGGTCAGAAAAAAGGAGCGTGCGTTCGGCCCCTCGGTTCTCGTCCGCAAAAATCTCTGTGCTCTCTGAGTCCTCTGTGGTCAAATATCGGAAGACGTCCGCCGATTCCCCACAGCGCCCGCATGAAAACCCGCCGGCAAGCCCTGAAGCTGACCGCCGCCTCTGTCGCGTCGGTCACGTCATCTTCTTCTTTCTATTCAACATCAGCGGTTGGACAGGTGGTGGGGAATCCCCTTCATGAAGCCGCCAGGGCCGCGCGCGATCCTGGGTTGGAGGGGCAGGTGGGATTGGTCACGGCTTCCTTGTCCGCCCACATTGTGGCCACCGAAGAGGAGGCAAAGACTTCGGGTGGTGAGAAGTTTACCCTCCTGGAACTGCCCCGGCTCATGCGGGACGAACTGGGCGAGCTGACGATCTTCGATCTGAATTCCATGAATCTGCCCAGCCTGGAGCCGGCTTACCTGGACCGGCTCCGCAGGGCGGTGGAGGACGCGGGTTGCGTCTCGACAAACCTGAAGCTGAATCAACCGGTGGACATGAGCCACCCGGACCCCGCGGTCCGGGCCGAGGCGATGCGGCAATACCAGGCGGCCATCGAAGCGGCGGCCTGGCTGGGCATGCGCTGGGTGCGGCCCTTGCCCCGGAAAGAAGCGCCCCATGACATGGCGGTTCACCTTACGGCCTTCTGGCAGTTGATCGACTTCGCGGGCGAACGCGGTCTGACGGTGCTGGTGGAGAATTTCGGCTGGATGGAAAGCGACCCCGATGCCGTGGTGAACCTGTTAGAGTCCATCAACCAGGACCTGCCAGCCATCCGCTATGCCTTGGCCGGGGTGGACACCGGCAACTGGTCGAGCAATGAGGTTCGCTACCCAGCCCTCGAAAAGACCTTTCCCTGTGCGGTCACCTGCGACTTCAAAGTCAAGGCCCTGGGGCCGGATGGAGAACACCCGGCTTATGATCTAAAGCAGTGTTTCGACATTGCCCGGGCCTCAGGCTTTCGCGGACCCTGGGCGATCGAACACGGCAACAAAGACCGGAAACAAGCCTTTGCGGAAATCAGCCGGATTGCCGCCTGGCTGCGGGAGTGGTCGAAAGACTGACAAACCCGCGAAAGCGGTCGATTATTTCAGCGCTTCCTCAATACTGGCCGCCACCTGCGTCGCGAGAAACGCGGAACCCTCGTCCGTGTAGTGAAGGTCTCCTGGCTTGAGGTATTTGTCCGTGTAGGGGGTAACGGCGGTATTGAGATCGTCAATGGCGATGCCATTTTCTTTCATTACCTTCTGCGCGATGGCGTTGTAGTCGTTGATGTCGCCAAAACGGCGGTCAGGTGCGAGCACGCCACCGTTCGGGATGGGGGTGGAGGTTGCCCAGATCAGTTTCGCGCCGCTGGCTTTCAGGCGATGTACGATCTTTCGCAGGTTGGCTTCATAGACATCCGGTGGCGAGTGGCCGGTGCCTTCCGGGGGCAGCTTGGAATCGTGAATCCCGAAATTGAAATGGATGACATCCCATTTTTCATCCCCCAGCCAGGCGTCCATCTTGTCGATACCCCGGTTGGTGGAGCCGCCGTTTCCGGGAATGCGGTGTACGTTGGCTTTGCCCGCCAGTAGTTCGCGAACCGGCACGGTGTAGCCCATGGAAATGGAGTCCCCAATCAAGAGCACCCGGGGAAGACCGGGTTCGTCCGTGATGGGGATGAGCGAGGGGTGCACCTTCCGCTCGGGCTTGTCCGCCGCGCGGCAGTTCTCACACCGGTATCCCGCCAGGGCGAGCACGAACAGGAGGCACAGCGGCGCAATCAAAAGGGGAAGGACGGTTTTCTTGGGCATGGTACAGTCTATTGGGGAATTGAGTCAGGAAAGAAAAACTGGATCGCGCGGCCGGTAAAGAACAAGAGGCTTACTACAGAGAGGAAGGCCCGTTCAAGCCGCCTTCACGGCAGCGGACCAAGGTCATGAGGGCGAAAGCCGTGCCGTAGGGTTGGTGATAGTTGTAAAACGGGAAGTCCCACCAGGAGCCGTCTTTCTCCTGGAGCGCCAGGATGATGTGGGCCAGATCCTGCCGGTAAGGCGCCGCCGCCGCTTCGGGCAGCGTCTCCACGCAGAGAGCAGCGTAGTAGTGGCCATAGTAGAAAAAATAGCCCGCCACGGCGAACCAGCTTTCGTGGGGAATCGGGCGCTTCCGACCAATGCTAAGCCAGCCGTTCCGGTCTCGCAGTCTGACAAGCCACTCCTCCATGACAGCGTCCGTGATGGAGTCGTCCCCCCAGAGCCGGAGGGCCAGGTTGCAGGCCTGGGAACGGCCCAGGCTGCCCCCGGGACGGTTGATGGAATACATCGGCCGCATTTTCAGGTATTCGCCATACATGTAGCTGTTGTCCGGTTTTCGCTGGCGTTGAATGGAATCGAGAGCCCGTTGCACCAGCTTGTCCGGTACGTCGATGCCCGGGATTTCTTCCGCCTCGTGAAAGGCCACCAGCATGGTGGCCGTGGTGAAGCTGATGGCGCTGGAGGCGGGCTTTTGCGAACCTACCCGGAAGTCGTAGTAGCCCCAGCCGCCGTCCACCGACTCATAGCGCTCCAGCCGGTCGATCTGCCCGCGGATGATGCCTTCGATGGCCTTTTGCCGGCCGGCGAGGCCCGCTTCTCCGGCCCGGCCATGCATGCGGACCAGGGCTTGAAGGCCGTAGCCGTGTGTCCACACATTGTAGATGGCGTCCGCGGTGGCGCGGCGCACCTTGGGCAATTCTTCCAGCAGGTAGGCTTCGCCTTTTTCCAGTGCCGCCAGGGCGGGAGAGCCTTTCTCCAGGTCGCCGCACTCGATGAGGGCGGAAACACACATGGCCGTCACCGCGGTGCGAAAAGCGTGGTGAGCGCCTGGAACCGGCGCGTATATGTTCAGCCCCTTGGTCAGGGCGGGGGAGCCCCAGGAACCGTTTGAGTTCTGGGTTTCCAACAAGAACGCGAGGCCCTTCTGGATACCCTCCTCAATCTCTTCTGGGTGACGTTCGGTGGAGGACGCTTCGGCAGTCGTGGCGCCATCCTGAGCCCGAGTCGAAACGGAGGCGATCCCGAGGATCAAGCTCGAAAGCCAGACCAGAACCCGTTTCCCATTCCGGCTGGGACAGGTGGAGAACGCGGCCATCATTCGAGGATGATTTCGTCACCTTCGGCCAGGCCGCTCAGGATTTCCGTGACCTTGCCATCCGACAGGCCGGTTTCGACGGCTTTCTTTTCTCCACCTTTCAGAGTCACGAAATGATCCGTGCCCTCCCGTTTCACGGCGCCTTTGGGCACGGTCAGGGCTTTCTCCTTTTCATAGATGTCGAAGCGGACACTGGCGTTCATGCCGGGATAAAGCCGAGCGGATTCCGGCGCGTTGTTCAGCGTCACAATCGCGTCGAACTTCCCGTCGCTCTGGGGCGCGAAAGAGAGCGATTCGAGTTTCGCTTCCAGGAAGGACTCCGGGTTCGATTTCGGGGAGACTTCGGCGGCCAGGCCTTCCTTCAGGTGTTCCAGCTTATCTTCCGGCACCGCCAGCCGCACCCGCACCGGAGCGGGTTGCACAATGGTCATGAGGACTTCACGGGGCGAAAGCTTCCCGCCCGCCACGAGTTTTCGTTCCACGGCCGTTGCGGTGGCCCACTTGCCCCGGTCCTGCGCTCCGTAGTAAACGAACCCATCGACCGGCGCCTTAATGGCTGACAGCATGGCCAGGTCGGCCTTCAAACCTTCCAGTTTTTCGGCTTCCTTGGTGTTGGCGCGTTTTTGTTCGGCCAGTTGGAGCCGGGCTTGCGCCAGCTTGTCCGGAAGCGTGTCTTTGGCGTTTTCCCAGGCATTGTTCACGGTGGTCACACGGTGGACCAGGTCTTCGTGGTCTCTTGGGATTCGGGAGTTCAACTCCCGGTCGCTACGCTCTTTAGTTTCCTTCAGGCGCCACTCCGCCTGGGCCACGTCGTCACGGGCCCGTTTGACGATGATCTCTTCGGTTTCCTCCGTCAGATCGTCCGCTTCATACATTTTCAGGAGCTGATCCAGTTCCTCTTTGGAGTAAGCCAGGTAGTTTTCCCATTGCAGGACGTTCTGGCGCGCGTCTTCCTCCCGCATCTTACGGCCGACCTCCAGGAAGTAAGTCAGGTCTTCATCGGTGCGCAGCTTGTTCCGCTCTGCGGATTTCAAGTCCAGCGGGGTGGACAGCTCCAGGGCTTCCAGATTTTCCTCGGCCAGTTTCAGGCCCAGCTCCGTCAATGGCCGTTTCTCGCTCAAGTCGCGGACCTGCTCTTCCAGCGCTTCCGTATCCAACTGGATCAGGACATCGCCCTTTTTGACGGCGGTCCCGTGAGGAATGGCTTCGACCACGGTCAGGTCGCCCCACTCTTCGGGGACCAGGCTGATAGGCGTGGTGTCCAGCGCTTCAAAGACCGCGTCCAGTTCCACCACCACTTCGAAGGACTCCGCTTTAACCTTGTGGGTCTTGGGCCCTTCCTCTGCCGACTTCTTGTCCTCTTTGCCGGCTGCTTCTTTCTTGTCTTTGGGAGCGTCTTTCTTTTCCGGTTTGGGATCGGGCTTCGCGGCTTCCTTTGCTGCGGGTTCGGAAGCGGGATTTTTCTTGGGTTCCTCCAAACCGGCGGCCTCAACCGGGCTCCCTGTCGTGACCGTCCAGCCAAAGAGCAGAGGGAAAAAGAGAGCCAGTCGAACGATAGAAAACACTCGTGAGTTCATGGATTCGCAGCAAAAGAAGTGAAAATTAGCCGGAGAGACCGGCGGGTAAAATCCCGGCAGACTATCGGGAATCCGGGACGAAGACAATACCAACCCGGAGCGCGGGGGCGGATTTTGAATCGGTTGCCTGTCAGGGCCGGTTCGCAAGATTCTCTGGCGCTCAACGGGTCAGGCTGTGCTAAGGTCGGCCCATGTCTGAGCACCATGCCACGATTCGATGGGACCGCGGAGAGCGCGGCTTTGGCTATCAGGAATACTCCCGCGATCACCGTTGGACCTTCCCCAACGGAGTCACGGTGGAGGCTTCCGCCGCTCCGAAATACCTCGGAAATGAAAACCTGGTCGATCCGGAAGAAGCCTTCGTCGCCTCTTTGTCCAGTTGCCACATGCTGACCTTCCTGGCCGTGGCGTCGATCAAGGGTTTCGAAGTGGAGAGCTACGAGGACGATGCCGTGGGCTACCTGAAACCGAACGCGGACAAGAAAATGGCCATCACCGAGGTGGTGCTGCGGCCGAAAGTGACCTTTTCCGGGGAAAAACGGCCCCAACCGGTCGAGCTGGACGAACTCCACCACCGGGCGCACAACGAATGTTTCATCGCGAATTCCGTAAAGACCGACATTCGCGTGGAGTTAGCCCAGGCGGTGCATTGACCGCGTTGCGCAAAGGCGCGCGAAAATTGGCCTGACGCGTGCGTTTCTTGCCACCGCGGACGGAGAGACAGGAAAGAAACCGGTGGGCGGCTCGTTGACTCCGCTCCGGATACGCTGCAAAATTTCACACTATGATGGACCTGACACGCACCGCCTACGGCACCTGGAGTGGGGGCCGTTTCATGCACTTTGGCGAGCAACTGAGCGAGGATCGCTTCCTCGGCCTTATTCAACACGCTTACGAATCCGGCGTGCGCACCTTTGTGACCGCGGACGTTTACGGCGTGGGCAAAGCAGACGAAATGCTGGGCAAAGCGCTGGAAGGCGTGGACCGCGACAGCTACTGCCTGGTGGGCACCATCGGGCACGACATTTACAAAGGCCAGCGCGCCGGCGCCAAAGGCTATCCGCGCTTTACCGACCCCACCCTGCGGGGCGAAGCGGAGTACGCCGACTATCTGAAAATGGCGGCCGAGAAGTCCCTGGAACGCTGCCGCACAGACCATTTCGACCTGGTCATGCTGCACAACCCGGACTCCATCGGGTATTCCAACCCCAAGGTGTGGGAAGGCATGACGGCCCTGAAGGACGCGGGCCTGACCGGCATGACCGGGGTCGCTCCAGGACCCGCCAACGGCTTTACGATGGACCTGGCCTACTGCTTTGAGCATTTCCACGAAGCGCTGGACTGGGCCATGATCATCCTGAACCCCAACGAACCCTGGCCGGGCCGTTATGTGCTGCCCCCCGCCAATGAATACGGGGTGAAGATTCTCACCCGGGTGGTGGACTACGGCGGGCTGTTTCACGACGACGTGAAGCCCGGCCACCATTTCCGCGAAGGCGATCACCGCACGTACCGTCCCGCCGGTTGGGTGGAGCACGGCTGTGAAAAGGTCGAGAAGATGCGCCCCATCGCCGAAAAGCACGGGTTGACCCTGCTGCAGCTCGCCTGCCAGTGGAATCTCTGTCAGCCGCCCGTGGAAAGCGTGGCGCCCACCTTCATCCAGGAAGCCGGCGAAGACGCCCGCCCCGTGGAAGAGAAAGTGATGGAGTTTGCCCGGCTTCCGGAGGAGAACCTCCTTTCCCACGAGGAAGTCGAAACCATCCTTCAGATTGGCAACAACGAAGGCTGCATGGCTCTGAAAGGCGCCAGCGTTCGCCACGAAGGCGAAGACCCGCGCCCCGACGAATGGCCCATGCGCCCCGAGCTGGCACAGATCGCCACCCGCTGGGGCCTGAACCCGAGCTGGTAAGCAAGAGGGGCCTTTTTCCAAGCAGCGGCGTCGCGGGAGACCGCGTGCGCCGCGAAAATGATTCTCCTCCGCCGGGAGAATCCGTGTTACGTTTACGCTACCCTCTTGTAATCGGAAATGACGCGTGACGTAGAAGAAACAGTCTCTTGGGCGGTCAATCAGTGCCGTAAAAAGGGACTCCGGCGGACCAAGGCCATGGAGGAAGTACTCCGGGCGCTGATCAAAAGCCCGCGCCCTCTGACCCTCGCCAGCTTGGCGGACGAGCCCCGGCTGAAGGAACAGTGCGACCGCGCCACGGTTTATCGACTCCTCGTCCGGCTGGAGGAAAACGGCGTCATCCGCCGTCTCGGCCTGCACGACCGGGCGGCCTACTACACCATGAAATACCCCGACGAACACGGGGACTACCTGATCTGCTCCGAGTGCGGCAACATCGAGGAGTTGGACATCCACTGCCCGGTGGAAGAACTCGAAGAAGAAATCGCCGAAAAATCCGGCTACCAGCGTCTCTATCACGAGCTGGAATTCTTCGGCGTGTGCCCGGGGTGTGTGGAGAAGGCGGGGGTGGAATAATCCGCCCTTTGCCTGTTCATAAGAACAGATTTTCCTTGCCTGCCAGCGAGCCTTTCTGGTATTTGTTCGCGCGATGAAGTGGACGGTGTCACGGACCTCCGTGTCCAAGACAAACCTTGAGGAGAGGATTGTAGAAACATTAGCGATCGTATAGTTTTCCCGCCGTGACCGTTACTGAAGACCGCATCGGGTTGTTGCAGAGCAATGAAACCTTTGGGGGAGCTCCCGTGGAAACTCTGGAGCAACTGGCCGATGTGTGCACGGAGCAGGACTGCAAGGCGGGCGAGGTCTTGATCCAGCAGGGCAAGCGGGGCGGTCATCTTTATATCGCGCGGTCCGGTCAGTACCGGGTTTATGTCACTGAGGAAGGGATTCAGCGGGAACTGGCGGTGCTGGGCCGGGGCTCGGTGTTTGGTGAAATTGGGGTGGTGTCGGGCGTCGTGGCCACGGCCAGCGTGGAAGCCATCACGGATGGCCAGTTGCTGGTGATGAACGAGAACGACTTCCACCACGTCATGTATCATTCGCCCATGCTGGCGGAGTCGGTATTGCGCGCCATGCAGCGCTATCTTTGAGCCTGTTGCCGCCCGCGTATTAGCGGGGCTTCGGACACGCAGACGCGTAAGGGCGGGGTGGCAGCGGAGGCTTGCACAGTGGCGGCAGGCTGCTTATGTCTTGCCTCCATGAAAAACTTCCACATTCTCAGTCTCCTCACTGCCGCTGGTCTTCTGGCCAGTTGCGATCAGCAATCCGCGCCCGCCCCGGAAGAGGGCGGCGAAGCCGGTAGCGGCGCTCCCGCCGCCGCGGAGGAAATGACGGTCCTGTATGATGGCTCGTCGCTCGACGCCTTTGTCATGGACACCGAAGGCGGTTGGAAGATTGACGAAGAGGGTCTGCTCACGCCCGCCGTGGAAAAGAGCAAGTACATCTGGACGGCTGAAGAATACGGCGACTTCGTCCTGGAGCTGGAATTCAAGATGTCCGAAAACTGCAACAGTGGCGTTTTCTTCCGCACCGACCCGGCGAATCCCGTGCAGGGTGGTTTCGAAATCCAGGTGTTCGACTCCCACGCCAAGGAGGTGCTGGACAAGCACGACTGCGGCGCGCTGTATGACGCCAAGGAACCCGCCGTGAATGCCGCCAAGGCTCCGGGCGAATGGAACCAGCTGAAGCTGACCGTGCAGGGCCCCAAAGTGGTGGTGGTCCTGAACGGGCAGACCACTCTGGACGTGAGCCTGGACGACTGGGACACGGCGGGCATGAATCCTGACGGTACCAAAAACAAGTTCACCACCGCTCTGAAAGACCTGCCCCGCACCGGCAAGATCGGTCTCCAGGAACACGGTCACCCCGTGTGGTACCGGAACATCAAGATCAAGGCCCTCTAAGCCCGGTCATTTACGCTCGCACCGGGAAACCGGTGCGTGTATTGCTTTCATTTAAGGCCGCGCGGACGATCGGCTGCGCGGCCTTTTTCGTACCCACTTTCTATCCGTTATGCTGAACGCTATCTGGTTCGGACTCCTCGTTGCCGGTTTTCTCGTGGCCAGCCTGATGGGCCGCCTGGAGGGAGAGACCGGTGTGGTGTCGGTGGCGTTCAAGTCCGCTGAAACCGCCGTCATAGGGTTGGCTTTGCCCTTGGGCGCGAAGATGATGCTGTTCCTGGGCCTGATGCGCATCGCGGAAAAGGCTGGGCTGGTGCAGATCCTGGCGCGCCTGATTCGCCCGATCATGACCCGGCTGTTTCCGGACGTTCCCGCCGAGCACCCGGCCATGGGCTCCATGATTCTGAACATGGCGGCGAACATGCTGGGCCTGGGTAACGCGGCCACCCCGCTGGGTCTCCGCGCCATGCAGCAGCTGGAGGAACTGAACCGGCACAAGGGCACGGCGACCAACGCCATGTGCACCTTCCTCGCGATCAATACCAGTTCGGTCACGCTGATTCCCGTGAGCGCCATTGCGTTGCTGTCCGCCGGTGGCGTGCCGGAACCGACCCGGATCATCGGGTCCGCGATCCTCGCCACCCTTTGCTCCACGACCGTGGCGATCCTTGCGGTAAAGATCTTTGAAAAGTGGCCCGCCTTTTCCGTGGGGCGAGCCTTGGAACAGGCGAAGAAAGAGTCTGCTTCAGCGAAAGCAGAAACCGGAACCACGGGAGATCCGGAAGAAGAGCTTCCGTCTGAAGGGCGCCTGTCTTTGAGTAAGAAGCAGTGGATCGGGATTTCGGTGTTGGGGCTGGTCTGTGTGCTGGTCTTGGCGTGCCAGTTGCTGCCCGAGCAGCGCCAAGAGGTTCTCGACCGCACGGGGTTGGGAGAGATGATCCGGGTGCAAGAGGCCGCCGCCGCTCCTCCCGCAACACACGGCGAAGAGGCGGACGAGCAACTGCCCTGGTGGAACTGGCGGGAAGTGCTTGATGGCATCTCGGTGACCACCGTTCCGCTGCTTTTCATCGTTTTCCTGGGCTTTGGTGCCATCCGGAAAGTGAAGCTGTTTGAAGAGTTCGTGGAAGGGGCGAAGGAGGGTTTTGGCGTCGCGGTGCGCATCATGCCGTACCTGGTGGCCATGTTGGTGGCGATGGCGGTATTCCGGGATTCCGGGGCGCTCATGCTGGTGCAGTGGGCTTTGGCCCCGGTATTGAACGCGCTGGGATTCCCCGTGGAATTGCTGCCTTTGGCCTTGATGCGGCCGCTGACCGGAGGCGGTTCCATCGGGATTGTGGCGGACCTGGCGAATAACCCGGAGGTCAGCGAATCCGTGAAACTCATGGGTGCCACCATGCTGGGCTCCACGGAGACCACGCTGTATGTGCTGGCGGTGTATTTCGGTTCCGTGAGCATTCGGCGGACGCGGCACGCGCTGCCCGCGGGGTTGCTGGCGGACGTGGCGGGAATCGTCGCGGCCGTAGTGATCAGCCGGGCGCTGTTTGGCTGATATGCGTCCCCCGAAACGGGATCGCGGGGCTTGAAAACCGGGCGGAAGTCAGGCCATGATCCGGGCATGATACCCCCGCATCTGACTTCGGTGCTCCGCCACGGACCGGTCATCGCTTTCGCCACGGTCGCGGCACTGCCATTCGCGGCCAGGGCCGCCGATCTGGAAACCAACGCCAAACACGCCCGCGCCTTTGAGAAACATCAGCTTTCCACGGAGTTTTTCTCCGAGGGCGCTTCCTTTGACGACCTGAACCAGGACGGCCACAACGACCTGGTTTCCGGTCCCTACGCCTACCTGGGGCCGGACTATTTGGAGAAGCTGGAGATTTATCCGCCGCAGCCCTTTAACCCCTCCGGATACTCCGACAATTTCTTTTCCTACACCTACGACTTCAACGGAGACGGCTGGGTGGACGTTTTGGTATTCGGATTTCCGGGGAAGGACGCCTCATGGTTCCAGAACCCAGGGGCGGAGGGTCAGAGCCAGGGCGCCCATTGGCGGCGGCATGTGGTGTTCGACGTGGTGGACAATGAGTCGCCGACTTTTACCGACCTGACGGGCGACGGAAAGCCGGAGATCGTCTGCTCCACCGGTGGGGTCTTCGGGTACGTGACGCCGGATTGGAGCGCACCGGAAAAGCCCTGGACCTTTCACCCCATTTCCCCTCCGAACGTGGCCGGGGCCAGGTTCACGCATGGCCTGGGTGTGGGTGACGTGAATGGCGACGGCCGGATGGACCTGCTGGAAAAGAACAACTGGTGGGAACAGCCCGAGTCCCTGGAGGGGGACCCGGTTTGGAAAGGCCGGAAGATTTCTTTCTCCACCCGGGGCGGTTCCCAGATGTTCGCCTACGACTTTGATGGCGACGGCGACAATGACATCCTGACCGCTCTGGTGGCCCACGGCTATGGGTTGGCCTGGTACGAGCAGATCGCCGAACAGGATGGAACGAAGGGTTTCGTGCAGCACCTCATCATGGGGGAAAGCGCGGCTGACAATCCCTACGGCGTCTGCTTCAGCCAGCCGCACGCGGTGGACTTGGCGGACGTGGATGGGGACGGCGTGCTGGACGTGGTCACCGGAAAGCGCCGCTGGGCGCACAACGGACACGATCCGGGCGGGAACGACCCGGCAGTCCTCTACTGGTTCCGCACGGTCCGGCAGGGCGACGCTCCGAAAAGCGGGGCAGTCGAGTTTGTGCCCTATGAAATCGACGACCATTCGGGCGTCGGAGTCGATGTGGTGGCGGAAGACATCACCGGAGACGGTTTGGTCGATATCTTAGTGGGAAATAAGTACGGCACCTTCATCCATGTGCAGAAGGCCGGAGCGGAAGGCGAAGATTCCTTCTCCGGAAAGCTGCCCCTGCAACCCCCGGTGCGGCAGGATTTCGTTGAGAATGGCCAGACGCCGGAGGAGGCGCTGAAACGCCTTTCCCTTTACGAAGGTTTCAACAAAGAGCTGATCGTCTCGGAACCGGACCTGGTGCAGCCCGTGGCGATGACGATCGATGCCCGCGGCCGGCTCTGGGTGGCGGAAGCGATTTCTTACCCTATTCGGCAGCCGGAAGGCGAAGGGAAGGACCGGATACTGATCTTCGAAGACGCGGACGGAAACGGCTCCTTCGAGACGCGAAAAGTGTTCATGGAAGGCCTGAACCTGGTGAGCGGCCTGGAGGTAGGTTTCGGGGGTGTCTGGGTAGGCGCCGCGCCTGAGTTTCTTTTCATCCCGGATCAAGATGGAGACGACGTTCCCGACGGCGAGCCAGAAGTGCTGCTGGATGGCTGGGCCTTCAATGACACGCACGAAACCTTGAACGCCTTCAACTGGGGACCGGACGGCTGGCTCTATGGCTGCCATGGGGTGTTCAATCACAGCAATATCGGTAATCCGGGAACGCCCGATGCGGAGCGCACGCCGATGAACGCGGGCGTATGGCGGTACCATCCGCTGCGCCACGAGTTCGAAGTGTTCGCCTGGGGTTCCAGCAATCCCTGGGGCGTGGACTTCAACGACCAGGGGCAGGCCTTCATTACCGCCTGCGTGATTCCTCATCTTTATCACGTCATCCAGGGGGCGCGTTACCAGCGGCAGGCGGGCACGCACTTCAATCCCTTCGTGTTCGATGACATCAAGACCATCGCCGATCACCTGCACTTCGTGGGAGACATCAAGGACCACGCCCACTGGGGCGGTCATGCGCCAGCCGCGCCGGCGGATACCCTTTCCTCTGGGGGTGGGCACGCCCACTGCGGGCTTTCGATCTACCTGGGCGACAACTTTCCGGATCAGTTCCGGGGCCGGCTCTTGTTTAACAACCTGCACGGCCATTGCATGAATCAGGATGGCCTGACGCGGGAGGGTTCCGGGTATATCGGCCGCCACTACCCGGAGTTCATGATGTCGAACGACCGCTGGCACATGGGCATAGCCCTGCGCTACGGACCTGACGGGGGCCTGTTCCAGATCGACTGGTACGACCAGCAGGTCTGCCACCGGCGCGACCCGGAGATTTGGGACCGCAGCAATGGCCGCCTTTACAAATACACCTACGGAAATCCCGAGCCGGTGAAGGTAAATCTGGCCGCGCTGAGCGATGGCGAACTGGCGGACCTGATGACCCATCGCAACGACTGGTATGTGCGCGTGGCGCGGCGTCTTTTGCAGGAACGCGCCGCCGCCGGGACCCTGGAGGGTGAGGTGGCAGTTACCAAACTGAACGCGCTGCTGAAAGACCATCCAGACGAAACGCGGCGGCTCCGAGCCATGTGGGCGCTACACGCGATGGACAAACTACCGGAGCCTGAGTTGGTGGCCTTGTTAGGTGACGAAGGCGAATACGTCCGCGGGTGGAGCCTCCAGCTCATGGGCGAAGACGGGACCGTTTCGGAGGAAGGACTGAAGCGGAGTGTCGAGCTGGCTAAGTCAGACCTTTCACCCGTGGTTCGCCTCTACCTGGCGGCTCTGCTCCAGCGTCTGCCGCTGGGCGACCGCTGGGAGATCGCGGAAAGCCTGGCCGCTCACAAAGAGGACGCGGAGGATCACAATCTGCCGCTGATGTTGTGGTACGGGGTGGAGCCGCTGGTGCCGGAGAATCCCGGACGGGCCCTGAGCCTGGCGGCGGGATCGAAGATTCCGAAAGTGACAAACTTTATCTATCGCCGCCTGTCGGTGGAACCGGAGGGACGGGAAACGCTTCTCAGCCAAGCCGCGAAGTGGAAGGACAAACCGGAAGCCCAAACCGCCATCGTGGCCGAACTGGCGTCGATGCTGCGCGAGCGGGCCTCGGTGCCCATGCCGCCCTTCTGGGAGCCTGCTTATGATATTCTGAAAACCATCGAGGATCCGGAGCACCGGCGGAACCTGGAGCTACTGGGCATCAAGTTTGGAGACCGGCGCTTGCTGCCCCGCTTCCGGGAAATCGTCTCGGATACCCGCGCGGACCTGGCCGAACGCGAAGCCGCGCTGGAGATCCTGCTCACGGCCAAGGACGAAGAATCCGTCCCCGTATTCCACGAGATCATCCAGGGCCCCGAGACCCCGCTCAAGGAGAAGGTCATTCGCGGGCTGGCCGCCTTTACCGATGAGAAGACTCCGGAGGTTTTGCTCAGCCAGTATGAAAATCTCAGCGAAGTGGAACGGGCGGACGCGGTGACCACTCTGGCTTCTAACAAGACCTACGCCCTGGCCCTACTGGAAGCGGTTGGCGCGGAGCGGATTCCGCGAGCGGACTTGGGAGCCTTCACCGCCCGGCAGCTTCGGACATACAAGGATGCCGCCATCAACGAAGCCACTGCCAAGCATTGGGGGTCCGTGGGCGAAACATCGAAGGAAAAGAAAGCGGAGATGGAAGCCTACAAGAAGAAGCTGGGCGGCAAGGTGCTGGCCTCGGCGGACCTGGGGAATGGCCGCCGCCTGTTTAACCAGACCTGCTATGCCTGTCACCGCCTCTTTGGTGAAGGCAATACCGTGGGCCCCGACATCACGGGGTCCAACCGGGCGAACCTGGACTATCTCCTCGAAAACATCATCGATCCCAGCGGCGTGGTCGGGAAAGACTACCGGCTAACCGTCATCAACACCAAAGACGGACGGGTCATTTCCGGCATGGTCCGCAAAGAAAATGAAAGCGCCCTGACCGTGGCCATGGTGGGGGGCGATGAAGTTGTGCTGCCCATAGCGGAAGTGAAGGACCGGGAAGCCCTGCGCTTTTCCATGATGCCGGAAGGTATTCTGAAACCTTTCGACGACGCCCAGGTGCGCGATCTGATTGCTTACCTGCAAAGCCCCAAGCAAGTAGCCCTGACTGAGCCAGGCGAGATCCGGCTACAGGGTGAGAATCTGAAGATCGAAAAGTCGGCTGGTACGGTGCGGCCGCAGGGAATGGCGCACTTCCCGAAGGACAAGTGGGAAGGAGATTCTCACCTGTGGTGGACCGGAGCCAAGCCTGGTGACGAATTGGAGATCGCGTTCGAGGTTCCCGAAACCGGTTCCTTCGAAATGAGCGTGGTCATGACCAAGGCGAAGGACTACGGGATCGTGGACCTCAGCCTGGATGGAGACATCAGTCTCTTGAAAAACTATGACCTGTTTAACGCCCCGGATGTGATTACCACGGGAGAAGTCTCGCTCGGCCAGCAGGATCTTACGGCCGGAGCGCATACCCTTCGGGTGAAGATGGTGGGAACCAATCCCAAAGCGTTGGCGCGTTACATGTTTGGTCTGGACTCCTTGCGCTTGATGAAGCGCTGAAGTCTGCTTTAGACATACGTGTCCTGTTGTTGCACCTCTCTTTATCCTCAACCCAAGCACCCAGTTTCCTGGTCGCATAGGCATGAAAAAGTTTCTGATCCTTCTCGTCTTGGCCGCCGTGGTGGCTGGGAGCATCATTTTCTACGACCCCTACCTGAAGCCTTACCTCGGGCCCGCGGTGGACGCGGTGAAAACGTTCGTGGCGAATTTGGGCAACCAGCTTCCCAAGAAAGAGGACGGCGAAGTGCCGGACCCATTCCAGCCACTGGAACCCGATTCGCCAGCGTCCACCGATCCGTTCCCGGCTCCCATGCCTGAAGTGGCCAGCCGGCCCGGTTCTCCGCCGTCTCCGGCCCGGCCCGCCGGACCGCCCAAGTCCGAACTGGACCGGATAGTGGAAGAAATGTATCCCATGCCGTCATTTCTGCCCCTGATGCAGATCGTGGACAATTGGCAAAAGGTTCCGGAAAGGGCCTTTCCCGAGTCGGTTCAGTTGCGGGAACGTCTGACCTTCAAGCTGGTCACGAACGGTCAAATCGTGGGTTCGAGTTTTGCGCCCATCGGTACCATGGTGAAACCCGTTCGTCTGGATGGCGAAGTACTCACCGTGGCGAATTTGGCTAACGAGTCGATGACAAACACGATTCATGTAGACAGCACCAACTTTAAGGAACTGATCCAAAGCCGGTATGATGAATACGTAAGTGGCGCTTTCCAGCGGGTGGCGGCCCTTAGGCAAAAGGAACGGGCCAAGCTGGCGCGGACGCCGCAAGTCGTGGAGCGCATGGCGAAGGTGTCCGGTGCCTGGCACGATCCCGGCGATCCGCGCTTTGTGCCCGTGAAGGCCAGTCTCGCGGCCGGCGAGGTCAAGGCCGTGCAGCTCAACGAAGCGAAAAAGTTCCGCTGGAATGGTTCGGAGAAAATCAATGGAGACCGCTACCGGGGCACATTCGATACCGTGACCGTCCACTTTGAGGTGAACACCATTTTCGGAATGTTTCCGAACACCCTGAAGTGCCTCCTGAAAGACGGAAAGGTGGAAGGCTGGATCGATCCCGTGACCGAGGAGGAGAAGATTTGACTCAAAGTGACTGTCCTCAGCGGGAATTCGTCATCGTTTTTTGAACCACGGAGGTTACGGAGAACACAGAGAGATGGCTGGGAAGCTGGCGCTTTTTCTTCACGGACGGTCCAGATGGCGCGGGAGTAACCAAGCCCCGCAACCAAGAAAACGATATCGGTGCTACCCGCGGAATCTGTGGTTCGTGAGCGAGTAGCGAATGTTGGGTGAGTATTTTTAACCAGAAATCCTTAATTGAAAAACCTCCAAGTACCCCTGTTGTATCCTGGTCTGGCTGTGGCCTGCCTGTCCGGGCTGTTGTGCCAGACGTCTATTTCTCAAGACAAAGACGAAGGGCTTGAGCCTATCCCGCCGATTGAAAGGCGCGTGCCCCCGGCGGGGATCGAGATACCGGAGAAGAAGCGGAAGGAATGGCTGGCGGGCTTGGAGACGTTTGCGGCCGAAGCCAAAGCTTTGGGCTCAAGGGAAGAGCGGCTGCCGGACGCGGAGGTGTTTGCCAAAGCCTTGCGGCTGGCGATAGAGAATGGGGAATTCTTCAAGGAGAAAGACCTGTCTCTGGGAGATAAGACTCTGGATGTAGCGTTGGAACGTCTGGAGGATTTGAAGTCTGGCAAGGCCCCTTGGACGGAGCAGAGAAATCTGGTGGTGCGTGGCTATCGGTCCGCCATCGATGGGTCGGTTCAGCCCTATGGCCTTTTCATTCCAGAGAAAGCGGACCTGAAGAAACCCGCGCCGCTCCTGGTGTGGATGCATGGCCGTGGGGATACCCAGACCGATATCCATTTCATCAATCGCGATCCTTCCAAGAACGCTGCCCTGGGTGGGTATTTTGAATCCGATGAAATCTTGACCCTGCATGCTTTTGGGCGGCAGTGCATCGGGTGGAAACACTCGGGAGAGATTGATGTGTTCGAGGCGATTGAGGATGTGAAGAAACACTACTCGATCGATCCGGACCGCATCGTCTTAGCTGGCTTCTCCATGGGCGGCGCGGGAGCTTGGCATGTGGGCGCCCACTACACCGAAGAGTTTTGCGCGGTGCACGCCGGCGCGGGATTCGCGGAGACGGCGCGCTACCAAAACCTGACGCCGGAGCAGTACCCCGTGTGGTACGAGCAAAAACTCTGGGGCGTCTATGATGTGCCTGGCTACGTGGAAAACCTCTTCAACGTGCCCGTGATCGCCTACAGCGGTTCCGAAGACAAACAAAAGCAGGCCGCGCTGGTCATGGAGGAGGCGTACCAGGCCCACGGCAAGACTTTGCCGCACCTCATCGGTCCGGGGATGGGACACAAGTACCATCCGGAAGTGGTAAAAGAGGTGCAGGCCTTCCTGGAGCAGGCCATCAAGGACGGACGGGAGCGTTTTCCCGAAACCGTTACCCTGCAAACTCAGACACTCCGTTATCACGACTATGCCTGGGTAGAGATGGAAGGCCTGGGCGAGCACTGGAAAAACGCCACCGTGGAAGCCTGGCGGAATGGCCCTCAGAACGCGGTCGTGAAAACCGCGAATGTGACCGCCCTGCGCCTGCTGCCGAATGAAGAGGGCATGACGGCTTACCCGGCAGGGTATGAGGTCACGGTGGACGATCAGACACTGCGCCTGCCGGCGGCGAGTCCTCAAATTTCCCTGCTTCAGAAATCCGGAAAGTGGGCCGTGGGCGAACCGGGCGACGGACTGAGGAAAAAGCCGGGCCTGCAGGGACCGATTGACGATGCCTTCATGGCGCCTTTCCTGGTCGTCAGCCCGGACAAGCAGAGCGAGAACCCCTTGGTGGAACGTTGGGTGGAGTTCGAGCTGGAGCATTTCAAGACCCGCTGGCGTGAGCTGTTCCGGGGCGATCTGCCGGTGAAGGAGGACAAAGACCTCACCAATGAAGACATCGCGAACTACAACCTGATCGTGTTTGGCGATCCCGCGTCCAGCCGGACGCTGGGAAAGGTGTTGGACAAGCTGCCTCTGGCTTGGAACGCGAAGGAGGTGAGGGTCGGGAAAGAGTCTTTTGACGCCGAAAACCATCTGCCGGTGATGATTTACCCCAATCCCTACAACCCCAATCGTTACGTGGTGATCAACAGCGGGCAGACCTTCCGCGAAGCGCACGACCGGACCAACTCCCTGCAGAATCCCAAGCTGCCGGACTGGGCGATCCTGGATCTCCGCCAACTTCCCAATGATGAAGGCGCCGGAAAAGTGGTGGCGGCCGGCTTTTTTGACGAGGCCTGGCAGGTGAAGACGGCGTCGAAAGCCAAACCCTGAAGGAAATCATGAACAAAAGGCGCAGAACTCTACTGGCGGGTTTGCTAACTTCGTTGATAACCCCCGCAGGCTTGTGGGGCCTGGGAAACACTTCGTCTCTCGCGGTGGAGTCCGGGAGCGGAAGTCTGGACAATTTGAATTCTTTGCTGGAGCCCATATGGAAAAAGGCCAAGCTGCCCTGTTTGGCCGGACTGGCCTTGGTGGACGGCGAGGTAAAGGGCGCGGGAGCCGTGGGCGTGCGCAAAAAGGGCGATTCGACGCCCGTGACGATTCACGACAAGTTTCACATCGGTTCCTGCACCAAGTCCATGACCGCCACGCTGGTGGCGACCTTCGTGGAAGACGGAAAATTGGGGTGGGATACGACAGTCGGCGACATCATCACCAGTGAGAAGGTGCATGAGGATTTCCGGAAAGTGACGCTCGAGCAGCTATTGTCTCACACGGGTGGATTCCCCACCGACTTGCCACTCGAAGTCCTTTTCTGGAGCCGAACGGCGGGCAAGAGTGTGGCCGAGTTGAGGGAATACATGGCGATGTCGGTTCTGAAGGAAGCACCGGCTTATCCTCCTGGGGAAGGGTGGAAGTATTCCAATTCAGGCTTTGTAGTGGCCGGTTACATGCTGGAAATCCTTACCGGGGAATCGTGGGAAACGCTGATGCGGAAGCGGGTCTTCGATCCCCTGGGAATGGACTCCGCCGGATTTGGAGCGCCCGCCACGCCGCCGGATCAGGTGGATCAACCCTGGGGACACCTGGACTCGCCGGTAAATCCCGGACCGCTGGCGGACAATCCGCCCGCCCTGGGACCCGCGGGAACGGTGCACTGCTCCCTGTTCGACTTGGCGAAGTTCGTCCGGATGCATGTCCTGAAAGAAACCGGTCCGGTACTGAAAGAAAAAGCCACCTTCGAAAAACTGCACACCGCAGTTTCACAAGATCCGGAGTATGCCATGGGCTGGCTGGTGCCGGAGCGAAAATGGGCTCACGGTCCCGTGCTTCACCACGCCGGGTCAAACACCATGTTTTTCGCCGTCATCTGGGCATCGGAGGCGCGGAAGTTCGCGGCCATCACCGCCACGAACGTGGGACCGGGGGTGGGGGCCAAACCCTGCGACGAGGCGGTGGGGGCTCTGATTGGAAAGTACCTGCCGTGACAGACGGGCCGGGGACCCGGAGGAATCGAAGGCGGAGCTTTGCTTAGCCCGGCCAGTACTCCGCGATCTTCTTGCGGAGGAAGGCCACGCTGCGGGCGAGCTGGTCCATGCCATCCACGCCGTCTTCAATGCTGATCCAGTTGTCGCCAAAGCCAGCATTCTTCAGTTCCGTAAAGATGGCGTCATAGTCGTTCAGCCCTTGGCCGATCTCGCCGTGGCGGAGACGCTTGGCGTAACCCTCCGCGCCGGACTCCTCATTGCGCAGGTCTTCCAGGGTGCCTTCGGAAAGGTAGCGGTCGCTGGCGTGCATCGTGACCACGCGGGGCGCGACCCGGCGCAGAAGCTCCAGCGGATCTTCCCCGGCCAGGTAAGTATTGCTGGGGTCGTAGTTGACGCCGAAGTTTGGATGATCGATCCGGCTCACCACGTCGCAGAAAATGTCCATCTTCTGGGCAAATTCCGGGTACTTCCAGAAGTCGTCCTTGTAGTGGTTTTCGATGATGAGGGTGACGCCGGCGTCCTTGGCCGTGGGCAGGCAGGCCTTGATGCATTCCACCGTGTAGCGGATGCCTTCCTCCCGGCTCAGGTGCGGGCGTTTCTGGCCGCTGAGCACGCGGCAGTAGCGGACGCCGAGGGCGGCGCTCATCCGGATCCATTCCTTCTCCTGTTGGACCTGGTCCGCGCGGAAATCCAGGTCCGGGTGGGTGAAGTCCGGCGAGCAGCACATCATGGGAATGGTGAGGCCCTTCTCCTCCACCTTCTGTCTCAAAGGCGCCCAGTTCTTTTCCTCCTGCATTTCCAGGAAACCGGCGTACCACTCGAGGCCGTGGATATCGAGTTCCGCGGCCAGGTCCACCCATTCGGCAATACTCATGGTGCCATCTTTACAGAGGGCCTGCATGTAGAGCTTGGGGAAAGCAGCGAGCTGGGGCATGGGTTTGATGGGGAAAGTGGTGAAAGAAAGGGAGTCGCTGGAACGAAAGGGAAAACCCCGATTCGGAAGAACAGCACGTTCCGTTCCGGTGGCCGGGAAGCGGAGGCCTCAGCACTTGGGCGGATTGCGCCCGATGAAGGGGTGTTGTTCGATGTCCAGAACCGATCCGCTGACTGGCCCGGACTCGTCACTGAGGAAGTAAATCACGGCGGCGGCGATTTCTTCCGGTTTGAAAATGCGGCCGCTGGGGGCAAAGACCTTGGGAAGATGGGCCGGCCAGTCGTCCGGCATGCCCTGTTCCTGTTTCCGGAGTTTTTCGTTCTCCGTCAGGATCCAGCCCGGGTTGATCTGATTGACCCTGACAAGGTACTCGCGATGCAGCGTGTCCCCCAGGTTCCGGGACATCGTCATCAGCGCGCCTTTGGAAATGGAGTAGGGCAGGAGTTCCGGTTCGCCAGAGTAGGCGTTCACGGAACCGATATTCACCACCGAACCGCGCGTCTTGGAAAGTTGGTCCAAGGCGGCCTGAATGAGGAAGAAGGGAGCCCGCACGTTCGTGGCGATGAAGCGGTCGAATTTCTTTGGGTCGGTATCCTTGATGTTACCGGTGCCCACGGCTGCGGCGTTGTTTACCAGACCATCCAGTTTTCCGAAAGCTCCGATGGCGGTCTGAACCAAATCGCCGGGCGCTTCGTCCCGGGTCAGGTCGGAAATCTTCAAGGTGGTGCGGTTTCCTTCCGGGTCCAGTTCGGCGCGGGTCTGTTCGCCGAGTTCCTGTTCCAATCCATGGAGGATGACCTTGGCGCCTTCCGCCAGACAACGGGCCGCGATGGATTTTCCGATGCCGGTGGTGGAACCAGTGACGAGAATGACTTTGTCTTGAAGACGCATGTGTGAATTGGGGGGCGAAGCGAGGGAGGGGGATAGGGAATGCGTTATTGCATCAGGGCGTCAGGACGGACTTTACGACTTCTCCTTTGTGCATTTTTTCAAAAGCGTCGTGCCATTGGTCGATGGCCCAGTAGCCGCCGATGATAGGCTTTGCGTCCAGCGCGCCGGAGGCCAGCAGGGCCAGGACACGTTCCCAGATAGGCCAGTTGTGACTGAAGCTGCCTTGGAGGGTTACGTTTTTCTGCACGAGCGGGTCGATGGAAAAGTCCAGCGGGCGCGGTCCCCAGCCGACCTTGGTGATCCAGCCGGCGGGCCGGACCAACTGAAGGGCCAGCTTGAGAGTGGCGGAAACGCCGGCGGCGTCGATCACGATATCGGCACCCAGGCCGTCGCGCTCGTTACACCAGGCGGCGGCTGCTTCATTGCCGGCCAGAGAGGTGCAGCCATACTGCTCGGCCACCTGTAGCCGGCCGCGGTCCGCTTCCAGACCCAGCATGCCCACGTCCGCGCCGCGCAGCCGGGCCACCGCCGCGCAGAGAATGCCGATGGTGCCGGGGCCGATGACCAGCACGCGATCGCCCGGCTCCATGCGGGTGTTGGACACCACCGCGTTGTAAGCGACACAGCAGGGCTCCGTAAGGCAGGCGATCTTCAGGTCCAGCCCTTCCGGGACGTGGTGCAGGCAGCGGGCGGGCACGCGGACATAGGAGGTCATGGCGCCATCCACCCCATAGCCAAAGCCCTTGCGGGTGGGGTCCAGGTTGTAAAGGCCCCGGCGGGTCATCGGGTTGTCCGGGCTGACAACGGCGGCCGTTTCGCTGACGGCCCGGTCTCCGGCGGACCAGCCCTTCACGTTCTTGCCCACTTCGGCGATGACACCGCCAAACTCGTGTCCCAGCACCACGGGGTAGTTCACCGGCCAGGACTGGTGGCCCGTCCACTGGTGCAGATCGCTGCCGCACACGCCCACGGCGGAGACGGCCATCAGCACATCATCGTCGCCGAATTCCGGTTGTTCGAACTCGCGGACTTCGACGCTGAGAGGCTCGGGAGCAAAATTGACGACGGCGGGGTGTTTCATGAGGAAAGTTGAATTTGGAGTGACGGAATTAAGCGTGGCCGTGGACCCGTTCGCAAATCAATCGTAACGAACTTTCCAGATTTCCGTCGGCGGTTTTGAAAGCGTCCGCGTCGATGGTCAGCGGCGCGCCCAGGACTACCAGCGGGGCGCCGTATTCCGGACACAGGACGGCTTGCTCCAGGGTCAGACCGCCCACGGCCTGGACCGGGACGTTCACCGCGGCGACGACCTCGCGGAGTTGATCCAGCGGGCTGGGCATCCGCTCGCCCCGGGCCGCGATGCCACGGCGTTCGTCGTAGCCGATATGGTGAATGACGAAGTCGCAGCCCAGGTCTTCCAGCCGCTTCGCGCCAGCCACCATGTCTTCACAGCCCAGGTTGTCACCCATGACCTTGACGCCGAAGTCCTTTCCCGCCTGAACGACACATTTGATCGTTTCCTCATGAGCCCGAGCCATGACGACTACGTGGGTAGCTCCGGCCTTGGCCATCATTTCGGCCTCCAGGTAGCCGCCGTCCATGGTCTTCAGGTCGGCCACGATGGGGCTGTCCGGAAAGCGCTCCCGTAGCGCCCGCACGCCGTGGAGACCTTCAGCCAGGATGAGAGGGGTCCCAGCTTCCAGCCAGTCCACCCCGGCCCGCAGCGCCATTTCAGCGGTTTCGAGGGCCTCTTGGGAGGAAGTCAGATCGAGAGAGATTTGAACGATTGGTTTCATAAAGGGGGGAGGAACGGGAGAGACGGAACGGCGAGGTGTCGCCTGAACCGGAACGACTTCACTCAACTGAGAAACCGGAAGAGGTAAACCGCAAATCGTGGTCAAAAAAAGAGTTGTATTTACATTGTATTAAAGATGTAATCGTCCCGATCCATTCGCCGGTAACCAATGAAGCGGTGCCGTAAGACTCCCGAAACACCCGACGGAACCTCTTCCAGCAAACGGGGGGTGGCGTTGCTGATGACGCTGACGATCACCGCTTTGGTGACCATCCTCGTGCTGTCCATTTTTGCCTTGGGGCAGAATGAGCTGAACGCGTCTACGCATTATCGGCGTGGTGTGGAAGTGGAAGGTTTCTCGCAGACAGCGGTGAATCTGGCGATCGCCCAGATCCGGGCGGCGACGAACCAGCCGGACCTGGCCTGGGCCAGTCAGCCGGGCGCGATCCGGACGTACAACCGCTACGGAGAATTCACCCAGGGTTACAAGCTCTACTCCAGTTCCCAGATGCGCGTGACGCTGGAGAGCACCTTGACTCACGACCAACCGCCGGACGATTGGGATACCGTGGACCTGGGCACCCAGTGGGTGGATCTGAACGAACCCTTGATTCGGGGGAACGCCGTCCATTACCCGATTGTCGACCCTCGCGCCATGGACGAGTTGGGAGTGGAGGGGTTTGGCTACGATCTGGAGGATGTCGGCCAGGGACCGTCAAAGATCGGCCTGCCCATGCCCGTGCAGTGGATCTATCAGTTGCGCGATGGCACGCTGGGTTACGCCAACCGGTTCAATCATTTCATGCCGTTCGAGAAGGAAGGCCGCAAGCCAGACAAAGGGAACCCCATCGTAGCCCGGTTGGCCTTCTGGACGGATGACGAATGCGGAAAGATCAACATCAACACCGCTTCCGAGCCCACGTTTTGGGACACGCCGCGGGCCGGCTCGCGCGCTGATAAGGAACTAGTGTTGGACGACCGTGCGTACGGGCTGTTTCAGCCCGTTCAGGGAGAGTATCAACGTTATCCCGGGCATCCGGCGACGACGGCCCTCAGTCCGGTGCTGCTGCCTGGCAGGGAGGACATTGCACCGCAAGACAAGGAGAAGCTGTATCGCCTGACGCCCAGAGTCGGGCCGGGAGGTTCGGAGGCGGGTACCTACTCTGTTTTGACATCTAAGCCGGTTCATCCAGACCATGCGAGGCTCTACCCGTCGGTGGACGAGTTTATCATGACTCCCCGGCGTGCGGAGAATCCGTTTCCGGAACTGAATGAGGGTGAAAGTCCTGAGACCTACCTGGCCCGGACCCGGTTCTTTCTAACGGCTCACAGCCGGGCGCCGGAACTGAACCTTTTCAACATGCCCCGTGTCAGCATATGGCCCACTCATTTGGAGAGGGAAACTCCAGCGGGCGTTCACTGGACGCCCTATGATGAGATGGCGCGTCTCTGCGCCACGCTCGGCACCCCTGAGGTGAACGAAGCGTACTACCACTTTCAGCGGAAGAATAGCGATCACCCCACCGAAGACTGGGAAACCATTCCAAGAAACCGGGAACTGTATGCCTACCTCCAGCAACTGTCGGCGAAGGAAGTTCCCGGTTTTGGCGGAAGATTCTATGACAAGTACGGTGAGGATCAAGATCAGATCCTAACAGAGATCGTAGACTATATTCGGTCGACCAATCTGTATGACGAAAATCTGGAGCCTTCCCAGTACACCGGCAAAGAGTGGCTGGACGAACTGAAACAATCCCAATACACCGATCCTCGCAACCATGGCAGCGCAACGGGGACCCGCCCGGGTCACGGTCAGGTGGCCCCTCTGTACAACGAAGAAAATGAGACTCGCGGTTTCGGGCGGTTCTACACCATTACCGAAGTAGGGATCCTGCTGATTTGCAACGCGGACGCCGGGCCGCCCAATCCGGAAGATCCCAGCCGGCCGCTCTACCCGAAAGGAGTGGCGGGAAGCAATGTGCCCCAACACCGGGCCCTGGCGAAGCCGTTGGACTTCAGGACGCGGCAGAAAAGCATCCAGGCCATGCTACTCTTCGAACTGTTCAGCCCCTCCCTGGGATGGACGCAATTGCATGACGACATTTCGTTGGAGGTTGAGTTGGTGCGGGACTTTGGCGCCGATGGGCAGACGCTGAGGTTTAACTCCGGCCACGACCGGCTGCAGAGCATGCCCGCCGCGGCTGGAGCAGCCGCGGGAAACTCCGGTTGGGGTGGGACCACTGGCTTCTGGGGGCTACTGAGAGGCCGCCGTTCTCCACCGTCGGGACCGGTTCCCGAGGACCGGTACCCGTCCCTCAATCGGGGCGACAACCGATCCAATAACGAGAGCTATGGCTATGAGGGAAATAAGAAGACCTCCACGGAAGACCACCGCGCCGCCTACCCGTTCATCAGTGCGCCAGTCGTGATCGATGGGATGGACGAGACAATGTCCCTCACCGGAGGGAAGCTGAGGATCCAGGTATACAGCGGCCACGATCACACCCCGAAGATCAAGAACAGTATTCGCAAGCCACAGTTGGTACAGACGCTGGAAGTAGATTTCCCCGACACCACGCTGCCGGTGCCCAGGCTGATTACCAAACCGCAGATTCGAGGGCGAGAGCCCGACTTGGAGGGGCCGGAAGATCAAGATCCCCGGCCCGCCACCGGTGTGCTGCACCCAGGCTACTGGTGGGTCTTGAACTATGATGGGCCCGGCTTCGAGCGGGAGAGCGACGGAAAGAACTTCGTCCACGCTGGAAAGATCACGGACAAAGAGGGAAATTTCCTGGGATGGAGGAAGCGGCTTGTCCACCGCGGCCGTCTCTACAACGCGCAAACCCCCAATTGGCTCTTCCGGCCTGAGGACGTGGTGCGGTCCATGGTGACCAAACAGGCGGACTACCGGCTCATCGCCGGCCGAAGGGAGATTTCCAGCGATGAGTTTCAGCCGCACCGGGACTACGACTCGGCAGGCGTGCGCCTGGCTCACAACTTTGCCGGAGCCAATACGGTCGCGGCGCCGGGGTACGACCTGCCGGATCCCAAGACAGAGAGTGAAGAGCAGCTCGTGCCCGAGGTGACCTATTGGCCGGCCCGGCAGCCGGACTTTCCGTTTGGCTCTCCCAGGTGCGAAACGGGCGATTTCGACAACGGTATCTCCATCGCGACCGATGGCGCCTATATCAATAAGCCTGATGAAGGGAACGTGCTGCGCCGTTTCAATTCCGAAACGGGCAACTGGACCGGGATTCCCTACTACAAGAACGCCTTCAACCAGGCGGCCCTGCCAGCCTACTTCTCGCCGAACCGGCAGGTGCCATCCGCGGTGATGTTCGGTTCACTGCCTACCGGGATCAAACGCCAGATTCCTTGGCAGACGCTCCTGTTCCGGCCGCAGAAGGGGCATCCCAATGATGCGAAGCCGGAGGACGGGGCGTTCCGGGGGCGAAGCATTCCACCCGACCATCTGTTGCTCGACTGGTTCTGGATGCCGGTGGTGGAGCCCTATGCCATCAGCGAGCCGTTCTCCACCGGCGGCAAGATCAACATGAACTACCAGATCGTGCCCTTTACCCACATCCGGCGTTCCACCGGGATCAGGGCCGTGCTGAAGGAAGAGAAACTGCTGATCATTCCGCGCGATCAAGCGCCCTTTTACAAGAAGGCAGAAGGACAACACGTAAAGGAACCGTTGCGCCATTCGCTGGATGTCGGGGAAACCCTCCGGCAGTTTGAGGCTCGTTTCGCGGCAAACCGGCTTTTCAAGTCGGCTTCCGAAATTTGCGACCTGCACCTGGTTCCCGAAGATAGCCGTCTGGAAGACATGGACGAGGACTTCTGGGCGGAAAATGCTCTGACCGGAGACAACACGCGGGAAAGGCCCTATGCGAATATCTATCCGCGCCTGACGACCAAGTCGAATGTCTTTCGCGTGCACTACCGGGTGCAATTGTTGCAGCTGCCGCCCGCCCACCGGGCGGATCTTCTGGACCCGGAGTGGCTGGTCTTGCAGGCGGAGTACCGTGGATCCACTTTGATCGAGCGCTATCTGGATCCCGCCGAGCCGCTCGCCCCGGACTACGCGGTGAAACCGGAGGCTTCAGACAAGTTGGACCGTTTCTATAAGTTCCGTATAATCAACAAGCGACGCTTCTCGCCGTGAGGCGAATTCAGCAGCGAGAAGACCCGGTTTGCGCGGCTAAAATAATCTTGAAAGGTCCGAAAATATTTGAGACGAATGTATTGACGTCGTAAATGCAGGCATTTACAATGTAAAACAATTTCACCATGTGGTCTTGATTCACGGAGTGTCGAATTAGAGGAATTGAAACATGAAAACCCCCAGTAAAGTTCAGGTATCCGATACCGCGCCGTCGCCGAGCAGTGACTCCGGTAAGAAGAAAGGGATCGCATTGTTGACCGTGCTGACGGTAACGGCCCTTTCGACTATCCTGGTATTGACCTTCTTTTCCCTGGCCCAGAACGAACTGGTCTCGTCCACCCGGTATTCTCAAGGCATCGAAGCCCGGCAGTTTGCCGAAACCGCGGTGAACATGGTGGTCGGCCAGATTCGCAAGGCGACGGGACGGGACGTGCTGGGGAGCCAGGACATCTTTGCATGGGCTTCACAGCCTGGAGCGATCCGTCAGTACGATCAGGATGGAGAGTTTCACGCCGGGTATAAGCTGTACTCGGACGACGAGATGATTACCGCCACGGAAACGGCGCTGACCAAGGCGGACATCACGGAATTGCGGGAGTGGAATGACGCCCCCTGGCGGTGGGTGGACCTGAACGAGCCGATCGTCCGTGGCGACCAGGTTTATTTCCCGATCGCGGACCCGACCGCAAAGCTCATTCAGAAGGTGGAGGGCTTCGACTTTAACAATACGCTCATCGGGGCTAGCCCCATGCAGACACTGCTGCAGCAGAAACGCAGCGACGCCCTTCCGATGCCCGTGGTTTGGATATACCAGCTTCAGGACGGCACGATGGGTACGATGAGCTTTGGTAAAAAGTTCGTTCCTCTGGTCTCCTCGGCGCCTAGTCCGACGGAGGAAAACCCCATCGTGGGCCGGTTCGCGTTCTGGACGGATGACGAGTCCTGCAAGTTGAACGTAAACGTTCACGCTGGTGGGGCGGCATGGGATACCCCGCGCGCCAGTGGCGATATTGACCGGGCCCTGGGGCGCTATCAGCCGGCTCAGCACGAATGGCAGCGGTATCCGGGGCACCCGGCCACCACGCACCTTTCCCCCGTCTTGTTCCCTGGGCTGGTTAACCTAGGGTTGAACCGGGCCGAGATTGAAAAGATTTATAAACTAGTTCCGCGAATTGTGGGCGGTGGTTCAACCGCGGGGACGCGCAAGGTTAACCCGAATGACCCCAAGGAAGCGAACGGTCTGATCGCCGACAAAGACCGGCTCTATCCTTCCATGGACGAGTTCATTATGGCCATGGACCGCAAGGAAAACGAGTTTCCCACCAGCGACTCAATTCCTTCTGAAGTGCTGGAGCGGAGCCGCTTCTTTTTGACCACGAGCAGCCGGGCCCCGGAAGTGACTCTCTTTAACACGCCGCGGATCGTGATGTGGCCCACCTACTTCAAGACCAATACTAGTGGCACGCAAGAGGCGTTTACCACCGCCTATGACAAGCTGATCCGGTTCTGCGGCGAAGTCGGGAAAATCAGTCAACAGAATAAAGCGAAGTACTCTGGCTACCCGGAGCGTTACCAGTATTACTTTCAAAGAATCAGCGCGGATAGTCCCACGGCTGATTTCGAGGGAGATAGTGAGGTAAACCCTGAAGGCATTATACGAAACCGGGAGCTGTATGCCTATCTGGATTGGTTGACCAGCACGGACATTCCTGGAATTGGCGATAAATTTTCCAACAAGTATTCCGATGAAGACCGGTATGCGACGCTAACCCAGATTTTCGACTACATCCGTTCGACAAATCTTTTTGATGACACGCTTTACGAAGATTTTAGGGATGCGTTCAGTAAAACCAATACTGACGAGCATCTGACGTTCACCAATCTCCGTTGGCAGGGGGGGAACGATCGCGGCATGCATCCCGGCCACGGTCAGGTGACGCCTATCGAGATTGAATACAAAGGGGTTGATACGCGCGGGCACGGGCGATTCTACACCTTGAGCGAGGTGGCGATTCACCTTATCGCCTGCGCGGAGGGCAATGGTAAGCCGGGCGGAGTGCGGGTAGAGGATTTTCCGAGTAACTACCCCCGATACACCGGGCCTTATTGGGACAGTGACGACCCGGGGTGGGATTCAGATGCGATTGAAGAGGCAAAGAAACCGGAAAACTGGAACTATGCTTTGGAACCCGGTCAGCCGTTGGGTAACAATCAGACGCTGGTGCAGGCGGCCATGCTGTTTCAGTTGTTCTCTCCGAGCTTGGGGTGGATTCCGATCAACCCAGATATGAAATTCAAAATCAACGTGGAAGGATTCAGTGTCGGTGGTAATTCGCTTACGTGGGGGCAAGGGTCTGGTGGTAGTGAGATTGTTTTTCCCGCCAACCGCAATGGTCTGAGTTTCACTTGGGCCGGTCGGAATTCAGGCGGTTACGTGGATTTCCGGGCGCTGTTGCGCGGAACAAAAGACAACGGAGACATTAACTATCCGGCCTATAATGGGAAAGTGCCTGGAGAAGTGGCGGACGACCATAAGGTCACCCGGGTGGCTAAGTTGGGCTTTGGAGCCTTCACCGGATCGTATGATGGAGGAAAGAGCAGTCCGGGTCCCGATATTTACTACCCGTGGATCAGTCAGCCGGAAGTCGTGTCTGGAAGTAATATGTCAGTGGGTGGCGGCACGGTGACCGTCGACATCTTCGCTGGCGGCGGTATGGAGAGCGGACACGAAACCGATCCGAAGGTGGTGCAGCATTTCGAGATCGATTTTCCGGACTTTTCGTCTCCGAAACCTGAGTTGGCGCGCGGGACCGCCGAGCGATGGAACGACGAAAAAACGGTGCTGGTTGACGCGCAATCCATTGCCCCGGAGTGGTGGATCTTTAACGCGGACGGCTGCAATGTGGGCAATAACCACCGCGGCCGCTTGAAAGGGGCCCATAAGAGCACCACGAGCCCCAATTACAACGATACAGGAGACGAACGGTGGCGGAGTGGGCAGTTCCGCGGGTCCTTCATCCGGGAGGGGGATGTGGTCCGTTCCATGGTGGTGGCTGGCAGCGATCCCAGATTGATCATGGGCCTCAAAGAGGTTGAAGGAGGGGCTACTGGACCCCATTTCGTGCCGCACGCGGATTACAATAAGAATGAGCCTTTCGCGCATAGTCTGTCCGATAGCGTCAGGGGCATGTCTCACCCAGGTTCTGGCGGGAAGTCCAACTATAAGAAAGACTATGAAGACGCTGACTTTCAGTTGGTGCGTGACGTGAAGCTGGACGGGAACCGGCGCCCCTACTTTGCCCGGGCGGACGGGTATGAAAGTTCAGTGGTTCAAAAGTACGGAGATTTTGACAACGCCTGGGGCAACCTTCCTTCAGGCCCCTTTATCAACAAACCTGATGAGGGGAATACCCATGCATTGCTGCATTCCACGGACCCGAATTCCGGGTGGCAATTCTTGCGTGACTATGGAGACTTCCCCTACTTCGTTCGGGACTGGGTGCATGAACCGCAGGGGCCATCCTATTTCTCGCCCAACCGCATTTTGCGCTCTCCGGCGCAATTTGGTTCCCTTCCTTCGGGGATGGCAAGCTTCAAACCCTTCCAGACCCTGCTCTTCCGGCCCAATGTGGAAGGTGGCATTTATACCACTCACCCGGGAGCGGAGAGTCCGCCGGATCACTTGCTGATGGACTTCTTCTGGATGCCGGTGGTGGAGCCGTTTGCCATCAGTGAGCCTTTCTCCACGGCTGGAAAGGTTAACTTGAATTACCAGATTCTTCCGTTCACCCACATTACCCGCAATACCGCCCTGCGTGGAGTGTTCCGGTCAGAGTATATGCTCTGCGTGCCGAACCGGTGGAGTAACTCCTTTAAAGTGGGCGTGGGCCGCGGGCGGGGATATCACTGGTTGAACAACCCCTTTGGGGGGGATCTCCAGCAAAAAAGTCTGCGGGCCGTCATCGAACCAGTAGAAACCTTGTCACAGTTTGAGAAGAAGTTCGATAACGATGAGATTTTCCGTTCCGCTTCGGAGATCTGCGAGGTTCACTTGATCCCTCAGGATGTGGGTGAGGCCCAGGGATTCCCGAATGCGACCGGAACCTACACCCCCAGTGTATCGGACATGGCCACAGGGAAATACTGGTCGGATCATGCGCTGGTCGGAGACAACTCAAGGGAGAATCCGTATGCGGATATCTATCCCCGTGTGACGACGAAGTCGAACACGTTCAACGTCTTCTACCGGGCCCAGGTCATCCAAAAAGCCAAGGGAACGAAACCTGACGAGTGGGATGTAAACTATGACCAGGTAGTGGCCGAGTATCGGGGATCCACGCTGGTGGAACGTTACATTGAGCCGGAAGGGCTTTTGGACGACGCCAATGATCCGGACTACGGCACGGAGTTCAATAAATACGAGAATCATGACATTCCCGGCTTGGACGAACTCTATAAATTCAGGGTCGTCAGCACGCGCCGCTTTGCGCCGTAAGGGAATCGAAGCGCAAGAATTCCAACCATCATTGATTATGAAAACCCTCAGTTCACGCGGAGGCACTGGCCTCCGCTCCCCACGGAGTTTCTCTGGCTTCAGCTTGATTGAGGTGACCATCGCGATTGCGATTACCGCTATCGGCTTGCTGGCTCTCCTGGGCATGTTGCCTCAGGGAATGAAGACGATGCAGGAGGCGGGCGATCGCGCCTTGGAAGCCCGTATTCAACAACAGATCCTTGGGGAAATCCTGCTTACCAACTGGGACAATCGTGCCCAGTATGACTATCGGAAGGCAGATGGCGATGGGTTGAGGTACTATGACGATCAAGGAATCGAACTGGACAAGTCTAGGATGAATGCGGATGACTTCGATTTCCGGCACGTTTACACGGCGAGAGTCCATGTCCCAGACGTGGGAGACACCATGCCTCGAAGCATCTACGACGGAAAGTCTGCTAAGAACTACAGCGGCGTTCAGATTCCAGCCGAAGGTAACGCCTCTTTTTTAGACAAAGACGTGCAACTGGTGGTGATTGAGATTTCCAGTGTGACGGACCCAAATTTCGATTTCGACGACTCCGATTACTTTTCCAGAATCCGGACATTTCAAAGTTCGCTGGTGAAAATGGGATTCGATTTCAATCCTAATGTGAGTTCGAATTGACCGGATTGAAGGCACGGGATTGTCACCTTTGAAAACCCCAGAAGCGGCCGTGGCGACAGGCCTCTTCACGGCGAAAGAGAAAGAAGCATGAAGACTCTAAAAATAAGGGAAAGCGCGAAGAAAGCGGATCGCGATTCGAGAACGGGTTTCACGATGATTGAGTTGCTCGTTTCGATGACGATTCTCTCGGTTCTGTTGCTGATGCTGACTCAGTTGCTGACTCAGGTGCAGAACACCTGGTCATATTCCGAGAGCCGCATTTCACAGTTTCGTGAAGCCCGCGTGGCATTCGACATCATCTCGAAGAATTTGTCCCAAGCCACGATGAATACCTACTGGGACTACGAATACGATCGGGGCAATCAGGTCAAAAGATACCGCCGGCAATCCGAGCTTCACTTCCTGACGCTGCAAGCCAGAGATCTGGATCTTGGGAAGCCCACGACGACACACGCGATCTTTTTCCAGGCTCCCTTGGGATTCTCCAGCCGCTACCGGAATTTGGACAACCTGTTCAACGGAAGAGGATATTTCGTGGCGTTCTCCGATGACCTCGATTTCAAGCCCCAGTTTATCAAGGCGGAACCCAAGTTCCGGTTTCGGCTGATGGAGTACCGGGCGCCCGCGGAAGAAAATCAGGTTTTCGTGGATGGCGATGAAGAGCGCCAAGCAGACCGGGAACAGATTTTCGACTGGTGGTACCAATACGAGCAAGAGAAATACAGCTACCCGCTGGCAGAGAATATTATCGCTTTGATTATCTCCCCCAGGGAAACACTGGAAGATTCGCGAAAAGGCGCGGGTGGATCGGTGGAGACTGATACGTTCAGCAGTATTGCTCCCGAGTATACATTCGATTCAAACGACCGGACTAAGAAAGCTTTCACTCAAATGGTTCCACCGCTGGTAAAACTGACCATGGTGGCGATAGACGAAAATTCGGCTGTTCGTCTGGAAGCTCAGTACGGACGAAGTATGCCTGACTTGGTGCCCAATAGCCTTTTCCGGAACACACGCGACTACCAGCGGGACTTGGACGAGCTGAAGAAGGACCTCATTGATGCCAACGTGAATTTCAAGGTATTCAGTACCATGGTAGCCATCCGTAGTGCGAAGTGGAACACCTTGATCCCGCAGGGAGATATCGGCAGTTGAGGCTCGCCTGTCCGTTGTGATTCATTTGTTAATCTGACATACTGATTTTGTTTATGAAGGTCTTTCGTAATTCCCGCGAGAAGCAGGGCTTTTCGCTGATTGAAATGTTGATCGTACTCTCGGTGGTGGGGTTGCTCTTCGCCATGTCCGCGCCTCAGTTCTTCACGCTGATGCAGTCGACCAGTCTCACGACGGAGGGGGCTTTTTTAAGAAACAAGCTTACCCAGGCGCAGCAGATTGCCCTTTCTAAAAACGCGGACGTGGAGGTGCGTTTCTTCAAATTCAAGGATGAAGCACAGGTGGAAACCGTGGAACAGTTTCGTGGGATCCAGTTCTACACCTACAATCAAAGAGGCGAGGCGGAACCCATCAGTCAGTTCTTCAAGCTGAAGGCTCCCATTGTTGTCAGCAGTGACAATAAGATGTCCACCGTCCTGCGGCCCACCTCGGATGACTTCTATTCTCCGCGTAGGGGGCGTTCCGAGATCCCCATCGAAGGCGTGCGAAGGGAAGCTGAATTTGTATCCTTCCGGTTTCGTCCTGACGGCTCGACCGATCTCCCCGGTAAAGCGGGTTCGGATACTTGGCACCTGACTCTCGTGAAGGAGACGGATGGAAGCAATGGGAGCGTCCCGGATAACTTTTACACCGTTCAGATCGACCCCTTTAATGGCCGTCTCTTGGAGTTCCGGCCGTAGTGGAGGTTTCGTGGCGCTCTATTGCCGAGCGCCCCGGTTGCGAAGGTAGCTTCCATACCAGTGAAGCCCGCAAGATCGGTCTTGCGATTGCTGGGTTGATAGCGCTACGATTAAACTTGTGAAACCCCGACTATTTCTTTCTCTGTTTGTCGTCCTCATCTTCACGGTGCTCCCAAGGGCCGAGGCAATTCCGCTTACGGGCTCAAATGGGAAGACGATAGAGGTGGCTGGCATCAAATCGGCAACCCCTTCCGGTTTGGTGGTGCAGATCAAGAAAGACGACGCGCCGATCTCGATTCCCTGGTCCAAGTTAGACCTGGATAAGCTGAAAGAGGGCTTGTCCCAGGTCCACGCGGCACATTTGGCCGCTCTGGGCGGGCGCACGGTCGAGTTGAACTTGGGTTCCTTCGGCAGCCAGATTCCAGGAATGACAGGTGACGGCGAGGTGGAGTTTGTGGATCGAAAAGTGAAGAAAGAGGCCGAAGGTCTCTACGAAGTGGACGTCAGTCCCAAGACGGGGGAGACGTTCCAAAAGGCGAGCCTGGCGTTGAGGATTGTGCCGGGGAGAAAACCGAAAGCCATCCTGGTGGTATCTCAGGGGATGGGTGGCAATGGATTACTCTACGCGACGGCAGACAGCGCTGGAATCCTTCAGCCATTCCTGAATGCCAATGACTTGGCCATCATGGGAACCTTCTTTCACGCCAAAGCAGCGGACCGTTCCGTGATTCCATACTATTTAGCGAGCAAAGGGTCGGGCCGGGCTGTCGAAGATGCCATCAAGCAGATCGCGGACCGGGCGAACATGCCGGAATTGGCTGAGGTGCCGCTGTTGATCTATGGCCGGGACATCGGTGGAGCGGCCTTTGCATACAACTTTACGCAATGGAAACCCGAGCGGGTGGTGGGCGCCGTGGCGGCGAAAGGGGCCTTTCTTGCCCATGAGGCCACGGAAGCCTCGGCAAAAGTGCCGCTCTTGCTGATCGTCGGAGAGTTTGACAATACGTTTGAGTTCTTTCAGGCGGCGCCACTTCCCGGAGAAGTGTTTGGCCGTTACGCCGACAAGAAACCGCTTTGGACCTACGCGTTGGAACCCCATGCCGGGGCAGACTTCAATCAGTCTGGGTATGATCTCGCGACGTCGTTCCTTCAGTGGGCGCTCAACAACCGCCTGAAAGAAGACGGAAGTCTTGCGGACATCGAACGGACCGAAGGTTACGTGGGGAACGCTGAAGACGGTTCCTACGAAAAGCTGGAGGAAGATATCGCGCTGCCAACCACGCAAACCTGGCTGCCGAGTGATGATTTCGCGAAGGCATGGTCGAAGTTCGTGACCGGAACGTTCTAGGGCGTCAGACCTGGGGAAGTGAAAGCAAGCAAGGGCACGGAGATCGATGCTTCCGGCAACGCTTTGAATCGACAGACGGGTGATCGTATGTCATGAGGGCTTTCCATGAGCACCCCATCACCCCTTCGATTTCCTCTTTTTGTCTCCGGCGCCTGCTGGTTTAGCATTATTTTCCTGGCCCTTTCCGGGCTTCTCAGGGCGAGCGACAAAGACTCGGAGATTCCTCCCGGAGATCAGCCAGAGGCGGACTTTCCCGCCCTGATGCCGCGGATCGAACTGAAGGATGGGGACACCGTGGTGTTTTTGGGGGATTCCATCACCCACCAGTGTCTCTACACTCAGTACGTGGAGACCTATTGCTTCACCCGCTATCCTGGTTCCAGGATTCGGTTCCACAATTCCGGTGTGGGTGGAGATAGAGCGGTGGATGCGCTGGGGCGTTTCGAACGTGACGTCGCGGCTTTCGATCCGGACTACGTCACGATTCTGTTGGGTATGAATGACGGAAGGTACAAGGCCTTCGACCGGGAAGTCTTCGACACCTACGAGCGGGACATGAAGACGCTGCTTGACCAGATAGCCGAAACCGGGGCCAAAGCGGTGGTGATGACTCCCACGATTCATGATGCCCGGGCCGCGCGACTGGCTGAGAAAGATCGTGGCGAGCCGGCGAATACGTACTACAACGGCGTTCTGGCGCTTTTTGGCGAACGTCTTTGGGAGGAGGCACACCGGAGAGGTCTGGGGTATGTGAACTTGAGGGGGCCGTTGGAAGATATCACGGCGGAGCAAAGGAAAACGGACCCGGCTTTCACGATGATCCCGGATTCCGTGCACCCGAGAGAAACCGGCCAGGTGGTGATGGCGGTTGCTTTGATCGACCAGATGTTTGCCAAATCGAAGGTCAGCGCCATCTCGGCCATCAAATCGCCCAATGGAAAATGGCGGATCTTTGCGGCGGGTGGGGAAGTTTCAGGCGTTGAGGAAGCGGCACCGGAGGGTGAGCTTCCGGGGTTTTCCTTTAAGGCTGAAGCGCTGCCTTGGGTCCTGCCTCCGGAAGCGGAACTGGGCTATCAGTTGACCAAAGCCGGGCACCGGCATAGCGGAGAGCGGTTGACGGTGGCGGGACTGGAGCCGGGTAGATACGACTTGCTCATCGACGGCAAGAAAGTCGCCACCTACTCATACAACCAGTTGGCCAAGGGAGTGGAACTACAGGGAATCGCCCAAACTCCACAGCATCAGCAAGCTTTGGCGGTAGCGCTCTTGAATCAGGAGCGAAACGATCAGGCCATGCGGCCGCTGCGCAATTGGTGGAGAGAGCGCAAGGTCAGACGGTTCGAACTGGAAAAATGGAAAGCAGAGAATCCGGGTTCCGAAGAGATCGAAGCGAAACAGGCCGAGTACCAAACTTGGCTGGAGTCCACCTATGAAATAGAAGCCAGCCTTCTGGCGAAAGTGAAAGAGTATGACGACAATATTTACTCGATCAATCAGCCCGTGGGTCACCATTATAAGGTAAGGAAAGCCGTGGCGGCGCCGGATTCGAAGTAGAAACTGGGAGAATTTGTTGTAGTGTCAGGATCAACCCCCGAAAGACTGATGGAAAAGGCAAGAGATAGAATTTCAAAAATCGCAGGGCTCTTTGTGGCTGGGTGTTTAACGGGTGGCCAGTTGCTGGCCCCGCGGGCCGGAGCGCAAGATCAGCCGGCCACGGAAGCCAAGGAGCGCCTTCCCAATGTAGTGATCGTCTTCACGGACGATCAGGGCTATCAGGACGTGGGCGTTTTCGGAGCGGAAGGCTTTGAGACTCCCAATCTCGATCAGATGGCCGCCGAAGGGCGGAAGTTCACTCATTGGTATGCGGCGCAACCGGTGTGCTCCGCGTCGCGCACGGCACTGCTGACGGGCTGCTATCCCAATCGCGTGGGGATTCATGGCGCTCTCGGGCCGGGCAGCAAGGTCGGGATCGATTCTGAGGAGACCACCCTGGCGGAGATCTTCAAGCAGAAGGGCTACGCCACGGGCATCTTTGGAAAGTGGCACCTGGGAGACAACCGGAAGTTCCTGCCTCTCCAGCATGGCTTCGACGAATACTTCGGCATTCCCTATTCCAACGACATGTGGCCACAGCATCCGACGAACAAGAAGTTTCCGCCGCTGCCCTTGTTTGACGGGAATGAAGTCTTTCGCATCGCGGACGAACGGGACCAGTCCATGATGACCACGATGTTGACCAACAAAGCCGTGGAGTTCATCAACCGGCACCGGGACGAGCCCTTCTTCCTCTACGTGCCGCACCCCCAGCCGCATGTGCCGCTGTTTGTCTCGGAGCGGTTCAAGGGCAAGACCAAGCGCGGCCTCTACGGGGACGTCATTTCAGAGATCGACTGGTCCGTGGGCGAGATCCTGAACGCCATCAAAACGAACGGTCTGGATGAAAATACCTTTGTGATGTTCACCTCGGACAACGGCCCCTGGCTGAGCTATGGGGAGCATTCGGGCTCCGCCCTGCCGCTTCGCGAAGGGAAGGGCACGGTGTGGGAAGGCGGCGTGCGGGAGGCCTGCATCATGCGCTGGCCGGGTAAGATTCCCGCCGGCACGGTCTCGGATGTTCCCGCCATGAACATCGATATTCTGCCAACGATGGCGAACCTGATCGGCGCGGAATTGCCCGAAAAGAAAATCGATGGCCTGGATGTCTGGCCGCTGATCGCGGGAAACGAAGACGCCAAGAACCCGCACAAGGGCTATTGGTTTTACTACAAGAGGAACGAGTTACAGGCCGTCTCCAAGGGAAACTGGAAGCTCTACTTGCCGCACACCTACCGGACCCTGGACGGCCGTCCGGGAGGGACCGGCGGCTTGCCCGTTCCCTACTCCAGCGCCAGCACGGAGACGGAACTGTATGATCTGAGCCAGGACATCAGCGAGCAGAAGAACGTGGCCGCTCAGCATCCGGACGTGGTAAAGGAGCTGCTTTCTTTCGCTGAAGAGGCAAGAAACGAGTTGGGTGACGCTCTCACAAAAAGAGAAGGGGCCGGTTCCCGCGAACCAGGAAAGGTGGATGAGTGACGCGATTCCAGCTTCCCTGTGGCCCCATAGAGGAGTATAATTTTCAGAACAGTGAAAGAATTTGCCTACATCCACGAAGAAGGGAATGTCCCGGATACGCTCCGGAAAGTGCCCTTCCTGGAATCCTTTTCGGAGGAACATCTGAATGACGTGCTGCATTCCAGCGCGATCCTCGAGTGCGAGCCCGGCGACGTGATCATTGAAGAAGGCGAGACCGGGTCGCGCATCCACATCCTGCTGGCGGGAACGCTGGAGGTGGTGAAAGACGGCGATGTCCTGGCCTCTCTTATCAATACGGGCGACATCTTTGGTGAAATGGCGGCCCTGTCGGACGAAGTGCGCTCCGCCTCCGTGATTTCCAAGACGCGTTCCTTTTGCCTGGCAGTAGACCAGAAGTTTCTGGAATACATGAAACCCAAGAAAGAGAACCCCGCTTTTTACGCGGCGCTCTACGAGTTTATCGCCAAGCTGACGGCCAAGCGGCTGAAGGCCACTTCAGAACACCTTGCGAAGGTGGACCGGGAACTGAAGGACCTGAAAGAAAAGATGGCGCTGGCGAAGTCCGCCTGAGCGACTTCGGCTGTAATGCGCCAGATCGTTTCCTCAGGCCGCTAGGTCTCTCAGGGGTTTCCAGTCTCCCAGGAGACTCAATTCTTCGACGGACAACGCGCAGCCGAAAGGCGCGCCGTGAACACTGGCAAGGTCGATCGAACCCGCGTCGATTTTCAAAGAGGGAAACTTGGTTCCGTTCGGCCCCGTGTGGGGCCGATAGAGGTCAGCGTGTTTTTCGAGGACCGCGGCCTGAACCGGTTCCGGAAACATGGAAAGGCCCGCGTAGTAGTGGTGGCCGTTTCGTTCCACATGGCGGATCCCCAGCAGGTGCATCGCGGCCAAGTCCTGGAGAAGAGCCACGGGGCCAATGTTGGCCAGGTCTTCTCCGCTCTGGATGGTGGGTTTGTTAGGATGAGCCTCGCGGTGATGGGCCAGGAGACAGGCGTTGGCGATGCCTTTGAAGACGCCTTTGCAGTTCTTGTGGCTGGACCCGCGGTAGCCGAGTTCCAGGGCGTCACGCACGCTGTTCAGCGTGGCGTCCGATTCATCGATGATCAGGGGAGGAGCATCCGTCCACGCGGCCAGGTCTTCCTTTACGTGGGTGGCCAGGGCTTCGTCACGGTGGACGGGTTGCTCCACAAACAGCAGACGCGGCGGGGACAGGAAGTCCGCCAGCAGGGGATCGGAACGATAGGCTTCCCAGGTCTCCCGGAAGTCCCGGATGCCGCGGTACTGTTCGTTTCCATCCAGGGTGTAGAAGTAGCCGCCGGGGAGCGATTTGTCTAGCAAAGTGGCCAGTCGGCGGAGGCGTTCCCGGTCCGGCTCGATCTGGCCTCGAATCTTGATTTTGAAGTGAGTCAGGCCGTAGGTCTGGATGCAGTCTTCCAACGAATAGGGCAGACCATCATGGATTTCCTCGTCCGGAGGGATGTCGCCGGCGGTGAGGGGGTCCCCGAGGCCCACGGTGTGGCGGGCGATGATGGGCTGGTCCGGCGCTGGTGTTTTCAACCAATCCGTGGGTGAAGTTCCGGCCAGTTCGGGGTGAAGCGTCTCAAGATCGATGCCCGGGGTGTTGTCTTGCACCGCTTCATGAAAACTCCGCCCGGTTCCCCGGCAAAAAGTATCGATCAGGGCGCGCTCGATCAGACTGGTGCCGAGGTGGGCGAGCAGGAAGGGCACGCCGTTTTGTTCCGCCCAGGCATGCTGTTCTTGGTAAAGGGCGCGCCAGAGGCTGAAGAGAGAAGGCTGCCGCTGGAGGCTGATGGCGGTTTCTCCCGCGTGCCGGATGGCGGCGAGCATGCCGGGCAAGTCCTCCTCGAAGGTAGAGGTGGGGTTCTTGGTGAACCACTTGGGAGGCAGGCCTTCCCCACTGATGCCGGTGACGGGCGCCTCAAGGCCGTCGATTTCCATCGTCGCCTTGAGAAACAGGTGCGGCGCTTCCGTCATGCTGGCGATGCCATACTGGAAGGGAAACCGGGTCTTCGCCGGCCTCATGGTGAAAGACAGTTCGCGCAGGCAAACGCTGGGAGGTGAGGAGGGCATTGTGGAATTTTGGGAGAAAGGAAAGTTTATCGCATGTCCTTCGCCAGAGACTGGACTCTTGCGGAATCCAGTTTCGGCGTAAAGACGCTGACCGCCGCAAAGACCACAACATTCACGAGGAAACCGGCACAGCCAAGGTCCAGGTAAGTGAAGCCTGTTTTTGCGAAGTGAAAGACGGGGCCCAGCGCGGATTTAACGCCATCGGGTATGAACGGCGTGGACAGAAAGACCACGAAAATTCCGGCCACCATGCCGGACATGACACCCGCCTTGGTGCCTTTGCGGATGAACAGCATGTCGATAGTGGCGGGCAGGAGCTGAGTGGAAAACGCAATGGCCGCGAACATGAGATCCGCGATGAGTTTTAGGGGTTTGAACTCCTCGTTGTGATGCCCTTGGTTCACTAGCCAGAGCGCCAGCAGGGTGGCGGTGACGATGGCAATGCGGCCCACCCAGGCGCGTTCCCGTTCCGAACTTTTCGGGCGCAGCAGGCGGTCATAGACGTCTCGGGTGAACACCGCGCTGAGCGCGTGCAGATTGCTGTCCGCCGTGCTCATGGAGGCGGCCAGGACGGCGATCAGGATCACCGCCACCAGCACCACGCCCAGGGAACCTAGAATGGCGGGTAACTGGTCTTTCACCATGACGATGACGACTTGATCCGTTTCGCCAATGTAGGGATGCGCGAGCACGCTGACTCCCCCATCCGCGGCCGTTTCCACCAGCGGCGGGTATAGCACCCGGCCGCCCAGCGCGACGATCATGATGCCAAACAGGAAACAGGCCGGGAGCACAATGGAAAAGATGAGCGCGCTGCGTTTCAGGGTCTGGTCGTCGCGGGCCGCGTAGAGGCGGATCCATTGGGCGGGCTGCACCAGGGAGCCGACCGAGGCAAACAGACAAATCGTCATCAGCTTCCACGGGCCGAATATGCCGGACGGCCCCGGCAGGGCTAGCGCCTCCGGTGGCAGGTCGCGCACCTTTTCAAAGAAGCCGCCAAAGCCGCCGAGGGACTTGATGGTGGCGAAGGAAGCCAGGACCATCCCCAAGATCAGGAGAAATCCCTGGAGCACATCCGTCCATGCCACCGAACGCATGCCGCCGATGAGCACGTAGACCATGGTCACCAGCGAAAGGGCCGACGCGCCCAGTTCGAAAGCTCCATACGTCCGGCCCAGAAAGGTGAGGGGCCTGGTCTCCGGAAACATGACCTGCGCCAGATAGCCCCCGGCTTTGATCTGCATGATCACGTAGGGCAGGACGTAGAGAAACCCTATCAAAGCCACCAGGAGGCGAAGAACCGGTGAGTCCCCATAGTATTCAGAGATCATGTCCCCCTGAGTCACGTAGCTCCTCCGCCTTCCGATGCGCCGGATCTTGCTCCCCAGCAGGTAGATACAGGCGCCCGCGCAGGGGAGATTCATGGCGAAGAGCATGAAGGCCGTGCCTTCCTTATATACCTGGCCTGGAATGCCGAGGATGGCGGCGCTGGAAAAAAAGGTGGCCATGATGGTCATGACCGTCACCAGCATGCCCTGGCCGCGCCCGGCCAGGTAGAAATCTTCCTCCGTGTTCCGGCTGCGCAAATAGCCGATGACCCCCAGGGAGAGCAGGACCAACAGGTAGATCACAAGGACCACGAGGGCCACGGCGCCCAGCGAGAGGGAGGGCTCTGGAACGGCGGCTTCCATCGGTCAGTCCGCGGTGGCGGGTTCCTTTCGCCAGATGAGGAAATAGGCCAAAGCGACCGAGACGGCTTCGACGCCGAACCAGAAGACCGTCCAGGCGTAAATCAGGGGGATGCCGAAGACGAAGCGGAGGGCCTCCGGGTCCGCCGGATCTGGATTGACGAGGAGGATACCCGGCCCCGGACCCATGATTACCGCCAGCAGGAAAAGGCCGAGAAGCCACCAGCCCAGGTGACGGAAACGGGCTTGGGAAGGGGGAGATTCCGGCGGGGGCGGGGTCATGGAGGGGCTTTGGTAACAAAAACGGAGCAGCGGCGCAACCATCACGCCACCGGTAGTACCAGCGCGGAGTTGACGGGGCTTGAACGCCGCGTGGCCCGGCGGTAGGTAGAGGGCGTGACTCAGACGCGGGAGGCAGAGGGTGGAGCGTAAGTTCCTGGGCTGGGACCGGCCGGTGCTGGATCTGGCGGCGGAGCGGCTGTTGCGTGGCATCACGGCCCGGCCCGCCGACCTGAGTTCCATAGCCATCATGGCGCCGACGCGGAACGCGGGCCGCCGCCTGCGGGAGCGGTTGGCGCTCTTGGCGGAAGAAAAAGGCCTGGGTGGCGTTCTGTCCCCCCTGATCCGGCCGCCGGAGTATTTTTTAAACTTGGGCATTTCCGAGGAACAGCGGCCGAGGCTTGCGTCACGAAACCAGACCGTGCTGGCTTGGGCGCGAACGTTGCGGAAGGCGAAGCTGGGGAACTTCCGGGCGGTTTTCCCGGTGGACCCGCCGGAGCAGGATTTTCGCTGGGCGCTTCAGGTGGGACGGGAGTTCGCGGACCTCAGGGAAACCCTGGGCGAGGCGGGGAAGGATCTGAAGGCCATCTTTCAAGCCGGAGGCGACGAGATGCCGGAGAGGGAACGGTGGGAGGCTCTGGCACGGCTGGAAACCGCCTACCTGGAAACGCTCGACGGGCTGGGGCTGGAAGACCGCCAGGACGCGCGGGCCAGGAGCGCGGAGAAGGCCCGGCTGCCGGAGGAGATCCAGCGCCTGATCCTGCTGGCGACGCCCGACCCCATCCCCCTCGCATTGCGGGTGGCGCGCGGCTTGAGCCGGAAGCTTCCGGTGGAGATCTGGGTCCACGCGCCGGAGAGCGTGGCGGACGGCTTTGACGAGTGGGGCCAGCCGGAGGCGGACTTTTGGGAGAGCTTCCTTTTGCCTCTGAAGGAACGGCAGCTTCACGTATGCACAAACGCCGAGGCGCAAGCCCGGCTGACGGCCCGATGGATCGCGCCGCTGAACCAAAGAGACCGCTACGTGGCGGTGGGGGCTCCGGATCGCGAGGCGGCGTTGACCTTGCGCCGGGTGCTGGAAGAACGCCAGGTGCCAGTCTTCGATCCCGAGGGCGAGGCGCTGAAGACACAGGGTTTTCACTACCTGTTGCGCACCCTTGGCCGGTTTGTCAGGACCGGAGAGTTTGCCGATTTCGCCGAACTGGTTCGCTGTCCAGGTTTCGTCCGGCTCGTGGAAAGCCGGACCGGAGAAAATATTTCCACGCGGCGTTTGCTGGAGGCCCTGGACCGTTTCCAGTCCGAGACCATTCCCCGCCACCTGTCCTCCGTTCGAACACTGCTGAAACGAGATCCGGAAAATGAGGATCGGGGACGGATGGCTTTGGAACAAGCCATGGAAGTGGGGCTGCGCGTTAGGGAGGAACTGAGCGCGGAAGGCAATCTGACCGCTTTGTTAGGCGCCATGGTGGCGATCCATGGCGGCGCTTCACTGGACCCGGAAAAAATGGAAGACCAGGCAGTCATCGAAGGGGGTAAAGCCCTGGAGTCCGCCTGCCGGGAGTGGGAGGCCGTCTCCGCCTCCGGCCTGGTCGACGCTTCTCCATTGGATGCCCTGGACTTCGTGGTGGAACAGGCCGGCGAGCAGCGGATCTACGAGACCGGACACCGGCCCGCCGTGGAAATGCTGGGCTGGTTGGAACTGCTGTGGGAGGATGCTTCCTGGTTAGTATTAACGGGCATGAATGACGGAGTGGTGCCGGACGCGGTGGTGGGAGATAAGTTTATCCCGGAAGCCCTGCGTGGTGCTCCCTATGTGGGCCTGAAGACCAACCGGGACCGTTTCGCGCGGGACGCCTACCTCCTGGCCGCGTTGCTGGGCAGCCGGGCCAAAGCGGGCCGGGTGGATGTTTTGTTAGGAAAAGAAACGGACGCGGGCGATCCGCTCCGCCCCTCCCGGCTGCTCTACCTGTGCCGGGACGAAGAGTTGCCGAAGCGAATCGAGACCCTCTTCAAAGAGCCGTCCGATGCGCCGGAGATGGGTTTCTGGAACGCGCCGTGGAAATTGAAGATTCCCGAGGCCCCACCGCTAAACGGCCTGCGGGTCACGGAGTTCCGGACCTACCTGGCCTGTCCGTTCCGTTATTACCTGACCTATCGCTTGCGTATGGAGTCTCTGGACCTGGTCCGGACCGAGATGGGCAGCCGGGAGTTTGGCATTGTCTGCCACGAGGTGTGGGAGCGCTTTGGCCGGGACGCTGCCTTGCGGGACTCCACGAACGCGGATGACATAGGGGAGTTCTTCACCCAGACGGCGGATGCCGTGGCGGGCGAACGCTTTGGCGGTGAGCTGTCCGTGCCGCTGCAACTTCAGTTGGAAAGTTTGAAGCAGCGCTTCCGCCGGGCGGCGGAGATCCAGGCGGAGCAGCGGAGAAACGGGTGGCGCATCGTGGACGTGGAGCGGGTCATTCATGAATCCCTGCCCTGGAAAATCGGCGGTCTGCCCATCTGGGGGAAAGTGGACCGGATCGAGCAGCACGAGGACGGCGCCTGGCGGTTCCTGGACTACAAGACTTCGGACCGGGCGGCGAATCCCAAAAATCAACACCTGACCAAGATCATGGGTAGCACCAATCTCCGCCAGGTGTTGAGTTGTGCCCGTTTCAAGATGGGAAAGGCGGAGTATCGCTGGCAGGACCTGCAAATGGTGCTTTACGCGGCGGCCTTGCAGGAGATTCATGGGGAGCCGGTGGCGTGCGGGTACTTCAACGTGCCCAAGGCGCTGGAGGAAATTGGCGTGGTGGAATGGAAAGATTTGGATGCCGATCTCGTTTCCGAAGGCGTGGCCTGCGCGGAGCGGATCGTGGCGGCGATCCAGGAAAACCAGTTCTGGCCGCCCACGGAGCGGCCGCCCTATGACGACTACGGACCCCTGTTGTTTGACGTGCCGGAGATGACGGTGGAAGCAGGCGGGTTCGCCCTGGCCGAACGACTGGAGGACGCCGATGCCTGAGGAACGCATTCAGATTTCCAATCAGATGATTCTGGCGTCGGCCGGGTCGGGGAAGACCTATCGCCTGACGGATCGTTTCATATCGCTGATGGCCCTGGGCGAAGCGCCGGAGGCCATGATCGCCCTGACATTCACCCGGAAAGCGGCGGGCGAATTCTTTGACGAGATACTGAAGAAGCTGGCCGGCGCCGCCACCGACGAAGGCGTGGCGGCCCGGATCAAGGCGGCCAATGGTTTACCGGACTTCGATTCGCGCCAGGCGCGGAAGCTTCTCCGCCGGATGGTTAGCCGCACCCATGCCCTGTCCCTGGGCACGCTGGACAGCTTCTTCGTTTCCATCGTGCAAGCCTTCCCTTTTGAACTGGGCATGAGCGGCGGGTTTGAGATTCTGGATGACTACGCGCTGATGCTGGCCCGTCAGGAAGTGTGGGCCCGGGTCTTTCAGGATGTGGGGGCGAACGAGAAAGCGCGGCGGAGTTTCCTGGACGCCTTCAAGCGCTCCACCTTTGGGAAAGAGGAACGGCGTTTGGGTGAGAATCTGGACGAGTTCCTGAAGTGGGGGCACCGGCTGATTGTGAAGGCGCCGGACCGCCACTACTGGGGCAACGCGGATCTTATCTGGCCGGGAGGCGTACCCTACGTGACCACCGCCAAGGAAGCGAAGGCGACTGGGCAACGCTTGCTGGGAATGCTGGAGGCGCGGGCCGGAGGAGAGCACGCGGTTCCTCCGAAGAGCCTGGAGAAGTGGGCAGACTTCGTCGAAGCCGTGGCCTCGCTCCAGCCTGGGGACAAGTTAGGAAAGGAGTTCGACACGCTTCAGAAGAACATGGGCGAGGTGTGGGATCGCGTGGAGGACGGCCACGCGGATTTCAACGTGGAACGAAAGCGCGTCTACTTGGGGCCGGACGAGTGCGGCGCCCTGACGGATCTGGTGTCCTACATGGACTGGTGCGACCTGGCATCCAACGCGGAGTCCGCCGTGGGGATCTGGGAGATCCTGAATCGCTACGAGGAGGTCTATCACCAACTGGTTCGCCGGACCGGGCGGCTCACCTTTGAAGATGTGCAGTGGATGCTCAGCGGAAAGTTGGCGCGGGCCCATGAAAACGTCGCGGAGGCTCACCTGGAAGAACGCTGGCAGTCCGTGGAATACCGGCTGGACGGTCAGTACCGGCATTGGCTGCTGGACGAGTTTCAGGACACCAGTTTTGGTCAGTGGGAGGTCATTGAGAACCTGATCGATGAGGTCGTTCAGGACACCAGCGGCGAGCGCAGCCTGTTCTATGTGGGAGACGTGAAGCAGGCCATTTATGGCTGGCGCGGTGGGGATTCACGGCTGTTTTGGGAGATCTTTGGCCGCTATAATCAAGGCAGCGAAGACCGCATTCAGGAGCACCCCATGCACCAGTCCTGGCGGTCCGGCCCCGTCATCATTCAGACGCTGAATGCCATCTTCGGAAATCGCGATGCGCTGGCGGCGAACTTCCCCGCCGCCATGGAACGCTGGGAAAAGGAGTGGCAGCCTCACGACTGGGCGAAGGATACCGAAGGCTGCGTGACCTACCTCCAGGCGGCAGGCAAGGAAGCGGAGGCGCGCTATGAAGTGGCGCTCGGGTTGTTGAAGAAACTGCGGCCCGGAGAACGGCGCCTGAAGTGCGCCGTATTGGTGCGCGAGAACCAGACGGCCCGCCAGTTGGTGGAGTATGTCCGGGCTCGAAGCGAGATCCCCATCAAGGCCGATACCGAGCTGGAGATGGGCCGCGAGAATCCGCTAACCTCCGCGCTGTACTCTCTGCTGAAGTGGCTGGCTCATCCGGGAGACCGCTTTGCCTGGGAGCATGTCTTGATGACGCCCTTCGCGGAGATGGTCCGCGACGGAGAACGCGGCCCGAATTGGTTCCGGGCCCAAACGGCGCGGGAGATACACGATCATGGGTTCGAAGCGGTGATTCAGGGATGGCTTAGCTATTTGGAGGAGAATTGGCCGGGCGAATTGGATGCCTTCGCGACGCGCCGGGCCGGGCAATTCCGCGCGGCGGCGAGACGGTTCGACTCCGAGGGCGACCGCTCCATCGACCGCTTCCTGGCCTATCTGGATCACTACACGGACACCGACCCCACGGCCAAAGGCGTGGTGGAAGTGATGACCATTCACAAGGCGAAAGGCCTGGGATTCGATGCCGTGATCCTTTGCGATATCGACAAAGACCGGCCCGAGAAAGGCACCGGGGGCGAGTTGGTCTCCGCCGAGAACGAACGGCGGGAGATCCAATGGGTGACCCGGCTTCCCCGGAAGGCCGCCGCGCGGCGCGATCCGGTGATGGCGGCGTTTCTGGACCAGCGGGCAGCGGAACGGGAGTTTGAAAGTTTGTGCAATTTCTATGTGGCCATGACCCGTGCGAAGCAGGGATGCTACGTGGTCTTTCCTGTCGCGGGGCGTAGCGGGTACCCGCCCGCCTACGAACTCCTGGGGTCCGTGATCGGTGAGGACTTGCGGGAACTGCCCTTTGACTCCGAGGTAGGGGCCTCGGTTCTCTTCACGACGGGAAACGAAGAATGGTATCTGGAGAAAAGCGAACCCGTCTCTGAGGAAGAGGAGTCTTCTGAGGCGGAGCCGGACGCGGAAGAATTGAAGGAGCGGCTCCGGCCCAAGCCGCCGCGCGCGCCGCGCCGCAGCCCTTCGGGCGAGGCGGATGCCGTGGTGGAAGGCGCCAATGTATTCGCCGCCGCCCGGGTGGATGCCGCCACTTACGGGACGGCGGTGCACGCGCTGTTCGAAGGCATCCTATGGCTCGGAGAGAACGGTCTCCAGGAGACGCGGCGGACGCTGGAAGAAATCGGCAGAGGCTACCCGGAGCAGGCCGAAGCCGCTTTCGACGAAGTGATGGGCTGCCTAGAAGAACCTGGCCTCAGACAGCTTTTTACGCCATCCCACTTCGGTGAAGGCATTTTGGAAGTCTGGCGGGAGAAGAATTTCGAACTGCTGCTGGACGGTTCCTGGATGACGGGAACGATCGATCGCGCGGTGATCCGGCGGGATCTGTCAGGCATGGCGGACCGGGCGTGGATCCTGGATTTTAAGACCAACCGGGTGGAGACGGAAGAGGAGATCGCGTCCGCCATGGAGCACTACCAGCCGCAACTAAACCTCTACCGGCGGGCGTTGGGTGCGCTGTTGGGGTTAGAGGAGAAAAACATTTCCTGTCACCTGCTCTTCAGCCGGCCGCGAGAAGCGCGCGAGGTGTCGCGGGATTAATTTCTGGAGCTTGCCTCCTACCTCTGGCAGAAAGACCCATGCCCTTGTGGTCTTGCTGCTGCCGTTTTGACAATCGCTGGGCCTGGTTTCTCGCCGTTGCTTTCCTCCTGATGGTGAGGGGCGAAGCACGGGCGCGACCCATAGGCGAAAAGCCTAACATTCTTCTCATCCTGACCGACGATCAGGGCTGGGGAGACTTGCATTCCCATGGGAACGAAGCCCTCGACACGCCGGTTCTGGACACGCTGGCGGAGGAGGGGGCGAGGTTCGAGCACTTTTACGTGTCACCGAATTGCGCGCCAACTCGAGCAAGCCTGCTGACGGGGCGGTATCACTACAGGACGGGTGTGACCAGCGTGAGCCGCGGAGAGGAGGTCATGCACGCGCATGAGGTAACGCTGGCGGAGGTATTGAAGGGCGCGGGTTACGCGACCGGGTGTTTCGGAAAGTGGCACAATGGAGCGAACTATCCGCACCATCCCATGGGGCAGGGCTTTGACGAGTTTGTGGGGCTTTGTCAGGGGCACTGGAATCACTACTTTGACGCGACCCTGGAGCGGAATGGTGAGGAGTACCCCACGAAAGGCTTTGTGACGGACGTGCTCACGGATGAAGCCATTGCCTTCATGGAACGGAACCGGGAACAGCCGTTTTTCTGTTACGTGCCGTACAACACTCCGCACTCGCCCTTTCAGTCTCCGGATGCGTTGTTCGAGAAATACAAAGCGCGAGGCTTGGACGGCCGGACGGCCAGTGTCTACGCCATGGTGGAGAGCGTCGATGCCAATGTGGGGCGTTTGTTAGGATTTCTCGACGAGCACGGCTTGGCGAAAAATACCATCGTCTGGTTCCTGTCGGACAACGGACCAGCCCTGGGAAAGAAGCCGGAGAATCAGCGCTACAATGGGCGGCTATACGGAGCAAAGGGCAGCGTGCACGAGGGCGGCGTGCGGGTGCCGTCGTTTCTTCGTTGGCCTGGGCACGTGACCGCCGGGGTAGAGGTGGAACGGATTGCGGCGCATATCGATGTGCTGCCGACGCTGGTGGAACTGGCCGGGCTGGGGGAGGTGCAGACCTTACCGCTGGACGGGATGAGCCTGGTGCCTCTGTTTGGATTTGATGTCACCCAACGGCGTTGGCCGAACCGCATCTTGTTTACTGCCTGGACGCCGCCGGGCTACGACACGGACCATGCCTCTCTGGCGGCGCGGACGGACAGGTGGCTGGCGGTGCGGGACCCGCGCTGGGCCCGGAAGAAACCGGATGACGAGCACGAAGACAATGACTGGGAACTCTACGACCTGATCGCCGATCCCTATCAGCAACATGACGTGGCGGACGACTACCCCTATCTGGTGCGCGACATGAGCGCGGACATTTCATTCTGGCGCAACCAGACGACCCGCTATGGCTTCGAACCCATTCCCACGGAAATCGGACATCCGGAATGGCCGGAAACGCGGCTGCGGGCCCAGGACGCGGCCCTGCCGCCAGAATGGAAGACCCGGCGGGGAAACAACAGTTGGCTGGAAGACTGGAAGAGCGCGAGTTATTCAGCGAGTTGGCCGGTGGACGTGGTGAGGGCCGGGGAGTTTGAGGTGAGGATCGACTACACGCTGAAGAAGGAAAACGCGGGGTGCCGCTACCAGGTGTCCTCAGCCGGGGAAGTGTTGGAGTTTGTCTTGGAAGAGGCTTTTGCCCCGGTATTGGTGTCAGATAGGGATCAAGCGCCGCGCAATGAACACAGTGGCCAGACTTGGAAGACGCTGTCCGTGGGCAGATTGAATTTGGAGGAAGGACCACAGACACTGACGATACGGCCGCTGGAGATTCCGGGCGGTGGGGGGATGGAACTGTTACAGTTAAGGGTGGTGGCGGTGGGAGACACGAAAGAGGGATGACGGTGCGCAGATCTTGGCGCGCGTTTGGGGTGGTTCGTGCTTTGGGCTTGTCGGGACCCATCGATCTGGCGAAGATAACCATGCAGGTATGGAAATGCTTTGGTTAAACCTCATGAAAGTCCCCGCTCTTACCTTGTTATTCCTTTCCGCGATCTCCTTGTTGGTTTTGTCTGGATGCGCCACAAAGCCGGAACCCGCGCCAGCCGAGATTGTGGTGCTGCTGCCGGGCCGGGACCTGATGCCGGACGCTTATGAGGAAGTGGAGTTTACCCGGGACATCAAGCCTCTGCTGGAGGCGAACTGCATCCGTTGTCACCATGACAATTCCGAGATGACGGGATTGAGCTTTCAGTCCGTGGAACAGATTCTCGCCGCCAGCAGCAAAGAAAGGCCAATCCTGGTTCCTGGCGATCCTGAAGCCAGCACGATGTTTCTGGTGACGGTGTTGCCGGACTACTTCATCGAAGCCATGCCGGCGAACGGTCATACACTCACGGACGAGCAGCGCTGGAAGATCTACTTCTGGATTCTCCAGGGCGCGGAGTGGCCGAAGGACGAATCGGGCAGCCTGGAACTGCCGCCAGAGAAGGAAGGCAAAGGAAAGCTTACCAGAGAATCACGGGAAGCCGCACCTTCGGAGAATGGAAGCTTGCTGGCTGTGTCCGGGACTTTCTAGATCGGAGGCTTTCGAACCGGCCCTGAGGAATCTCCCCGGAAGGGCCAGTCGCCTACCATCTCTGGCAGAATGGGCGTATCGTTTCCTAAGTGGAAGCCCCCGCGCCAGAGTATTCGATCATCATTCCCGCGTACAACGAGGAAGCGTGTTTGCCGGACACGTTGCGCAGTGTGCGCGAGGCCATGGCGGATGTGCCGCGGCCGGGCGAACTGATTGTGGTGAACAACAATTCCACCGACGGCACGGCCCACGTGGCCGGAGAGGGTGGCGCCCGGGTGGTGTTTGAGGGCAACAACCAGATTTCCCGGGCCCGGAATGCCGGAGGACGGGAGGCGCGGGGCGAGCACCTGATTTTTCTGGACGCGGACACCTGGCTGACCTCCGATTTGTTGAAAGCCGCGTTGGCGAACCTGGAAAGTGGATCTTGTTGTGGAGGCGGCGCCGTGGTGCGGAGCGACCGGCCACTGACGTTTCTGGTGGCGGGGATCTTTCGGTTTTGGAACCGCTTGTCCGTGCGCCACGGACTGGCCGCGGGATGTTTTGTCTATTGTCTCGCCGAGGCCTTTCGCGAGACCGGTGGCTTCGATGAGTCCGTGTATGCCGGGGAAGAGGTCTGGTTTTCGCGGCGCTTGAAGAAGTGGGGCCGGAAACGTGGCATGACGTTCACGGTCATTGCGGACCCACAGGTTCAGACCTCCGGGCGCAAGAACGAGTGGTTCTCCACCGGTCAATTGTTGGCCCAGGTATTTTTGCTGATGCTGTTTCCCTTTGCCACGAGGTGGCGGCGGTTGTGCCGAATCTGGTACTACCGGCCGGGAGGTTCCGGCTGATCAGGCTGGAGTTGATTGGTTGCCGTAGAGGCTGTTCAAATAGCCCATGGCAAAAATCCCTGGAAAGAATGTGGACTCCTTGGCATCCGCCGCTACCTGCCTGAAGGAAGCGGAACCGCAGCCGCACGAGGAGCCTAGCGAGGAAACGGTTCAGACGCTGGAGCGGGCCGTGGCGGCCGAAGAGGATCGGAGGCTCCTGGCGGGTCCGCTTTCCCGCCTGGCGGACTTGATGACTCTACTGCGGGTGATCCGGGATTTTTTCCGCGCCTACCGTGCGCTGCACTTTGTGGGGCCGTGCGTGACGGTGTTCGGATCGGCGCGCACGGCGGAGACGGATCCCTACTACCAATTGGCCCGGCAGGTGGGCGGCATGCTGGCGCGCCTGGGCTTCACGGTCATGACCGGTGGGGGACCGGGAATCATGGAGGCCGCGAACCGGGGCGCCCACGAGGCCGGGGGCCGATCCGTGGGGTGCAACATCAAGCTGCCCAAGGAGCAACAGCCGAACCCCTACCTGGACCGTTCGGTGACGCTGCGGTACTTCTTTGTCAGGAAAGTCATCTTGGTGAAGTACTCCTACGCCTTTGTGGTGATGCCGGGCGGGGCGGGGACCATGGATGAGCTTTTCGAGTCCATGACCCTCATGCAGACCGGAAAGATCATGAACTTTCCCATCTTCCTGGTGGGGAGGGAATATTGGAAGCCGCTGGTCGCTTTTATCGATCAGATGGCGGAACGCGGCACGATTTCCCCTGAAGACCGCAACCTCATTACCGTGACGGATTCTCTGGAAGAGGTGGAAGCGGAGCTTCGCGAGCGGGCCATTCATCAGTACGGACTGCGGCGGCGCTCGCGTCATGGCGCCTGGCCGCGGGCGCAGTGGTGGCTGGGAGAGAGCGGTATTCCCACTTGGCGGAACCAGGCGTAACCAAGAGAAAGAGGGAGGCTTACAATCTTTTCGGGGATTGTAATCGAATGTTTAACCAACTGGCGGCATACTGATAGTGAGTAAAACCGTTACCGGAGCGAACTATGAATAACGAAGATCCATTCCAGCAGGGCCCCGGGCCCTCTCAGCCGGACTCGCAAGCGTCCACGCCTCCGCCTGGAGAGGCTTCCCCGCAAGGTTCGTCCAAGGACCCCGCTTCCGGGGGAACCCGCGAGGCTTTTGGCCAACTGTGGCGAGCCGCGCGCCAAGCCTTCGACGCTGCCGCGGATGACGTCCGGAAAGTCTCTGGGGAGACGATTCCAAGGGCACGGAGAGGCCTGGAGTCCAGCGTGTCAAGAATGGCCTACAGCGTTGGCTATCTGGCAGGCCTGGACGTGGGAATCATGAAACATCTTTCTCCCGAGTTGATCCGGAAAGAAGCAGCCAACGGCTTCGAAGAAGGAATCAAAGCCACCGGGAAAGCCGCCGAGGCCATCCGGGACTGCTGCCGTCCGGGTCAAAAGAGAAGCAACCAGCCGGAAACGTCCGGACCGGAACCAGGCGAAGCGGACGGTCAGACCTCCATGGCCTGACCGCGTGGCTCGCTTGCTGTTCGCCGGCAAATCGCGGCGAACGGTGTCATCAGTTCTGAATCTGGAATCCGCCTGAGGGCGGGGCGTACTGGGTGCCGCTCTGCGGAGCCGGCGGCGGCGTATAGGTATTGGGAGCCGCCGGCTGGAAAGGAGCGCTCGCTGGTGAAGACGGCTGCGCGGCAGGAGGAGTCGCGGGGACAGCTGGAGGGGCCGCGGCCGGCGGCGTGGCTGGCGTAGCGGCGCCGGGTTGTTTGGTGGGCACCTGCAATTTCTGGCCCGGAATGATCAGGTCGGTTTCCAACTGGCTGGCGGCCTTGATCTTGGAGACCGTGGTCTTGTGGTCGCGGGCAATTTCCCAAAGCGTGTCGCCGTCTTTCACCGTGTATTCCACGATCTGGTCGGTGGGATCGAGTTGACCCGGCAGAGGCACGGGGCCCGGAGCGGGTTGGGTGGGCATGGGAGTGACTTCCGGGGTTTCCCCTGCTGGAGCGGCCGCGGGTGACGCCAGCGGCACGTAGTCATCACTCTTGAACAGGCCGCAGCCAGTGCCAAACAGGCTTACGCCCAGGGAGAGCATTCCAATACGAATCAGGGTCTTAAAGCGAAACATACCCCACAAATAGCAGAGAACCGGGGTTTGAGAAGACCAAAGATCAAGCCTTCTGAGGTACCCGGGATGCTATAAAATCTAGGTTGTATGGACAAATTCCCGAACCGCCCGGATTTAGTGGAAGGAAGGGATCGAATCAGCGCCGCAAGCGGCGATTTTTCCAAAGACGCGGCCCATTTTTCGCCTGGCAGCGTTCCGCCTCACTCTATTGGGAACACCCAACGGCGCTCGGCGTGCCTTGCCAGCCGAAAAATGATCTCGCGCCGGGCAGTCCGCCAATTTGGCCATACATCCTAGACGGTTTACTGAGGCGGGAGCCCCATTTTTTCCGCGATTTGGTCGAAAATGGATCTCGCTTTCTCGCCACGAAAAACCAGGGGATCGTTGATGCTGCCCACGAAGTAGATGTGGCAGCGGTCGTCGCTACGAAAACGCTTGTCGTTCTGTTCGAACGAGATGCGGGTAATCGTATCCAGGTTCAGGACCGTATTGTCGATGCGAAGGCAATTCATCCGGTTGTGCTGTCGTCCATGATAGGCTGCGTGCCGGGTGGCTCAATGCTCTTTTGGAGCCGTTTCAAAGTGCCGGTTCAGAAAGTCGAAGATCGCCGCCCGGTCTCCGGTGCCGTGTTGGAACCCGCATTCCACGCCGGCGGCATCCATCTTTTCTTTGAGCACTTTGCCAAAGTAGGGGTGATGAATGAGCGTCCCGGTGTCCGTGTCCGGTGGCAGCGGCATTTCACCCAGCGTTCCGCCGTAGAGGAGGAGGGAAGGCGGGTCATCTGGAGACACATGGCTGATGGGGGAGCACTCGCGGATCAGGTCGCGGACGGGACCCTCGGCATAGTTATCGTCGTGAACGCCGAAGAAGAGCGGCAGCGTGTTGTGCACCACATGGGGGCCGCCCATGTTGGCCCGGATCCAGACCGGATCGAGGTTTGTGGGGCCGCTCATGGGCACCAGGCAGAGAACCCGGCTGGAGGCGCGCTCCACCGGGTCTTCGCTGCCCGGGTTCGCCAGATCGTCATGGTAGCCGGTCCACATGGCAATCACGGCGCCGGCGGAACTCCCGCTGAGGGCGATGCGATCGGGATCGATGTGATAGCTGGCCGCGTGCAGGCGGAGAAACTGCACGACACGCGCCCCGTCCCGGAGAGGGGCCAGGCCCAAAGTCTCCTTTCCATCCACGAAACGGTAGTTTGCCGAAGCCGCCGCGAAACCGGCTTTCAGGTAGGGCGTGGGATCCAGCTTTTCCTTGGAACCCGCCACGAAGCCTCCCCCGTGAAAATAGAGAACCAACGGCAGCGCCCGGCCGCTCTCCGCGGCGCCTTCGGGCAGCCAGAGATCGAAAACGTGCCGTTCATGGGGGCCGTAGGACACCTCGGCATAGGTGGGTTCGGGTCCGGCGTGGGTCTTCGTTCCGGCGTCTTTTCGCGAAGTCTGGAGCGTTTCCCGGTAGGCGGCGGCTTCCGCCTTGGTCAGGATGCCGTCTTTGTTCTCGTCCGCTTCCGGGTAGCGCTTCAGCCAGGTTCGGAGCCGTGCGTCAGTCTGGGAGTCCTGAGCCTGGGCCGAGGGATTCATCCAAGTGGCCTGCAGGGCAAAGAGCAACAGGAGGGCGAGGGTCTTTTTCATTGCACGAGGGAGGTTTAGGCCTTTGTAACATCTTTGAACCCCGGAGGGGGTCTCCGCGGTTCTACCGAAAATCAATGAAGGACGGCAATCGAAAGACGCAATCCGAAAGGCGGGGGTCCGTTCATGTTCGCTGAACTGGAATGGCCGGTCTATGCCGCGGCGCTGGCGGGGGCCTTCTGCCTGGGAGTGTCGAAAACGGGCTTTCCCGGGCTGGCGATTTTGAATGTCCTGATCGTGGCCGAGCTTTTCGGCGCGAGAGAATCGGTGGGCATCATCCTGCCGATGCTGATTCTCTGCGACCTGATCGTCTATCCGCTTTTCAGGAAGTATGCGTCTTGGAGCCGGGTGTGGCCGTTGATGGCGCCCGCGCTGGTGGGGATCCTCATCGGATGGTACTTGCTGGGCCGTATCGACAACGCGGTGGCGGAGAACGTCATCGGGGGAACCATCCTGCTGATGCTGATACTGCAATGGCTGCGAGCCCACCGCGACACCTTCCTGACGAAGTTGCCAGACTCACGCGCTTTCCGCTGGGGTAGCGGGCTGGTCATCGGCGTGTCCACCATGATGGCCAACGCGGCCGGGCCAGCCTACTCCATTTATGCCCTGGTCCACCGCATGAAGAAGGAGGACTTCCTCGGAATAGGCGCCCGGTTCTTCCTGCTGCTGAATCTGATCAAGGTGCCCTTCCTGGGTAACCTGGAACTGATCAACCCACACTCGCTGAAGATCGATCTATGGCTCTTGCCCGGCCTGCTGTTGGGCATTCTGTCCGGCCGCAAGCTGATCGCCCTGGTTCCGCAGAAGTGGTTTGAGTGGTTGCTCTATGCGTTCTCTTTGATCGCGGCGGTGCGGATGATCCTGTTTTGACCGGTCCGGGGAAGTCAGGGCAAGGAGGAGAGTTTGACACCGTCGTTGTCCTCTTCCAGATAGCTCATCAGGCGCCGGTCGGACGCATAGGTGGCCACGGTCTTGCCTTCGTGCTCCACCCGGATGGCATACCCGCGGAAGCTATACTTTGGGTTCTTGGCTTCCTTTCCAGTCAGGCCGTCGATCATGATGACTTTGTCCTTGTATTTGGAGGAGGCAGCGGTCCACAGGTCGATGCCTTTTTCCTGACCGTTCAGTAGCTGCACGGTGGGCCGGTCTGTCTTCAGGATGAAATGCTGGTTCTTTTTAGCCGAGATGCCGAGGAGGTGGTACTCCAGGGTGACTTCGGTGGGATGGTGGGAGAGGTTGGTGATTTCCGCGGTTACCCGCCACCGGTTCTTGCTCATGTGGGATGGGGTGGCGGTCACCCGCGCTTCCAGAATGATCTTGGGCTCCTTCTCAAAGTTGTCGCCCGCCTCGGCGACCTTCTGTTTCCAGTAGGCCTTTTCCTGGTCCGGGGTGCGGCCCACTTCGTTTAGTTCGGGAGGATTCTCAATGGCGTGGAGGGCGGCGAGCTTCCGGCGCTCGTCCATGGTGGCAACCAATTGGTCCTGAATGGCTTTCTCCGCGTCATTCAATTCATCGGACTGCCGTTGCTGGTTGGGCGGTACGATGCGGAGATTCGCGTGGTGGGCGGAAAATTCCGGCTGAACGGACGGGGGGACGATGTATTCGATCACGGCCATTTGACCTTTTTCAGAGCCGAGAGAGATCTCAGACTGAAAGATTCCCTCTTTATCAAACAGGCCAAGATTCCGCGCCATTTGCCATGCGTCGACAAGGGCTCGGGAAGTGACCATCCGTTCGTAGTCTCCCACGTCTTCGCGAAAGGAAAACGCGGTGGTCAGGAGGTCGTCCGGGTCGGGGCCGTTGCTCCGGTAGGAGTCGTCCAGGGCTGAGATGATGTTGACGAGACGGGCGGCAGTTTTTTCAAAGTCGCTCCCCTTTGGCTTTTTCGACATCCTGGGAGCGACCAGGAGAGCGGAGAGGTCGCGCGCCCGCTTGTTCATCGCTGTCTTGCCATGGGCGGGCAGGCAAAACAGCAGGCAGACGGCCAAGACAGCCGGCAACGTGGCGGATGGTGACAAACGCATTTTGGGGGATTTTGGGGGTAAACGAGAAGGCTAGCCGGTTTGCTGGAAACCGGTCAAGCCGGGAACTCTGGCGGGCTCGTGAATCTCAGGGGTTCTCTATTTTTTCTCCCGCTTCGGGATCCGCCGTTTCGGGTTTAACCTCTTTCATGTGATCGGCGGTCACTTGTTTTACAGCATTCAGGCCGGAAGTCTCTTCCCCCATTTCGCCGGGGGTGGCGGTTCTTCCCGCCTGACCCAGAGCGGCTTCTCCCACTTCCAGCGGTTCGGCCAGCGCGGTTTGGGCGAGAGGGGATGACCCTTCCCAGAGGGAGCCTTCTCCAAAGAGGGTGGCATAGAGGTGCACCTGGGCTTTCAACTCCGGGTAGCGATCTTCATTCTGTTCGAGGATGGCGGACGCCTCCGCCAGAGCGCGCCGGGAGACCAGGCTGTCCGTTCCGGCGTTCAGCGTGTAAGCGGAGGCAAAGGCGATGGCGGCCCGGCCGGGCTCTCCGGAATGCTTCAGGGCCATTCCTTTAAGGTAGGCCAGCTCAATGCCTTGGCCGGACGCGGGAGAAACTTCCGTGGCGCTCTCACAGATTTCCAAGACCTTCGGCCAGTTTTCCGCGCCGGCTTCCGCCCAGGCGGACAGCACGGGCGGCAGTTCCCGCTCGCCGGCGGGAAGCTTATCGGTTTCCAAGGTCTTGAGGAGCCGGGCGACTTCCGTGCCGTTCCCGAGCTTTCGGTAGCAGTCGATCATCCGCCGGTGGCCGAGCGTGGCATAGTTGCCCGGGGCGGGATAGTAGGTGGTGCGGTTGTTCTGGTCCGCCAGACGTTTGAAGAGGGGAATGGCTTCTTCATACTGCTCCTGTTCGTAGAAGCGGGTGGCCTGCATCCACAACTCGCTTTCCGGCCATTGCACGTAGTCGATCTGGCCGTAGGCGATGTCGATCGATGAAGTGGCTCCCGTGGTGCGAACGGAAATCGCCTGATCGCTGATTCCGGAAAGCATGGCGTCCATGATGGTGCCATTGCGGAAATGTACTTTGATCTCCGCCTGAGCCCGGGCGTCCTGGCTGCCCAGACTAAGCCATGACAAGAGAAGGGCGCCGAGAACGGGAACCCATCCCGGTTTGAAGCGCGGCGTTCTTCGGTGCATGAATTTCACTATTGTTTCTGGACCCATTCCTCTCTCCAGTTTTGAAATTTCGCCCGGGCTTCGTTGATGCCGGGATGTTCCAGGTGACCCATCCGTTTCAGCATGTCCACGAGGACTAAGAGGGAGTCCGACTCGTTGCCACTCGCGCGAAGGATTTCCGCCGTTCTCAGGTAGGCCTGAGTGGACCAGTCCAAGTGACCGGGGAAATTCGCGTACACGCTGACGTAGATCTTTAGCGCCTCTTTGGGCTGGCCGAGTTCTTCGACGCAGCGGCCCATCTGAAAGTTCGCTTCAGGCCGGGCCTGCATCCAGCTCCGGTGGCTCAGGTAGTCCTGCCACCAGTCTTTGGCTTCGGCATAGTTCTTCTGACGAGTCAGAACGCGGGCGCCGCCCAGAGTGGCGTCTTCCAGGAGATCGGGCGGCTGGAATTCCAGCCGGACGCGTTTGAAGTTTTCCAGAGAGGCATCCAACAAGAGAGAGTCGTCTGAAAGGGCGTCCATCTGTGCGAGGTCCAGTAGCGCCAGTTCCAAGTGTCCGCCGTCCGGTTGGTGTTCGATAACGAAATCGTAAAGCTCCCGGGCGCGTTCGAAGTGGCTTTGGGCGCGGTTCCAGCGGGCCAGTTTGACCAGGGCGTAGTTCGGCGTGTTCTTTCGCTCCAGGCCCAGCTGAATGTCGTAGTAGAGCTGCTGGATGGCTTCTTGGTAGGCGTCACCTTCGCGGGCTTCCAGCATGTCGATCTCGCCCACGGCCAGCCAGGCTTTGAGGGGTTCCGGGGCCGGACTGGGGGTGGGGAAATGTCTCAGTTTCGCAATTCCTTCGTCAGGAGAATACTGATCGCCCAGGAAACTGAAGTAGGAACCGAACAGTTCGCTGAGATGAGGCGTCGTGGTTTCGTTCGCGTGCCGCAGGATGAACGTTTCCAGGGTGGACTCCGCTTCCGCGGCCCGTCCGGTCTGGGCCAGGGCGGTCAGGGAAGCCGCCAGGGCGTCCAGTTCATGCTGGCTGCCCGCGTGGGTTGCTTTGAACTCGTCATAGTAGGCGGTCACCTGTTCCCAGTCCTGAACCCCATCGTGCAGGATCATGAGTTTCCAGAGGGAATAAGCCGCGGTCTCCGCCAGAATGGGGTTCCGGTCCGAGATCTCCTTCCCGGTCAGGTAAGCCTCGCGAATGTCTTCGAAGGGAACGTCACCCAGGGCTGTGAAGATGTCCCCCTTCAGATTGTGCGCGGCGGCAAGCTCCAGGGAATTGGGGAACTCCTCGATCAGCCGCAGAGTCTTGGTCAGCGCGTCTTCGAACTCTCCCAGCACATAGCGGCAGAGAGCCGCCTGGTACAGTGCGCTGGAATAGAGTTCCGATTTCGGGTAGTCCGCCATGAAGGCTTCCAGGATCTCCGCGCCTTCGAGCCACTTGTAGAGCTTTACCTTGGTGGAGCCCAGGTAGTAGCGGCCAGCTTCCTCCCGGCGCGGCTCGGGGTAGTTCTTCAGGTAGGCGTCGAGTTCTGTTTCGGCTTCAAGATAGCTTTCCAAATGGTAGGCAGAGGCTCCGGTGACGAAGTCCGGCACGTCCCGGGCCACGGAGCCCACCTCCATGACCCGCCGGATGTCCGTGGCCGTGTCGTAGGCTTCCTGGTACTCCTCCAGCATGAAGATGCTTTCCACCATCATGCGGGCGACTTCCGGCATCAGGTCGTGCTCGGGATACTCCCTGAGGAAAGTCCATCCGTGAGAACGCACCTCTTTCCAGAGGAAGAGCTGCACGCAACTGGCGATGAGGTTGTAGAGTGTCTCGGGCCGTTTCGGGTGCTCGGGAAAGGCTTCAATGAGGTAGTCGAAGGCGGCATACGCGCCCGTGAAGTTCTTTAATTGGTAGTGTCCCGAGCCCACCCCCAGAAGCATGGCGGACAGATTGTCCCGGGCGTTTTTCGAGCTTTCCTCGAGTTCGTCGATCTGGGCCTGTAGGCTGGCCGCGTGCCGGTCGTCCTGCACCGGAATGGTTTTGAGGCTTTTCAGTTTCTCCTCATTGTGGGCGACCAGTTCCTGGGGATTCAGCAGCATGCCGTACCACAGGAGGGCGCGCAGGGGATCGTAGCTCTCCAGGGCGTTCCGGGCCAGGAAGGAGAAGACGCCATTTCGCCGCCAGCGGTTGGTTCGCGAGTCCTGCCGCACCAGGTACCCGTATTCCCAGACCAGGGCCTGCACTTCGGTGAAGTCCACCTCGCGCGACCAGTCTTCCGCCAGCACCATGAAGGCGCCGCGCTTCATGTCCAGGTTTACCTTTTCGCTGGTCAGGGCTTTGGTTAGCAGCTCCTTTCCCTCTTTCAGGTCCCCATTGCGAAGGTAGCTCCGGCCCAGGTTGATGCCGATGATGTCGGAGCGGACGCGGCCCTCGGTATTTTCCTTCAGGGTGCGCTTGAACATATCTATGGCTCCGGCGTAGTCGCTGGACATCATGAGGCAGATGCCCCACTGGGCCAGGGAGTGGACGCGAAAGCGGTTCAGCAGCTTGGTCTTGGAAGCCTGGCCGTCCCGGTTCAGAATGTCGTTGGGGAAGTCTTCGTAGCAGGTTTGGAAGGCATCGATGGCGCTCTGATATTCCTCCCGGCCCATGTGCAGAAGCCCTTTGAGGTAGTAGAAGTGCCCATAGCCGGGTCCCACCACGTCGCCCGCGTTTTTGCCCCAGTAACGGATGACCCGGTTCACCAGGTCGAGTCCCTCCTCGTACTTCCCGGCGTTCAGATACATGAGCGTCCGGTTGTACATGGCCGCGAGGTTGGCTTCCGGAGCCTCCTGCGCGTTTGCAGCCGGTGCTGACATCGCCAGATACAGTCCTAGAATCACCGCCACTGGAACGAGGCGGCGAAGCTGGCTGTCTATCGCATTGGCAATCATGTCAGGGAAAGTTTTCAAGAGGAGTGCGTTATCCTGTTAGCCCGTTACCGGCAGGTAGCGGTAGTAGACCTCCAGCATCAGGGCGCACAGACAGGCCCGGTAAACGTCACTGTCGCTGCCGCCGCGTTGTCCCGTCAGGCCGCTGCCTTCTAGGGGCCAACTGCCGTCGCTGTTCTGCGCGCGGATGATCTGGTCCCGATAGATATCGTTCCATTTCTGCCAGGTGGGTCCGCCATGGTTGAAGGCGGCCTGGGTCATGTAGTACCAGGAGTAGAGATTGCAGGAGCCCGTTTCGTAGAGGAACTCCCTCTCGCTGAAGTAAAAGCTGAAGCCTTTGGAGACTTGAGAGCGATTTCCGCTGGACAGAAACTGAAGACCGAGAATGCCCACACCGGTCAGGCTGTGCTTGTCCTGGCGGGCACGGTAACCGAAACCGCCTTTGTCGCCTTGGCGGCCTGAGATGAAGCGCACGGTTTTTTGAATGGCGGAGTCCAGTCCGTCGAATTCCATCCGGGTCTCTTTGGCGGCTTTCAGGGCCTGGAATTGCCAGCCAGTGACCGAAAGGTCGCCGGAACCGCTCCTGCCGTAGCCATAGACCCAGCCGCCCTCCTGCTGCTGACCCTTGAGGATGATTTCCACGCCTCGGGCAAAGGTCTCTTCCAGGCCTGGCGGCATGTTCGGCCCGTCTTTCAGCATGCTGTAGGCTTCACCCAGGGCGTAGGTGGCGATGCCGTGTTCGTAGGGCAACTGCTGCCCCATGGCGGAAGCCATGTGGCCATGTTGACGTTCGGCGAGTTCGATTAAGAACAGGAGGCCCTTGGTCACCGTCTCGCCATAGCGAGGCGAGTCCGGTGTTTCACAGTGTCCGAGGTAGGCCAGGAGGGCGAAGCCCGTCATCGCGCCCTGGTATTGAGCGCCCCAAGCGCCGGAGCGCAGTTGTTGGCGCTGCAGCCAGTCCAGCGCCAGGAGGATGGAAGTTTCCACCTCGGGCGTCCCACCGTTTTCCACCAGCAGACGGGTCCGCTCGCCCGGAATGCAGCGGCCGCGCATGCTGGCCGGGATGCGCGCCATGCCAGCGCTGCCGCCTCCCGCTCCACTGCCAAAGCCGTATCCGTTGCCCAAGTCTCCAAGACCCAGCCCCAGGGGTTCCGTTGATTCCGTCTTGATCTCTGGCGTGGCGATGACGGTCTGCGTGTTGGCCCGCATGAGTTTCGAGATCGAGGAAGAAGCGCTGGCCCTCGTTTCCTTGAGCTGTTTGACCGCGCTGAGGCGCTGCATTTCGAGGTCCTGAGTCCGGTCCGGAGCCACGACCTCGGCCACGATCTGGGGCGCATCTTTCTGGGCCGGCACCACGACCAGAAAGGCGAACCCTATCAGGATGATCAGGTGAATGACCGCCGCGCAGATCAGCGCCCGCTTCCAACGCTTCCGGTTGGGGTCGTTCTTCTTTTCCCGCTTCTTTCTGGCCTTTTCGTCCTCCTCCACTTCCGCTGCTTCCGGCATCTGGGCAGTGATGGTGGGTGGTGGTGGCGGTGGCGGAGAAGGGTAGGATTCAGCCTGAGGATCTTCGGGGGGTTCCATGGCCAAACAAGGGGAGGTGAGGGGTTAGGGCGAAATGCTGATGTTGTTGATGCCCGCCGCGGCGCAGGCGTTCAGCACGTCAATAAACCGTTGTTCCACGACGTCTTCGTGGCATTTCAGAACCACCAGGGCGTCGGACTGTGCCAGCCGTGCCGCGGCGGAGTAGCGGGTGAGCCGGTCGGTTAGCTGAGGGAGGTCGCGTTGTGAAGGGTCGGTTTCCACGGGTTCGCGGTTGACCAGGATCACTCCCGCGGGATCGATTTCGATGTGCATCTGATCGACCTGCACGGGGTCGCTCTGGACCTTGGCCACACCCGGCAGGGTCATGGACAGGTCGGCCTCTTCCTTCAGAAGCGTGGTGGCGACCAGAAAGTAGATGAGCAAGAGGAAAGCCACGTCGATCAAAGGGGATATGCTCAGTTCGGGATCTTCCCTGCCCGCAAAGGGGCTGCTGGATCTCTTGCGCCGGGAGGCCATGGAACGGGATTCGTTATTCGGTTACGTAAGTGGAAAAGATGACCTCATTCACACCGCCCCGCGCGGCGGCATCGATCACGTCTTTGACCATTTTGTGAATGGCGTTGCGGTCGGCGCGCAGGTGCAGGCGCACGTTGGGTTCGGCTCTCTTGGCGACGGCCATCAGTCCCATCACCTGGTCCAGGGTGTAGGTTTCGGTGCCGGACTCGTCCTTGATGGTGCCGTCGGCATACACGTTCAGAATGACCCGGCCGTTCACCATCTTTGGAACTTTCGCTTTCGAGGCGATGGGGATCACCACGTTCGGGTCTTTGGTGAAGGTGATGAGCCGGGAACTCACCATGAAAAAGATGAGCAGCAGGAACACCAGATCGATCATGGGCGACATATCCAGCTTTGGCGCCCGCGACCCAAACAGAGTCGTCTTTCCTGTCCGGCTCATGTGACTGGGAAACCTCTATAATAGGTCACGAAACGGTCTCTTCCTGCTGGAGGGGTTCGGACTCCGCTTCTTCGGCGGCGGCAAAGGCGGCCCGGCGCAGACGTTTCAGGAGATCGGCGCCGATGTCTTCGCACTCCAGGATCAATTCCTCAAGGCGGTCGCGGAAGAAGTGATAGAGAAACATGGCCGGAAGCGCGATGACCAAGCCGCTGGCCGTGGTGATGAGGGCTTCGGAGATGCTGTTGGCCAGCTTTGCCGGGTCATCCATCTTGGTTTCGCCCAGCGTGCCGAAGGCCTTGATCATCCCGGACACGGTGCCCAACAAACCGACCATGGGGGAGGCCTGGGCAATGATGGAGAAGTAATTGATCATCCGGGCGCGGCCCCGGTTCGTTTTCTGAGCCGCCTCAGCCATCAGGTCGTTAAGCAGATCGTTGTCCTCCGTGCCGTAGCCGGTTTCCTGAACCTGGTGGGCCATGGCGGAGACCATTACGCCCAGGGTACTCTTGTCCGCGCTCGCCTTTTCCAGGACGGCTTCGAAATTTCCGGCCTTCATCTCCGCGATCAGTTCTTTTTTCAACGGCTCCGGGCGGAAGGCTTTGGCCTGCAGATCCATGGCCAGATAAGCCGCGATGCCGATCAGGGCGATGGAAAGCGCCCCAAGAATCCACATGGACCAGCCGCCTTTCCCGATCATGCCCAGGAGTGACTTGCCGGCGGTGGATGCCTGGGCTTCGCTGCCTGGATCTGGCGCGAGGTTGTCCGTCAGTCCGGGGATTGAAAGATCGTCCACCTGGGCCATCCCCACAGGTGGCCCGCTGGGAAACAGGCAGATCAAGATCAAGGCCAGTCCCAGGGGGTATACCCACCTTTCTGGCCTCCAGGGGTTGTTAGCTAATCTTCCCTTCATGGCGCACCTCCTAGCTTATAGGGACGCCTTAAGGGGTTGAGAATCTCAAAATCAAAAAGATCGAAGAGAGCTTCCTTCGAAAATACCGGCCTACTTTGGGAAGTAGCGCCGCAAGGCATATTCCTCCAAGGCTAGTATCTCACTTTTTTCCAGAGCCCGGTCGAACAGGTTGAGCTCCAGAACATAGCCGGCGAAAACCGGCAGATTGGGCGGCGATTTTCCCCCGGGGATGGCGCCCAGGTGGTAGCGCGTCAGATTCAGCGTGCCTTTGCGCGCCAGCCCCACCGGGCTGTCGAAGCGCTTGCCATTGTGGAGGGCAATGAACTGCTGCTGGGTGCCCGCGTCCCCATTCCAGACATAGGTCAGGATCATGAACTGATTCTTGGGCATTTTGGATTCCAGCCGGATGCGGCGGCCGTCCACCATCATCCCCGAAAAGTAAGACCGCGGTCCATACCCGATGGCAATGGTGCCGTTGGTGCTGCCGGGTTCGTCCAGGTAGAGCAAGTTGCCCCGGCCGCCTTCAGATTTGAATACAATGGAGACCGTCAACTGCGCGCCGCGAAGATCGTTTTCCAGGGGATTCTTCCCCGTGGTGATCAACATGGTCTTTTGGCTGAAATGCAGCGCGGTGAGAGGTCCCGAGAGGTAGGAGAACTTCTCCGGTCCCACGGTCTCGAGCTGGGGTAGGGAGTCCTTCCGGTCTCTCGATTTTTCCAGGCGGTGAGAGGGGGCGGCTCCCGGGGCGGCGTTTTGCCAGAGCCCCACGGTATCCCCCGCCGCGGCGGGAAGATTCTCCTCCATTTGGAACAGGCCGTGTTCCGCCTGATAGCGGGCTTTCAAGTGATCGCTGGTGAAGGGCAGGGTGGCGAATCGTGCTTCGTGGTCAATGTTGGCAAAGCCGCCCCCTGGAAGGTTGCCGCCGGTGACCAGCGCCATGGCGGCGACACCCGCCACCACGGCCACGGCAAGCATGCCGATCCAAATTTTACTGGAACGATTTCGGGCAGGCTCTTTCAGGACGTAGCTGGAAGGACTGGTGGACGTCGTTGGCGCGTTTTCCGGCGAGGTGTGAGGGCGGACCCGGGAACTTCCCGAGCGGGATGGGTTGGTGGAAGTATGGGGCCGGAGTGACGATGAGCCGGGTTTCGATCTCTGGGGTTGCTGTGAGCCGGTTCGCGGGCGGATGGACTGGCTGTCCGGTTTTGCCTCAGGCCGGCGGGGAGAGGTAATGTGCGGGCGAGGTCCGCTGGGGCCCCGGGCCGGTGGCGCGGGCTTCTCCCCGGCCGCTCCCGCTTGAGTGAAGGACAGCGATCCCAGAGTCGGATCTTCGGGCAGGGGAGAGGTTCCCTGCTTCGCCTTCGTATAGGCCTCCAGCGCCATCCGGGCGGATGAGGGGCGGTCCTCCGGTTCGCGGGAGATCATCCACATGACCCAGTCCGCCACGGCGGGCGGCAGATCGTCCCGGATCTCTTTGATGGGTTTCACCCGGTGCTTCAGGTGGTTCTCCATGGTCAAAGCCGCGTTTTCGCCTTCAAAAGGCGGCTTCTGATTCAGACAAAAGTACAGGACGCAGCCCAGGGAGTAGAGATCCGTTCGCGGGTCCAGAGGTTTGAGTTCGATCTGCTCCGGGGCGATGTAATCGATCGAGCCAAGGAAGGAACCGGTCTGGTCCAGGGTCTGGAGGGAGGGTGTCTGGCTGAACTTGGCCAGGCCAAAATCCAGAATCTTGGCCTGGAACTTCCCTGTGGTCAGCCAGTGCAGCATGATGTTGCCCGGTTTGATGTCCCGGTGCAGCAGGTTCAGTTCGTGGGCGGTGACCAGGGCGTCCAGCATCTGTTCGACCAGACGGTCGAAGTCCGGAAAGGTGAGCGCGCCCTTGGAGATGACTTCCTTCAGCGTTTCGCCGCCAATGAATTCCATGACCACAAACGGCCCTTCGTCATCTTCCTCGAAAGAGAAAACGGTAACGATGTTGGGGTGTTGAAGCTTGGCCAGCGCGGCCGCTTCCCGGCTCAGCGAGCTTTTGTCCAGCTCGTTCAGATGAGTCTGCTCGATCGGCAGCAGACGCTTGATCGCAACGTCCCGTCCCAGGATGTGATCGTGAGCCCGATAGACGGCGCCAATACCTCCCCGGCCGACGCGTTCTTTGATCTCGTAGCGATCCGGCATTGAAATTACTTATAAGATTTATGGAAAATCAAAGATTCCGTTAGTTTAGATCTGTTTCGCAAAGATTAAAAGACCTGGTTTGCAAACATTGCGGGTGGCTCAGAAGTTTCTGAACAGCACCGGATTAGGGGGCCGTTTGCCACATGATTTCGTCTCCCACCGTCTTTCCGCCGTAACTTCATGCAGGAAACTGGTTACGTTTTTGACGGCCGATCTTGATTGAACGGAGTTCGAATGTGAGGCATCAAAGACGCAGCTACTCTGCTCCCTACACCGTCTTAATGCGTTTTTTTGGTCTGTTTACGGTCCTTTTCCTTGGGATCGCCAGTGGCGCGCTGTGTTCACCCCCTTCGCCAGCGCCGCCTCCGAATGTACTGTTCATCGCGGTAGATGACTTGAATGACTGGACGGGTTGCCTGGGGCATCCGGGGGTGAAGACCCCGAATATCGACCGCCTGGCGCGGCGCGGCATGCTGTTTACCAATGCCCACTGCGCCGCGCCGGTGTGCAATCCCTCCCGGGTGGCCACTCTGACCGGTCTCGCCCCCTGGACGACGGGGGTGTATGAAAACAACCAGCCGCTGCGGGAAAAGCAGCCCGGCGCGGTCACGCTGCCGCAGTACTTTCGCGACAATGGCTACCGCGCGGTGGGCGGAGGCAAGGTGTTTCACGACGCCTCGGAGATGCACGATGTCCGCTCGTGGGACGACTACTTTTTCTGGCATCCCGCCGGTGCGTCGGGCGGCGGCAGACGCGGTCCTTATGGGGAATTGCCAGATCCGCAGCCCCTGTCCCGTCCGGTGCATCAGGTAGCCGAGCACACGAAGCGAAACTTCGACTGGGCCGCCCTGGACCTGGACGAAACGGCCTGGCCGGACCGGCAGGTGGCGGACTGGGCGGCGGAGTTTCTGGGCAGGCCTCAGGAAAAGCCCTTCTTCCTCGGAGTGGGGCTCTACCGCCCTCACGTGCCGTGGTATGTGCCGAAGGAGTACTTCGATCTCTACGAGCTGGATGAGGTGCTCCTTCCCCCTGTGAAGGAGGATGACTTGGACGACTTGGGAGACTGGGCCCGGCGCCGGGCTCTGGACCGGGCCAGTCAGCACGAAACCGTGGTGGAACTGGACGAGTGGCGTTCCGCCGTGCGGGGCTATCTGGCCGCGGTGAGCTTTTGTGACGCCATGGTGGGACGCATTCTGGACGGACTGGAGTCAGGGCCCAGCCGGGACAACACCATCGTGGTCCTGTGGAGCGACCATGGCTACCATCTGGGCGAGAAAAACCATTGGCATAAGCGGTCCCTGTGGGAGCGCTGCACGCGGGTGCCTTTGATCATTTCGGTTCCCGGCATGGAAACCGCCGGGCAGTCGTGCGACCGGCCCGTGAACCTGCTGGATCTTTTCCCCACTCTCGCCGGATTGTGCGGCCTGCCGGAGAAAGAGGGGCTGGATGGCTACAGCTTGGAGCCGCTGCTGGAGGACCCGGAATCTCAACGCGCTTGGCCGTCCATTACGACTTTCCTGGAAGGCAGTCATGCGGTGCGCACCGGGCAGTGGCGCTACATCCGCTACGCCACGGGGGACGAGGAACTCTACGATCACAACGAAGATCCCAACGAATGGTATAACCTGGCGGCCCAGCCGGAGTTCCGGCCCGTGCTGCAACAACTGCGCCGCTGGCTGCCGGTGGATCTGCTGAACATCATTGCTTACGGCGACTCCGCCACGGATCCGGCCGCGAATATCGAGGAAGACTTCACGGCACTGTTGGAGGGGGAACTGAACGCCGCGCGGCGGCCAAGTAACGTCATCAACGCGGGCCGCTCCGGTATGCTCACGGGACCGTCCGACCAGTTGGCGGAGGACGAGAAGCGGGACTACAGCAGCCCGCTTGCTTCAGACCGGCTGGAGTCCGTGGTGATCGAAAAAGAACCAGACGTGGTGCTCCTCCAGTTCGGGATGAGCGATGCGTGGGTGCAGGGAACCGACCCCAGGTCTCCGTCCCGGGTTTCTCCGGAACGTTTCGAACAGAATCTGACGCGGATGATTCGCACGCTGAGAAAAAGCGGCATCCGGGTGATCGTCATGACGCCGCACCGCATGGGCGAGCGCTATCCGCTGTGGAAACGCGAGCGCCTGGCGCTGTATGCCAGCGTCGCCAAAGGGGTGGCCGCCGAGGAGGGCGTGGGACTGGTGGATGTCTGGGGGGCGATCGACCGGCAGGTGGAAGAAGGCCTGGAGGTGGACGAGCTATTATTGGACGGACTGCACCTGAATGAGCAGGGACATGCCTTTGTGGCGGGATTAATTAGTGACTTTCTTGAAAAAAATCCTAATTAACTCCCCATGCCCAGCTACCCCCGCCTTACTGGCCTGATTGCGGCCACCTACACTCCCATGCGGCCCGACGGGTCGCTCAACGTGGAACTCATCGGTCCCATGGTGGACCAGATGGTGGCCGATGGAGTTGGAGGGCTCTACGTGTGCGGCAGCACGGGTGAAGGACCCTGTCTGACGGACGCGGAACGCATGGCGGTGGCGGAAGCCTCTGTAAGAGCCGCCGCCGGCCGGGTGCCGGTGATCGTGCAGGTCGGGAGCAACAGCGTCCTGACGGCTTGCGAACTGGCGGCCCACGCCGCGGCCATCGGAGCGGACGCCGTTTCCGCCGTGCCGCCGATGTATTTCAAACCCGCGAACCTGGAAATTTTGATCGATTGCGTGGCGCAGATCGCGGGCGCGGCTCCTGGCCTGCCCTTTTATTACTACCACATCCCACGGCTTTCCGGGGTGAGTATGGACGCCCGGGAGTTTCTTTCCAAAGCGGGAGAGCGCGTGCCGAATCTGGCGGGCATTAAGTATACCCATCCGGATATGGCGGAGTACCGGAACTGCCTGGACCTGGAAGAGGGACGGTTCGACATTCTGTGGGGTTCCGATCAAATGATGCTCGGGGCTTTGGCGATGGGGGCGCGCGGTTTCATTGGCAGCACCTACTCCTTTGCCGCGCCCCATTACCGGAAGCTCATCGACGCCTTCGAAAAGGGCGATCTTCAGATGGCTGATGCGCTCATGCTGAAGGCCATCCAACTCGTCCGCTTGCTCGATACCGAGCCCGGTCCTTTTCTTCCTGCTTCCAAGCAGGCGGCCTTGGCCATGCGTGGTTTCGATGCCGGAGCCAATCGCCTGCCGCTGCCGCGCTTGAGCGGAGAGGCCGTGTCATCCGCCCGCCAGGCACTGGAGGCTTTCGGCTTCCGGGAAAATGGCGAGCTGGCGGATTGAACTCCGGTTAGGGAACGGATCCTGTTCTGGACCGCCTGGAGAGGCATTGGTCGAGGCCTGCCAAAAAAAGAGGAGGGCATGTCGCTTGCATAGTTTAAATGCCTATTTAAATTAGGCTCGAACCGGCTGGCTGGCTGTCCGCTTGCGTTGCTGCTTCACTCCCCATGCTTTCTGAATCCCGAAAACGCCGCGACGGGTTGGAAACCCGTAGTCGCATCCTGGATGCCGCCTGTGACGTCTTCTCCGACAAAGGGTATCGAGACACGACCCTGGCGGAGATTTGCGATCTCGCCCAGACCAACTGCGCGTCGGTCAAATACCACTTCGGGGACAAAGCCGCGCTGTATGAAGAGGTCTGGCGGGCCTGTGTCCGGGAAGCGGTGTCGGACTACCCGATAGACGGTGGCGTGCCGGAAACCGCGCCCGCCGAGGATCGCCTGCGGGGTCACATCCGGGCCTTGATCGAGCGGATCACGGACGACGGAAAGTTCGGCCGGCTGCACCGGTTAAACCTCTTGGAAATGGCGCGGCCGACTCCCTTCATGCAGAAGCTGATCGGAGAACTCCGGCAGCCGCATTTCGAATACATTTCCCGGACGTTGAAGGAACTGCTCGGTCCGGAGGCGACCGCGGCGGAAGTGACTTGGTGCGAGATGAGCATCATCGGGCAGTGCCGCATGACCCGGTCAGGCATCCCGGACCGGTTTCCGGATTTGATTTGCCAGGAGGCGGGCGCGGAGCGCCAACAGTTCACCGGGCATGTCATTGAATTTACTTTGGCCGGAGTTTGCGAACTTCGCCGCCGCATTGCGGCGAGGGGGCGTAAGAAAGGCTCGCGCCGGCCGTCTCCTTACTATTCGTCATAATGAAACGCTGCTTCCGATATCAAATCTTACTCCTGGCGGGGCTGGCACTTTCCTCGTGCCAGGAAGAGGCGGAAGAAGCGCCGGCTCCGGCCGCCAGCGCGCCCGCCAAGGTGGAAACCGCGGAGGTGAAAACGGATTTGTTCGCGGACGAAGTGGAAGCCCTGGGCACGGTCCGGGCTTTGGAAGCCATCGAACTTTCCGCCAATGTGACGGAGCGCGTGGAGGAGATCTTCTTTGAAGATGGGCAAGAGGTTAAAAAGGGGGACCTGCTCGCAAAGCTCAGCACGGACGAAGAACAGGCCATGCTGGCGGCGGCCCGGGCGAATCTGGAGGAACAGGAACGGGAGATCAAGCGCTTGACCGAACTGGCGGAGGAAGGGGCTGTGTCTCAGGTGCGGCTTCAGGAATACATGACCCAGCGGGACATTGCTCTGCAACGCGTTGAAGAAGTGCAGGCCCAGATTGGCGACCGGAACATCGCCGCGCCTTTTGACGGAGTATTAGGGTTTCGCCAAATTAGCTTGGGCGCATTGGTGGGTCCGGGCGACGTCATTGCCACGCTCGACATTCTGGACCCCGTGAAGTTGGACTTCACCGTGCCGGAAACGTTCTTGAGCGACTTGAGAACGGGCATGGAGATTACCGCTTACACGGAGGCCTATCCGGGTGAAGGCTTTAAGGGAGAGGTCACCCAGATCGATACACGGGTGAACCCTGTGACCCGTTCGGTCACCGTGCGGGCGGAACTGCCCAACCCCGGTCTGAAACTGCGGCCCGGCATGCTCCTGACCACGCGGCTGGTGAAGAATCCCACAACATCCCTGACCATTCCGGAGCGGGCCTTGCTCTCCGTGCAGTCGGAGCATTTCGCTTTCGTGGTGGAAAAGGCGGCGGAAGGCGAGGGCATGGTGGTGAAGCGTGCCCAGGTGCACATCGGGAGGCGGAAGCCGGGTTACGTGGAGATCACCTCCGGGCTTGAGAAGGGCCAGAAAATCGTTTCTGACGGGTTGCTGGGTTTGCGCGATGGAGCCCCGGTGGAGGTGGTGGGTCAGTTTTCCGAACCCGCGGCACCGTTCAACCCTTCCGAAAGCGCTTTGTAGCCGAGCCGCCCGTTAGCGCTCCTCCTCCGTCCCTATGCTGCTCTCCGACACTTCCATCCGGCGCCCGGTCTTCGCCAGCGTGATGAGCCTGCTGCTCATCGCGTTCGGTCTGGTGTCTTTCACGAAGCTGGAGGTGCGGGAATTCCCCGACATCGAACCGCCCATCGTCACCATCGAGACCACCTATGTGGGCGCCTCAGCCGCCGTGGTGGAGCGGCGCATCACGCAGTTGATTGAGGACCGCATCAGCGTTGTGGAGGCGATCAAGACCATTGAATCCAACAGCGAAGACGGACGTTCGGTAATCACGGTGGAGTTTGACGTGACGCGGAACATTGACGACGCCGCGAACGACCTGCGCGAGGCCGTGTCCGGTTTGCTGGACGAATTACCGGAGGAATCCGACCCGCCGGAAATCGCCAAGGAAGACGCGGCGACGGAGGTGATGATGTGGCTGAACCTGACCAGCGACTACCTGAGTCCGCTGGAACTCGCGGACTACGCGGACCGTTACCTGGTGGACCGCTTCTCCGTACTGCCGGGCGTGGCGCGGGTGAGGGTGTCGGGCGCCAGCGCCTACGCCATGCGGGTGTGGGTGAACCGCGAAGCGCTCGCGGCACGGAACCTGACGGTCAGCGATGTGGAGGGCGCCCTGCGGAAGCAGAACGTGGAGCTTCCGGCGGGTACCATCCAGTCCCTGGACCGGCAGTTTACGGTCCGGGTGAAACGGGAGTTCCTGACGGTGGAAGACTTCAAGAAACTGGTGATTTTACGCGGCGAAGACGGTTATCTGGTCCGGTTAGGAGAGGTGGCGAGAATCGAACTGGGCGCGGAAGAGGCGCGCAGCGAGTTTCGTGGAAACGGCGTTCCCATGGTGGGCATGGGAATGATCAAGCAGTCCCAGGCCAATACCCTGGCCGTGGCCCACGCCGTGAAGGCGGAAGCGGAAAAGGTTCGCACCCAGCTTCCCGACGGGATGCACCTGGCGCAAAGCTACGACACTTCCGTTTTTATCGAAGAATCGCTGAAGGAAGTGGGTAAGACGCTGCTGATCGCCGTGCTGCTGGTGGTAGTGGTGATCTACCTCTTCCTGGGCAGCGTCCGGGCCACCATCGTCCCGGCGGTGACGGTGCCGATTTCGCTGATCAGCACGTTCATTGTGCTGAACATGCTGGGATTCTCCGTGAACCTGCTGACGCTGCTGGCGCTGGTCTTGGCGATCGGCCTGGTGGTGGACGACGCCATTGTGGTCTTGGAGAATGTGTACCACCGCATCGAGCAGGGGGAGAAACCCCTGGTCGCGGCCTTCCTGGGCACGCGTCAAGTGGGCTTCGCGGTCATTGCGACGACCCTGGTCCTCGTGGCGGTGTTTGTGCCGATTTCTTTCCTGGAAGGGGACTTGGGCAAGCTGTTCACGGAGTTTTCCATTACCCTGGCCATCGCGGTATGTTTTTCCTCGTTCGTGGCTCTGACCCTGTCGCCCATGTTGGCCTCCAAGGTGCTCCGCCCGCCCTCGGGGCGGGGGAACTGGCTGATCCGGTTGGTGGACCGCGTTTTTCGTACGTGTGAGAGTTTTTATCGCTGGCTGCTCAAGGGAATGCTGCGCGTGCCGGTCCTGGCCGTTCTGATCGTGGCGGGTGTGTTGGGGCTCAGCTACTGGCTCTACAAGACGCTGCCCAGGGAGTTCACTCCAAAGGAAGACCGTGGAGCGTTCTTCGTGATCACCACCGCGCCCGAAGGCGCCAGCTATGGGCTGATCAGCGATACCATGGCGGAAGTGGAAAAGCGGCTTCTTTACCTGGTGGAAAATGGCGAGGCCATCCGGGTGCTGGTCCGGGCGCCGCGTGGCTTTGGCAACATTGGAGACTTCAATGAAGGGCTCACCATCATTGTACTGAGCGACTGGTCCCAGCGGCGATCCGCCTGGGAGATCATGGACGAGGTAAGGGGCAAGGTGTCCGATCTTGTGGGGGTGAAGAACTTCCTCGTCATGCGGCAGGGTCTGACTCGTGGCCTGCAAAAGCCGGTGCAATTCGTCATCGGTGGGCCGACCTATGAAACCCTGGCGGACTGGCGGGACAAGATCATTGCTGAAGCCGAGAAAAATCCCGGCTTGGTAGGCGTAGACTATGACTACAAGGAGACCAAGCCGCAACTACTGGTGAATATCGACCAGAATCGTGCCGGTGACTTGGGCGTGTCTGTCCAGAATATTGGCCGCGCGCTCGAAACGCTGTTGGGCTCCCGCACTGTAACGACGTTCATTCAGGACGGGGAAGAGTATGACGTCATTGTCGAGAGCGATTACGGCCGCAAGCGTACGCCCGCGGACATGACGAACATTTATGTCCGGTCCGAGACGACCGGCGAACTCATTCCGCTGTCGAACCTGGTGACCATCGAAGAAATCGGCGACTCCGGTTCGCTGAACCGTTACAATCGCGTTCGCGCGATCACCATTGAGGCGAACCTGGCGGAAGGGTACCGCTTGAGCGAAGCCCTCGAATTTCTCGATGGCGTCGCGGAACGGGTGCTGCCGGAAGAGGCCATCATCAGCTACAAGGGCGAGTCTCTGGATTTCAAGGAATCCGGGGCGTCCGCGAATTTCGTTTTTCTGCTGGCGCTGCTGGTGGTATTCCTGGTGTTGGCGGCTCAGTTTGAGAGTTATGTGCATCCCTTCACCATCATGCTTTCCGTTCCCATCGCGGTGGCCGGGGGCCTGGTGGGCCTGTGGGTCACGGGGCTGGCGCAGAATATCTACACCCAGATCGGCACCATCATGTTGGTGGGGTTGGCGGCGAAGAACGGCATCTTGATCGTGGAGTTTATCAATCAGCTCCGCGACGAGGGCGAGTCGTTCGACGACGCCATTCTGAATGGGGCCGTGCGGCGGTTGCGCCCTATCGTGATGACCGGCCTGACCACCTTGATGGGCTCGCTGCCGTTGATCATCACTTCGGGGGCGGGTTCGGAGACGCGCCAGGTCATCGGGGTGGTGATCCTGTTTGGAGTGGCCATGTCCGGTCTTTTGACCCTGGTGGTGGTGCCGTTGGGATATCGGCTGATCGCCCGGCGCACTGGAAATCCGGGGGATGTGGAGAGAAAACTGGAGGAAGCGCTGGCCGAACAAGCGGAAAAAAATGGTGGCGGCAAGCCGTCCGCCGTCTGAGCCTGACGGTGCCAGAATTCGAAGGCCCGCCGTTTATCGAAACTGTCTTTTCCATGAAATTTCCCATCACCGCCATCGCTGCATCCTTCGCCGGAAGACTCTCCGCGCCGTTGCCCCGGCTCCTGGCGTGGATGGGACCTATCGTGATGGCCGGAACCATGGGGGCCTGTACCATGGGCCCGGACTACACCCGTCCGGATGTTTCCGCCGCGTTGCCTGAAGATTTCAAAGTACCGGATGGTTGGAAGGTGGCCGAGCCGGGAGACGATGCGCCGCGCGGGGAATGGTGGAAAGTGTTCGGCGACGCTCAGTTGAACCGGCTGATGACACAGGCAGAAGAGGCGAATCAGGATCTGCGGGCAGCGTTTCACCGGGTGGAGCAGGCGCGTGCGGCGGTGGGCATCACCCGCTCCGCGAAACTGCCGCAGATCACTTTCGATCCCGTGGCGGAAAGGACGAGGCGCTCCGGCACCATCAGCAACAGCGCCCCCAATGTGACGGGCCGGACCACGACGAATCTGGACCTGCCCTTGATCCTGGACTACGAGGTCGATCTCTGGGGGCGCGTGCGGCGTTCCATCGAAGCGGCTCGGGAGGAGGCCGCCGGAGCGGAGGCCGACTATCACAATGTCATGCTGGCCTTGCAGGCGGAATTGGCGGTGAACTACTTCAACCTGCGTGCCCTGGATGCTGAGATTGAGATTTTCGAGTCTGCCGTGGATTTGCGCCGGCAGTCCCTGGACCTGAATCAGAAACGCTTTGAAGCTGGCGATGTGGACGAAGTAGATGTGTCCCGCGCCGAGACCGAGCTCGCAGCCACGGAGTCGGAATTGATCGGGCTGCGCAAGTCACGGGCGGAATATGAGAACGCAATCGCGGTGCTGACGGGACAGCCTTCGTCAGATTTCCGGATTGCGTCCACGCCGCTGCTGAGTAATCCGCCCCAGACGCCCGCGGGAGTGCCTTCCAGCCTGCTGGAGCGGCGGCCGGACGTTGCGGCGGCGGAACGTCAGGTGGCGGCGGAGAACGCGCGCATTGGCGTGGCAAAGGCAGCCTTCTTCCCATCGGTCAGGCTGACCGGAAACGTGGGCCTGGAGAGCGGAAGCGTGGGCGACCTTTTCAGGTGGGAAAGCCGGACCTGGGGCCTGGGTCCGGAAGTGACCATGCCTATTTTTCAGGGGGCTCGAAATCAGGCGGAACTGGCCCGGGTGGAGAGCCGCTATGACGAAGCCGTGGCCCAGTACCGCCAAGCCGTGCTGGAAGCCGTGCGCGAGGTGGACGACGCTTTGGTGGGTGTGAGCTACCTGGCCGGACAGGCCGCCGCCCAGGACCGTACCGTGGCATCCGCCCGCCGCACGGTGGAACTGTCCCGCAAACGTTACGACGCTGGCTTGGTGGCCTACTTCGATGTGGTGGACTCGCAGCGCACGCAATTGGACAGCGAACAAGTGGCCGTGCGAATCCGCGCGGAGCGGTACCTTTCCACGATTGCCCTGATCAAAGCTTTGGGGGGAGGTTGGTAGAGGCTGAGCCGTTTAGGTAAATATCTGACGTGGCTGCTGTAAGGGAAGGCCGGTCACGGCGTCCCATTTTCTCGTCCCCGGATGGTAATCTACATTCATCCCTGATCGAATTTTCAACACCCAATACACCATGTCCATACCCCGCAGCATCTACGACAAAGAAGGCGGACTCGTTCATTTTCCCCGCATGCTGGACAAGATCCGGCTCCATCAGAAAGGCGAACTTCCCGAGGACTACGAATCCTTGATGGGCGGAGGGTTTGACTCGCGGGTTTGTAACTTCCTGCGTGTGGACTATGCCGAGGTGGTGAAGCGGGTCGAGGAGGGGCTGTCCGACGCGGAGGTCCTGGCCTGGTGCTATGACAACGGCCGCCGCTTGAGTGACGAAGACATCCTGATCTTCAACAGCTTCATGATCAAGCGTGGCTGGCGGGACGACGAAGAGCCGGAAGTGGCGGAGCGTCTGAAAGTCAGGATGGCCGAAAGCGGCCTGAGCGAACGAAAGGACATCGTGACCTTTTTCGACTATCTGGAAGCCGACGAAGGAAGACTCTGAATTTCCCGGCCAGGCTCTTTTGCGCCTGAGTTTTGGGGAGGAGGAGAGGCGACATGAATCAGGAAACCTACACGCCCGGACACACCACCAACGCGGTGGATTTCATGGCGCGCCGCACCGTGGAGTCTCACGGGGCATTCGTGCTGCCGTATCTTTCAAATGGCCAACGCATTTTGGACGCGGGTTGCGGTCCCGGCACTATTTCCTTGAGCCTGGCCCGGCGACTTCCCGATTCAGAAGTGACAGGAGTAGACTTCGCGGCATCACAGATCGAGCGGGCCCAAAGGGCCGCGGCGGAATATGCCTTGGCGAACGTCTCCTTCCAAACCGCCAGTGCATACGAACTTCCCTTTGAGGACGGTTCTTTCGATATCGTTTTCTCCCACGCGCTCCTCGAACACCTCGCCGAGCCTCAAAAAGCCGTGGCGGAATTCCGCCGCGTTTTGAAGCCGGGAGGAGTCGCGGGTATCTGCAGCCCGGACTGGGCGGGCTTTCTCCTCGCGCCCCCGTCTCCGGAAATTGCCGCCGCGATTGACGCATACAAAGCCCTCCAGACTGCGAATGGAGGAGACGTCTATGTGGGCCGGAAATTCGGACGCTTACTTTTGGAAGCCGGATTTCAGGAAGTGAAGATGAGCGCCCGCTACGAAGTCTACGAAAGCGCGGAAGTCATCGCCGACTACCTCGCCCGGCAACTGGATGCCGAGGGGCAAGGCGAACCTGCCACCGCCCTCCGTGCCTGGGCACACGAACCCGCCGCCATGTTCGCCCAAAGCTGGGTCAATGCCGTGGGGCGAAAGATGGTCTGAAACGGCCACCTCAAGCCCCAGCCAGAGGTTCCCGCCTTTCAAGGGGGCGGAACCTCCTTCGTTGAGAAATCTCAAGACTCGTGCTACTGTCCCGCTCCGCGAATTTCGGGGCAGGGCCAGCAGGCCACTCCGCCGGGAAACGCAAAAACTCGAGTTGGAAGGGTGGCTGAGCTTGGTTTAAGGCACACGACTCGAAATCGTGCGTAGGTTTACCCCTACCGTGGGTTCGAATCCCACCCCTTCCGCCATTCATCAGGTGACTTCATCGGAGATGGAGGCACCTGATGAATTTCAGCAAAGCGGATGAGAATGCCGTTCGTGAGAACTGAAAAGAGGTTTGAGAGTGGGCGAACTGGCGCGAACGAGGGCGAACTGGCGCGAACATAGGGCTCTGA
>JAUICH010000040.1 GCA_030427505.1 Verrucomicrobiia bacterium
CCGGCCCTGAGACCCCGGTTTAGCGATTTCATCGGCGATCTGTCAGTGCCAGTCGCCGCCGTCGAAGGGCTCGACTTGACCGGTCGCCGCGCTTAACCGAGTGCCATTCAGGCTATCTCATAAATAGGCGGGACCGGCTCGTGAGTGATTTTTCTTCCCGCGAGCGAGACCCGCCGGCGGACTTTCAGCCCGCGAGGGAGTTTTGCCCAAAGTCCTGGGGCTTACGCACCAGGCTAGGCGCTGCCGGGCCTTCAGCCCTTGGGAGGGGAATCAAACCCTCCTGAGATTAAAGGAGATCCGCCCGCCATCTGCCCCCTTCCTTTTCACGTCCGGCATGGCCTCGATGAGGACGGCTCAGCCACCCGGCCTTGGCTCACCACCGCACCATTCCGGACAGGTGCCAGCGGGCATCTTGGCTGTCTTCGAAGCCGCTTTGGCTGACTTGCCAGGCGTAGGCGGCCCGGATGCTGAAATGCCGGAAGAGCTGATAGTCGAGGCCCACGCCGGCTCCGCCCAGGTCGATGCTGTCGCTTTCGCCGGGGAGGAGGTTCACGTTGCTGGCCGTGGCGTAGTCGAAAAAGCCGAAGAGGCGCAGTTGGTCGTCGCCTTCATTTACGCCCAGCATTTGCAGGGGGTGAAGCGGCGGGGAATACAGTTCCAGGTTCAGGATCAGCCCCTGGTCGGCCCGCGTGACGTTTTGCTCGAAGCCGCGGACCGAGTTCACACCGCCCAGGATGAGCGTTTCGCCCGGCAGGAGGTTTTGCGTGCTGAGCTGCGCTTCCAGGCTGCCCACAAAGGTGAAGCCCCGCGGCAGGTCGACGGCCTGGGTGAACTCTCCGCTCCAGTAAAAATAGTCCGCGGAACCTAAGCCGCGCAGTTCCTCGAACGACTCGTCGCTGTTGTGGTTGCTCAAGCCGCCGGGGCTCCAGACCAGCCGGTTGCTGATCCACTGGCGGCCCAGCTTCGTCGTCTTGGCGAGCGAATGCCCCAGGGAAAACTGGTACACCTCCGCCGTGGAATCGATCACCTTCGTGCCGCTGAACTCCAGGTCGTTGTTCGTGCTCTTGAAGTCGAACCGGGCGCTCAGTTCCTGTTCGTAGCCAAACAGGCTCGGCATCGGAATGACGTAGGCTGGCGAAATCTGGACGCTTTGACCCCCCGAGTTCAGCGTTTCGCCCGCCGATTCGAACGTGGCATCCGAGGTGACGTAGGCGCCCAGGACCCGGAACTCGTGACGCAGCCGGGGAATCGGGATGCGGTAGATCCAGGCGTGGCCCTGCAAGCCGTCAAACTCCAGCGTCGTGGTGTACTGATAGGCCAGGCTGTGGTCCAAACCAAACACGTTCCCCCATTCCGCGCCAAAGATCAGGCGGTCGAAGCCAATCAGTTCGTTACCCGTGTCTTCATAGCCGGTATAGGCGCTGACGGGGAAGCGCTCCTCCGCTTCCAGGATGACGTCCGCCTCCCCAAATCCCTCGCCCGGGGTGTAGTTGGCGCGGACCTGGCGGTAGCTGCTCCGGTTCAGGAACTTCAGGTCCGCCAGCACCACGCTTTGCCGCAGCACCTCGCCCTCCTGGGTGCGGAAACCGTTCAGGTAGTTCCGGTCTTTGAAATGCCCGTTACCTTCCACCGTGACTTTGCCCGCTCTACCGACCACCAGGACCAGTTGCAGGACGCCCGTGCTGACGTCTTGCTCCGGCAACCCCACATCGACCACCGGCATGTCGGCTTCGCGATACGCTTTGACGGCTGTTTGGATCAGGTCCTGGACCGACCGGACGCTCAGCGGCCCGCCCACGAACGGTTCCAGCGCGGCTACCACGCTTTCAGGCGCCACCAGTTCCGCGTCCAACACCTGGACGCCGGTCACGGCCGGGGGCGTGTCTTCCGAGGCTTGATCCGGGTGGCCGAGCAGGGCGATGCCGTGTATCGTGCCCAAGACCTCGTCATCGCCGCCCGCCACCCCATCTTCCGGGCCGGCTTCCACCGCCTCAGCCACGGGTTCGGCGGCCGGTTTCCTGGGGACGCGGGGTTTCAGCCGTTCGATGTCCTGGGCCGGGGCCGTCCCGGCCAGGGCGAACAACAACAAAAGGACCGCGCCAGAAAGGCGGCCCGGCATGAGCTTGGGCAGACAGTGTTTCACAAAGGCTGAGTGATGGTTGGGCGGGTACGAACGTTGGGAAGGGTCCAAGGGGCCAATCCACCGGCTGGCTGGATGGGCTGGTGGGTCAGTGTGGGTTGCGGTTTCATTACCATGCTGCTGCGGCGGGCCGGGGCGGCCCGGAAGGTTGGTTAGGCTGGCGGCGGCTTATTCCTCCTCGTCTTCTTCTTCTTCGTCGTCTTCCTCCTCTTCGCCGCTGCTCTGGCTCTGTTCCATGCCTTCTTCGGACAGCAGTTCGGGGCCGGGGCCGGTCTCGGGCGTGCCCTCGGGAGCCGGGTCCGGAATGAAGGAATCGGGAATGAGGTTCACCACGTCGTCGTCCAGGCCCGCAGGCGGGACGGGATCGTCACTCATGGTGCCGCCGTTGCCGCCGGGGATGAAGTTAAACAACCCGCCATTCGGGTCGAAGAGTCCGCCACCCACCGGCCCGTTCCCGTTTCCATTCCCATTCCCGTTGAGTACTTCCTCCACCAGATCCTCCACGTTCGTCACCCCGGTGGACGTAGGGCCCGCCGCCGGGTTCGTTCCCCCTGAAGAAGACGAGGAGCCGGTTCCCGTACCGCCGCCACCCCCAGCACCCGCCGATGGGTCGATCAGGAGGTAAAACCCGAAGTTCCCCACCCCGAGGTCCGGCGCATACGGCCCCTCCGCGAACAAGGCTTCGCCCTGGTCATTCGGGAAGGGGTCCACGCCCGGCCCCGGCGCGGCGGTCCCGTTCAGGAGCGCCCCGGCCTCCAGTTGATACCCGGCCAGGCCCGGCAGATACACCCGCAGTTCGCCACCGGACGCCTCCGGCGCGGAAATCAGCTGACTCCCGGCGGCGGCTGTCAGGGTCTGCGCGCCGCCCCCTTCGCCAACGCCAAACACCGTGTTTCCGCTCGTGTAGGCGCCACCCGCCTCCACGGTATGCCCGATGATGGCCTCCGGCGAAAGCGTGGCGTCTCCGCCGGTCTGAAGATCGATATCGCCGCTGACGGAAGTCACTCCGTCATGTCCGATCTGAGTCAACGCGCTGACAAGCGGTGACACGGTGTCCATCGTCAGATTTCCGATGTGCGTCACATCAATGTCGCCGGTGGCGCCGCCGCTGAACGACTGATGCCCTATCCTAATTTCCGATGGGGCGACCTGGCCTTTCTTACCGGCAAAACCGGGACCGGCGCGAAGTTGCAGGTCCCGGGCGGCCTGAATAAGAACATCGCCAGAAATGGCGCCACTCCCGGAGCGATGCCCGATCGTGGCATTCCCACCAATCGTATCGGTTCCCGCGCCCACGTAGATATCCCGGACCGATTCCAGCGTGATGTCTCCGGAGACGGTTCCGCTCGTGGAGTCCGAGCCATTTCCAAAGGTCGCGAGACCTCGCCCTCCGGCAACCACGGCGATGTCATTGGCGGTCTGGATCGTTATCGACCCGCTGTAATTTCCCTCAGAGCCATTTCCGCCATTCCCAAGTTGCGCGTAGCTGAAACCTCCGCCGGTAAAGGTGATATCGTTCGCTTTGACAATCGTGAGGGTCCCGCTTTGATCGCCGTCGGTGTCCTGACCACCTTGGCCAAGTTGCGCATACCCGGTGCTGTTCTCCCCCCCGGTAAAGGAGATGTCGTTGGCGCTGGTGATGGTCGTGGTCCCGGAGTGATTGCCTGGCGCACGCCCCCCCCCGTTGCCGAGCTGCGCATACGATGTCGTGCCAGAACCGCCCGTGAAACGAATGTCGTGAACCGCCCCTAACGAGATCGACCCGCTGTGATTGCCCGCGGCGCTGAATCCGCCCTGGCCGAGTTGCGCAAAGGAGTAACTTCCCGATCCCGCCGAAAAGACAAGATCGTTGGCGCTGACAATGTTGACGGTCCCGCCGTGATTCCCATCGGCGCCGTATCCGCCCTGACCGAGTTGCGCATAGGAACCACTTTCAGACCCACCGGAGAACATGATATCGTGGGCATTGAGAATCGTGACGGTCCCGCTGAGGTCTCCCCTGGCTCTCTGACCGAGCTGCGCATACCCGCTATCATAAGAACTAGCCTTGAAACGGAGGTCATTGGCGGTGGTAATCGTGACGGTCGCGCCGAAATTGCCTCTGCTTGAGAATCCTCCATTACCAAGTTGAGCGTAGGCAATGCTTGCGCTTCCCGCGGAAAAGTTGATGTCGCGGCCAACTGAAATTTCAATGGTCGAGTCGGCGGCCGCTTCCACGGTGCTGTTCCCATTATCAGGGTCATCGCCGACGTGGCCCACTTGGGCGTAGTTTCCAGCGCCGTTCCCCCCGGTAGCGTTCAGGTCATTCCTGGCGTGGAGGGTCATGCTGCCCTCCACCACAGGCACCGCTTCCAGAAAATATCCGCCCAAGGCCGTTCCATTCGATACCTGAAAGCCCAACTGGGCAAAATAATTGTCTCTAAGAGTGCTTCTGCCATTCGTCGCGCCCAGCACGCTGATGTCATGCGCGAAGACATTCGTGGTCCCGCTACGGCTGCCCACGGCGACGCCCTGGGTCTGGTCGCCCGAGCCAATGAAGACGGAGCCCAGGTTGTTGCCAAAGACGGTGGTGACCGGGACGTCCTCCGCCGCGAACGCGGCGGCGTCATAGGCCGTGGCGCCGTCCCAGCCCGCGACGAGGTTGATATCGCCGCCGGTGGCGTTGCGGTTCTGCACGCTGGCGTTGAAGGTCAGGCCGCCGGTGGCGAAGAGATTGAAGTCATAGGTCGAGTCGTAGAACAGGTCCGCGCTTACCAGGATGTCGTAGGGCCGGTCGATCAGCACCGGGATGGCGCCAAAGGCCGCCTGGCTGAGGAAGCTGGACAGGGTGACCGGCCCATTGTTCTCCAGTTCGCTGACGATGGCGCTGGCCGCGGCCGCGTCGACGACGTAGTCGTAGCCCAGGGGAGCGCCGAGGAAGAAGCCGCTGCCCGTGACCACCCCGCCGTCCGGGAAAACCGCCGGTCCGCCCTTGGCCACTCCATTGAGCAGGGCATCGGCGTCCACCTGGTCGGAGGCCGTGTCTTTCAGGTAAACCCGAACTTCACCCTGCGCCCCGCTGTTGAACTGGGCCCCCGCCGCCGCCGTGAGCGTCCCTTCCACAAGGACGTCCGTGTACCCACTGTCGTAGGCGCCACCGGTCTCCACGGTGTGCCCGATGATGGCCTCCGGCGAGAGCGTCGCGTCTCCGCCCACTTGCACGCTGACATCGCCGCTGACGGAAGTGACGGCGCCGTGACCGATACGCGCTGTCGCCCCGGTCACCGGGTCGGTGGCGGTCAGGTCCAGATCGCCCGTCAGGTTGATGCTCACTTTGCCGGAGACATTCGGGGCCTGCTCTCCCTGTGCGCCACCGTGGCCGACCCCCGCGTTTCCGGGATTTGTTTTTCCTTTCTTGGCCGAAGATCCCGTGCCCGCCGCGACCCGAAGATTCCGGGCTTGCGCAATGAGAATGTCTCCACTCCGGTCTCCTTCGCCACCTAGTCCACCATGGCCGATCTGGGCCGGGGCAATTGCCGACGCACTGGCGTCAAGCAGGATGTCTCGAACCGTGCCGATGGAAATGGAACCGGAAAGATTGCTAGTTGCGAAAATTCCAGCATGGCCCAGTCTGGCTTCGGTCGTCGGCCCCGAGACGAACTTCAAATCTCTCGCCTCTCCAATGGAAATGTTTCCACCGTGATTGCCAGCGGCTAAAAACCCTCCGTTTCCAAGCACAGCGTGGCTTCCTCCACCGGTAAAGGAGATGTCGTTGGCGGAGACGATTGAGATGTCCCCGCTGTGACTGCCCGCCGCTTGATACCCGCCCTGTCCGAGTTGCGCATAGGCGTTTTTTCCCGATCCCGCCGTGAATGTAATATCGTTAACGGTGGAGATGGTGATGGTTCCGCTGTGGTTGCCCCTGGTAACATATCCACCCTGCCCCAGGTGGGCGTACGAAGCGGCCCCAAAACCACCAGTGAAAACCAGGTTTCGCGCATTGGTGATGGTGGCGGTCCCGCTGTGATTGCCTTGAGCGCGGATTCCGCCCTGCCCCAGTTGGGCATAGGCTTCGGATGTCCCTCCGGTGAAGATGATGTCGCGCACATTCGCGATCGTGGCCGTCCCGCCATGATTGCCATTGGCCTCATAACCGCCCTGCCCCAATTGGGCATAACTGCCGGTGGCAGTGAAGATAATGTCGCGGGCGGAGGTGATCGTCGCCGTTCCGCTATGATTGCCATTGGAGTATTCCCCGCCCTGCCCCAGTTGGACATAGCCATGGGCAGGGGCAGTAAAGAGAATGTCGTTTCCGGCGGCGATGGTGGCCGTCACGCCATGATTGCCGTTGGCGAAGTTCCCCCCTTGGCCAAGCTGGGCATAGGTGTCCAGTTGGGTTCCCGAGGTAAAGGCGATATTATTCCCCACCACGACCCCAATGGTGGCATCCGAGTCGACTGGCGCGGAACTCGAACCGTTATTACCTCCACCGACATGGCCCACCTGGGCGTAGTTGTACCGGTCGTTCCCGGCGGTCGCGGTAAGGTTATGTTTCGCGTGAATGGCGATCGCGCCATTCACCATCGGATCCGCTCCCAGACTCGTACCATCCTGCCCGAAGCCATCGAAGGCTCGAAAACCCAGGTGCCCAAAGCGGACATTGTCCCCGGTGGAGCTAGGGAGTCCATCGCTAATGGTGGAAGCCAGCACGTTGACATCATACGAGAAGACATTCGTGGTCCCGCCACGGCTGCCCACGGCGACGCCCTGGGTCTGGTTGCCCGTGCCAATGAAGACGGAGCCCATCTCATTGCCGAAGACGGTGGTGGCCGAGACGTCCTCCGCCGCGAACGCGGCGGCGTCATAGGCCGTGGCGCCGTCCCAGCCCGCGACGAGGTTGACATCGCCGCCGGTGGCGTTGCGGTTCTGCACGCTGGCGTTGAAGGTCAGGTCGCCCATCGCCAGGAAGGTCAGGCTGTTGAGCGAGTCGTAGAAGAGGTTCGAATTGACAGTAATGTCTCCGGCGTCGCCCGCGTTTTCGCTGGAGCCGAAGGCGGCTGTGTCCGCGGTGGTGTCGATGGTGACGTTGTTCCCCGCCAGCGCCGCGACGATGGCCGCCGCCTCCGCCGCGCCGATGGTGTAGCTGAACGGATCCAGCAGCAGTTGCCCGCCCCCGGTATCGACCTGCCCCGCGAAGTTAAGCTGTTGGAGGCCGGAGACTTCCACGAAACCGCCGGAGCCGCCCTGGGCCCTGACCGAGCCCAGAAAGTCCATCGCCCCATCGGCCCAGAGCACCACTTCACCGCCCGTCTGGCCGCCCACCGCGTGAATCTCCGCCCCTGGCGCCACCGTGGTGTTTTGCGCGTTCTTCCGGTCCGGGTCCTGTCCTTTGCGCCCGCCGCCCACGAACACCTGCCCGCCCTGGACCCCGCCCGAGGCATCGATGAATGCCGTGGAGCCGAGCGTCACGTCTTTGCCCAGCACCTCCACCACGCCGCCATGGCCACTGCCGCCGGTGGCGCGGGCCGTGCCGTCGAAGGTGGCGGTGTCCTGGGCCTCGACCCGGAGGCGCCCGCCATCCTGTGTCCCGCTGGCTTCGAGCAGCGCGCCCGGCTGAACCGCGATGTCGCCGCCGCGCGCGACGATCTGGCCCCCGTCTCCGCCGCCGCCGTTCGCCTGAATCGTACCGCCCAGCGTCATCTCCCCATCGCTGGCGCCGGTGAGGCGCACGGCGCCTCCGTTCCCCGCGCCGCCGCTGGCGGAAAGGAGCGAACCGGGGGCGAGGGTCAGGGAACTGGTGGGGATGACCGGAACCGGCGTGCCGTCGAAACTCTCCCCCATTCCGCTGAGCGGATCGGCGCCCAGCAGGATCAGCCCGCCGTCGCGCGCGCCGTTCGCCTCAATCTTCCCGGTGGCGCCGGCCTGAATGGTATCGCCAGTAACGGTGACGATTCCGCCGTCCCCGGCGGAGGCCGAGGCGGTCACCGATCCGTCGATTTTCGCCTGCCCGCCAACGACAGTGGCCCGAATGGCGACCTGCCCGCCCTCATTGCCGGAGGCACTGACGCTGGAACCCGGGAGCAGGGTGACATTGGGGCCGGAGATCTCCACCGTGCCCCCGTTTCCGGTGGTTTCATCCCGCGCCGTGACGGCGCCGCCGATCTCCACGCCGCCGGACTCCCCGGTGTGGCGAATGGTGGCGCTGGAACTGGCCCGCAGGGAGCCGGAATTGACGATGCGGCCGCCGGAGGCCGAAAGGTAGAGTTTGCCGCCCCGGTTCTGGAACTTGGTGGCGCGGACCATCCCGGTGTTGTTGATGGCCAGCGCGTAGGGGTTCCCGCCGGAGGCTTTCAGCTCCGCCGTGGCGGCGCGGACCACGCCCTCATTGGTCACGGAGCCGTCCTGGCCGTCCGGGGTGACGATAATGCGCTCCTCCCCCTCGGTCGCGAGGATGACTTCCGTGCCCGCGGCCATCCCCACGGCGCCCCCGGGCGCCTGGAGGGCGCCGGCGTTGCGGACTTCCCGGGCGATGAGAAAGATGTCGCCCCCGTCCACGGCATTGATGGTGCCGAGGTTCGTAACCGCCGCCGTGGAAGCGCCCCTGAAGGTCATGTCCCCGCCGCCGAGGAAATCGGCATCGCTGACATCCAGGGTGGAGGCGACGAAGCCCGCGGTATCCACCCGGCCGCCCGGCCCGACGAGGATGCCGTTCGGGTTGATGAGGAGGACGCGGCCATTGGCGCGCAACTGCCCATGAATGGCGCTGAGGTCGCCGGAGAACACGCGGTTCAGCGCGGCGGCGCCGGAGCTGGGCTGGAGAAATTCGGTGAGTTCGCCGGGATCGATGGAGAACGATTCCCAGTCGATGATGAGCTTGTCCGATCCCTGGTGGATGAAGACGGCGTTCCCGCCGTCGAACTGGATCTCCCCGGCCCCGGACCGGATGGTGCCGTTGGTGGGATTCGCCACGGCGCAGGGCACCGGGATCAGGGCGAAACACGTCAGAAACGTGGTAATTTGGCGAAACGCGTTCATGGTGCCAGCGGTTGCGAGGATTGGAGGGTGTTTCGGGGAAAAGATCAAAGGGGGAACCTCCCCATTTTTTAGGTTAGGTATCTTGATAATCAGGAAATCTTCGTTCGTTGCCGGGCGGCCCAGAGGGTGTAGAACACGGCGGCCTTGGTCCGCACGGACACCCTGAGCCGGGCGAACAGCCGGGTGATGTGCTTCTCGGCGGACTTCTCCGCGATCCCGAGACGCCCGGCGATCTGGCCATTCGTTTCGCCGTTGGTAATGGCCCGGAGGATCAGCCGCTGCTCGGCGGTGAGACTGGCAAAGAGCGCGTCAATGGCCTCGGGCGCCCACCAGGTGGTGGGACAGGGAAGATCAACGTGCGATCTTGATTTTTCTTCTGCAAGCATGGGAGCACCTCTGCCCGCGCCAAAACCGCGGGTTCATCCCCTGCAACAGATTCCCAGAGCCCCGTGTCACAAAAAAGGGGGGATTTTTTGGGGGGTGGGTAAGGGCCTTTGGAATTCGAAAGGTGGACAGCTGTGCTCCCGTGGAGTGTTTCTGGAAGGTCCGCCACGGGTATTGAAGCGAAGCTTCTTTGGAGTGCGGCGATCCTTCGCCGCTTTTGCTCGCGGAACCGCCGTACGAAATTTCGTTGCCGTCTGACCAGACAGAGTGATCACCGCCAAAGGCGAAAGCCGCCAAGCGCAAAGAGCCCAGGTAAGCGAAAATTTTTCACGACAGGCTTACCTGCAATGGAAAGCGGCGAAGGATCGCCGCACTCCAAAGAAGCTTCGCTTCAGTCGCAAATTCGATAACGCCCAGGTATTCGAAACTGACTCGTAGCCGCTCTCACCAGAACGTGCTCTGGAGTTTCCCAACCACACATTCCCACAACCAATACCCCCCTCACCACACCAACACCGGCATCAGGTTGCTGTAGTCGTCCGTCCAGCGGACCGGTTTCGGTTCCTTCCGCTCCCACTCGGTCACGTACCCCGCTGCCTGAATCCGGTCGATCACGGTCCGGTCGTTCCCAATGACCACCCAGCTGGAGTAAAGCTCCCAGGCTTCGCGCGGCGGCGCTTCCACCCGGATGATTTCCTTGCCGAGATCCGCAGCCAGAACGCGGAGGGGATCGGTCAGATCGACATGCTGATTGGTGATCTGGGCCACGACATGCCCGCCGGGTTTCAGGTGCCGCTCGTAGATCTCAAACGCCTCGCGGGTGAGCAGGTGCATCGGGATGGAATCGCCGCTGAAGGCATCGAGAAACAAGACGTCGAACTGCTGCGGCTCGCCGCGTTCCAGTTCGCGCTCCAGTTCCATCCGGCCATCGCCAAGGACCACCTCCACTTTGCCGGGGCAGTGTTCCAGATAGAGGAAGTGCTGGCGCGCCAGCATCTCCACGTCGGGATTGATCTCGTAAAAACGGACGCCGTCGCCCGGCTGCGCGTAGCTGGCCAGGGTGCCGATGCCCAGCCCCAGCACCCCGATCTTCATCGGCTGAGGGTTCGAGGGATCGCGGCTGGGATGCATCCGGAAAAACACGCCCGCGCCGCTGTGTTTGCCGAAGTAGCTGGAGGGAATCCGGTCGAAGGGATCGCTCATAAACTGGTGACCGTGATCGATGCGCCCGTGGTAAAGCTCTTTCTGGTGATCGGGCTCGCCGAGGTAGTATTCGTAAACCCGCAGCACGCCGTAGAAATTTCGCCGCGCGTCGACAGAGCCCTTTACCTGGAGATAAACATTTCTGCCGAGAAAGATGCTTAGCAAGGCGAGCAGGACGAAGCTGGCGGCCACGGACAGGACACGGCGTTTGCCGCCCCCTCCCCCAACCAGGTTCGCGGCGACGAGGATGAACGTCAGGACAAGCCCGGCGTGAAGTTCCCAGTAACCGTCAAAGACCAGCGGCGCGACAAGACTCACCAGAACGCCGCCCAGCGCCCCGCCCAGCGCGACGGACAGGTAGAACGTGGTCAGGAAGCGCGGCGCCGGTTTGCGTTTCACCATCTCGCCATGGCAGACCATGCACACGGTGAAAATGGTGGCGAGGTGGAGGGCGATCTGGACGGTCAGGTGGATGTTGATTTCGCCCTCAAGGTTGAGCAACACGGCGAGCGCGGCGGTGGAGAGGATCGCGAGCGGAATCCAGACGGAGCGCCGGTACCAGCGCGGATGGTCGAAGGCGATGATGAGCGTCACCAGGTAGAGCGCGAGCGGTACGACCCAGAAGATGGGGGTCACCGAAATGTCCTGGGTCATCTGATTTGTCCCGGCGAGGAGAATGACGGAACCGCAGGCCGCGAAGGCGATCCAGAGAAAGCGATGGCGCGGGGCGGGCTCCCCGGCGGGGAGGTCTTCCTCCAGGGGCGACGCGCCCGCGTGCCGCTTCCGCAGAAAGTACCAGGCGCAGACTCCCAGAGCCACGGTGTAAACCGCGTAGCCGATGGACCACTGGAGAGTCTGAGTCTTCAGGCCGAAGGCAGGCTGAAAAATGAAGGGATAGGAAAGCAGCCCAAGCAGAGAGCCGAAGTTCGAAACCGCGTAGAGGCGGTAGGGCGACTTCGCGGGAAGGGCCTCGCTGAACCAATGCTGGAGCAGCGGCCCGGAGGCGGAGATGAGGACGTAAGGCAGGCCCACGGTCAGGCCCAACAGCCGCAGGATTCCCCAGACGGGATCGGTTTCGGCGGCCGGCCGAAACGCGTCCGAAGGCGTGATGGGCAGAAACAACAGGGACACCGCGAGGAGAATGAAGTGGACGCCCACCTGCAAAAGAGGCCGCTCGCGCAGTTTGGAAACGAGGAGATGCACGTAAGCATAACCCGCGAGAAGACCGGCCTGGAAAAAGAGCATGCACGTCGTCCAGACCGCCGGGCTGCTGCCGAACCAGGGCAGGATGTAACGCGCGATGACCGGCTGAACCTGAAAAAGCAGAAACGCGCTGAGGAAGATGGTTAGAACGAAAAGAGGCATGTCAGGAGTTCTGAACTTAATTCGAGGTTGGCTTAGCGGACGAAGGTTTGGGGCCCTCTAACAGATGCGTCACCGCCGTGGCGTCCCCCGCCGCGAGGGTTCGCCCGTCCGGGCTCCAGGCGATGGCGGTATATCGCTCGCCGTTGGGACTTTCAAGCATCGCCACCGCCTCGTCCCCGGTTTCGGGATCCCAGATGCCGATGACCCCGCTCTGCTCCAGGGACGCCAACCGGCCGCCATCCGGCGCCCAGGCGACTTGGACAATGCTGCTGGAATGCCCGGTCAGCTTCCGCTGAAGCTCAAACTTCGCCAGGTCGCGCAGCTCGATGACGTTCTGACCTGACAAGGCCAGCCAGCGCCCCCGGGGATCGAAGGCCAGATCCAGAATCGTGTCCGTGGTTTCCGCCAGGGGCTCAGCCGGCTGCCCATCCAGCGGGTGACGCTGAAGTTGAGTCTGGTCGTAGACGGAGAAGATGGCGCTGCTGTCCGGCGCCCAGCACCAGGGCGCGATGCTATCTGAAATGGCGATGGCGGCGAAGCTCAGGCCCGGCCCGCCGAGGTCTTCCGGCAAGACCTGGACTTGATCGGAGTAATTTTGACTGAACGCGATGTGAGCGCCATCGGGGGACCAGCGCAGGCGCGGCAATTTTCTCCAAGTGTCAATGACGCCGGACTCAATCAGATTGACCGACTGAAGTTCCCCGCCTTCCCGCGTCGAGAAAATCCGGAGATGATTCTCGGTCGCGGCAGCCACGCGTTCTCCGTCCGGATGCGGCGGGACCTCAGTTCCGAAAAGGGCTTCCAGCCTGAAAGCGAGCGGGGCATCCCCCTCTGACTGGAGGTTCCAGGCATTTGCATAGACGCCGCTGCAGGAGAGCAACCACCGGCCCTGGGGCCCCCAGGTCAGGCTGCGGATGGCGAAATTCCGATTCGGAAGCGCGAGAGTTTCGCCCACCCGGGAGACGTCCCAAACCCGGAGCGTTTCGTCCCGCGAGGTGGAATAGAGTTTCGTCCCATCCGGATCCCAGACGAGTTGAAGAACCCCCCCGGAATGGCCGCGCAAGGTCTCCAGCAGCTCTCCGGTCCCGGCTTCATAGATCCGGATCGAACGGTCGTCCCCCGCGGCGGCGACGTAACGGGCGCCGGGACTAAAGCAAACGGCCTGGAGCGGACCCGAGGAACTGGGCGAGGTCCAGACTGGATCAAAGGTGTCCACATCCAGGACCGATACCGAGTAGTCCGGCGTGTTGATCAGCGCGACGTGTTTTCCGTCCGGGCTCCAGTCCATTTCCCTCACGGCGGCGTCCACGCCCGCGGCGGAAAACTCGCGCAGCCCCAGACTTCCACGGCTGGCGTCAAACCGGCCGAGGACCACGGAGCCTTGAAACCCTGCCGTGAGAAACTGGCTGGAATCGGCCGGGTTCACGGCCAGGCTGGTGGGGTTTGGGGGATGATCCGCCCCGGCGACAAACTGCCCGTCGGACGCCTGGAAGATCCGGATCTTTCCTTGCTCAGCCTGAATCAGGAATCTTCCATCCGGGGTCCAGGCCATCTGATTGCTTTGGTAGTGCTGACCGTTTCCCCCCGCATACATTTTCCGGCCATCCCCGGTGGAAAAGACCGCATACTGCCGCGGATGCATGGCTCCGATCAGGACCCTGGTGCTGTCCGGCGAAAAGCTGAGACTGGTGCTATTCCAGTTGGTGGTGTCTGCAAAAGGAAACAGGACTTTGCCGCTGGCGGCATCCAGCAGCGAGACCGGCCCATGGTCGGTCAGCTTTGCCGCCAGGAAGCGGCCATCGGGACTGATCGCCAGCTCCCCGTTCTGGAGAGAGGTCGAGCGGTTCAGGATCTCGAACGGCTGTTCGAGTTCGCGGCGCAGGTGGCGCCACTCCCAGCCGGTCAAGTCATCGGCGCCGGCCCATTTGGAAGTGAGGTTCTCGACCAGCATCAATCCGCCCGGCTCCTGTAAGGCCCGGGACGCGACGCGCATCTCCGCGTGGTAGAGGCTGCGGCGAAACTCGGCGGCGGTGCGCTCGGCCTTACCGCGCTGGGTATTCGCTTCCCCGGTCAGCCGCTTCTGATTCAGCGCCACCAGGGGCCCACCGGCCGCCAGGGTCAGGACGAACAAGGCCGCCAGGCCCACCGCGGCTGCGTGAACGGGTTTCCGCCGCGCCCAGCGGCCCAGGCGCTGTGGCCGTGTGAGATTCCGCGCCCGGATCGGCTCTCCGGCCAGCCAGCTTTCGAGATCCTCCGCCAGACCGGCCGCCGAGTGGTAGCGGTGCGCCGGGTTCTTCTCCAGGCACTTCATCGTGATCGCCTCCAGGTCCAAATCGTGCCCGCCGCTGACAAACGTGGGGCGCCCCGGCACCTCCTCGGCGATCTTGCGCAAGGTGTCCGCGGTGGTATTCCCCCGGATCGGCAGATTGCCCGTGAGCAGGCGGTAGAGAATCGCCCCCAGGCTGTAAACATCGGACGCCTGGCTCAAACGCTCGCCATTGGCCTGCTCCGGCGACATGTATTCCGGCGTGCCGAGCACTTCGCCCGTCAGCGTGAGACCGGGCCCGGTCTCGTCGTCGAGGATCTTGGCAATGCCAAAGTCCGCGATGTACGGTTCGCCCGTCTTTCCATCGACCAGGATGTTCGACGCCTTCAGATCGCGATGCAGAATGCCCCGCCCATGCGCCGCCTGGACGGCCCGGGCCACCGTGGCCATGAGCCGGGCGATCTTGCGAAGGTCGCCCCGAAACTCGGCTTCGCACTCGGAGAGCGGCTGGCCCTCGATCAACCGCATCGCCAGGAAGGGCTGCCCTTCAATCTCGCCGACTTCGTAAACCGGAATGATGTTCGGGTGATCGATCGCCGCGGCGGCTTTGGCCTCCCGCTGAAAGCGCGCCAACTCGCCCTCCGACACAAACACCGAAGACGGGAGCAGCTTTAGCGCGACTTCCCGGTTCAGCTTGCGGTCCCGCGCGCGATAAACCACGCCCATCCCGCCCCGCCCCAAGGTGCTAAGCACCTCATAATCGCGGAACTCAATCTTTCCAGCGGACCCGGAAATCGAAGCGTCGAGATTGGGAACTGAGCCTAGGCTGTCGGGATCGGCCATCGTGCGGCGATACTCTGGTCACCCCGGCGGCAAAGCAATCGCAATTTGCTAGAAGCCATCTCATGAATCGGCAGGCCCGGCCCGTGAACGATTATTCGCGGTGGCAAGGCGTCGCTGGGCGGAGATGATCTTGGATCACAGAACCCAGCGTCAACAAAGCCGCCGGGAAAAGCGCCGCGTCTTTCTTTCTCGCGAGCGAAGCGAGCCCGACTTTCTCCACCTGATTCTCTTCTCCCGGACGGGCCTGTCTATTTGTGAGATGGCTTCCAAGCGCCCCCCCTACCCCAGACAGGCGATGAGATACCGCACCTCTGCCTCCACATCGCCATCCGCGTCCAAGGTGTCCGCAATCTCACGCTGAATCGCAACGCGGTAGTCGTCCCGCAATCGTAAGACAGCCATCCGGATGGCGCCCTCCGTTTTTCCCAGCTTCGCCGCCGCCTCTTGAATCAGGCCCTCGGGCGTGCCCTTGGTAAGGAACGGCCGGAGCGCTTCATACTCTTGCCGTTTCCCGGCTGCCTCATGCGCCGCTTTCAACTTCTGCCGCGCCTGGCTCAACACCGTCTCCGCCCAGCGCCGGTCGAAGTCACTCTCCGCCCTGGCCGCGTCGGCGGCGCCCAAATCCCCCAAGCGTTCCTCGGCCAGATCGACATCGATCACCAACATGGAAGCTAAGCCGCCCCGCTTCGCCGCCCGGCTCCATTCATGCTGATTGGTGATGAAGTGCTGGAGCGAAGTCAGGAGCCAGGAACGCAGTTTGCCAAGATTCGCGTCGAGGTTCTCGAACTTCTCGGTTTGCTCCAGCAAGTGGACAAAGAAACTCTGAATGGTGTCCTGCGCGTCGTGCACCGTCTTCCCCCGCCGCCTCGCGTAGCAGTAGAGCGGAAACCAGTAAGCGCGGCAAAAGTCCTCCAAGGCCTGCCGCTTCTGCTCAGGATCGGTATCCGTGGCCCGCCGGATGAGGGTCCACCGGGTCCGCGGAAATTGGTCGTGGCGAGTGAAGGCATTTTCTGCCATGCGGGACCTTTAGTAATAAACCGGGACAATTTCAACGCGCGAACCATTCCGGAGGCATCGCCCAGAAACCTTGGGGTCCGGTTCCATACTGGAGTCGAGTTTCCGAGCTTCGAAGATTTCCAGGGCATCCTCAACCTGGAAACGCTCCAGTTCTTGAGTTCAAGGTCCGCCGTCCGTTTCCCCTCCATCATCGGGGCTCCGCGCGGCCTAACTGGATTGCCTCTTTTTCCGGCTTCCCATCCGGCGGGTCTTCTTTTAACGGTGAACATGGTTCGCCACTCCGGCCCAGTGCGACTCAGCCCAGACCAGCACGGCGGACGCCGCCACGCAGACTTTGATCCATGACACAGCCCACCAACCGTCCGCCCCAGGTGATCCACAGCCCCACGGGAGAACGCCCCACCACTTTACCCGCGGACTGGCAGCCGGAACAGTGGCCGGAGGTGACCAAGATCGTCATCGGGTCCCTGCCTTCCAGCGATGAGGAGAAAACGAAATCCGCCGCGCGGCTCGACGCGCTCACCCCTTGGGGCCTGAACCTGTCGCGCCTGGGCGCCGATTTCCCCAAACTCACCCACCTGTATTTGTGGAGAGTCAGCGGATTGAAACACCTGAACGGTCTGCCGAAAACGCTGCAATGCCTGGACGCGAGAGCCTGCCCGGATCTGGAAACCATCGAGGCCCTGCCATGTGAGGACCTGGACACGCTGGTGTTGGAGGACAATGCCAAACTCTCCACCCTCTCGTCTCCAACCGGTGACGAGAGGGTGGAGTGGGTTTCCCTTCAGGACCTCAGTCTGAAAGGGTGCACCGGGATACCGCAGCCATGGATTCAGCAATTGCTGACGCGAGCACCCGCTCTCAGGAAGCTTGACCTGTCCGGTTGTTCACAGTTGGAAGCCCTTGCTGACGATCTTGACTCGGGGTGGCCAGATGCCCTGGTGGACATTCGCCTGGATGGATGCACCCGCCTTTCCGCGCTTCCCTCGCCGCTTCCTCCCATGTTGAGAAGGCTGGACCTCCGCCACGCGGGCATCGCGGCGCTGCCGTCTTTTCCCAAAGAGCTCGACTACATCGATTTGCGGGACACTCTGTCCCTAAGAAAACTCCCGGACATCCACGGCACTCCGCGCACTCTGCTCATCCATGGGTCGCGACTCGAAATCTCACCCGAGTTGTTCGGAGAAAAAGCGGACGCCAACATGGCGCCCGAAATTCTGGCGCACCTCGACTCGCTGAAACAGGGCACGGCCTACGATCATGAGGTAAAGGTGATCCTGCTGGGAAATGGCCGGTGCGGCAAATCTTCCCTCGCCAGGCGATTGATCGACCACGGTTTTGACAGCCGGGAGGAATCCACCCATGGCATCCGCTTGTGGCCCAGGAAACCCTGGCCCTTTCATCCCGTGGATGAGGAAGATCCCGGTCATGAAGAGGAAGCACTGCTGAATTTCTGGGACTTCGCCGGTCAGGATCTTTACCACAACACGCACCGTCTTTTCCTGCAAAGCAAAGCCATCTTTCTCATCTGCGGCACCGATCACGGGGACGGACACTCCATCGAAACCGACCCCACGGATGACGACGGCCTGGCGGAGGGCGAAGACTTCCGGCGCGGCCCTTTGTATTGGATCGAGCAAGTGGAGTCTTTGGGCGCCATGCCGGGCACCAGCGAACCTCCCCCCATCCTGCTGGTCCGCACAAAGACAGACCGGGACGGTGAACCGGGGTTCACGCCGGGCTGGTGGGCCCAGGTTGACTCGGAAGTGGGCCCCCAGCCAGATCTGAAACGGGTGGACTTTTCCGCGTCAGACGGCGCCGGAACCGAAAAGCTTGAAGCCTGGCTGAGCACCGCGGTTTCCCAGGTCTTAGGCCCAAAAGGACGGCGCGAGATCGGGGCCAGTGCCTTGGAGGTAAAAAAAGCGATTCAGCGGAAAAAAGACCCGAATGACGCCGCGCACCAAGAGTCCGAGGAAACCGGCCGCTACGTCCCACCCCCCGAGCCCACTTTGGCGCTGCGGGACTTTCAGGCGCTGGTCGAAGACCACTGCGCGGGAGAAAACTACGCGGAGACTCCCGGCCTCCTCTTGGAGCGTTTCCATCTTTCCGGGTTCCTCTACCATCACTCCCGCTACCTGCCCGAAGACATCATCCTCGACCAGCGGTGGGTGGTAAACGGCATCTACGGCCTCCTCGACCGGGAAAAAGGCAGTTGGAAGCGATTGGCGGACGCCGAAGGCCGGTTCACGCTGGAAGACCTGGGCGAATGGGCGTGGAATCCGCGCCAGTTGCCAGATGGGAGAAAGTTTCCCGGATTTCCTCCCGAGGTACAGGCCACCTTTCTCCAGTTCATGGAGGCGTGCGGCATCTGTTTCGAGCTGATTCCATCCCACTACCGGGACGCAGGCCGCGGAACGATCTACCTGGCCCCCGCCGGCCTGCCGGACCGCTCGGGAGTGGCCTCGCGCATCCTCGCCCAGAGAGGAAAGGTGGCTCAAAGAAAAGCCGAATCCATTTCAGGGAAAGGCGTCAGTCAGGAGACCATGGTACAGTTGCTCGTCCGCCTGGGACGGGACTGGCGCCGGGCCGCCACGCTCTGGAAGTGGGGGGCGCAGGTGGAGTCCTACCGCGCCGAAGTCTGGAGCGACCAGCGAACCTTCATCCACCTGGAGTGGGAACCGGAGGCAGAGGGCGGCTATGGCGGGACCATCACCCTTACCCAGTTTGGCCCGGATGAATCCTTCCTCCACGCCATTCTCAACGAATGCCTCGAATTGCCGGGGCTTGAGGACGCCCGTTTCTCCCGCCAACCGGCCAAGTATTCTGGACGCCAGCCCGCGTTGCTTGAAGCGGAAGTTACCAGCGAAACAGGCGAAATCGCCGAAGATCCCCTGACGGTCCCCGCCCACAAGCCGGATACAGAGGGAGGCATCGGGATCGAGATCGGGATCTCGTTCAAGGGAGACTTGAGCGAACAGGAAAGCCGCGTGGAGGACTGGCATCTTCTACCGGACAGTTCCCTGGAAAAGTGGCCGAGGGCCCTGGCCAAAGCACTCCAGTTCTACAGGTTCACCGTACGGGAATATCGCAACGAACAGGCCAAGATGGAACACGAGAAAATAACGGACCGGAAGTCATTTCTCGACCACCTGACGTCCCGGGACTTCATGATCGCCTTCCTCAGCCACGCCTATCTTCAATCGCCCTACTGCATGTATGAACTGATGCAGATCTATAACCGGATGAAAGGCGGTCCGCTGGATCCCGCCATCGCCTGCCTCTGGAAGTTTCCGGACGTCAAGTTTTCCCAGTCTCCCCCGCCAGCCGATCCGGCTACCGGTGGTCCGCCACCAAAATCGTACCATGCCCTTCTGCGCGAATTTTGGGAAGAGAAACTCACGGAGCACCACCGTTCCATCTCACAAGATGCACGGACGAATTACGCGGAAGATTATCATGCCCTGCAAAAAGAAGCGGCCACCATCGCCTACGAGGAATGGATGGCCTTTGTGCACGACTCTTCCCGGTTCGACCAGTTTCTGGCCGCGCTTCGCGGAAACTGGAACACTCTTGCCGTCCCCCCGGAACCCCCAACGGACGCCGAGATCGATGAATGGAGCCGGGAAATCGTTGCCAATACCGGACGCTCTGAAGTGCTGTTCGGCTATGCCAGGCAAGCCTGGCGCAACGCGAACAGGGAGGGTGTTTCAGTCAAAGAGAGAAAAGCCGAACGGTCCCGGGCCCTCGATCTCTTCCTCAAAGCCATCCGGAAAGCGCCGGATTTCAAGGAATCCGAACTGGAAAACATCCTGAACCGCGAATACGACGATCCCGATCTGGACGATATTCGCCGAGCCGCCAGAGAACGCGAACTCCGGCAGGGATAGCTCGTCTCCGCGCCGGATTTTCCCTTGGGTTTCGTCAGACAAAATCTCCCGTCCACGTCAGGCTTCTGGAGTTTGCCCGCGTTATGGGAGTCGTCCCCAATTTCTGTCCGAGCCCTACGTGGCGGATGTACTTTCCTTCGACTTTTCGACCGCCCCGCCTCGCTCCGCCCCGCCGTTTTTCCTCTACTGACGCACACGCTCGCCTCCGGCCCCGTCACGTCCAGACTCCGGCTCCGGCGTCCCGCCGGCCTTCGTCCCGGCCGTGCCGCGGCCTCCGGCTTGCCTGCCGTTCATGGCTCCGCCACCGGACCGGGAAACAGACAGACCCGGAAGCCGCTGTTCCCGTAGCGGAAGGCAGCCCAGTGCCTGTCCCGAATCGCGGACCGGCAGTACCACGCGGAATCGTACCACGAACCGCCGCGCAGGACACGCCGCGACTCTCTCTCGTCGTCTCCCTTCGTTGGCTCCGAAACGGGGTCCGTCACTCCATTCGCCCGCTTCGCATACGCCGCCCCGTCCCAGACATCCCGGCACCACTCCCACACGTTGCCGTGCATGTCATACAGACCCCAGCGATTCGGATTTAGCTCTCCCACCCGATGCGTGGTGCCTCCCGCGTTTCCAGAATACCACCCGACTTCCGCCAAGGACGCATCGCCATCCCCTAACCCATATTCCGTTTCTGTCCCAGCACGGCACGCATATTCCCACTGTGCCTCCGTGGGCAGCCCCGCCAGCCACTCCCCAGGCAATTGATAATGCTTTTTGGTCCGCCGAAACTCCCGGGATCCGCTGAGCCAGCGGCACACCACATCAGCATCTAAATGGGACACGTTTTCTACCGGACGATCATCCCCTTTGAAATCACTGGGGTCCCCTCCTTTGTTGCCTTCGATTTGGCCTAATGCTCCCTCGCACTGCTCCGCCATCGCCCGGTACTGCCGCTGCGTCACGGGGTAAATGCCCAGGTAATACGGCACCGTCAGGCGAACTTGGTGGACAGGTTCTTCGTCCGCGTAGAAACCCCGGGCGCCCATCCGGAACTCCCCCACTTCGCCAAGGTCCAGGATGCGCCTGAAGGTCATCGGCACTCCGCCGGGCAGGTCGATGGTCAGCTCTTCAGGCAGGCTCATGAGTCACCGCCTCCTATTCCTGGATTGGCCGCCTCTTCCGGCGCCTTCTCCGTCTTTTCGGGAAGGATATCGGCGCCGGGAGAGGGCTTACGCGTGGGTTCGCCCCGTCCAGCGGTGCCGGAGCGGGAGCGGGAAGGCGCGACGTCCGGTGGCGGCATGGCGTCTCCGTGCCGGGAAACAGACAGACCCGGAAGCCGTTGTTCCTGTTGCGGTTGGCTGCCCTGTTCCTGTTCCGATACGCGGACCGGCAGTTCCTCGCGGAATTGTTCCACGAACCGCCGCGCAGGACACGTTGCGTCTGTTTCCAGCGTCTCCCCAAAGGCAGAAATCTCTGAAAAGCGTATCACTTCCCGGCGCCAAGCCACATTGCCGCCAGTTGCGCGTTGCTGAACACGGCATAAACCGGCAGTCCTTCCGCTTCCGCAAGCTTCTTTCTGGCGTCGCGCAGCCGACTGAAAAGGGCGAATTGATCCGTGTCCAACACCTGCCGGTAGTCCACCCTGTCGCGAGGCGCGGATGAGACTGCCGGGCCCGATGCCACTTGCACCACGAAAACCACTACCGGGGTGCCTCCGTTTTCCACCAGATGATGGGACACCGAAGCGATCCGGTGACCGGCCAGAAAGCCGTTCAAATCCTCCGGTTCCGTGGGACAGGGGAGCGGATACTGAAAGATGCGAAACTGCATGACCCATTGGTTTTAGATTTTCGATTGTTCTTCAGCCCACCTTCGAAGTCGAGTTCCGGTACTCCAAGTCCCTTTTCTCCCGCTCACCGCGCCACCGCTCCACTCTGGCCGTTCTCTGCGCCTTCCGCTCCGTCCCGTCGCTCCCGGCTTCGTTCACCGGCTCCGCTCCGCTCTGCCTTGCTTTTTCTGCCACGGCCTCCGGCCGCCACCGGACCGGGAAACAGACAGACCCGGAAGCCGAGGAACCTGACGCGGTCGGCTGCCCCGACCCCGATCCGAAACGCGGACCGGCAGATCCCCGCGGAACTGCCCCACGAACCGCCGCGCAGGACACGCTGCGAATTTCTTTCGTCATCTCCTTTCACTGATTCGGTAACCGGGTCCGTCACTCCATTCGCCCGCTTGGCGTAGGCATCTCCATCCCAGACATCCCGGCACCACTCCCACACATTTCCATGCATGTCATAGAGTCCCCAATTGTTCGGCTTCAAGCTTCCCACTGCCTGATGACCGTCGCTCAACTCTTTGCCATACCACGCTACTCCCGCCAGGGCCGCTTCCCCATCCCCTGACCCATATTCCGTTTCTGTTCCAGCACGGCACGCATACTCCCACTGCGCCTCCGTGGGTAACCCCGCAGTCCACTCAACTGACAGACCAAAGCGCTCCCTTGACTCCCGAAAGCACATGGATTCTGCCAGCCAACGGCACACCGCTTCGGCTTCCAAACAGGACACGTTTTCTACCGGACGATCATCCCCTTTGAAATCACTGGGGTCCGCTCCTTCGTTGCGATGAATCTGGCGCAAAGTTCCCTCGCATCGCTCCGCCATCGCCCGGTACTGCCGCTGCGTCACGGGATAAATGCCCAGGTAAAAGGGCACCGTCAGGCGCACCCGATGGACCGGTTCTTCACTCGCGGAGAACCCGCGCGCGCCCATCCGGAACTCCCCCACTTCGCCAAGGTCCAGGATGCGCCGGAAGGTCATCGGCACTCCGCCGGGCAGGTCGATGGTCAGTTCTTCAGGCAGGCTCATTGTTCAAGACTTACAGCTCTGGGTTTCCGGCCTCTCCGGACTGGGGAACAGACAAACGCGGAGGCCGAAGTTCCAGTCGCGATAGGCCGCCCTAACCCTGCGCCGCCAGGCGGACCGGCAGTGCCTAGCGGAATCGAGACAAGAACCGCCCCGCAGGACACGAAGCGTCTGTCCCTCGTCACCTCCCCTCTCCGGCTCTGTAACCGGGTCCGTCACTCCGTTCGCCCGCTTCGTATACGCTTCTCGATCCCAACCATCACGGCACCATTCCCACACATTTCCGTGCATGTCATAGAGCCCCCACTCATTTGGCCTCAGCATTCCCGCACCATGTGTGGCGGCTGCCGAATTTCCGCCATACCACCCCGCCTCCGCCAAGGCCGCCTCACCGTCCCCAGAATAATATTCCGTCTCTGTCCCGGCCCGGCACGCATACTCCCACTGCGCCTCCGTGGGCAAGGCGGCGAGGTGGCCCGCCGGGAGTCCCCGCCATTTTCCCGACCAGTCGCAATAGGCGGCGGCCTCGTGCCAGGAAAGGCTTTCCGCCGGAAGCCTCTCCGGGTCTCCTCCAAAGTGATTGCGATGGGGCTCTTTATTCCCTCCTACATTACCCAGATTCTCTTCAAACCACCTCGCATAAGCCTCCGACCCGGTCCACACCGCGAACTGCGCCTGGGTCACCGGCGTCTCCCCGAGCCAAAAATCCCGCGAAATCACCACGCGATGCACGGGTTCTTCGTTCGCCAAATAGCCCCGGGCACCCATCAGAAACTCGCCGGCGGGGATGCGGCGGAAGGCCATGGTGATGCCCTGGCTTTCATCCAGGGACAGGACATAGCGGCCGGTCTGGTGTTCTGATTCGCTCATGCCGGGTCAAGCTGGTGGGGCGCGCCTCTTTGCTCAATCTTTGCTGAATAGCCTACGCGGCCCTGCTTTCTTTCTCTTCTAAGAGAAGACGCCTTCCCAAGCAACAGGGAAGCACCCGGCTGGAGGACGGAGGAAGAGGTAGTGCTCTCTTTGGCAGCCGGTCAGGATTTTCGATGGTTTCTCATACAGGAATGCAATGCGCCCGAAGATGCTCATCATTTGGGATTGAATTCGCCAAGTCACAGAGACTTTCGTCACACTGGAATTCCCGCCTGCATTTCTATTCGGGATTCTTTCTTGGATTGACAGATAGGTTAGTCTCGGAATTGTTGGCTGGATGACGCCGGTATCCGTAGCGGCCGGTCGCGCCCGGATGGGGGCACGGCATGGCCGTTTTCCCAGCAACCTGAGATCCACCCGCTGACTGTCACGACATGGACATCGCGAATCCCGAGCCCCAGGCGATCCCGCCGCAAGAATCTGACGCCGCGTTCCTTTCCGAAGAGGAATGGGGCAAGCTGATCCGCTTCATTCGCCATGGCCAAGTCATCCCCGTAGTGGGTCGCGACATGATCACCATCTCCAATCCCGCGGACGGCAAGCCTGTGCTGCTATACCGATGGCTGGCGCCGGAACTGGCGCGCCGCCTCGGACTGAAAAATCCGGATGAGTGCACTTCTATCAACGAGGCAGTTAGCACTTATCTGCTCGAAAGGGGCCAGCGCGACAACGTCTATCACAAGATCGGCGAAATATTTGACGAAGTGTTGACCGACTTGGATCAACCGCCCTCCGCCGGACTCCTGAGCCTGGCTCGCGTTTCAGATTTCAATCTTTTCGTTACCAGCGCCGTTGACCACCAGCTCGCCAAGGCACTAAAAGCGGAACGTCCCGGCTTTGAATCCACGAAGCAGTTGATCCCTTTTGTCCCGAGCACGCCAGTTGACCTTCCTGAGCCTCTCGGCGGCACGTGTTTGTTTTGTGCCTTGGGCCACTACAGAAGAACGTTCCCAGACTTTGCAGTTTGGGATGAGGACTACATCGAATACATCTACGGCTTCATCGAAAAGCGGGACACCCTGGAGCGACTGTTCCGCCAGTTGAATACGCGATTTCTGCTCTTGTTAGGGGCACCGGCTTCGGACTGGATCGTGCGCTTCCTCATTCGCGTGGCCCGTAAGGAGCGCCTGTCCGACCGGAGTGTCAACAAACCCGGCGAATTCTTTGCCGATGTTCGAGACACCTTGGAGCCGCCACTGGTAGACTACTTTGACAAATTCATTCAAACCACGCGGTTTATCAATGACAACCCGGTGGCTTTTGCGGAGGAGTTGTGCCGGCGGTGGGAAAAACTCCACGGCCAGGCGGTCAGCGAAGATGAATTCCTGGCCCGGATTCCGGACGCCATGCCGAAGGACGCGATCTTCATCAGCTACGCTTCGGAGGACCTGGCGGCGGCGCTCGCGGTGGCCCGCGGGCTGCACGCCGTGGGGGTGCCGGTATGGCTGGACAAGGCCCGGCTGAAAGCCGGGGAAAACTATGAGACCAGCCTGGAGGCCGCGGTGCGGGTGCATTGCAGCTTCTTCATCTCCCTGATCTCCGATGCCACCGAGGCGGACGCCGGACGCGGGCGCTACGTCCACAAAGAGCGCGACTGGGCCGCCGCCCGCCACATGGACGGCTTCATTTTCTATATTCCCGCGGATATCCGCCCGCCGGGCGCGCCCCGGGCCGCTGCCGAGCCGGCCTGTTTTTCGAAAATCCACTACCACCGCCTGCCCGGGGGAACGCCCACGCCGGACTTCATCCGCCGCCTCCGCGAACTGGTCGACGCCTACCGCGACTCCGGCCGTCCGCGCGGCTGAACGAACTTTCGTTTCCCAGCATGAGCCCGTCCGATGCCGCCACCGTCACCTCACCCAAGGGCGAACGCCGTCCCTGGATGGGCCTGGCCGCGTTCACCGCGAAGACCCAGCGCTACTTCTTCGGCCGGGACGCGGAGATCGCGGACATCTTTGTCCGGGTGCGGGAGCAGCCGCTCACCATCCTTTACGGACAGTCGGGTCTGGGAAAAAGTTCCCTGCTCGGCGCGGGGCTCTTCCCGAAGCTGACCGTGGAAGGCTGGCGCCCCGCCATCATCCGCCTGCGCTATGAGGAGAGCGATTCCCCGCTGATCGAACAGGTGAAGAGCGCGCTCGAAGGACTGTTGGCGGGAGCAGGAGAGGCCGCCGCCGGCGCCATGTGCACCGGTGGCGAAACGCTCTGGGAACGGCTTCATCATAAGAACCTGCGGCCCGCCAGCGGCGACAGCCATCCCCCGGTGCTGATATTCGATCAGTTCGAGGAAATCTTTACCCTGGGCCAGCGGGCGGAGCGGCTCCCCGAAGCACGGGAGTTGTTCGTCCAGTTGGCCGACGTCATCGAAAACCGCCCGCCCGCCGCTCTCCGGCAAGGTTTTGAAGAGGACCGCCGTCTGGCCCGTAACTATGACTTCACCCCCAGCCCGGTCCGGTTTGTCCTGACTCTACGGGAGGACTTTCTGTCGCCCCTCGAGCAGTGGAAAAAGGTGCTGCCCTCCCTCATGCGCAACCGCATGGCGCTGCACTTGCTGAACGGTCCCCAGGCGCTGGAGGCGGTGGTGCGGCCCGGCGAACTCGACGGCCCGCCCCTGGCGGACGCGGAGGTCGGCGCCGCCATCGTCCGCTTCGTGGCGAAAAAGTCCGGCGAGACCCCGCTGGAAGAGATCGGCGCGGTGCCGCCTTTGCTCAGCCTGGTATGCGAACGGCTGAATGCCTCCCGCCTGGCCCAGGGGTTGCCCGCCATCACGGCGGAACTGGTGGAGTCCCAGAGTTCCGACATCTTGCACGCCTTCTACGAAGAAAGCTTCGCCGGTCAGCCAGACGCGTTGCGCCATTTTGTCGAAGACCGCATGGTCACCGAGGGCGGCCACCGGGCTCCCGTGCCCCGGGACGACGCCGCCGCCACCCTGCGACGGGCCGGGATCTCCGATCCGGAAGCGGCTCTCGATGGGCTGGTAATCCGGCGCCTGATCAGCGCCGAAGACCGGGGCGGCATTCCCTGGCTGGAAATCACCCACGACGTGCTGGCGCCCCTCGTGGTGCGCTCCCGGGACGACCGGCTGGAACGCGAACGCGCCGAAGCGGAGCGGCGCCGGGCGGAGGCCATCGAAAAGGAGCGCCGCCGCCTGCACCGTCTCGTGGTGCTCTTTGCCATTCTTTCCCTGGTGGCGGCGGGCGGCATGCTCTTTGGATGGTGGAAAGCGAAGGAAGCCACTTCCCAGCGGGACGAAGCCCGCTACAGCGAGGGCCTGGGCTGGCTGCTCCGGGCGGAGGTGGCGGAGGAGCGGGGCCACCGCTACCCCGATACCCTGCTTTACGCCGCGCAGGCCATCGGGTTCGAAGGCGCGGGCCGTCCAGAAGGGGGCGGGGAACCCCTGCGCTTCATCCGGGAAGACCGGAACCCGGAAGCCTACCAGCGGGCCACGCAATGGATCGCCGAAAGGCCCGCCTACTTGCCATTGTGGAGCAGCCAGAACCGGCCTGACACGCCCGCCGCCGCGCTGGCGGTGGATGGCTCCGGCCGCTGGCTGGCGCTGGGCTCGGCGGAAGGAGTCAGGCTTTTCGATCTGACGGCGGAAACGGACACGGCACTCCCCGGTCTGAGTGGCGTGACGGACCTGGCCTTCGATCCGGAAGGGAGGTTTCTCGCCGCCGCCGCCGCGGAAGGCGTGCGGGTGTGGGATGTCACGAAGGGTGACTATGCCGCGAATGGGCCGGAGGGTTCCGCCACGGCACTCGCCTGGAGCCCGGGCGGCGATCTCCTGGCCGGCGCGGCGGAAGATGGGACGATTCTTCTCTGGGACAACGGCCAGGGCGCTCCGGAGCGCATCCCGGGCGTCCTGAGCTTTCCCGCCTCGTCACTGACCTTCAGCCCTGAGAACGCCTTTCTCGCCGCCGTCTATCCGGGGGTCGGACCTCGCGTCTTCTTTCCGGCTCACAAAGCCCCAGCCCATGCCTGGGCGGACCTGGACGGGGCGCGGGCGGAGGCTCTGGACGAGCGGGACCGGGAAGCCTTCCTCGCCCGGGCAGCACTGTCGGCCAGCGTGACGAGCGTGGCGGCCTCTCCAGATGGGCGGGTGCTCGCGGCCGGCACGAAAGAACTGGAACGGGTTCCCAAAAGTGAGGAAGGCACCGCCGGTGAAGAAGAGAGGGAACACGGAAGCGTGGTGCTGTGGGACGTGGCCGGAGCGGCCGTCCTGGGACGGGTATCGCCAGAGCAACGGCACGCTGGCGCGGTGACGGCGGTGGCGTTCCGCGGGGACGGGCGCCAGGTGGCCAGCGGCTCGGAGGATGGGACGATTAAACTGTGGAACCTCGACCCTTCAGGCCGCGCCTTGACCCTGGTGGTGACGCTGACCGGGCATCTGGGGCCGGTTACCCGGGTGAGCTACAGCCCGGGCGAGAATATTCTGGCCAGCGCGGGAACAGATGGGAGCGCGAAGCTGTGGAACGTTTCGGGTCAAAAGGTGAAGACGCCGGACCTGTTCGCCTATGTGGAGGACGGCTGGTATGGCTTCGATCCGGAGGCGCGGTGGGGATCGGGAAGCGGATTCGCCAACCTCCCGGCGGAGACCGTGGCGGCAGAGTGGCGCGGGAAGGAACCGGAGAGCCCGGCGGAAGCCCTGATCGCGGACGCCAGGGAAGCGGTTGCGGAGAAACGCTGGCGGCGGGTGAACCTGCGGGAGATCCAACTGTCGCGCCTGGGGGCGGAATTGCCTGAGGAATTGCGGGAAGCCAGGGAGGCGGCCTTGACGACGGAGGGTGAAAACGCTGGCGACGGCTCCACCAACGGAGAAGGAATGACCCTGGCCTGGTGCCCGCCCACCGGGCCGGAGGGATTCCAGATGGGAGAGTCGGACAACCCCGGGGCCTACCTGCGCCATCAAGTCATCCTGAGCCACGGCTTCTGGCTGGGCGCTTATGAAGTGACTCAGGCACAGTATCTGGCGGTCATGGGGACGAATCCCAGCACTTACAAGAGTTCCGGGCCGAACGCCCCGGTCGAGAATCTGAGTTGGGACGAAGCGATGGAATTCTGCCGCAAATTGACCGACCGGGAACGGGCCCGGGGAGCCATCCCGGCGGGATGGGAATACACCCTGCCCACCGAAGCGCAGTGGGAGTATGCCTGCCGGGCGGGGACAGGGTTTGTTTACAGCTTCGGAAACGACGAGGGCGAACTATACAAATACGGAAACTACAACGATGCCAGCGGTGGCTTTGCGAACGCCGACCGGGATCACGATGATGGATACGAATACACCGCGCCGGTGGGTAGCTACCCACCGAATTCCTGGAACCTATACGACATGCACGGAAATGTTTACGAGTGGTGCCGGGACAGCATGGATCTTGGCGACGCGGCCTACCCGGAGGGACCGGTGACCGATCCCCTGGGCACGCAGGGCGCGATCCGGGTCTACCGGGGTGGCGGATTCAACTACACGGCCGCGTTCTGCCGGTCTGCAAGCCGCTTCGCGAACCCGCCCGTGAACCGGAGCAACGGCCTGGGCTTGCGCCCCGCATTGGTCCCCTCCAGTCCGTCCGTCCCGGAGGCGGCGCGTGACGGAGGACAGGGCAGGTGAGCGAAAGCGAGCGACCTGGCAGCCGTCACGGGAAGCCGGAGGGGACGCGAGAAAAGTCAAGGCGACAGGGAATGGGGCCGGCTTGCCGGTCGCAGGACTGGATGGAAGGGCGGAGGAAGACAGAACCATAGTTCCGCCGGATCTTCCCTGAATCCGGCAGAGCCTTTCGTGGCCGGCCGGGTAGAACTCGTATCCTTCACTTTCTCACCCCGCCAGGAAAGGTTCGGTAGGGCGGACTTTGTGGAGGACGAGCCACTCGGCGTGTTCGTTGAGGGCTTCTTTGCCGAGTTCGCGGATGATTTCCTGGGCGCTGGCATGGGCGGGTCGGGGATCTTTCGCGGTTTCGGTATCGGTTAGCAGATCGGTCAGGCGCTTCTCCGTGTGGGCGAAGAGATGGTGCATGCCGTCGTAGTTCCGGGCATGCTCCGCGTAAGCCTGTTTTTCAGTCCAGGCGATCCGGATGGCGCCCAGCACGAGGAGGGCGCCTGACAGGACGATCCACCAGTCCACCAAAGCGGGAACCGGGTAGTGGAGCGACTGCGCGGCGAACCAATAGATGAGAAGGATGACGCTGCTGGAGACGGCCGCGGCCACGTACCAGAGCCGTATTCCCATCAGAGGCTTCAACCACTTGGGAGGTTCGCCGCCGTGCCCGTACATCGCGCAAATGAAATGAAGCGCCCACCCAGCCGTGGCCAGCCCCACGGCCACTTTCCAGACGATCCGGGAGGCCTGGGATATCACCGCCCCGGATTCGTGGGAAATCGATGCGACCCAGCACAGGATCGCCAACACTCCGAAAGACAGAATACCCGCCAAGGTCAGCCCCCACCCATAGAGGTGACCCGCGTGCAGCTTGTGGAGATTCTCTGCGGCGGATCTGGCGTAGAATCCCTTTTGATCGCTTACCCACAGTCTTTTTACCAGACTCAAGAGCTTCCTTTGGTCGTCCGGGGTCAGGTCTTCAAAGTCACGCCTCCAGGGCTCGTAAGGAAAAGCGGCGCAACTGATGGCGTACCTCAGCCAGTCGATCTCCCGCTTCTGCCGGTGAAGATAGTGGTAAGCCACGGAATAGGGCATTCCGCTCAGGCACCAGAAGATTTGTACCCGCAGCCCTTCCGCCAAAGCCCGGTAGTCGAAACGGCGAGGTTCTTTGCGAGTGTTCCGGTATCTCCGGAAGATCACTGAAATCGCCAATACCAATATCAAGGCAATCGTGACAAAGCCCGCCCGGGGGAACGGATCGTGAAACTCCGGCTGGATCACGGTAAAGCACACCTCCTCAGGGGCGGGTCCCGCTTTGTGTCCATCGGCACCCGGCGGCGGCTCTGCCGAGAGATGACCGTCAGACTCGTGGTCCGCGGAGGCTGGCTTTTCCTGGCCCATTTCCTCGGCGGGATGGTGATGTCCCTCGTCACTTATAGAGACGGCTTCCCCATGCCCGGAGGAAAGATGCCAGTGAGAAAACAGGTGAAGCATCAAAGCCGCCACGGCGGCCAGAATGGCCATCCAGCGCATCACGCTGAGCTTTACTCCGTCGAATTTTCTCGTTAGTTCGGCAGCCTTCCACCGCAGAGTGATGGGGCGCTCCAGCCGCCGCACGATTTTCTCGGCTTCGGGGCTGAGACCCAATTCGTCAATGTGGTTGACCTTAAGAAACTCGCAAAGCGGATCTTTCGGATCCCAAGGCAGTTTGTTGAATGTCTCGATCTCCCGCGCCATCCGGGCCAGGTGGGTCACTGGCGGCTCTTCGTGAGAATGGGAAGACTCCGCTTTTCCAGGCTCCGCCGGTAAGATGAGTTTGACGCCTTCGTTGACCGGGTCCGCCACCTCCTCTGGCCCACCGTTTTCTGCCTTCCGCCGCTTGCCCCGCGTGATGGGCAGGCGAATGACTTCGCCGCAATCTGCCCAGGTAAACGGCGAGGTCACCGGCAAGAGCCGGTCTTCGAAACCCTCCAGCCGGAAACGCTCGATATCGCTCGCCCCGGCGCCTTTCGCGCTTTTGGATTCGGCCTCATCCACGATGGAAACCAGGAGATGGGAAAAGGAAGCCACGTACTCTCCCGCCGCTTGGTAATGGCGGCGCCGTTCGCGCGCCTCTTCCTCTTCTTTTCGCTCTTCATCCCTCTCGTCCTGGTTAGCTTCTTGGGAATCCTGTGCGGATTCGGCCGCAACCGGTCTCATCCGCACCGGAAAGCAGTTCTGTTTTCCGACTTTCTTTGAGATCCCGTCCAGATCCCGAAGCTTGCGTGCTTTCTCCTCTTCAGAGAACTCGTCCGAGCAAAAGGTGGTGGCCTTGCGGTAGGTTTCGAGCGAATACGGCAAAGGAGCCCGGACGATCACCGGGGAGCCTTCCGTGGATTTTTCGAGCGCTACCTCGGCAAAGATAGTGTCCGCCCCCGGAGCCAGGGAGGAAAGCACTAGAATGGGCGTGTTCTTCAAGCCGAGTCCTGACTTTGGAAAGGTCTTCGCGTCCTGGAAGTTGATCTCCCTCCATTTCTTTTCGTCTTTCGGAAGGGGCGCTCTGAGCCAGTCAAAAAAAGCAGCGATCCGGGTTTTGAGCGCTTCCACGTCGCGCTCGTCAATGTCCATGTGTCCGGTGATACCGACGACGAAGGGCACCTGTTCGGGACGGATCTCCCGCGGGATCTCTGGTGACTGGGCTGGCTCCTGGCTCATCTCGCGAAGAGGGTAACCTAGATACAGGGAATGGCGAAAGTGAAATCACCGGCTTGTTCCTTCACACAGTCAGCCTGGCTTTCGGCCACCGCTACCATTTCCGCATGAGGCACTTCTTCTGCCCGCCCAGCCGGCGGAACCCCTCCCCCCAGTTACCGCCGCACCACTCCGTAGAACTGCCGCGCCCATGCTTCAGGACAAATATCCCCTGATATCCCGCACTGCCATTTTGTATGACTCAAACTGCGGTAGTTTTCCATTTTCAGGGTTCTTTAGGGGTAGCCGCGGCGGCTCACCATCCCATTCAACCCGGAAGACTGCCGGATAAATCAAACTCCGCTAACTCCCCAGCAGAGCCAGGGGGGGATCCTATTGAATCGACAACGTGGGCCCAGCAGGATTTGAACCTGCGACCAAGGGATTATGAGTCCCCTGCTCTAACCGCTGAGCTATAGGCCCTGAAGGATTGTCGAAAACTGTTTCTGCGTGTCGGCGGCGCGAGGGGAACTTTGGCTTCTTGCACTCGCGTGCGCCTCAGGCTAGGGAACGACGCCACCGGCCGGAGGATCACTATCCGCAATTTTTCACCGGAAGCAAGCTGACAAGGCAACGGGGTTTCACAAAGACTTCGCCGCCACCAACCACGACGTCTGAACCGGTTCGGCGAGCCTAGGACTGGCGACTGGCCCATCCGTCTGCGGAAGAACACTACCGCAAGCGCTCTGCCGGACTGCCCCAACGGTTCCGGATCTCTCTGAAGCCCGAAACTGGAGCGAAGCGGTATCAGGTTGCGCTCCTTTCTTTTGCTCCAGACTCTCTACCCCACGCTCAATCCTTCCGCGATCTCCTTCAAAGTAGACTTCTCCAGGCCCAATCGTGGCAGGAAGCCCCATAGGAGGTAGACTCTAAACATTGGGTTTCCAACCAGGATCTTCCGCCGCTCTTTTACATAGATCATCGGCTTCTTCTTGGACACGCTTTCGGGTCCTTTCCGGGCGAAATCGATCGAAACCTTTGCCGCAACCAGGCGTTGCACCGCCCGGTCCAACTTGGCGTCATTCAAATCGGGGTCGTCGACCAGCTTGAGAATCTTTTTCCTGATTGTCGAAACAAGAATGCCATACTCGGAGGTCGCGGCCGGACTACTCAGAGCTATAAAGATCATCTCATAGAGATTTACCGCAACGTCTCTCAACTCATACCTTCGCTCCACGAATTCTCTTGGGGACTTCTCCTCCGCCTTCCTTAGAATATTGTCGAAGAAACTGAGCCCCACCGCAAAGTCCTTCAGTGCCTCAGCCAATTTCGATTGCTGAACTTCCGCTCCTTTTGGAATATCGGACAGCTTTCGCCAACGGTTCATGGCGCAATAGTCGATACAGATCTGCTGCACATTAATGGGGTTATAGAATGCATTCTTCGAAATGTATTTCAGCCATCTCCCCTCGCAGCCGATCCCGAGTTTTTCGAAGCCCTGCATGGCGATGAGTTCGAGGTCCTCTTCTTCCCAAAGAGGAAACTCAAAGGTGGAGTCCCTTCCGACAAACTGTTCGTCCTTTTGTCCGACGAAAAGCGTCTCCTGAGGAATGGAGATGAAAATATACTTTCCTTGATTCTGCCCGGCGGGAATCTTAACGGACTGTAGGATTTCTTTTCTCAGCTTTTCGCTTTCTATGGCATGGAAGTCATCCAGGAGCACCGCCATTCTGGTGGATTCCAGAAAGTTCAAGCAAGCATTCCTGACAGAGTCGATGACCTCTGACTGGATCTGGAGCCCGTCTATTGCGGCGACCTCCGCGCTTGCCAGAATATCGAATGAGGTGGAAATCGCACCGATGGAGAATTTGGGATTGGCGCTGGTCGAGACTCCGGCGCTCGAGCGCAGCTGCTTTTCGTTGGTCGCAATCCTGCGAATGTTGAGCTGAAGCTTCTCCGCAATCTGACGCCAATAGTCGTCGACGCTGCGTATTTCCGAGGCCTCAGCCACGATGAACCCGTATCCGGCATCGGTAAGCGTCTTCCTGGTGAACATCGTCTTGCCGCCCTTCGATTCGCCGTAGATCCCGATGATAATGCCCGGCTGCTCGATAGCACTCTGAAGGCGGCGTATCTTGGAGCGTGTCGACTTGTCGGAAGAGGCTGTCGCCCGGTCCACGTATGAATACGGGGCGATCACGGTGGTGGAAAACACCTCCTCCACCAGAATTTCTTCACTCTTTGCGCCAGATATGAATCGCCGGAATATATTCATTGTCTAAACTTTCTTATGGATAACGCCTGAGTTATTCAAGGCCTGTCTGAGGTCGCACTCCGAATTCTGGATGAATGCCCGGAAATCGCAGTGATTCCCATGCGGCGCGTCTTGGCCCTGTTGCCAGAACCCGCCGAATCAGGAGCCTGGCCCCTCGTTACCGGCGGCGCCTTGCTCCGCAAGCCGGGTGATGGCGGCCCGCAGGCGGGCAACGAGATCGGCATGTACGATGGGCGAGAATTCCGGCGCCGCGGCCCAGTTGTAGAACCAGACCGGCTTTTCGCGCAACTCCTCGGGTTCATCGGTAAACCGGGGGAAAACGTGGGCATGCAACTCCGGCACGACGTTTCCGAGGATCTCGTAGTTGATCCTCACGGCTCCGGTCACCTCCAGGACCGCATCGCCCAGCAACGTCATGTCCGCGAGAAAATCCCGGCGCCCGTCCAGAGACAAGTCGTTCAGACTCGGCACCACGGGATCAGGAAGCAGCAGGCAGTACCCCTCCAGGAACTGGACATCCCCCATGACGGCCCAGCCAGACTTCAACCGGCACAGCACTTTCTCGTTCGTGCCTTGATTCGCGGCAACTACTCGGTCTTGGACTATGGCCATGGGATTTTTGGGGGGAACAAAAGGATCAGGCGTCAGCCTGTCAGGTAACATCGCCTCGCATTCGAAGCCAAAACTAACGATTAAGCCCGTTTAAATTCGGCAGGTCAAGGGTTCCCAAGGAATTCAATAAAGTTCGGCCAATTCGCAACGGAACCGGGCTTTCCATTGCTGCCGGGTTCAACTCCGTGGTCCGAAGTGGCAGTCAAGGGCCCCGGTAGTCTCCAAAAGAGCTCGCGAAAATTGGGAATAGGATCCACGCAGCCGAAAAGAGGTGAAACCCTACGATAGAAAGGGTTCGCCTTTCCGGATCACGTGACTTCCATAGGCAAATCGCCGCCAGAACGGGAATGGTCCGAAAAACCCAAAACTGTCCCGGAAAGACCTGACAGAAAGTAACAGACCAGAGCGTTTCAACGATCAAGTCTTCAAGGAACTTTGAAATGGTTGCAGCCGAGAAAATGTTAGCGGGAACAATACCTGAAAAATACCGGACTACATGTACGAGCAATCCGAAGCTGATCTGGGAAATGACTGCCCATTTGATGTAAGCTCTGGACATTCAGTCAGATTACTTTCTGAGCAGAGCGAGAAAAGCGCCCTGTACAGGAAATCAGGAATCATCTGGCCAAATGGACGCCATGCCAACGGCATGCGAGGAGACAGCCAGGGGTTTTCAAACCCCTGGAATCGGGCGCAATACCCATTCCGCCCTGAAGGGGCGGCAGGAGGCAGACGACTCCTCTTTCAAATCCGCCTTCGCGTGGCAAGGGGCAAGACAAGCAAGGCAAACGGCACCCTTGTCCGGACACTCCTTGCGCCCCTTCAGGG
>JAUICH010000041.1 GCA_030427505.1 Verrucomicrobiia bacterium
CCTCCTCGCGCCTTGAATTTGAAAAAGAATCCTCGCGAATTTCGTCCACCTATTTCGCAAACACCACACAGGTTCAAAAAACGGGACCCCCCGCCTGTTCTGTTCTTACCCGAACAAACGCTTGAAACCCTCTCCGGGTGAGCGAAACTACCGGGCTCGCTCGCGAGATGATGCTTCCCGAGAAGGAAGAGACTCTCCCGGGCTTTATTTCTCACCACACCGCTTCAAGCGGTGGAATGGCGGGGCGTAGCACAGCTTGGTAGTGCGCCTGGTTTGGGACCAGGAGGTCGTAGGTTCGAATCCTATCGCCCCGACCAGTGGATTCTGGATTTTCAGGACACGACAAATCCCTGGAGACAGGGTCCGGAGAGAGCGTTCCTCACTGGTTGGGTTCCAGTTCGGCAAGTTTCCTCTCCAGCTTGCTCCGGAAATTGGCGGCGTGCATGGCGGCGCTCAACTCGCCCTGTTTGGTTAGGCCCGAGGTCAAAGCGTCGAGCTTGGGCAGGGACCATCGAATCATTTCGATGTGAATCCGGAGAACCTCCGATCGGAGTTCCTGGTGGGCGCTTTCGTAGACCTGACGAAGCGTCTGCAATTCCGGAAGTTCCGAATAGTCCCGGGTTCCTGCTTTGTCATGTTTTCGAATCTCAGATTCCACCAGCAGCACTTCCTGATAGCGGCCCGCCTTTTGCTTGGCCTTTTTGAGTTTTTCCAACTCCGCGCGATAACACGCATCCAGGTTCGCAAAGGATGCTTCTGATTGCTGAATCCATTGATGGTAGGCCGCTTCCGCATTGGCTGCCGGGTCGTCTTCCTGGGCCTGGCCGAAGACGGCGAAGGCGAGCCATAGGGCCGCTGCCACGGGCACCTGAATCAAGGCGGAAAAAGAAAACTTCATGACATCGCGGAGCGGTTAGGCTTCTTTCGTGGATGATTCGAATGGCGGGAACATACGCGGAAGCAGCGCACGCCGTCAATCTCATGGAAAGGGAAATGAAGGTGTAGAACCCTCGTAAATCAACCAAGTATGTGCGGCTTGTTCGCTCTCCAGTCTTGTGCATCGCTTACTAAAATGCTGGTACCAAAAATGCGGACGAGTTACCTCTTCCGGAAATCATATACCAGAGATTGATGGCCTGAGATTTTTGGCCCTTTTGTTGGTTTTTCTCCTTCACGCGAACCATGTCGTGCAGGCGCGCCCGGATTCTGCGGGAGTTCAGAACGATGCCATGGAGAGATTCGGCGCCGCCATGGAATACGGGGCGCGCGGGGTGCAGGTATTCTTCTGTATCAGCGGGTTCATTCTCGGACTGCCCTTTGCCCGCTACTACCTTTCGATGGGAAACAGGGTTTCGCTGAGATCATACTACCTCCGCCGCCTGACCAGGCTGGAGCCGCCGTTGTTGATTAACTTACTGCTGCTGTTTGCGGTCTATCTGATAGTTCAAAGACCCAGCCTGGCCGAAGGGCTGCCGCATCTGCTGGCTACCATGTTCTATATACATAATCCTATCTATGGAACCGTCAGTCCCATCAACACGGTAACCTGGTCGTTGGAAGTGGAAGCCCAGTTTTACCTGTGCGCGCCGTGGCTATGTCTGATATTTGCGATAAGACAAATCCACATAAGGCGTTCGCTCATGTTGGTACTGATATTTATTTCAGGATTGTCCATCGGCGTGCTGCCCAGATATACGTTGGTTCCGCAACTGCCTTTCTTTTTTGCGGGCTTTCTACTGGCGGATGTTTATCTGACCGATTGGAATGCCGCCCCCAAATCAGTCTGGTGGGGGGATTGGCTGGGATTGATCAGCGTGGTTCTCTTCGTGGTAACTATCTGCTTCCGGAAATCCATTTGGCTGCCCATGGCATGGCAATCCCTTTTTATTGCCAGCTTTTTTGCCGCGGTGTTCCGAAGCGTGTGGCTGCGCAAATTCTTCAGGCTTCGTGCGCTGGTTACCTTGGGGGGCATGTGCTACACCTTCTATCTCTACCACCTGGCGATCATCAGCGCGGGTGCGCGGGGATTGGAGAAGGTGGTATCTGGGGCGGGCTATTTCACGACCTACTTGATCTACGTCTTGGCGACGGGAGCCACCTGCGTCGTGCTGTGCAGCGTTCTTTTCGCTTTGTTCGAGCGCCCTTTCATGAAGTGGCGGCCCGTGTCCGGGAATCTCGGAAATGGCCTGTGGAGACGAACTTCGGTATCGCAAAAAGATGCCGGTTCGCCAGAGGGAGCTTAGAAGGTCAGAGCACTAGCAAGCGCGACCCGGACACTGGGTCCCTACCATTCCTCATGGTTCGGCTGGCCGGCTTTCTTGAGGTTTTCCTTCAGCATGTCGATGAGAAAAGCCTCCACATACGCGGCCACGCCCTCTTCCTGCGTCATTTCCTCACCCGAATTCAGGGCGGAGGAGAGCAGTGACTCCGGGGAGGGATCGCTGCTGGAAGCCTCGGTGGATGAAGAAGCGAGCGCCTGCTCCATGGAGGCGCGAAGCGCTGCCAGTTGATCGGTCTGATCCTCCTGCGATGTTCCGTTGTAATCGGAGGACGTTTCCTGAACTCCAGGAATCTGAGTCGAACCGCTGCTCGCGGAAATTTCGTTGAGGTCGCTCATGGCGAAGACGGATGGGTGTTGGCCTCTTAACTTAACGTCGCGTCCCCGAACCATGCGGCATTTTGCCGCTGGAAACCACCAAAAACTCCCCTTTTCCGTTCTCAGGTAGAAGCGAAATGCTCCACAATCCCGGCGGAGACGGCGTCACTGACCTTGGGCCGGCTGGCTCAGGATCTTCTCCTTCATTTCCAGATTCATCTTGTCCAGCTTCAGACTGGCTTCGAGGAGGGCGGTTTCCCTCTGGGCATTCATGGCGGAGGTCCGCAGCGAGGAAAGTTCCTTGTTCAGCTCCTGCATGCGAAGGTTCATGGCTTCGATAGACTTCTGGATCTTTTCGAGTAGGTCCGCGCTGGAATCTTCAGCCGGAGCCGTCACTTCGGGTCTGCCGGGACCACGGCGGTAGTTGGAGAACGTTTCTCTCTGAACTTTGCTTTTTTCGGCATAGGCTTCCTGGATCTTGGTCCTCAGTTCCGCGGATTCCTGGGCGATCTCATTCTGGCGTTTTTCGATGTAGCCCGCGCTTCCCACCCGGTTGGGATCGTTCAGGGTCGCCAGTTGGGCTTCCGATGCCGCGATCTTTTCTTTCAGCTCTTGCACTTCTACCGCCATCGCCTGCATCCGCTGGTCCCGCTCGGAGGCTTCGTTTGCCATCTGCTGCTGGTAGCCCGCCGGGTTGATGATGCGGTCGAAGAGGCGGGGGACGTTGAAGGAGTCGTTCTCATACCGGTACACGGAGAAGGGGTCGCGATCCGCCACGATCTGGTTCACCTCCGCGAAGGCTTTCTGAATAGCCGCTTCGCCGAAGCGTTCTTGGTAGGAGGCGTAGTCCGCCACCGCTTTCTCCCAGCTCATGCCCGGCTCCCACACCGCGAAGGTGGCGATGATCTGAGCCTTCCCGGTCAGTTCCTGGGACAGCAGCCAGTCAAAGGCGTCGGACGTCCGGGAATATTCCGCGCCGCCCTTCGAGCGCAGCGGGTTCTGGAGGAACAGAGGCGACTCGTATTCGTAGGTCATCATCTTTTCGCAGACCTTCCGGACCTTGTCTTGGCCCGCCACCTCGATGAGCTGGGTGACGAGTTTTGCCGTCTCATCGTCAGAAAGCACCGCGTAACCAGTCCCGGACGTCCGGCCGAAATATTTCACGTTGGAGAACAGGAAATTGTCCCAGGTCCCATAAAAGTCCGGCACCGTCTTTCCGGCGGCCAGATACTCCGCCCAATCGCGGAAGATCTTGTAGCGGTCGTAGTGCTCCGCCGTCGCCGTCAGAATCGGTTTCACATTGGCGGGAGAAAACATGACCATGTCCGGCTGATTCCCTGTGTGATTTCGGGCGCCCAGCTCCTCGCGGATCGCGATCATCCATTTGTTGTAATAACGGACCGCGGACTTGGGGATGCCGCCGTCCACCTTGCCCATCATCATTTCGACGAATTTCGTGCGCGGACCGTAGGGACCCTCCGTCACGCCCAGGAGCATGAGACCCAGGTCCTTATTCCACAACTGCTCCGCGAACTCCTTCGAAGCCGCGGCAAACTCCGGGTTCTCCGGGTCCGTGGCATGATAGCGTTCCCACGCATCCCAGAACTTTCGCCGGGCGGCGATGATCTGCGCCGTCATCTCCGCGTTCGCCGCCCGCGCCGTCTGCGCGGCATCGATGTAGGCATTCGCCGCGTTCCCCAGGTTTTGCCCCAGGTAAAACGCGCCCAAGGATCTTCTGGGCACGATGTAGACCTGTGACTGCCCCACCTCCGGAACGGAGAAAAAGCAGGCCACGGAAAGCGCGATCAGACAAATACGGAAAGAAACAGTCGTCCTCATGATTCTTCCAGACAATCGTGCCAAAGGGCCCCGTTTCATGCAGGATCGGACAAAATTCGCGGGCCGATCAGGCTCCGCAGTTCCACGGATCTTTCGTCCTACGCGTAGGTTCTCCGATAAAACAGGTAGAACAGCACCGGGCAGAGGAACAAGGTCAGCAGCGTCGCAAACCCCAGGCCGAACATCATGGCGTAGGCCATGCTGCTCCACATGCCGCCGCCGCTGAGGGCAAGGGGGAGGAGGCCGATGATGGTCGTCAGGGTGGTCATCAGGATGGGGCGGAGGCGGGACTTGGCGGCGGCCACCACGGCGTCGAGCAGGCCTTGGCCCTCCACCTTTAGCTGAAGGTTCGTTTCGTCGATGAGGAGGATGGCGTTGTTCACGATGATGCCCAGCAGGGCGATCATGCCGAGCAGGGTCATGAAACCAAAGGACGAACCCGTGACCAGAAGACCGGGCACGACGCCGACCATCATGGGGGGAATGGTGATGAGGATGATGGCGAAGCGGCGCAGGGAATTGAACTGCGCGATCAGGATGAAGGCCAGGCAGGCCATGGGCAGGGGCATGCCGGATACAATGTTTTGCTGCGCTTCGGCGGAGTCCGCGATCTCGCCGCCGTAATCAATCTTGTACCCCTGGGGCCAGTCTTCAGACGCGGTCAGGGCAGCGAGGCGGGGCTGGATGTCCGCCAGCGCGGCGGAGGCGTAGCGGCCCCGGACCCGGCCTTGGATGGTCATGGTGCGCAGGGTGTCCACCCGCTTGATGGAACCGGGAAGAAAGTCCACATGCACGTCCGCGATCAGGCCCAGCGGCACCACGCCGGTCTTGGAGCCGTAGACCGGCAGGTCGGGCAACCTTTCCAGGTGGTTCCGGTATTCGTCCCGGGCGCGCAGGACCACGGGAATGGAGTCTTCGCCTTCCCGGTAACTGGTGGCGTAGAGGCCGGAGAACTGCTGCTCCAGCGCTTCGGCGATGGTGTCGGTGGTCACGCCCAGGTGAGAGGCGCGCACGGGATCGGGTTCCACGGTTACTTGCTTGGTCCAGGCGCCCCAGTCGTCGCGCACGTCGTAGAGGCCGTCCACCTGCTTCACTTCCGCGACGATGCGGTCGCGCAGTTTGTAGATGGTGTCCATGTCCTGACCGGAAAGCTCGATCTGGATGGGGTCGCCCACGGGGGGGCCGTTTTCCAGCACCTTGGAAGTCACCCGGGCATCGGGAAAGGTCTGCTGGGCATAGAGATTGATTTCGTCAGTCAGCGCTTTGATCTTTGCGGGATCGTCATCATAGGTCAGCACGGAGAGCAGCGCGTAGTTCGGGCTGGAGGTCTGCGGGACCAGGGAGAGGTACCAGCGCGGGCCGCCCTCGCCGATCCAGGAGGACACGCTCCGCACTTCGTCCGCGTGTTCCGTGAGCAGCCATTCTTCCAAGCTGGAAACGCCGGCCTCGGTGGCTTCGATGTTTTTCCCCAGCGGCAGTTCGAAGTCGATGGTGAACTGGCCGCGTTCGTTCGGTGGGAAGAAGATGGAGGGCACGAACTTGAAGGCGCCCAGGGCCAGGATCGTCAGCACCAGGATCAAGAGAGGGTAGGCCCACCGCAGCCGGATGGTGAGGCGCAGCAGGCTTTCATAGGGCTGGTAGAATTTTGTCAGGACTCTGCCCACAAAGGTGTCCCGCTTCAGTGGCTTCAGGAAGTAGAAGCAGAGCATGGGGATAATGGTCAGAGAAAGCAGCCAGCTACCCAGCAGGCTCAGCGTGACCACGGCGAAGAGGCTGAAGGTAAACTCCGCCGCCCCTCCCGGCGCCATGGCGATGACGCCGAAGGCGGCGATGGTCGTGCCGCTGGCGGCCAGGAGCGGGACGATCAGCCCCTGGATGGACTCCGACACCGCCCGCATCCGTTCCTGGCCTTCGTTCAGGCGATTCAGGATCTGTTCGCAAACCACCACCGCGTTGTCCACCAGGATGCCCAGCGCAATGATGAGGGCGGCGATGGACATCATTTCCAGCTCGACCCCCAGCATGGGCATGAAGGCGAAGCAGAACAGGCAGACCGAAGGCACCAGCACGCCCACGATGACCGCCAGCCGCCAGCCGGCGAAAAGCAGCATGACCAGCACGACGAAGAAAAAGGCCTGGCCCAGGTTCACCAGGAAGGCGGCGATGGAGGCATCCACATACTCCGGCTGGAAGAACATCTGCTCGATCTCCAAGCCCACCGGCAGGGTTTGCTCGATTTCGTCCAGGCGCGTCTGAATGCGCTCGCCGATTTCGGTGACCACCCCGCCCTCCACCATGGAAATGGCGAGGCACAGCACCCGCTCCCCGTTGAAGTGGCTCAGCGCGGTGGGAGGATCTTCATACTCCCGGCGGAGGTGGAACACGTCCGACACCCGGACCGAGGTAGCGTCTCCTGGCATGGAGAGGCGGAACTCTCCCAGCTCCTCCACGGATTTGAACTCGCCCAGGGTGAGGATCTGCAGCCGTTCGTCCGCGTAGTCCGCCGAGCCGCTGTCCACGGCGGCGTTTTGCGAACGGAGCTGGCCGGCGATCTGGCTGGGCGAAACGCCGCGGGCTTCCAGTTCTTTGCTGGAAAATTCCAGGTAGATCCGTTCGTCCACGTCGCCGTGCAATTCCACCTTTCCCACCCCGTCCAGGGCCAGGACTTCGTCGCGGATGTCCTCCGCGTAGTCCTGCATTTCGGCGAAGGTATAGCCGTCTCCCTTCAGGGCGTAGACATAGGGAAACTCGTCGCCGAAGTCGTCATTCACCATGGGGGTGTTCGCGCCGTCGGGCAGTTGCGCCTCGTCCAGCTTGTTCCGCATGTCGGTCCAAATGTCCTCCATGTCCGCCTCCCCAAAGTCTTCGGAAATGGAAACGGTCATGATGGAAAGGCCCGCTTTGGAGGTGGACTTCACCTCGTCCACTTCCGGCATTTCGCGGACTTTCTGCTCCAGCACTTCGGTGACTTCCTCTTCCACCTGCACCGCGGTCCGGCCGGGATACCGCGTCACGACCTTTGCGTCGCGGATGGTGAAGGCCGGGTACTCCCGGCGGCCGATGGTGAGGAAGGTCATCACGCCCAGGAGCATGAGAACCGTGTACAACACCAGGGACGTCCGGTTGTACTTAATGGAGAACTGTGCGGGATTGAACATGGCGCGGAGTTCCTGGCTGGGAAATATGTTAGGGCAGGGCGACCACCATGCCTTCGTCCAGAGAGTGGACGCCGCGGCTGACCACCGTTTCGCCCGGTTCCAGGCCGCTTAAGACTTCGATGTCGCCCTCGCCGCTCAGCGCTCCGGTGGTCACCACGCGCTTTTGCACGGCCACCGTCCTGGCATCCGCTTCCGGAGCGACGACCCACACGTAGTTGTCCCCTCCCGGCGCGCCCACCACGCAAGCCGCTGGAATGCGAATCGCTTTGCCTTTCGGGTTGGGCAAGGTCAGGGCGCATTCCCCATCCATACCGGCGCGCACGGCGGGGTTGGCGCTCGCTTCGGGCGAAAAGGTCAGGATGACCGGGTAAGTCCCATTGTCCGCCACGTCCGGAGAGATCTCCGTGATCTTGGCTTCGAAGGTTTCTTCCGGGAGCGTGCGCAGGCTGACCCGGCCGCTGACGCCCTCCTTCAAAGCGCCGACATTTTCCGCCGGCACGCCGATCTCGAATTCCTTCCCGGACTCGCCCTGGATGGTCATGACTTTCTCACCGGAGGAAACCACTTGCTGGGCTTCGATGCCGATGGTGCCGATCACGCCGTCGTAGGGCATTTTCAGTGAGCAGTCTTCCAGGGCTTTCCTGGCGTTTTCGAAGCTGGCTTCGGCGGAGGCTTTACTGGCGGTGGCGCTTTCCACGTTGCTCAGACTGGTGTTGCCGGAGGCGTAGAGCTGATTCACGCGGCTCAGTTCCTGTTTCGCGTTCGTCAGGCTGGCCTCCGCGCTGTTCAGTTGGTTGCGGTAGCTGGTTTCGTCCACCTTTGCGAGGACGGTACCGGCTTCATAGCGGGTCCCTTCCTTGGCGTTCACCGCCACGACCCGTCCGCCAGATTCAAAGGCCAGGGCCGCGCCTTCCGCCGTTTCCACCTGGCCGGTGTAGCGGCGTTCGATGATGGCGGAGGGAGCGGGCACCTCCACCGTGAGTACCGGCCGGGGTGGCGCGGGCGCGACGGGGGCTTCCTTGCCGCATCCGGTCAGCCCCGCCAAGGCGGTCAGGAGACTGGCCGAGAGGGCAACGAAGGGGATTGGTTTTGGAATCATGATCAGTCGTTCTTGCGATTTTTCAGAAAGGGGAACCACCCCTTTTTACGGGGCGTTTCGGTGGCTTCATCCTTGGTGGATTCTTCTTTGGCGTCTTCGGCAAAGGGTGAGTTTCCTTCCGCGTCGAGGACGGCTTCTTCCGCTTCCTCTTGAACCGGGCTGGCGGCCTGGTGCTCCACTGGCACGGCGCCGTTCAGGAAGCGCTGGATCAGTTCGCCCATGCTCTGCTTTTCCACGGGCGTCTTTTGGTATTCGAACCAGGCAATCGCGCGCTGCATGCCGTGCACGGCGTCGAGGTAGTCGTAGGTCGCGGACACCGCTTGTTGCTCCTGGCTTTGCAGGGTGTCTTGGGCGTCCAACAGGTCCAGGATGGATGCCGCGCCCTGGGCGTATTTCTCCTGGGTCGAGTCGTAGTTCTTCTGGGCGGACTCGAGCGAGATGCGGCTCAGCTTGATGTTCGGAAACGCGCTGGCCAGTTCTTCAAAGGCGACCAGCGCCTGCACCTCGATCTGTTCCACGGCCTGTTGCCGGCGGGCGGCGAGCTGGCGGATCTCGCTCTTCTGTTTCAAGACATCCGCCCGGCGGCCGCCTCCGTCGAAAATGGTGTAGCTGAGCTGCACGCCTACCGTGACCTGATCCAGGCCGTCGATGCCCTCCGTGTCCAACTTGGTCTTGTCGTAGCTGAGGACTCCCGCCAGTTCGGGAACTGCGAAGCTCCGTTGTTTCTGCCGCAGCAGAATTCCCTGGGCGCTGAGGGCGTGGTCGTAGGAGGCCAGCTCGGGGGAGTTTTCCACGCTGAACCAACGCAGAAAGGTGCGAAACCGGGAGAACTCGTCCCGGTTGTTCAGGAGCGGCACCAGTTGATCGTCGAGGAAGTAGCTTTCTTTTTCGCCGATCTCGATGTCTTCCACGCGCCATTCCGTTTCCCGGGGGAGGGCCAGCACGCGGTTGAGCTCGATCAGCTGAATCTGGCGGGCGGAATCGCGCTGAATCAGGGTGGCCTTCCCGCGCGCCGCGGACTGTTCCCAGCGGTACACTTCCGAGGGTTCCGCGGAGCCGATGTCCACTCGCGTCCGGGCGAGTTGCAGGCTGTTCTCCGTCAGGCGCAGGTTGTCTTTTTCAATCCGGTACAGGGCCTCCGCTTCCAGATAGCCCAGGTAGGCGCTGGCCGCCGCGTCGATGGCATCCAGGGATTCGGACAGGGTGTCCAGCCGGGTGGAAGCTTCGTTTTTCCGTTGGGCCTTGAGGGAAGAAAACAGCTCGTCATTGAAGAGGACCTGTTTCAACTCCGCGCCAAAGGCTTCCGTGTTGGAAAAGTCTGACGAACCGCCGATGGCTCCCGACTCCGGACTGAAGAAAATTTGCTGGCCACCGCCCGGGGAACCGCCGGCGTCGATTTCCGTCTTGCTGCCCTGGTAGGAAAGGTCCGTGCTGACTTCTGGCAGCAGGTTGCTGCCGATGAGCTTGGTTTCCTGCCGCTGGATCTCCTCTTCTTCCTTGGCGATCAAGACGCCCGTGTTTTGTTCGGCCGCCCGCTGCATTGCTTCCTGCAGCGTCAGCTTTTCCCGGTCGCTCTTGTAGAATTCGCCAACCAACTCCGCTTCCAGCATGACTTCGTAGCTCGGCGACCAGTTGGCGCGCTGGGCCGCGGGGGCGTTGACCAACAGCCGGTCCTGCACCGGTAGCACCACCGGCAGGCTGGTGGTTTCGGAACCCAGCAAGATGAGGTGGGCGTTCAGGGCCGCCAGGCGGGCCACCTCCTGCACGTTGTCCGGCGCCAGGCCCGCCACGGCGCCCAGCCTTACGTCTTCCGCGCCCAGCATGGAGACGGTCACGGCTCCGCGGCTGGACAGTCCTTCGTAGAACTGGCGCCGCTCCTCCGCGCTCATCCGGGCCATGATGGGCACGTAGACCGCTCGCGCGTTTTTGGGAATGCGGCTCAGGGCCGCGCCCGGTCTGGCCGGAATGGGATGGAATTCGATCCGCACGCCAAAGGCTTTCTCAAACGCTTCCCGGGCCTGGTCGACCCCCGCGATTTCGGGAAACACGATCTCGTCCACCGGCACATGGAGCGTCTTGGCTTCCGTAAGGCGCAGGAGGAGCTGTACGTCCGAAGCCACCCGGTTTGGCTCTGAGATCAGAGTATAGTTCGGCTGGGCCGAAGACCCGTCCGCCGTCAGCGGGTGGGTGCGCAGGTCGGAAAACAACACGGCGCCCGCCATCACGGGCTTCGTCCGCTCCGCCTCGGGCATGTGAGCGGCCAGTTCGCTGGAAATCATGCCGGCGGCATAGATCATGTCCACTTCCGGATCCGCCAGGGCCTCGCGCAACAGCTGAGCAATGCGCTCGGGATCGTGACCGCCGTCGTACCCTTCCTTGACCGTCAGTTCATAACTTTGATTCGCCCGGGTGCGCAATTCCTTCAGGAAAAGCTCTTCAGCGCGCTGGAAGTAGGGGGAGTCTCCGTCGCGCACCACCGCCAGGGTGTGGGTTTCCTGAGCCTGGGCGATTCCGGCGGACCCCAGGAAAGAAAACAGCGCCACGGCCAGGATCAGGCGGGCGGCAAAAAATCGATTCACGAGGATGACGCAATACATAAGTGATTCTGTGGTTCGCGATTCGGAAGTGTCACTAACTTTTGGAAGATATTCTAGTCACTCAGTCAGGCCGGTGAAATCGTGAATTCGGATCGGCGGTGATGTTCCAAGCCGCTTGGAATGAAGTATTCATCGTGTCCGATTGCGGCTCTCATGGCTCGCCCGCGAAGCGTCCTTACCCGGCTCTTGATATCATTCCTGGAAAAACGAAGCAGGAACACACGCAGAAATAGCGATTTTTTTATAATAAAACCTCAACTGAAAGAGAATCTCTCTTTGCCGGGGAGAGACGGAGCGCGGGCTTTCTTCCCATTATCTCGCCTCCGCCAGAATCGAATCGATCTCTGTCCGAAATTCGCCCGCGCTCTGATAGCGGCTGGCCGGATCTGGCTGCATGGATTTCAGGACCACGTGGTCCAGGCGCTTGTCGGTGCCGGATCTTTCGGACGGCGGGGCGAAGGCCCCGCGGGGGAGTTCGCCCGTGAGCAGTTCGTAGAACAACACGCCCAGGCTGTAAATGTCCGCCCGGTGATCCACCGCCCGCCCCTCAAGTTGTTCCGGTGCGCTGTAGGAAGGGGTGCCCAGAACGAAGCCGGCTTCCGTCAGCCCCAGGGCCAGGGTGGGTGCGCCGCCGTCTTCCGCTTCATGCACCACCTTGGCCAGGCCAAAATCCGCCACTTTCACGGAACTGCCGGGGGTCACGAGGATATTCGCCGGTTTGATGTCGCGATGAACGAACCCCTGGGAATGGGCGTGGTGAAGCGCCGCGCTAGTCTGGGAGTTGATCTTCAGGGCATTGAGGGATGAGAGTTCCCCGGACCGGGAACAGGTGAAAATGCGCACCTTTCTCCTGCTCCGCCTGAAGCGTCACCTGAATGACGTCCGGAAACACAACAATGCCCAGAAGAGGGGTGGCGGCGTGGAGATCGTTTCGGTGGATGGCGGCGGACTGGGGCTGGCCGCCGCCAGTACCGGTCCGGGACATCGGGTGGAATATGAGTTTGACCGCCGGTGGACCCAGGCTCTCCTGAACCGGGCGCTGGAGCGTCTGCGCCAGGAAGCCGAACAACGCGACAATGTAGAGGTGTTCGAAGCGCTCAAAGCGCAGCTTTCCGGGGAGAACCCGGTCCGCCTTCGCGAAGAAGCCGCCCGGCTGGGGCGCTCGGAAGGCGCCCTCCGCATGGCCTTGTCTCGCCAGCGCGACCGCCTGAACGCCGTCCTTCGCGAAGAAGTGACCGAAACCCTGGAGCCCGGAGCCGACGTCGCCGAAGAACTCCGTTACCTGGCCCAAGTGCTGGGCTGAAGTTGAAGCGCGGCCTCAGGCCAACGCTTCGAGCTTCTGCACGAGACCCTGTTTTGGCGTTCCGGCGCCAATGACCTGGTCCTTCACTTCGCCGTTCTTGAAGAACAGCAGGAGGGGAATGGAGCGCACGTTGAAGCGCTGCGCCAGGGCGGGATTTTCATCCACGTTCACCTTGGCGATCTTCGCGGAGCCGTCCATTTCTCCAGCGATCTGGTCCAGAAGCGGTCCGATGGCTTTACAGGGACCGCACCATTCGGCCCAGAAATCGACCAAAACGGGAACGGAAGACTGCTCGACTTCTTCGGCAAAGTTGTCTTCGGTCAAAGTGACAATGGTATCGTGAGCCATGGTAAAAGGTTCCTTCCTTCTTAAATTGATTCGTTTGGTTGATTGATGGTGCGGATGAGCCGGGCCGGATCTTTCAGGACGGTTGGCGGATTCCCGGACCGCATAAGAAAGAGTCTTCAGGAACTCGCTTGTCAAGCCTTCAACCCGTCTCCGGCCCCTGTCAGTCGCAGGCGGCTGGCGCGGATTGAATCTGCCCTCTCGAAAGACAGGCTACGTCTCACCAGCGGTTTACGGATCTAGACGGAACCATGGCCGAGTACCTTTCATCGCGCCAAAGGCTGCGAATCCAAGTACAAAGCAAATCACGTCCGCTCGCGAAACCCGCGAAGCGGCACCCTGAAGGTTTATTGCCTGAGGAGGGAAAGGAGGAGATCGAAATTCTTAACCAGCTCAACCGCCCGCGGCGAGCTTGGTCATGAATTCGATCGCCAACACTCCGATGGCGAACAGCAGTACGATGACGGCAAAAGGCATAAGTCCAGCTTCTTCGTATTCGTCTTCCCATTCGTCTTCATCATCGGCGGCCGTGGACTGAATGTCCGGCAGCTTGGAGATGGTTGACGGGGGCACGGCACCAGCGCCGCCACCCATGGGTTGAGTTTTTTGGAGTTTTACCGTGGCTTGCGGCAGCGGCTTGGCCGCTCCGGGGGTAGCCAGAGGAGTCGTTTGGCGGCCAACGGACGGCGGCGCGGCGCCACCGGCTCCAGGCGGTTTCGCCAGAGGAATGGTTTTGGCGCCCACGGCCGGCGGCGGAGTGCCACCGCCTGGCGCCACGGGGGCGGGGCCACGACTGAGAGGAATGGTTTTCGCGCCGGGCGCCACCGGAGGAGCGCCGCCTGCGGATGGCGCGGGCGTCATTGCCGTCGGCCGTGGCACGGGAGCGGGCGTCGCCGGGGCCGGCGGAGGAGCAACGGGGCGGGGTGGGCCTGCAACCGGAGCGCCGGGAGGTTTGGGCGCGGGAGGTGCACTGGGAGCACTTGCCGTCACCGGCTGCGTGCCTGCCTTTGCTGGAACGGGCGCCGTGGCGCCTTTCGGTGACACCGTCACCGGTGCGCTGTCTTCAGGCCGGGCCCGAAGCGTAATGCGCACGGTCTCCTTCTTCAGCGGTACCGTCGATGTCTTCGTCGTCGGCTTCGGCGGGCGAGGTGCGTTGGAGTCTTGGTCGCTCATCTCAATCTTTTCAAAAAAGTGACTCTCGGATCTTCTCTTACTATAGTCTAATTCGGGAGCCGGGTGTCAATACCCTATCTCTGAATCGCTTGGCTAGATAATTTTTTACAAGCGCTTCATTTTCAGCCGGGAACTTTTTCTTGCCGCCTCTGAAGCCCGTGCCATAAGTTCCGCGCCTTGGAAAAGAAGATCTTAGTAACCGGCGGAGCGGGCTTTATCGGGTCTCATACCGTGCAGCGCCTGCTCAAGGAAGGGTGGAACGTCACCATCCTGGATGAGTTCAACACTTTCTACGATCCCGCCATCAAACGGGCCAACGTGGAAACCTTCGAGGGCGGCGCTCGTGTCGTGGAAGGAGACATCCGGGACCGCGACTTGGTGGACCGCCTTTTCGAGGAGTCGAAATTCGACGCCGTCATCCATCTCGCCGCCCGCGCTGGGGTACGGCCGTCCATTGACGAGCCGGAACTCTACATTTCCACCAACATCAACGGCACTTTCAACCTCCTGGAAGCGTCCCGGAAGACCGGCGTGCCGAAGTTCCTTTTTGCCTCCAGTTCCTCGGTTTATGGAGTGAACAAGAAGGTGCCCTTTGCCGAGACGGACCCCATTCTTTCCACCATCAGTCCCTACGCGGCCACGAAGATGGCGGGCGAGCAGCTCTGCTCGAACTACCATCACCTCTACGGCATCAAGATCATGAGCCTGCGGTTCTTTACCGTGTATGGCCCCCGGCAACGGCCGGACCTGGCGATCTCCAAGTTCGTCCGGCTGATCGAGAACGGCCAGCCCATCGACCAGTACGGAAACGGCAACACGGGCCGTGACTACACTTTCATCAAGGACATCGTCAGCGGTATTTTCGGCTCTCTGCACTACGAGGATACCGGTTTTGAAATTTTCAACCTGGGCGGTTCGGAGAGCATCAAGCTTCACGAACTGATCTCCGTGGTGGAGGAGGCCGTGGGCAAAAAAGCCCAAATCAACGTCTTGCCCGAACAGCCGGGCGACGTGCCGTTAACTTCGGCGGACGTATCCAAGGCCAAGCGTCTCCTAGGCTACGAACCCACCACGCCCATTCGCGAAGGCGTGCCGAAGTTCGTGGAATGGTACCGGCAGTGGGCCACGGACGGAACGCGGTAACGCCAGCGTTCAAGAGTGGCCGCTTTTGCTGGCCTCCGCGGGGCTCTGGGCGGATAGTGGGGGCTCCGCCGGCATGGCGGAATCTTTATGGAGGATCAACCGTCCAGCGCCGTCGAACTGTTGCAGGCTCTTGTCCGGATTCCCAGCGTGAATCCGGATGGGGATACCCAGGCGGATCCCAGGAACACGGGCGAACAAGCCTGCGCGGAGTACGTGGGGGGCTTTCTTCGGACCTGTGGCGCGGACGTGGTGCTGGAGGAAATCGAGCCCGGCCGGCCGAACGTCTACGGCCGCTTTCCATCCGCGCCGGGCAGCAAACCTCGCATCCTCTTCGCGCCGCACACGGACACGGTGAGTGTCAGCGGCATGACCATCGACCCCTTTGGGGGCGAGCTCCGCGACGGCCGCGTCTGGGGCCGGGGCGCCAGCGATACCAAGGGCACCATGGCGGCCATGCTCTGGATGTTCTGGGAGCTGCGGGACGTCATCCCCACGCTGGGCGCTGAGGTCGGTTTCGTGGGATTGATGGGGGAAGAAACCGGGCAGCCCGGGTCCAAACACTTTGCGGCAAACCACGGCAGTGAGTGGGATTTCGCGATTGTGGGTGAACCAACCGGTTTGGATATTGTGAATACCCACAAGGCCTGCCACTGGGTGGAACTGACCGCCACTGGCGTCGCCGCCCATGGCTCCACCCCGGAGCGGGGCGAGAACGCCATCATGAAAATGCTCCGCGTCCTGAACCTGGCGGATGGCGAACTGCGCGAGAAACTGGCGGGCTACACCCATCCCGTGCTGGGCCACAGCACGGTGAATATTGGCACGATTGAGGGCGGAAACCGCACCAACATCATTCCGGACCGTTGCGTGGCGACGCTCGATTTTCGGGAAACCCCCAGCCTGCACGAGGCGGGAGGCGCGGTGAAGCTTTTCCAGAACCTGCTGAACGAGCGGGGCATGGGTGACCTGGTTTCCCTGCGTGTGACCGTGGAAAGCGCTCCGTTGAATACCGGCCCCGAAAATTCGGAGGTGAAGCGCCTGGAATCGCTGGGCGCGAAGTGCGTGGGCGCGCCCTGGTTTTGTGACGCGGCCTGGCTGGCCGAAGGCGGCATTCCCGCCGTGGCGATCGGGCCGGGCACCATCGCCCAGGCCCACACCGTGGACGAACACCTCGCCGTGGCCGATTTGGAAGGCGGGGTGGACTTCTACCGGAAGTTTCTCGAAACCTTCCAGCCGTGAGCCGCCGCGCGGCGCGCTTTCTCGCCGCCGGTTGACTTTAGGGCGTTTGCCCGTATTCCAGTTATCCCTTTTTCCTGTCTCTCTGACCTCCCGTTTTACTTGTAAACCTATGGCCAAACAGCCCCAGAACGCCATCAGCCCCACGCGGGCCGAAGATTTTCCCGAATGGTACCAGCAGGTCGTTCGCGCCGCCGACATGGCGGAGAACTCCGAGGTGCGTGGCTGCATGGTGATCAAGCCGTGGGGCTACGGCCTGTGGGAGCGCATCCAGAGTCAGTTGGACGCCATGTTCAAGGCCACGGGCCATAAGAACGCGTATTTTCCCCTGCTCATTCCGGTGAGCTACCTGGAGAAAGAAGCCGCTCATGTGGAGGGCTTTGCCACCGAGTGCGCCGTGGTCACCCACCACCGGCTGGAGCTCAAGGATGGGAAGATGGTGCCCTCAGGGGAATTGACGGAGCCCTTCGTCATCCGGCCCACCTCGGAAACCATCATCGGCGCGGCCTTTGCCCGCTGGGTGCAGAGCTATCGCGACCTGCCGCTGCTCATCAACCAGTGGGCCAACGTGATGCGCTGGGAAATGCGCACCCGCCTGTTTCTCCGCACGGCGGAATTCCTTTGGCAGGAAGGGCACACCGCCCACGAAACGCCGGAGGACGCCATGGAGGAAACGCGGAAGATGCACGGTGTGTATGAGACCTTCCTGCGCGAGCATCTCGCCATTCCGGTCATCCCGGGAGAGAAGACGGAAGCCGAGCGATTCCCCGGTGCGCTGAATACCTTCACCGTGGAGGCCATGGTGCAGGACCGGAAGGCCATCCAGGCGGGCACGTCTCACTTCCTGGGGCAGAATTTTTCGAAAGCGGCGGGCATCGAGTTTGAAAGCCGCGCCGGCCAGCGGGAATTTGCCTGGACCACCAGCTGGGGCGTCAGCACCCGGCTCATCGGCACTCTCATCATGGCCCATGGCGATGACGACGGCGTCATCATGCCGCCCCGCGTGGCCCCCACTCAGGTGGTCATCCTACCCGTCACGCCGAAGGAAGATACCAAGGCTGCCGTCCTGGAAGCCTGCGACAAGCTGGCCTCCGAAATTCGCGCCCAGTCATTCCATGGGGAGCCCATTCTCGTGGAAGTGGACGACCGCGACTTGGGCGGTGGTGTGAAAAACTGGGAATGGATCAAGAAAGGCGCGCCCCTGCGCCTGGAGATCGGTCCCCGCGACCTGGAGAAAGGCAGCGTGGCCGTGGCCCGCCGGGATCGCGCGCCGAAAGACAAGGAATTCCTCGAAGCCGGCAGCTTGGCCGGACGCATTCCGGAGATCCTTCAATCCATCCAGGACGGCCTACTCGAGCGCGCTTTGGCATTCCGGAACGAGAACACCAAGCGGATCGACTCGATGGAAGAGTTCCGCTCCTACTTCACTCCCTCGAATGAAGAGAAGCCGGAGATCCACGGCGGCTTTGCTTTCGCCCACTGGGGCGGCTCCGCCGAGGACGAAGAACGCCTTCAGAAAGAACTGAAAGTCACCATCCGCTGCATCCCCACCTCCGGAGACTTGTGTGAGGAAGAAGCGGGCGAATGCGTCTTTACCGGAAAACCGAGTGCGCGCCGCGTGGTGTTCGCTAAATCGTATTGATTCCGGGAGGCGTTCGTCATCCCTTTCCTCAGATTAACTTTCCTACCTAACTTCCCACAATGAGCGATTCATCCGAAATGGTGGTGTACGTAAAAACCGGTTGTCCCTGGTGTCACCAAGCCCTCGACTACCTGAACCGCGAAGGGTTTACCTTCGAAACCGTGAACGTCCTCGAGGACCGGGCCGCCTACGCGGAGATGCAGGAACTCTCCGGCCAAAAAAAGACGCCCACCATGACCTATGGCGATCTCCTCCTGGCCGACTTTGGCCTGGACGAACTGATACCCTTTCTGGAAAAGCACGGCATTCAGCCGTGACGGTTTCTCGTTTGGGCACGGTTCCTATTTTTTGACCACAGATGACTCAGATAGCACAGATATTGTGAACCCGAGGGGACGCTGAAGGTGGTCCTCGACCTCCGGGCGAGGAACTCGGGCACCGATTGATAGAAATTTGTGCGGCGGTTTCGTCTTTGGATTGACGCGCGACGAGGAAGGGGACGGGCGAAGGAAGAATCTTTGCCCCGCCTGCGGCTCCTCCTACGTGGGCAAGTTGCGGCCGTCAGGGCCAATCGCGAACGCGCTCGGAGATCGCGTACCACCTGGCTCGGCATTCATCGATCGAAAACAGAAGCGGCGTTCGTTTACCCAACAGCTTATCTGAGCCATCTGTGTCATCAGCGGTTCAATTCCTGAGCTGCGAACCCTCCAGTCTTCATTGCCCCCGCGGCATCCGTGTCTGGATGTCCTGGATGAGGGCCTGCACTTGGGGATTGTTGCGGTCGATGACCTCGAGGCGGCGGGCGTAGTCCAGGGCCAGTTGATACTCGCCGGCGTCGCGGGCGATGGCGGCGATGCCGGCGAGGTATTCCGGATTGGTTGGAGCCAGGCTGGCGGCCTTTTGCAGGTAGGGCAGGGCTTCACTGAAGAGGCCCAGGGAATTCAGGGCCACCCCGTAGAAATACTGCACGCCCGGGTTGCGCGGCATGAGTTCGGCGGCTTGGCGGAGATGCTCGGTGCCCTTGTCGTAGTCCTTCTGCCGGATGAGGAAGCGGGCGTAGGCTTCATGCGCAACGCCGGGTTCGATCGGTGACTCCAGGGCCCTTTGGAAGTTCTCGTCGGCTTCCGCGACCTTACCCTGTTGGTAGAGCATTTCCGCCAGGTTGATGCGGCAGGGCAGGTCGTCCGGCTGTACCTCCAGGCCTTGCCGGTAGGCGGCCTCTGCCTTCATCGGTTGGCCCAGGCTTTGGTAGAAGAGGCCGAGTCCGAAATGTCCCGCCGCCCGGTCGGCCACGGCGTTTTGGCGGGCGACGAATTCTTCGGACGCCGCCGCGAAGTCCGCCTGCTGTGCCGCGTTCATGAAGGCCGTGCTGGCCGCCAGGACGCGGGCGGCTTCGGTGCGCACCGCACGGCTGGAATCCTTCAGGCTGGCGGCGGCCAGTTGCACCCGTTGCTGAGGTTGCACCGCTTCCAGACCCGCCAGTGCTTCATAGCGGACAAGGGGATCTTCGTCTTCCAGACGGCTCAGAATGACCTGCATGTTGGCCTGGCTGGGGGCCTGGCGGGTCAGCTCCATGACCGCCGTGGCGCGGACGATGTCTGGCCGGGAAAAATCTTCCGCCAGTTGGCGCAGCCGTTCGTCCGCTCCGGGGAACCCCTGACGGGCGGCGGCGAGGATTTCGCCATAATGCGGCGGACGCTGTTTCTTTCCCCACCACTCATGAAACGCTTTGGTGGCCCATTCCGTGGTTTGATCCGTGTGGCAGTTGTTACAGGCGTTCGGAGAGTCCAGCTTATCCGAGAGGTCAGGCCGGGGAATACGCAGGCTGTGGTCGCGCCGCGCGTCCGTGACCATGAAGTTCTTGGTGGGCATGTGACATTCCACACAGCTCGCACCGGGGGTGTCCGGCGGGTGAAAGTGGTGGGCCTGAGTGTTGTATTTATCCGGCTGGTGACAGCGCACACACAGCGCGTTGCCCGGCAGGATGAGCTTCATGGTGTGGGGGTGGTGGCAGTCCGTGCAACGAACCCCGGCCTGGAACATTTTGCTCTGGGTGAAGGAGCCAAACACGTAAACCTCTTCATCGATCTGCCCGTCGTGATGATAGAGCGTGTCGCGCAGCGGAGAGGGCGTGAAGCCATCCAGAAAAGGTTGCCCGGCAACGAAATGTTCCTGGAGCAACTGGCGGTGGGAATGGCAGCGGGCGCAGGCGTCGACCTGGACGTGGGACTCCAGGGGTGGATAGCGCTTAGGCATCTGGGTAGCCGGATCGATATTCCAGACGGCGTCGACGGGTTCTTTCAGGGTCACGAGGAGCCCTTTGCTTTCCATGTATTCCGCCACTTTCGTGTAGTCCGGCTGCTGGCTTTCCTTGGCCCACTTCACATGTTCCGAGCCCGGGCCGTGGCAGGCTTCGCAACTCACATTGATCTCCGACCACGTGGTGTCGTAGGTCTGCGTGGCCACGTCGTAGTTTTTCTTAAGATCCGTGGAGTGGCAGTCCGCGCACATGTAGTTCCAGTTGAACTGCTCCTTGGTCCAATGCAGCACGTCCGTGGATGGGATGGCTTCATCCGGATACAGGTGATACCAGCGCTGGCCACCTTGTTCCGCCGGACGGGAATCCCAACAGACTTGAAAGGCCTGGAGCCGCCCGCCAGGAAAGGCGATGAGATACTGTTGCAAGGGATAGAAGCCGAAGGTGTATTCAATCTTATACTCCTGCTGCTGCCCGTTCGGCCCCTCCGTCCGGACCCAGTATTCCTCTCCTTTCCGGAAGAAGGTGGACTGGTGTCCGAAGTGCTCGAACGAGGCATTGTCAAAATCGCCGAGCACGGTCTCGTCACTAACTTCCATCATGGACTTAAAGTGATCGGACGTGTGCCAGTCCGTCACTTCCTGGGCGTGACATTCCTGGCAGGATTGGGAGCCCACGTAGTTGGCGGGAATGTCAGGGTGGTAGTGGGAAAAAGCGGCATTCTCCGCCGCCGAAGATGCCGAATCTCCTTGGGCCAGCGACTTGCTGCTGCTGCTTGAGCTGGAGGTCTGAGTTTCTGGAGCCAGGTCCTCCTTTTCACCGCAGGCGCCCAGACCAAATGCCAGGCAGACGGCAAAAAGGGCAGCCATCGTAGCCGGGAAAGTAGATGCCGGTTCTGACGCGGGGCGGCTGCGGGGAGGTCTCTTCATCAATTCGGTGGCGGGGGAGGCTCTCGAAAGTTCCCCGGATTGCGCGGGGCGTCAAACGCGCTGCCGCGTGTTCAATGAAGAGGCGCCGGTTCGGGCGAAGGTGCTATTTCAGACGGTTCTCCAGCCAGTAGAGCCCGCTCCGGCCACTGACCACGAGATCCAGATCGCCGTCGCCGTCCATGTCGGCGGCTTTCGGGTCGAGACAGAAGCCCACTTTTTCGTGATGGGAAATGACGTGGCGATTCCACTCCGTCGCGGCGGGATCGAACTCATAGCGGTAGATGCCCAGCGGTTCGTAAGCGCCGGGATCTTTGCCGTCGTGAGCCATGTAACGTTTGCCGGTGACGATCTCCGGCGTGCCGTTGCCGTCCAGGTCTTCCCATAACAGCGTGTGGGCCTGGGACCAGCTCTTGTCGATCTCGTGCTTCGTCCACTGACGTGCCCCACCGCCCTCCTGAGTTTGTTCAAGCCAGTAGAGACCGTAGTCGTGGCCGCGCCCATAGATGAGGTCCGCGTCCCCGTCGCCATCCATGTCCACCACCAGGATGGGAATGCTGGCGTCCTTTTCCATTTCGTACTCCGGATGCCATTGCCAGGAGCCGGTCCGAGGATCGTCCGTTGGGGTTTCGAGCCAGCCTTTCTGGCCCGCGATGTCGCCCCGCCCGTCCCCGTTGATGTCGCCAAAGCCAATGCCGTGGAGGCCCACTTCGGCCGGCAGGTCGTGCTGAATCCAGCGCTTCACCATGTGACCGCCATCGCCGGGAACCTCATCGATCTCCCACCAGGCGGCAAACTTGATGCCGTTGGGCAGGAGATCCAGGTCGCCGTCGCCATCCACGTCATAGAGCCGTCCTGTTTCCATGGCGCCCGGCAGGGCGAGGGTGTGTTTCCGCCATCCGTTTCCGGTTGGGCCGGGGTTTTCCACCCAGTAGATGGACTGGCTGCGGTAGTTGACGTTGATGAGGTCCGTCCGCCCGTCGTTGTTCACGTCATAGGGCAGGTGAGAATACCCGTCGAAACGCCCGCGAATCACTTCCACGTCCATGACAAAATGCTTCTCCCAGTCCGGCGCGGCGTACCACCAGCCGCCGCAGACAATGTCCAGTTTGCCATCTTCATTCACATCCAGCACCGCGCAGGCACTGTATTCCGACTCCGGATTCACTGGGTGGACCGTGAATTCCAGTTCGCCGGCGAACAGCTTATGATTCAGGGTAGTCAACCAGGACAGGGCGACTGTCAAAATCACCGGGGCGAGTTTCATCTCTTGATAGATTGGAGGGTAAGAACTGGGGAATGGGGGATGTCGAAACGAGTCCTGCCTGGCTATTGCGCCTGCGTCCCCACCGCGGGCAGGTGGTCCGCCATCTTCGCGCCGGTGCGGTGAAGCTCGTCGATGGTGGACTGCCGGAATTTCTCCAGCGTCTTCTGGTGACCCGATTCCAGGGCCAGGTTTTCGAGTTCTTCCGGATCGGTTTCCATGTCGTAAAGTTCTTCCATTTCGCCCTCGATCAGGGTGCGGACATATTTGTAGCGGCCCTCGCGGAAGGACACCCACCACGGAACGCCGCCGCCCCGGTAGAGGACTTCCTTCTCCTTGGGACTGGGGACGCGGTCGCAGTCCGCGCCGTAACTGGCGCCGGTCAGGATGGTCATCACGCCGTGGTCCCAGTCGCCTTCCGGATTTTCAAGGAGGGGGGTCAGGTCGTGCCCATGCATTTCCCAGGGCAGATCAATCCCGGCGAAGTGAAAGAAGGTGGGAATCAGGTCCGGTCCGCCCACGGGGTGAGGGCAGACCTTGCCGCTGGGAAGCTGGGCCGGCATGCTCACGATCATGGGCGAGCGGATGGTGGCGTCATACGGCGCCAGCTTGGAGCGGAATCCATGCTGCCCCCAAGCAAAGCCCTGGTCTGAGGTGAAGACGATGAGGGTGTTCTCATACTGCCCGGAGTCCTTCAGCCCCTGGATCACGCGGCCGATGCCTTCGTCCAGCGCCAGGACGGCTTGGTTGTATTGTTGGACCGCGCTGGTCAGGGACTGGCCTTCCTTGCCGTTTTTCGCCTTCACATGCGGCTGACCGTCCGCGCCTTTCACCCAGGCCTGGGTCCTGTCCAGGTAAGCCGGCTTTTCAGGCCGGGGTCCATAGACATCCGCCGGGGGCGTCACGCTGGCGTCGGGGTAGGATTCCATATGCCGGTCCGCCGGGGTATAGGGGCCGTGAACGCCGCCGTAGCACAGCCAGAGATACCAGGGCTTTTCTGGGTCGCGCCCTTCTCGGCCCGAGATGTAATCCAGCGCCCAGTCCGTGTATTTGTCCGTGGAGTAGCCTTTGACCATCTTGGCTTCGCCACCGTTTTTTTCGATGAGCTGGTCGGAGTAGTAGTTCCCGGAGTTCTCGGGAAATCGAGGCCGGTTCCAGACAATCTGGTAGTCCCAGTCGCGGCCATAACCCGTGTCCGTGCCGGTGTGCCATTTGCCGATGTGAGCGGTCTGGTAACCGTTTTTCCGGAAGACGCTGGGCCAGAAATGGCACTGCTCTGCATCGTACTCACTGCCGGGGTATTTCCCTTCCATGCGCATGGACTGCACCCCGTAGGAATGCAGGCCGGTCAGCAGGGTGGCGCGGGACGGCATGCACCAGGTGCCGATGTAGGCGTATTCAAAGCGGACGCCCTGCTCCGCCAGGGCATCGATATTCGGCGTGGAGACCCACTTGTGAGCCTCCGGATAGCAACTGACCGTGCGGTAAGAGTGGTCGTCCGTGTAAATGAACAGGATGTTCGGGCGATCCGCGGCCCTGGCCGACGGGGCGGAAAGAAACAGGCCGGCCGCCAGGATGAGCTTCAGGCGGATGGAAAGAGTAGGAAAAGGAAGGGGAAAGGCAGAGGTTTTCATGGATTCGGGGCGGAGTGCATGTCTGCCGGAAATCCCGGAAAGAAACAAGTCCGCAACCACGTCCCTCCTTTAGTCATCCTCCGCCCCGTAGGCCGTGGCATACGGCTCGCCGAAGTGCGCGATCAGCGAATCGACGATCGGCAAATTGGGATCGTCCGGTTTCTGCCGGGCCATGCGCCCTCGCGCCGCCTTCAGCTTTTCCGAATCCCCACTAAGAAAGGCTTCGGTGGCCGCGACGTAGTCATTCCAGGACAGCGGACTGCCGGTGGGTTCCGGCTCCAGGCGCGCCTTGGGGATGTGACCCAGGGCTTTCTCCGTTTCCCCGGCAAAGGCCAGGAGCTGGGCGGCATGCCAGTGCAGGTTGGCCCGCTGAAACCGGTCCAGCCCGGTCTCGCCATGTTTTGAAAGATAAGTCTCGATCAAGGCTGCCGCCTCGGTCCGGCGGGACTTGTCGGCTGCCAGGGACCGCCAACCGCCCGCCGGAGTTTGGTCAAATTCCTGGTAAGACAGATCGAGGAGAGCCGTGGGGGAAGGAGAATCCTCAGGAGTACCGTTTTCTTTCGCATCTTCGGCCCAAGCCGAAATGATTCCGGCCAGCGCAAGCACGATGGCGGCTGAATACTGGAGCCAAAGATTAGGGCGGGGAGGTTTCATGAATCACCGGGGAGAGGCCCTCATTTTGCCGGAGTTCCAACGTGGGAACCAGCCAGAACGTAAGGGCGAGGCACCAGTATTCGACAAAATATTTGGCGAAAACGGCACGGCAGCGGCTTTGGAGACAAGTATCAGAGCCTGTAATGTGCAAGATAGTCGATTAAGGGCTTTTAATTTTCAGGATTTCTGAGCTAATCTGACGGCGTCAAATTTCTCATAGTTCCTGAGGGTCCAAGGTCAACACCATCCAACGTCCCATGAACCTAGCCGCGACTCTTTTGGTGGCAGGACCGCTTTTACTGTCGGTTCTTCCAATTCTGATTACATTGCCGGCCCATGTTGGCGGTCGAAAACGTAAGCATCCAGTTCGGCGCGAGAGTTCTCTTCAGCGAGCTTTCGTTCACAGTGAGAGCGCGCGAACGCATGTCACTGGCGGGGCCCAATGGGGCGGGCAAGTCGACCCTGTTAAAGATCATCGCTGGAATCGAATCACCGGACACCGGCCGGGTAGCTAAACCAAAGCAGGTTACCGTCGGGTACCTGCCGCAGGAGGGGGTCTACCACTCTGGCACCACGCTTTTCAAAGAAGCGGAGACGGCGTTTGAGGATGTCCTGAAGCTCCAGGCGGAACTGCGCGAAGTAGAGGCGCAGATGGACGCCATTGAGGACACGGGTTCCGACGAATACGCGGACGCCCTGGAAGTCTTTGGCGACTTGCAACTCCGGCTGGAGCACCACGACCTGGCGCGGATGAAGCCGCGTATCGAGACCATCCTGAACGGCCTGGGCTTCAGCCAGGCGGACATGCAAAAGCAGACCGACACCTTTTCCGGTGGCTGGCAGATGCGCATTGCCCTAGCCAAGCTGCTCCTGCGCGAGCCGAGCGTGCTGCTGCTGGACGAACCGACCAACCACCTGGACATCGAAACCGTGCAGTGGCTGGAAAACTGGCTGAACCAGTACGGAGGCGCCATCATCCTTATCAGTCACGACCGGGCCTTCCTGGACAACCTGACCAACCGCACCCTGGCTTTCGAGCGCGGGGACGTGCACGAGTATTCCGGCAACTACTCCTTCTTCCTGCGGGAACGCGACGCCCGGAAGGAACAGCAGGTGCGGGCCTACAAGAACCAGCAGCGGGAAATCGAGAAAGCCGAAAAGCTGATCAACCGCTTCCGGGCCAAGGCCAGTAAGGCGCGGATGGTGCAGAGCCGCATCAAGCAGTTGGAAAAAGTGGAGCGCATTGAGCTGGAGCAGGAGCAGACGACCATCGGCTTCAAGTTTCCGCAGCCCCTTCGCAGTGGCCAGACGGTCATTACCCTGGAAAACATTGTGAAGCGTTACGGCGACAACCTCGTTCTCAACGGCGTCGATTTCGAAATCGAGCGCGAGGAGCGCATCGCCATTGTGGGCGTGAACGGCGCGGGGAAATCCACTTTTTCGCGTATCCTTTCAGGGGTGGAAGCCCCCACTAGCGGCACCCGGGAACTCGGGCAGAAGGTGATCGTCTCCCACTTTTCGCAGAACCACGCCGAAGAACTGGACCCGAAAAAGACCGTTCTGGAAACCGTGGAGGCCGTCGCCACGAAGCAGTCCTCCACCAATTTGAGGACCCTGTTAGGGTCCTTCCTCTTCCGGGGCGACGACGCGTTCAAGAAAGTGTCCGTGCTATCAGGCGGGGAACGCAGCCGCCTCGCCCTCACCCGCATGCTGCTCCAGCCCGCGAACTTCCTCATCTTGGACGAACCGACCAACCACTTGGACATGCAGTCCCAAGAAGTGCTCCAGCACGCCCTGTCCGAATACACCGGCACCTACGTCATCGTTTCCCACAACCGGAGCTTCCTCGATCCCATCGTGACGAAGGTGCTGGAGTTCATCCCTGGCCAGAAGCCCCGGGTGTTCCACGGCAATCTCTCCTACTATTTGGATAAGATCCAGGAAGAGCGGGGGGGCACAACGACTGACAGCGTGGATGCCGCGCTGAGCAGGGCGAATGTGCCGGGCGGTGGTGGCGGCAAGTCCGCCTCGAGCGGAGCGGGAGCCTCCGGGAGCAGTCGAAAGGAACAGCGCAGGCAGGAAGCCCGGCTCCGGCAGGAAAAGGCGCGCGTCCTGAAGCCCCTCCAGGAAAAGCTGGAGGCCGTGGAAGCACGCATCGCGGAACTGGAAGAAACTAAGGCGGAACTGACGAAGAAGCTAAGCGACCCCGTGTTCTTTAAGGAAGAAGCCGCCGCCGCGAAGCTAGCCTCACAAAACTACCACCAGGCGGAACAGGACCTGGAGACCGTCTATTCCCAGTGGAGCACCCTTACTGACGAGATCGAAAAGGCGGAGGCGAAGTTTGGTGACGACTGATTGAGGCCAACGGCGGATCGCTCAAGGGTGAAAAGCCGTATCACTCAAGATTTGCGTTTTGGGGCGAAATCCGTTATGGCAGAAGAGCCATAATCGTTATGTTATTCGGAATCAGTGGAATGGCGGAACTGCTTGTATCCACAAAGTAACCAAGGTTCTTTTACGTTTCACGCTGAAAAGCTTTCTACTTGATCGATCAAAGGCCTAACTGACCCACCATTCTTTCCTCGCTGCGACATGAAAGTTGACGCTTCAATTCTCCCTTCTCGCGAACCTCTGGCGGTGAGCCTCGCCGCCGTGGTGGCCGTGACCTTTTTGGTGGCGGCTCCCGCTTTAGCCAATCCTTTTTCCCGGGGCGGATACCGGCCCCGGAATGAGTCCCGGCAGGAAGCTCCGAAGCCGTCACCCCAAGTGGAGACGGCCGCGCCGGGTAGTGTGCGCGTTTCGAGCACCGGGAATACGGGAGCGTCCTCCGGCGCCCAGGTGACCCGGGTCACGGTCACACGGACCGCGGCGGCCCCCATGGTGGCGGCGGCTGCCATTTCACCCGCGACGGCGCCACCGGCGGAAGAATCGAAGCCGAAGAAGAAAGGCGGCTTGTTTTCGCTGCTCTTTGGAAGCGGCAGCTCCTCCGATAGCCGCGACAAGTCTAAGAATCGAAATGATGTCGCCACTGCTATCGAGAACAATCCACAGTACCGCCCCTATCCTAATGCCGTGCAGATGCCGACGCACATCGACGATCTTCGACTGGCCACCAGCACGGGTTCCAATACTCGCGTGATTATCGATATCGCCCGCCAGCGGGCCTATCTCCTGGTGGACGGTCAGGTGGCGATCGATGCGCCGATCTCAACCGCCCGCACTGGCAAGTTCACCCCGCGCGGAACCTTCCAGGTGACGGAACGGGTTCGCACCGGCAAGATTTCCACCATCTATGATGTGTCCATGCCTTACTGGATGCGTCTGAACCATACGGTGTTTGGCGTTCACGCGGGCTACCTGCCGGGTCACCCTGCTTCGGCGGGATGCGTGCGGCTGCCGGTGGAAGCCGCGGAGAAGATCTTCGACCACACCCGTTCCGGTACCACCGTGGAAATCCGCGGCACTTGGGAAGCTGCCCCGGAAACCGGGCTGGTGGGCCAACCGGTGCGGTTGGTGTATAAGGTGCAGGCCTGAGCGAACAAGACTCCGCCCCTGTGTGCCGGGGGGCTGGACTGGGTGTATTGTCAGGCCACAATGCCCTTCACCACCTCCCCGTGAATGTCGGTGAGGCGGAACTGGCGGCCCTGGTAGCGGTAGGTCAGGCGTTCGTGGTCGATGCCCAGCAGGTGCATGATGGTGGCGTTCATGTCGTGGACGTGCACGCCGTTTTCGGCGACGCCGTAGCCCAGCTCGTCCGTGGTGCCGTAGACCGTTCCGGGTTTGGTACCACCCCCGGCCATCCAGATGGTGTAGGCTTCTTTGTGGTGGTCGCGCCCCACTTTGGTTTCGTTGCCACTGCCTGAAGTGCCCTGACCCATGGGCGTGCGGCCGAACTCGGCGGACCACACCACCAGCGTGTCTTCCAAGAGACCGCGTTGCTTCAGATCCTTGATAAGGGCGGCGATGGGTTGGTCGACTTCTTTGCACTTCTTCGGCAGGCGATCGAAGACGCTGCCGTGGTGGTCCCAGCCCTGGTCGAAGAGCTGGACAAAGCGCACGCCGCGCTCCACCAGCCGGCGGGCCAGCAGGCAGTTGTTGGCAAAGCTGGTCTTGCCAGGCTCCGTGCCATACATCTCGTGCGTGGCGGCGGACTCGCTCTGGATGTCCATCAGCTCCGGCACGGAAGTCTGCATGCGGTAAGCCATTTCATACTGGCTGATGCGGGTGGCGATTTCCGGATCTCCCACATTCGCCAGCCGCATGCGGTTGAGTTGATTCACGGAATCCACCACCTTACGCCGGTCCACTGGTTCGACCCCGCCGGGATTGGACAGGTAGAGCACCGGATCTCCCTGGCTGCGCAGCTCGATACCCTGGTGAACCGTGGGCAGGAAACCGCTCCCCCAGGCGCTGTTTCCGGCGCCCAACACCTGCCCCGTGACCAGCACCACGAAGCCGGGCAGGTTCTGGTTCTCGCTGCCCAAGCCGTAGTTCACCCAGGAACCGATGCTGGGTCTTCCGAAGCGGCCGAAGCCCGTCAGCGAAAAGAGCTGCGCCGGGGCGTGGTTGAACTGTTCCGTGTGCAGCGTGCGGATGAAACACAGCTCGTCCGCGACGGTCTGCAGGTTTGGCATCAGCCCCGAAATTTCGATGCCCGACCGGCCGCACCGCTTGAAAGCAAACTTGTCGTCCTTTGGCGTGCCCAACAGGCTGGGCCGGGAACGGATGAAGGCCAACTGTTTCCCTTCAAACATTTTTTCCGGGCAGAGCTGACCGGATCGCTTTTGCAGTTCGGGTTTGAAGTCGAAGAGATCCAGGTGAGATGGAGCGCCGACCAAGTGAATGTAGATGACCCGCTTGGCCCGCGGGGCAAAATGGATGCCGCGGCGCTGGACGCTTTCCGCGCCTTCATTCCCGGCCACGTTTCCGAAGGCGTCCTGGTTCAACAGACTGGCCAGGGCAAAACCGCCGACACCCATGCCGGCCTGCTGGAAAAGCTGCCGCCGGGTGAAGTTCCGGTGCTGACTGGCCAGGCTTTCGAGGGAAGGTTTAAACGGGTTCATGGCGTGCGTTGGGAAAGAGGAAGAGGGGCCGGTTCAGTCCTTGGTGATGGTTTCGTCCAGATTCAGCAGCACATTGGCCACGTAGAACCAGGCGGCGAGTTCCGCCGTGCTGAGGTTTTTCGTAGGTTTGAAGACCGGACTTCCCGTCGCGACGACTTCCCTGGCGGTCTTTTCGTCCTTTTGCAGTGCCTTCAACCGTTCCTCCACCATGCCGCGGAGAAACTCCCGCTCGTCGCTGCGCGCGGGGCGGGCCAGCACCAGTTCGAATGCGTGATCGATCCGTTCGCTCACGCCGGCGTCCGGTTTCTCCCGCAGAATGCGGTCGGCCAAAGCGAGCGCCATTTCCACATAGGCGGGGTCATTTAAGAGCGTGAGAGCCTGAAGCGGGGTGTTCGTCCGGGGCCGGGCCACCACGCAGGAACTACGGTCCGGACCGTCAAAGTTCACAAAGCTGGGGTAGGGCGCGGCCCGGCGCCAAATGACGTAGATGCCGCGGCGGAAGCGGTTTTCGTCTTTCTCGTCCACCCACTTCGGTTCGTTTCGGCCCACTTGCCGCCACAGCCCGTCCGGCTGGTAGGGCATGATGGGTTCGCCATGCATCTTGGTTGAAAGCAGGCCGCTGACGGTCAGGGCGTTGTCGCGGATCATTTCCGCGTCCATGCGGAAGCGGGGGCCGCGGGCGTGGAGTTTGTTCTCCGGGTCGCGCTCCAGCAGCGTGGGAGTGAAGTCCGAACTCTGCCGGTAGGCCGCCGACGTGACCATCACTGAAAGCATGTGCTTCATGTCCCAGCCGGACTCCATGAACTCCACCGCCAGCCAGTCCAGCAGGCCGGGATGCGTGGGAGGTTCCGCCTGGGTGCCAAAATCTTCCTGGGTGGAAACGATGCCCTGTCCAAAGAGCTGTGCCCACCAGCGATTTACCGTGACGCGGGCCACCAGGGGATTGTCCGTGTCCATCAGCCACTGGGCAAAGCCGAGGCGATTCTTTGGCAGCTTGGGGTCCAGGGAGTGCAGCCGTTCCGGAGTGGTGGGGGACACCTTGTCCGTGGGGCTCAGGTAGTTGCCCCGCTGCATGATGTGGGTCTCGCGCGGCTCCTCCATTTCCACCATGACGAGAGTCGAATTGGGTTCGATGGCGGACGCCTGCTTCTTCACCTTCGCCAGCTCGGCGTCCAGCTTGCTGAGGACGGGATCGGTTTGGGCGTAGTAGTCATCCAGCTTGGCGGCTTCTTTCTTCGACCGTTCTTTGGCGGGCTTCAGCAGGATGTCCTTCAGGTCGCCCGGCATGTCCGTGGTGGAAAGATCGCCCACCAGCGCGGACAGGCGGATGCGGCCCAGGGTGCGGCCCCGCCCATAGTTCTGGTCCATCGAGAACCGCAGGGTAGTGGTTTGCCCTGCCTTCCCGACCGGTTGAGCCGTGGGGAAAACGGCCCAGTGATCTTTCTGGAAGCCACCGCCGATGGCCCAGCCCGTTTTGCGGTCGCCATCCAGGGCGAATTCCACGTTCCAGTTTGGCTGGGAAAAGTCCGCCTGAGCGCCCGCCAGCGGCACTTTGGCCAGTTCCTTGGCGTCCGCTTCCTGGCAGCTCACTTCGAACTCACTGAGGATGAAGTTCGGCCGCTCCGCGTCCCCGCGTCCCGGGCCCGTGCCCGGCAGGTCTTCGTGAGTCAGGGCCTCCAGTTTGAAGGCCGTGATGCCTGAGAGCTTCGTGTTGGCCGTCACTTCATAGTGCGTGACATTGGGAACGGGCCCCGTCACCAGCACGGATTGATCGTCCAGAACGCGGTGCGTCTCGCCGCCTTCGGACTTGAAATTGACGATTTCCAGCACATGCCATTCGGCGGGTTTTTCCAGGGCTTTGCGCATGCGGTCTTCCCAAACCAGACGCTGGGCCTGCGAAGCGGCCGCCAGCTCCGTCCGGCGGGCCTGGAGATCCTTAAGCCGAGCCGCGAGCCCGGCGCGCCAGGCTTCCTGCTCTGGGTCCAGCGGCAGGTCCATCTTCGGCCCATAGAAATTGAAGGACACGCCTTTCCCGCCAGGGTTTTCCACCTCCAGAGGGGTGTTGTTGAAATACGCGAAGAGGCTGTAGTAGTCCTTCATCGTGAAGGGGTCATACTTGTGGTCGTGGCACTGGCAGCATTCCAGCGTGGTGCCCAGCCAGACCGTGCCGGTGGTGTTCACCCGATCGACCACCTGATTGACGCGGTTTTCCTCCGGGTGCACCCCGGCCTCCACGTTGCAGGTCACGGTCCGGTGAAAGCCGGTGGCGATCTTTTGGTCCAGGGTGGCGTTGGGCAGGAGGTCCCCCGCGAGCTGCTCGATGGTGAAACGGTCAAAGGGCATGTTTGCGTTCAGGGCATCGATGACCCAATCACGATAGGCCCAGCTGTCCCGCAATTGGTCGGCCTGAAAGCCGTTGGAGTCCGCGTAACGTGCCAGGTCCAGCCAGGGCCGGGCCCAGCGCTCTCCGAAGCGGCCGGACTCCAGGAGCCGGGCGACAACTCTCTCGTATGCTCCCGGCGACTGATCCTTGATGAAGGCGGAGACTTCTTCCGGCGAGGGCGGCAGACCGGTCAGGTCCAGCGAAACCCGGCGAATCAAGGTGTGGCGATCCGCCTCGGGCGAGGGCTCCAGACCTTCCTGGTCCAGCCGGGCCAGGATGAAGCGATCCACGTCATTTTTCACCCAGGCGGCATTCTTCACTTCCGGCAAAGCCGGGCGAACCGGTTTGGCATAGGCCCAGTGTTCCGCGTAGGCTCCGCCGCTGTCGATCCACTGCTTGATCAGGTCTTTCTGCCGCTTCGTCAGCTGCCGGTTGGAGTCCGGCGGAGGCATGAGATCGCCCTTGTCCTCCGTGGCGATGCGGAGCCAGAGTTCGCTTTCGTTTGCCTTCCCCGGTACCAGGGCATGATAGCCGCCCAGGTCTTTCCGGGCGTCGTCCTCCACATCCAGGCGCAGGTCCGCCTCCCGCTTGTTGGCGTCCGGGCCGTGGCAATGGAAACAGTTTTCCGAAAGAATGGGCCGGATGTCCCGGTTAAAATCGACCGGCTCAGCGCCGCGAACGAGTGGTGTCGCGGCAGCCAAGAGGCCCAGTATCAGATAGTTATGAATCCGGAAGATCATGGGGGTAGGCAAAAATCTTTCTCAGTCTATCAGAAAACGGCGCCCTTTGGCGATACGTCTTTGCGTGAGTGAGGCGGCTCGAATTGCGCCAAAATAAATGACACCGGGGAGAGGAACCTTGAAGAGGGAATTTACCTACGTTGCGCCAGAATGGATGACACCGGATGGATCGCCCATCCGAAATGAGTCAGAGGAGCCGAGACGAG